>JBELAH010000015.1:0-71870 GCA_049509035.1 Acidobacteriaceae bacterium
TCCTCGATATGGCGCCGAGGATGTGGAAGGCCTGGTCGACAAGGACCGCGACACGGAGTGGGCGAAGCAGGAAAAGGACGCGGACGAGAGGATTGTCTCTTCGGCTAAGAGACGCTGAGGGGTGATTCGAATTCTCTCTTTTCGTGCAGCACGACTCATTGCCGCCGGTGTGACGGGGGACACAAGATGGGTGGGGTGGTGGGTGTAGCCTTGTGCCGAATTTCCGGGAGAGCATTATGCGGATTGGGCCTGTTGTGGCTGTGTGCGGTTTGGTGTTGCTGGCGGGTTGTTCGGGTGGGGTGGTTGGCGGGTTGAATGAGGCGGGTTCGCAGAACGAGCCAGGGATGGCGGGGACCAGACTGACGGGGGTGGTGCATGGTGGGCAGAACCCGATTTCGGGGGCGCATGTGTATCTGTTCGCGGCGGCTTCGGGCGCGTCGGGCGCGGGCGCGGCTGCGTATGGCGGGGCCGGGATTGCGGCTTCGACGAGTAATGCGTCGGTGTCGCTGCTGAATAGTGCCTACACGGGCCACTCGGACTCTGTGGGTGCATATGTGCTGACGGGGTCGGATGGGAGCTTTTCGATTTCGGGTGACTACACATGCACAGCGGGGCAGCAGGTGTATTTGTACTCGCTAGGCGGGGACCCGGGGCTGGGGACGGGGGCGAATGCGGCGGCGGGGTTGATGGCGGCGCTGGGAAGCTGTCCGACGGGCGGAAATTTTCTCTCGGGGACGACGCCAATTTCGTACATCGTGGTGAATGAGGTGTCGACGGTGGCGGCGGCGTATGCGATGGCGGGGTTCGCGACCGATGCGACGCATGTGGGGAGTTCGGGGACGGCGCTGGCGCTGACGGGGATTGCGAATGCGTTTGCGAACGCGGCGAATCTGGAGACGATTGGGACGGGCGTGGCGCTGGCGACGACTCCGGGGGGAAATGGGACGGTGCCGCAGGCGGAGATCAATACGCTGGCGAATATTCTGGCTGGCTGTGTGAATTCGAATGGGACGGGGTCGGCTTGCTCGACGCTGTTTGCGAATGCGGAGTCGGGTGGGACGACGGGGACGTTGGCGACGGATACGGCGACGGCGGCGATCAATATTGCGCACAATCCGGCGGCGAATGTTGCGGCGCTGTATGGGCTGTCGATTCCGACGCCGCCGTTTGGACCGGCGCTGACGGCGCAGCCAAATGACCTCACGATCGCGCTGAACTTTACCGGTGGTGGAATGTACTACGCCGAGTTTATCGCCATCGACGCTTCGGGCAGTGTATGGGTCATGAGCACTGACCTCAATGTATTATTCTGCAACGGCGCCCTCACCAAATTATCCAGCTCCGGAGCCGTTCTGTCGGGGGCCCTCGGCTACGGCATCGGCGTGAGTTGTCCTTACGGCCTCGCGGTTGATGGTTCGGGCAACGCTTGGGTCGTAAGTTCTTCAGAGAATGCCATCAGCGAAATCTCCAATTCCGGGACTCTACTCTCTCCGTCCGGAGGCTATACTGGCGGGCTAAACGATCCAGAATTAATCGCCATCGACGGCTCCGGCAACCCCTGGGTGACTTGGGGCAATATGGTCAGCGAGTTCTCAGATTCTGGGACTCCGCTCTCCGCGTACACGAGCTTCTCCCCGGCTGGTGGCGTGGCTGCTGGCATTGGGTCCATCGCAATTGATGGGGCCGGCGACATATGGACGTCGATCGGACTCACTACCATCGGTAAGAGTTACCTGAGCGACACCGTCACCGTCTCTGAGCTGTCCAGGGCCGGCTCGATCCTTTCAGGGGCCGGCGGTTACGCCCCCATTTCAGCGTACGAGCAGGCTGCCAGCATTGCCATTGACAGCTCCGGCGACGCCTGGGTCACATACGAGGCCTCCGACGTGGTCATTGAGATATCCCAATCAGGTTTTAGTCTGGGCTACGCTGTGTACAACTCGCCCGTGGCCATCGCTATCGACGGTTCGGGTGACGCGTATGTCCTGGGGGTCAGCAACCTCTCCAAGCTTTCAAGTTCTGGAACCATTTTGTCTGGAAGTGGCTATGCTGTGGAGTCGAGTCTCATCGGTGGCTTCGCCCTCGACGGCTCCGGCAATGCCTGGATCGGGGCCGGCAACAATGGCATTACCGAGCTAATTGGCGTAGCGACGCCGGTAGTTACGCCGATCTGCGCGGGGCTGCCGGCGACGCCGACAGCGGATGGGAGCAGCAAGCTGGGGACGCGGCCGTAAAGTTTCTGCGGAATGGCGAGATGGGGATGGCTTAGCTTTTTTAGCGCTCGGTCGAGATGACGGTGCGGAGGGATGCAAATACGGGAATTCTGACTCTGCGAGGCGGAATGACGGCGCGGGGGGTTGGAGCATCTTATGTCGGGCTTTCAGCCCTCGGATCTTCGGGGGACCCGGTCCCTAGGCTTGCGGCCTAGGCTGGTATATCTCGCGCCGTTGGCGCTCTACGTAGGCTGGTATATCTCGCGCCGTTGGCGCTCTACGATTGTGGTCGGATGCATTCGCTCGAAGATGCATTCGCTCTTAATAGGCAGCAGCTATCGCTCAGTATTTCGCGAGGTCGAGCATGGCGCGGTAGAGGTCCTCGGGCTGGGGGAGGATGGCATCTTCGAGGATGGGCTGGTAAGCGACGAAAGTGTCCATGGCGGCGATGCGGCGGACGGGCGCGTCGAGCGAGTCGAAGAGGTCGGAGCCGACGCGGGCGGCGATCTCCGCGCCATAGCCCCAGCTGAGCATATCCTCGTGGGCGACGATGACTTTGCTGGTTTTGCGGACGGAGGCGGCGATGGTGTCCCAGTCGTAGGGGGTTAGCGTGCGCAGGTCGATCAGCTCCACGTCCACGCCGGTCTCGCGATTGAGCTTGTCGGCGGCCTGCAATGCGCGCGGAACGATGGCGCCGTAGGTGACTACGGTGAGGTCCTTGCCGGGGCGGACGATGTTGGCTTTGGCGAAGGGGATGGCGTACTCCGGCCCGGGATACGCACCGCGGCCGAAGGTCTCGCGGTAGAGGCGCTTGTGCTCGAGGAAGAGCACGGGATCGTCGCAACGGATGGCGGTGCGCAGCAGGCCGAGGGCGTCGAGGGCGTTTGACGGCATGACCACGCGCACGCCGGGGGTGTGGGTGAAGATGCTCTCGCCGGACTGCGAATGATAGATGGAGCCGCCGGTGAGGTAGCCGCCGATGGGCACACGGATGACCACCGGGCAGGACCAGGCGCCGTTGGAGCGCCAGCGGATGGTCGACAGCTCATTGCGCATCTGGTGCACGGCGGGCCAGATGTAGTCGAAGAACTGGATCTCGACCACCGGCTTGAGCCCGCGGACAGACATGCCGATGGCGCGGCCGACTATATTGGCCTCGGCGAGGGGCGAGTTGAAGCAGCGGTCGGAACCGAACTCGGTTTGCAGGCCGGCGGTGAGCTTGAAGACGCCGCCCTTGCCCTTGATCTTGCCGGCGCGGAGAGCTTCGTCGCGGGTTGCGTCGGCGACGTCTTCGCCGAAGACTACGATGCGCTCGTCGCGGCGCATCTCGTCCTTGAGGCAGAGGTTGATGAGTTCCGCCATGGTGCGCTCGCTGGTGTCGGCGGTGGCCTCGGGCTGGGTGTCGAAGCGCGGGTCGGTGGGCTTCAGATTCTCGGAGTACTGGTGGCGCAGAATCGCGTCGGGCCTGGTGCTGGGCAGGACGGCCTGCATGGCGCGGTCGGACGCGCGCTGCACTTCGTCGTCCACCTTCTGCTCCAGGCGGTTGATGGCCTCGGCGTCCAGAATGCCCTCGCGCAGAAGCCACATCTGCATCTTGGCGAGCGGGTCGCGCGCGTTCTCGGCCTGCACTTCTTCTTCGCTGCGGTACTGGCGCTCGTCGTCGGAGAGCGAGTGCGAGTACGGCCGGATGACATGGCCGTGGACCAGCGCCGGGCCGTGGCCTGCGCGCGCATACTCGACTGCCTCGGTCATGGCGGCATAGCAGGCGAGCGGGTCGGTGCCGTCGATCTCGGCGAAGTGGAAGTTGGGGAAGTTGGCGATGAGGCGCGAGATGTTTCCGCCGGGGGTGTTGACCTCGACGGGCGTGGAGATGGCGTACTCGTTGTCCTCGACTACATACACCACGGGCAGCTTGCCATTGCTGGCGGTGTTGAGCGACTCCCAGAACTCGCCCTGGCTGGTCGAGCCTTCGCCGATGGAGACGTAGACCACCTCATCGCCGTGGAATGACACGTCCTTGAAGTCGCGATAGTCGCCCCATCCGCCCGCGGGCTTCCTGCCGACCGCCTCGGGATGGCGCGAAAAATATCGCCCGGCCTCTGCACAGCCCACGGCATGCAGGCATTGGGTCGCGGTCGCCGAACTGGGCGTGACAATATGCAGCCTGGTGCTGGACCAGTGCGACGGCATCTGGCGGCCACCGCTGGCGGGATCGTCGGCCGCGCCTACCGCCTGGAGGAGTTGGTCCTCCACGGTGTTGCCCAGCGCCAGGCAGATTGCGCGGTCGCGGTAGTACGGGAAGAACCAGTCGTAGCCCGGGCGCATGGCCAGGCCTGCGGCGACGAGTAGCGCCTCGTGCCCGGCGCAGGATATCTGGAAAAAGATTTTCTGTTGGCGCTTGAGCACAATCTCGCGATCGTCGGTGCGCCGGGAGAGATACATCAGCCGGTAGAACTCCACCAGTTGCTCGCGGGTCATTCCAGCCCAGGCGCCTGCCCTGGCAACCGCTTCAGCCGCGTCTAGCCCAACTGCCGTGGCCGCGCTTCCGCTGGGAACTGCGAGCACTGGCCTGCGCACCTCAACGCCCGATCCATTGCGACGTGCCATACCGACCCTCTGTTGCGACCCGATTGCTGCCGCCGTCAAGATTCTACCCCCAACCGGGCATCCCGGCGGCAGGCGTGATGGCGGTTGGCCAAAGTCCCAGCGGCGCGTTGACAGCCGCCGCCTATATCATGAGACTTCAACCAAGCCTCAGACCAACCCAGCCGCTCAGGAGAGTCCATGCGCAGCAACGTAGTGCCAGCCGCCATTCTTATCGCAGTTGCATGCATCGCTGGGGCGCGTCTGCTCTCGCAGCAACCCGCAGCGGACGGCGTGACCGATAAATATCTCTTCCTCGAAGATGCCTCCAGCCCGCAGGCGCTGGCCTGGGTGAAGGACCACGACGAGCGCACCGCCAAGGTACTCGAAGCCGACCCGCACTTCGCGCCCTATGTTGCCGACGCGCTGAAGATCGCGGAGGACCCCAGCCGCCTGCCCACTCCCGAACAGCACGGCGCAGACGTCTACAACCTGTGGCACGACGCTGAGCACCTGCACGGCATTCTGCGCAAGACCAACTTCGCCGACTACCTGAAGCCTGAGCCCGACTGGCATACGGTGATCGACTACGACGCGCTGTCGAAGCAAGACAACACCAGCTGGGTTGCGAAGAGCCTGAACTGCCTGTATCCCGGCGACAGTCTCTGTCTGGTCAAGTTGTCCGCCGGCGGCGAGGACGCGGAGACGCTGCGCGAGTTCGACCTGAGAACCGGCCAGTTCGTCCCCGGCGGCTTCGTTCTGCCGCACTCCAAGCAGGACGCCGCGTGGGTGGACGCGAACACGCTCTACGTGGGGCGCGATTGGGGTCAGGGCAGCATGACCAAATCCGGCTACCCATACATCGTGAAGGAGTGGAAGCGGGGCACGCCGCTTGACCAAGCGAAGGAAGTCTACCGCGGACAGGAGTCGGACATTGCCGCCTCGGCCGGCGTATTGAACGACGCTCAAGGCGACACTTTGATCGTTTTCTCGCGCGCCATCGATTTCTTTTCGCAAGAGATTCAGATCCTCACGCCCGGGGGAGCGAAACGCCTCATGGTCCCTGGAAAGAGCCAGCTCTCCGGGCTGCTGGCGGGCCGCGTGCTGCTGAACATCGACGAGGATTGGACCCCGGCGGGGCAGACCAAGAGCTTCCGCCAGGGCTCGCTGCTGTCGATGGACTTGAAGGATGTGCTCGCCGATCCAGCCCACCTGAAGCCGACGGTGGTTTTCGAGCCGACCGCGCAGGAGTTCATGGAAAAACTGCCGGACGGAAGCAACGGCACTGCCATCACGCGCAATCACCTGCTGCTGACCACGCTTGACCACGTGCAGGGACGCGCCTACGTTTACACACCCACAGCCACGGGCTGGACCCGCAAGACGCTGCCGGTGCCGGCCAACGTCTCCGTCGACCTGACCGATGCGAGCAATACAAACGACACATTCTTCCTCACCATCACCGGCTTCCTCACGCCCTCCTCGGTCTTCGCCGGCGACGCAGAGGCTATGACGCTAAAGCTCGCGCACAGCGATCCGAACCACTTCGACGCGTCCAATGAGGTGGTCGAGCAATTGGACGCCACGTCCAAAGACGGCACCAAAATCCCGTACTTCATCGTGCACTCGAAGTCGATGAAGTACGACGGCAGCAATCCCACGCTGCTGACTGCGTATGGCGGCTTTCAGGTGTCCAGCACGCCAGCCTACCTGGGCTATGCCGGCAAGCTGTGGCTGGAGCACGGGGGCGTGTACGTAGTGGGCAACATCCGCGGGGGCGGGGAGTTCGGCCCCGCCTGGCACGACGCCGGCCTGAAGACGAAACGGCAGGTGATCTACGACGACTTCGCCGCCGTTGCCCAGGACCTGATCGCCCGCAAGATCACCTCCAGCAAACGCCTCGGCATTCAGGGCGGCTCCAACGGCGGCCTGCTGATGGGGGTGGAGATGACCCAGCACCCCGACCTGTTCGGAGCGATCGTGATCCAGGTCCCGCTGCTGGACATGCTGCGCTATGAGCAGATCGCCGCGGGCGCTTCGTGGGTAGGCGAATATGGCTCGGTCTCGATCCCTGCGGAGCGCGCCTTTCTGGCGTCCATCAGCCCGTATAACCAGTTGAAGCCGGGCGTAAAGTATCCCACTCCGCTGATCTTCACCACCACCAAGGACGACCGCGTGGGCCCGCAGCACGCGCGCAAATTCGCCGCCAAGATGGAGGAGTATCACGACCCCTTCTTTTACGACGAGATCGTCGAAGGCGGTCACGGGGCCGGCGCCAACCTGGCCGAAGAGGCGCGAACTCGCGCCGAGGTCTATGTCTACCTGACCCGCGAACTGATGACGCCATAGGCGGCGGCGATGTCGCCGTCGACCCGCTGGCTGAGTTCCTCGGGCGCAAGCACCAGTGCCTGCGGCCCCATGCCCGACGCGACAAACCTGGCTTCAGAAAAACTGTCGAAAGCCACATCGTAAGCGGTCCAGCCAGGGGGGATCTGATGCCAACCTGATGCCGTGGGCGAAAGCCGGGACCAACCGCGTAGCGACTTCTCCGCTTCAGGAGCTACGGCGAACGTGGCGGAGTATTGGGCCCACTGCCGGCCGAGCTCCGCAGTGGAGTTTTTCCAGTACGCAGCAAGATTGAACTTGGCCGGCCGCTTGAACGTCATGGCCAGAGCAACCGCCTGCGACATGCGCGACAGCCGATAGCTGCGCATCCCCGCCGGGGCGCGCGCCACCAGGTACCAAATACTCTGCTTGCACACCACGCCGAACGGATCGACGGTGCGCGGGGCCTCGTCCCCATCGGAGCGGCGATAGGTAAAGCTGAGCTTGACATCGCGCGCGACTGCGTCCTGCACCGCCGGCAACATGGAAACGTCCTCCTGCATAGGCCGCCATCCGGTGGGGTCGATGTGGAGCCGCGCGCGGATGGAGGTTGCCTGGTCGCGCAGATTGCCCGGCAACGCAGCCATCAGCTTGCCGAAGGCGCGCTCTGCGGCAGCCGCGAGCCTGGGGTCGCCCAGCGCACTTGGCTGCGCCATCAGCAGGCCGCGCAGCTCGGCCTCGTCCAACCCCGGGACCTTGGTGCGCCAACCCTTTGCCAGTTCCCAGCCGCCCTGCGAGCCACGCAGCGCAAACACGGGAACGCCTGCCTGGCTGAGCGCCTCCATATCGCGATGCGCCGTGCGTTCGGAGATCTCCAAGCGTTCCGCCAGCTCACGGCTGGACAGACGCCCGTGGGCTTGCAGCAGGATTAGCGCGGAGAGCAATCGAGTCGACTTCAAGCTGGACCCTCCGAATCTTCTTCAGATTATTTTCCTAATTATGACAGCCTTTGTCATATATCGGAATCTAAGCTTGTTTCCAGTGGGACCCAAAGGACTACCAAAAGAGGGGCAAACGCCATGTTGCTGAAGAGATTCTTCCTGGAACAGTTGGAGCGCGAAGCCGACGCCTCGCGCAAAGTGGTGGAGCGTGTCCCCGAGGGACAGAACGCATGGAAGCCGCACGATCGGTCGATGGAACTGGGCTACCTGACCGCGCTGGTTGCCACCATGCCGGGCTGGCCGGCGCTGATGATCGAGCGCGACGAACTGGATCTGAACGATCCCTCGGGAACATTCCGGACCAAGCCGATGGAAACCCGCGCCGGGTTGCTGCGCGCTCTCGATGAGGGCCTGAACAGCTCGCGGCGCGCCCTGGAAGCCACTACCGAGCAGCATATGATGAGCTGCTGGCAGCTCAAGGCGGGCGACCAGGTGCTGACTGAAGGCCTGCGCTACAAGATGATCGCCGACGGTGCGCTAAGCCATCTCGCGCATCACCGCGGCCAACTGACTGTTTATCTGCGTCTGATGGAAGCCAAGGTGCCTGCCATCTACGGCCCCAGCGCGGACGAGTTCCACTAGATTGCAGGTTGCGGACGATGCTCCCGGTGCACGCGCGCGCGCCGGTGAGGCGGTCCGCTACTTCTTGACCACCTTCAGCAGCAGGTAGGTGATCTCCGTCCCCGGCGCCAGAAAGAACTGGTGCGGCACTCCCGCGGGAATCTCAATCACGTCGCCCGGCCCGACTTCGTGCTTTACGCCGTCCTTGATGCCCGAACCCTGGATCTCATTGGGCGCGGTGGTCACCGGGTCGATGACCTCGCCGCCGGTGACCAGGGTCGCCGTTCCGGTCTGGATCACAATCACGTCCGACTTGGTCTGGTGCAACTCCGCCCGGCCATTCTGGTTCCGGTGGCCAATGGTCATAGTGTGATCGCCGAAGTCGACCACTTTTGTCCCAGCCGGAGGCACGCCCTTTGGCCAAACCGTGATTCCGCCTTCCTGCGCACAGGCCGCGGTACACGCGAACAGCAGAGCCAGAGCCAAGCTGCAAATCTTCATCGGCGTTCTCTCCTCGTAGATTGCATCAACTGCAACCGGTGCACTTCATTCTTTCCTTCACGTTGTGCGCCAGCTTCTCGATCTCGTCCGCCTTGCGGACCACATCCAGCGACAGCGTGTCCTTGCTCGACTTGTCCACATCGGCCTTCAGCTCATTGGCCAGGCTGAGCAGCTTCTGGGTATCCGCGATCAGCTGCTTCTGCCGATCTGCATTGCGCAACTTCGCCTGCTCCTCTTCGGTCTGCGGCGAGATCGATCCCTCCGGCTCTCCCGGCATTGGCGTCACCGGCACACCCGCCTGCCCGGTCAGCGATCCCAGCCGCCCGCCACCCGATCCGGTTCCCGGCATACCGGTCGACCCGCCTCCCGACCCACTGCCCTGCCCACTGCCCGAGCCGGAAGTCTGGCCCCACGCCGCACTCCCGAGAACCAGCATCAATCCGCCGATTGCCACCGACATTCCAATGCTTCGAAGAATTCTCATTTCCCCCTCCTTCGCAACCCGCGCGGCGACCGCCCCTACGTGTTAAGGATGCGGCTTGCCGCTGCTGCGGGAACCAAATCTCCGCATCCAATCAATAGAAACCGGGAGATACTTGTGACTGAAGGCCAAAAAACCAGAGCCCGCTCAAGAAAATCGGAGATGCCACAATAATGTTCCTTTTCGCCCGTCCCCTGCAAGATGACATCCCCGACGACGCCAACTTCCACGACGTCGTCCGCCACTGGCACCGCGACGGGCTCGCCTTCGTCCACAAAGACCTACCGCAGATGATCGTGATCCTGGCAATCGCCTTCATCCTGGCGCGGATGGTCGGCTTCTTCGTCAACCGGATGCAGGCGCTTGCCGACCGGCAGACCCACAGCCCGCAGCGCGCCAACGAGATCCGCACGCTGGCCGCCATCCTGCGCGCGACTGCCTACGGGGTGATCGGATTTATCGTGCTGCTGCACACGCTTGACGTGGTTGGCATCAACCTGACTCCGCTGCTGGCATCGGCGGGCGTGGTGGGCGTCGGCATTGGCCTGGGCGCGCAGTCGCTGTTCAAGGACATCATCAACGGGATATTCATCCTGGTTGAAAACCAGTACAACGTGGGGGACACCGTCAAGCTGGCCTCGCTGACCGGAACGGTAGAAGATCTGAGCCTGCGGCTTACCACGCTGCGCGATGGCGACGGCACGGTCTACTTTATCCCCAACTCGCAGATTGCCACCGTGTCGAATCTGTCGCGCGACTTCGCGGTCGCCACGCTCTCGATCGCCGTGGACGCCAGCGCCGACCCGGACAAGGTGCTGCGGATCCTGCGCGACACTGCACTGGCCGTGCGCAACGACCCGGCGTTCAAAGACGTAGCCGTCGCCGATCCGGATGTTCCGGGCGTCGATGCCATCTCCGGCCGCGTGGTGAGCTACCCGGTGAGCATTCGTGTGCGCATCAACCACAAAGACGCCATCCTGCGCGAACTGCGGCGGCGCATCCTGCAGGCGTTCGAGGAGAACGGCATCCCGCTGGGCACCGACCCGAACACTCTGCTGGTGATGCAGCACGCCGACCCGACGGCGCCACCGGCGCAGCAGCCGCTGACCAAAGGCTAGGCAAAAGGCTCTACAGACTCCGCGACAGCAGAGCAGCCAGTTCTTCCGGGGACTGCACCGGGGGCTGGCAGGTGTGCCCGCTGCAGACTACCGCGAAGCTGCCTTCGATTTTCGGCAAGCGCGGCAGCGTACTCTCCAGGATCGGAGGCAGCGCGCCCGCGCGCACCCGGTCGAATCGCGCCACGCTCTTGTTCACCGCGTAGCGTCCCAGCGCCGCGGACTCCAGTGCAGGCGCGGCGTCGTCCTCGCCGATCACGCAGACTTGCACCGGCTCATGCACGAGGCGCTGCAGCGCCAGAGCGTAGGTCGCGGCGTACAGGCCGTAGTGCTCCACCACACCGGCAAAGGTCTCCAGCGTCTCCTGCGCCTTCTCCGCGTAGTCCAGCCGTCCGTTCAACTCGGCCAGGCGCATCAGCAGCATCGCCGCCATCGGGTTCCCGGCCGGCGTGGGTGAATCCTGCAACGGCTTGCGCCGCGTCACCAGCGCGCCCAGCCTGCGCTCGCCGGGGGCCGGCGCTTCGGTGTCGAAGAAGGCGCCTCCGGCGGAATCGTAGAACCGCCGCAGCGCGCTCTCCATCAGTTCCACCGCCGCCTCGTAGTAGCGCAGTTCGCCGGTAGACTCCCACGCATCCAGGGCCGCATGCCCGAGGAACACGTAGTCGTCGAGCACGCCGGCCACGCGCTCGGCCACCGTTCCCGGCTCGCCGTACGCGACTACATGCGCCAGCCCGCTGCGGCTGTCCTTGGCTGCACCGCTCCAGGCCTCGCGCAGCACGCGGTCCAGCGACTTCAGCGCAAACGCTCGCGCCTCCGGCGCAATCAGCACCCGCGCGGCCCCGAGGTATGCGGAGATGCACATCGCGTTCCAGGCAACATACATGGTCTTGTCGACGTATGGAGTCGAACGCTGGAGCCGCGCCTCGTACAACCTACGCTTCGCCCCGTCCAGCAGTACCTTCGCCTCGTCCAGGCTGATGCCGGCCTTGCGCGCCACTACATCCAGTCCGCGCTTTACGTGGAGCACGTTCTTGGCCACGTTGTGCTGCATGTCGCCAATCTCGCCGATGTTGTAGTACGCGGTTGCTATGCCCAATTCCTCCGGCGTCAACACCTCGGCGGCTTCATCGCGCGTCCAGGTAAAGTAGTCGCCATCGTCGTCGAGGGAAAAATCCGCGTCCTGCGACGCGTAGAAGCCGCCCCGCTCGCGGTCGCTGAGCCACTCATCCATCCAGCGCATGATGTCGCGCGCGACCCGCGCGAACTCTTCGTCGCCAAACTGCTGGTACGCATGCACGTAGTTCTTCAGCAACTCGCTGTTGTCGTACGCCATTTTTTCGAAGTGGGGGACGATCCAGTGCTCGTCCACCGAATAGCGGTGGAAGCCGCCGGCAAGCTGATCGTAGATGCCACCCTTCGCCATCTTGTCCAGCGTCTGCAGGACCGCTTCGGTGGCCGCATCGGAAATCGTAATCGTTCCCTGCCCATTTAGCTTCACCGGCGTGTCGATTCTGCGTGCAGCGACGTCGATCAGCAGGTCCAGGGCGCTGGAGTGGGGAAACTTGGGCTGCGCGCCGAACCCGCCGTGGCGCATGTCCACGGTCTTCAAGGCCGCCAGCACCATCTTCTCCACCAGCTCCGGCCCAGGATTGCCCGCGCGTCCTGAGAACGACTCATTGTGCTCGATGGCGTTCATCACGCTGGCGGCGGACTCATCCACCTCCGCGCGGCGGTCCAGAAATGCATCCGCCATGGTCAGCAGCACGCGCTGAAAGCTGGGCCGGCCGTGGCGGTCTTCCGGCGGGAAGTAGGTCCCGCCAAAGTACGGCTTGCCCTCGGGAGTGAGAAACGCAGTCAGGGGCCATCCGCCCTGGCCGCTGATGGCAGACACCGCAGCCTGGTAGCGCGCGTCCACATCCGGGCGCTCGTCGCGGTCCACTTTTACGGCGACAAAATGTTCATTGATGATCTCCGCCGTGGCCGGGTCTTCATACGACTCGCGGTCCATTACGTGACACCAGTGGCACCACACTGCGCCGATGTCCAGCAGAATCGGCTTGTCTTCCTTCAGCGCGCGATCGAACGCAGCCTCGCCCCACTCCATCCAGTCGACGGGCTGGTGGATGGCCGAGCGCAGATAGGCGGACGCCGCTGTGGCCAGCCGGTTGGTCCGTCCATCGCCCGTATCTTTTGCAAAGCTCACCTGCTCCACACTCGCCGTCTGACCACTACTGAGCGTCTCATCCATACGTCCTGCTTGTCCCCGGGCCCAAATTCAATTTCTGCAGTACTTTGCAGACTTATTGAAAGTCTAATGGTTCCCGCGGACTCGCCAATACCACACAAGTTCCATCCACCACACCGGGAGGGTCACGTCCCATGTCGTTGACCTCTCGATATTTGCCGCTCCCCAGGACAGGGTCAAGGGGCAACGGAAATTGGTTTCGGCGGGGCCGGCGCGGTGGGCGCGGTCAGGCCCGGAATCACCGGCGCCGTGGTGATGACGCCAGAAGCCGCGTCGGTGATGCTGATGCCATAGGCGTCCAAGGTGCTCGACGTCAACTGGCGCAGAGCCGCCCGGTCCTTGGCATACGCCGCGGTCGCCGAAATCAGCGTGTTTTCAGCATTCGCCAGGTTCCTCTGTTGCTGCAGCACCAGCGCCGAGGTAGAAGCTCCCAGCTTGTACTTCTTCTGCTCTGCGTCCAGCGACTGCGCCGCGTACTCGCGCCCTGCCTGCGCGGCCGTTACCTGCGCCCGGTCGTTGGTCAACGCGAACTGCGCATTGATCACCTGAATGCGGATCTGGGTGTAGAGCTGCTGCAGCCGCATCTGCACCTGGCGGTACTCCATCTGGGAGCGCGCCTGGTCCGCCTGTGCGACCCGGTTGCGCAGCGGAATGGTGATGTTGACGCCGACGCCCTTGTCCGGCGCGGAGCTGTTGAACAGGTTGCCAATCGCGGTGCCGTAAGCGACGGGAGAAACTGGAAATTGTCCCGCTGGATAGGGCTGGTCGGTCGCGAAGTTGATCGCATATGGACTGTCCCCGCCGGCCAGTTGGCTGGCGCCGTAGAACGCATACGCGTCCACCGTCGGCAGCAGGCCGTTCTTCTCTGCCTTGATGGTAATCTCGTTGTTCTTCATGTTCAGGGTCGCCTGCTCAATCTGGGGATTGTTCACATACGCCTGCTGCACCAGAGCGTCCTGCGACAGGTCCTCTTCCGGCAGACGGTCCAGCGCCACCCGGTCGGTGGGAATCACAGGCGCGTTGACCAGAGCGGGGTCATCGAGATTGCGCGCGATCGCCTGCTTCACGATGAGCTGCTGATACTCGAGGTTGGATTGCGACGCTACCAGCGCCTGCTGGTCGGTCGCCTTTGCCGATTCGGAGTTCACCACATCCAGCGGGGCCAGCGTCCCGATCTGTAGCTGGCGCTTGTTGTCCTCGTTCAATTGCGACGACTGTGCCAGCGCGCGTTCTTTCGCCTGCTCGTCCTCGTAGGCGCTGACCAGGCCCCAGTAGATGTTCTCAATCTGGTTGACCGTGTACAGCAACTGCTGGCGGAAGGCTGAGTCGGTAATGCGGCGGTCGTTCTTCGCCTGCACGATAAATCGTCCGTTGATGCCCCAACCGAATCCCTGCAGCAGATGCTGGGTCGCGGTCGCACGAAAGCTGGTGGTAATGCTGGGGCTGTAATCCGTGAACGGGTTGTTGGTGCTGACCCGCGAGTTGTTAAACGTCACCCCAAGGTTCGTGCCGGTGAGGAAACCTTCCTGGTAGCCGAAATTATAGGTCGACGTGTCTGTGAACAGAACCGACTTGCCGCCGCTGAACAACAGGTTCGACTGCTGTTGGTCGAGAGATTCGTACTCGACGTTCGCGGTCAGGGTCGGATCCAGATTTTCCGGCAATGGTCCGCCGCCGCTGGTGCTGAGCACCAACCCGCCCGCACCGGTGCCACCTCCGCCCGCGCCGCTGGAGGTCCCGCCGGGCCCGCCGCCGCCGGTCACGGTGGTGCCGGAGCCGCCCAGCGTATCCGTTACCAGCCCGGTGGAAACGCCGCGCAGGGTGCCGCCGGCCTTTGCCCGCAGGATGTCGGTATCCGCGATGTCCAGATTGATGCGCGCGATCGCGATGTCGAAATTATTCTCCAGCGCCAGCACCACCGCATCGGACAGACTGAGGTAGATCTTGCCGTCGCGCAGCAGTTGGTCCAGCCGCGGCGTGTTGCCCAGTCGCGGCAACGGCACGCTGGTTGGCGTGAAAATCTTCAGCGGATTGGGAAGCAGCGGATGCAGGTGGGTGAAGTCCGTGCCCGTGTCGCGCAGATACAGCGGCTCGGTCAGCTTCGGCGCCGGCGGCAGGTTGCTCGGGGCGGTTGCCGCGGCTGGTTGCGCCGAGGACGAGCTGCTCTGCGGGGTCGCCCCCGATGGCGCAACTGCTGCCTGCGCCAACGCCGGTTGTACATTCACGCTCATCAGAAGCAGCGCAATCGCCGCTGTCGCCTGCATGTCCTGTATTCTCACTTGATTAATCTCCAGCACTTCCTGGCACGCCGCACGAACCCCGCACACTCCCGTTTAGTTCCCGGTTGGCCGCGCGGATGTTGCAGAGTGGTTGTATTAAGACGTGATTGAGCACTTGACCGATTCTTAAACGACGAGGGGGTAGACAAGCTCCGCCCCATTTTCCCAGCGGCGAATGGCCGCATACACTGCTACGAAACTGAATCGAGCTTGGTTCCAGCTCTCGGAGGGCAATCGCGCGCCCGCCAGTGCGCTCGCTCAGAATGCCCAAGTATACCAACCTAAGTTGTCAGTTCTCAGTTGTTAGTTGCCAGAGGCCAACCGTGAACTGATAACTAACAACTGGCTTCTCCGTGATACCGTGCAAAGCAACGCATGACGCACTGGAAACTCACGCTCGCGTACGATGGCACGCCCTTCCACGGATGGCAGGTTCAGCCCGGTCTGGCCACCGTGCAGGGTCTGCTGGCCGACGCCATCCACCGCACGGTCGGCGAAAGTGTATTGCCGCAGGGCTCCGGCCGCACCGACGCGGGCGTGCATGCGCTGGGCCAGGTCGCCTCTTTTTCGCTCGGCGCGCCCATCCCCGCGGCCAATTTCCAGCGCGCCCTGAACCGCTGCCTGCCTCCCAGCATTCGCATCCTCTCTGCCGAAGTCGTTCCGCCGGGCTTCCACGCCCGCCACAGCGCCCTCCGCAAAACCTACGAGTATCGCATCTTCCCGCTGTTCGCTCCCCGCCTCGAAGGTCGAATCAGGGACCTCGAAGCTGAGCTGATCTGTCCTCCCACGCTGGCTCCGTATGTCTGGCCCTGTCCCTTGCCGCTCTCGCTGGAAGCGCTGAACCAAGCCGCAGGCCACATTGTGGGAACGCACGACTTCACTAGCTTCGCCGCCGCCGACCCTGACCTGGCTACTCGAAGCGACCGGGAACCCGCGCCCGCTCCGATACGCACTATCAGCCACTCCGCCTGGCACGCCGCCGACGGCCTGCTGATCTACCGTGTCACTGCCAACGGATTTCTGCATCACATGGTGCGCAATCTGGTGGGGACTTTCGTGCAGGCCGGGGCGCATCGGCTCTCGCCCGACTCGATCCCCGCGCTGTTGGCCGCCCACAACCGCGCCGCGGCCGGCCCCACCGCGCCGCCGCAGGGCCTCTTTCTCGTCAATGTGGAGTATCCCGCCCTCGAACCTCGAACCTCGAACCTGGAACCTGGCGAATGACCGCCTCCGCCCAACTTCGCATCGCGCGCCTGGCTGCCACGCCCGCGGTGCATCGCGCCTTCCACTGGCTGCATCTGCACCAGCCGCAGCTGCGTCGGTGGCAGCTCGAGCTTTTGCGCATCCCCGCGCCACCCTTCGGCGAACGGGCCCGCGCTGCATGGTTCCTGGAGCGCTACCACCAGCTCGGCCTCGCCAATCCTCATCTTGATGCCGCCGGCAACGCCCTGGCAGAGCTGCCGGGTGCCCCTAGTGAGGGTTCCGATTCTCGAACCTCACAAGTTATCCTGCTCTCCGCGCACCTCGACACTGTCTTTCCCGCTGGAACCGCGACCGAGCCCTCGGAGATCGACACCCGCATCCTCGGCCCCGGCGCGTGCGATAACGCCGCCGGCCTGACCGGCCTGCTCGGCCTTGCCGCCGCCATGCGCCACGCCGAACTTGCCCCCGCCGTTCCCATTCTGCTCGCAGCCAACGTGGGCGAGGAGGGCGAAGGCGATCTGCGCGGCATGCGTCATCTCTTTGGCGGCAGCGCTTACGCCTCGCGCATCGCCGCTGCCATCGCGCTGGAAGGCGGAGGCTCCTCCGCCGTGGTTACGCGGGCGCTCGCCAGCCGCCGCTTCCGCATCACCGTGACCGGCCCCGGCGGCCATGCCTGGACCGACGCGGGCGCGCCCAACCCCATCCTGAACCTGGCCCGCGCGCTGCTCGCGCTCGAATCCCTGCCTAACGACTCCGCCGCGTTGAATGCGCAGGCGCCGCGCACCACGCTCAACATCGGCCAGGTTTCCGGCGGAACTTCCATCAACTCCATCCCCGCCTCGGCAACCGCGTGGCTCGACCTCCGCTCCACCGATTCCGGCGAACTCCACGCCGCTGAACTCGCCCTGCGCGAGTCGCTGGATCAATGGGTCACCAACGCCCCCGCGTCCACAACCGCAAAAAAACCGGCAGCCCCGGCAACGTTCCTCTCGATCGAAACTATCGGCGACCGTCCCGGCGGCGCGCTGCCCGACGACGCTCCGCTGCTGACCACCCTGCGTGCCGTCGACCGTCACCTGAACCTGCGCACCGAACCGGGTCTCGGCTCCACCGACGCCAACATTCCGCTCTCGCTGGGCGTGCCCGCCATCGCCATCGGCGCTGGAGGACTGGGCGGCGGCATCCATACGCTGCAGGAGTGGCACGATCCCACCGGCCGCAATGCCGCCCTGCGCCGCGTCCTGCTGACGCTGCTGGACACGGCCCACCTGGCCGCGCACGCAGAGTAAAAGCCAATCACAGAGAACACGGAGGGAAAAGAGAGAGCACAGAGAGATTCATGTGGAGAGCATTCTCTGGGTTTCTCTATGAACTCTGTGATTGGCTATTGCCTTATCCACACCACTCGCAGAATTCGTCTAAACTCCAACCGTGAGGCTCTACTTCGCACTCCTGCTCGCCACCGCCGCACTCGCGCAGCCACCCGCGCCTGCACCCACTGCGGACACGATCTTCATCCACGGCGATGTTCTTACCGGAGCGCATCTGCTCCCCAACGATCCCGACCCCACGCCGGCGCGCGTCACCGCCATCGCCGTCCGCAACGGCACCATCGTCGCGGTTGGCTCGGACGCCGAAATCCTGAAGCTCAAGTCTGCCGACACCAGGATCGTCGATCTCGGCGGCGCGTTCGCGATGCCGGGCTTCAACGATGCCCATGTTCACATGGCATCTGCCGGCCAGCGCAAACTCACCGTCAACCTGACGGGAACCACGTCGCTCGCCGACATGCTGGCGCGCATTCGCGCTTACGCCGCGGCCGTGCCGCAAGCTCAACCGAACTCATGGCTGCAAGGCTCGGGCTGGGACCACACCGCCTGGCCGGGCAAGACACTGCCCACGCGGACTGATCTCGACGCGGTCACCGGCTCGCACCCGGCGATCTTCACCCGGATCGACGGCCACATTGCCGTCGCCAACTCCAGCGCGCTCGCGGCGGCCAACATCTCCGCCGCCACGCCTGACCCGCCCGGCGGCAGGTTTGACCGCGACGCCTCCGGCAACCCCACCGGCATCGTCCGCGAGGGCCCGGCGATTGCTCTGATCGACGCCAAAATCCCACCCATCAGCGAGGAGGATCGCCATCGCGCGCTCAGCTTTGCGATCGCCGATGCACTTGCCAACGGCGTGACGAGTGTTCAGGATTTTTCCGACTGGGACGACTTCCTAGTTCTGCTCACGCTCGAAGACACCCACAAGCTCCACCTCCGCGTCTCCGAGTGGGTCGACTTCAACCTTCCCCTCGCCATTCTGGAAGAGCGCCGGGCCAGTCATGATCCCAACGACCCGCTGCTGCACATCGGCATGCTGAAAGGCTTCATGGATGGGTCGCTGGGCTCGCGCACCGCGGCGATGGCCGAACCGTACGCCGACGATCCCGGCAACTCCGGCATCCCGCGCTACGACCAGGACAAGCTGAACCAGATGGCCGCGGAGCGCGCTGCGGCAGGGTTCCAGCTTGGGTTCCACGCTATCGGCGACCAAGCCAATCACATGGCCCTGAATGCCTTTTCGGCCGCAGAGCAGGTGGCCGTGCCTGCCAACGTTCGCGCTCCTCGCAGCCCAGGCGCAGCCATCGTCACCCAATCCGCCGCCGCGACCACTCCCGCGAGCTTCCGCTTGCGCATCGAGCACGCCCAGGTCCTGCTGCCGGCGGACTTCGACCGCTTCGCCTCGCTGGGTGTAATTGCCTCCATGCAGCCGTCCCATCTGCTGACGGATATGAACTGGGCGGCCGCGCGCATTGGCCCCGGCCGCGAACCATACTCCTACGCGTGGCGGTCGATGCTGGACCACCACGTTACGCTGGCTTTCGGCACCGACTACCCGGTCGAGTCCATCAACCCGTTCCGCGGGCTCTATGCCGCCATTACGCGCCAGAACGAGGCCGGCACCGCGACCTACCAGCCGCAGGAAAAAATCACCCTCGCGGAAGCCATCTACGCATACACCCAGGCGTCCGCCTTCGCCGAATTCCGCGAGCGCAGCAAGGGCCGGCTGGAGCCGGGCTACCTCGCCGACCTGGTTGTGCTCGATCGGGACATCACCAAATCGACGCCCCAGCAACTGCTCCACACACGGGTTCTTCGGACTATCGTCAATGGCGACACCGTCTACACCGCGGGTGCTCCCTGATCCGATGCACCCTTCCCCGGGGTTTCGCGTCTAATTATGCGAGAAGGTGTGGCGCTCCCGGCACCCAGGTACGCCGGCCAAACGACTATACTCAACCAGTAGAACTCCGACTTGATCGTCCGACGCACCCACGTACGTCCGGCAAGAATGAGGATCGACCTTACTATGGACACACCAAAGCAAGCCCCCCACGATCTCTTCGAACGCATCCGCACTCACCGCCTGACCGCGACCTTCGCGCTGCTGGCCACGCTCTCGCTGGGCATCCTGGCCGGCTCCGTTCTGACCCGCTCGGTCAGCGGCAAGGAGCAGACCGTCGACTCCTCCGACGCGCGTCCGCTGACGATTCCCAGCCCGGTGACGCTCTCCAACGACTTCTCGCGCATCGCCAAACAGGTTGGCCCTGCGGTGGTGAACATCAACACCGTCACCCTGCCCAAGGAGTCCGTCAACCCGCGCCGCTCGCGCCGGGGCCAGGGAACGCCCGACAGCGGCAGCGACGACCCCAACAACCAGGACGACATGCAGGACCTATTCCGCCGCTTCTTTGGCGGCCAGGGCGGCGGCGATGACGGGGCCGATCAGGGTAGCGGCGAACGCGACGCTCTGGGCTCGGGCTTCGTGGTCGATTCGCGCGGCTACATCATCACCAACAACCATGTGGTCGACAAGGCCGACAAGATCTACGTGAAGCTCTCCACCGATCCCGAGAGCGAAACCGAACACGGCCGTCCGGCCCACGTCATCGGCGTGGACAAGGAGACCGACATCGCCGTGATCAAGATTGACGCGCCGGAACCGCTGCCCACGGTCAAGCTGGGCAACTCCGATGGCGCGCAGGTGGGCGACTGGGTGCTCGCCATCGGCAGCCCGTTTGAGCTGTCGCAGACCGTTACCGCGGGCATCGTCTCCGCCAAGAACCGCTCCATCGACGATCCGGGCCCCAACGGGACCATCAACCAATTCCAGAAGTTCATTCAGACCGACGCCGCCATCAACCCCGGCAACTCGGGCGGCCCGCTGGTGGATATGGCCGGCCAGGTCATCGGCATGAACACCGCCATTTATACCCAGTCGATGGGCTCGGAAGGCGTCGGTTTCGCGATGCCCTCCAACGTCATCGCCAGCGTGTACAACATGCTGATCAGCCCGGAGCATAAGGTGATTCGCGGCTCCATCGGCATCAGCTTCCAGAGCATACCGCCGTCTTCGGCGGTCGGGCGCGTGTATGGCTTCGCCAGTGGCGGGGTGCTGGTTGGCGCCGTCGATCCGCCCGATGGCCCAGCCGCCAAGGCCGGGGTCAAGCACGACGACGTCATCATCTCCATCGATGGCAAGCCGGTGAAGGATGGCGACTCGCTGGTCGCGGACATCTCCGCCCGCAAGGTCGGTTCCACCGTCCAGCTTGGTATCCTGCGCAACGGCAATCCGATAACCCTCAACGTCGGCATCGCCGACCGCGCCAAGCTCTTCGCCGTTAGCGGGAACCCCAGCGACGAGAACGCCGCGCCCACCCAGGCCGATGCTGCCGAGGGCAAGCTGGGCATCAAGGTCGATGCTGTTCCCGCCAGCCTCGCGTCCAAGCTGGGCGTAAAGGGCGGCGTCATCGTCACCACTGTCCACCCCGGCTCCTTCGCCTACGAAGTCGGCCTGGAAAAGGGGATTGTCATCGTCGCCATCAATCGGCAGCCGGTGAGCGACGAGGCGTCGTACCGCTCCATCGTCGCCGGCCTCAAGTCCGGCCAGGATGTGGCCTTCGAGGTGCGCGACAGCAACACCGCCGGGGACAGGGTGGTCGGTGGCACGCTGCCGTAACCCGGGTGGGTGCAGTTACTCAGCTCTGAAATATCACCTGGCCCTGCCAATCCATCGGCAGGGTCAGACTTGTGGAACGGCCCAATTAACTCGGAGGATGGATGGAGGAGCCAGCGCATGTGCCGAAACATTAGAATTCTCTTTAATTTCGACCCTCCCGTCACCCCGGAAGAGGTGCGCGCCGCTTCCCTCCAGTTCGTGCGCAAGATCAGTGGCTTCAACAAACCCTCCAAGGCAAACGAGCCGGCCTTCCTGGCTGCGGTCGATGCAGTCGCCGCTGTCTCCACCCAGCTTCTGGCTTCGCTGGAGACCAACGCACCCCCAAGAAACCGCGAAGAGGAGGCGGCACGGGCAAGGGCCCGCAGCGCGCAGAGATTCCCGGTTTGAGAGCCCCGGGATGGCTCCCCTGACCGCCAAGCTCCCCATTTTGTGTATTGCAGCCGCATGAACACGGGGTATAGGCTTATCCAGTCGACCGGGAAAGGCCGTTGGCAGCCCAACCCTGCGGAATTATCGTCATAGATGTGCATGAGGTTCTTGGCTACGATGCGGCTTGGTCAGTTCGTTCTCTTCTCAACCATCGCCCTCACGCTGGCGATCCCCGCAGCCGCCACCAACCGCACGCGCCGCGGCCCCACCGCAGCGCACAAGGCAACGGCCAGACACTCCGCCAAGCCAAAGCTGGTCAGCCAGCGCACCATCGACGACGAACGCGCGACCCAGATCCAGGCAGCGCTGATCAAGGCCGGCTACCTGACGGGCGAGCCCAGCGGCCATTGGGATGCGCTATCCGAGGCAGCCATGGGCAAGCTGCAGGGCGACAACGGCTGGCAGACCAAGCTGGTCCCCGACTCGCGCGCGCTGATTAAGCTCGGCCTCGGCCCCAGCACCGCCTCCGCCGACGCGCCCGGCGCTCCCGGAAGCTCGCTCAGCGCCGCGCCTTCCAGCCCGTTGGCGCAGGCTTCGCGATAAACACTTCGAAATACCCCAGGGCGACTCTGCAAACGCCCTACGCTGCAGTCCGCCCCGCAGTGCGCTGCTTGTTCGCAGCCGCATCGCCGCTGCGCAGCCCGGCCAGTGACGCCCGCAGCCGCACCACCGCCGACGAGTGGATCTGCGATATGCGCGACTCCACCACGCCCAGCGTCAGCCCGATCTCTTTCATGGTGAGTTCTTCGTAGTAGTAGAGCGTCAACACCATGCGCTCCTTCTCCGGAAGCTGCTCGATCGCATCCATGAGCCGCTGCTTCATCTCTCCCTGCAAACAACGGAACAGCGGGTCGTCGTCCGGCGATCCTGGAATGTAGGCCAACTCCTCGTCGCCCGAGCCCTCAGTCCGCTCCAGGTGCAGGCTGCCGATCTCGAGGCCCTTCAACTCGCCCAGCAGTTGCTGATACGCGCTCAGATCAAGGTCCAGCTCGCGCGCAATCTCCGGCTCGGTGGGCGCGCGCCCCACCTTGTGGGTCGCCGCGCGGATCGCCTCCTCCACCGCTCGCCCCTTGCGCCGCAACTCCCGCGGACTCCAGTCCAGCATGCGCAGCGAGTCCAGAATCGTACCGCGAATGCGGAACTGCGCATAGCTTTTGAACTGCACCTTCTTGGTGTGGTCGAACTTCGAAAAGGCATCGATCAGCCCGACGACTCCGGCGGACACCAGGTCCTCCAGCTCCACATGCTGGGGCAGCCGGTCATGGATCTGCCGTGCCAGGTAACGCACCGTGGGCAGATGTTCCAGCAGGAGCCGGTCGCGCTCCGGCCCCAGACCGCCAGCCGGTTCGCTGCCAGGTCTGCCGTCCGCCTGGCTTTCGAAGCCGGCCGCGCAGTCCCCTGCAACCCGCGGCAGGGCGGGCACGCGGCCCAGCTCAGCCAGATCGCCATACCCAAACCCGCTTCCGTTCGACTGTCCCTGCGTTGCCGCCGCGCGATTGCTCATGATCATCGTCTCTCCCGTAGAAGCCGGCGCCAAGCGCATCGCCCGCGCGCATTGCTCGCGAGCGGCGACACATCGGCTGCCTGTCATGAAAGAGAAAGGCACGAGCAGTGCCAACCCAAAGCCCGATTGCATTAGCCTTTTCTCAAGCTGTCCCGGAATGGGCCAAACTCCACACCCACGCCGCAAAGCCGCGCGCCGCAAAGCCCCCCACTGCTCCAACCCTCGCGTGTATTCCGGCTGCCGCTCAGTCTTGCTTCGCCGCGCACACAATCTCGCGCATCAACTCCACCGCGTCCACCAGCCGCACGCACGACAGCAGGCCCAGTTCCACGGCCTCGCGATAGGCCTCTACGGTCCCGATCAGCTGAGCCAGCTCCAGCCTGCCCCGCAGCGTGGTCAGCGGCTGGCACAGGTCATGCAGCACCTCGGCGATCTCATCCATCCCGGCGCCGCAGCGCTGCCGGTCGCATCCACGTCCCGCTTCACACATCCGCCAGCCATCCTTCCGCGGAGGCTCCGGGTAATTGCGGCGAGGACTCCGCCTGACTCCACCGGGCTGCATTCGCTGCCTCTGGATAACCCGCCGCGCTGAGCAGATACCCCTCACCGCGCACGGTGCGGATGACGGATTCGCCGCCCGCCGGCGCGCCGCCCAATCCTTTGCCGAGCCCCTGGCCCAGCTTTTTGCGCAGGTAGTTGATGTAGACCTCCACGATGTTCGTCCCCATCCCCAGAGGAGTCCGCCACACCTCGCGCAGCAGCTCGGCACGGCTGCAGACGCGTTCCCCGCGCCGCCGCAGCAGCGATTCCAGAAGCGAGAACTCGGTCACTGTCAGCTCCACCTCGCGCCCTGCCCGGGTCACTCTGCGTGCTGCCCGGTCCATCTCCAGGTCGCCGAAGCGCAGCACGGTGTCGTCGAAGCGGCTGCGGCGGCGTCCCATCGCCCGGAGGCGCGCGCGCAGCTCATGAAACGAGAAAGGCTTCAGTACAACATCGTCCGCGCCCAGCTCCAGGCATCTGACCCGCTCTTCCATTCCGGCCCGGCCGGTTAGCACCAGCACCGAAGTGGAACCGAAGCGCTCGCCCATCTCCGCCAGCACCTCCAGGCCGTCGATGCGCGGCAAGCCAAGGTCGAGGATCATGAGTTCCGGCCGCATCTGGGCCGCCAACGCCAGCGCCGCTTCGCCGTCCGCTGCCAGCCCCACCTCGTGGCCGTCCAGTTGCAATCCCTGGTGCAGAAAATGTCCCAGGGCGGAATCGTCTTCCACAATCAACACACGCATACGCAGCCCTCGAGCACGAGCGGTCTTCCCCTCGATTTTTTATCGGCTGCAATTCGCGATTCATCTGTGCGCGCGACGGAGGTCGTTCGCGATAGTCACATGGCGGCTGCGGAAACAGCTCTCGACATTCTGCCGCCAGTGCGGTCCGCCGATGCCTCTATGCGCCGCCCCGTCCCGCTTGTCGAAGCCGCGCTCAGCCTGTATCCTCAATCCCGTTCGCTTTCCCCCGCAGTTTCCTGTTCTGGAACGGAGATCATGACGATTCAAGCCCCTGTTACTTTTGTCCGCCCCGACGGCAAGACCAACCAGCGATGGATCATCTGCTTCCTGCTGTTCCTGGCCATCACCATCGTGTACCTTGGCCGCGGCATCGTCTCCTTCCTCGAACCCTCGCTGGAAGGCACCATCCCCGGCATGATCCCCGGCCACGGTCTTATCCCGGGGTTGACCGCCGAAAGTTACGGCCGCATCGCCGCTCTTTATTCGGTTGCTTACGCACTCGGCATGGCGCTCGCTGGCGGCGTCCTGGACTGGCTGGGCACACGCAAGACATTCATGCTCTCCGTTGCCATCTGGATGTCCGCGGAGCTGCTGCTGGGCTGGTCGTTCTCGGTCATGTCCTTCGGCGTCTTCATGTTCCTGTTGGGCATCGGCGAAGCTTCCAACTTCCCCGCCTGCATTAAGACCGTAGCCGAGTGGTTCCCCAAGAAGGAGCGCGCTCTTTCCACCGGCATCTTCAACTCCGGCGCCAACTTCGGCGCCATTGTCGCCCCGCTGTTCGTCGCCTTCCTGGTAACGCACTTCGGCTGGCGTGGCGCCTTCCGCTCCGGCGCCGTTATCGCGGCTATCTGGCTGTGCGCCTGGTACCTGCTCTACGGGCCGCCGGAAACCAGCCCGCGCATCGGCCAGAAAGAACTCGACTACATCCTCAGCGATCCGGTCGAAAGGGTCCGCCGCCTTCCCTACTCGCGCGTCATCGCTCACAAGGAGACCTGGGCCTTCGCCATCGGCAAGTTCCTCACTGACGGCGTCTGGTGGTTCTATCTTTTCTGGCTGCCCCACTATCTCTCGGATACCTATCATCTCGACCTGAAGCAGAATCGCTTGCCAGTCATCACGGTATTCGCCATCTCGACCATCGGCTCCGTCGGTGGCGGGTACATCTCCGCCTTCCTTATCAACAAGGGCAAGTCGCTGAACTTCTCCCGCAAAGCGGCTCTGCTCTTCTGCGCGTTATGCGCTCTTCCGGTGTTCTTTGCGCCGCACGTCAACAATCTCTGGCTGGTTGTGGGGCTGGTCGGACTTGCGGCTGCGGCCCACCAGGGCTGGTCTGCCAACCTGTTCACCATCCCCTCGGATATCTTCCCCAAGGCCGCCGTGGGCAGCGTAACCGGTCTGGGCGGCATGATCGGCGCGGGCGGCGGCGCACTGATGCACGTCATCGTGGGCCGGCTCGCCTACAGCCACGACTACACACCAGTGTTCGCCTACGCCTGCTCGGCCTACCTGCTCGCGTTCCTCATCATCCAGATCATCACTCCCAAGCTGGCCCCGGCTGTAATGGATTAGGCCCAAGAGTCCCTCCGGCAGCCGCGCGGGGGGATTTCTTTGCCCGCCAGCTTCCAGCGCCTCAGAGTTGCCCGCGACTCACCAAACCTGCGTTAACGCAAACCGGATAACCGTGATACCCTTCCTCACGAATCGCTTACCTACCTGCGAGCAGCGTTGAAAGACGGGACCACGCAATGCCACGACGCACCAAAAAACAAAACCACGAAGACCCAGGCGGCCACAGCCAACTGACCTTGCAGGTTGTCGACCACGTGCGCGGGCTAATTGCCAGCGGCGCGCTCCGTCCCGGCGATCGCCTGCCGCCCGAGCGCGAACTCGCCCGCGAACTGAAGATCAGCCGCTCCTCGCTGCGTGCCGGCATCGGCTTTCTCGCCGCCATGGGCGTGCTGAAGAGCCGTCACGGCGCCGGCACCTTCGTCTCCTCCGGGCCCCCGGCGCTCGACTCCAGCTCCCTCTCCGTGCTGGGCGCGCTGCACGGCTTCCTGCCCTGGCAGATGTTCGAGGCGCGGCTGGTGATCGAGGCTTCCGTCGCCTCGCTGGCGGCCGAACGCGCCACCGACGAGCACATCGCCGAACTCGCCGAGGAGGTCGCCGAGATGTATGCCGCGCTCGGCGATCCGCACGAGTACCTGATCCACGACGTGCGCTTCCACCGGACCATCGCGCGCGCGGCGGGCAATCCCATCCTGGCCGCGCTGATGGAGACCATCACTGCCAACCTCTACGACAACCGCCGACTGACAGTGGAAAACTCGCAGGACCTGAAGGAGTCCGCCGAGATGCACCGCGAGATCTACCGCGCCATCCGCTCGCACAACCCGCTCCAGGCCAAGGCATCGATGGAGCAGCACCTGAACCTCGCGCGCATGGCCCAGGCCGCCGAGGCCGACACTCCGCAGACCGCGACCCATACCCCCGCCGACCCAGCCGCCAAACGCTTCTCAGCCCGCACCGCGTGATCCACAGCCGCATCGACCGCTATGCCCGAACAGAAAGCATCCCGCTCCCATCTCTTCCTCGGCCACGTGGAAACGGCCATCTACGCGGTGCTGGGCGTATTGCTGGCCGCCACCGCGCTGCTCGCCATCGTTGGCTGCGTTCATCTGTTTGTGAGCGGGATCAGGGACTTCACCGGCACCACTGTTATTTTTCTGCTGATCGACAGGCTTCTGCTGGTGCTGATGCTGGTTGAGCTGCTGCATACCGTGCGCATCTCCATCCGCAGCCACGCGCTGGTGGTCGAGCCCTTCCTTATCATTGGCCTGATTGCCATCATCCGGAGAACGCTGGTGCTGACGCTGCAGGCCGAGGGCTTCACCCAGGGCACGCAATGGACCCCGGACGTGGAGTCGCACTTTCGCGCATCCATGATTGAGGCGGGCGTGCTGGCGCTGCTGATCGCGGTGCTGGTGCTTTCCATCTTCGTCATCCGCAAGACCAGGTCCGAGGCCGAGATCGACCTCGCCGGCGATTCCAGCGCGCACTACTAGGCGCCGCCCTCATCGTCCTCGCACCCTGCTAAACTGGGCTCTCCAAGCCGATGCCAGATACCCCAAACAAGTTCTACCTCACCACGCCGATCTACTACGTCAACGCGCGCCCGCACATCGGCCACGCCTACTCGACTATTGCCGCCGACGTTATCGCGCGGCGGCATCGCCTGCTCGGTGACGATACTTTCTTTCTGACGGGTACGGATGAGCATGGGCAGAAGGTGCAGCGCAGCGCCGAAGCTGCGGGAATTCCGCCGCAGCAGTTTGCGGATGAAGTGTCGAAGTCGTTCGAAGACTTGTGGAAGCGGATGGGCATCACCAACAACGACTACATCCGCACCACCGACCCGCGCCACAAACGCGGCGTGCAGCACCTGTGGAAGGTGCTGGAAGAACGCGGGGCGATTTACCTTAGCTCGTACACTGGCCAGTACTGCGTCTCCGACGAGGCCTTCGTCGATGTTCCCGTCGGCGCGCCTTGCCCCCTTTGCGGCCGCATCACGGAAACCATCACCGAAGAAAACTACTTCTTCAAGCTTTCGGAATACGCGGACAAGATCATACGGCTGATTGAGTCCGGCGAACTCCACGTCCAACCGGAGAGCGTGCGTAATGAGGTATTGAGTTTCGTGCGCGGCGGGCTGAAGGATTTGTCGATCTCGCGGACGACGTTCGACTGGGGTATTCCGGTTCCGACGAATCCGAAGCACGTGGTCTACGTGTGGCTCGACGCGCTGGCAAACTACATGACTGCGGTCGGCTATGGCTCGGACGCGCCGGAGGATAAGGCGAAGTTCGCACGCTACTGGCCTGCCAACCTGCACCTTGTGGGCAAGGAGATCACGCGCTTCCACTGCGTCTACTGGCCTGCGTTTCTGATGGCCGCAGGCATCGCGTTGCCGAAATCCGTCGTCGCCAATGGCTGGCTGCTGTTTGAAGAGTCGAAGATGTCGAAGTCGCGCGGCAACGTGGTGCGGACGGAGACCATCCTCGATGCGTTTGGTGACGAGGTTTACGGCAAGCAGTTCCCGCAGAGCACGAAGGCTGAGCGCGATCTGTTCGCCGCCGACGTGCTGCGCTACTTCCTGCTGCGCGAAATTCCGTTCGGCCAGGACGGTAGCTTCAGCTTCGACGCGCTGATTACCCGCTACAATGCCGACCTTGCCAACGGCTACGGCAATCTCGTCAGCCGCACGCTGTCCATGATCTACAAGTACTTCGACGGAGTGATACCTTGCCTGCCGCCAGAACCCTCCGTCGGGTCAAATGTTCAGTTTGAATACTCAGAGAAAGATGAAGAAGTCGAAGTCTTCGAACCTGGAACCACAGATATCGAGAACTTTGCGGAACAGCTGAGAACGGTATTCGACCCGTTTTTCGAGCGAGCAGAATTCTCGAAGTTGCTCGCGTTTACCAATGCCCTAATCGGATTTACCGACGGATATGTAACCAAACGTGCGCCGTGGAAGGTAGCCTCAACGGGCGACCGTGACGAGCTATCCGAAATCCTCTATGCGGCAGCAGCCGCAGTTAGGACCGTCACTGGACTTCTTCATCCTTTCCTGCCTTACGCCACCGCCGCCGTGTGGCGCCAGCTTGGCCTGGGAAGCATCGAAGAAGCAGCACGGAACGGCGAACTGAAGAACCTCCAGTGGGGCGGCTTGAAGCCCGGCACGAAACTCGGCCCGCTCGCCCCCATCTTTCCCCGAGCAGACAAAGGACTCGCGCAGATTATGACTGATATGGAAAACCCGACCACCTCCGCCACCGTTGAGCCCGCAAAGGCGGCCGCAACGCCCGCAGCCGCGGCACCAGCACCGGCAGCCAAATCCTCCGAGCCGACCGCCGAGGCCCTGAACGCCGTCAGCCCCCGCGCCAGTGCTTCGCCGGCCGCGCCGCAAACTCCGAACACAGGCACGAGCGCTTCACCGGTCGCGCCAACTGGCAACCTGCAACCTGCAACTGGCAACTCCCCGACCATCACCATCGACGACTTCACCAAAGTCGATCTTCGCGTCGCGCAGATCGTGGTCGCCGAGCGGATTCCCAAGGCGGACAAACTCCTCCGCCTCGAGGTCGATCTCGGCCCCGGCTTCGATCCGCCGCGCCGGCAGATCCTCGCGGGCATCGCCGAGTACTACGTGCCGGAATCGCTGATCGGGCGCAAGGTGGTCATCGTCGCCAATCTGGCTCCGCGCAAGATGCGCGGCCTGGAATCGCAGGGCATGATCGTCGCCGCCTCGGTCGGCCCCAACGGCGCGCCCGTCCTGGTTGGGTTCCTGGAAGATGTCGAGATCGGCTCGCGGTTGAAATAACAGCACCGACCTCAGGCGCTAAAGCCCCATCCCCTTTGCGGCGCTATGGCACGGGTAAACCCGTGCCCTTAACGAGGACGGGGCCTTCACACGCGAGAGCGCGTCGAGAACAGCACGAAGTGCCACGCGCGCAAGCGCGTTGAGAACGGTACGAACTACCTACTTCGAATCGCCGGGCATCAGGGCCTGCGGGAGGTCGGTCAGGGTAGCCTTGCCGTCGCGAAAGTCGATGCGCCATACCCGGTCGAACTGCGTCTCCGGCCAGGGATCGTATGGCGGAGTTGCACCCAGCGCCTTGGCAAACCCTGGCAGCGACCCGTGGTGCCACGCTACCAGCACCACCTTGCCCGCATACTTCCCGCTCAACAGGTCCGTGGCTAGGGTCGCGTAGTCCTTATCGTCGATGTCGTGGCTGATGGGCAGCTTCAGCGCTTCGCTCAGTGGAGTAATCGTTTCCACCTCCCGGTTCGAGTTCTTGCTGATATGCGTGGCAAAGAGAAAATCCGGCCGCGGAAGATTATGCGGAGCGGCCCCGCCGAACAACTGCGGAATCACCTTGGCTCGGTCGAATCCCGCAGGCGAAAGGTCCATGCCGCTGGCCGGCTTCTCGGCATGGCGGATCAGCAGGATGGTCGCCGGGGGCTGGGCGAGTGCGACCGTCCCGCCGCCCAGCGCGCCCGCGAGCAGCGCCAACCCAGCCACAAACAGCTTCCGTCGAGTCCAAAACATAAGATCACGCATCCAGTTAGCATCGCCCACTTGGCCGCGACCCAAGTTAACGTAGGATAAAAACCGCCATCCCAACCCGCCCGATAATTACGATCAAATTAGTCGCCAATCCCGAAATCGCCGTAACCCCCGGAATTTCTGTGATTCCCGTCACACGCAACTTTTCCCCGGATGCCGTATTATAAAGAGGACTAAGTTGGTCTGATATGATTAAAACCAAGGTTACGGCTTTGAGCGACGCGAAGGTTGGCAATACGGGCATTGTGGAGTCCATCGACCTGCCGGACGAGGTTGGCAACTACCTCGCGCACCTTGGTTTTCTTCCCGGCACGCGCGTTGAGGTCCTGCGCCGCGCTCCGGCCGGCGACCCCACAGTCTACCGCATCGACGGCATTGAAGTAGGTCTGCGCAAGGAGACCGCAAGCCGCATCTTCCTGAAACTAACTGCGAGAGCTGCCGTATGAGCTGCCACGCCACGGTCCTGGAGCCGATCGAGGAGACCCCGCCCCCGGCGCCGGGCAAGAAGTCGCGCCTGCGCACGGTCGCCATCATCGGGCCACCGAACTCCGGTAAATCCACGCTCTTCAACCGGCTGACCGGCATGCGGCAGAAGGTCGCCAACTATCCCGGCGTCACCGTGGATTACCACTCCGGCCGCATGAAGTCGATCGGCCGCAGCGACCTCACGCTCATCGACCTGCCCGGCATCTACTCCCTCGCGACTTACTCTGAGGATGCGCGCGTTGCCGTCGACGTGCTAACCGGCAAGATGCCCGGCGTGCCCAAGCCCGACTGCGTGCTGCTGGTGTTGGACGCCACCCACATGAACCGCCAGTTGATGCTGGCCGCGCCGGTCTTCTCCATCGGCCTGCCCACGCTGGTGCTGCTGAACATGTCCGATCAGATGGAGGACCGCGGCGGCAAGCTGGATACGCTGGCGCTGGCCCGCGAACTCGGCCATCCGGTCGCGCTGATCAGTGCGTCCAAGGGCGCGGGCATCGACGTGATACCGGAGTTCCTGCTGCGCGCCGATAACGTTCTGGAGAAGTCGCCGCGCCCGGTGCAGTTGCCGGTGCTGCAGACTCCCGCAGCCTGCCGCACCTGGGCCTCACAGGTGACCACGCGATCCGGCTACGAGACGCCCGCGGCTTCGCTGTGGACGCGGCGTCTGGATTCCGTGCTGCTGCATCGCATCACCGGCCCGCTGATCTTCCTCGCGGTGGTCTTCGCCGTCTTCCAGGTCGTCTTCACGCTGGGCGCACCGCTCTCCGACAAAATGGGACTGTTGCTCACCCACGCCGGGGCCAAAGCCGCACTGCTGCTTCCCGACAACTGGCTGCGCCTGCTGTTGCGCGACGGCCTGTGGAACGGCGTGCAGTCCGTACTGGTCTTCCTGCCGCAGATCCTGCTGCTGTTTCTCTTCATCGGCATACTTGAGGACTCCGGCTATCTCGCCCGCGCCGCGCTGATTGCTGACCGCGTCATGCGCTCCATCGGCCTCAACGGCAAGGCGTTCATCCCGCTGCTGTCGGCGTATGCATGCGCGGTGCCCGCGATTATGGCCACGCGCACCATCGAGAACAAGCGCGAGCGGCTCGCCACCATTCTGATCGCGCCCTTCATGACCTGCTCGGCGCGGCTGCCCATCTACACGCTCATCATCGCGGCGTTCATTCCCAATCACCTTTTCCTCGGCGGCATCATCGGCCTGCGTGCTCTGGTCATGATCGGCCTCTATGCTCTGGGGTTTCTCGCCGCTCTTATCACCGCTAAGCTGCTCAACTCCTCCGTGATGAAAGCCTCCTCCGCGCCGTTCATCCTGGAACTGCCGCAGTACCGCTGGCCCACCGTGCAGGGACTCGCCATGCGTCTCTACGACCGCGGCATGCTATTCCTCAAGAAGGCGGGCACCGTCATCCTTGGCGTCAGCTTCGTCATCTGGATCCTCAGCGTGCTGCCGCTCCACTTTGTTGCCGGGACCACACAGTTCTCCGATCTGGCCAACAGCGTCATTGGCCGCCTCGGCCACTGGATCGAGCCAGTCATTCGCCCGCTTGGCTTCAACTGGAAGATTGGCATTGGCCTGCTCAGCTCGGTCTTTGCCCGCGAGGTTATCGTCAGCACCCTGGGCACGCTTTACGGCGCCGCTGGCTTGCAGGCTGCCCTGCGCCACGACATGACCCTCGGCGGAGCCATCGCGCTGGTCGTCTTCTTCGCGTTCGCCATGCAGTGCACCTCAACGCTGGCGGTCGTCCGCCGCGAGACCAATAGCTGGAAGTTCCCCGTCCTCCAGTTCACCTACATGACCGCCTTCGCCTATATCGCGGCGCTTATTACCAACCAGGTGATCGTGCATTTGTTCTAAGCCAGCTACCGCTCGCCCCACTTCAGCTTCGAGCGCAGGACGTTGAAGAGGCCATTCGGCTTGAGCCGCAGCAGCCGCACGCTGAACTGGCTGCGGCAACAGTGCACCTCGTCGCCGACGTGCATGGGCACTGCCTCCTGCCCGTCCACGGTCAGGTAGGTCTCGTTGGGCACGCCGATTACGCGCACGCTGATTGCCGACTCGCCCGGCACCACAATCGGCCGGATGGTGAGCAGATGCGGGCAGATCGGCGTCACCACCATGCAATTCACGCTGGGCATCACGATGGGCCCATCCGCCGCCAGGTTGTACGCAGTCGAACCCGTGGGCGTCGCCACGATGACGCCATCGGCGCGAAACGCCGCCACCAGTTGCCCATCGATGGATACGGAAAAATCGGCCATGCGCGCGATGGTTCCCTTGGCCACCACCACATCGTTCAGCGCGTCCCAGGTCCGCCGCTGTCCGTCGGCGCAGACCTGTTCCGCCCGCATCATGCTGCGCGCTTCGATGGCCGCTGTGCCGTCGCACCACGCCTGCAGCGTTGCATACAGATCGCTCAGCGGAACTTCGGTGAGAAAACCGAGTTGCCCCAGGTTCACGCTCAACAGCGGGATGTTGGTATGCGCGAACGCTCGCGCCGCCGCCAGCAGGGTTCCGTCGCCGCCCAGCACCACCACCAGGTCCGGCTTGCGGCCTGGCATCTCCGCCCGCGCCAACCCTTCCGCGCCCGGCAGATACGCCGCGCTCTCCTGATCCAGAAGGCAGGTCCACCCTCGCTCCGCGAGCCACGCACGCAGCTCCGGCAGAATCGTCCCCAACTCATGTTTCTGTGGCTTCGAAATGATTGCAGCTAATGGCATCTCGCCATCCAGTGTACCGCCCGCAAATGCTTAACACCGATCAACACCGATTGAACCGATTTTTCCAGGGCATAATTCCTAACGCTTTGATCGGTGCCTGCCGGTGTAAATCGGTGTTAGGCCTTTGCCTCGCCGTACCATGCATACAGCAGATACTCCTGGTTCCCTTCCATCCCGGTAATCGGAGAGTCGATCACGTCAACGCCAGCCCCACCCATCTCCTCCACACACTCCCTCACCCGCGCGATTGCGATCTCCCTGCCTGCCTGCTCGCGCACGATCCCGCCCTTGCCGACATGCTCGCGGCCTGCCTCGAACTGCGGCTTGATCAGCACCACCGCCTCGCCCCGCCACGTGTCACCCTCCGGCACCAGCGCGCGCAGCACCGCCGGCAGGACCAGCGTCGCCGAAATAAACGAGACATCCATCGCCAGGAACGTGATCGCGCCCGGCGTCTCGCCATTTGCTGTTCCCTGTTCCCTGTTCCCTGCTCCCTGCTCTGCCAACTCTCCGGCAGCAAGCAGCCTCGCATTGCACCGTTCCATCAGCCTGACCCGCGCATCCACGCGCAGCTTGTGCGCGATCTGCCCATACCCGGTATCGACAGCCAGCACCGAAGCTGCGCCGCGCTGCAGCATGCAGTCGGTAAAGCCGCCGGTCGACGCCCCTACATCCACGCACGCGCGGCCCTCCAGGGCAATCCCCCAATGCTCCAGCGCGCGCTCCAGCTTCAATCCGCCTCGGCTCACATAGCGCAGGTCGTCGCCCACCACGCGCAGCGCCGCATCCTCGGCGACAGGAGTCCCGGGCTTCTCCACCTTCTGTTCCGCCACCAGCACGCGTCCGGCGAGAATCAGCGCCTGCGCGCGCTCCCGCGACTGCACCAACCCCCGCTCCACCAGCGCCTTATCCAGCCGAATCTTCATCATCCTCTCAAGACTAGCCCACCTGTGCCGCGCGACGAATCGAGTACACTGAATTCGCGGTAGCGGCCCTGCCAAAACGATGCCTCAACCCTTCAAACTCCAATCAGTTGTTTGGCTTTGGACCGGAAACCGGCGGCCGCAGCCAATCCATGCCGTCCGTATGCGCGTCTTATGAATAGAGAAGCCGGGGTGAACAGAGAGACCGGGGTCGCCAACATGCCGCAGCCAGCCACCGGGGACGATGCATCTGACGCATCTCTGCTCGCGCGGGTCCAGTCGGGCAACGAGCGGGCCATGGCCTCTCTTTACGACCGCTACTCCCGGATCGTCTATTCGGTTGCCCTCCGGATGCTGCGCGACCCGGCTGCGTCCGAGGACGTCCTCCAGGAAGTTTTCATGCAGATCTGGCGCAATCCCGACAGCTTCATCGCGGCCCGGGGAAGCCTTGGCGGCTGGCTCTCGATCGTCGCCCGCAACCGCTCCATCGACACGCTGCGCCGCAAGCGCCCCACGGTCGACGTCGACGATGTCGCGCTCGCGTCATCGTTCAATCTGGCCGACGACGCCGAGCGCAACCTGCTGACGGAGCGCGCCCGCGCCGTTATCGTCCAACTCCCCCGCGAGCAGCGCAAGACCCTGGAAATGGCCTTCTTCGACGGGCTCACCCACTCCGAGATCGCGGAGATTACCGGCGACCCCCTGGGCACGGTCAAGACCCGCATCCGCAGCGCTCTGCTGACGCTGAGAAAGGCCTTTCAGCCATGAGCCCCAATCAGCCCAATCGGCCGCATAACCTCTATCCCATCTCCACGGCGCTGGGCCCACGCCATACCGACCCCGACGACCTCGCGCTCTACGCCATGCAGCTTCTCCCCAGCGACGATGCCGCCATCATCACCCGGCACCTGGAGAACTGCACCGAGTGCCGCGCCGAACTCGCACACATCCACGACGACCTCGCCGCCTGCGCCGTCACCGTCGATCTCGAATCTCCGCCCGCCGCCGCCCGCCAGCGCCTGATCCAGCAGGTGGCGCGGGAGAAGAAAATCGTTCCGGCACCACCAGCGCAGGCCCAGGCCCAGCCCGAGCCGCCTCGTCCCATCCCCGCCTTTGGCCGCAGCGGCTCCGTCTTCGCGGAAGCGCGCCCGCACCGGGGCTCCGCCGGCCGCTCCTTGCTCGCCTGGTCTGGCTGGGGCATCGCCGCGGGGCTCGCAGTCGCGCTCGGATTCCTCTACGGCGACCGCTCCACTCTGCGCGAGACCCTGACCTCCCAGGCCGGCGAGATCCAGCGCCTGAACGCCGACGCCGCCACCGCGCATCAACTGATGGACGCACTCACCGATCCCAGGGCCGTCCGGGTGACGCTCACCGCCAAGCCGCAGCCCCGCACCGCGCCCATCGGCGGCGTTACCTACAATCCCGAAAAAGGCTCGCTGGTCTTCCTCGCCAGCGATCTGAACCCGCTGCAGGCGCTGAAGACATACGAACTCTGGGTGATCCCCGCCGACGGCAGCGCCCCCATCCCCGCCGGCACCTTCCACCCCGACGACCAGGGCAACGCGAGCGTGATCATGCCCGACCTGCCCAAAGGCGTCGCGGCGAAAGCGTTCGGCGTCACCATCGAGCCGGACGGCGGCTCCGAATCCCCCACTCTGCCGATCATTCTGGCCGGCAGCTAAGGACAGTTGTCAGTGCTCAGTTGTCAGAAGAGACAGACAACTCTCAATGATTCACAGCAAAAAGGCCCCCTCGAAAGGTGGGCCGTTTGTTTTTCAACTAACAACTACTAACGACTGTTCCTAAGGCTGCGTTACGCGCACACTCACGCCGTATCCCTGCAGAGGGACCGTCGTGTCCAGGGAGTCGGTATCCGTCTCGATCACCGTCATCACCTGGGAGTCCTTGCACACCACATAGACCTTGCCGGTCGGCGTCGCCGCCGAAGTGGCAATGTATGCGGGATGGCCGTTGATGGGAATCGTCGCCGTCACCGTATTCGAAGTCAGGTTCACCACCGACACGGTGCAGGTGGTCGACACCCCAGGGACCGCAATCCCGTTGGCCGCGCAGGGCAAGCTGGGATTGCCCGCGTTGGCCACATACGCCCGGGTTTCGTCGCTCAATACCGACACCATGATGGGGTTGATGCCTACCGGGACGGTCGCCACCACCTGCCCGAACGAAGTCGCATCGATGGGGTTGGTCGGATCGCAATTCGGGTTGGTGGGCAGCGCCGCCGCCGAACACAGCGGGATCTCGACAACTGTCACCGAACCCGGCGTGGTGGTGCCGTTGCCTTCGTTGGCCACCACCAGTTCATCGAGGCCGGACGCAAGGTCCGCCCAAACCGGCCGCGTCCCCACGGTAATCGTATTCAGCGGCGAATCCAGCGCATTGTTCTGCACATTGATCACCGATACGGTGCCGTCGGTCTGGTTCAGGATGAAGGCGCGCCGGTCATCCGCCGTCATGACCCCGTACACTGGCCCACGCCCCACGGGAAGCGTGGTCGAAATAGTGGGCGACGAGGACAGACTGCTGGCGTTTTCGATCGCCAGCACCTCACCCGGCCCGCCGCCGGTCGACGGGCTGATGGCATACGCCCGGGTCGCGCCCGACTGGCCTACCACGTACAGCGGCGAATAGCCGGTCGCAACCGGCAACTCCTGCTTCAGCGCCGGGGGCGTGCTGGTCAGTTGGTCAATCGCATTCACTCCGGGATCCGAAATAAAAGTCGACGCCGTGGTCGCAAACAGGCTTACCGGATTCGATCCCGGCAACAGCGTCGACTCCAGCACCTGGCTGGAAATCAGGGAGGTGCTGATGTCAAACGAGGTCACGGTCTTGTCGCTGTTCAGGGTGTAGCCCGTGGTCCCCTGCGCGCTCAAAACCAAATAGTAGGGATTTACGCCCAGGGTCGCCGTCACCAGTACGGTGTCGCCGGAAAAATCCACCATGGTCATCAGCCCGTTCGCGGTTGGACTCGGGCTGGACACCGCGATGGCGTACTTCTGCGGCTGTGCCGCAGGCCCCACGACGCCCACCGTGGCCACTACCGGGCGATAGGTATTGCCGCACCCGGCCACGGCTCCCACCCCTGCGGCCAACAGCGCCGCTGCCGCCATCCGCATGGCCCTCCGGCTAACCGGCCGGTTCCCGCTCCCTGCTGACTGCGCTTTCGCTAAATACAAAACTTCTCCCGCAATGCCGCTGGTGCTCACTATGCTCAAGGTTTGATTGTAAATCAACCCGGCCCGCAGCGCAGTCAGAGTATAACGATTGCACCGGCGATTCCCACGCGCCGACGCTCCAGCCGCCACATTCAACTCCATGCCACCCAAAGCCATTCCGCCCGCGAGAGACCGCCTGCAATCCCGTCTGCTGGTCTGGATTGTCACGTTTGCCTTCTGCTGCCTCGCCTATTTGGCGCGCACGTACCTCATCGAGCAGGCGCACCTTACCCGCGCGTACCTGCTGAAAGTCCTCCTAATCAGCGTGGCGTTCGCATATGCGGCATGGCGATTGAGAGCAGCCACGCCTCGGGCCGCGATCCTCGGAGGAGTCACTTGCCTTTTCATCACGACCTTTAGCAGCATTCCCGACAACATCTTGCCATTTCACTCCGGACTAACGCCGCTGATTCTGGTGTTCGTTCTTACCTTCGTAGCAACCCGAGTGGGCAGAGCCCGGAAAGCTGCAGCACACTTAGCCGAAGACCATTCAGGAAGAAACGCAGCTCAGGTCATCGCAAATCTCGGCATCGCGGCTCTGATTGGCTCCCCTTTGGGCTTGCGCGTAGGTGGTTGGTTTATCGACGTTGGCTACGCCTCGCGCGAGGGTCACATCCTTTTCGTGGCGCTCTTTTCTGTGCCCACCCTCGCCGCGCTCGCTGAAGCCGCCGCCGATACCGTCTCGTCCGAGATCGGCCAGGCCTTCGGTGGCGCGCCCTTCATGCTGACCACGCTGCGACGCGTCCCGCCCGGAACCGACGGCGCCGTCAGCCTCAAGGGCACCCTCGCTGGAATCGCTGCCGCCGCCATCATCGCCGCCACCGGCGCACCCGCACTCGGCATGTCCTTTGCCGAATGCACGGTCGCTTTCGCTGCCGGAGTCGCGGGTCTCTTCTTCGATTCGCTGCTTGGCGCAAGCGTAGAACGCAAAGGCTGGATCGGCAACGACCTCGTCAACTTCACCTCAACCGCATTCGCCGCCGCCGTCGCCCTGCTGGCCATCCGCTTCGGCCAAGGCTACCTCTTCCGCTGACCCGCCAGGCCTTCAACTAACAACTAACAACCAGCAACTAATAACTGCCCTTACGCATCCGCCTTGCCATGCACCCAGCCAAAGTCCAGGTGCAGCCGCAGCAGCGTATAGCTCAGCATCTCGTGGAAGTAGCGCTGCGCCATGTCCCACCCGTCGATGTGCCCCAGCGCCGGGCGCGGCGAGGTATACACGGTCAGCCCCGCATCCTGGCATAGCTCGCGGACGCGAAACAGGTGGGTCCCGTCGCTGACCACCACAATGCTCCTCAGGTTCCTGGTTTGCGCAATCTCCGCCAGTCGCGCCACCTGCTGCTCGGTGTCCACCGATGCCGTCTCCGCGATGATCCGGTCATAGGGAACGCCGTTCGCCAGCAGGTAGTCGCGGCCCACGCCGCCCTCGGTCATGCCCGAGTCGCGGTCGCTGCCGCCGCCCAGCGTAATCACCAGCGGCGCAATCTCCTCGCGATACAGCTCTACCGCGTGGTCCAGGCGCGCGTGCAGCACCGGCGAAGGCCGTCCGGAATACTCCGCCGCGCCAAACACCGCGATCGCATCCGCCGGGCGCGCCTCATCCTGCACTGCAACCGCGTTGATCCGCAGGTAGAGCCCGCCAAACCACACCACCACCGCCAGCAGCACCGCGGCCGCCAGCCAGCGCAGGAACCGCCGCGTTCTGGATCCCCGGCCAGAAACTGGGCGCCGCACCGCACTGGATGGTGAAGGAGTCATGGCAGAAGAATTAAAACGCGACGCAGTCGCAACCGCGATCGCAGTCCCGAAAATGCGCGACTGCGGGAACTTTGAGAATTCGCGCTGACTCCAGTATGACGCCTGTAACGGCCCGCGGCCAATCCCTCCCCGCTCGGCGTCCCGTTGGTTCGAAGGTCGCCGGCACCGCGCATCCTCCCTGCCGGGGGTATGCTAGGGTTGCGAGCCTGGGGCTGTTTCCCATTGCATCGCAACCTGCATCCCTGTTCCAATGCTCGCGTAGGAGAACCCCTTGACGGCCGAGATCCTGACGATCCATCCGGAAGAGCCTGAACCGGAACTCATCGCCAAAGTAGTCCAGAGCCTCAACGCCGGCCAGGTCGCCGCGTTGCCCACCGACACCTTCTACGGCCTCGCCGTCGACCCCGTCAATCTCCGCGCGGTCGACCGCATCTACGAGATCAAAACCCGCGCGCGCCACAAGCCGCTCTCGCTGCTGATCTCCGAGACCGCCCAGGCCTACGGCCTCGCCCGCGATATCGACACCGCCTTCGACCGCCTCGCTGAGCGCTTCTGGCCCGGCCCGCTGACGCTGGTAGTCAAAGCCGGCACCCGCCTGCCGCTGCGCGTTACCGCCAACACCGGCAACGTCGCCCTGCGCGTGCCCGAGTCGCCCATCGCCCGCGCCGTGGTTGACCGCCTGGGCCTGCCTATCACCGCAACCTCCGCCAACCTGCGTGGCATGCCCGAGTGCACCTCCTGCGACCGCGTGTTCGCACAGCTCTGCGACCAGATCCCGCTGATCGTCGACGGTGGCCCCACCGCCCGCGCCGTCCCCACCACCATCGTCGACCTCTCCGGCGGCGGCAACTCCTGGATGATCCTTCGCGAGGGCGCCATCCCCACCCACGAGATCGCGCTGGCCCTCCAGCACTAAGGCGCCCGGCAACCGCCTCGCGTTCCGGAGAATCTCACCAATAGGTGGTTGCTCCCATGGACATCAGGATCAAGCGAGCCTACGAAGAACCGGATGAAGCAGATGGAACGCGAATCCTGGTCGATCGACTGTGGCCGCGGGGCCTGACCAAGCAAAGAGCGAAGGTTGACCTCTGGCTCAAAGACGTCGCACCCAGCACCGAGCTTCGGAAGTGGTTCGCGCACGATCCCGCTAAATGGACTGAATTCCAGGCTCGCTACAAAGAAGAACTCAAGCAGCATAGCGAACAGCTTGCGCTCCTGAAGCAGCAAGCCGCCAAGGGTCCGGTCACACTGATCTATGCCGCCAGAGACCAGGAACACAACGAAGCCGTGATTCTGCAGAGACTTCTGAAGTCGAAGTAGGCCCCGCAGCCGCGTATGATGGATCGCGAGTTCCCCATGCGCGTTGCACCCCATCTCACTACGATCCTCGCTTTGGCTGCCCTCGCCGGCTTCGCGCAGACTGCGGGACCTAAGCCCGAGCTGCTGCTCTACCATCCCTCCGGCCCGCCGCTTTCCTACGAGGTGGCCACCATCAAGCCCATCGATCCCGACACCGCCGGGAGCATGGTCAAGCTTCCACCGGGCCTCTTCCTCAGTCCGCTCAGCGTCCGCCGCTACATCATGAATGCCTACGGAGCCATGTACCAGGCGCAGGTCGTCGGTGGCCCGGACTGGCTGAACAAGGACGCCTACAACATCAAAGGCAAGGTCCCCGACGACCTCGAAGCCGCAAAAATGACCTCAGCGGAGCGCTATGACCAAAACCGCGCTATGCAGCAATCGTTGCTCGCCGAGCGCTTCCATCTGAAGGCGCACTTTGAGACCCGCGTTCTGCCCGTCTACGAGATTATTCCCGCCAAGGGCGGCCTGAAGATCACCGAGGTCCCTGCGCCGCCCGAGCGCAAACCGGGCGACCAGCCCATTCGCTTCGGCCCCGGCGATCCGGTGCCTCCCGGCACTTCAATCACCGCGCGCAACAGCGCCGGCCTCAGCGTCTTCAACGGGCGCGCCATCCAGGTACCGATGCTGGCCCGCATCATGGGCGGCGAGATCGGCGACCGTCCCATCGTGGACCACAGCGGCTTCACCGGCTACTTCGACGTCAAGGACTTGACCTGGGCGCCCCTGGGCGACGCCACCGCTGCCAACTCGCCCGACGCTCCCTCGCTCAGCGAAGCGCTGGAAAGGCAGCTTGGCCTCAAGCTCGTCCCCGCCAGGGACCCCATCGAGGTCCTGGTCATCGACTCGATCGACCGCCCAACTGAAAACTAGAGCCGCCTCCCCCACATTCACCGCAATTTAAGCTCGATTCGCCTATCATTGCTCCCCGAGGAGACAACCACTTGCGAACAATCCAAAACACCGCAACCCATCTGGCCGCGCTGCTGATGCTCGCCGCCGCGCCCTGCCTCGCGCAGACCAATTATGCCGTTCTCAACACCTTCCACATCGGCGGCGAGGGCGCCTGGGACTACGTCACCATGGACGCCCCCAACCACCGCCTGTTCGTCACCCGCAGCACTCACACCCAGGCCATCGATACCGACACCGGCAAGGTGCTCGGCGACATTCCCGGCCAAGTACGCTCGCACGGCGTCGCCCTGGTGCCCAAGCTCAACCGCGGCTTTATCACCGACGGCGGCGGCAAGGGCGCCATCATCGTCTTCGACCTGAAGACCTACGCCGTACTCGGCAGCATCCCCACCATGCCCGATTCCGACGGCATCCTCTACGACGCCAAACAGAACAAGGTGCTCGCCGTCTCCGGCGACGGCAACTCACTGATGATCTTCTCGCCCGACGTCGACCCCAAAACCGGCAAGGTCGACACCATCGCGCTTGGCGGCGCGCCGGAGTTCCTCGCCGCCGACGGCAATGGCAAAGTCTTCGTCAACCTCGCGGACAAGGATGTCGTCGCGGTCGTCGATCTGGCCTCGCGCTCGGTCGTCGCGCGCTGGCCGACCGCGCCTGGGGGCCACCCCACAGGCATGGCCATCGACCCCTCCGGCAAACACCTCTTCCTTGGCTGCCGCAACCCGCAGGACCTGGTCGTCATGGACACCGGCTCAGGCAAGGTAGAAGCAGCCCTCCCCATCGGCGCCGGTGTGGACGCCACTGCCGCCGCCGCGGGCATCGCCTTCGCCAGCACTGGAGACGGCAAGCTCACCGTCGCCACCGACACCGGCGGCAAGTGGACGGTCGCGCAGACCGTCACCACCCCCGTCAGCGCCCGCACCATGGGCATGGATCCGGCCACCCATCGCATCTACCTGGCAGCGGCCGAAACTGAGCCCGGAGCCGCGCCCGGCGCCCGCCCCAGGATCAAACCCGACACCTTCATGATCGTCGTCGTCGGCGAGAAGTAACAACCAACGACGCACTGGGTGCCCCATCCAAGCTCCGCTTGGGTGTGGTTCTTTGCGTCGCCTCATTTCCGACCCTGTTCATCCAGCTCATCGATCTGCCGCTGCAATTTCTGCGCGGCTTTCGCGTTCAGCTTCCCGCCGACAATAAACACCGCGGCATAGAACAGCGTGTCCGCGACCAGAAGTCCCCAATGCTTGCCGTGTAAAGAACGGCCGAACGCCACAGTAATCACCACAAACCCAGGGATGAACGGCCCGAGATACCAGCGCCAAATGCCTCGCAGCAGATCACGTTGCCGGGCCAGCTCGCGACGCCGGAACTCGATCCAGCCTGAAAGCCCCGCACGCTCATCCGCCTCCCCCGGTGACCCCTTCGTCAGCAGATGCCACACTACGTAGGCCGTTGCCGCCATCACCAGACCGAAGCCCAACCGCACCAGCAGGTCTTTTGCCCGCGAAAACTCGTACCCCAGAAAAGCAGTCACCGCTACAGCGGCAACATACTCCCGCAGATTCCTCGCACCAATCTTCCGCTGGAACCGCCCCGCTTCCAGACGCACTTGTTCGACTGACATACGCACCCCCTCCGTCTTCTGGTTCTGCCACAGTTCCATCACATTTCGGCCTTCAGGAGATTCGTTATTCACGGTTGCCTCCTTGCCGGAACCGCTCGCTGAGAGCACTCTTGATCCGGTGGATCTTGGTCGCGACATGCCCCGCCGAAAGCCCGGTAATCTCGGCGGTCGACACGGCATCCATCCCCTCGAGGTATGCCAGCATCACCTGACGGTCCAGCGGCTTCAGTTCATGAATCATTGCGTAAAGCTGACCGAGCACATGCCGCTGCTCCGTATCGGCCACTCCAGCACGCGCGTCCGCACGGTTCGCCAACTCGTCCAGCGAAACAAAGGTTCGCTTTCGTGCTCGGACCTGCTTGTCCACATGCGACGCCGCCACATTGTGCGCGACCCGGTAAACCCAGGTGCGCAGAGAGCAGCGGTTGTCGAAGCCGGCAAAGCTTCGCCATAGCGCGATATGGATCTCCTGTAGCAGGTCGCGAAGGACATCCGTATCAGCCTCATACGCGCGCGCCAGGCGTTCCAGCGCAGAGCCGTAGCTGCTCATCACCTCTTCGAAGAGTCTGTCCTGATCGTGCCCGCCATCCGGCATTCGCTCAAACCACCCTCAGATAAGGTAGTCCGCCCAACTGGAACTTTCTTACACCGGGGTCACATATCCTTTTTGGTCACATATCCTTTTAGAAGCGGATTTCTCCTGGCACGTCAGAACTGACTTCCCCCGCTCGCGGTATTCTGGACGGCGACCTAACAACCGAGGGAAACCGTGCTTCTGTCCAGCAAACTTGCAACAACCCTGCTATTCGTTGCCGCAGCATCAGCCGCCGCTCAGAACCCCACCGCGCAGACCCCGGCGCAGAAGATGGCCGCCACCATCCTCCAGCAGCGGCCCATTGTGCCTTCGCCCGCTGGCGGTCCGGCCGCCTCCATGGGTTACGAGGAAGGCGTTCTGCTGGACGGCCTCGCGGCCGAGTGGCACGTCACCGCCAACGGCGCCGACTTCGCCTACATCAAGGCCGCTGTCGACAAGTACGTCACCGCCGACGGCGCCATCTCCGGCTTCAAACCGCAGGGCCACACGCTGGACGATATCGAGATGGGCCGGGCTGTGTTGCTGGTCTACCGGGTAACGCAGCAGGAGAAATACGCGAAGGCTGCAAAATTCCTGCACGACCAGCTCGACCAGCAGCCGCGCACTGCCAGCGGCGGCTACTGGCACAAGCAGATCTACCCCAACCAGATGTGGCTCGACGGCGCCTACATGGCCGAACCCTTCCGCGCCGCCTACGCCGCCACCTTCCAGCAGCCGCAGGACTTCGACGACATCGCCAAGCAGCTCCTCCTCATGGACCAGCACATGCGCGATCCCCGCACCGGCCTCCTCCGCCACGGCTGGGACGAGTCCAAACAAATGCCCTGGGCCGACAAGGCCACCGGCCTCAGCCCTGAAGCCTGGGGTCGCGCCATGGGCTGGTACTGCATGGCCCTCGTCGACGTCCTCGACTGGTTCCCCAAGGACCATCCCCAGCGGGAGAAGCTTGTGGAGGCGGCGAAGGCCGTGCTCGGGGGGGCGCTCACGTTCCAAGATGGGCAGTCAGGGCTGTGGCGACAGGTTATGGACGGAGGCGCGTGGCTGGATGCAAGACAGCAGCCACCGGTCATGCACCAGGCGAAAGAGGGAGATTTTTTCGAAGCCTCTGCAAGCTGTATGTTCGTTTACGCACTGGCAAAGGGCGTCCGCATGGGCTACCTGCAGTACGGCCCCATCACTCAAAGAGAAACCTTCGGCGAGCGCAAAGGCTGGGACGCCATCCAGAAGCAGTTCATCACCACCAATCCCGACGGCACGCTTGTCCTCCACGGCACCGTCAAAGTCGGCGGCCTCGGCGGAACACCCTATCGTGCAGGCGACTTCAATTACTACATCCACGAACCGGTCGTCGATCAGGACCTCAAAGGCGTCGGTGCGTTCCTGCTCGCCGGCTCGGAGATGGAGCAGGCCTCAACCGAAGCCCTCGGCCAGGGTAAAACCGCCCTCGTCGACGCCTGGTTCAACTCCCAAACCCGCACCAACGCCTTCGGCCAGACCGAGCTCTTCCACTACAAGTGGAGCGACGACTCCAACTCCGGCTACTCCTTCTTCGGCCGCGCCTTCCGCCGCTACGGAGTCACCCTGGCCACGCTGCCCGCCGCCCCCACCCCCGCCGCGCTCGCCCACGCGCAGGTCTACATCATCGCCTCGCCCGACATCCCCTCCAAGAACCCCAACCCCCACTACATGGACAAGGCCAGCGGCGACGCTATCGAAGCCTGGGTCCGTGCGGGCGGCGTTCTCCTGCTCTTCTCCAATGATCGCGACAACACCGAATTCACCCACTTCGACACGCTCGCCGACCGCTTCGGCATCCACTTCAATCCGGTGCTGTCGCACCACGTCGTCGGCGATGACCATGCATCCGGCGAAGTGGTGATTCCGCCTGGCACCGGCATCTTCGGCGCAGGCTTCACCGCCTACATGAAGGACACCAGCACCATCACCGTCAGCGGCGCGGCCAAGGCCCTGGTCACCGACCACGGCGACGTCATGATCGCGGTCTCGCACCTGGGCAAAGGCGCCGTCCTCGGCGTGGTCGATCCGTGGTTTTATAACGAATACGCCGACGGCCGCAAAATGGGCCAGTACCGCGGCTTCGAAGCCGCCCAGGACGTCGCCGCCTGGGCCATCCAGCAGTCAAGATAGGGGATGAATCGGGTGGCCCATCCTTTCACAGTCTCACCGTGAAAGGGTGGGTTGCCTTCCCTCACGCAGCCGGAATAGCCGCCCGCAGTTCCGAAATCAAAGCGCTCAACCGCACCGCGTCCGGCTTTGCATCACCCAGCAGCACTTCAAGCTCACGCGCCACCCGCGTGCCCTCGTCGTAGCCATACATGCCCAGCGAACCGGCCAGCTTGTGCGCGCTGCTTGCCGCTTCCCTGCGCGCGTCATCCGCCAGCGCGCCCGCAGTCGCTGCCGTAGCAGCCTGGTCCAGCGTCGCCAGACGCTCCTCCACCAACGGCCGGATCTTCACCCAGAGTGCAGCCAACAATGCCGCGGTCTTGTCTTCGGCGTCGGTCATATTCGTCAAGGGAAAAAACCGCCTCGGTCAGTCCTTCCAACCCAGCGCGTCCGAGATCTGCGCCGCCAGCGTCAGCGGGTCGAACGGCTTGAACAGCACGCCCGCCACTCCCAGCCCCGCGAACCGGCGCTGGTCTACGCCCTGAACCTTGGCCGTCAACAGCAGCACCGGAATCCCCGCGGTCTCAGGATTCAGTTGCATCTGGCGAAAGGTGGTAGGGCCGTCCATGCCCGGCATCATCACATCCATCAGGATGGCGTGCGGCCTGTGCATGGGATCGGCTGCGGCGCGGATACCGTCCGCGCCTGAACTGGCGGTGATGATGTCCCAGCCGGCCGTGGCTTCAAGAGAAAGTGCGGCTACTTCGCGGATGTCGTCTTCGTCGTCGATAATCAGGATCTGGCGCATTACTGGTAATAGTCTCTCATGCCGTCAGGCTACCGGTGACGCGGCCGGGTTGCGCAGCCGCTGGACCATGGCAAGCACAAGTTCTTCCACCTCGCGCGGCTGAATCTTTGCCTTGTCGAGGAACTTGGTTGGACCGAGACGCAGCTTCGCCATCTCGGCCTGGGTTATCTCCCGGCTGGAATACACCACCAGCGGCAGCGACTGCAGCGTGGGCTGCCGGCGCAGCCAGTCCACCAGCGAGAAGCCGTCGCCGTCGGGTAGCGTCAGATCCAGGATAATCAGGTCGGGAGCGCCCACCATGCAGCGGTCCACGGCCTGTCGCAGCGAGGCGGCGTGGTCAAGCCGCAAGCCTGCCTCCTCGAACCCCGCGACCATGGCGTGGGCAAGCTCTCCGTCCTCTTCGACCAGCAGAATCCGCCCAGGGCCCTCGTGGGTCCGCAGCACCCGCCCGAGTTCGGCCAGCAGCAGGTTCTCATTGAACGGCTTCTGCACCCAGCCCTCGGGGCCGCCTGCGCGCAACGGGTGGTCGGTGGGCGGGATAACACTGAGAATTACCACCGGAATGGCCGCGGTTGCGGGCGACTCCTTCAGCCTTTGCAGGGTCTCCCAGCCGCTCAGGCCCGGCATGTACAAATCCAGCAGGATCGCCGAAATAGGCTGCACGGGCGCGTGCTCCCTGGTTCGCCGTCCCTGGGCTGCCTGCGCCGACTGCTCGTTGGCCAGGGCTACCACCTCTTCGCCGCTTCCGGCCTCCAGGATGTCGTATCCGTGCTGGCGAAGCTGTTCGGCCACCACCACGCGGATGCCCGGGTCGTCGTCGCACACCAGGATCAGCCCTTCGCCGCGCTCCGCCGGCAGCGCCAGCGACGACGTCGCCCCGGTATCGGACGCACGCGCCGAGCGCGAAAGCTGCACCCATAGCGTGGTGCCCGGGCCGCTCTGGTTGGGCTGGGCCCAGATGGCGCCGCCGTGCTGCTGAATGATGCTGCGGCAGATGGCCAGACCCAGGCCGGTGCCGCCCTTCTTGCTGGCGTCCGACGACTCCACCTGCTGGAAGCGGTCGAACACCGACTCCAGCTTGTCCACGGGAATCCCGCGACCCCGGTCCACCACCTTCAGCAGCAATGAGTTCGCGTCTGCATCGATCTCCACGGCGACGGTCGAGGCGGCTGGCGAGAACTTGATCGCATTCGACAGCAGGTTGGTAATCACCTGCAGAATGCGGTCTGAATCGGCGTCAAAGTAGATCGAGTCGCGCGGCGCGTTGCACACCAACTCCAGCCGGACCCCCGCCCCGTCGGCCATCGTGATCATGGTATCCACGGCCTCGCGCCCCAGATCGTACATGGAGCAGCGCCGCAGCTTCAGCGGGGCCCTGCCGGACTCCATGCGTTCCAGGTCCAGGATGTCGTTGATCAGGCGGATCAGCCGTTCGGTATTGGTGGACGCGATCCGCAGCAAATTCTGCGCCTTGGCATCCACGTTGCCCAGCAGCCCCGCCGAAAGCAGCCCCAGCGCCCCGCGGATGCTGGTGAGCGGCGTGCGCAGTTCGTGGGAGACGGTGGAGATGAACTCGTCTTTTACGCTGTCCAGATCGGAGCGTTGCGCCAGCTTGGCCCGCTGCTGCTCGGCGTACTCCCGGCTGCGGCGCAGAGCTTCCTTCAGTTGCTCGAGTTCATGCTGAAGCGCGCGCGTCCGCGAACTCTGCCTGAGCGTGTGAATGCCCAGCAGAAAGACGCTCAGCAGCAACAGGATAAGGAATATCGATGGAAGCGCTGTCATCGCCGATGCCTCATAGTACCGCGGGATTCCAGGCTGAGAGAGAAAAGTGAACCAGTTAGGGCACCGTCAACTATATAGGAAGACCCCCTCAGGCGGACACAGGTTCCGCAATATGGCTGAGTACCTCGGTCCAGTTCTTCCCCTTCCGGGCCTGGCCGGCGCCCTTGTGCAGCGCATACCCCGCAATCAGCGGCAGCGCCAGCGTGGCCTCGGCATATACCATCTGCTCGTAGGTGGTATCGACCTTGCCCCACGAACTGGCCTCTTTCAGTGTGGAACCCGACAAAGCGCCGTCGCGGGAGTCAGCCACCGTAACCTGGATCGCGTACTTGTGCATCGGCGCGTCGACGCCCAGAACCTCCGCCGCCACTACGATGTCCTGGGCAAAGTTCTTGGGCACGCCGCCGCCGATCATCAGCAGCCCGGTGGTCGGGTTGGCAATCTTCAACTGGGTCAACTCATAGAAATCCTTGGCCGAGTCGATCGAGACCACCGGTTGTCCCCGCCGCGCATGCTGGTGCGCCACAAACCCGAACCCGGCCGAGCAGTCCGAAAACGCCGGGCAGAAGATGGGCACGCCCTTCTGGTACGCCGCAAAGATGATCGAGTCGTTGTTGCCATTCGCCGGGGTCCGGCCGGCGCGCTCCAGGTACGCGCCAAACTCGCGGATGATCTCCCGCGAGCTGTAAGCCTTCGGAGCCATTCCGTTGATGATCTTTTCCGTGGTCTCGTCACAGATGCGCAGCTCTTCCTCGTCGATGAAGGTGTCGTAGATGCGATCGATCATCAGCTCGCGCAATTCGCCGTCGCCGTGGCCGTACTTGTACTCGTCGCCCGCAATGTAGTGGCGGAAGCCCAGCGCCTCAAAGAAGTCCTGGTCCACAATGTTCGCGCCCGTGGACACGATCGCGTCCACCATGTTGTTGCGGACCATGTCCACGAAGACCTTCTGCAGCCCGGCTGAGATCAGCGACCCGGCGAGGCAGAGGATGACTCCGCAATCCGCGTCGCGCAGCATCATCTCGTAAATCGACGCCGCCCGCGCCGTGTCGCGCGAGGTGTAGGCCATGGACGCCATCGCGTCCACCAGCGAAACCACGTTGTACTTCGCAAGGTCAATGTGCCGAATCGGCGTAGAGAGCAGTTCTTTTTTGGTAGGCATGGTTACCCCTAGTTTATCGCGACCGCGCAGCCCAGTGTTCCGCTACCGTGAATTTTCAGAAAGCTGAATTGCCCGACGGAAGAGGTGTATCCTCAATCTCGATTTGAGAATGAGGCGCGGATGAGACGTATTTTCTTTCTCGTGGTTTGCCTGGTTTTTGCGTGGCATTGCCAGGCGCAGTCCTGCCTGACGATCCATGGTCGGGCCCGCTTCTATTCGGGCGATAGCCAACTTCGCATCTGGCACATCGGCACGCACCACGAGTTCGCAATCTACGACGACACGTCCTCCGGCATGCTTTTCAAGTATCTATGCTCGCCGAAATACGCTTGTACCATTGAGAACCCACCCAAGTCGCTTTATGCCGATTTCACCGTTTGTCCTACGGAGAAATTCAAGCCGGGGGCCGCTCAGCCAGTTACGGTGAAGGGCATCAAGCACGCCGCCGTTGTTCCATGGAAGTAGGCTGCATCTGCTGCCGTTGCTCCGACACCCTAAGCTGCATTCAGCTTCTTCAACTTGATCCGGTCGGTCGGCACCTGGGCTAGGTCGTAATAAGCCTGCTGCACCATCCAGCTGTGCGCGCTGCCGCCGAAGACCTTCGATATTCGTACTGCCATCTCCGGCGAGATTCCTCGCCTCTCATTCACCAGTTCCGATAACGTCGTGCGCGTGACCCCGAGCGCGGCGGCGGCATCCGTGATGGTCAGCCCCAGCGGTTCAATGCATAAGCGCAAGACAACCCCTCCGGGATGGGGCGGGTTCTTCATCGGCATAAAATCATCTCCCTTCAGTGGTAGTCCACATAATCGACATCGAAGGCGTCAGCCCCCGAAAAACGGAAGGTGACTCTCCAGTTCGCCCGTACCGTCACCGCCCAATGCCCTTTCAGCTCCCCCTTCAGCGTATGTAGCCTCAAGGCTGGCAGGTCCAGATCGGAGGGCGATTCCGCATTGTCCAATCGCGTCAGGATGTCGCGCAGCCTCTGCGCGTGCTCGGCTATCACGCCACGCGGATCGTCATCTTCGTAGAGGCGTCTCAGCCCCTTGTGGCGAATCGAGCGGATCACAGGTCGTAATGCGTAACGTAACGCATGTCACGTAATTCTATCCCCCCTCATCCTCCGTGGCAATGCTTCGCCTTGCGCCCGCTGCCGCAGGGGCAGGGCTCATTCCGCCCCAGCTTCCGGGCCTGCTCGCGCCACCGCTCGTCCTCCATCGCATACCAGTGCATAATCTCCGCCGGCGGCCGTTCCGCCTTCAGCAGCCGAGCCATCATCCGCATGGGCTTGTCCACATGCTCAAAGAACATCTTTAGCCCAGCGCACAAATAATTCAGCCCCGGCTCGCCATCCGGAGTCGCAATAAACCGGTCCTTCGGGCAGCCGCCGTTGCAGGCAAAGCGCACACTGCACTCCCGGCAAAACTTCGGCAGCGTGTCCCGCTTGTCCGTGCCAAACTTCCTCTGCCGCGCCGACCCCACCAGGTCCGCCATGTGGGTCTCGCGGATATTCCCCAGCTTGAAATCCGGTTCCACAAAATGGTCGCACGAGTACAAATCGCCCGTGTGTTCCAGCGCCAGCGCGTCGCCGCAGGTCGGCGAAAACACGCACAGCGAATACTGCCCCACATGCGCGCCCAGGGTCACATCGAATAGTTGCACATACACCCGGCCCACATCGCGCCGCACCCACTCCTCGAAAATCTCGATATAAAACTTCCCCAACTGCTCCGCCCGCACCGATCGGTCCGTCACCTGGTCGCCCGCCTGAACATACAGCGGCCGTGCTTCTGAAGATCCGGCCCTGCCCGCGCGCGTCCCCCAGCCCAGGTTCGCCAGCGGCACCAGGTCCGCGTTCATCCGCTCCACAATCGGAATGAACTGCATAAACTGCGTTCCCAGCCCATCGCGAAAGAACCGGTACACCTCCAGCGCGTGCTCCACGTTGCCTTCATGCACCGTGCACAGAATGTTGGTCTCTACCCCATGCTTCTTCAGCAACTCCCATCCGCGCATCACTTGGTCGAACGTCCCCCGCCCACCCTTGTCCACGCGGAACGTGTCGTGTAGCGCGCGCGGCCCATCCACGCTCAGCCCCACCAAAAACTTGTGCTGCTTGAAGTACGCGCACCACGCACCGTCCAGCCGCGTCCCATTGGTCTGAATGGTGTGCTCCACGCGCTGCCCCGGCATGCGGTGTTTCTCTACCAACTCCATCACACGCCGGAAGAACTTCAGCCCCATCAGTGTCGGCTCGCCGCCTTGCCACGCCAGCGTCACCTGCGCCGGCTGCGACTCCAGCAATTGGCGGACGTAGAGCTCCAGCAGATCGTCCGCCATCCGGAAATCGCTCCCCGGATACAGCGCCTCTTTCGAGAGGAAGAAACAGTACTTACAGTCGAGATTGCACACGGCTCCGGTCGGCTTCGCCAGCACATGGAAGTAGCCGGGCGCCTGCGTCATAGCCGGTGAAGAGATCGTCCCATCCATCGCATCTAAGATTCTAGTCGTGGCAGCCACCACTCAGCTCGCTCTCCCCAGCCGCACCGTCAGCCCCATCGCCATCTGGCATCTGCTGTCGCTGGACGCGCCCACCATCGCCGCCCTCTGGACCTGGTTCATCGCCCGCGCCGACCATATCCGCATTCCGCTCGCTGAGCCCGCGGCCTTGGCCTTCGCGGTCTGGATACTCTACGCCGCCGACCGCCTGCTCGATGCAGCGAACGACGAGCACAGCGACCAACTTGAAGCCCGCCACCACTTTCACCACCGCCACGCCCGAGCCTTCCTCATCGGAATCACCCTCGCCGCCGCAGTTATCGCCGCGCTTCTGCCCCACCTCGATCCCGCCGCCATCCGTCTCTATCTCATCGAAGGCGCGCTGCTCATCGCGTGGCTCCTCATCGTCCACACCACCCGCAGCTCGGACCGCCTGCCCAAGGAGATCGTTGTCGGCCTTTTCTTCTCCACGGCGGTCTTCATCCCCACCGTCGTTCGCGAGCCAGTGGTTCGCGAACCCTCCCTGCGTTCGGCCCTCCTGCCTTCCGCTATGCTCTTCGCCGCGCTTTGCAGCCTCAACTGCCTCTTCATCTACGCCTGGGAGCATCGCTCGCACGCGCGCCCGCCCCACACCACCGCCCGCCTCGCGCTGGCTCACCTTCCCGCCATAGCTGTTGCCGCCGCCATCGCCGGTACTGCCCTGACGCTGCTCAATCCCACCCGTCCAAACCCGATCCCCGCCGCCTGCGCCCTCGCCGCCGCGGCACTTCTCCTGCTCAACCACAATCGTCACCGCCTTACGCGAACCCACCTGCGCGCCGCCGCCGACCTCGCCCTGCTCGCTCCCATCCTCCTGCTGCCCTTCGTTCGATGACGACCGCGCCCAAGCCAGCCGCCCCCGACTTTGACCTTATCGCCCGCCCCTACCGCTGGCTCGAATACCTCAGCTTCGGCCCCGCGCTCGCCCGCTGCCGCAACCACTTCCTCCCGCAGCTCGCCGACCGCCGCGCGGCCCTGGTTCTCGGCGACGGCGACGGCCGCTTCCTCGCCCGCCTGCTCGCCGCCAACCCCCGACTCCATGCCGATGCAGTCGACCTCAGCCCCGCAATGCTCGGTCTGCTTACCCGCCGAGCCCCAGCCACGCACACTGCGGCCCGTCTCCGCACCCATCACGCCGACGCCCTCACCTTCACCCCAGTCGGCCCTTACGATCTCATCGTCACCCACTTCTTCCTCGACTGCCTTGCCCAATCCGAGCTTGACACCCTCTGCACCCGGATCGCCCCTTGCCTCGCGCCCAATGCCCTCTGGCTCGTCTCCGACTTCCGCATTCCCCCCGGCCCGTTCAGTCTTCCCGCCCGTGCCCTCGTCCGCTCGCTCTACTTCGCCTTCCGCGCGCTCACCGGCCTGCGCACTACCCGCCTGCCAGACCACGCTGCCGCCCTTCGCCCCGCCGGCTTCACCCGCATCGCCCAGCACCTCTCCCTCGCCGGCGTGCTCACCACCGAGCTCTGGGCCTACACGGCCGCCGCTCTCCCGGAGTACACTCGCTTCAATGCACCTGCCGCCGCAACGTCCCCGCAGCGCCCACGTCCCGGACCCGGTCCCCGATCCCGAGCCGCCCAGCCCCTCGCTGCCCGAGCCCGACCCCGGCGTCTTTCATCATGAAACGTCCGCGTTGCCCAAGCCTCCGCGCTGCCCTTCAGGTGAATGAGTTCCATCCGGCCCGAAATTAACATTGGCCCGCGCCCTCCGGCTCTACAATTGTTAACAGAATATGAATATTTACATCCTGCGCCACGCCAGCGCCGGCCTGCGGCGCACCAACCCGGTTCTCGACCGCAAGCGACCTCTCGACAAGGACGGCAAGCGCCACTGTATTCACCTGGCCCAGGTGTTGAACGCCCTGGATCTCCAGTTCGACCTGATCCTCTCCAGCCCGCTGAAGCGCTGCATGCAAACCGCATCGCTGGTGGGCACTGAGATCGGCTACGAAGCGAAGATAGTGCCCTCGGCCGCGCTGGCGCCGGACGCCACCTTCGCCCAGTTCCAGAAGCTGCTGCAGGAGTGTGCGGAGTACGAAAACCTGCTTCTGGTGGGGCATAATCCCAACCTTACCGGCTTCATCGGGTCGCTTCTGGTTCCCGTGGCAAACTGCCCCGCAATCAGCCTCGACGGCCGTAACGGGATCGCCCCCGTGCGTCTGCGCAAGGGCTCGCTGGCGCGGTTGAACTTCACCCGCGGCCCGGCGACCCTGCAGTGGTTGCTCGATCCACGCACCGTGCGTGCGCTCTACGCCACCTCGACCGCCAAGTCGCGCAGGAAGACCTCGCGGAAGTAGGCTGCTTCTTTCTTCAGCGACCACGCCTCCAGCTCCGCGCCGCCGCGCCCTGGAATCAGCTCCAGCACCACCCGCTTGGGGTAGACGTGGGTCCGCAGGCGCACCGCCGCGCTGGCACGGTCCTGGTTCAGCGCTACCGCCATCCGCAGCAGCGTAACCGCCCGCAATACGCTGATGTGTTCCTCCACCGGCACCGAGCGCATTACCCGGTCCATGGCGTCCGGCCAACTCTTGCCCAGGTAGCGCGCAATCGCGCTGACAATCGCACGCTGCTCCGGCGAGAAGCCGAAGATCTCGGAGTTGGCCACGATGTACTGGGTGTGCCGATGGTGGCCCTGGTGGTTCATATACTTGCCCACGTCCATCATCATGGCCGCCGACTCCAGCCACAGCCGGTACTCCTGGGGAAGCTCATGCACCCGCAACAGCTCGTCGTAAAGCTGGACCACGTGGTGGCGCACCGGCTCGACCTTCTTCTGGTCCACGCCGTACCGCCGGCACACCTCCAGCACGCCCGCCCAGCGCTCGGTCTCCATCTTGCGGTGCACGGAGGCGCGCAGATCCACCTCGGCCAGCATCTGCTCCAGAATGCCGTTGCTCAAGCCCAGCGGCGAGTAGCGAAATCCCTTCAGCCCCAGCCGCTCCAGCACGTGCGTGTATACCATCGCGCCGCCGACGATGATCTCCGAGCGCTTGGGCCCGATCCCGGGAATCGACGCCCGCTGCACGTTGCTCATCTTCGCCAGGCGCTCGGCCAGCCGGCGCACCTCGTCGGTCGTGGTCACCCGCGGCCGCTTGCTGCCCGCGCGCTTTCGCGCACCCCCACGCCCGGCCCGCTTGCTGGCCAGCGCCGCGCTCGCCTCAGACAACGCCGCCGCCGTGCCCGACGTCGCAAACACCAGCCCCACCCGCGGAGGTCCCAGCTTTTTCTCCGCACGCTTCAGTTCGCGGTCGATGAACTGCCGCAGCCGTGCGATGTCCTGCTTCTGCGGAGGATCGGTGCGCAGAAACTCCTGCTGCAGCCGCACCGCGCCCAGCGGCATGCTCACCATGTCGCGGATGCGTCCCTGCTCGCTGAGCGTCACCTCGCAGCTTCCGCCGCCCAGGTCGATCAGCACACATCGTCCTCTGGCTCCCGGCTCCAGCGTTACCACTCCCAGATGGATCAGCCGGCCCTCCTCCAGTCCCGAGATCACCTCTACATTCCAACCGGTCGCCGACTTCACCCACGCAGTGAACGCCGCTGCATTGCGCGCATCGCGCATGGCGCTGGTGGCCACCACGCGTACCTTGTCCGCTACATGCAGTTGCACCGCCTTCTGGAACCGCTTCAACGCGCGGATGGTGTTCGCCATCGCGTCCGGCGAGATCACCCCGGTCTGGAACACGCTCTCGCCCAGCCGCACCACCTCGCGGTCCTCGTGCACCATCTTCAAGTGGTGCTGCTGCACGGTCGCAATCTTCAGCCGAACCGAGTTCGACCCAATATCGATAGCGGCAAACGTTGGCATAGCTAGAACAATACATCCTTCGCGAAAGGCCATCCGGCCTTCGCATTCAGCCCTCGATAGCCTTCCATGCGGCCTTGGCCGCGCTAAAGGTGCTTTGCCCAATCTCGCGTGCCAGAGTATCGCCATCCATCCGCACCGGCTGATTGGGTGCCTGGTCTTTCAGCCACAGCTCCGCGTAGTTTGCAATCGACTCCACATCCGCCTGGTCGATCGCATCCATCCCCAGCGCCGCCAGGGCCTGGAACTGCGCCAGCGTGAGCCCTCCCGGCGCGGTCCACTGCTTGTTGGCATCCTGCACCGGGCTGATCATCGGGTTCATCCGGACAATCTGGCTGTCCGCCGCGCTGCCCGCAGGCAGTCCCGACCCGCTGCCGGTCATCACATGCGCCAGAAAGCTCGCCATGTCCGGCGGATCGTCCAGGATGGATCCCGCCAGCTTCACCAGATCATTCTTCAACCCAACGTCGCTCGGCTGCCTGACGTACGGCGAGTCCTCTTCGCCCGGTTCCGGCCAGGGCAGCGCTACGGTCGCCGTTCCCAGGCTCAAAGCAACAATCTCCAGAAAATCCCGAGTCGTCGTCACCGCCTCGGCGACCCCCGCCAGCACCGGATTATTGCAGCCGGTAATGGCTCCGTCCCAGTACCGCCCGGGATCCTCCGGGTAGGTTGCTGGGCCGTCGAAATAGTTCACCGGGGCATTGGTCGAAGCGTGGATCGCCTCGGCCAGGGTCACGCCCGCTGCTGCGCCGGTCCCGTAGGCCGGCCCTTTGGTGGCCGCCGAGCGAAAGAACGTCGCCCGGCAACGGTCGTAGTCGAATCCCACAATCAGGACGCGCAGATTCTCCCCGGTGCCGCGCTGCCCCGGGATTCCCCGGACCGCATCGCCAAGCACCATGTTTCCCCGGGCTGGAAGGACACTTTGGAGCGCCGGCAGCTTCTTCTCCGTGCTGTACTTCGGTCCCATCCCCGCCAGTTTCTCGAGCACCCGGTAGAGGTGCGAACTGGTCTTGGAGAACACCGACCGCCGCTTGGTCTCATCCATGAAAAAATCGAAGATCTGGCCCAACGTCAGGTCCTCAATCAAGCATCCAAGCACAATGCTGCCGCCGGGGTTGGCCGCCACCAGGTCAAATGCCCGCAGGACATCCCATCCGGAGGTACCCTCGCCAAACATGTTGATAAGCGCCTTCGCCTGGATCAGCGCCCAACTGCCGCCACCGTCCAAGGACAACACGCGATACTTCGTCCCCATCGTACCCCTCCCCAGGCGCTCCGCCCGCAGCCGCGTCCGCGCAAACTCCGCGCGCCTGGCCGGAGTCTAACGCGATTGTGAATAGGCCCCCAAATCCCTGAAAAACATTCCCACAACGTATGCTGTTAGAGCAAGTAAGTTCCATGACCCTCATCGCATCTCCCGAACCCGTCACGGTCTCCCGTGCCTCCGAGCAGTCGCGGCGCGCAGGCGTCCTCCCTCTTCTTACCGCACTGTGGCTGGTCCTGTTCTTCGTCTCGCTGTTCTCCCCGCCGGTGCTGGACGATGCCGACGGCACCCACGCCAACGCCGCCCGCCAGATTCTCCGCTCCGGCGATTGGGTCACGCTGCGCGTCAACAACGTCCGCTATCTTGAGAAAGCTCCGCTGCCCTACTGGATCGCCGCCGCCAGCTTCCGAGTCTTCGGCTGCAACACCTTCGCAACCCACCTGCCGCAGGCGCTCGCCGTCCTGCTGCTGATGCTGCTCGGCTACCGCTGGACGCGCGAGTCCTTCGGCGAGCGCGCCGCCCTCTACACCGGCCTCGGCGTCCTGACCTCCGCCGGAGTGTTCCTGTTCACCCGCGTGCTGATCCCCGACGTCCTGCTTTCGCTGCTGCTTGCCACCGCGCTTTACTGTTTCCTGAAGTCGCTTAGCTCCGAGCGGTTAGCAACCCTCTACCCCTACGCCTTCTGGACCGCGCTCGCCTTGGCCGTCCTCACCAAGGGCCTGGTCGCCATCGTCTTCCTTGCCGGCACGGCCATCGCCTACCTTGCACTCACCGGCGAATCGCGCAACTGGCGCCGTCTGCGCCCATTCAGCGGCGCGCTGCTGTTGCTCGCCATCGCCGCGCCCTGGCACATCCTCGCCGGCCTGCGCAACACCGGCGGCATGGACGGCCACGGCTTCTTCTGGTTCTACTTCGTCAACGAGCACGTCCTCCGCTTCCTGGGCCGCCGCATCCCGCGCGACTACAACAAGCTCCCCGGATTTCTCTACTGGTGTCTGCACCTGGCCTGGCTCTTCCCCTGGAGCCTGTTCGTGCCTATCTTCCTGGCCGACGCTGTGCGCCGCTGGCGCCGCTACGGCCTGATCCACCCCGACCGCCTCTACTTTGCGACTCCCTGGATTCTGGGCGCATTTTTCTTCCTCACCATCGCCGTGACCGGCCCGATGAAAGGCTTCGTGGTCGCGTTTCCGCTGGCCTGCCTCGCCGCCTGGGGCGCGTACCACAATCGCCGGACAGGCCCCTGGTACACGCGCCATCCCGAGCCGCTTGCCGACCTGACCCGGACCCAGCGCACCTCCCTGCTGCTCAGCATCTTCTCCTTCCTGGTGCTTGCCTTCTTCTCGCTCTCCACCAACCAGGAGTACTACACCTTCCCCGCGTATCTTCCGTTGCTGATGCTGATTGCCGCGGCCCTTGCGCGCGCCGAGACTACCTGCGCCGGCACCGACGCCGAAGCCAGATCCTCCCACCGCTGGATCACCTTCGCCCACGCCGCGTTCACGTTGCTCGGCGCCGCCGTCGCCGCCGCCCTGGTCTTCGGCCTGTGGACCTCGCGCCACCTGGCCGCACTCCCCGACGTCGACAACCTGCTCGCCCATCGCGGCGTCGGCGACTACACCCTCTCCATGTCGTCGCTGTTCGACCTCACCGGCCCCAGCTTCGCGGCGCTGCGTCTGCCCGCGGTGCTCGCGCTCGCGGCCTTCGCCGTCGGCCCCGCTATTGCATGGACACTGCGCGCGCAGAGCCGGCATCTGGCCGCCACCACCGCCATCGGCCTCACCTCGGCCGTCTTTCTTATCGCCGCGCACATCGCATTGGTCCGCTTCGCGCCCATGCTCTCCTCGCAGAACTTCGCCGAGCGCATCCAGCAACTCGAAGCCACCGGCCAAATCTCCCGCGACAACACGCTCCTGCTGTTCGGCGACCAGGCCTATGGCTCATCCATCCCCTTCTACCTTGACCGCCCGCTCTCGCGCCCCGCGCTGCTGGTCGACGGCCGCTCGTCCTCCATGCTCTTCGGCTCGACTTTCCCCGACGCGCAATCCCTCTTCCTCACGCCGGCCGATCTGCTCGCCCAGTGGGGGACCGGCCCGCGCAAACTGCTCTTTGTTCCGCTCGAACGCCGCGACGACGTCGACCGCCTGCTCGGCTCCCGCCAGGTCCTGCTCGAAGAGACCTCCGGCAAAGCCCTGATCACTGACCGCCCGCTGGACACTCGTCCAAGCCTCCCCTGAACCCACCCTCGAAAGGAAGGTGAGACGCGCACACCTTGACCCAGCTCCAGGACCAATCGCCGATTCAGCCGGCAGAGCACCTCGCCCCGCGTCCACGCCTCGGCTGGAACCCGCGTTCGGTCTGCCTCATCGTGCTCGTCTGGCTCATTCTGCACATCGGCGGCCTGTTCACACCCGGCCTGCTCGACGACGTCGACTCGGTCTATCTGCAGATCGCGCGCGAGATGCTGCAGCGCCACGACTACGTCACCCCCACCATCGACGGCATCCGCTTCTTCGACAAGCCGCCGCTGATGTACTGGCTCGCCGCCGGGTCATTCCACCTTTTCGGAGTTCACGACTGGGCCGGCCGCCTGCCGCTCGCTCTGCTCACCCTGGCTCTGCTGCTCGCCACTTACGCGCTCGGCCTGCGCCTCTTCAGCGGCATCTCGCCCGCCGCGCATCCCGACCGCGCCGCGCTCTACTCCGCGCTCGCGCTGGCCACCTGCATCGGCCCGTATCTTTACACCCGCTTCTTTATCCCCGACATCGTCGTCGCTCTCTGGATGACCCTCGCGGTTCACGCTTTCCTGGTGGCGCTCGACCGCATCAACGCAACTGACAACCTGCAACCTGCAACTCGCAACTCGTCTCTGCTTCCCTGCCTCGCCTTCGCCGCCGTCACCGCCCTGAACCTCCTCACCAAGGGCTTCATTGGCCTGGTCTTCCCACTCGCCTTCGCGTTCCTCTATCTCGCGTCCACCCGCCAGCTTCGCCTGCTACCGAAGTTCCATCTCATCCCATCCACGCTGGTCTTCCTGGCCATCGCCGCGCCGTGGCACATCCTGGCCGCGCTGCGCAACCCGCCCATCGCCCTGCCCGCCGGCCTTGGCCTGCCCGCGCACGCTGGGTGGGCCTGGTTCTATCTCTACAACGAGCACATCGCCCGCTTCCTCTCCCGGCGCATCCCGCACGACTACGGCCAAGTCCCCATCCCGCTCTTCTGGCTGCTCGCCGCCATCTGGATCTTTCCCTGGACGGCCTTCCTCCCCAGCGCCATCCGCACGCACGTCCGCACCCTCCGCTCCGCCAGGAAAAGAGAAGCCGTCAAAAGTGAGGCCGCAAAAAAAGAGGTCGTCATCCTGAGCGCAGCGAAGGACCCCTGTATTTCGTCTTTGTCTTCATCCCAGCTCTACGAAGCCGCCCTGACCCTCCTGCTCTGGGCCGGCCTGGTGCTCGGCTTCTTCACCCTCTCCGCCCGCCAGGAGTACTACTCCCTGCCCGCCCTGCCGGCGCTTGCGCTGATGGCCGGCGGCCTGCTGGCGTGTGCCGACCGCGGCAGCGAACACCGCGTCTCCGCCCTCGCCAACCGTAGCGCCCTGCGCTGGCATCTCTGGCTGCTGGTCCCGATCGGCACGCTCTGCGCCGCCATCGCTCTCTACTTCGCTATCGCCGCGCCCCACGTCGATCCCCACACCGACATCGCCACGCTGCTCGCCCAGGGCGGCGAGTACGATCTCTCCCTCGGCCACCTCTTCGACCTCACCGGCCGCGCCATGGGACTCTTCCGCGGCCCGCTGCTCTGCTTCGGCCTCAGCATGATTACCATCGGCCCGGTGACGTATCTTCTCCGCCGCAGCGGCCGCACACATGCGGCCAATCTCACGCTCGCCGCTGCCGCCGCCTGCCTTCTGCTCTGCATGCACGCAGGCCTGGTCCGCTTCTACCCCACGCTCGGCTCTAAAGGTCTCGCCGACGCAATCCTTCAGGCCCAGCGGTCAACCTGTAACCTGCAACCTGCAACCTGCAACTCCCCCGGCCTGATCGTCATCGACGGCGAGCTCACCTCCGGCTCGACCCTGCTCTTCTACACCGGCCAGCCCGTGCACCTGGTCGACGGCCGCATCAACGGCCCCTGGTTCGGCAGCTTCTGGCCCGACGCGCCCGCCGTCTTCGAGACCAACGCCTCCCTGCGCCGCCTGTGGGCCGGCCCCGGCCGCATCTTCCTGCTCACCTATCACCCCGACCAGCGCATCCCCGACCTCAGCCGCTTCGGCCCCGTCCACACCCTCGCTGCCGCCGGCGGCAAATCCATCCTCACCAATCAGCCCTGACGTGCCTACTTGCCCCGCGCCGGCGCATCCGGCAGCTTCCCGCCGGGCAGGTTGGCGCCGCCACCCTTCGGCGGCACCGGCTCAAACCGCCCGCCCACACCCAGCGAGTACCTCCCGCCGTGATACTCCATCCGGCTGCCCATGTAGCTTGCGACCCACACCGCGAACCCCAGCAGGTCGCGCAGCGGATAGATCAGCGCCGGCTTGCCCGGCGCCTCGTCCTCCAGCGCCCACAGCACCACCGCGGCCATCACCCAGCGGTTGACGCAGGTTGCCAACAGCCACAGCAGACCAACCAGCGGATGGCCTGCCAGCAAGCCCCACACCAGCCCCAGCAGTCCGAACGGCACCGCATACGTCAGCCCGGTGCCAAGATGCCCTGCCGGCCGCGATCGCCGCGTGCTCTTCATCCAACGCAGTTGGTCGCGGAATGACGCGCGCAATCCCTGCGGCAGCACCATCAGCCGCACCACGTAGTTCGCCATGCGCACCCCGTAGCCCTGCTCCGCCAGCCGGTGCCCCAGCACAAAGTCCTCGGCATAGTACTGACCCAGGTCTTCGTACCCTCCAGCCTTGGCGAACGCGTCGCGGCGAAGAACCATGCTTACGCCAAGCGCAAACTTGGTTCCGCCCTCCAGCATGTCGGCCACCAGGATGCCGCCCGACATCTCCACGCTCTTGCCCACCGCGTCGAGCTGCGCCGCCAGCCCTCCCGTGGTCCGGCCCACGTAGAGGCACGACGCCAGCTCGCGCTGCGGATCGGCCAGTTCGCGCACGCATCGCCGCAGATAGTCCCGCGACACGCGCGCATCCGCGTCGCTGGTCACCAGCGTCTCGTAAGCCGCGGCTTCGCTCAGGGCCGTCAGTGACCACATCTTCGCGTTGGGAAACCGCGGCTCGCCGCAGGTGAGGAAGCGCGCCCGCACCTGCGGATGCTCGGCGGCAATCCGTTTCGCCAACTGCAACCCGGTGTCCGCCTCCTGCCGCGCGCAGAACAGCAGCTCGTACTCCGGGTAATCCAGATCGAAGAAGCGCCGCAGGTTGTCTTCAAGGTCCGGCTCCATCCCATGCAGCGGCTTCAGCACGCTCACGGGAGGCAGGAAGTCCTCGGGCGCCGCTTCCTCGCGCCGCTTGCGGCGGGCAAACCGCAGCGCGCCCACCAGCACCATTCCGCAATAGACAGCCGACGTCACCGTGCCGGCGAGTGCCAAATAAAACAGAATCCGCAGCAACAAACTCATCTCACCTTTTTCAGCTAGACGTTCTCTCGGCCCGAGCGCCCAGTGCCTCGACCACCGCTCTCCAGTTTAGAGCATTCCGCCCGCGGCTACCTGCATCCGCTCCCGGCGCCGCATCGAGGTGCGCTCTGGATGCCAGCCCGAGGCTAAACCGTCCAGCCCATAGAGTGCTACTGCTGACCGCTGTCCATGTTCCACAGCTTGATGGTGTCGTCGTCGCTGCCCGAGGCCAGGGTGCGGCCATCCGGGCTGAACGCCACCGAACCCACCCGATTGGCATGGCCCAGCAGGGTGCGAATCAACTGGCCGCTGGCCACGTCCCATAGCTTGATGGACCTGTCACGGCTGCCCGAGGCCAGAGTACGGCTGTCGGGGCTGAAGGCCACGGAGAACACGGCATCGGTGTGACCCTGCAAGGTGCGCATCAACTGGCCGCTGGACACGTCCCAAAGCCTGACCGTATCGTCGTTGCTGCCCGAGGCCAGCGTGCGGCCATTGGGGCTGAATGCCACCGATCGGACGAAATCGGTGTGCCCAGCCAGCGTAAGCAATAACTGTCCGCTAGCCATATCCCACAGCTTCACCGTCCTGTCCAGGCTGCCCGACGCCAGAGTGCGGCCGTCGGGGCTGATGGCGACCGAGGTAACCGAATCGGCATGGCCCTGCAGCGTGCGCAACACCACGCCGCTGGCCGTATCCCACAGCTTGATGGTCTTGTCGCGACTCCCCGAGACCAGCGTGTGGCCGTCCGGGCTGATCGCGACGGAGTAGACACCGTCCGTATGGCCTCGCAGCGTGCGCAGCTCTTGTCCGCTGGCCACGTCCCACAGCTTGACGGTCATGTCGCGGCTGCCCGAGGCCAGGGTGCGGCCGTCGGGACTGAACGCCACGGAATAGACAACCGAGGTGTGACCCTGCAGCGTCCGCAAAGCCTGCTGGGTGTGCCTGGACCAAAGTTTGATGGAGCCGTCGTAGCTCCCCGACGCCAGCGTGCGACTGTCGGGACTGAAGGTCACGGAATTGACGATGTCGGTGTGACCATGCAGCGTACCCAGCACGCCTGTCGGCTGACGCTGGCGGAGCGCCCCTGTCAGTACGGCCGCCACACCCGCGACGATCAAGAGAGCGGCCAGGACTCCCCAGGCCCATTTGGGAAACCGGCGCGAACTATGCTGCGGCGGCCCTTGGACCGGTTCCGGAATAGTGTCAGCCTGTTTGGGGCCGACCGCCGGCCTCCAGGCATTTTCAGTGCCGGAATGCTTCTCACTCAGCCGCGAGACGATATCGCACAACTCGGCAAGACGGTGCTCCACCGGGGGCGCATGTGCGTCGAGCCACTGGGTGTCGCTGAGGGCAAATTCCATGGCGCCGGAAGGCAGCACATCTTCAATGCGATAGGGAACGATTATCTTTTCCTTGCTGACCGCCCGCTCCACCTCGCGGTGCACCTGCGGCGAGTCGTTGGCGTTGCGCGAGAAGATCAGCACCAGGATTTGACAGTTTGAGAGTGCGTCGATAATCGCGTCCCCATACTCGACGCCGGGCAGGATATTCCGGGGCGCGATCCAGCAGGGGATGCCCTGCGCCTCCAGCGCGGCGCAAGCGGCTTCCGCAGTTTGCTGATCCTTTGACGAATAACTGATGAATACTTTGTGAGTCACGGCCGAAGACAAGTCTTGCGTTTGCATTGTCGGGTAGGGTCAATATACCTCAACTGCAATCCCTGGCTTCAAGTAGTTGAGCCCGGTTGGACCCCTACCTGGCCTTGGCCGCCCTGGCGGCACTCTTGCCGGCCGCAACCGTCCCTTTCAGCGGCAGCGCCTTGCCCACCGGCGCCCGCTGGGGAACCATCGCCGGCCGCGGCACCGGTACCAGCCCCGCGCCCGGCTGCTGCTGTTGCATCCGCGCCAGCATCTCGGTGCGCACGTAGTCGACGAACCCCTGCATCTGCCGGTTCATCTCCTCCATGCGCTCGCGCATCTGCAGCACAATCGCAATGCCCGCAATGTTCACGCCCAGGTCGCGCGCCAGGTTCAGGATGAACTCCAACCGCTCCAGGTCTTCGTCCGTGTACAGCCGCGTGTTGCCTTCGCTGCGGCTGGGCAGCAACAACCCCTCGCGCTCATACAGCCGCAGCGTCTGCGGATGGATGTCATACATCTCCGCCACCGCCGAGATCATGTACGCGCCCTTGCTCTTACGCTTCGTCGCCATTGTCGTTCACCTGCGAACTTCCGCATCCGGGTTTATCGGTTCAATCGGTGCCATCGGTGTTAAGCCTCTGCTCTAAACTTCAGCCAGCAGCCCTGCCCGCGGGTCTTCCGGGTTCAGCTTCGCCAGCTCGCGCAGGATTTCTTTCGAGCGCTCGTCGTGCACCTTTGGCACCACGATCTTCACTTCGACAATCTCGTCGCCGCGCTTGCCTTCGTGCGCTGCACTGGGCACGCCCTTGTCGCGCAGCCGCAGCTTCTGCCCGGTCTGCGTCCCCGGCGGAATCTTCAACTGCGTGCGTCCTCCGCCATCATGCGTGTCGATCGTCGGCACTTCGATCTTCGCCCCCAGCGCGGCTTCGCTCACTGTAACCGGAACGGTTACATGAATATCGTCGCCCACGCGCGTGAACACCGGATGCGTCCCCACCTTGATGATCAGGTACAGATCGCCCGGCGCGCCGCCATCGGTGCCCGCATTGCCCTTGCCCGCCAGTCGAATCCTCTGGCCGTCGCGCGTGCCTGGCTTGATGCGGAACTCCAGCGGCTCCCTGCGCGTCACCACGCCTTCGCCGCCGCAGGTTGGGCAGCCGTTCTGCACCTTGCCCGTGCCATTGCAGCGCGGACACTGGATGTTGAACTTCATCCGTCCGCCCATCTGCGTCACCTGGCCGGTGCCGCTGCACTCCGGGCACTCGATGCTGCCGCCAGTGGTCGACTTGCCCTTGCACGCCGGACACGTCTCCTGCCGCTCGATCTCCAGCCGCGCCACGCCGCCGCGCACCGCCGACCAGAAGTCCACGCTGACCTGGTACTCCAGGTCGGTGCCCGGCCTGGGGCCGCGCGCCTTGTTGCGCCCGCCGGAAAAGATGCCGCCGAAGATGTCCTTGAAGCTGCCGCCAAACCCGCCGCCCTCCGGCTGCTGCGCGCCGCCGCGCCCGGATCCGCCGCTCTGGAAGTCGGAGAAATCGAAGCCGCCAAAGTCGAACGGGACCTCCTGCGCCCCACGGCCCGCGCGGCCCGCGCCGCTGCCCGGAAAGCCGCCGGAAAACCCTCCGCCGTACCCTCCGCGCGCCGCCGCCTCTGCCGCCGCCGGGTCGATATTGTCCGAATAGAACCCGAGCTGGTCGTAGATCTTGCGCTTCTTCTCGTCGCTCAGAACATCGTTCGCCTCGGAAATCTCTTTGAACTTCTCCTCGGCCTTCTTGTCGCCCGGATTCACGTCGGGGTGGTACTTGCGCGCGAGTTTGCGGAAGGCCTTGCGGATGTCGTCCGCGTTCGCGGTCTTCTTCACTCCCAGCGTGCTGTAGTAATCCTTCGTCGGTGTCGCCATCAAACCGTTCTCTCGCTTCTAAATATCGTCAACCGTCAATTGTAGAAAAAGGCACGGCCGAAGCCGCGCCTTTTTCTCTAGAACGGTGATTTCAGCCTGCTCGTTGCGGTCGAACGGGTTAGTTCCATACCTGCCGCGCATCGATCGCTTCGATGGAGATGGTCTGGTCCGGTTCCATCTGCCGCATCCGGTTCATAAACTGCTCGGCCTCTTCGCGGGTGTCGAACATCATCCGGTTGTAAAGCCGTCCGGCGCGAACCTGGTCGCACCTCCACATGGTCTCCGTCATCATCGTCGTGTGCCCTCCGGGAATCCGATTGAGTTCCAAGTCTTTGGATACAGCCTTCTGAATCGCTCTTCCGAGTCAGTTCCGTCGTCCAGCTCGTCTGTCCAGCAGCTTCGCTTCAAGACCGCGTCGTGGCTTCTCAATTAGCGTTCCAGCTCAGCAGGTACGGCAACTGCGCAAACCAAAGGGTCATTTTTGTCTGATCCAATGTCTCACGTCTCGATCCAACTGCACAGCCCGAATCTTCCGATCCCTGTGGGGAACCAGCCCGAATTCCCCCACTCGATTCCCATTGCCCTCAGTTCCATACATGCTGTATCGGCATCGGCTCAATCTTGAACACCATGTCCGGAGACGCTCCAGCGAGCTTGCGCACAAACTCCCGCGCCTTCGCCTCGCTGAGGAACATGTTCTGCTCCTTCACCTGGCCGCCCAGCCATTGCTCACACTTCCAAATCATTTGCTCCGTCATATCCCACCTCCTGCAAAGGCCGCTTGAACTTCGGGCCTTGCACCTGATACAGGAAGAGCGCCCCAACCACCTGAGAGCGCCCTTCCCTTTGCCGCTATACCATTAGATGCCGGATCGACTCGCTTCGATTGGAGCCGGTCCGGCCATCGCTTACTTATCGACGTCGACATACTCCGCGTCGATTACACCTTCGTCCTTCTTTGCTTCTCCCTGCGTGCCGGCCGCGGCATCCGGGCTTGCTGCGCCGGGCGCGCTCTCCGTCGGAGGAGTGGCTGCAGCCGCCTTGTACATCGCCTCGGCCAGCTTGTGGCTCGCGCTGGTTAGACGTTCCTTCGACGCATTCAGCTCAGTCGCACTCGCGTCTCCTTCCAGCGTCTTTTTGGCTTCGGTCAGCGCGCTCTCCACGTCGGTCTTCTCTCCGGCGGGAACCTTGTCGGCGGAGTCCTTCAGCATCTTCTCGACGTTGTAGACCATGGAGTCGAGCCCGTTGCGTGCCTCTACCTTGTCGCGCGCTTCCTTATCCTCGGCCGCGTGCGCCTCGGCGTCCTTGGCCATGCGCTCGACCTCTTCCGTGCTCAGGCCCGAAGAGCTGGTAATCGTGATCTTCGCGTCCTTGTGCGTGGCCTTGTCCTGCGCGGTCACGTTCAGAATGCCGTTGGCGTCGATGTCGAACGTCACCTCGATCTGCGGCATCCCGCGCGGGGCCGGTGGAATTCCACCCAGCTTGAACTTGCCCAGCGTGCGGTTCTGCGCCGCCATCGGACGCTCGCCCTGCATCACGTGCACCTCGACCTCGGTCTGGTTGTCCGCCGCCGTCGAGAACGTCTCCGTCTTCTTGGTCGGGATGGTGGTGTTGCGCGCGATCATGCTGGTGGCCACGCCGCCCATGGTCTCGATCGACAACGTCAGCGGAGTCACGTCCAGCAGCAGCAGGTCCTTCACATCGCCTGCCAGCACGCCCGCCTGCACCGCCGCGCCAATGGCAACGACTTCGTCAGGATTGACGCCCTTGTGCGGCTCCTTGCCGAACAGCTTCTTCACCAACTCCTGGATCGCCGGCATTCTTGTCTGTCCGCCGACCAGCACTACTTCGTCGATCTTCGACGCATCAATGCCCGCGTCCTTCAACGCCTGCTTGCACGGCCCAACCGACTTCTGCAGCAAATCATCCACCAGCGACTCGAGCTTCGCCCGGGTCAGGTTGCGCACCAGGTGCTTCGGCCCGCTCGCGTCCGCAGTAATAAACGGCAGGTTGATTTCACTCTCCTGCGCCGTCGACAGCTCGATCTTGGCCTTCTCCGCCGCATCCTTCAACCGCTGCAGCGCCATCTCATTGCCCTTGGCGCGCAGATCGAGCCCGGTGTCAGCCTTGAACTCCGAGATCAGCCAATCCACAATCCGCTGGTCCAGGTTGTCGCCGCCCAAATGCGTGTCGCCATTGGTCGACTTCACCTCGATCACGCCTTCGCCTACTTCCAGAATTGAAATATCGAAGGTTCCGCCGCCGAAGTCGTACACGGCAATGGTCTCGTCCTTCTTCTTGTCCAGCCCGTAGGCCAGCGCCGCCGCGGTCGGCTCATTCACAATGCGCTTGACGTCGAGGCCGGCAATTTTGCCCGCATCTTTGGTCGCCTGCCGCTGCGCGTCGTTGAAGTAGGCAGGCACCGTGATGACGGCCTCAGTCACACTCTGACCCAGGTAGTCCTCCGCCGCCTTCTTCAGCTTCTGCAGGATCATCGCCGAGATCTCCGGCGGGGTGTATTCCTTACCCTGCGCTACCACCACAATGTTGTCGCCCTTGGCCACAACCTTGTAGGGCACCATCTTCATCTCATCGCCAACCTCGCTCAGCCGGCGGCCCATGAATCGCTTGATCGAGTAGATCGTGTTCTCCGGGTTGGTAATCGCCTGGCGCTTGGCCACCTGGCCCACCAGCCGTTCCCCGCTCTTGGTAAACGCAACAATCGACGGCGTCGTCCGGCCGCCCTCTTCGTTCGGGATCACCTTCGGCTCGCCGCCTTCCATCACGGCGACGCAGCTATTCGTCGTTCCCAGATCAATTCCAATAATCTTTCCCATACTCTTCGCTCCTGAACTTCAAAATGACTCACAAATCTGCTGCTAAACTCTTGAAAAACCTAGTCAAAGCCCTCGACTGTCACCGCCTGGCTTGCTTATCGGTAATTCCAGTCTCACATATGAGTGAGTTACTGTCAATCTATCTGATGCAATTTGTGTAGCCGCGGATGCGCCGAACCTGCGCGATCAGCGTCCAATTCAAGAATAAACTTGTGCCACGCCGTCAAACCGGGCGTACCATTTTGGCGGATAAATGCTGGAGGCGATGTATGTCGTCCCGAATTCGCCTTACCCTGCTGATTCCATTGGCCGCGGTCCTCGGCTGCGCCTTGCCCGCAGCCAATTCCAATCCGCTTCCAACCGAGCCCGCGCCCGGCAACTGGTTGGTCAGCCGCTATGGCAGCGGCGCCCTCCCGCAAGTGAGTGGCTTCGCCGGAGCACTGCAGTTCTCCAGTGGCTCCGTCTCCGGGATCTTGACCCCCGAAGCGCCCCCAAACGTGACCGGCCTTGTTTTTCCTACCTGCACATTGTTCGCGCCGACTGCCGTCACCGGCACGATCGACGCGGGCAATAACCTCACGCTCTCTCTGCCCATTGGAGGCGGCACGGCCACTATCAGCGCAACCATCGGGAGCAACCCCGAAACCGCGGTTACCGGCAGCTTCCAGATCGTCGGCGGCACCTGCGCCATGTCCGCAGTATCTATGACCATTGCAGAGTATGCTCCGGTCACCGGCACATACACCGGAAGCTTCACCAACATGCAGGATGGCACAGCGAGCCCGGTCACCGCCGTCCTCACTCAATCCACAATTGCGAACAGCAACGGAGTTTTTCCGCTCACGGGCACCGTCACCCTGACCGGTGAATGCAGCACCAGTTTCGTCATCAGTGACAGCTACAGCTATGTGGAAGGCGATGTGGTGTTTGCCATGTCCGGCGCTCCCGCTCCGGCATACCTCAGCCTGTGGGGTGACAACGATTCCACCGCCTCCACTATTAGTAGTGCAGCTCTGGAGCAAGCTAATCAGAAGGGGTGCATCGAATATGAAGGCACCCTCACCCGCCAGTAGACCTTGGCCGCGGCACTCCAAGTGCCGCTACAAATGGAACTTGTTGCAAGCCGTTTCGAGAGGTATACGATGTTGACCATGAAACGCGGGCTTCGTTTGGCGCTGCTTCTCCCCGCAGCCGCACTGATCGGCTGCACGCTCCCCTCGGCCACTTCAACATCCGGCACGGTTCCAACCGGCGCCTGGACAAACTGGCAGATTCAGGCGGGCACCGCCATTACATCGCCGCCAACTGGCCTCTACTTCATCGGTGCTGTTCAGACCCAGGCAAGCCAGTCTACGGCGGTCTTCGCCACCCCCGGCACCGGACAGCCCACTCCGACCACGCTCAATATCGTGCTGGACTTCCTCGGAACCTACGACTCCTCCACCGGCGACGTCGGTCTCCTTCCCGCGACCACTGGTTCCCCCGCCTACGGCATCGCCTTCACCGCTCCCTCCGCTAACACGGTAATCCCCGTCAGCATCATGGGCGGCTGCATCTACCCTTTGAGCTATATCGGAGCTGAATGCAACGCGCTGGTCAATCTTAGCCCCGCTGTCGGCGTCGAGATCGCCCCACTCACCGGCACTTACGTCGGTACACTCACCGATAGCGCGTCCCCCGGCATGAGCGGCACCGCGACTCTGACACTCACTCAGACCGACACGCCCAACTCCTCCGGCCAGTTCCCGCTCTCCGGGACCATCACCTTCCCCAGCGGCAGCGGCTTCGGCACAGTCCCGCTCGGCGGCACGGTCAGTGGCGAAGGCATCACGCTCAGCGACTCCTCCGCCGCGCCCAACAGTCCCACGGCCAACGTCACCGCCTCCGCCAGCCCCGACGCCTCGCAGATCACGGTCTCCAACCTCCTCTACAGCAACGCTGGCCCCGGAGCCGT
>JBELAH010000016.1:0-80289 GCA_049509035.1 Acidobacteriaceae bacterium
CACTTTCTCGTGCGACTTGCATGTGTTAGGCACGCCGCCAGCGTTGATTCTGAGCCAGGATCAAACTCTCGTTTAATCTTGGTTTGTCCGCCATCCACGACAGGGGTCGGGATGGATCAGACACCACCGCTCGCTCGAAAGGAGCGATGGTTATAACTAGTGAGAATGACTAAACCAAATTCGGCATCATCTCACGACTGGCACGTTCAACTATGTTGTCAAAGATCCTGACTGCATTCGCCTAAGCGGGCAGTTTTGGATCAAGGACTTACCCGGCCGAAGCCGAATATGTGTCCTCGAACTTGATGGCGCTCTTGTTTTCGTCTGGTGCTTGCTGATGCCGATTGGCCAGGCTCTCGATTATTTCTTGCCGTCTAGAGCCAAACTCAACATTCCGTTAGAGTTCAGCTTCGACTTTCGAGGGCACTCAGAAGCGAGTGACGTTTTTGCGCGAACTTTTCAATGTTATCCAAATTCCGGTGGCATGTCAAGCGGAAATCGAACTTTCTTGAGATTTCCAGCCACTTTCGATCGGACCGGGTCGCATCCCGCGGATCTCCCGAAATAACCCAGTTCGCAACAGCGCAACAATAGCAAATAACCGAACGCCCGACGACGGGCGCGGAGCACTCAGCTCCTGGACTTCCTAGATTCAAATGCAGTGGCTTGGGTTTGGACTCCGGTCGGCCCGTGCTTCCAGGCTTGCCCAACTTCAGGCCCCGACCGCGATCAAAACGCTTGGACTGCGCTCCGTCGTTCCCTTAGCAAGCAGCTCCCGGTTTCTTGTCGATCCCGTTCAGGAGCCACCCAATCATGCCGAGGTGCGAAGCAATACTTCTCTTGCCTACTAAGAATACCGTACTTCCGCGCTGCGGGCAAATCCAGCGAACCGCATTCAATAACTGCGCGCCCAACCGCAGCCAGGTTAGAGTACCAGCCCGCGAGGGCTGCAACAAGGCGGAGATTGTGGAGAACCTGTGGAACGGGAGGCAGCCGGATCATCCGGGGAAGGCGGTTGCACCGGGAATGGGGCACGGCCAAGCGCCCCCCACAGACCCATAATCCCCGACAAAGTCGCGGTTTTGCCAAGAAATATAGTTTTTGCGTCCGGCGCAACACGCTGAAAGCAGATGGGTTCATTCCGTTCGTAAGCCCCGGCAGCACGAGCGAAGCCGGCGCGGAAAACAAAGGGAGTCTCGCCATGAAATTTGCATCGTTTGTTATTGCTGTCACGCTTGCACTTACTCCGGCCGTCATTTTTGCCCAGTCGGCCCCTAACCGCCCCGATCCCACCATCAACCAGCGCAAGGAGAACCAGCAGGACCGCATTGCACAGGGCGTGAAGAGCGGTGAGCTGAAGGCCGGCCAGACCGCGCGCCTTGAGCACCAGGAGGCGGGGATCAACAAGGAAGAACGCGGAATGCGCGCCCAGGACAACGGCCGCTTGACTTCCCAGGACCGCAAGACCATCAACCACCAGCAGAACGTGGAGTCCCGGCGCATCTACCGCGACAAGCACTAAGCAGTGGCTGCACGACTGAAAACCTCCCCAGGTCTGAAGGCCGCCGAGACAACTTCCCGGCGGCCTTTTTGCGCTGCGTCTCGCTGACGGGTCCGCACTCTCCATATTCTGTTGAATTCTGGCGTGGTTGGGTGAATTATGGGTGCCGCGACCTGACGGGAGCCTTCCGAGTCGCTGGAGCCGTTTATGCTTACGGGCCTGCTTCGAGTTCTGCTGGTGTCAGCTCTCGTCCCGACCATTGCCCTGGCGCAACGTAAGCATGTTTTTATCCTGCAATTCGGGTCGCCGGTGGCGGGCGAGCCGCTCTCAGCCACGCGCACGCTGGACTACGAGCCGGCAGTAAACTCCACCGACCCGGTCGCATACCACGCGGAGGAGAAGGTCTTTCGCGATTCTGCGGGACGGATGCGATCGGAGATCAAGTACCCCAATCAACTCGCCACCGTGCACATCTACGACTTCGTCGGTCACATGTACTACCAGTGGACCGTCGGCGACACGGTGGTGACCAGCGCCCGGATCAATGAAGCGGTTTGGGGCGCGAATTTGTCGGCCCCGGAGAAGCTGGACGCGGACGCGCCGCTGATCGAAGGCATACCGGTCCGTCACACCCACGCGGTCACCGGCAAGGAATCGATCGAGCAATCGGTCGATTACTGGTTTGCGCCCAGCCTGCATGTGGACATGGTGACCGTCACCGACCAGCCGGGGGTGGGCAAGACCACTTTGCGATTTGTGGATGTCCGCGTGGGTGAGCCCGATCCGGCGCTTTTTCGCGTTCCCGCGGGAATGACAGTTGAGGACAACAAGCAAGCGCCTCCGCCTCCGGTAGTGGCTGCCGCGAATGTTCCAGCAGGACCGGTGCAGACCGGCGCGGCTGTTCCCGCACCGGGCGCGGCCGTCCCTGCTTATGCGAGCGATCCCAAATTCCAGAAGGCGCTGGCATCGGCAAAGGAGCCGCGCTTGCCCGCCGACGAGCGGCTGGCGCGCTGGAAGGAGGCCAACAAGATCGCCAAGGGCCAGTGCGAGGACTGCCTGGAGCAGATGATCAGGTTACAGAACGCGCAGTCGCAGTGGAAGGACGTGGTGAATGCGGCAAACCAACTGGATGCGATCGCGACCACGCCGAGCGAGAAGCTCTTTGCGGAGTCGCAGCGAGGGTCGGCGCTGCTACATAACAACAACGACGAGCCCAAACCGGAGCAGGTGAAGGAGGCGGAGGCGTCGCTGCACGCGGCGCTGGCAATCGCTCCGAAGAGTGCGAACCTGGCTTTCCTCGAGGGGCGCGCGCTGGCGATGTTGGGCCGTGACGACGAGGCGAAGGCGATGTTTCAGAGTTACGTTGACCTGGTGGGGATGGCGGACCCGTACCGGACGCGGGCTGAACATTTCATTGAGAACCCGCGGTTGGCAGCGCTGCGCATGGCCCCGGCGTTTACGCTGACGACGAGTGAGGGGGAGCAGATTTCGCTGGATGACATGGGCGGCAAGGTGGTGCTTCTGGACTTCTGGGCAACCTGGTGCGGGCCATGCAAGGAGACTCTGCCGGAGATTCAGAGGATCGCAGGTAAGTTCGCCGGTCAGCCTCTGGTGGTGCTCAGCATCAGCAGCGACAGCGACGAGGCAGCATGGAAGACGTTCGTGGCCAGGAACCAGATGACATGGCCTCAGTATCGGGACGCGAACGGAGCTCTGAACCGGGCGTACGGCGTATCGACCATACCTCGGTTTTTCACTATCTGATGCGGACGGCGCGTTGCAAAGCGTGAAGGTGGGCGCGGGCGCGGATGTCGAGGGCGAAGTGCGGAAGCTGTTGAACAAGGCGCACGACGCGGAGAAGAAGAAGGCAAAGGCCTCGGACCGGGCCGCTGCGGGAGGGTGATCGCCGGTGCGATGCCAGGTGATTGAGCAGCCGCCGCTTGCCAATCTGCGCCCACCCGGTTAGCATCCAACCTAAGAACCGGCCTGCTAAGCAGGTGCGGGAGGACAACGCTGGTTGAACCAACATTCAATGAACAGGGACCTCGCTCGTATACATGGCTCGGTGTGCTGTCCGCCAGTCCGGAATGCCTAAAGAGCCACGGCAGGGTCCCGCCGTCTTAGGACGGGTTCACCAGCGCTCAACCCCACGGCCCCGCGGGTCGGTTTTTACCGCTCTTCAGGCACAGGGCGATGCCTTCTAAAAACATGCTGCCCAAGGGGCACCGGCGGCAGTCGGTGCGCGCCGAATACCGGGCGACGCGCGGAGTCGAGGCTGAGCCCGAGGTTGCGGTGCCGGTGCTCGATCTGGACGAAGATACGGAGCTTGAGGACGGCGTGCGGACGTTTGTGGCCGACGCAGCCGCGGCGGGAAAGCGGCTGGACGCGTACCTGGCGCAGGCGATCCCGGAGATTAGCCGGGCGCGTGTGCAGATGCTGATCGAAGCCGGACAGGTGCGCGTGGACGGCGTCGCGGTGAAGGCCAAGCAGAAGCTGCGCGGCGGCGAGGCGATCGAGATTGAAGGTGAGCCGCACCCGGAGCCGCTGCACGCGACGCCCGAAGACATTCCGCTGGATATCCTGTACGAGGACAAATATCTCGCGGTGGTGAACAAGCCGGCGGGGATGATGGTGCACGCGGGTGCCGGTTCGACGGATGACACCCGGAACAAGGGTACGCTGGTGAACGCGCTGCTGCATCATATGGCGAAGCTATCGGAAGTGGGCGGAGAGCTGCGCCCTGGAATCGTGCACCGGCTGGATAAGCAGACCAGCGGCGCGATTGTGGTGGCGAAGGACGACGTGACCCACCGCAAGCTGGGCGAGATGTTCTCCATGCGGCGGGTGAAGAAGACCTACATCGCGCTGGTGCACGGAATGCTGAAGCAGGACAACGTCACAGTAAACCTGCCAATCGCGCGCGACCTGGTGCGGCGGACGCGGATGACCACGCGGCGGGCGGATTCCGGCGCCCGCAGTGCGGTGTCGCACATCAAGGTGCTGGAGCGGCTGACGACGCGGTACGGCGCTTTTACTCTGGTGGAGGTGCGGATCGAGACCGGCCGGACGCACCAGATTCGCGTGCACTTGCAGTCGTTGGGGCATCCGGTGGTGGGCGATACGCTCTACGGCGCGCCACGTTCGCTTACCCCCGCAGTGCGCAATGACCCTAAGGAGCGTCCAATGGAAGAGCGGAGCGCGGGGCTGGAGCGGAACTTTCTCCATGCGGCGCATCTGGAGTTCGCGCACCCGCAGACGGGCAAGGCATTGGCGATCGATGCTCCGCTGCCGGCGGAGCTCCAGGAGTTTCTTCGCTGGCTGAGGACGGAGGGTGGGCTGGTTGAGTAGAATCATAAAAGTGATCGAATTGTTTCGAACTTCCCGCGTAGTTGCGCTCCGCAGGGCCGGAGCGATTGCAGCCGTATCCCTGGTTCTTCTGGCCGTTCCGCTGCCGCTCGCACATGGGCAATCCACGGCACCCGCAACGGCACCGGCTCAGCCGCCGGCAAGTCCCGCGAAGGCTCCAGCAGCAACGCCGCAGGTTGCTGCGCCAGCGGCGCAGGGCACGCAGCAGCCGAGTTCCGCTGCCCAGACGGCCCAGGACCTGGAAGCGCCCATCGTCAAAGTCCAGGTAAACGAGGTTGACCTGGTGTTCACGGTGACAGACAGCAAGGGCCACTTTGTGCCGCACCTTGACCAGTCGAGCTTTGGGCTGCTGGATAATGGCAGACCACCGGAGGCGGTGCTGCACTTCTACCAGCAGACGAACCTGCCGCTGCGCGTGGGCATCATGCTGGACACCAGCAGTTCCATCCGGCAGCGGTTTCAGTTCGAGCAGCAGTCGGCAATCGACTTCCTGCTGCAGGTGCTGCACCGGAACGACCGCGCGTTTGTGGAAGGCTTCGATATAGAAATCGATCTGGCGCAGGGATTTACCAACAACGTCGATCTGCTTGACCAGGGCATCCATAAGCTGCGGCCCGGTGGCGGCACGGCGCTGTTCGACGCGCTGTACTCAACCTGCAAGGACCAGATGCTGACCCTGCGCGAAACCAACGCGGTGCGAAAAACCATCATCCTGGTCTCCGACGGCGACGACAACTACAGCCATGCGCTGGAGTCCGACGCCATCAAGGAGTGCCAGCGCGCCGAGACCATCGTGTACGCGATCAGCACCAACGTGAGCCCCAGCAAAGACAAGGGCGACGACGTGTTGATGGCGATTGCGACAGAGACCGGCGGACGGGCGTTCTTCCCCAACCGCATCGAGGATGTGGCCTCGGGCTTCGCCAGCATCGAGGAAGAGCTGCGCAGCCAATACCTGCTGGAGTACCGGCCGGCGGACTTCAAGCAGGACGGAGCCTTCCGGACCATCTATCTGCAGGCGAACGACCGTCGCTACCACGTGCGGGCCCAAAGAGGGTACTTCGCGCCCAAAGCGGCAGAGTAGGTACGTCGTCCCGTTCTCGGCGCTTCGCGTGAAGGCAAGACCGCGATCGAGTTAGCAAAAAACGCGTCGCCTGCGGGGTAACTCCTGCGCGAGAACCGTGTCCAATGGAGAGAAGGAGATTCTGTCATGCATCTTCATCTGCGCTTGCGCGCGTTTTCCGTTGTGCTGTCGGCCTCGGCGGGCCTGTGTTTTCTGGCGCCGGCGGCGCTGGCTGCGGGACCTGACACCCAGATACCGCCCGGAATTTCCGAGAGCCTGGGCACGCTGGCCGATCAGCCGGCCACCCACACCGGAGTCAGCTTTGACCGCTCCATGATGCAGGTGGCGCAGGGCTTGCTGCAGCAGGGCGGCCTGGACGCGGACAGGGCGGCGGTGGCCCTGAGCAGCATCAGCTTCGACACCTATCGGTACAAAGAACCGGCATTCTATACGCCGGAAACGATGGCGGCGATCATCCAGGGATTCCATCGCGCAGGCTGGAAGCATCTGGTAGACGGCAACCAGACACCGGCGAATATGGCCCAGCCGCGGACGGCAATCACCGACGTGTGGCTGCACTTTACCGGGCCGGACATCGACCAGGTGACGGTGTTGGTGCGGTCGACGCGGGAGATGAGCCTGATCCAGGTGGCCGGCGATTTGCGGCCACTGGACCTGATCCATCTGGGCGGACACTTCGGCATTCCCAAGGTCGATCCGAACGCGGTGATGGTCCCGGCGCCGGACGGACGATAGCGACTTTCAACCTTAAGCTGGGCTTCAGACTGGCCGCGTAAGGTACTCTTACGATCAGCGCACGCATGCCCATGGCCCACTCAGTCGCGACGATTTATGTGGAAGAGCTGAAAGCGACCATGCGCGGCCGGTTCGCGTGGCTGGGCGCGGCGGTGATTCTGCTGGCCGTGGGTGGGCTTGCGACCGTCGCCATCCAGGGTGCGTGGCTGTTTGGCTACGGCACCATCGCCTATGGCCTGGTCCCGCTTGGCTTTGTGCCGATCGCCGCTGGGATGATCGCGGCTCCGCGCGTGAATCGATTTGTGGAGTGCGTGTTTACGGCGCCCGTCAATCGCCGCGACTGGCTGGCGGCGAAGATTCTGGTGCTGGTGACGCTGGCTGCCGCTTACTACGTGGCGCTGCTGCCCATGATGCTGGTGTACGTCGCCCACGTTGGTGTTCCGCCGCTGCTGCATAAACTTCTTCTGTGGACGCCCGGCCTGCTGCTCGCGTGCATCGCCGCCGGTACGCTGATCGGGGTGCTGTTTATCGGGCGCAGCCTGGCGGCGCCCGCGGGTGCGGGCATGGGGGTTCTGCTGGCATACGCGGCGCTGATGCCCGTGCAGGAGGTGATGGTGTCGCAGGGCAACGGCGCGTCGCACACCGGGCACCTCGCACTGCTCAGCCCGCTCGTACTGCTGAAGAATGCGCTGGGATTTGCACTGGGCGCGCCTCGCATTCCTGCGACCACGGCACACACGTGGATCAGCCTGGTCGTCATGGTCGCCGGTGCACTGGTGTTGGCGGTTTGGGTGTTTCTGCGCGCGCAGGGGGTTGAAACGTGGGAGGCGACCAGGCGGCAGCGCTGGACCATTGCTTTGGCCCTGATTGCGCTGGTCACGCTGCCGGTGACGTTCGCCGACACCAATTACGACAATCCCACTCCAGCAGCGAATAGCGCGCCTTCGATGCGGGGCTTCTTTACCCGCGCCGAGACGCTGGCGATCCTGGTGAATCCCGGCGGGAAAATGCCGCGGCGTTGCTGCAGCCCGATGCTGAACTGGCAGCAGTGGCCGCTGAGCACGAATCGCGAGACGGCGCAAGATCTGCTGCTGACGTTACCGGTCGACGCCAGCGCACGCGTGACCGACCTGCACGTGAAGGTTGCCGGGGACGATGGCCTGGAGATTTCCGGCGACGCCAGCGCGCTGGACCAGACCACGCCGCCGTTGGAGCCGCGCCACTATCCGAACGACTCGGGACCTACCGCTCCGGATGGCCACCACGTCGTAGACGGCTGGGTTGCCCGCGTCCCCATCACGCTCGATCCAACCAAACCGTGGGACATTGGCGGCGACCGCTATCCACTGGCCATCGCGGCCACATACCAGGTCGCCGGAGAAAGCCATCCCCGCACCATCAACGTGCATGGGATGATTGAGGCGCAGGTGTCGAACTCCATCTTGCAGATGGGGCTGGCTGGGAGCCTCTTTCCCCTGCTCTGCCTCGGCGCGGGATTCGTCCGCTGGAGGCGCACGCGATGAGTGATTTCGCCGTGGAGATGGATGGCCTCACCCGCCGCTTTGGCGACTTCACGGCCGTGGATAGCGTAACCCTTCGCATCCCCAAGGGCCACCTCTACGGGTTTCTGGGGCTGAACGGCGCGGGTAAGACCACCACCATCCGCATGCTGACTACGCTGCTGCCGCCAAGCGCGGGCGCAGCCAGGCTCTGGGGGCACGACGTAAGCAAGGACCCGCTGGCCGTGCGCGCCCTGGTGGGGTTGGTAAGCGACGAGACCAGCGAGAGCCAGTCGACCTGGACCGCGCGGGAATACCTTGAATACTTTGCGCGCCTGCGCCACCTGCCGGACGCTCGCGGCCACGTCGAGCGATTGCTGAATGATGTCGGCCTGAACGCCGCGTTTCGCGGCAAGCAGATGGGCACATACAGCACCGGCATGAAACGCCGCGTGGAGATCGCCCGGGCGCTGATGGGGCAGCCGAAAGTGCTGTTTCTCGACGAGCCTACCCGCGGCCTGGACCTTCCCGCCAAGCGTGAGATGTGGAACCTGCTGCGGCGCCTCGCCGTCGACGAAAACGTCACCACCTTTCTCAGTAGCCACGATTCGCACGAGATCCGCAGCCTGTGCGATGAGATCAGCGTGATCAACAAGGGCCGGCTGGTCTACACCGGCGCCACACGCGACCTGGGCGCCGACCTGGATGAGTTTGAAGAGCGCCTGATCGGCTTGCTGACAACGCAGGGCTAAACCCCCATGTCAGTTTGCCGTCGCAGCCTGAGTGAAGTGTTCGCGGGGTTCGCGTATATTGGGCTTTAATGCACATTCGCGATATTTTCGCGTCCAATCAGACGACCCTTTCTTTTGAGTTCTCTCCGCCCAGGACAGCGGCCGATGCCGAGGCCCTCTTCGAGACCATCGCGCGCCTCGAAACGCTGAAGCCTTCCTTTGTCTCCGTCACCTACGGCGCAGGCGGCTCCACCCGCCAACTGACCCACGACCTGGTGGTACGGCTGAAGCAGACGACCACGCTCGATCCGATTCCGCACCTGACCTGCGTCTGCCAGAGCGAGCGGGAGATCGATGAGATTCTGACGAAGTACGCTGAGGCCGGGGTCAGCAACACACTAGCGCTGGGCGGCGATCCGCCACGCGATGTCCTGAACTACGACCGCAAAGCAGATGCCTTTCAGTATGCCTCGCAGCTAGTCCGCTTCATTCGCAGCTTCAACGAGAGCGGCGTCCATCCCGACCCCCGCGGCTTTGGCATTGGCGTCGCAGGATTCCCTGAGGGTCATCCTGCCACGCCGAACCGGCTGGAAGAGATGGACTACCTGAAGGCCAAGGTCGACGCCGGGGCCGACTACATCTGCACCCAGCTCTTTTTCGACAACCACGACTTCTATGACTTCCGCGAGCGTTGCGAAATCGCCGGAATCCACGTCCCCATCATCGCCGGCATCATGCCCATCACCACGCTGGCCGGCATGAAGCGCATGGCCCAACTTGCTCTCGGGCATCACATTCCCGCCAAGCTCCAACGCGCCCTCGGCCGTGCGGAGAACGATCCTGAATCCGTCAAGCGCGTTGGCGTCCACTGGGCCACCGAGCAGTGCCGCGATCTGCTCGACAACCAGGTGCGTGGCATCCACTTCTACACGCTGAACAAGTCGGATGCTACCCGGCAGATCTACCAGACCCTGGCTTTGTAGAACAGCACTGCGCGGCAAACTTTTAGACCAACTTCAGTTCGCGCAGCGTCGCTCCGACCGCGCTGAGGTTTTCAGGTCCCATTACGTCGTATGCGGTGGAGAGGACCAGGCCACTGCCGCCGGCCCTGAAGATGGCTTCGACACAATCGCGGACGCTTTCAGGAGTGCTGTTCTTCTCTTGAACGTTAATTCCCAGGCCGGGGGTGATCCGCGTGCTGGAGCCGGCCACCCCATCCACGGCGCGTTTTGTCTCTCCGTAAACATAATCGCTGGAGAACCGCGGCGCAGGCCGGCCTTTCAGCTCGGCATACGACTTTTCCTTCAAGCCCATCACGCTATACTCGAAATCCAGCATCTGCTGATGGCTCAAATCCCCGAATACATTCTGGGTGACACTGTCGACAAACGAGGCCATGCGCTCGCCCGCCGGATTGTCGTAGGTCGCCGGCTTCAGAAAATCGGCATACTCCGTAAAGGTGCGGTAATCCTGCTCGGCGCGGTAGAACGGGCTGAACGAGATGCTCTGCCAGATGTGGTAGCCCACCGGAATCCCGGGCTTCGCCGCTTTCGCCGTCGCGGAAACCAGCCGCTGCGTCTCGCGCATGCTGTTGGACCAGAACTCTTCCCAGATCAGCAATTCGGGATTGCGCAGCAGGAGCCGCCAAAATTCGACAAAATAGCCATCCGTGGGACGCTTGCCCGCGCGGCCGTCCCGCACAAATGGCTCAAGCGCGAGATACGCCTTCTTCACCCGCGCAAAATCAATGCCCTGCTTGGCGGCCTTCGCCTGGCAATATTCGCAGAAGCAGGAAGTCTGGCCGGGATCGCTGTGCCCAGGGTCTCCGCCATGATGCCATGCGCCCAGCGCGTTGCCCAAAGGCCCCTGCCGCTCGGTTCCCCGCTGTATCCCGTCCACGTCATAGGAACGGACGAAGTCCTCGACTTGTGCGACCAGGAGGTTGAGGAAATAGGGGTTGTTCAGGCACGGCCCTCCGGGATGGTGTGAGGTTCGCCGGCCGTAGAGATCGACTTCATACAGTTCGTCAAAGCCCTTGATTGCCGGGCGCGCGCGATTGTCCTCCTCCATCCACGGGATGATCTTGATGCCGCGTTTTTTGGTTTCGTCGGTGATCTTTTGAAACTCGTCGGGAAGGTTGAAGTCGCCGGGCCCCAGGGCCTGGGGCTTCATGTTAATGTCGCGATAGTATTGCGGATGAGCGGTGGCGAAGTTGCCGAGGGGGCTGGTGGCCCGGTCAAGACCTGCCCATGAGGCCTCAAATGGGACGCAGTGCACCATCAGCGTGTTGACGCTGGAGCGGGTCTGGACGTCGTCGAGAAACTTTGCGAGGTTATTGCGCAGAAAACTCACCTCGACCTGAATTCCAATCAGGGGTTTCGCCAGCGCGGGCAGGGCAGCGGGAGCTGCTGCGCGGGCGCTCATCGGCTCCAGGGCAACGCCCGTCGTAATGGCGGTTGCCGCCAAAGAGGCCGTCTTGACAAAGTCTCTGCGGGTGATTAAACCATCATCATTCATGCTCGATGCTCCTTTGTGCAGCTCGCTCGGCGGCACCGTTGACATTGAGCCGATCATGATAACGCACCGTTACTGGCGATGGCACCTTGCGGCTGAGGGGTTCACGGCGGCGAAACTCAGCCGGTAAGGCCCCGGGCTACCCCGCGAATCTGAACAAGAACATGCACAGCCTGTACTTCATCGGACTCGCCTTCTTAAAGTCCTGCAGTTGCTCCACACTCTTCCGTGTCCTATCGCTCGCCTGCAACTGGTCCAGCAGCAGGCCGGTGACATCCACGGCCGCCATGTTCCTGTTGACCCCGGGCTTCTCCGGCACAACTGTTGTCACTTGCGCCTGCGCCGCAACCGCTGCAAGCATGGGCTTCATGAGCTCCAGGATGTTCTCGATGGGGGCGTTGCCGGCTAACTGCCGGAGCGCTAGTTTCTGCTGCTCCTGGCCCCACCTATCAAGTTCCTTGACTCTCTTTTGGTCGCCTGACGCCTTTGCCGCATCTCTCTCCGCCAGCTTCTCCTTCAGGACCGCCGACCAAAGTGGCGAAGCATAGAACGCCATCACAATCGATTGTCTGTCGAATGTGCCGACCTTTGTGACCTGCGCCGTGGCCGACGGTACGCCAGGAATCCCGAGAGTCGCAACAAGAACGAATCTGAAGAGTTTTTTCATGGCTTTCTCCCGACCGGCAAAGGAGAAGGCCCCGAAACGCGGCATCTTGCTCCCGCAGATCACAGGAGAAACTTACTCTTCGCCCAGCGGCCGGGAGGCGAGTTGTGACACTTTCTGAAGTGTCACAAACCTAGCAGGGCGGGCGGATCTCGCTGGAGGTGCCGCCGGCGGCGGGGATGTAGCCCTTTTCGGTATAGTCCATCACCATGCGGGCCGCGGAGAAGCGCCAGCCCAGGGTGCGGATGGTGCGCTTCATGCGTTTGATCCAGCCGCGCGGCAGGCCGTCCTTGTCGCGCTGGTAGAAGAGCGGGATCAGCTCGTCGTGGAGGACGCGGTAGAGGTCCTCGCCGTCGCGGCTGTCGTGGACGTCCATATTGGAATGGGTCCGGCCCAGGCCGATGGCGAAGCCGTTGAGGCCGTCGTAGGCCTCGGCCCACCAGCCATCCAGCACTGACAGGTTGAGGCCGCCGTTGAGGACGACCTTCTGCCCACTGGTGCCGGAGGCTTCAAGCGGACGGCGGGGATTGTTGAGCCAGACGTCGACGCCCTGCACCAGATGGCGGCCGACGTTGATGTCGTAGTCCTCGATGAAGACAAACTTGTCGCCCAGCTCAGTGTCGTGCATCATCTCGGCGATCTGCTGCAGCACGCGCTTGCCGGGCTCGTCGTGGGGGTGGGCTTTGCCGGCGAAGAGGAACTGCACCGGGCGCTTGGGGTCGTTGATCATGGCGGCGAGGCGCTGCATATCCGCCAGCAGGAGATTCGCGCGCTTGTAGGTGGCAAAGCGGCGGGCGAAGCCGATGGTGAGCGCGTCCGGCAGCAGGACTTTGCTGAGGCGCTGCAGGGTTTCCGCAGACACGCCCCGGCGTTCGGACTGCTCGCGTGCACGGCGGCGGACGAAGTCGATAAGCTGCGACTTCAGGCTCAGGTGAGTCTCCCACAGCTCGCCGTCGTCGATGTTCTCGATCTCTTCGAGCGTGCGCCCGGCGCTGGAGTTCTGCCAGCCCACGCCGAGGTGGCGATCGTAAAGGCGCTTCATCTGCGGCGCAAGCCAGGAGGGGACATGCACGCCGTTGGTGATGTGGCCAATGGGGACGGCGTCCGCTGGCTTGCCGGGATAGAGCGGCCACCACATCTCACGTGAGACTTCGCCATGCAGCGAAGAGACGGCGTTGGCGCGACGCGAGAGCTTCAGGCCGAGGACGGTCATGCAGAACGTTTCCTGGTAGTCGGTGGGATAGACGCGGCCGAAGCCCATGAGATTCTCGTGCGCGATGCCAAGCTCTTCGCGCAGAGGCCCAAGGTGCTCCTCGATCAGGTCCGCAGAGAAGCGGTCGTGACCGGCGGGCACGGGTGTGTGGGTGGTGAAGATAACCTCGCGAGGGACCTGCATCGCGGCGGTTTTGAAGTCGATGCCCTCTTCCTCCATGCGGTTGCGGATGGCCTCGAAGACAGCGAAACCGCTGTGGCCTTCGTTGAGGTGGAGCACGCCGGGAGAGATGCCCATCGCCTTGATGGCGCGGAAACCGCCGACCCCGAGCAACAGCTCCTGACGGATGCGGGTGCGCGCGTCGCCGCCGTAGAGGCGCGAAGTGAGTTCGCGGTCCTCGGGTGCGTTGCCCTCAACGTTGGAGTCGAGCAGGAGGAGATCGCAGCGGCCCACCTTGATCTGCCAGACCTTGGCGCGGATGGAGCCGCCGCGGGTCCTGACTTCGACGCCGACGGGCTCCCCGTTTATGCCGATGGCAGGCTGCATGGGGAGCTGATTGACGTCGGTCTGGATGTACTCCTCGCGCTGCCATCCGGTGGCGTCGAGGCGTTGCAGAAAGTATCCCTGGCCATAGAACAGCCCGATGCCGACCAACGGAATATCAAGGTCGGATGCGCTCTTGATGTGGTCTCCGGCGAGCACACCCAGGCCGCCCGAGTAGATGGGCAGCGACTCATGCAGGCCGAATTCGGCGGAGAAGTACGCGACGGGTCGCGGACGGAGCACGCCGGCGTTGGCTGCGCCCCAGGTGTGGTCGGCGTTAAGGTACTCGCGCTGGCGGCGGTAACAGTAGTTGATGCGGCTGTGCAGGACGAGTTCGGTGGCGCGGCGCTCCAGCTCCTCCAGCGGGATCTCGCCGAGCAATGAGATGGGGTTCTGGTTCAGTTGCCGCCAGCGAGTGGGATTGAGATCGCGGAAGAGCGCGACGCAGTCCTGGTCCCAGCTCCACCAGAGATTGCGCGCGAGCGACCAGAGGCGCTCCTGTGCGGGTCCGATAAAGCGGTCTAGGGTGCGGGCCTCGCTGACCACCGGGGCGACCTCGCTGGCGGCTTCGACCAGCATACGAATCTCGTCCTCGCGGAAGGTGCGCGGGTCCTTGGTCTGCACGATGAGGACGCCCTGCAGGATGCCGCGGTCGATCAGCGGCACGCCGAGGAAGGAGTGGTACATCTCCTCACCGGACTCCTTGAAATACTTGAAGCGGGGATGGCTGGTGACGTCGGCGACGGCGACGGGCAGGACCTGTTCGGCGACCAGGCCGGCGAGGCCCTCGTTGAGCGGCATGCGCAGCGCGCCGATGCAGCGCGGGTGCAGGCCGAGCGTGGCGGCCAGGACCAGGTTCGACCGGTCGGGCTCCAGCAGGTAGGCGGAGCATACGTCGGTACGGAAGCGCATGGCGATCATGGCAACCACATTCATCAGGGTGTCGGCCGGCTTTCCACCCTCCTGCGTGAGGTTGGTGATCTCCTCCATCGTCAAGACATGATTGGCGTTGGTTGCTGCGTAGGACTCGGCCATGCACATACCCTCGGCTTGCGATTAACTTGAGAATGACTCTATCGACAGCTTTGCCCGGTCTCAACCAAGGGTGCAGAGAAGTTTACGGCGTAAGTTTTGCAGGTCGTTCGGTTGGAACAGGCAGTTCGTTGCAGGATGAATGCGACAATACCATATCCCCCACCTGGAACGGCCCTGCGATTTTACGAATTTGCGCTGGAAGACGTGCGAACGAGTGACGCTATCTCGTCTTGATGACGAAGGGGCGTCACCGTCAGTTCGTCACCTGCGAGTCGAGGCCAAGTGGCTTCTCCGCGGCGCGGGAGGCTAAATCCTTTGGTTCGAGCAGCGGCTCGCGCCGACGGCAGCGCGCGGGAGTTTGGCGTGTCACGTGCGATATGGGAGTGCATTCGTCGGACGCACGTTGGGATACGACGGACGTTGCAGGAGGGAATGATGGCGGCACAGAAATTTCTGTTCGCGGACGTCGATGGGTTCGTGGATGACGTTGTCCACATTTCGGATACGTTGAGCAACCTGACATACCTGATCGAGCTGGATGCGGAGAATCCCGAGCTGGTTCGGCAGTATGCGAAACAGGCGGACCAACTGCTGCAAGCCCTGGGAAGCCTGGTTCGCTCGGCAGATACGGGAGTGTGTGCGGGCTCGTGTTCGTAAATGGGCACGCGGTGCGAGCAATGAGTTTGAGGAGGGATGATGGCTTTGCAGAACGACTTGATCGTGAATGCCGGTGAGTTGGGGGTGGATGCGGCGCGCGTGTCCGATACGCTGGACAGCCTGACCCACATGGTCTGCTGGAACGATAAGGACGCAGGGCTGGTGTGGATGTATGCGCAGCAACTGGAAGCGCGGGTGCGGGCGCTGGGGACGTTGCTGCGGTCGGCCGATCCGAATATGCGCGAGGTGCGGGCGAGGCTTTGCAATTAGGGCGGAACGTGGATTGGTATGTGATGAGGGTGGAGGGGCGTATTTGACATGAGATCGAAATTAGGTGAACCTAACCATTAGGTGAACCTAAATGCATTCCTGCTTGCGAATCGCGCGATCGACGGTAGCCGTATTGGCGCTGATGGCGGCGATGCTGCCGCTTGGGGCACAGAGCGGCACCAGCAGCGCGTTGGCGGGCACGCTGGCGGACCAGAGCGGCGCGGCAATTGCGGGCGCGGACGTGAAGGCGACCGAGGTGAATACCGGCGCCGTACGAATGGTCCAGAGCAACGCTGACGGACGTTTCCTTTTCTCGCAGGTAAATCCGGGGACCTACCGGATTGAGGTCCGCGCAGCGGGATTCGGCACCAGCCTATCGCAGCCGGCTAGCGTCTCGGTGGGGCAGACGGCGACGGTGAACTTCGCCCTGTCGGTGGCGGCCACCTCGCAGTCGGTAGAGGTCGTTGCGCAATCCGGGCTACTGAGCCTGGAGAATGCCAATACCTCGACGACGATTGAGGCGAAGACGATCAAGAACCTGCCCAACCCAGGGCAGGACCTGACCTACATTGCGCAGTTTGCCGAGGGCGCACTGATGAATACTGCGGGATCGTCGAACGACGCGAAGGCCGCGGGCGGCTATGGCAATGTCGAGTTCAACGGGCTACCGGCGACCTCGAACGGCTATATCCTCGACGGCTACGACTCGAACGATCCGTTCCTGGGGCTGAACATCGGGCTGTCGACCAACCTGGTGATTGGCCTGGACGCCTTGCAGGAGGCGACGGTGAACACCAATTCCTACGCGGTCGACCAGGGCCGCTACGGGGCCTCGCAGGTGAACTACTTCACCAAGTCGGGGACAAACCAGTTTCACGGCGAAGCCTACGAGATATGGAATGGATCGCTTCTGAACGGGACCGACTATTTTCTGCACGCCAACGACACGCCGGGAAACATTGCGAAGAAGCCGCGCTCAACGGTGAATGAGTTCGGCGTGAGCGTGGGTGGGCCAATACGGAAGAACAGGCTGTTTTTCTTCGCGCACTACGAAGGCATCCGCATCGCCTTGCCGCTGGTGGCGCGGACGACTGTGCCGTCGGCGGCCTATCAACAGTATGTGCTGCTGCAACTGCCGCTGGGCGGGACTGATCCTATCAACAACACTGCCCTGCCCGCCCAACCGCAGGAAGTCGAGTTCTACCGAAACATGTTCGGGCTGTATAGCGATACGATGGGCACGCCTACGCCGGTTCTCAGCTGCCCGCTCGATGCCAATGGAGCGCTGCTGGCGGGCACGCAGAGTGCGGCGAACCTGTTGAACGGGTCGGGCTGCGCGAACCGACGGACGCAGTCGATGAATAACTCCGACAGCGAAAACCTGATGGTATTGAAGATTGATCACACAATCGACGCGAGCAACAGCGTCTGGTACCGCTTCCAGCAGGACACGGGGCTGCAGGCCGCATATACCGATCCCATCAACGCGATGTTCAATTCCTACTCGCCGCAACCGCAGCGGACGCTGGTGACAGGCTACACGCATCTGTTCACGCCGAACCTGGTGAACCAGTTCAACCCGGGCGCGAGCTGGTACTCGAGTCTATTTCTGCCCAACAACTACGACCAGGTGTTGCAGGCTTTTCCCATTGTGCTGGCCGGAGGCAGCTCGAACGCGCCGTTTACGACGGTCGGCGGCAACGACCAGACGTATACGCAGGGGCGCAAGGTGACGCAATGGCAGATCAACGACAACCTGATCTGGACGCGGGGCCGTCACAGCTTCAAGTTCGGTGAGAATTCGCGCAGGCTGGATGTGAGTGACTACGACCTTGGCGAAGGCGTGGTGCCCGATGTGGTGTACAACGATCTGGCGCAGTTCACCTATGGCGCTGCGTCCACGGCGACTGCGGCGTTCCCGGTTACGCAGCGAGAGAGCATCGCGGTGGGAAACCTGGACCTGTACGGGATGGACACGTACAAGTTGAGCCAGCGGTGGACGCTGATCGCGGGACTGCGCGCGACGTGGAATACGAATCCGGTGAACCAGCACGGCTTGTTCGCGCGGCCCGCGGGATCGTTTCTCGACATGGTGCACGATGCTGCACAGCCGTTGAGCCAGGCGATCGAGACGAATGTGCACGGCCTGTTTCCTGCGACGCCGCTGTTCAGTTGGCAGCCTCGGGCGTCGGTGGCGTACAAGGCGTCGAACGCGATGGCGCTGCACGCGGGAGGCGGCGTCTTCAACGACATCATCCCAGCGCAAGTGGCAGACCTGGGCGCAACCAATCCGCCGTATGCGCCAGTCTTCGTGGGCGGAATCAATGGGCAGGTAGGCGGGGTTGGGATTGCGCCGGGCGTTGCGAACAGCGCGGTGGATGCGACGGCACAGGCCAACCAGGCGTTTCTGGCGGCGTTTCGCTCCAACTCTGTCACTCCGTTGGCTGTGAATCTGAATGCGTTTCCGAGCGGCACGCTGAAGACGCCGTATTTTCTGGAGTGGAGCCTCGGCGTGGAGCACGAGCTTGGGGCGCGCGGCTCGCTGCGGGTGGATTACGTAGGCACGCGAGCGGTCCAGGAACCGTACCAGGTGCAGCTAAACGGTTACCAGACGGTGTGCGGCGGATGCTTTGCGCCATTCGCTTACGGCCAGCCGCTCGACCAACGCTTCGGCAGCGTCAACGAGTTCCGCACCGGGGCGGGCAGTCACTATGACGGGCTACAAACCGCAGCGACGAAACAGTTCGCCGGGTTGACGGTGCGCGGCAACTACACGTTCAGCCATTGTATTGACGAGGTGTCGAACGGTGGGTTGCTGGCGTACTCCTCGCTCGGCATTCTCTCGCCGCTGCCCGGTAGCCTGCGCGCGGAGTACGGCAACTGCGACTACGACGTTCGTCACAACTTCTCCGCCTTCGCCGTATTTGAGGTGCCATTCCGATCGAGTCGCGCAGCCCTGCGAGGCCTACTGGGCGGATGGCAGGTGTCGGGGACGGCGGTGTTGCACAGCGGGTTGCCGTTCAGCGTGCTGAGTGCGCCATACACGGCGAACAATCAGGGTATCTTTCAGGGCAGCGGCCCGCAGTTTGCGCGGCGGGTTGGAGGTGTGCCGCTTTATCGCAAGACCGCCTTCCAAGGAGTGACGCAGCCCGGAAGCCTTCAGTGGCTGAACCCGGATGCGTTCGCGTCAGTAGTCGATCCCAGCACGGGGGCGTGTGCGGGCGGCGATTCAGCGGCGAACTGCCAGTTCGGCGACTCCGGCCGCAATACCGTGCGAGGCCCGCACTTCACCTACTCCGAGCTATATGTGACCAAGAGGATTCCGATCGGAGAGCACATCACTTTCCGGTTCGATGCGCAGTTCTTCAATGTTTTGAATCATCCGAACTTCGCGCTGCCAAGCAACCAGGCCGGCACTCCGGGCGAACCGGCGACGCAGACCGGCTTCGGCGCACTAACCAGCACAATCTCGCCGCCGACCGGACTGTTGGGGGTGGGACTCGGTGGAGACAGCTCGCCGCGGATGATCGCGTTTCAGGGCAGGCTTGAGTTCTAGCGGTACTGTTCGATGCGGGCGAGGAGGGCGAGTTTGGGGGTGGGGGGGAGGAAGCTGGCTTCGACGGCGTTGGCGGCGAGTTCGCGGAGCTGGTCTGGGGTGAAGCCGTAGCGCTCGTGGGCGAGGATGTACTCGTCGAGCAGGTTGGCGCCGAACATGGGCGGGTCGTCGGAGTTGAGGGTGACCATGAGGCCGGCGTCGAAGTAGCGGCGGAGGGGGTGGGCGTCGAAGGAGGGGCAACAGCCGGTGCGGATGTTGGAGGTGACGTTGATCTCGATGGGGATCTGACGCTCGGCGAGGACGGCGAGCAGCTCGGGGTCGTACTGGGCGGCGAGGCCGTGGCCGATGCGTTCGGCGCCGATGTTGATGGCGGCCCAGATGCTGGCGGGGCCGTCGATGGGGCCGCCGGACTCGCCGGCGTGGGCGGTGAGGCGGAGGCCGGCGGCGGCGGCGGCGGCGTAGGAGTCTTTGAACAGGGATGCGGGACCGCGGGCCTCGTCGCCACCGATGCCGATGCCGACGATGGAGGGGTATTGGACGCGAAGCTCGGCGGCCTTGCGGAAGACGCGGGCGGCCTCGTCGGGGCCGAAGTTGCGGACGGCGTCGATGAGCCAGTAGATGGTGGTGCCGAACTCCTGCTGGGCGCGGACGCGGGCGCGCTCGATGGCGGCGACGAAAGGCTCGACTTCGGTTTGCTTCCAGTAATAGATGATGCCGAAGGAGACGTAGACCTCGGCGTGGACGACGCCCTGGGCGGCGAGCGAGCGGACCATGTTGTAGGTGATGAGCTCGTAGTCCTCGGGGGTTTGCAGGCGGGAGCTCATGGCCTTGTAGGCGTCGAGGAAGCCGAGGAAGTCGGGGTAGGTGTAGAGGGCGCGGGCGTCGGCGAGGGTGAGGGGGTGGGCGTCGTGGCGCTGGGAGAGGGCGACCAGGGTTTCGGGCTCGGTGCTGCCCTCGAGGTGGAGGTGGAGCTCGACCTTGGGGAGGGCGCGGAGCCAGGCGGGGATGTCGAGTTCGGCGAGCGGGGGCTTGCGGGGCATGTTGCCCTCTAGGCTACGGCAAGCGAGGGGCGGACGGCACGGGAATGTGGAATCGGGGGAGGAAAATGAGGCGCCGGCTGGGTCGGATGCCGGACGTGCTAAATGATTTCCGCTTGACTTCTCCGCACGAGTCCTAGAAGCTGATGGCATTCAAACACTTCAGACCTTACATGTTCGCTTTGCGCCGGCGTTCCTTTTACAGGCGCTCGACTCCCTTCTACAAAACCACCTCCCCAAGGTGCAGGTAGCGCGCAATTCATCAAGTTTTCTTCATCCATAGAGCATATTTGGAGAGATTCCGTACAAGACAAGGAGTTCAAACCCCATGAGCTTGACCGTATCTTTGAAACGGCTTTTTGCCCTCGCATCTGCCGCGGCCGAAACGCGGAAGGTCATCCTGTTGCTGGTGTTCTCTTGCCTGTGTTTATTCGCGGCTTCCGCGAACGCCCAGCAGACCCTGGGCTCACTGAATGGAACCGTTCTGGATCCTAACGGCTCGACCATTTCCGGCGCCACGGTGACGGCGACTGACCCGGACATTGGGGTGACGCAAACGGCCAAGACACAGTCCAACGGGTTTTTCCAGATATTCAATCTTCCGGTTGGCACCTACGCGGTGAAGGCCGAGCACGATGGTTTCGATACCACTGATGAGACTGGGATTTCGGTGCAGGAAGCGCACGCGACCACCGTCAACATCAGCTTGAAGGTGGGCCAGGTGTCGACGTCGGTCCAGGTGACGGCCAACCCCATGCTGAATGCGACCGATACGACCAACGGCTACACGCTGGATTCGCAACAGATCGCGCTGACGCCCCTGGCGACGGGGAGCTTTACGCAGCTGGCGGTGCTCTCGCCGGGCGCGAACGCTGAATTGCTGGGCGGGATCGACACCAACGCGGGGTTGGGGAACCAGCCGGTCTGGGCCAACGGTCAGCGCGATACGTCGAACACGTTCGAGGTGAATGGCGTCGATGCCAGCAACCTGTATAACGGCAAGACTTCCAGCAGCGCCAGCTCGCAGCGGTACCAGTTCAACATCGGCCAGGGAAGCGCGATCGCAGGCGAGTCGCAGACCGGGACCTCGGTGTATGGCTCGAACGGGAACAGTCTGCCGACGCCGCCGCCGGAATTCATCCAGGAGTTGCGGGTCAGCACGTCGATGTACGACGCGCAGCAGGGAGCAACCAGCGGAGCGCAAATTGACGTCAATGGCATGACCGGCACCAACAAGTTCCATGGTCAGGTCTTTGGCGCGTTCGCCAACAACTCGGCGAATGCAGACCCATTCTTCTTCAAGCAGCAGGCGGAGCTCGCGACTATTGGAGTGGGCGCGTTTCCCCAGTCTCTGGCAAGTCCGGCGCTGCACCGCTGGAGCACCGGCGCTACAGTCGGCGGTCCGCTGCTTAAGGACAAGCTGTTTTTCTTTGTTGGTTATGAACATATGTACGCCTCGGACCAATCCACCGGCTTGAGCCAGTTCAACGTGCCCAGCGTGGCCTTCACCGATCCGGTGACTGGTACGCGTGATGCGGCGTCCTTAACGGCTGCGGCCCAGGCTTGGTATTCTTCAACAAAAACACTGCCTTCGAGCTTTGCCATCGACCCTTCAGGGGTCGTGCTGGCCCTGATGAATGCGAAACTGCCGAATGGACAGTGGATGATCCCGGATACGCAGACCCCCAATGTTGGCTATCAGTATGGCGTTCCTGACGTCACCCTGCTTGGCACCTCCACCCTGGTGGGAGACCAGGCAAGCGCAGCGTTGGACTACGACGTGGCGAAGACGGACCGCATATCGTTCAAGTACTACTACCAGAACGACCCGGTGACGAAGCCTTACGGCTACTTCTCCAAGGTCGGTGGATTTCCGGCAAATACGCAGAATCTCTCACAGGTGGGCGCTATCGACAACACCAGCACCATCGGTCCGCGCATGAACCTGGAGGAGCGCCTGGGCTACATTCGCATGGGGACGTATAGCACCTACAACCAGACGGTCATCAACAACAGCACCGGAGCGACGGCTGGACCGACGTTCGGAATAACCAACCCCGTTCCCGGCGCGCTGCCGCTTCTGCCCAACTTTTACATTGCCGAATTTGAGACCAATGCTTCGGGCACGCCAGGCCTTAATCTTGGGCCCAACAGCACCTTCGAGAACACCGGGTACTATCAGAACCGCCTGGACCCCTCGGGCAACATGATCTTCACGATTGGCCAGCACACCATCGTTGCCGGAGGTTCGTTCAGCTACACGCAGTTGAACATCCAGAACAAACGCAACGGCTTGATCACGGTTGACCCCACCAACCTGGAAACGTTCCTTGAAGGCCAGGTCCATAGTTCCAGCGTGCTGGAGACGCTCTGCGGACCACCGAACTGTTCTAAGGAGATGAACCTCGCTAACCGCTACTACCGGACCAACGAGGGTTCGAGCTATGTGCAGGACAAGTGGCAGGCGGTGAGCAACCTGAGCATTACGGCGGGGGTTCGCTGGGACTACCACGGCGGCATGACCGAAAAGTACGGCAACTTCTTCAACTTCGATCCAAATGCCTACAACGTCACGGGTACGGATCCGGGCGTGGGTGGAACTGGTTTCACCGTAGTCAACGACGGACTGGTGGTGGCGGGTAACAACCCAACCGCTCCGACCCCCGGGGTCAGCGCTTCTACTCTCACGGGCCGCCAATGGGGCTTTTCGCCGCGCGTTGGCTTTGCCTGGTCGCCCAAGATGTTCGACAACAAGATCGTGATCCGCGGCGGCGCGGGCATGTACTACGACCGCGGTGAGTTGTTCACCTACCTCTCTCCTCCGGCGGGCGGCGGAGTTGGCGGACCGTTTGGCGTCACCCAGCAGTCTCCGCTGGTGGCCGCCGTCTCTGGCAATGGTAAGACGATTGCAAATCCTATGGGCACAAACGGTGTCCTCACTTCGACCACAACTCCTCCAGCGCCGGGCGTCAACCCCGCCATTCAGCAGACTGCGCTGCAGAACAGTCTTAATTACTTGACCGCGAGCACAACTTCCTTCGGTCTCAACTGCGGCGGCGTCGGCAATCTTGAGGACGAGTGCACCCAGACGCCTCTGTATATCGGGGCGTACGACAAGAACAATGTGCTGCCCTACACCATCAACTACACCTTCGGCGTACAGTGGCAGCCGCGCAACGACCTGGCCGTCAGCCTCGACTATACCGGCACTCGCGGGCGTCACGCCGTGATTCCAATTCCTTTCAACGAGCCGGTGATTGCCACACCCACCAATCCGTCGATGATCCTGGGAGCGTCGCCGCACTCGTCGAACGAGACGTCGACCTATGGTTACGACGTGATGAACGACACCAGGAGCTGCGGCAAGTACGGCGATCCGTGCCCCATCGCATCCGAACCCTGGTCGACGTACGATGGCGGCAACTCGGACTTGCGGGTTCCATACGTTGGATACAGCCCGTACGCTGCGCTCTTCGAGACGGTCGGCAACTCCGCGTACGACTCGCTGGAGGCCCACATCGAGAAGCGCTTGTCGCACGACGTCCAGTTCGGCGCCAGCTATACCTACGGCCATGCTCTGGATGAGCAGAGCGACATCGGCCTGTTCTTTACCGGCAACGATCCGTTGCATCTCAAGAACTCGTACGCATCGGCCGACTTCGATCGCCGGCAAGTATTCAGCGCGAACTTCCAGGCGCTGGTGCCCAATATGATCCACGACCATTCGTGGGCATCCTACGTGGCGAACGATTGGAGCCTGACCGGGGTCGCCATTCTGCAGAGCGGCGAACCGTTCTCGTTGTATGAGTTCAACGGTGCGGTGGCCAGCGCCCAGCTCGGCTACTATCCCAGCCTGATCAATCCGATACTTCCGATTGCCAATCCCAGTAATCCGAAGTCTGCTCTCACCGGCAACTCGGGCCGGTTCCGGGGGACGGGAGGCAGCTTTATTCCGGCAATCGATCCCAACCAGATTGCGCTCCAGTACCTGACTCCGGGACAGAATGGCGTTCCTACCGCGGCCATGGGCGGGTCAACCGATCCGGTTGACGTGTATGAAACGAACTTTGCCAGCGGCGACCAGCGCAATATCTTCCGCCAGGGCGCGCAGAACCGGCTGGACATCTCGGTCCGCAAGGCTATCAAAGTGGGCGACAGAGTGACCGTGCGGTATGGGTTCAATGTCTTCAACCTGACCAATACCACCAGCATGGACGTTCCGCAAAACGGGGTCCAGGTTGGGCAGCATGGAGCCTGCTCGACTGGCGCCACCACTGCAAGTACGTCTAGTTACGACTGCAGCAACAACTACGAAAAGTATGGCATGGTGATCACCGACCAGACCGATCAGGCTGGCTCAACCCTGGGACCTCCTGGTAGTGGCAGCGCCGGTACGAACCTGTACGAGAAGCCCTATACCAACGGAACATCGGGCAGCAACACAGTGGTTCCCACCACGCTTCCCCTTGGCACGTACGGCTGCACTGCTGCAACTGAGGTCAACGCATCGGGATGCGCGAACAATGGCGCCAACTTCGGCTCTGTCACTGGCACCATCGGGAGCAATCGCATTATCACGATGGATCTTCACGTAATCTTCTAACCGGCTGCGCCCAGCGAGTCAGCGGCCTCGGAAGGACCTGATCGAAGGTCTTCCGGGGCCGGGTTTTTGGTGTTGCCCGCCCGCGGAGATGGGGTGCGGGAGTGTCGGATTGGCCGGGTGCGGGTTGGGTCGGGTAGCGGACAGGCTAAGTGCTTTCCGCTTGACTTCTCCGCCAGAGTCCTAGAAGCTGGGACTAATCAAACATTCCATATTTTGCGTGTCGTTTTGCGCCGGCGTCCTTTTTAGAGGCGCTTCGCTTTCGTTTCCAAACACCCGACCCCAGGGTGTAAGTAGCTCTTAATTCATCGAGTTTTCTTCAACCCATAGAGCACGTCCAGTAGAACCGTACAAGGAGTTCCAAATTCCGATGAACCTCTCTCTATCTGCAAAACGGCTTCTTGCCCTCGCATCTGCCGCGACGCTGCTGCTCTGTCCGGCCATGCCATCGAGCGCCCAGTCCACCGGGAGCGGCACCATCACCGGAACTGTAACGGATACCACGGGCGCAGTTGTGCCCGCTGCGGCAGTGCTGATCACGGACACCGACACCAACGTGTCGCGCACCACCGCGACCGACGGTGCGGGCACCTATGTGGCGCCATTTCTGCAACCTGGAGACTATGAAGTGGTCCTCGGCGGGAACGGCTTTGGCAAGGTGGACCGGAAGAACCTGGTGCTGACCGTGGGTGAGACGCTGACCGTGAACGCGGTGCTGACGGTGGGGACGACGGCGACCGAGGTGACGGTAACCAGCGAGTCGCCGATTCTGGACCCGCAGAAGACCGAAGTTGCGCAGACCCTGGACCAAAACCTGGTGGCGAACCTGCCGGTGAATGCGCGCAACTGGAGCGATTTTGTGCTGCTGACTCCGAATGTTACCCAGGACGGCGGGTCGGGGCTGGTGAGTTTCCATGGCATCAGCGGCCTATACAACCAGAACTACGTGGACGGGGCCAACAACAACCAGATGCTGTTCTCGGAAGCTCGCGGACGCGCATCGGGCGCGCCATACGTGTACTCGGTGGAATCGATCAAGGAGTTCGAAGCGGAGGCCTCAAATTACTCGGTGGAGTTTGGCCAGGCGGCCGGCGGCCAGGTGAACGCGATTACCAGGAGCGGGACGAACGAGGTTCACGGCGACTTGTTCTACTATCTGCGTTATCCGACGCTGAACGCGTTGGATCCGTACACCAAGTTTGGCGCGCTGTATAACCAGCCGAACCCGGCAATTGCAGCGTTCCTTCTGACCCAGCCGACACACCAGCAACAGCAGTTCGGCGGGCGGGTAGGCGGGCCGATCATCAAGGACAAGCTATTCGGCTTCTTTACCTATGACGGGTTCCGCAGGGTGGGCAAGGCGCTGTATACGGACTCGAATACACTCTCGTTGACTGGGACCGGAGCGTACACTGCCTCCTCGACCATTACTCCGAATCAGTGCCCGGTAGTGGGCACGACCGGCTACACCGGAACCACAGGCATCACTGCGACCCAGTGCACCGCCGGAATTACGTTTCTGATCAACGAGTCGACCGCGGCGCCGACGCGCTTTGCGAAGGAAGACCTGCTCTTCCCGCGGCTCGATTATCACCTCAACAACAGGAACGACGTGTTTGTCGACTTCAACTTTGCCAACTTCCAGTCGGCCTACGGGTATAGTGCATCGCCGACATTCAGCAATAGCTCGCCCTCGACCAATGGCCCGACCTACTACCACGAGCGCTTCCTGGTGGGCGGATTGACCACCCAGATCGGCAAGGCCTCAGTCAACAACTTCCATGGGCAATGGGGACGCGACCTGGAGACAGCGGGCGCGTATGCCTCCGGTCCCAGCGTGAGCATGGGCGTGGACACCTATGGTATGCCGAATGCGCTGCCGCGCATCGCGGAGCCGGACGAGCACCGCATCCAGCTATCGGATGTGTTCTCCACAACCAGGGGCAATCAGACGTTCAAGTTTGGCGGCGACGTCAACCTCGTCCACGAAGTGATGATCAATCTGTTCCAGGGCGGCGGCCTGTATTCGTACGGCGAAGCCACCACGGTGGGCAACTTCCAGGACTGGATTCTGGACTCCTATGCCGGCCAGACTGGCGACACTGATCCCTACGCCGGCTACCACTACAACACCCTGATTCAGACCGTGGACCAGGTGAACAAGACGCCCGGAACACAGGGCAAAGACGACTTCTGGATGAAGATGTGGGACGGCTTCGCCGAAGACTCGTGGAAGGTAATGCCGAATCTCACAGTGACGGCCGGCGTCCGCTACGACATCCAACTGACGCCGCCTCCGGGCCTTGTCAATAATCTGTTTGACCCGATCTCGGCGGAGTACACCGGCTCGATCAAGAACGTGACCGACCGCGTACAGCCCCGTCTGGGCTTCAGTTGGCAGCCATGGACCGGAACCGTCGTTCGCGGCGGTTATGGATTGTTCTCCGCCTTGAACCAGGGCAGCACATATTACGCGATGCGGGTAGAGAACGGTGTGGTGCAATTGAACTACAGCTACTCGGGTTGCGAAGATCTGGTTGGATCGGTGACGGGCACGCGCTGCGCGACGCCGCCGACGACGGCAACCAAGGTACAGTTCCCGGATCTGCCGTTCACCCCCTCCGGACCGCCGCTGTCCAGCGCACTGTATCCATCCGGAGGCACAGCGCCTCAGGTCAGTGCAGTCACGGTGACGCCTTCCTACAGCTTCCACGGGCTGGATCCAAACTTCGTTCCGCCCCTGGCGCACGAGATGAACCTGAGCGTGGAGCAGTCGCTGCCAGGCAAGCTGAGCTTGCAGGTGGGTTACTTGGGAACGCGGGGTATGCGCCTACCGGTATTTGTGGACGCCAACCTGCTTGGCCAGACACCGCATGGCATGGCTACGTACAATGTGCAGAACGCGAGCAACGTCGTCACCCAGCAGATCACGGTGCCAGTGTATCTACCGACCGACCGGCGCAACACCTCGTTGTCGAGCTTCAACACCGGCGAGAGCGTGGCCAACACCTGGTACAACGCGCTCGCGGCCACGGTGCGTCGTCCCTTCGCAGACGGGCTGGAGGTGTTGCTCAACTACACCTGGGCAAAGGCAACTGACGACGGCCAGGTGCAGGGCGCAAACGGCACCTTCTACGGTGGCGACACTCCGTCGGATCCGAACAACATCCGGTTCGACAACGGGAAGTCGGACATCAACGTAACCAACCGCATGACCCTCAGCTTTGTCTACCAGCCAATGATCATGAAGGACAATCCATGGGTCAAGAACATTCTTGACGACTTCAAGTTCTCCGCGGAAGAGATTGCTTCCAGCGGCGAACCCATCTTCCTGGGCGTCTCGGGCACCATCTACGCCGGCAACACCAACTCCAGCAGCTATGCGGACCTGAGCGGGATCTTTGGCGGCGCCATGAGCTCCAGCTCCGGTGCGGCAGCCAGCGGCCGGCCTCCGCAGATCGGAAGAAACAGCATCAATATGCCAGGCTTCAACGACTTCGACCTGCGCGTCTCGCGGAATGTGCCGATCCACGACCAAATCTCCATGCAGTTCGCAGCCGACGCCTTCAACCTCCTTAACCGCCAGATCGTCACCGGCGTCAACGGCACCTACTCCTCCTACCTGGCCCAGGGAAAGAGCGGCGGAGCTTACACCTGCCAAGCTTTCTCGGCGGCGCCCGGTTCCACCGCGCAGGGCTGCTTCGTGCCGTATACGGGCACGGGGCTCTCGGCGTTCGGCGTAACATCCAACACCAGCAGCAGCACCCTCTACACGGCGCGCCAGCTGCAAATGTCGGCGAAGCTGTTCTTCTAAACCACGAGTGAATCCCGCCCTGACGAAGTCAGGACGGGGCACACGTAGAACCAAACTGAAGCGGCCCCGGATGACCTGAAGCAAGGCCTTCCGGGGCCGATTTGTTTGTGTTGTCCGTCACCGGAGGTCGGGCGAGGGCTTGCGTACTCTGGAGCCCACGTCTCAAGTCAAGGGACGAGGTGCGGGACACCCGGCGAAAAGGCTGCGGGATACCACAAAAGGGGTATTACCCCAGCGTTTTCCGGAGTTTGCAACTCGCCGCGTAGCCCGAAAGTGGGATAGCTTAGGGGGTTCGCCCGTGCGGGAATAGAGAAGCATGAAACGGGCCCCTATCTCCGCGTATCTCGGTTTTGTTCTGGTATATGGAGTTGCGACGACGGTCGCGGCACAAACGAAGACTTCCCATCAGCCGGTGCGGCGGGTGGCGAGCGCGGAGCGGGCGATCACTTCGAGCGAAGTCCACATTGCACCAACCACCCTGCCGGCAAATAGCACGTCGATTGATGTTGGCGGCGACCACTGGATCGCGCGCGGGTATGATCTGAAAACGCTGATCTCGCAGATCTACGATATCGACGTCCGGCGGGTCGACCTTGTTGAAGACTACAGCGGAGATGCGCGCTTTGACGTGACGCTGACCTTGCCGCGCGAGGTGGACGAGGACGTGATGCAGCGGATGCTGGAGAACGCGCTGGAGCAGAGGTTCGGGCTGACCATAACGCCCGAGAGCCGGGCGATGGATGTATACGTATTGACCGCGCCGAACGGCCCGGGGGCTGCGCTGCATCGTCATGGGGCGAGCGGAGCGGCGACGCTGGTGGCAGCGGATTCGACGAATGAGGCAACGGGCGACACCGAACAGATTATGTTCCTGGGGAAGAACTGCGACGGCGTCTCCTCAGGCGGGATCTCGGCGTCCGCTGGAACCCTAGGGGAGTTCCGGCGGACGCTGGAGCCCGACCTCGATCGGCTGCTGATCGACGAGACCGGGCTGAAGGGGAGCTACGACTTCCAGATCGGGAACTACGGCAATGAGAACGAACTGTTCAAGCTGCTGCACGACCAGCTTGGCATCCTGGTAACCCCGGAGCAGCGGAATATTACCGTGCTGACGGTGCGGCCGAAACAGGAGCTGCAGGCGGCGTTGTAGGTAGGTTCGAGGTACTGGGTTCGAGATTTGAGATTCCGAGATGCAAAGGTAAGGTGAGGGGCAGAGGCGGGGGAGATGGTTCCCCCGCCTCGCTTGCGTTTGGGTGATGTTGCGGAGGCGATCCACAGAGATCACGGAAAGATAGGACGCAGGGATTGCGTCTGGCGGTGAAGGTCTCTGCGTTCTCTTTCCTAGCGGGGAACTTCGCGGTTGTAGACGTAGACCCAGCAGGGGTGGGATGAGCCGTCGGGGGTGGTGGCAGTGGTTTCGACGCGGAGGAAGAGACTGTTGGCGGGGTCGGCGGGGTGGAAGTCTTCGTAGGCGTCGAGCGCGGCGAGGGTCTCGGCGTCTGGGACGGCGAAGAGCGAGCCGGAGATAGGTGCGGCGGACGAGTCGAGGACCGCGCCGGGGTATGCGCCGAGATTATAGAGGCGCGCGCGGATGGTGGCGGGGCCGCGGGGGATGAGGCGACGCGCGGCGGCGGCGATCTCCGCGGGGGCGCGGTCGGGATGGAGCATGCCGTAGATGAAGAGAAGGGTGGGCATAGAGCAGTTGTCAGTTGTCATTGAATGCTAAAGCAGATTCCCTTCGGGAATGACAAGCAAAGAGAGGGACGCAGTCGATGCGGCTGCGTCCCTTTGGTTTGCGCGAGCGCGGAAGAAGATGTCCTGGGTCGTCGGCCGCGCTCGACGCAATCTTCTAGTACAAGAGCAAATACGGGGATTCTTCGCCTTCGGCTCAGAATGACAACTCACAACCAACAACTGAGTACTCACAACTGACAACTGCTTTTAGATGGAGCTCATGTTGTGGAGGAACTCCTGGTTGTTGCGGGTCTTGGCGAGCTTGTCGGTAAGCAGTTCCATGGCTTCGACGGGGGAGAGCGGGTTGATGACCCGGCGGAGAATCCAGGTGCGCTGGAGCTCTTCCTTGGGGATCAGCAGCTCTTCTTTTCTGGTGCCCGAGCGCTGGATGTCGATGGCCGGGAAGACGCGCTTGTCGACCAGTTTCCGGTCGAGGATGACTTCCATGTTGCCGGTGCCCTTGAACTCTTCGAAGATGACCTCGTCCATGCGCGAGCCGGTGTCGACGAGCGCGGTGGCGATAATGGTGAGCGAGCCGCCTTCCTCGATGTTGCGGGCGGCGCCGAAGAAGCGTTTCGGCCGCTGCAGCGCGTTCGAGTCGACGCCGCCGGAGAGGACCTTGCCGCTCGGCGGGACGATGGTGTTGTAGGCGCGGGCGAGACGGGTGATGGAATCCAGTAGGATAACGACGTCGCGCTTGTGCTCGACCAGGCGCTTGGCCTTCTCGATGACCATCTCGGCGACCTGGACGTGGCGGGCGGCGGGTTCGTCGAAAGTGGAGCTGATGACTTCGCCCTTGACGCTGCGCTGCATGTCGGTCACTTCCTCGGGGCGCTCGTCGATGAGCAGAACGATGAGGACGACCTCGGGATGGTTGGTGGTGACGGAGTTGGCGATGGACTGCAGCAGCATGGTCTTGCCGGTGCGGGGCGGAGCGACGATGAGGCCGCGCTGGCCTTTGCCGACCGGGGTGAGCAGATCCATGACGCGACCGGACATGTGCTCGCGGTCAGTCTCCATCTTGACGCGTTCCTGGGGATAGAGCGGGGTGAGGTTGTCGAAGAGAATCTTGTTCTTGGTCTCTTCGGGCGACTCGAAGTTGATGGCCTCGATCTTGACCAGGGCGAAGTACTTCTCGCCCTCGTGGGGTGGGCGGACGTTGCCGCTGATGGTGTCGCCGGTCTTGAGGTCGAACTTGCGAATCTGGGAGGGAGAGACGTAGATGTCGTCGGGGCCAGGGAGGTAGTTATAGTCGGGCGAGCGGAGGAAGCCATAGCCGTCGGGGAGGATTTCCAGCACTCCCTCAGCGAAGATGTGGCCCTCTTTTTCGCTCTGGGCCTGAAGAATCTTGAAGATGAGGTCCTGCTTGCGGAGGCCGGAGGTTCCGGCGATGTCGAGGCCGCGGGCGAGCTTTGTAAGCTCGGCGATATTGTGCTCTTTAAGTTCGGAGATTGTCATGGATTTACCTGAATTTCGAGGGGGGATTTGTAACTTAGGAGGGGGTTGCCTGGCGGGAGCGCGTGCCGGAATCTGCCTTGAGAAGGAGGCGCGCGCGGAGTTTCGGAGCAACTACGGAATGCTATGGATTATACAGCGGCGGGAGGGACGGTGCGGTTCGATTTCCCCCCTACAACGTAGGGGGGAGCGGCTGCGCGACTAGGCTAAGCCGCGCGGCGTTCCTGAAGGCTTACGCTCTGGACAGCCGGGGCGGCAGCCACGTTCATGGGAACGGTCTCCCGGAAGCGGTCGAGAACTTCGTTGGTGGTGTCCTGCAGACGGGTGTTGGGCTTGTGCAGCTTCCGCGTCGCTTTGGAAGCCAGCTGACAGAGCTCGTAGCGATTGGTGACGTGAGTGAGAGCTCCAAAAATGAGATCTGAGCGCATAAAGTTCTTCCTTTCGTTTGCCGCGTCGGGAGAGGCGTCGTCTCGGCTTCAACTGAGGCCCAAAAACCGCGAGCAGTTATCCTAAAATGGATGGACTTGTTAGTTTCTTGAATCTAAGCAGCTTAATTCTTTGACTGGGGTGCGCAGGGCACTAGCCGCTACCTTTACTCAAACCAGTTAGATGCAAGAAAAGGGGTGAAGACTCCGTATCTAAATCAATGTTTCCTGTACTTCTGGGGCGTGACTTTGGAGCATACCAAGGTGCTGCGCAGGAACCCGCGCTCTGGTAGAGAGGGTTCGAAATTTGGTGGAATGCAGGAGCCCTGAAGACTCCCACTAGCAAAGCACAGCGGAAAAGGGCGGTCTTGATTTCAATCTCAGCCGGATCTTTCCGTCGACTTCCCAGCGCAGAACAACTCGCTACATAAGGGAAGATAAACTGTCTTGGGCGCGGCGTCAATACTTATTTTGGTAAGTTGAGGAAAAAGTAAATTCCATAAACAGTAGACGGAAAACGGGGTCCGGGAGTGGGTTGTGACGGGTGACACAGACTGTGCAAGCGGCTCTTATCACATTGACAATGTGAAATTTAGAAGGTGGCCTGGGCACCGGCCGGTGGGGGAACGGGAAGCTTCCGCCGTTCGCCGGGCGGCTGCAGGCCTAGGCCCAGTAGCTGCGGTCCAGGGTGCGGTACTGGATAGCTTCGGCAATGTGGCCGACGGATATATCAGGCTCGGCGGCAAGGTCGGCGATGGTGCGGGCGACCTTGAGGATGCGGTCGTGGGCGCGGGCGGTAAGGCCCTGCTGCTGCATGGCGCGCTCCAGCAGGCGCTCGGCGTCGGGCGAGAGCTCGCAGTAGGTGCGGATCTGCTGGGTGTTCATCTGCGAGTTGGAGAAGATGGGTTTGGATTTGGCGCGGACAGGCTTGCCATCATGCGGAACATCCGGTTTGACGGCGAAGCGGGCGTGCTGGCGCTCGCGGGCGGCGAGGACGCGGGTGCGGATCTCGGGTGATCCCTCGGCGGAGGCGACCCCGCGGAGTTCCTTGTATTGCACGGCGGGGACTTCGATGTGGATGTCGATGCGATCGAGCAGCGGGCCGGAGACCTTGCTGACGTAACGCTGGATCATGGGCGGAGTGCACATGCAGTCGCGGGACTTGTCATTAAAATATCCGCAGGGACAGGGATTCATGGCCGCGGCGAGCATGAAGCGCGCGGGGAACGTGAGCGACATGGAGGCGCGGGCGATGGTGACGACTCCGTCTTCGAGCGGCTGGCGGAGGACTTCGAGGACGTTGCGGGGAAACTCCGGCAGCTCATCGAGGAAGAGCAGGCCGTTGTGGGCGAGCGAAACCTCTCCGGGGCGCGGGATGATGCCGCCGCCGATCAGTCCGGCGTCGGAGATGGTGTGGTGGGGCGAGCGGAAGGGACGGTGGGCGACCAGGCCGCGATCGGAGTCGAGCACGCCGGCGACGGAGTGGATTTTGGTGGTTTCGAGCGCCTCTTCAAAACGCAGTGGCGCAAGGATAGACGGCAAGCGCTTGGCGAGCATGGTCTTGCCGGAGCCGGGCGGACCGATCATGAGGATGTTGTGACCGCCGGCGGCGGCGACCTCGAGAGCGCGCTTGGCGACGTGCTGGCCGCGGACGTCCTTGAAGTCGAAGGGGAAGTGCTGGAGCTCGTCGAGCAAGGTTGCGGCTTCGATCCGCAGCGGCTTGGCGGCGATGGCGCCGAAGGAGGCGGAGTTGAGCAGCTCGCGGACTTCGAGCAGAGTGTGGACGGGGTAGACGTCGACGCCTTCGACGACAGCGGCCTCGCGTGCGTTGGAGGCGGGGATGACGAGGTTCTTGATGCCTGCGGTGCGGGCGGCGACGGCGATGGGCAGCATACCCTGGACCGCGCGCAGGCCGCCGTCGAGGCCGAGTTCGCCGACCAGGAGGAAGTCGGAGATGTCCTTGGTGTGCAGCCCACCGTAGGCTCCGAGGATGCCGATGGCGATGGGGAGATCGAAGCCGGAGCCGGCCTTCTTGATGTCGGCGGGGGCGAGGTTGATGGTGATGCGGGTGGGGGGAATGTCGAAGCCGGAGTTCTTGATGGCGGAGCGGACGCGGTCGCGGGACTCGCGGACGGCGGCGTCGGGCAGGCCGACAGTGTTGAACTGCTCTTCGTTGGTCTTGACGCCGGAGAAGTCGACTTCGACATCGATGATGCTGGCGTCGATGCCGTAGACGGCGGCACTGCGGGATTTGAAGAGCATAGGCGACCGGAACTCAGCGGATTAGCGGACGGGATGAGTCTACACGGTGGGCGGGAGGAGGGTTGTGTTGGGAGTCACAGGGGCGGGAGCGCTTCAGTTTGAGGGTTTCTTACCCGGCTCGTTTGCCTCGAAGTCGGTTCGCTTGGCTAGGTCTTCGCCCTTGAGTTGGTTGTAGGTTTCAGGGAAGTAGAAGAGCAGCCGGGCGAACGCCGATCCGTATTGATACAAAAGCGTGCCGCTTCGAATGTCGGACAGAAGAGAGGCCTTGAGAGTCTCGGCGTCAGCATCGCCCCAGTCGTCTTTCACCTGGGCGATCAAAGCTGGGACCTCGACCGGCGAGTTGACGACCAAGCCGGCTGATGGCTGGTAGCGCACGGGCAGTAAGGACCGGTTCACAATCTGACCGATGAGTGCATAGCAAACATCGCCGACCTTTACGGTGTATCTGCCGCTGAAGTCCTTCATTAGGTAGTTCTCGGCGGATACCCGGTGGCTGGGTCTGATGCGCGGATCGTATTCGTTGCTTAAATACTCGAACATGAAAGTGTTGACGCCCACAATTCTCGGTTGCGTGGAGCCGGGGGGCAGTTCCTCGTTGCCGACGGCCAGCTTGGTTGGGCGGGCGTCATTGAGGTGGGCGATGAGTGCTGGCAGAGCGATCAGCCCGCGCCGGACCAACTCGCTCATCTGCGGGGGCACTTTCGGTGGCGGGACTCCCAGCACTCCGACCTGGAACTCTCCCGGAGCGTTCTCGGCGATGAATCCGCCGTATATTCCCGCGCTGTTCACGCCGGGGGCAGAAGAGTCGATCAGTGTCAGGTCGTCGATCAACTTATCGATGGAAGCCTTCGAATAATCGACGTCGGAAGGCGGTACGGCGTGTAGAGGAACTGCGACACAAAACAGGGCGAGCAGCGTAATTCGCGCTAGCATGCGGTCTCAACGCCTTTCTCGAGACGGTACAGGTATACCACGGAACAATCCGTGGGCCATGGCCGCGTCGGCCACAGGCAAGTACTTTCTTTTGGCGCAGCGTACAACTCATCGTGGCGCGGAAGGGTCTGACTTAGCTGATGTGAACGGAGCACATGACTGAAATCAAGCACCATCATCACCCTGACGAAGGGCCGCATCCGCCGTCGGACCATGACAACTCGATACCTTACTGGAAGCGCGCGCACCGTGATTGGCGCATGTGGACGGCTGCGTTCTTCGTCCTGGCGGCCCTGGCGATCTACATCGTGACGGTTGACTTGTCGCTTGTTCCCGTCCACCTGCCTTCTCTCTCCGTCGGCAAGTAACCCAATCGGATATCACACGCAAAAAGGGACTATCGGGCGGTGGCCACGGGGACGAAGAGGCTGGGCGCGGCAGTACACTGGCGTGAGGCGGAGGGCTGCCACGCGGTTCCGTCGGTGTAGTCGAGGCGGGTGAGCTCGACCCAGCTTATGGCGACCATGTGCGCAGTCCAGACGGAGGGGTGCAGGAGCGGCTGGTCGGTGTTGGCGGTGAGGTGAAAGGTCTCCGTGATTTCGCTGGGAGCGGACGGCGCGGCGGGGATGATGTGGAGCGCGGAGGGGTATCCATGCACGACGATGTCGGCGGAGGCGATTTGCGCTTTGGGCCTGGCGAAGTTGATGTCCAGACCCTGACCGTGGGGAGCTGGCAGGCGCGAGCTGTTGGTCCAGATGATGGCGCCATCGGGTTTGCGGTCGACGGAGAAGCCTACGGGGCAGGCGGCGGGTGAGTGGAGCTGGATCTGGATCTGGACTGGGCCGCTGCCGGGGACGTTTTGCGCAGGAAGCACGAGCGGCAAGAGCAGTACAGCGAAGAACATCGAAGAGAGGCGCATTCGAGTCTCCTGCGGCCCCGATGGGAGCCGGATTGAGCGTATACACAAGATACGCTCGCGAAAACGATACGTCACCAGCCAAGGAGCGCGCGGTTTGGGGTGGCGCGTGTGGTGGGTTTCTGCTGGAGCGGGGCGGTACGGGTTCGCTGTTGCGCATCCTATGGATAGAGCTATAGATAAAAGGGCTGAGGGCAAGAGATCGGGCCCAGGGCTGCAGACATGGTCGGGAACGAAAAACTGGAGTGTGCAATGAAGACTGCAAGGATGCCTTGGCAGGGAAGTCTCCTGGGATGCATTGGGACGGGGCTGGTTCTGCTTTGGCTGGCAAACCCCGGCGGCGTGGTGCAAGCGATGGCGCAGGATGCCGCGGGCAGGGGGCAGAGCGCGCCGCCAGCTGCGACAACTGGCGCGGTGGCGGGGAACCAGGAGCAGCCGGCGGCGGTGCTGCCGGCGGCAACGACTCCCGAGGAGCGGGACCGCGTGGCGTGGAAGCTGCTGACGGACGCCGCGGCTGATCCCAAGAGCACGCAGACGCGGATCCAGGCGCTGGCGGCGCTGGGGCTGCTGCGCTGCGCGCGCGCGGAGAAGATGATTACGGATGCGATGGCCGAGCCGGACCTGGATGTGCGCACAGCGGCGGCGCAGGCGGCCGGACTGACCAAGGACCGCAACCTGACGACTCCGCTGCGCAACCTGCTGGACGATAAAGAGCCGGAGGTCGCATTTTCCGCGGCGATGACGCTTTGGAAGATGAACGACAAATCCGGGGAAGACATTCTGATGGCGGTGGTGGACGGGGAACGCAGCGCGGGACCGACGCTGATCAATGGAACCAAGCACAAGATCAGCAAGGACCTGCACGATCCGGCAATGCTGGCCAAGCTGGGCGCGTTGCAGGGCGCGTCGATGCTGCTGGGGCCGTTTGGCTTCGGGATTACGGCGTTCGAATACATCCATCAGAGCGGCGGCGACCTGGCGCGCGCGTCGGCTATCGAGGAGATTGCGCAGGAGCGGACCGAGCCGATCCACAAGGAGCTGTTGGCGGCGCTGGGAGACAAGGACCAAGTGGTGCGCGCGGCTGCGGTGAAGGCACTGGCCGACTACCACGGCAAGGCGACACAGATGGCCGTGTATGCGCTGCTGGCGGACTCGAAGCAGCCGATCCGGCTGACGGCGGCGGCGGCGTACCTGCGGACAACGGGCGTGCCGGGACCACCGGCGGTGGTTGCAGTGAAGCCGGCGAACGTGAAGCAATAATATAGCCTCAGGTGCAGGGCCTGCATGACCTGAGAGGCGTATATGAACGAAATGGAACTGATTGGCCGATTGCTGCGAGCCGAGCGTCGGCTGCGCATTGTTTCCCTAGGTGCAGGCATCCTCGCAGTGTGTGTTGCCGGTTTGGGTGTATGGCAAGCCTGCGCGTTTCATCGCCTGGCCCATCCGGACTCGCTGGTTCTCAGACGGCTCGATATCGTTGACCAGAGTGGCGTATCGCGCGTAATCCTGGCTGCTCCGGCACCGGAGCCGATGGAGATGGGCAAGCAACATCATAGGGACGGTCCCGTCTCAGGGGTGATCATTGCGGATGCTACGGGCACGGAGCGCGGTGGTTATGTGACCGCCGATGGCTATGCAAACGCAATGCTGACGCTGGACGCTCAAGGGCCGCAAACCGCTCTGCTGCTAGCAGAACCCAATGGCAATACCTACTTCCGAATATGGAACAGAGACAATGATGCCGTCACTGGATCTCTGACGATGGGAGTATCCGGGAATCCATTCTTCAACGAGAAGCGGGATGGGAACCTGGTTTTCAGCGCTCCAGTGAATAATCCTCAGAGCCAGGACGCTAGGGCATTTTTCAAGTGAACCTGATGGATACGGTTCGAGGGAGCGAAGCATGAGTGCGGGCGTGGACCGGTTTCGTGCGATGGCGTTGAGTTTACCCGGTGCGGTGGAGAGCGCGCACATGGGCAATCCGGACTTTCGCGTGGGTGGGCGGATCTTTGCCACCTTGTCGGGCCAGGCGCGCGGGCGCGGTGTGCTGAAGCTGACCGTCGAGCAGCAGGCGGAGTTCGTCGGGGAGCTGCCCGAGGTGTTTGAGCCGGTCCAGGGCGGGTGGGGGCGCATGGGAATGACCTACCTGGTGCTGGACCGGGCGGATGCGGCGACCATGCTGGGCGCGCTCACGGTCGCGCATCGGAATGTGGCGGCGAAGCAGGCGCAGGCCAAGGCGAAGGCAAAGCCGGCGAAGAGGCGTGCACGGTGACGCGGCCGGAGTCGGGCGGCCTACAATAGCAACGTGAATACCAGCCTGTTTGAACTGTTCAAGATCGGGATTGGGCCGTCCAGCTCGCATACGGTGGGGCCGATGCGCGCGGCGCTGCGGTTTGTGCGGGAGTTGGAGGCAGCGGGGTTGATGGAGAAGACCATGCGGGTGACGGTGGACCTGTATGGCTCGCTGGCGCTGACCGGGACGGGACACGGGACGGATAGGGCGGTGCTGCTGGGGCTGATGGGCGAGGCTCCAGCGACGGTGGACCCGGCGACGGTGGACGCGAACATTGCTGAGGTGCGGTCGACCGGGCGGCTGCGGCTAGGCGGGCGCGAGGAGATTGGGTTCGCGGAAGCCGGCGATCTGCGGTTTCGGCGCGGGCAGATGTATCCCGAGGAAGGAGTGGTGACACATCCGAACGGGATGCGGTTTGCGGCACTGAACGCGGAGGGGATGTGGCTGGCGGAAGAGGTTTTCTACTCTATCGGTGGCGGGTTTATTGTGTCGGAGGCGGAGCGGGCAGCGGCGGCCGATGGAAGCGCTAGAGCGCCAAGAGTGGTGCCGTACCCGTTTCGCAGCGCGGAGGAGTTGCTGCGGGTTGCGGGCGAGCATGGGCTGACGATTGCAGAGCTGGTGCTGGCGAATGAGTGCGCGCTGCTGGCAGATGCGCGGGTGAAGATCGTGCGGCCGGTGCCGGAAGGTGAGTTTGGCGGATCGCTGAAAAACCAGGTTCGCGCATCTGTGCTGGCGCTTTGGCGAGCAATGGAGGCATGCACGGAGCGGGGCATGGAGGTGGAGGGGATTCTGCCGGGAGGGTTGAAGGTGCGGCGGCGGGCCCCGCGGCTGGCGCGGAAGCTCGAAGGAGATGAGCCGAGCGGCAGCTACGATCCGCTGGCGGCGCTGGACTGGGTGACGATGTGGGCGATGGCGGTGAATGAAGAGAACGCGGCGGGCGGGCGCGTGGTGACGGCCCCAACCAACGGCGCGGCGGGTGTGATCCCGGCGATCGCGCACTACTACCGGCGCTTTCTGTGCGAGGGGCTGAGCGAGGAGGAGAAAGAGGCGGGGCTGCTGCGGTACTTTCTGACGGCGGCGGCGATCGGGATTCTGTACAAGGAAAATGCGAGCATCAGCGGGGCGGAGGTGGGTTGCCAGGGCGAGGTGGGCGTGGCGTGCTCGATGGCGGCGGGCGGGCTGGTGGCCGCGCAGAACGGCACCAATGCCCAGGTGGAGCACGCGGCGGAGATTGCGATGGAGCACAACCTGGGAATGACCTGCGACCCCATCGGCGGGCTGGTGCAGATTCCGTGCATCGAGCGCAACGGGATGGGCGCGGTGAAGGCAATCAACGCCAGCCGGATCGCGATGCATGAGACGGAAGGGCACAAGCTGTCGCTGGACCAGATCATCAAGACCATGTATGAGACGGGACTGGATATGCAGTCGCGGTACAAGGAGACCAGCCTGGCCGGGCTGGCGCTGAATGTGATTGAGTGCTGAGGGGGGGTTCGTCTAGTAGGCTCTCAAATGAGTTTGACGACGCGACCGTAAGGCTCTAGCCTTGAGCTCTGGCGGTACAGCTCAAACCCGAGCAGGAGCGGCAGCTTAACGAGATTGCGACGCAGGGTGGCTTGTCTGCGGACGAGCATGCTCAGCGGGCGGTTGAGCAGTATCTTTTGTGGCGCACCGATTTCGTCGCGGCGGTGGAGGTTGGTCTCGCGGAGTCAGAGCGCCGCGAATTGCTGGAACACGAGCAAGTTGTCGAGCGGATTGAGAGATTGCTGGCTTCCTAATGCTCGTTCGCTGGACTAAGTCCGCAGCAGATGACCTTGAATTGATTGTCAACTTCATACGAGCCGACAACGCCGAAGCAGCGCGCCGCGTTGGGCGGAGGCTCTATTTGGCGGCTGAATCGCTCAACAAGATGCCCCGTCGCGGTCGGATCGGCCAAGTTCCCGATACTCGGGAGTTAATCGTTGCCTCGCTACTTACATCGTTGTCTACCAGGTTTTGGAACAGGACATTCGGATCATCCGGATCCGCCACGCTGCGCAGGAATGGCCATCCGCCTGAGGGCTGGCGGGGAGTGGGGCAACGCGGGGTGGGGGTGGTGCATCCGAACTAGCAGCTTCGCCGGATGAGCGAAGTGTGTCCAAGGGGATGTCGTGACAGGTTCAACGTCCGCTGACACCTCGACCAAGACTGCGGCACTGCAAAAACGCTGTGCCGCCAAAGCGGCCCACTATCCCAGGCGTGGGCGACCGACCAACCAGAACCTGTAGGAAGGCCTGTGTGCTGCGAGGCGTCAAAGCTCCGCAGCCAAGGCAGACGAAGAGGAATATGCTACCGGCCACGTTTTCCTGCCCCCGCTGCAAATGCCACGCACTTTACAGGACGCGCCGCACCGGTTTGGACTGGCTTATGTCTCTTTTTGGCTTGAGGCCGGTGCGTTGCATGACCTGTGACAAACGGTTCCATCTCCGCTATTCGCGAATCAAAGACTACGATCCGGATCCGCCGAAGCATGCCTACGCGCGCGGAAGATCGAACGCCGGCGGGGAGCGGGGCAGGGCGGCCTGAAACCCCCCGCAGGCGGCACACGGTGCCTGTTTATCTTCTGGTCGATAGCGTTGACCTTCTGATTGATAGCGAGGAAGTTGATACTCAAGCAGCTTCGTGGCCTGGGAATGGGGCGGTCAGAGGGGATTGGACCGCGATAATTGGATCTGTCCCACGGGCGAGCGCACTCCTTGATTCTCCACAGTGCAACTTTAGTGTGCCCGATTCGTGCGGCCTGTCAGCGCGCGCGTTGCTAAGCGCCGGACAATGGGCAGATTCCACCAAAGCTGAATTAAGACCGTATGCTGCGAGGCGGAATCGACACCGCAGCCCAGGAGATGAATATGCTGCCGCCTTCTTTTTCCTGCCCCAGTTGCAAGTGCCACGCGCTATATCGCACGCGCCGCAGCGGCTTTGGCTGGTTGATGTCGCTGGTTGGCTTCTGGCCTGCGCGATGCTTCACTTGCAACAAGAGGTGCTACGTGTACCTGCGGCGCTCCCCGTTCAAACGACGGTCGCAAACCAAGCCTGGACCCGCAGAGGCTCTGGAAAAGCCGATTCCAAAGCGCCTAAGTCTCTTCCAGGACTGAGGACTCCTGCGGGCGGAAGCGGGCGGCGGTGATCCAGCACATGGTAGGCACGGTGAAGACGCCGGCGCGGGAGTAGGTGTCGAAGTAATTGCGCAGCGCGTGCTGGAAGGCGTCGTGGTTGGGGTGGCCGGGCTGCGGCGAGACGGAGAGCGACATGGTGTGGCCGCGGAAGGTGGGCCAGTCGAACCGGCGCAGGCCGGGCAGCTCGACGTGGTGGCATTCGCCGGCGAAGGATGTCTCCAGCTTGTCGTAGGTGCGGTAGCCGGAGCTGACGCGCGTGTAATCCGTACCGTGGGTCGACATCAGGGTTTCGTAAGCGTCGATCTGCGGGCGATAAGCGGGGTCCCTGGAGTCGCGATCGCGGTCGGCGGCGATCAGAGCGACCCAGCCTTCGGGCCTAAGGATGCGGCGGAACTCGGCGAGGGCGCGGTCCTTGTCGAACCAGTGGAAGGCGCGGCCGATGGCGACGAGGTCGATGGAGGCGGCGGGGAGGGTGGTGGCCTCGGCGGTGGCGTCGAGGATCTCGAGTTGCGGAGCGGGCTTGCGGAGATGCCCTTCGACGGATGGGCGCATCTGGTCGCGCATGTCCTGATTTGGTTCGATGGCGAGGACGCGGTTCAAGTTTTCGAGGAAGACCTCGGCGAGCATGCCGGTGCCGGCGCCGACGTCGGCAATGAGCCAGTCCGCAGTGAGGCCGCACCAGGTGCGGAGGCGGGTGAGGATCTCCTCGGTGGGATAGCGCTGGCGATAGCGATCGTAATCCTCGGCGCGGCCGGTGAAACGCTGGGTATTGTCGGGCATGGCTAGGTACAAGGTACTAGGTTCGAAGCTCGAGGTTCGAGCAAAGCAGATTTCCTCCGGGGATGGCAAACTCGCTAGCGCTCGATGGCGAGGGCAACGGAGTTGCCGCCGCCGAGGCAGAGGGCGGCGACGCCACGGTGCACATCGCGGCGAATCATCTCGTGGACCAGGGTGACGAGGATGCGCGCGCCGGATGCGCCGATGGGATGGCCGATGGCGACGGCCCCGCCGTTGACATTGGTGCGAGCGGGATCAACCCCGAGTTCGCGCATAACGGCGATGGCCTGCACGCTGAAGGCTTCGTTGAGTTCGAAGAGGTCGACCGAGTCGATGCTCCAGCCGGCGCGGGCGAGGAGCTTCTCGACGCCGGTGACGGGGGCCATCATGACCCATTTGGGCGCGACGCCGGTGGTGGCCTGCGCGCGAATGGTGGCGAGCGGCTTGAGCGAGAGCGACGCGGCGCGCGCGGCGGACATGACGACGACGGCCGCGGCTGCGTCGTTGACGCCGGGAGCGTTGCCCGCGGTGACGGTGCCGTCGGGCTTGAATGCGGGACGCAGGGCGGCGAGTGCAGTGAGCGCGGCGCTGGGTTTGTCGACTGCGTCGTCGCGGATGCCTTCGTCGCGCGAGAAGACGACAGGCGCAGTGTCGTTGCGACGGGCGGTTGCGTTCGACGGCAGAGTTACGGCCGTGATTTCCACAGCGAAGTGGCCGGCGCGCGATGCAGATGCCGCCCGGGCGTGCGACTCGAGCGCGTAGGCATCCTGCTGGGCGCGCGAGATGCAGTATCTCTCCGCGACGCGTTCGGCGGCGATGCCCATGTGCGCGTCTTCGCAGGCGCACCAAAGTCCGTCGTGGATCATGGAATCGACGACGGTGGAGTCGCCCATGCGGAAACCGCGGCGCGCGTGCGGCAGAAGATAAGGCGCGTTGGACATGGACTCCATGCCGCCGGCGACGACGATGTCGGAGTTGCCGGTGGCGATGGATTGCGCGGCCAGTGCGACCGCCTTGAGACCGGAGCCGCACACCATATCGAGCGTGGCGGCGGAGACAGTGTCGGCGAGGCCGCCGCGCAAAGCCGCTTGGCGAGCGGGGTTTTGGCCCAGGCCGGCGGTGAGGACACATCCCATGATGCACTCGTCGACAGCGGCGGGATCGACTGCGGCGCGGCGGACGGCTTCGCGCACGGCAATCGCTCCGAGATCGATCGCAGAGAACGATGCAAGCGCACCCTGGAGTTTTCCGACCGGCGTGCGCACCGCGGAGACGAGGACTGCAGCGTGTGATTCATCGTGCATGGCAACGTCCTTCCATCGACGCCGAGTATACGACCTGCGTGATGCAGGTGACATTCAGACCGGTGCTTCGCCCCGAAACTTGGGGCCGGAGAGATTCAGCGCGCGGAGTTTTGGCCCTCGGAGGCGGACCGAGGTATCTCCTATTACAAAAAAAAGTTTCACGAAATGATCGATTTTTCTTGACACTGAATTTCATCAAAACTATACCTTCGTTAGCTGCAAGTTTATGTGTTGCAGCATCGATGTCTTAACGACAGGGAGAATAGGCAAATGGCAACTAAGAAAGCAGCTAAGAAAGCAGCCAAGAAGACAGCCAAAAAGAAGTAATCCAACCCAAGGCAAAGCAGAACGGGGGACGCTCTAAAGCGTCCCCCGTTCTGCTTTAATGTTGTGCGCGGCTGCAAATGACCGCATGATTGCTGGCTATTGTGCGTTCTTGGGTGTGGAGAGATACCCGGAAACCTTGTTCTTCTCGATGTTGTTGACGACCAGTTCGTACAGCACGGGGGTCTTGCCGGTATAGAACTGCACCGGCTCATCGAGGTTTTTGTCCTTCTTCTCGATGTCGCGATCGTCCGCGCTGACGGCGAGGGTATAGCGCGAGTGCTTGTCGTCCACCCTCTTCAACTGGAGCTTGACGGTGGAGAGCAGGGTGGGCGGCGCGCCTTTGACCAGGGTGAACTCCAGGTAGTTGCGATCGCCCCGGTGCTTCAATTCTTCGAGCTCCGAGTGGTTGGTAGCGATGAGGCCGCTCATCACGCCGGCATCGCCCACCACGCGCTGGAGCTGCGACTTGGTGTTTTCGAGGTCGCTGCGGGTGGTAGCCACGTCCGTCTTGACGCCGCCCACATCCGTCTTGACGCTGGCGACGTCGCTGGACACCGCGCCGATCTGCTTCTCGGCGCTCTGTTGCTCCTGCGCGAGCTTGGCGGTCTCAGCATCCTGGGCTTTCTGGTTGGCGATGATGGTTGCGGTGCGGGCGTCGATCTGTTTCTGGGTAGCGCCGACGTTCTGGCTGAGGGTCTCGGCGGTGGCGCTCAAGCGGGCCTTGGTGGCCTCGAGCTGATCGGCGAGGTCGGCGTTGGTCTTGTTGGCGGCGGCGAGCTTCTGATCGGTCGCAGCAATATGGCTCTGCAGGCCGGAGCACCAAACCAGCCCGCCGATACCCACGATTACGGCAACGATGGCAGCGACGGCGATGACGGTGATGAATGCTGTCGAGACGGACCGCTCGGCTACTACCACTGGTTCTGTTTCGCTCATGTGTTCTCCCCTTCAATAAGACGGTGACCACTCATGAATAGACGCTGCTGACGCATGGGCGGCGAGATCGCACCGCGATAGTGCGGGAACCTCTAGAAAAGAATATAGCTCAGGAACGCCCGCGGCTGCGGGAGCACCGGGAAATAGGGCCCGGGGGCAAAGGACGCCCACAGGCGGGCACGCCGGCAGTGGGCTGGACTCGCACCCTGGCAGGGACGGAACATGCGACTCTCGCAGCTTGCCGCCGACCAGCGAGCGCGCGGAAAAACCTGATGGCTGACGGCTTTTCGTGACAAGGGTTTCGCCGCTGCGCTATAACCGTATATACCGTACGGTTTGATTCGCGAGAGGGCTTTGTCCATGTCATCAGCAGTTCTCCCTATTAAAGGCCTTGAAGGCATCATCGCCACCAAGTCGTCCATCTGCTGGATCGACGGGGCAGCCGGCGTGCTGGCTTACCGCGGTATCGACATCCACGAGCTGGCCGAGCACTCGGACTTCGAGGAAACCACCTATCTGCTTTGGTTTGGCAAACTCCCCACCGAGTCTGAGCTTGCCGAATTCCGCAAGGAGCTGGCGGCTGCGCGGACGCTGAACTGGCGCATCTATGACTTTCTGCGCAGCGTGCCCCACGAGTCGACGCCCATGGAGGTGCTGCGCACCGCAGTCAGTCTGCTCTCGCTCTACGACCCGGACGAGAAGGACTCGTCGCACGAGGCCAATGTGCGCAAGAGCTACCGGCTGACCTCGCAGATCGCCATGATCGTGGCCATCTTCGACCGCATCCGCAAGGGCAAGTCGATCATCGACCCGGACCGGTCGCTGTCGCACTGCGCCAACTTCCTGCGCATGCTGAACGGCGTGAACCCCACGACGACGGCGGTGCGGGCGCTGGACGTTGCGCTGATCCTGCAGGCCGACCACGAGCTGAACGCGAGCACATTTGCGGCGCGCGTGATTGCATCGACGCTCTCGGACATGCATTCGGCGATTGTGGGCGCCATCGGCGCGCTGAAGGGCCCGCTGCATGGCGGCGCAAACGCGGAGACGATGAAGCTGCTGTTTGCCATCGACGAGGCGGAGGCGGACCCGGTGGAGTATGTGGCGCAGTTGCTGGCGCAGAAGAAGAAGATCTCGGGCTTCGGCCATCGCGTGTATATCACCGAGGACCCGCGAGCGACTCACCTGAGGAAGATGTCGGAGGACCTGGGCAAGGCGGCGGGGAAGCCGAAGTGGTTCGACATGTCGCGCAAGATCGAGCTGTACGTCAACAAGGAGAAGAAGCTGAATGCCAACGTGGACTTCTATTCGGCGTCGACCTACACCACGCTGGGCGTGGAGATCGACCTGTTTACACCGATCTTTGCCATCAGCCGTATCGCCGGCTGGGCCGCGCATGTGATCGAGCAGCTCGACGACAACCGGCTGATTCGGCCGCGCGCGGACTACATCGGGCCGGCCTATCCGGAGCCGTACATTCCGATTGCGGAACGGTAGGCGAGCGTCCTGCTCGAGGCCACCGGGAAGACAGAGAGCAGCCCGCGAGGGCTGCTCTTTTTTACGGTCTGGAGAGGGAAAGCCGCGGCTACATTCGCGGGCGGCCTTCGCTGGCCGGCGGAACGATGGCGTTCATCCGCAGATACTCAACCGCCTGGCCATACTCGTCTTCGGCGTGCCCGACGGCGCCGGCCACCATGCTGGCGCGCGTCTGCGTGCCGCGCACGCTGTCAAAGGCGTTGGCGGTGGTGACGTTGGCGACGGCTTTGTGGGCGAAGGCGAAGGTTGCGGCCAGCGCCTTGACGATGTCGTCCTTGGATTCAAGCTTGCCGATGGCGGCGGTGTCCACGTCGGGCTTGATGCCGCCGATGGCCGCGAACGCGTTGTAGTTGGCCTGGATAGTATGGGTGACGATCTGGGCGAAGGTGCGCACGCCATCGTACTTCACTGCCTGGCCGGGCACGAAGATGGCGGCGCTCGGAGCAAAGCCGTATTTCTCGGCGGGCATGGCCTGGGCCGCTCCCATCCAGAGCCGCTCGATCTGGCTGACCGAGGCGTCGAAGGTCTTTGCCGGATCGACCTGGGTGCCTGGAGCGGCCGCTGGGGCAGCTGCCATGCCGCCCATCTGGGCCTGAACGCTGACAAGGCTGCCGGCCATCAAGGTGAAGACCGCTGCCGCAAAAACCAACTTCATCCGCTTCGTCTGCATGTTGTGTCTCCCTTCGAAACGAACCAAGCGTACCAGATTCTTCGCTGCGACTGCATCAACGACGGACCTGCACGCGGGTTACAGACCCGGGCCAACCTTGGGTGCAACCGCCGCGGCGACCGGAGCCGGCGTTGCTGCCGGAGCCAGGGGTGCGGTGATGCGCAGCGCCATGCGCGGGAAGGTGAAGCTGCCGCCGGCATCGTCGATGACATTGACCTGGCAGATGTAGGTACCAGCTTTCAATCCGGCCAGCGGCACGTCGAACTGGAAGCTGACGGCATCGCGCTCGGGGACGTTGATGGCGTCGGCCTCGACCAGCGGCGTCTCATAGACTTTGACGCCTCCGAGCAGGAACTCAATACTGGTGAGCACGCGTACCGGTCCCGCTTCCTTTTTGGTCAGTCCTGCGGCGGGCGGCTGCGCGGCGGCCGCCGGGGCGGTCTCGTCCTTTTCCTTGGACGGGCTATAGACTTCGTAGAGGAAGTAGAGGTGCTGGTCCTGGCGGAAGACGTGCGGCACATTCGGCACAATCTGCATCCCATCCTGCACCAGCGGGTCGATGGACTTCTTGTCCTTGTCCGGCGTGCGCTGGCTGGACATGACGATCGAGCTTAGCTTCAGCGGCGTCTTTTTCATGTCCGGAACCGTGATGTCGGTCTCGAAGGTGCCCATGTTGCCGGACTGGTTCTCGCGCACCACGAACTTGACGTGATACTTGCCGGGCGCGAGTTCGAAGCCGGTGGAGTACTGCACGTTCTTCTTCTCGAGATGCTGATTGGCGTCGATCGCCAAAGGCACGGTCTGCTGTACCTGGCCGACCACGATGTTGGTAGCGTTCCTTACCTGGCCCAGGATGTCGATGCTGGCCTTGTCCTTGTCTTTCACCACCACCGCGTTGATCTGTGAGCCGGGGATAACCAGCGACATGGGGATATAGAACTTGCCGTCAGACAGGCGGAAGTAGAGCGCCTGCAGATAGATGGCGACGTCGGTGGCCGGGACCTGACTGCGCATCTGCTCCATCAGGGCGAATTGGCGGTCCTCGGTCTTCTGGTGCTGGAAGTCCGCGGGGGCGTAGTAGCCCGGCCGGTACTCAAGCTGCGCGTTGGGATGGTTCAGCAGCTTGATGGTCAGGTGACGATAGCTGCCATCGCGCCGCGGATTGGTCGACTCGTAGCCGATGATGTAATAGGCTTCGGTATCCTTCTGCACCGCCGTGAAGGCCGGCCCAAAGTCGTTGGAGTCGACGAACAGTTTGCCGCCCGTATCGCTGGCCAGCGTGCCCAGCGTCTCCTGCGAGTTGAAGTTGGACTGCAACTGGCTGACCATCGACGCGCCGCTGTAGGCGGAGGTGCCGCGGATGCTGCCGGTGGAGGCGTTGCCGACCGCGTTGATGGCCTGCAAACCGCGCGAGTCGACCGCATACAAGGCAGTATCCGACTTGACGCACTCGTTGGTGGCTTCGCGGATGCTGGCCTGATTTTCGATGCCCTGCCGGGAGAGACCGCCGGAGAAATACAGCATGCTCTTCTTCTGCTCGACCTTCTCAATCGACTTGCAAACGGTACGGATCGCATATAGTTCGCGGTCGGTGTTGAGCGCGTTGAACTCGCTGTCGTCGGCCACAAAGCTGGAGGAGTCGTCCGCGGTTCCGTCGGTGCTGCCACCTTCGCTGCCGTTCGCGTAGCCACTGCCCTCGCTGCCGTCGTACTTGCTGACCGCGTTCAACAGCGCGGTCTTGTCGCTGGTAAAGTCCTGGTCCATGCTGAGGCTGGAGACCAGGCTCACCGAGGCCACCAGGTCCGCCGGCGCCATATGGTTGTTGATGTAATCCTTGGCAGCGTCCACCGCGCGGGTGACGTCCTCCGGCTGCATGCTGCTGAGGTCGAAGAACATCACCATGAGGCGGCGGTCCTTCAACTCGTCCGGCTGAGCGGCGAAGTCGTTGTTCACCAGGTCGGCGATGGTCTTCTTCTTGGTGGTGGTAACGCCGGAGACGGTTTGGCTCTCAGCCAGCTTGACCGCCTCGTCGACGTTCTGGAAGTCAAAGGTCCTGATGGTCTGCGGCCGGTTGTCCTCGAGCACCTGGAAGTCGCTCTGCTTGAGCCCCTTGATGAGATCTCCGGTCTTCTTGTCGCGCACCACGACGTTGGTTAATACGCGATCGACATGCTCCACAAGAGTGGTGATCCGTGCGGTGTCCTGCTGCTGCGCCACTGCCGTCAGCGGCACGCCCGCGGGTGAGCCAACCATCGTCGCCGCCAGAACCGCTGCTGTCGCTTTCCAGCCCATTTCGCTCCGAAAGATTCGCCGCATTGCCATCTCCTCCACTACGTCCTGCTTCCGCCGCCCTGCCCAGGCGGCCAATGGTGCTAGAACCGGTACATAAGGTTATAAGTAAACGACCGCATCCCCGCCGCCGAGGTCACCTGACCATAGGTGCGTCCCGAATTGATCGTCGTGTTTACGCCGGAATACTGCACGGTGTTCAGCGCATTGTTCGCATTCAGCCGCATTTCCAAGCTGCGCGTCTCGCCGAACGAGATGGTCCGCGAGAGCGAGCCACTGACCGAAACCGTTCCCGGAAGCTCGATGGAATTGCGCGAGGCGTTCCCGTAGGTGGGATTGCCCTTAGCGTCCAGCGGCGCGGCAATGAATGCGGCTGTGTTGAACCACTCCTCGTGGTTGCGCGGCCCAATAATGGATGTGCCCGGCGCCCGGTCCGGCCTTAACGAACTGCCTGCCCCCGCCTGGATCTCGGAGGTAGACAGCGAGTACGACGGCGTCGCGTAGGTCCCGGTGGCAAACGTATAGTTACCCGAGATGGAATATCCGTCGAGGATCGCCGCCCATACGCCGCCCTTGTTCAGGAACGCGCGATTGGGGCCGAACGGCGGCTCGATGACAAAGTTGCCGCTGACCTTATGGCGCACATCGAAGGTGGAGTTGCTCTCTTCCGCACCCAGGTTCTGGTCGTTCTGCGCAATGGTGCCCCCGCCGCCGCCAATCGAGGACGCATCGTCGATCGAGTGCGAGTAGGTGTAGACCGCCTGCAGCGCGACGCCCTTGTGCATCCGCTCGCCCGCGCTGATCGCCAGGGCGTTCGAGCGCTGGTAGCCGAGCGAGTCCTCGTAGGTAAATACCCCGGCATTCTGGACAATCGTCCCATCCTGATTCCGGTTGGGCGCGCGCAGCATATCCAGATTGCCGGCGTAGGCGCCGGTGTAATTGATGTTCAGCACAATCTGCTGGGGCAGGGTCTGCTGGACGCCGAAGTTGTAAATCTGGACCATGCCCAGGCGATAGTTGGGATCGACAGCGTAGTTGCTCAGTGTGGTCTGCTGCGTGGAGCAGTTATACCCGTTGGCCAGGGTCATATCGGTAGGTGTGCAGCCGTTGTTGTTCTCGACATTCGCCTGCGTGATCGCAAAGGGCGCCTGGAAGGCCAACTTCTGTGCGAACCGCGAATACTGTCCGGTGTTGTAATTGATCCCGTAGCTCGAGTTGAAGACCATCTGCTTGGTGTACTTGGTCTTCGGCGCCCAGCGGATGGCTACGCGCGGCGAGTACAGGGACTTGTCCGGCTTTACCAGCGTCCCCGGAGCCACCGAGCTGCATGTCCCCTCCACACCCGGGCCGGTAGGCGTCGGGGCGGCGCAGACGTTGACCACGCTCAAGGTCGGGGGAGTGGCCAGGGCGCTGCCGGTCACGTTCAGGTTGACTATACGGCCATACTTCTCCGAGTAGGGCGAGAAGTACTCCCAGCGCAGGCCGTATTCGATGGTCACGTTGGAGCGCGCGCGCCAGTCGTCGTTCACATACCAATCCCATGAGTTGCCGCGCAGGTAGATTTTGTTAAGCCCGGCAGTAATGTTGGTCTGTTCCGGCAGCCCCAGCAGAAAGTCGGCCCAGGCGGACCCGGTGGCGCAGCTGGGGTTGGGATTGGTTGAGCTCACCGGATTGTTGTTGGGGGTGCAAACCGAAGTCGGCAAAGTCTGCCCCGTCCCGCCGAGTCCAGTGTTGTAATTGGCGAACGTGAACGATCCCAGCGCGTTGGTCCCGCCGATGGAATCCGCATGGATGCGATGGAAATCGATGCCATAGCGCATATTGTGGCGCTTGTGGGTCCAGCTTACGAAGTCTGAGAACGAGATGGTCTGGTTCACGGTCGTGCTCGGCGTCGCATCCCCCAGCCCTGCGTAGCCTCCCTGGATGCCGATGGATGGCACTCCATAGAAAAACTTGTTGCTGTAGATCTGCGAATTGCCGATATTGATGCCCGCAGTCTGCGCTGGGTTCGGGATGCCGCCCGGCGCATTGGTGAAGTAGTTGGTCGCCTGGCTGAGCGAGCGGTTCCAACTCAGAGTTGCTGAGCTGTTGATGCGTCCGTAGCCAACGGTGTAGCCGCTGGACAGGCTGTACCCATTCGATACTGACTTTCCGCCGAGTTCGGGCGAGAAATTGGAGGTGGCGCTGGCCGAATGGGACTCAGCGAAGTTCTCGGCGATGCTCTGGCGCAAGACCGGAGGAGCATTGCGGTTCGCGCCTCCGCCGCCGCCGCCGCGGCCTCCGCCGCCAAATCCGCCTCGGCCCCGTGTCGGCGCAGCGCCGAAGCTCTCGTTGTAGCGCAGCGAAATCTGTGAGGAGTCCGAGGTGCCCGGAAAGGTCGCCTGGTAGTTGTCTCCCGTTTGTGTGGGCACGATGTTGGGCAGAGGATAGTAGCCCGTCGTCGGGTTGATCAGCGCCTGCGCGGCCGTCGAGAGTTCGTACGCAGGGATGCAGGCCGTGGGACTGGGATCGAGGGCCGCGAGTCCAGGTGCGCAGTTGGTATTGCCGTATGGCTGACCATAGTTGGGATTGGTCGTCGGAGTGCCCGTGTAGTCGTACACCGGTATCACCGTTCCCTGAGTCAGGGCGGCCTGATATTGGGGCGTCAGATCGCCCAGCCTTTGCGCCGCTGTGGGCACAATAATCTGACTGCTCCCCGGAGAGGTGTTCTTCGTTCCCTGCACGCTGAGGAACAGATTGATCTTCGGATTCGGCGCCCACAGGTGGGGGATAAACGGCACGCCCTGGAGAGTGGCGGTGTAGGTATTGCGATCCGACTGAGGCTTCGGGATCGGCGTACCGGTGACGGAATAGCTGTTCGCGTTCAGCGCGCTGTCGGAACCGGTGTAGGATATGCGTCCATGCCATGCATTCGGATTCTGCCCGCGGAAACCGCCGGCGCCAAAGTTGGCAAATCCGCCAGGACGTCCGCCTCCGCCGCCACCACCGCCGCCACGGCCGCCACCTCCACCGCCGCCGCCGAATCCGCCGCCGGGGCCGCCGCCACCAAATCCACCGCCGCCCGGACCACCGCCGCCGGGGCCGCCGCCGCCCGGTCCGCCAAAACCGCCGGGGCCGCCGCCGGGGCCGCCGAAGGTGCCGGATTGCATCACGCCGCTCAGCGTCCCGGCGATGTCGCCGTTGGTGAAGCCGTTCTGCTGCATGTTCTGAATCCGGTTCTGCAACTCATCCTGGCTGAATCCGGCGAGGCCATTGATCTGGCCTTGCTGGCCGTTGACCGCGATGGAGTCATTCGACATTGCCGCTGCCGTGCTGTCGTCGCTGGCGAGCCCGCCCATGGTTGGCATTTGCGACTCAGCGACTGTGGATGCATCCCCCGCAGTCGCGTCGGCCAGGTCGGCATCTCCTCCCTGCACCGCCAACGTCTGGACGGTGCGGCCCTGCCTGACAACCGCGCTGGGGGTAGTACCAGCGACCGCCGGCCCGGCTGCGCGCGCTGTGGTCCCGGGGGTTGTGGTTGCGCCAGGGCCGGTCCGCGCGACTGTCGTCGTGGCCGCAGGCTCAGGAGTGACTCGCGAGGCAAGGTCCATCTTGAACTCCGCCGTCTGCACCGGCAGGCCGCCGTTCTCGCTGGCCGCATTGACTACGACCTCCTGCGTGACGGAAGCAAACCCGGTCAACTCCGACTTGACCACATAGCGGCCGTTGCGCGGCACGTCCATCTGAAACGCACCGTCGACATCGGTGGTGGTCGCATACTTCTTTCCGGTCAGCGTGTTGGTTGCCGTGACAGCGACGCCGGGCAGAGGAACTCCGCTCGCCTTAACGGTACCCTTGATGCTTCCACCCTGGGGCGCAGCGGTCACCACCGGTGCAGCCGCCGGAGCCGTGGGCGCCTGCGCGCCGGGCGCGGCCGGGGCAGCGGGAGCGGCTGGAGCTTGTGCAGCCGGGGCGGCTGGAGCTGCGGCGGCCGGGGCAGCCGGCGTTTGCGCTGCGGGTGCCGCCGGGGCCTGAGCCGCGGCGGGCTCCGTCGTCTGGGCCAGAGCGGTCGCGCCAAAAACGCCGGCGCCGGCCAGCATCGCCGCACTCGTTGCCATTACAACAAACCGTTTCATCCCACTTAATCGCCGCACAGACACGCTCCCTATAACCGACCTGACTGAACCAAGACCGAAAAGCAACCCACCAAAGCCATTCCGCAGACCCACTATGTATGTCTGAACAACTGTCTTCAGGAGACATCGACTCCGAGCATCGTGCGGTCACAGTGGGTAATGTTTTGTAACGAGATGCCCGGTTCCGGTGACCATTCGTTACATTCTTACAGTAAGAACTCTCGCTACCACATCGATCCACTCAACAGCTCTGCGACCTGCAAAGACAACCCAACTGTCCGCCTGCGCGTTTACCAGGCCATGCTGATTACTGCGGTGGAGCGGCAGCAGGTGGGGGAGGAGCGCCCGGCGGAGGGGTTGCCTGATTGTTGGCCCCGCGGCCTCGTCCCGCGCCGCCGGCACCCGGCCCCGCTCCTGGTTCCGAGACTCCCATCTTCAGCACCGTGAAGGTGCCGCTCTTCAAAGCGCCGGTCGCCATCACTGCATCCCCCACCTTGATATCCGCGAGGGTGATACTCTCCGGGGCCGGTGGCGCTGCAGCCTGCCCGCCGCCTCCCTGCCTGCCGCCGCCCATTCCTCTGCCGCCGCCGAATCCGCCACCACCTCCGGCGATTCCGCCGGCCGCAGTCACGTCCGCGGAAACCCCGCGGTTCCCACGCTCGAAGGAAGTGCCTTCATCCACAGCGATCACCTGGCTCACATTGTCGGTGCGCATCACGGTCAGCTTCAGATTGTCGGCGTCGATCGCGGTAATACGACCGGTGATGTAGGTCTTGCCCATATTTTCTTTGGCCTTCGCGAGGGTCGCCGCATCGACGTCCATCACCATCATGGCTTCCACCGTCTTCTTGGTGGCGTCGACCGTGCCGCGGGCGGTCACGCTGTCGCCCGGCTTCACATCGCTCAGCTTGATCTGCTGCCCGTTCCTCATGATGCGCGAGGTGTCGGTGACGGTTATGTCGTAGGAGTCGCCCGCGTCGGTCTTGACGGTCACCTTGTCCTTGGTCGCTGCGGTGACAATTCCCTGCACCGGCTGGCCCATCTGGCCGCCGGCAAATCCGCCGCGTCCGCCGCCCCGGCCGCCACCCTGCACCTGACCGGGTTGGGTCTGTTGACCTGCAGGCTGATCTGCCTGAGCCCACATCTGTGTCCCTGAAACCAGCAGCATAGACGCTGCCACAACCATGCCCGTTCGTAGAAGATGTCTCATTGCTCGCCTTGCCTGTCTTGTCGCCACATATCACTTCAAAATTGGCGGGAACCTGCTAGTACAGACGGGGGGGCGGGTTGAAAGGACGCGATCGCAGAGGAATAATTTCCACTGTGTAACGGGGCACATCCGGGCGGGTGGGCGAGCGAATCCCGGGGACGCGATAAGTGCTCAAAGATCCGGCCACTTACCATGTCCCGCGCCTATGCTTTACACTCCCGGAATGCATGACATTGCCAGCGGGGATATGGACCAACCGCACATAGAAGGACACTTCGAGTCCAGCGAATCCGTCCGTGACGTCGTTATCGGACTCTCGGACGGGCTTACGGTGCCGTTTGCGCTCGCTGCCGGGCTCTCCGGCGCGGTCTCCAGCGCCCACATCATTGTGCTGGCAGGGCTGGCCGAGATCGCCGCCGGCTCAATTGCCATGGGACTGGGCGGATACCTGGCGGCGCGCGGCGATGCCGAGCACTACGCCTCCGAACTGAAGCGCGAACAGACCGAGGTGGTTACCCGGCCGGACGACGAGGCGGAGGAGATCTACCAGATCTTTGACCAGTATGCCGTTCCCCGCGAGGCCGCGGCGCCGGTACTCTGTGCGTTGCAGCAGAACCACCCGGCCTACGTCGACTTCATGATGCGCTTCGAGCTGGGACTGGAGAAGCCCGCGGCGAATCGGGCGCACCGCTCCGCCCTGACCATCGCTGCCAGCTATGTTGCGGGCGGCCTGATCCCGCTGCTGCCGTATATGCTGGTCGGCGCGCCGGTTGCGTCGACCGCAGCAGCCCTCAGGCTCTCAGTACTGATCACACTGCTGGCGCTGGCGCTGTTCGGCGCGTTGAAGGGACGGCTGCTGGGAACGGGCGCCCTGCGCAGCGCGCTGCAAACCACACTCATCGGGGGCGCAGCGGCTGCGGCAGCTTACGGCCTCGCCCACCTGCTGAACCACACGTGAGCGAGTCCGCTGCTCCGCTGTGCGACCATGAGGGAATGACGTTGCCGGCGAGCACCATTGGAGCAGTGGCGGAGATTACGCGGCGCGCGGCGGAGCGGCTGCGCGCCGGGCACTTCTGGGTATACCGCTCGGACCTCGAGTCGATTCGGGAACGGCTTGCGGCGGCGCCCGGCGATGCCAGGCTGGATGAGGTACAACCGGGGGCCCTGGTCAGTGTGGTCGACTCGAGAGGAATTCCGCTGGGGACGGCGTTGTATAGCTCCGCGTCCGAGATCGCGCTGCGCGTGGTCTCCCGCCAGGCTGGGCTGGGGCGGGCGGAATATCTCGGCGAGTTGCACGAACGGGTGGAGGCCGCGCTGAGACTGCGGGAGACGCTGGTGGCGGAGGCATTTGCGGGCGAAGGTGGTGCTGCGACGGAGACAAACGCCTGCCGGCTGATCTTCTCGGAGGCAGATGCGCTGCCGGGAATTGTTGCGGACCGATATAACGGGCTGGTCGTGGTGCAACTGCTGACCCAAGGTACTGCTCAGGACGATGTGCGGCGGGTGCTGGTGGAGGTGCTGGCAGAGCAGCCATGGGTGGGCGTAATCGTCGAGCGGCCGGATGCGCGTGTGCGCGAGTTGGAGCGGCTGGGGCCGGTTCCGGAGACGCCGCTGTTTGTGCGCGCCAGCCGCGAGACGACGCTGAGCACCGTCTTCACGATCAATGGGCTGCGCTTCCACTTCGACGCCGGCGCAGGGCAAAAGACCGGAGCGTTTCTCGACCAGCGGCTGAACTACGCGGCGGCAGCGCGCTATGCGCTGCAGTCGGGAAAGACCGGCCGGGCGCTGGATGTGTGCACGTATCAGGGCGGGTTTGCGCTGCACCTGGCGCAGGTGTGCGCGCGCGTGACTGGCGTGGACGCCAGCCGCGCGGCGCTGGAGGTCGCAGACCGAAACCTGGAGTTGAACGGCAGGCTGGCTGCGCTGGTGAACTGGATCGAGGCGGATGCGTTCGAGCTGCTGCGCGACTTCGCGGAGGCGGGAGAAGGATTCGACACGATTGTGCTGGACCCGCCGGCGTTTGCGAAGACCAAGCGCGCGGCCGAGGGCGCGCTGCGCGGGTACAAAGAGCTGAACCTGAGGGCGCTGAAGATGCTGGGGGACGGCGGAACGCTGGTGACTTGCTCCTGCTCGCACCACGTGGGGATGGAGGAGTTCGTGGGCGTGGTGCGTGCGTCGGCGGCGGATGCGGGGCGGCGCGTGCAGTTGCTGGAGATGCGCGGCGCCGCGCCAGACCATCCTGCAGTGTTGACGCTGCCGGAGACGAGCTATCTGAAGTGCCTGATCTGCCGGGTGGGGTAGGGCAGTTGTCAGTTCTCAGTTCTCAGTTGCGGGTTTCGGGGCATCCTTGCGCCGAATCGAGTGGCCTGAAATCATCGGTGAAGTAAGATGGCGGACTTCGTCCAGATCGGGGTTGGGCATGCGAAGGCTCATGTGCCGCGCACGGCGGTGCTTTGGCTGCAAGGCATAACGCTGGCGTGGATGCTGTTGGAGTTCGGCGTAGCTGCGTATGCGGCGGCGACGGCGCATAGCCCGGCACTGCTGGCGTTCGGCTCGGACAGCCTGGTGGAGTTGCTGTCCGCGACCGTCGTGGTACTGCAGTGGGTTCCTAAGCTGGCCATCTCAGAGCGAAAGGCCAGCCGAGCCGCAGGAGCGCTGCTGTTTGTGCTTGCGGGGGTGGTGGCGGCAATTGCGGTTGCGTCGTTTATGCTGCGCGCGCAGCCGGAGACAAGCTGCGCGGGGATCGCGATCACGGTGGCTGCGTTGATTGCGATGCCAGTGCTGGCTGCGTTGAAGCGCCGCGAAGCTCGGCGGAGCGGGAACGCAGCGCTGGCCGCCGATGCGGTGCAGTCCGCGACCTGCGCGTACCTGGCGCTGATTACGCTGGTTGGCCTGGGGGTGAATGCAGTGTTCCACATCGCGTGGTTCGATTCGCTGGCGGCGCTGGCGGCTGTGCCGCTGCTGCTCAACGAGGGCAGAGCCGCGTGGCGAGGCCATGCGTGCGGATGCTGCTGATGCGGAGGCATGCCTCAGGGGCTGAAGCCCCGATTGCTGAGCCTGAGAGAGACAAGCCTGAAGGCTTGGCCTACCTGGAAGCCACGGAACCGCCATTCAAGATCGCGACGCTTCTAGAAGTGGTACGCGATTTCGCCGGTGATGGAGCGCGGCGTAACGAAGTGCGTGCCGGAGAAGGTGGAGAGGAAGTTGTAGAGCGCGTATTTGTTGGTGAGGTTGACGACGGTGAGCGAGGTAGAGAGGGTGCGCTTGTCGGCCTCTTTGCGATGCAGCAGGTTGTCTTCGCCCATCGACAGGTCGAAGAGGTTGCGGGGAGCGACGCGCGGCGGATTGTGGTCGTCGTTCTCGGCATTGAGCGCGGGGATAGAGAGCAGCGAGGAGGTGAACTGCGCGACCGGGCAGATGCTGGGCAGAGGGTGGCCGAGCGACGCGCGCACTCCGTTGCAGGCGAAGCCGGCCTGGGCCTCCTGGTCGGCGGTGAGGGCGTTGCCGAAGGGATCCTGGAGGAAGACGGCGGGCTGGGCCACACCGTTTACCAGCAGGGTAGTGGTCTGCGGGCAGTCGTTGGAGGCGAGCGTACCGTAGCACGGCGCGGCGCCGGCGACCTGGCCGGAGTCGTAGCGCCAGTTGAAGCCGACGTAAGGGCCGCGTTGGCCGAGCTGGTACTGGGCGTGGGTGGTCTGGTTGAACTTCTCGTCGTGATCGATGCGGAAGGGGGTGTGGGTTACGGTCGCCCCGGGTGGCGTGGGGATGGTGCCGAGGCCGCTGGTCTGCGGCGTGAAGAAGCGGGCGGCAACCGACGAGAAGACAATCTGCGCGGTGAAGTTGTGGATGGGAGGAACGTCCAGGCGGCCATCGAAGCCTGGGATCTTGGAGTTGTGCCAGCCGATGGGGAAAGTGATGGGCGTGGCACCCAGGACGGAGAAATCGTACGCGTTGTGGGTATACTTCCACACGTAGTCGGCGGAGAGTACGGCGAACTTCGAGAGTGATTGCTCGAAGCCGGCATGGAAGTCGTTGCGGAAGCCGGGCTGGTTGGGCGAGGGAGTGCAGGGGATGAGATCGGCGATGACGGCGTAGTTGCAACCCTCGCTGGCGAGGACCAGGTTCTCGTTAAAGGGCGACTCCAGGGTACGGGCGTAAGAGAGGCGGAGAACCGTGCCGGTGGGTTTGATGCTGTAAGAGAGGGCAAGCCGCGGTTCCACCTGGTTGGCGATGGTGAGGCCGTTGTACTGGTCGAAGCGGAGGCCGAAGTTGCCGGACCAGGGGCCGGCGGTGATGGCGTCCTGCGCGAAGGCCGCGAACTCCTTGATGTCGGTGTGGCCGTGGAAGGGATAGAGGCCGCCGCCCGCGGTGAGGTCATAGGGCAGCAGCGTGGCCTTCTGGGCACACTGGGTGGGAGTGCTGACGGGAGTGACGCAGCCGAGGCCGGGCACGAGGTTGGGATCGACAATTCCGAGGTTGAAGTTCTCGTCGAGAAAGGTTTGAGCGTAGGAGACGCCGGCTTTGACGTTGTTGATGCCGTGGGTATAGGTGACGTCGGTGAGCAGGCCGGTGTTGGCGAGGGAGCGCTGCTGGGCAATGGTCTCCTGCTGCAGGTCGGGTGCGCCGCGGTCGGCAAATGGGTCCTTGCTGGGGTAATAGTTGAAGCCGTCGCGGCGGAAGAAGTAGTTGGTATTCAGGACCGTGTGCTGGTTGATGACACGGGTGTAGCTGGGAGCGAAGTTGACGGTCTGGATCTGGGCGCGCTGGTCGGCCGGACCTACAGGAAGATTGTTAGCTCCGATAGCGACGCCGGCGGAGTTGGTGGGCCACTGGGTGGCGTACTCGCTGTCGTAAGAGTTGGGCGTCTGGAACCAGGAGCGGGTGTAGCCAAGGTTGAGATGGACAGAGTCCGCGCTGGTGAACTGGTAGTCAACGCGGTCGAAGAGGTTCTCCTCGTTGCCCTTGTCGTGGATGGCGTGGAATTCGGGCGGGTCGAGGAAGCGGCCGGTGTTCATGACATTGGCGGAGACGAAGTTGCCGACCTTCTGCGATCCGTAGGCGAGATTGAAGCCCACGTTGGAGGAGCCGAAGGAGCCATAGGACGCGGTGACCTCGCCGTGAGGCTGGGGATTGCCGAGACCGGAGCGCGTGGTGGCTACGATGACCAGCGAAGTCTTGCCACCGTACTCGGCCGAGGGCGCACCGGGAATGACTTCGAGCGACTGGACGGAGTCCATTGGGATCTGGTTGGAGAACACCTTGGACTGCTGGTCGGTGATGGGCTGGCCATCAACGGAGAAAGAGTTGGAGGCGTGGTCGCCCATGCCGTGGAACATGCCGTTAGAGTCGGCGGAGACGCCGGGCGAAGCCAGCGTGACCACCGAACTGACCGAGGAGGACAGGCTCTCGAGCGGGATCTTGGAGAAAAGATCGCGGTCGACATCGGTGTGGCCGACGGGGTCGGCTTCGACCATATCGCTGTTGGAGGTGGTGACCTCGACGGTGGTGCTGGTTCCCGCGACCTGCAGCGTGGCGTTGACTGTAACCGGCACGAAGGACTGCAGGTCGACCGTCTGGGTGAAGGGGGCCAAGGTGCTGGCGGTGATGGTGAGCCGGTAGGTGTTGAAGGGGATGTTGGTGATGGTGTAGGCGCCGGTGCTGTCCGTGGCGACGGTGCGGGTGAAGCCGCTGACGGAGTTGGCGAGGGTGACGGTGGCGCTCGCGACGACGGCGCCGGAGGCATCAGTGACCAGGCCAGTGACGGTGGCCGCGTTGCCGGCGGTTTGAGTGCGCGCTGGAGCCGGCGGGCGGCGGGCGGGCGCGGGAGTTGTCTGCGCAGCGGCGGAGAACGTGGCCGCCGGAACCAGCACGGCGAGCGAGAGCACGATAGCGAACGGTGGTGAGACGGCGCGTCTTAGGGATAAGCGCATCAATTTTCCCCTGTTGGGTTACCTGTTGCGGCGTGGATCTGGAACATCCCTCGCGTGCAAGGAGCGCCGGAAGATAAGATGCAGAGCGGCTTTCCCATGGGGGAAAGTCACTTCGCTATGAGGCTTCCAGGGACCAGTTTTGAGAGATGCTCAGGCGGGGAGGGCAGCAACCGGCGGGGGACGGGTGAACAACGCGAAGGTCGAGAGCGCGCTGGGGAGGACCGATGGTGGCAGGGATTCCAGCACCGCGACCACCGCGGCGGTTGGCGCCGGAGCCGGAGTCTGGACCAGATGTACAGTGATGTGGGCCGCTGCGCAGAGCGAGCAGTTGGCGTGGGTGTCGGCGCCGTCCGCGTGGGTATGCGCAACCTGCACGGTCCCGGCAACCACGACCAGAAGAACGCAGAGCAGCGCGAGGAGGACTCTCCACCTACGCTCGGCGCGTGATCTGAGGCCGTTATCACCCATACACAGCCACTATACCGCAGAGTATAGGATGCGTGTCTGGGAGGACGGGGATGGATCGAAACGCAAACCAGCCGGGACGGCTCGCGGAAGTTCGGGCCGCGAGGCCTCCCGGCCGATAGGGTTGAGCTTTACTGGCCCGCTTCAATGCGCGGGGTGATCAGGCCGATGTTGTCGACGTCGGCCTCGTGGCCCATGTCGATCACTTCGGCGACCTTGCTGAAGTCAAGCGATGCGTCGCCCTTGACGAACATCACCTTCACATCCTGATTGATCAGGTAAGATGGCTCACCCTTGCCGTTCGCCTGGATCGAAACCACGATGGTCTGCTCCGGAGTGGGCGCCGATTTGTCTTTGGGGGGCTGCGGGATCAGGGTTTCAAGTCCCTTTGGGGTCACCGGCACAATCACCATGAAGATGATCAGAAGCACCAGAAGAACATCGATCAACGGCGTTACGTTGATATCCGAAACAGCCTTGTCCGTACCACCACCACCGCCCATGCCCATAGCAACCTCCTGGGCTTTCGGCTGCTCGGTGCGAGTCCGTCAGGGGAAAGCTCGTTCTCTTTACTGACCCGCTTCAATGCGCGGGGTGATCAGGCCGATGTTGTCGACGTCGGCCTCGTGGCCCATGTCGATCACTTCGGCGACCTTGCTGAAGTCAAGCGATGCGTCGCCCTTGACGAACATCACCTTGGGTGGCGAAGATCTCTGCCAGCTTGGGCTCGATCTGCGACTTCGCAAACACATCCTGGTTGATCAGGTAGGATGGCTCGCCCTTGCCGTTCGCCTGGATCGACACCACGATGGTGCGGTCGTTCGGCTGATCTTGTTGAGGGTTCTTCGGGGGCTGCGGAATCAGGGTTTCGAGCCCCTTCGGCGTCACCGGCACGATCACCATGAAGATGATCAGAAGCACCAGAAGAACGTCGATCAGCGGCGTAACGTTGATGTCTGAAACCGCTTTGTCTGTACCACCACCACCGCCCATTCCCATAGCAAATCTCCTTATTCCCTCGGCCGCGACACACCTGGGTGCCGGCGGCGATGCTGCTTACTTGTTTACCGGCTCGTCCGTTTCCTTCTTCTCGGTCAGCAGACCGAGGTTGCTGACTCCGGCTGCGCGGATCTGGTCCACCGCATCCATCACCTTGCCGTAGTTGGCACGAATGTCCGCCCGCAGGTACACCTCTTTGTCGGTTTTGTTGGTCAGCTTGTCCGTGATCTTCGCTGACAGCGTATCCGGGCTGACCTGCTCGCCGCCGAGCCAGACCTTGCCATCGCGGGTTACGGCAACGGTGACCGCGTCTTCCTTGTTCGCGTTCTCCATTATGACAGCCGCGTTTGCGACTGGCAGGGTGACTTCGACCTTGTTGTTCAACATGGGCGTAATCACCATGAAGATGATCAGAAGCACCAGCATCACGTCCACCATCGGCGTGACGTTGATGTTGGAGTTGACCTTCTTGCCTTCTTCGCGCTTGTTGATTCCCATAAGAGTGCTTTCCCGTCCGATTGTTGCCGGCGTGCGCCGTTACGGCGCGTATCCAATTACGACCGGATCGCCCCAGGGTTGGTACGCTTCCGGAGGCCGTTCGCTTCGGCCTCCGGACCGTACTCGCCCGAGTGATCCCAATAGTTCCCCTGCCGGCTGAGGCAGGGAGCGCAGCCTACAGGTGGCTCTGCTTGATGAAGTAGTCCACCAACTCGCTGGAGCTGTTGTCCATCTCCACGTCGAACGCCTCCACCTTGTTGGTGAAGTAGTTGAACGTCATGACGGCGGGGATGGCGACGAACAGGCCGAACGCCGTGGTGACCAGCGCCTCAGAGATACCGCCGGCGACCGCGCCGATACCCGAAGTCTTCTGGGTGGCGATGGCCTGGAAGGCGTTCAAGATGCCGATGACGGTGCCGAGCAGGCCGATGAACGGTGCGGTGGACCCGATGGTCGCGAGACCGCCGAGGCCCCGCTTCAGCTTGGCGTGAACGATCGCTTCGGAGCGTTCGAGCGCGCGCTGCGAGCTTTCCACCTGCTCCTCGGTGATGTTGCCACCCGAACCGAAGCTGCGGAACTCCTGCAGGCCGGCGGTGACCACTTCGGCGAGGTGCGACTTCTTGCTGCGGTCGCCCAGCTTGATTGCCTCGTCGAGACGGCCATCCTTCAGGGCCCCGGCAACCTTGGGCGCAAACTCGCGCGACTGCTTGCGGGCTGCGTTGAAATACAGCCAGCGGTCAATCATGACCGCCAGCGACCAGATGGACATGATGAACAGGATGATGGCGATAATGCGGGCGGGCCATCCCATGTTCTGAATGAGACCGGCAGCGCTGAAACTGACCCCACCAGCACCTTGGTCCTGAAAGTACATGGCGAGTGACGCCGGAACGTGAGCGAAGTTTGCGAGATGAGCGAGAATCACTGGGATCTTTCCTCCTGATTTATAAAACATTGGACGGGATCGACGACAACCTCAACGTCGATCTACTAAAAGCTACGAAAAGGTCGAACACGCAGATTCATGTTCCGGGTTGCGAAGATGAGCTGCGGGAAAACAAGTGCGAGAACTCAAGTGGAACTAGCCGCCGGAGAAGGTGAAGTTGACATTGATGGTGGTTTCCACCTCGGTGGGTTCCCCGCTTAGAAGATACGGCTTGTAGCGCCAGCGCTTGACCGCATCCACCGCGGCGCCGGTCAACATCGGCGGTCCGCTGATGACGTTGAGATTCTCGATCGTGCCCGTCTTCGAGATGATGGCATGCAGCACCACCACGCCCTGGACGTGGGCTGCCTTGGCGATGGGCGGATAGACGGGTTGCGGCTGCGAGATAGCCAACCCCTGGACCACGCCGCTGGAAACACGCTGCGGGCCGACCGGCTTAACCGCCGCCCTCTGAACCACCGGGGGAGGAGTTGCCAGGCCCAGGTTGGCCATGCCGGCGACGCCGGCGCCGCTGCCGCTGCCCATGCCGGACATGCCGGCCACGCCGACGCTGGATGGGGGCGGGGCGTCTTCCTTAATCATTTTGATGTCTTTGGGAATCTTGGTGGGCGCGTGCAGGCCCTGGTCGATCTCGGACACGATATGGACGGGCTTGATCTCTTGTGCCGGCGGCGGCGGAGGCGGCGGAGGAGGAGGAGGAGGCGGCGCGGTAAGCATCTCGGTCATCATCGTCGCTGGCAGCGCTTCAGGATACAGCAGGGGGATCAGGATGATGATGACGAGGATCGAGAGATTGATCGTGCCCGTCACCCACATCCACCGAGTGGCCTTGGACTTGATCTTCCCGCTGGATTCCATCAAAGAGTCTTCAAACATGGACAGCCTCGCAAAAAACGTTCTACCCAGCTTAGACACCGCGCCGTTCTACTTTGTTCCCGCCTCTAAATCCGCAGCGCGGGGAGAACCTGGGGAAGCCGAAATGGGCAGCCCTGAAATCTTATACGAAAAACAATCCCTCCGGATAGCCGGGGGCGAATACCGCCTAGGCGCGGGCCCGCTTGGCGGGCAGATTGGCAATCTTGCCGCGACGCTTGCGCCAGTCCTGGTACGCCACCAGCATGGGCGCGGCAACCGCGATGGAGGAGTAGGTCCCAATGACGATGCCGACCGTGAGCGCAAACGAGAAGCCGCGCAGCACCGGGCCGCCGAACACCAGCAGGCTCAACACGGTAAGGAACGTCAGGCCGGACGAGATCACGGTCCGGCTCAGGGTCTGGTTAATGCTGCGGTTCACCACATCCGTTAGCGTCTCCCGGCGGCTCAGCCCCAGGTTCTCGCGGATGCGGTCGAAGACCACGATGGTGTCGTTCATCGAGTAGCCGATCAGGGTCAAAATCGCGGCGATGACGGTGAGCGTGATCTCCTGGTTGGTCAGGCTGAAGGCGCCCACGGTGATCAGCGTGTCGTGGAAGACCGCGACCACGGCCGCAACGCCGTAGATCAACTCGAAGCGGAACCAAAGGTAGATGAGCATGCCCGCCAGTGAGTAGGCGGTGGCCAGTGCCGCCTGGCGCTGCAGTTGTTTGCCGGCCGTGGGCCCGACGATGTCGGTCTTCTGGATGGTGCAGGCGGTGCCGGGGCCCCCGCAATTCAACGCACCCTGCACCTGGTTGCTGCCGGTGTTGTGCGCGGAGTCGGCGGCCTCAGGCAGCGAGATGATCTCCGTATTGGCGTTACGGCCGCTGGTGTCGCTGATGGGATAGACGGTGAAGTCCTTGACTCCCGCCGCCGACAAAACCTGGCGGATATGGTCCTCGCTGGGCGTGCTCGAGAACTGGACCTGGATCTGGGTGCCACCGGTGAAGTCCACGCCCCGGGGAATGCCGTGCCAGAACAGCATGCTGAGCACGCCGGCAACAGAAAAAATCAGCGAGAAGCTGAGGAAGTACCACTTCCTGCCCAGCCAATCGATCTTTGGATCACGAAACAGTTCCACTTGAAACTCCAGTTGTCAGTTGCAGGTTGCAGGTTGCAGGTTGTCAGTGCCGGACCAAGTCGCTTCTCAACTGACAACTGACACCCTGCAATTTGCAACTGTTCTCAAATCGATAGTTCGGCGCCGCGATTCTTCCGTTCCAGAATTGCGTCGAAGATGGTGCGCGATACGAATACCGCCGTAAACAGGTTGGCCAGCAGGCCGAAGGTCAGGGTTACGGCAAATCCCTGGACCGGACCGCTGCCGAAGAGGAACAGAATCGCGGCCGAAACGATAGTGGTGACGTGGGTGTCGACTATGGTCACCCACGCGTGGCCGAACCCCTGTTGCACCGCCGCGGCCGCAGTCTTGCCGGCGCGCAGTTCCTCGCGGATGCGCTCGAAGATCAGCACGTTCGAGTCGACGCCCATACCAATGGTCAGGATGACGCCGGCGATGCCCGGCAGGGTGAGCGTCGCGCCCGGAGTGTAGCCCAGAAAGCCAAGCAGAATAACCAGGTTCAGCATCAGCGCCAGGTCCGCGTTGATGCCCGCGCCGCGATAATAGAACAGCATAAAGACCATGACGGCCAGCATGCCGACAATGGCGGCGACGATGCCCTGATGGATAGATGCCTCGCCCAGGGTAGCCCCGACCGTGCGCGTCTCAATGGTTTCGATCGATGCCGGCAGGGTACCGGTGCGCAGCATCAGCGAGAGGTTGTCGACCTCATCCTTGGTGAAGCTGCCATGGATCTCGCCGCGGTCGCGGATGGAATCCTCAATGGTGGCGACTTCCTTGATCTTGTTGCCAAGAACAATCGCCATGGAGGCCGGGGTTGCCGTGTTCTTGGAGTGGGTGGAGGTGAACTTGTAGAAGCGATCGCCGGCTTCGGTGGTCAACGTGAATACCAGGTTCGGACGGCCCTCCTGGTCGCTGGAGGGTTGGGCATCGCGGAAGTCGGTCCCCTCCACAATGCTTGCCCGCTGCAACAGGTAAACCTCGTCCGGAGCGTTTGGCGAGGTGTTTCCGTGGACCAGCCAATCGTCTGGGGGAACCACGCCATTCAGCGCCGTCATCGCTGCCTGATCGTCGGTGTAGGGGCCGCTGATCACCTGGAATACAGCCAGTTTCGCGGTGTTGTGGATGGCATCCTCGACCTTTGCCGGATCGGAGACGCCGGGCATTTCGACCAGGATCTCGTTGTCGCCCAGTCCATACTGTTCGACGTTCGTTTCCGCCACCCCCAGCGCATCTACACGCGACCGGATGGTCTCGATCGAGTGCTGCAGAGTGGTCGCCTCCAGGGTGCTGATGGCGCTGGGTTTCATGGTCAGCGTCTCGCTGCCGTCGGAGTTGGTGGCGACGTCGTAGTCGACGTAATCGGTGCCGGTCAGGATCGAGCGAACATCGCTCGCCTTGTTCAGCGGAATGCCGCTGACGGTGATCTGGTTCGCGTGGGCGACCGGATCCAGCTTATGGGCCGATACGCCCGTGATGCCGGCCTTATCCAGATCCTCCTGTATGAGCTCGACGTCGCGATCGGTTCGACCGCCGACCGCTTCTTCCACATGGACCTTGAGCACCAGGTGCGTACCGCCCTTCAGATCCAGCCCCAGCCTGATGTGATCGGCAACCGCCTGCTTGAGCGCGGCTGGAGTGACTCCATGAGGGATGCCCAGGAAGCCGTAGCAGCACACAACCAGGCACGCGAGAATAACTGCTGTCTTGACCTTCGAATTCTGACTCATTGCTTCCTTTATCCAAACCCCGCCGCGGGCCGTCGCCCTGCGTCTTCAACTAACAACTGGCAACCAACAACCTGCAACTGTTCTTACTCATCCGCCGTGGTGACCGCCGCAATGGCGCTCTTCACAAATTCAAGCTTGATATTGTCCGGGGCGACGCGCAGCAACACGGTATCGTCCTTGACCGACACAATGACGCCGCGAATGCCGCCATTGGTGGTTACGCGGTCCCCATTCTTCAACTGGCTAAGCATCTGCTGCCACTTTTTCTGCTTCCTCTGTTGCGGCGCGATCATTACAAAGTACAGCAACACAAAGAACAGCGGCAGCAGAATCAATTGCGCTGAACTACCCATTGAACCCATCCAAACCCATCCTTTACCTGTGACTTTCCATCAGGCTGCCGCACGCCGAGAGTCGCCGGAGCACGCCCCGGGGCTACCATCAGACCCAAACTCAGGCCTGGAGCGATTGCAGGGGGAAAGCTGCTGGCGGCGAACCCGATCGACACAGCTTGCATCGCGCCTGTTCCGCGCGCAAAAAGCCGCCGAGGGCCCGCGAACAGGCCCAGCCTTCTAAGTCTCGCGTAACCCTTCGCCCGTGTCAAGAAAGCCATGGCCGCGCGAGCGCATGGATTCCCCTCGCCGCTGCCGATTCGCCGCAGCCGGGGCGGCGCGATGCGGGTATGCTGTTACCTATCGCCCACCGGCGAGCCAGGAGGTCTATGCCAGTCCAGGACGATATCGCAGCCATCGTGGTTCAAGAGTCAACGCTGACTTTGCCCGGATTCACTCCCGACACCGCGTGGCAGCTTGGCAACATTCTGCGCGACCTGGCGCTTGCGCGGAAGGTCGGGCTGGTGATCGACGTCCGCCGCTTCGGTGCGCCGCATCAGCAGCTCTTCTACTGCGCACTGGCGGGCACCACGCCGGACAACCAGCGCTGGGTCGCGCGCAAAATCAACGTGGTCGCGCGTTTTCATAAGAGTTCGTACCACGTGGGCCAGCTGCTGGAACAGAGCGGCCTGACCTTCAACGCGCGCTACAACCTGCCCGAGGAAGACTACGCCCCGCACGGCGGCTGCTTCCCATTGAACGTGGCAGGCACCGGGATCGTGGGCGCGGTCACCGTCTCCGGCCTGCCCCAGCGCGAAGACCATAACTTGGTGGTCGAGGCGCTGTGCCTGCTGACCGGGCGCGACAACGCGGCTCTGCGGCTACCCCCAGAATAGGGGGAGCCGCGCATGAACTCCTCCCGACGGCTCGGGCACTTTGCACCTGTCCTGCTCGCCGCCACCTCGCTCGCGATCGTCTGCGTCGCCATCCTCTTCCACCGCTCTGCGGACAAGCAGCCCGTCCTCTCGCATCACGACAACGTCATCCAGCATGTCGTGGTCATCATGCAGGAGAACCGCTCCTTCGATAACCTGTTCCACGGATTTCCCGGCGCCGATACGGTGAGTTCGGGAAGCAACCATGGGGTCGTGGTGCCGCTTGCAGTCACGCCGCTGGGCAATGGCCCGGATCTGGACCACACCCACACCGGCTGGTGGAAGCAGTGGGACGGCGGCAGGATGGACAACTTCACCACCAGCGGCCCAGCCTACTCGTACATCGACCCCAGCCAGACCGTCCCGTACTGGACGCTGGCGAAGGAATTCACCCTGGGCGACCGCATGTTCCAGTCCAACACCGGGCCAAGCTTCGTCGCCCACCAGTACATGATCGCGGGGCAATCCGCCCATGCCTCAGAGAACCCCACCGGCGGGGTGTGGGGCTGCGACGCCGCACCAGACGCGCGCGTGCCGCTGCTGGGACCGAACGGCACCGATCGGCTCCCGGGCGTCTACCCGTGCTTCGATTACCCGACCATGGCCGACCTGCTGGATGTGAAGGGTATCACGTGGCGCTACTACGCGCCAGGCCCAACGACCGACCAGTTCTTCACGCTCTCGGCCTACCAGGCCATCCGGCACATCCGCTTCGGCACAGACTGGGCGGGTGACGTCGTCTCGCCTGAGACCCAGGTGCTCACCGACATTGCCAACGGGAAACTGGCGCAGGTGACCTGGATTGTGCCGTCGTTCAACAACTCCGACCACCCGGGCGCGCCCGCACAGGGGCCGGACTGGGTGGCCAGCATCGTGAATGCGATCGGCGTCAGCAAGTTCTGGAACTCGACCACCATCTTTATCGCGTGGGACGACTGGGGCGGCTTCTACGACCACGTCCCGCCGCCGCAGACCGACGACATGGGGCTGGGCTTCCGCGTGCCGGTGATCGTGGTCGGGCCGTATGCGAAGCGCGGCTACGTCTCCCACGTCACCCACGAGGCCAGCGGCTTCCTGCGCTACACGGAGGAGGTCTTCAACCTGCCTACGCTGGGCACGCGCGACGCGACCGCCGACGACTTCCGCGACTGCTTCGACTACACCCAGCCGCCCGCACCATACAAACCGGTGACGACGACCCACACCGTCGAGTTCTTCCTGAAGCAGAAGCCGTCCGGTCCGCCCGACGACGACTGAGGTTCGCCGCAATCACTGCTGTTTGAATGCGGGATTGGCTCCAAGATGCGTCAATTCGTCCTTGATATTGGACGGCTTTGACGGGTCCGCCGAGATTGCCTCAATGTAGTCGGCCGCCAGCGGATCGCACGTCTGAAACGAACCGAGCGCCCAGCCTGCGGCAGCATACGCAAGACCGCGACAAAAAGACTCGGTCAACTCATCAGGCTTGGGCGTCTTGCCGGCCTTGCGCATTGCGTCGAAGGCTTCGTAATCGGAGCGCCACGCCAGCGCGCCGACGATTGCGTTGACCGGTTGAAGGCGGCCGGTTGCACTGAAATCCGCCCAGAGAAAGTCAAGCTTGGTGAAGAGCTCCGGGGTGGGCTTCATATCGTACCCATCCGGAAGGTCCGGAGCCTCAGCAAGTCGGATTTCAAGAAGAATCGGGGGCGGCACAAGTCTAGCCGCGGCCGAACAGCCGGCTGAAGAAGCGGCCGATCAGGTGCACTAGATCGTTCGCCGGAGGAGCGGGCGCGGCGGGGGGCTTCGCTGTCTGCACGCTTGCATGCGAAGCCTTTGCTTTCGGAGTCTTCCCGCTGCGCGCAGACTTCGCGGAAGCGGCGCTGGCGGTCTGGGAGGCGGTGTTCGGCGGGGGGATGGGGGCGTCGTAGTGCAGAGGCTCGATGATAGGCGGCGCGCCGGGTGCGGGCGGAGGCGCGGTGGCCGTAGGCGCCAAACCTTCGCTGATTGCCGTGGGGAAGGGATGGAGTGCGGCGGCCCTGGCGGCAGCTTCCGCGGCGGCTTGCTCCACCGCCTGCTCGGGGACGACCGGCGCAGCGGCAGGCGCAGCTACCGGCGGGGTGGTGGGAACCGCGACAGGCGCAGCGGTTTGAGGAATCGGAGCGGGCGCGGCAACCGCAGCGGGCGCAGCAGGGGGTAGCGTGACTTGCACGGCGGGCACAGTCGGTCGAACCGCTGGCACAGGGACTGGAGCCACCGCTGGCGGCGCGGCGGCGGGCGGGGCGGCGGGCGCGGCAACTGTTCCCGGCATCGGCGGCGGGGCGGGCGGCGTACCGGGGCCGGCCACCGCGTTCGGAGGCGCCAGCAGAGCGTCGGCCACCGACACGCCCTTTTCCTCCGGGCAGCCGCAGGGCGAGGTTTCGTGGTCGACCACCTCGTGCAGGCTGCCATGCTCGAACAGCACATGCTGGCCGGGCGCTACCTCGTACATCGCTTCACCAAATGGATCCGAAACGGCCAGCGTGGGCGCCCCGGGCCCGCGGTTGTCCACGCAGGTGTCGCCATTGCGCGCGATGCGCAAGCGCAGGTCGAGCGGGCCGGCGTTGTGCACGGAGAAACGCAGGTCGGGTGTCATGATGGAGTCGTTCGGCGTGCCGGCGGTCTGGATCTCGATGGCGCCACGGTCGAGCGAGAACAGCAGCGGCGCAGGCTCCACCGGCGTCTTGCTTTCGGTCAAATGCAGCACCGAGGTCTGGCACACGCGCGCAGTGCCGCCGCGGCCCAGCGTGATGGGCGCGGTGTGGTCCCGGGCGGTGACGCTGACCGATCCGGTGAGCACGGCCTGGCCGTCCAGCACGTCGGACGCACCCGTGATGTTGGCGTCGCGCGTATTCACGTAGCCGATAAGCTGCTGCGCCCGCAGCGGCGCGGCCACGGCGCACGCCAGCAGCAGCGGAAGAAAGCGCGCGCGTGGAATTCGCTGCCTCATGGGTTACAGCCTACATCTTCAGAAAGTTGGCGATGATCTTTTTGCCGTGGGTGGTCAGGACGCTCTCAGGATGGAACTGCACGCCCTCGATGGGCAACTCGCGGTGGCGCAGCGCCATAATCGTCGATGTGCCGTTAGTTCCGCTGCGCGCGGAGACTTCGAGTTCAGCCGGCAGGCCCTCCTCGGCGACGATCAGCGAGTGGTAGCGCGTGCTGGTCATGGGCGTGGGGATGCCGGCGAAGATGGTCTTGCCGTCGTGCTCGACCTCGCTGGTCTTGCCGTGCATCAGCTTCGGCGCGCGCACCACGTTGCCGCCGAAAGCCGCGCCGATCGCCTGATGGCCGAGGCAGACACCGAGAATCGGCACGCGTGGAGCATTGGCCTGCGCGAAGTGGCGGATCAGCGCGATCGAGATGCCCGCATCCTGCGGTGTGCAGGGGCCGGGCGAGATGAGGATATGCGACGGGTGCAGCGCCTCGACCTCGGCCGGCGACAGCTCGTCGTTGCGGCGCACCACCATCTCTGCGCCCAGCTCGCCCATGTACTGGACCAGGTTGTAAGTGAACGAGTCGTAGTTGTCGAGAACAAAGACCATGCTGCCTCTATGGTAGCGCGGCCGCGCTGCCGGGCAAGCCGGTTGCCTCGCGGCGCTGCCGGCGTTGCTCGAGCAGGTCCAGCATAATGAGCCCGGCGAGCAGCGGGATGAGCCAGACGACGCGCGACTGGTAGCGCGAATCGACCTCCGAGAACACCGCCGTGAGGAACGCATTCGCGATGACCGCGGGGACGAGCACCGTGACCAGCCCCAGCACCCGCCAACGCCGCCGGCGCCACAGCAGCGGCACGCAGACAACGATCGCCAGCGCCGATGCCAGGACCACCCACTGCTGCACCGCGGTAAAGAAGTCCGTGGGCAGGCGGCTTTGCGCCTCCCGCGTGCGCAGGTAGGTGGGCAGCGCGCCGGGAAGCACCTTGTCGATCTCGCTCCCCATCCACGGGTTCGGAGTGAAGTCCCACAGGCCGAAGTTGGTGAGCTCCGTCCCAAAGTTGTTGAGCGATACCCGCACTTGTGCACCGGGGTACGCGCGCGCGGTGGCCAGAACCAGCGGCCACTCTTCCCGCAGCATCTGCTCCTGCTGCTCGGGCGTCGCGCCGGCCCAAACGCCGCCGTCAGCCCACAGGAAGTCATCGTCGTTGTCGGGCAGGGCTCCGTTGGGCAGATCATGGACGCGAGCGCAGATGGCCCAGTCGAGCGTGCCGCAGTGCGCTTGCAGATACCAGCGGCCGGGGCCGTCGGCGACAAAGCGCGCCATGGTGTACGGCATGCGGTTGCCCAGCAGCGTTGCCTTGCCGTAGAGATAGCCGTGCAGCGCCATCTGCCCAGCCGCAACCACCAAGATTATTCCGACCACGCTGCCGATGGCCCGGCCCCGCTCCCGCAGCGGCGGCCAGCGCAGCACAAACAGCAGATCGAGCAAGACCCACAGGCCGATGGCAAGCATCAGGTGGGTCGAATGCGCGGCCATCGCCCACGCGGCTATCACCGCGACTGCGCACTTCTCACGCGTGGACAGCGTCTCATGCGCAAACACCAGCAGGTAGACGGCGAGATACAGCAGCGGCCCCAGGATGTCCGGCATGATGAAGCACACGTACCAGGCCAGGCTGGTGGTGAGGCTGAGCAGCGCAACCAGAAGAACAAACTGCACCGTGGCGCGGCGACTATCGAAGGCGCGAGCACCAGAAGAGTGCGCGGCGAAGGACCTAACCACCAGCCACAGAACGTACGACGTCAGCACCGCCTGCAACACCACGATGGGCCACGCCGTCACGTTCCAGTGGAAGGGGAAGATGCCCAGCGAGTAGAACTCGGAGCGCATAGCGCCGTAGCCCTTCGGCGCATGCAGGAACAGGATGCGCGCCAGCGGACGCCCATCGCCCAGGTAGCTCATTGAATCCGGGTAAAGCAGCGGATATCCATTGACGACCGCCGGCCACAGCATCAGCAGCGCGCCCGCCACCACCACCAAGCCGCGACCGATTCGTGCCGGAACTTGCATGGGATGAGGGTATACGAGGGGCTGCGTGAAGCGAGCGCAAAGTTGTTGTGCGACTGTGACTGAAGGAGAATCCTTCAGCTACTTCATCTGACCGGCTGTCCGTCGTAGGGTGAGCCACTCATAGAGCGTTTAAAGCGATAGAGCGGCTTGCCAACGACGTCGGTTACAAAGACCGGGCCGTAGTCGTATTCACCCGACCGGATGCGGCTATCGAGGCTGTAGTCTCGGTCGTCACCCATCACAAATATTTCGCCGTCTCCGATCCGGAAGGGGCCGAAGTTGTCCCGCTCATCAGGTGGATGATCGACATCGCGATGAACGATGTAGGGCTCCGCGACGGTCCGGTTGTTAATCTCAACATGGTCGTTGACGCCTTCAATTGTGGCTCCGCCGGTCGCCACGATGCGCTTCACCAAGTAGAGACCGCGGTGGCGGAAGACAACGACTTCACCTGCCTGAGGCTTTCTGCCTTGGAAATACCACGTGTCAACGACGATATCGTCTCCAGGATTAAGGGTTGGCTCCATCGACTGTCCGGCTGTGGCGAAGACCCTAAAACCTGAGGCGTGCAGCACCCCTTGGAGTTCCATGATTGAGACGGAGAAAAAGGCAAGCGGAATCAGCACCAGGATCCACCAATTCGCGGCGGCGTCCTTGTCCGATCTGCCACACAGAAATGTACAGGACGCACTAGCTACGTTGAGCAACATGCCAGCCAGAATCATCGCAAAGAATGGCAAGAAAATGCGTGGAAGCCGTAACGGCCAATAGCAGACAAGAAGCGTGGCGAACAAGGCGAAGAACAGTCCGCCGCGCTTTCTGGCACCCAGAATCCAGTCTCCCAGTCCCGGAATGACCGCCGACGCCATAGCGCACCAGAGCCGTTTATAGGTTCGTTCCGGTTGTGGCTGTTCTTCGAGGATTTCGCCCGGCGCGTCCACTGATAATTCTCCGCACCGCAATGCTACAGCACGTGCTACCCCCGCGCGCGTTCGATGGCGCGGACGACGGCGCGGGCTTTGTTCTCGCACTCCTTGAACTCAGTTTCCGGGACAGAGTCGGCGACAATGCCCGCACCGGCCTGGATGTGGCCCTGCTCGCCGGTCATGGAGAGCGTGCGGATGGCGATGCAGGAGTCGAGATTGCCGGAGAAATCCGCATACAAAATGCTGCCGCCATAAACTCCGCGGCGCGCAGGCTCCAACTCCTCGATGATCTCCATGGCGCGGATCTTCGGCGCGCCGCTCAGCGTGCCCGCGGGGAAGCAGGCACGGAACGCATCGACAGCTTGAAGATCAGGGCGGAGCGTACCTTCCAGCGCGCTGACCAGGTGCATCACGTGCGAGTAGCGTTCCACAAACATCAGGTCCTTCACCTTGACCGTCCCGTACTCGCTGACGCGGCCCACGTCGTTGCGGCCCAGGTCGACCAGCATCACGTGCTCGGCGACTTCTTTCTCATCCGCGCGCAGGTCGGCTTCGAGCGCGCGGTCTTCCACCTCATCGGCGGAGCGCGGGCGCGTGCCGGCGATGGGGCGGTACTCAACGGTGCGGTCGTGCACCCGCACCAGCAGCTCCGGCGACGAGCCAACGATGTGCATGGGCACCGGCTTCGGTTTCTTGGCCTTCTTCGCCTTCTTCTTGCCGGACTTCAGTGGCTGAACGGTACCGGCGGCCGTGGAGGCCGAAGCTCCCTCGGGCTCTTTCTCCTTCGTTTCACCAGAGGTCGGGATGACAGCGCCTGATGCGGGTTCAGGTTCCAGCCCGAAGCGCAGGAAGTACATGTACGGCGACGGATTGACGATGCGCAAGGCGCGGTAAACGTCGAAGGCGTCCACGCCGGGCACGCAGTCGAACCGCTGCGAGAGCACGCACTGGAAGACGTCGCCGGACGCGATATATTCCTTGGCGCGACGCACGGACTTGAGAAACGTAGCGCGGGGTGTGCGCGGGTCGAGCTTCAACTTGCCGTGTGCCTGCTTCTTCTTCGCCTTGGGCAACGAACGCGCCAGCCGCTTCTCCAGCCGGTTCAGCCGCTTGACGGCGTGCGCATAGGCAGCAGCGGTCGTCCTGCCCGCCACCTTCTCCCTCGCCAGGTCGGCCGTAACGATCAGGTGGATCTCCTTCTTCACGTGGTCGAACGCCAGCACCTGATCGAAGAACATCAGGCAGGCGTCGGGCACGCCCAGCTCATCCACGGCCAGCGAAGGCAGCCGCTCGATCTGGCGAACCACATCGTAGGCGAAGAATCCCACCGCCCCAGCCGTGAATGGCGGCATCCCAGGCAGGCGCGCCGGGGTGTGGCCGCTGAGCGCCTGCTTCAGCTCGGCGAAGATGTCGCCCTCGAAGGTGCGGCGCTCATCCGCCTCGGCAACGGTGATCGACGTCCCGCGGGAGACGATCTTCTTGTATGGCTTGATGCCGATGAAGGTGTACCGGCCCACGTGCTCGCCGCCCTCAACCGATTCCAGCAGAAAAGCCTCAGGCTCTTCGGCCGCGATGCGCAGGAAGGCCGAGACTGGCGTCTCCAGGTCGGCGGTCACGATGCGGTAGACGGGGACGAGCGAGTGCTCGCGGCTGAGCCGCAGGAACTCGCGGGGCGATGGCAAGGCTGGGGTTGCGGCGGCCATGACGGTGGTTCCATCATACTTGCGGCGAGCAGGCAAGCGCGTGTTTCGAACAGGACCCGGCGGGGACCAGACCTTTGCGATCCAGGAGGTTTCCAGAAAACGGACCACTCCGGCCGAGCATTAGCCGTAGGTGAGGTCTGTGCTCTGTCCAACCTCGATGATGTAACCGTCGGGGTCGCGGATGTAGCAGCGAATCTCGCCGTACTTGGGAATGGGCTCCGTAATGAACTCGGCCCCTCTGCTCTTCCATAACCTACAGCACGCTTGAATATCCGCAACTCGGATATTCATAAAGCTGCTGATCTTATCCGGGTCGGCGAGGACGCTGAGCGTTACCGTCGGCTTATCCGGGGTGGGCCCGCCTCCGACGTTGACGATGAGCCACGTATTCGCGATCAGGATATGCCCAGACGCGCCCTTGGTATCGCCCAGGCTCAAAATGCGGCCGTCGAGGACCTTTTCGTACCAGCGAGCCGAGCGCTCGATGTCGGCGACGGTGATAAAAAGCGTGACGGTGAATCCCTCGCGCGGGGGCATCTCGTAGCTCTTCTGCTCGACTTGTTCGCTGCTCATTGACGGCTCCACGGAACCAGCCCCCACTAAGCGGCTCGCTTTTTCTTCGCGTCGAGTGCCGGCAGAAGAAGTCCCAGAAGCGCTTCATCAGAAAACGGGTTCTGGCCTGAGATCAACTCGCGATCTTGAAGAACGTAGCTCTTCCATGGAGCGACCACACTGACATCACCGCCCGCCGTAAGCAACGCGAAGTCAGGGTAGAAAAGAACCTTGCCACCAATCTCCTGCGGCTCCCGCTGCTGCTCTTCCGCGGTCGAGAAGATAGTCATCTGGTATCCGGCATAGATCCAGCCCTGAGCTTTTGCGTGCGCTGTAGCGGTATCGCCCGCTGCCAGCGCCGCGACGAACTCCCACGAATTGGGAAGCGCCGAGAGGAGTGAGATCGGGCCATGGCAGAGCACTGCCGTAGGCTTGGACCTTTCGTGGAAGTGTCTCATCACGATGCCGGCATTGGGATCATCGAGAAGATCGATCATCGGGCCATGGCCGCCGGGGACGAAAACAGCGTCATATTGATCCAGGCCCGACGCGATGACGTCCTTGATGCGGCTTGGATCTCTGAGCCCAAGCAGGCTGTCGCGGAATTTCATATAGTCCTCAAGCTTGGCCTCGTCCCCACCGAAGAAATCGGCGACCTCTGAATGCACGTCCACTTGCGGCGTGTTGCCTGTGGGGTTGGCGAAGGTAATCTCGTAGCCCTCCTTCATCAGGGCGCGAACCGGGACGGTGAGTTCGTTGAGGTAGTAGCCGGCCGCGGTGTAGATCTTGCCATCCTTCAAGGGCAAGCCGCGACCGCTGGAGACGAGTATGAGGATTTTTCCTGCTGTTGCCATTTTGTTTCTCCTCTCTGAAATTGGAATTAAGGCCAGACAGACCGTTAGCCGTAGGTGAGGTCTGTGCTCTGTCCAATCTCGATGATGTAGCCGTCGAGGTCGCGGATGTAGCAGCGAATCTCGCCGTACTTGGGAATCGGCGCCGTGATGAACTCGGCCCCGCGACTCTTCCATAGCTTGTAGCAAGCCTGAATATCCGCAACCCGGAAGTTCATAAAGCTGTTGATGTGGTTCGGGTCGGGGACGCTGAGCGTTACCGTCGGCTTATCGGGGGTGGGCCCGCCCCCAACGTTCAGAATCATCCAGATATTCGCAAGCTGAAGGTAGCCAGGCGCATTGCCGTCGCCTCTACTCAGAATGCGCGCGCCGAAGACCTTCTCGTAGTAATCGAGCGATCGGTTGATGTCAGCCACGGTGAGGAAATACGCGATGCTGATCCCCTCCCGCGGAGGCATCTCGTAGGTCTTCTGTGCAACTTGTACGCCATTCGTCGAGTCTGAATTCGATATAGCACTCATATTCCCTCCGATCACCGCAGCAGCTTCATCAGGCCAGAAGCGCGACGGCGAATCCATTGGACGAACGTATCGATCCATACCAAAGTATTGGTTCGAACCTTCAAAACGGGGTCTGCGGCAACTTCATTCGGCCCGGGTTCAAACCGGGATGCTGCCGGATGTGGTTCAGCCGCTTGTCCGGCCTGCCGCGAACGGCCTATACTCCACAGGTTTGGGCTACGGCCCCAAAAGGAAGACTGGAGAACTGATGGCAACGGAATCCCTGGTACCGGCAACCGAACGCAAAGAAGCAACCGAGAGAAGAAAAACGCAGACATTCTTTCCGCAAATGTCGTTTGAGCAGGAAACCAACCCCTGGAATGCCCAGGAAGCTCGCTTCGACTATGCCGCCAAGAAGCTGAACCTGGACGACGGCACCTGGAAGCTGCTGCGTTACCCGGCGCGCGAGATCATCGTGCACATCCCGGTGATGATGGACAACGGGCGTCTGGAACTGTTCACCGGCTACCGGGTGCAGCACTCGATCTCGCGCGGCCCCTGCAAGGGCGGCGTCCGCTACGCGCCGGACGTGAGCCTGGACGAGGTGCGCGCGCTGGCCAGTTGGATGACCTGGAAGTGCGCGGTGGTCAACATCCCGTTCGGCGGGGCCAAGGGCGGCATCATCTGCGATCCGCACAAGATGTCGCAGGGCGAACTGGAGCGGATGACGCGCCGCTACACCGCCGAGCTGATGGAGTTCATCGGACCAGAGAAGGACGTGCCCGCGCCCGACATGGGCACCAACGAGCAAACCATGGCGTGGATGATGGACACCTACTCCATGCACATGCGCCAGACGGTGACGTCGGTGGTCACCGGGAAGCCTGTCGAACTGGGCGGCTCGCGCGGTCGGCTGGAGGCCACCGGCCGGGGTATCTCGATCGTCTGCGACCACGCGCTCGAACACCTGGGCATGGCGGTGGAGGGCTGCCGCGTCATCGTCCAGGGCTTCGGCAACGTCGGCTCGAATGCCGCCAAGCTGCTCTTCGATAAGGGCTACTGCATCGTCGGCATCATCGAGGTCGACGGCGGCCTTGCCAACCCGCACGGCATCGACATCCACGCGCTGCTGCGGCACCGGGCCGAGGCAGGAACGATCGTCGGATTCGCCGGCGCGGAACCTGCCGACCCGGCCGAGCTGTTGTCCCGCGAATGCGAGATCCTGATCCCGGCCGCGACGGAAAACGTCATCACCAGCCGCAACGCCGCCGGCCTGCGCTGCCGCATCCTGTGCGAGGGCGCCAACGGGCCCACCACCATCATGGCCGACCAGATTCTCGCCGAGAAGCAGATCTTCATCCTGCCCGACATCCTGGCCAACGCTGGAGGCGTGACCGCTAGCTACTTCGAGTGGGTGCAGGACCGCATGGGCTACTTCTGGAACGAGGCGGAGGTTAACCGGCGGCTCAACCTGATCATGACCGAGAGCTTCCACGACGTGATCAGCTACGCCAAGGCGCACAAGGTCAACAACCGCATCGCGGCCTACATGCTGGCCGTCGACCGCGTCGCGTATACAACCAAGCAACGCGGAATGTACGCGTAAAAACAGTTGTCAGTTGTTAGTCAATATGGAGTGACCGGTCCCGATGCGCTGACCGTGGGTTAGGCTGTGAGAGTTTAGGCAGCACAGCTCAGAGCCACAAGCGGAAAGGAACCGGTCATGAAGGAGAAGGTACGATTTT
>JBELAH010000017.1:0-60679 GCA_049509035.1 Acidobacteriaceae bacterium
TCCGCGAAGCCGCCGAGGCTGGCGAGGGTGACGGTGGTGGTGGAGTTTTGATAGGTCTGAAGCGTCACAGTGGGGCTGGCCAGCGTGATGGTGAAGTCCACCGGCGCGGGGTTGATGGCTTGCGTGAGCGAGGCTGCGCTGGCGGCGTAGCCGGCTGCGGGAATGTAGTTGGCAGTGATGGAGTGGGTGCCAACCGTGAGGGTGCTGGTGGAGAATGCGGCAGTGGATGTACCGCTGCTGCCCGAGACGAGCGGCACGGTGCCGAGCACAGTGGTTCCGTCAGAGAAGCTGACGGAACCGGCGGGCGGCACACCACTGGCTGAGGTCGCGGTGACGGTGGCCGTGAAGGTGACGGTCTGACCGGCGTTGGCGGGGTTGAGCGAGGAGGTGAGCGTGGCCGCGGACAGATTGGGCTTGACGGTGATGGAAAGGGAGCCGGTGGCGGGAAGGTAGTTGGAATCTCCTGAGTATTTCGCGGTGATGGGGAACGTCCCGACCGGCTGGGCGATGAGATTGAACGTGAACGTGGAGCCTGTACCCAGGAGAACGATGCCAGTGCCTACGCCCTGATAGGTGATCGCCAGAGTGCCGGTGGGGAGCAGGTTTTCGATCGGGCTGATGGTGACGGTGAGGACAAACTGCTGGCCATAGGAATAGGAGGCGCCGGCGGGAGCGAGGGTGAGGGTGAGGGTTGGCGCAAGCTGTTCCGCGGTGAGGTAAACGATGTTAGAGGTGCTGGGGAGGTTGTTGGAGTCGCCCGGATATTTGGCGTCGACCTGATGCGGTCCATTGCCGATAGGGGAGATTCCACCGACGGTGGCGGCTGCCTCGGTGCCGAATTGCGGCAGGATAATGGAAATGAGGCCATCGAGCGCTGCAACGGCGACGTCGGAGACGCCCGCTCCGTCAAAGTCGGCGACAGCGACAGCATCAGGACTGGTGCCCAAGGGGGCTGGAGGCGTATTGCTTGCCAGGGCAAAGGTGCCATTGCCATTGCCCAGCAGGATGGACGCGGCGCTGGATCCGGGCGGGGGCGCGATTCCGGTGTCTGCAGTAGTGAGATCGGCCTTGCCGTCTCCATTGAAGTCTCCGACGCCGAGGGACACTGGGACCAGGCCGGTTGCGGGAGTTGCTCCAACCGGCGTGAAGGTGCCATCGCCGTTGCCGAGCAGGATAGTGACGGAGCCAGGCGCGGCCGAGCCGGAAGTATTCAGCTTATTGAGGACAGCCAGGTCCAGAATGCCGTCTCCGTTGAAGTCGGCGGCCACAATGGAGTTTGGCCCGACGCCGACTGCGGGACTGGGGGCCGGCGTAAAGGTGCCGTCGCCATTGCCAAGCAGTATGGTGACCGAGTTGCTGGCCTGGTCGACGATGGCCAGGTCTACTATGCCAATGCCTCTGAAGTCTCCAACTGCGACGGCAATGGGATTGTTCCCTGCGGGCATCGGGGGGTTGGCCGTGAATGTGCCGTCGCCATTGCCGAGCAGGATGGTGACCGTATTGTTGGTGACGTTGGTGACGGCGAGGTCGGGTATGCCGTCGCCGTTGAAGTCGGCCGAGACAATGGTCTGGGGCGAAGGGAGGGGTATGAGTTGCCCCTTGGTGAAGGTCCCATCCCCGTTGCCGAGCATTATCTGGACCGCGTCAGCGGAGTTCATGGCTGCGGCCACATCCTGATTGCCGTCCTGGTTGAAGTCCGCCACGGCGAGGGATTGGCCGCACTTCGGGATGATGGAGAAGCCTGGCGCACTTCCAAAGGTCGCGTTGCCATTGCCGAGCAGCACCTGCAAGCTCTGATAGGGCTGAGGCGTGACCAGCGGAATGGAGGGGCAGTCGGCTGCGACGATGTCGGGCTTGCCATCGTTGTTGAAGTCTGCGATGGCGATGGCCTCTGCGTTGGAAGGGCTCACCGAGAGTTGAGGGCCGTCGACAAAGGACAACGCCGGGCCCGTGACCTGCACCAACGGCGCGCTGGCCAGCACGGAGTTGAAGACGCCGACATCGTGAAAGGAAACGCTGCCGGTTATAGGAGTTGGCGCAAAATTGGTGACCGTGGCCGTGAGCGTGTAGTTGCCGGGCACACCGCTGGCGGCAAGCACGGTTTGGGTGGGCGAGGGCGACGGCGTGACGGTGAGTTGGGAGCCGGCGGAGGAGCTGGCCGCCTGAAGATGGGTGCCGAGGAACAGCGCCTGATAGGTGTGGATTCCGGGGCCGGGAAGGAGCTTGAGGGTCGCGGTGCCGGCGCTGCCTAACTGCGCGGTGCCCAGCAGACGGATATCGGTGCAGCGGAGGGGCGGGACCGGAGCTTCGCAGAAGTCGACCTGTCCCGGCGGCAGGGCCGCAGCGCCGCCGGCCAGGGTGACCGTCGCGGTCAGCGTGACGACGGTGCCTTGGGTGATGGTGGAGATCGGGGCTCCGCCGGAGGTGATTGCCAGGTTTGCGGCGGTGGGGACTTGAGCAAGCGCGCCGGGAAGGACGCAAAGACAAGCGACCGTGGAAGCGAATCGTGGGAAGCACATCGGCGTTACCAGGGCTTGACGGGATAAGGATATCATCGGCGCAACTGGGAGATTGCGCGCCGCTGGAAGCTCTGTGACCTGCAATGGGCGCCCGGAAGACGAGCGCGACGATGGAGTCGAAGCCGGTGGGGTATGCGGGATTCTACGCGGTTATCGGTAAGTTCGTTTACCCTCGGGAACCCCACGTTCGAGTCGAACATGGGGCACCAGGACGGGAGGAGGTTAGGCGCGCGAGCGGGAGAAGCGGGCGCGGGCGAAAGGCAGGGCGGCGAGGCCCAGGCCAAGGAGCGAGAAGGTCGCAGGTTCGGGGACTACGGGGCCGTTGGGAAGCTGGCTGGTGAGAGTCTGGTCTTCGCCGACGGTGAAGGCGTAGTAGTCCTCGAATTGGGGCGTGGTGAAGGTGATGGAACTGTAGTCGCCGTTGACCACGACGACGCCGTTGCCTTCCTCGCCGTAGACGGTATTGCCAGATATTGTGAGGCTACTGCCGCCGTACTCGTTGGAGGGACCGCCGGCCACGAGAGAGATCGGCTCGCTAGAGGGGAAGACGAATGAAGCCTGGTCGCCTCCCGCTCCGAGGCTCCAGATGGCGATGATGGGGTCGGCGACGACGGAGGAGAAGGTGATGGTCTCGGTGTAGGAGACTCCGCCGTCCATGGCGACGGCGTTGTCGGCGGCGGGCGGAGCGTTGCCGACGACGCCACCAATATAGCTGGAGGTCGGGTCCCAACTGGGATAGCCCGTGTTGAGCCCGTTGGTCTGGCCCGAGTAGCTGACGGTGAGGGAGCCGATGGTGCCGGAGGCGGATCCGGGTGAGCCCGAGGTGCCGGCGGTCCAAGTGGTCCAGTCGATAGTGTCGGCGTGGGCGAGCGGGGTATACGCCGCGCTAAGGACGAGGGCGAAGACAGACGAGGTGCAGGCGAGCAGACGATGCAGCCGCATAAAAAGGTCTCCTTTGAGGTATGTGTCGGGGCCGGGTAGGAGTCTCATTTTATAAGCCGCGGGTGGGAGTGGCGTCAATAGGCCGACGGTGGATCTTTGGTAACCGCGCGGCGGATCGCTCAAACGGAACATCCTGCAAAGTCGGGAATTTCGGTAAAGTCCCCTGGGGGCCGAGCTCGCGACGGTCACTTTACCGACAACCCCGTTTTTCGCGCACATCCGCGTGACCGGTCTAGACGATTCACACCTTTATAGCGGGCAAACCCCACTCACCCCACCCGCAATCTGGAGGAGGAAATCGGTGTTGATTGGAAAGCGGGATGCCGAACCGATAGCCGCATCGCAGCCGCGATTTATTTCCGTGCTTCGGGCCAATTGGTGGGTCTAGGATGGGTGCGCTATGAGAAGTGCCGCGAGCGAAGCCGGTTCGTGGAGCTTCGAGTACGAACGGGCCGTAAATGGGAAGCCAGGCGGGATTACGTGCGGCGTTGTTGGTGGAAATTGCATTACTCGCGTTGACCGGGTGCGGTTCAGGTGTGTCGAGTCCCGGTACGCCAGCCTCCACGGTTCATAACGAATGGACATGGATGAGCGGCTCCAACTGGGTGAACGAGACAGGGAGCTATGGGACCCAGGGAGTGCCCGCCCCGGGGAATACTCCGGGCGCTCGCTGGGGCGCGACGAGTTGGACGGACAAGTCCGGCAACCTTTGGCTCTTTGGCGGAGATGTTGATGGGGATTATAACGACCTGTGGAGATATAGCGGCGGCGAATGGACGTGGATGAGTGGGTCGCACCAGGCGTATCACCCGGGCGTCTGCGGAACCAAGGGGACGCCGTCCCCCAGCAATGTTCCCGGGCCTCGCGATTCTGCCGCTGGCTGGACCGACCTGCAAGGAAATCTCTGGCTGTTTGGGGGGAGCGGGTGGGATTGCGTCGGAGAGGCTGGCTGGCTGAACGACCTGTGGAAGTACAGCGACGGAGAATGGACGTGGATGGGCGGGTCGAACTTGGCCAGTGAGTACACTACGGTAGAACAACCCGGAATATACGGTGTTCAGGGCGTGGCTGCTCCTGGCAACGTTCCGGGACCCCGACAAAATGGAAGCGCATGGACCGATGCGTCCGGGAACCTCTGGCTCTTCGGCGGGTATGGCAACGACTCGCATGGTGTAGCGAGCTGGCTCAACGACCTGTGGAAGTACAGCGGCGGCGAGTGGACCTGGATGGCAGGATCGAATGTGATCGATCAATCCGGCACCTACGGAACCCAGGGCGTGGCTGCTGAAGGCAATACCCCGGGGGCTCGCTACGAGGCTGCGTCGTGGACCGACAACCAAGGTAACCTGTGGCTCTTTGGCGGGATGGGGGCCGTCTGCCAACCCGCGAGCATCATTTGCGAGCTGAACGACCTATGGGAGTACAAAGGGGGCCAATGGACCTGGGTGGGAGGATCGAACACAGGTAATCAGGCCGGGATTTATGGAACGCGAGGGACGCCAGGCGCTACTAATGTCCCCGGGGGCCGGGACGGCCCCGTGAGTTGGACAGACGCGTCGGGAAACTTCTGGCTGTTCGGGGGAAACGGATTGGTTGCGATGAGCGGCGCACTTGTTTACGGTCCCGTCAACGATCTGTGGGAATACAAGGCGGGGCAGTGGACTTGGGTGAGCGGCTCGGATGTTGCGGAGCAGCCGGGAGTGTATGGGACGCAGGGGACGCCAAGCGCTGCCAACGTTCCCGGTGCACGCTCCCTAGCGGCGGGTTGGACGGACGCCGACGGGAATCTCTGGCTCTTCGGTGGCTTGAGTTCTGACCCGTATGGCACGCTGAATGACCTGTGGGAGTACTAGCCGTAAGCGGATGTAGGAATACAAGGCGGCCCCTGGCAACTTGGATCACGTGGAAAAGACTCCCGCTGCGACCTGACTCACGGCAGTGCTTGAAAAGTCGGGTGCATTCGATAGGTCGACGCAACACCATCTAGTAGAACCTTTTCTATTGAACGATGGTGTTTATGAGCGAAGGGAAGCAGTCGAGACTATCTGTTGCGCAGTTCGCTTCTTCCCTTTTAGGTGGATGCGTGGCTGGGTTCACGGCGGATGTCAGCGCAGATTGATTTGCGAGCCTTCGGGGTTGGCGGGGATGGTGATTCCCCAATGCCCATTCACTTGCGTCGCAGGCCTGGGGTGGCCGTCTACAGAGGCTTCGCCTTTGGGCGTCCAATCGACTACTTCGACGCGGAGATCGTGCCACCAGGGTTTCCATGTTCCTTCCTGCTTTTGGATTGCCACGCTGATGGATCCGTCTGGCGCCGCTGAGCAGGTGAAGTGGATGCGGGCAAACTCGCCCTGGCGAAAGGCGAAGGTGTGACCATCGTCGGTGTAGACCTCGCCCGCGCAGGCTTCGCCGGGCGTATTCAGGCCGGGGGCCAATGGGTATACGCGCAAAGTGAGGGGGCCGTTGGGGAGCTCGGCGGTGCTTTGGGTAAGCGGCGCGATGGGCAGGATGCTGCCGCCGCGGACGTAGACGGGCAAGTCTTCGAGCCTGGGGGTTATGGTGAGGGGCTTCCCGGTGAGGGCCGGATCAGTAGATTGGCCGCGCACAAAGCGCTGGCCGGTCCAGTAGTCGTACCAGGTGCCGGGCGGAAGTTGAACGGTGTAGGGGGCGGTTCCTTCAGGATCGGGGTTGGGAGCGACGAGGATTCGGCTGCCAAAGAGGAACTCGCTGCCGCCGGTGGTGAGGTCGAACGGAGTGCCGTCGGCGGCGGCATGGGGAAACTCCAAAAAGAGGGGCCGGTCGATGGGCAGGCCATCGCGCGAAGTCTCCTCGGCGACGGTGTAGAGGTAGGGCATCAGCCGGTAGCGCTCTTCAATATAGCGGCGGCGAATGGCCTCCTGCTGGGGGCCGTCGACCCAGACTTCGTGCGGGCGGGTTCCCTTGTCGGAGTGGTCGCGATCGATGGGCTGAAAGGCTGCGAGCTCGATCCAGCGGGTGAGCAGATCGGGTGGGGGCGAGCCGGCGAAGCCGCCCACATCGGCCCCGGCGAGAGAGAAGCCGCTGAGGCCGAGGTTGACCAGTTGGGGCACGGTCATGCGCAGATGGTTCCAGGTGGAGCTATTGTCTCCGGTCCAGGTTACAGCGTAGCGCTGGCCGCCGGCGTAGGAGGCGCGGGTCATGACGAAGGGCCGCTCGTTGGGGCGGAGTGCGAGGGCGCCATCATAGGTGGCGCGGGAGTTTTCCATGCCGTAGAGGTTGTGGATCTCAAGGTGGGTAGCGGTGCGCTTGAGGAAGCCCGGCTCGTCGATGCGGTGCTGCACATCGTCGGGCATGGTCTTGGAAGGAACGAAGACGGCGGGCTCATTCATGTCGTTCCAGAAGCCGGCAACGCCATCGTCGATGAAAGGCTTGAAGAGGGTTCCCCACCACTGGCGGGTCTGCGCCTGGGTGAAGTCGGGGAAGACCGAGGGGCCGGGCCATACCTTGCCGACGTAGGTGGAGCCATTCGGATTCTTGACGAAACGATCGCCGGCTACGCCTGAGTCGTAGGGTGCGTAGCCCTGGTTGGGCTGGCGGGCGATGTGCAGGTCGGTGATGACGACCAGCTTGAAGTGCTCGCGCTCGAGGTCCTGCACCATGCCGCGGAAATCGGGGAAGGCCTGATCGTTGACGGTGAATGGCCAGTTGTTGTGCTGGAAACCAATGTCCAGCCAAAGCACGTCGGAGGGGATGCGGTCCTGGCGCAGGCGATCGGCGACCTCGCGCAGCTGCGACTCGGGAAAGTAGGTGTAGCGCGACTGCTGGAAGCCGAGCGCCCACAGCGGTGGAAGCGGTGTGGGGCCGGTGAGCCACGCCCAGGCGGTAACTACCTGCTTGGGTTCCGGGCCGTAGATCAGGTAATAGTCGACGGGGCCGTTGACGGCGCCAAAGGTGTAGCGCGCGGGATTGGCGCGGCCGAAATCGAAGTCGGTACGCCAGGTGTTGTCGAGGAAGACGCCGAGCGCGCGGCCGTGCGTGAGCTTGATGAAAAAGGGGATGCTTTTGTAGATGGGGTCGGTGGATTCCTGCCAGCCGAAGGCATCGGTGTTCCACATGGTGAAGGCTTCACCGGCGCGGTCGAGTGGACCGGGCTTGTCGCCAAGGCCGAAGAAGTGATCGTCGCCGGTGTGCTGTTCGGTGACGTGAAATCGCGTGCCATCCCACTGCACGGGCGCGGCATCCTGCTGGAGGATGTTGCCGTCGAGGTCGGCAATGGTGAGGCGAAGCTGGTCATCCACGGAGACGCGCAGTTTGGCGGTGGTGAAGCCGCGCGACTCGGCGTGGACCTGGACGCTGCTGGTGCGCGAGGTGGGAAGCACGGCCCAGGATGCGTCTTCTGGGGCAGCGTCTCCCTTCCAGATGCGGACGCGGAGGACATCGTCGCGCAGGGCGGTCACCCGCAGCGTGAGGCCGTTGGACGTAACGGTGAAGGCATTGGGAGCGGGCGGTTGTGCCTGCGCACTGAAGGGGAATAAAACGGCGACCCATAAGAAAGCAGTGCGAGCGAAGCGCGGTGCGGACGGTGGCATGAAATCTGACCCCAGGGGCTGAAGCCCTTTCAATCAATGAGCTGTTTACGGCACGGAGACCCGGGACTAAAGTCCTGGGCTATTAGCCGTGCCCTTAACGAGACCGATCAAGATGACCCACTACCAGATGTTCGGCTGGTTTCGGAATCAGGCGATCGAATCAGGCAACGCTGGTTGAACTCGCGGTGGCGCCATCGACATAGGTTGCAGCCTGTTGGCCCGCGTCGAGCGAATTTCCTGAGAGCGATATGCCGGCGGAAGCTTCTCCACTGACCTTGGTGAAGACCTTGGCGCCCGCGGGACAACGCATTCCGGTAAGAAATGCCCGGCGCGTGTTTCTCAAGTCGAATAGGGGCGCTCCTGCAGCTGGCGCGGACAGATCGAGACCATCGAGGATCACATCGTTCACATCGTCGCACACAACCGCGGGCCGCTCATCCGGCTGATCGGTGATGCATTGCACATCGCGCAGGCGCACGCGGTCCGCGTGGCGGACGTAAAAGCCATAGGAAGGAAGGCGTCCGAACATGCGCGCTTCGGGGTATTTGTCGGCGACTTCAGGAATGTCGCGATGCACCCAGGCGGCCTGGCCCTGCTCGACCGTACGAATGCGGCAGTTGCTTACGGTAATGTCGGTGGGGCGAAGGCCGGGGACTCCGGTAATGGAACTGGAGACGATTGCGCCTGCGGCATCGACGCCCTCGATCAGGACGTTGCGCAGGAATGTGCCTTCCTTTTTCTTGCGTTCGCCCAGCCGCACAAAGATGGGCGCGCGCACATTCTGCATGCGGATGTTGGAGACGGCGATGCCGTCGATGCTGCCGCCATCTACGGCTTCGATGCAGATGCCGCCGCTGGAACGGGTGTAGATGGGGCTATCGGCGTCGGCGTACAGGACGGAGTTGCTGAACACGATGTTTTCAAAGGCGCCGTTGGACGCGGTGCCCAGCTTGAAGGCATTGCAGGAAGTGGCGATGACGCAGTTGGTAATGGTGATGTTTTTGGTCGGCAGCAGGTCGCCGTAGGGATTCTCGCTCTTCAGGCAGATGGCATCGTCGCCGGTTTCGATGTCGCAGTTGGATACGAAGACATTGCGCGAGGCGGTGATATCCATGCCGTCGGTGTTGACGCCGTGGTTGGGATTGCGGATGCGGACACCGTCGATGACCACCGTTTCGCAGGCAACCGGACGCAGGGTCCAGCCGGAAGAGTTCTTGAGGGTGACGCCGCTGATGCGGACGTTGCGGCACTGTGCGAACTCGACCATGGGCGAGGGCCGGCGATTATTGTCCTTGACCTGATAATGGCCGGTTGCGCCTTCCTTCCAGGCGTCCTCGGGTGCGGTGGGCGGGCGGTTGGGTCGCAGCTCCCAATAAGATTCGCCCTGACCATCGATGGTACCGGGGCCGCAGAGAGTGACGTCTTCGGCGTTCTGGGCAAAGATGACGTGATGCCCGTTGGCGTCGCCCTGGATGGGCGGGCCGGGATGGTAGTCGTAGTCGTCGATGGACTTGCTGCCGAGCAGGACGCAGCCGGCCTCAAGATAGAGGGTGACGCGGCTCTTGAGTTCGAGGCCGCCGATGAGGAAGGTCCCGGGCGGCGCATACACCAGCCCTCCGCCCGCCTGGAATACCGCGTCGATGGCGCGCTGAATCGACTTGGTGTTCAGGGTCTTGCCATCCGGTCTGGCGCCGTAGTCGAGGATGCTCTTGGCCGCGAGCATGGGTGCAGCCGATCCCACGCCGGTGGCAGACACAGCCATCGCCAGCGATGAAGCAGATAGGAAATCTCTTCTCAGCATGAGTTGTCCCTGTTCCTTCCAAGTTCTCCCGGTTCTCCGGCCCCTGGTGTTTTCTGAAGCGTGCTCATCAAGCAACCTGAAAAACCGGGGGCGTGCTGCCATGGATAGAGTGGCACGCTCCCGGAGATGTCAGGGGTTAGTAGTTCAGTCGAAGCGATAACTGCATTACGCGCGGACCGCTGCCGCCTCCGTTTGGACTGAGAGCCCAATACGACGATTGCAAGCTCTCCGTGCCGTCGGTCCCATTGGGGTTCAGATAGCCCTGATCGTTGAGGACGTTGAAAATGTCCCAGGTAAAGCGCAGGTTCACACTCTCCCTGATGGGGAAGACCTTGAAGAGAGAGACGGCTGCGATGTAGTTGAAGGGGCCATTGAGAACGGTCTTGGCGAAGGGATTGGTTGCCGGGCCTGGACTGTAGGCGACGGAGGTTGTCTTTCCATTGGCCAACGTAACCGTCACGTTGTTGCCGTTGCTACCGTAGTTCGTCGTGCCGGGCGTATTGTCAATCGGGGTTTGGTACGGCACGTAGTTGGCCGGAAGTCCGCTGACGCAATTGGTGGTGCAACCGGTGGCGGCATTCGCAGTGGGAGCGATGTAGCCGTTGAACCACAGGAACGACGGGTGGCAGACGCCGCTGCGGCAGTCGGTGATGGGCGCTGCGTGCTTGTAGATGTGAAGCGGGTTCGTCGGTCCCCAGTTGGAGCTGGTGATGGTGAAGTCCTGGGAGATGACTTGTCCGCTGCCGGCAATCTGGAAGCCGCCGACCAACTCGTTCAAGAGGGTGTTGGCGTTTCCGAGGAGCCATTTTCCCTGGCCGATGGGCAGATCATAGATGCCGTTGAAGTTGATGTGCTGCTTCGGGATCGCAGTGTCGACTTTGTAGTTTTCGAACTTGTTCAGGGCCTTGGTCATGCCCCAGGACGGTGCGTTTGCGGGTTGGCCTGGACCAAATCCCGAGGCGAAATCGGCATAAGGAGAGACGGTGCTATCGCGGGACCAGTTGCCGCCTATGCGGAACGGTTTGGACCACACATAGTTGATCTGGTAGGCGAAGCCGTGGTGGAACATCCGCTGATACTCAACCTGCAGCGAGTTATCGTTCGACCAGCCAGTGGTCTGGTCCAGAGCCTGGGTGCTGCTGTAGAGGGTCTGATCGTAGGGGCCTTCCGCCTCATTGCCGTAGGTCCCGGTAGGCGCGGCGAGGCCGGTGTTAACGGCCCAAACGTAGGCGGAAGGATGGGCGTTGTAGTAGTAGTACTGGTCCAGGTTGGAGGCGTGGGTGTAGACCCAGCTCACCCTGACCGCCGAGTTCCCTTTGAGCGCTTGCTCCAGTGTGGCGTTGACTTCAGTTACAAAGTTGGGAGCATAGTCGGGGTTCATGGTGACTTCCGTCAGCCCAGGAACAATGGAGGTGATGTTGCCGCTGTTGACTACGTTGCTGCTGTTGACGCCGGCAATTACCGGGTTTGCGGTGCGGATGAAGTAGTTGGTCAGACCGTCAGGGGCCTGGCCGCTGTTGTTATAGTTCTGGCTGTAGCTGTTGGCAAATGGTGCGTTGGTGGACGGAAGCTTGAGCGAGTTGCGCACCGGGACGGGGAAAATGTAGCGTCCGTAGGCTCCGCGCAGCACGGTACCGTGCCTGCCGCCGAAGAGCGAATAGGCTGCGCCGAGACGAGGGCCGAAGGTGAGGTCGTTGTTGCGGAGCATGGTGTTCGGGATCCCGGCCTGTTCTGGAGTCTCAAAGACCATACCCAGGTTTTCAAGGTTGGTTACGACGGTCTGGGTGGTGTAACCCTGCGAGATGTACCAGGCAATCGGTTGCGATAGAACCATGGCATGGTTCTTGAGGTCGAAGCTCTCCAGCAGGTTGTTGCTGGTGTAGGGCGCGGGGTGAGCTTCGTAGCGCAGACCGATGTTCACGGTCAGGTTCGGGGTGACGTGGAGGTTGTCCTGAAGGTAGGCGTCGAACTCCATGTCGCGGTAGTGCTGGTACGGAGCATTGAGTTGCACGGTGTAGTTATTCGCGGCGCCGAGAAAGAAATCGCCTTCACCATAGCCCGTATTCGAGACTCCAGTGTAGTTGCCTGCAGATGCTGGGGAGTACAGGGCGGTGGCGTTGCCAGCGAAGCCGATCTGGTCCGAGTTCCGATCCGGCAGGTAGCCAAAGCGCTCGTGCCGGTAACGGCCACCGAACTTGAGCTCATTCTTGCCTATGGTTTTGGTCAGGTTCTCGTCGATGGTGGAGACGATCTGAACGCCCTTGTAGTTCCACTGGGTCCCGGTGAGGGTGAGGATGTTGCCCGATATCTGCGGGAACCCGGTCTCGCCGAAGTTGTTGGGAGTTCCGAAGATCTGCTCGTAGTCGATATTCGCATTGCCGGTGGCAACGTCGTACTGGCCGAACCACTCCTGGCTGAGCACGGTTTCCGAATAGAAGGTGGGAGAAAAGACATGGGTGAGGCCGGCCGCCCCGGTGAAGGTGTCGACCAGCCATTGGGTGCCACCGCTGGCGCCGGCGGGAATACCGTCGGCAGAGTCCGCCACCGTCAGGGGCGCGTTGGGGATGTTCCGCAATGCCACCCAGTCCATCAGGTCGCTGCCATAACGCAGGTAGGCATGATTGTTCTGGTTGAAGCTGTGATCGAGACGGAAGGTTATCGAAGGCACGGTGAAGTTGTTGATGTTGTGCAACTGAAAATTGGTCGTCTCCGTCGGGTTATCAGCCGTGGTGGGGTTCGGAAGAATGGCGTAGATCTTCTTGGAGAATGGGGAGAGACGGCCAATCGGGATTTGGTTGTTGCCGGGATCTCCAGCGATGCCGTTGCCGAAAGGCATGCGGCAGTAAGGGTTGTTAGAAGTAGTAGCATTCCAGACGGTCTTTCCATTGACCACGCCCGGTGTGGGGCAGGCGGAATTAGCCGTTGTCGTCAAGGGGTCATAAAGCTGAACGGGGATGGAGTTGTTGGTGAGGGCGCTGAAGTCGCCGCCCTTCATCGCCATGGTGGGCACCGAGACCAGCAAGGGGGTCCAACTGCGCAGAGAGTAGCGCTCGTAGGCGAAGAAGAAGAAGGACTTGTCTTTGCCGTCGTAGAAATGGGGAATCACGATGGGTCCGCCGATGGAGGCGCCGAATTCGTTGCGCACCAGCGGCGGATCGGCGTCGGCCGTCGGAGTCGTAACAAACGCTCTGGTCTTCGCCAGGCCGAACCCGGCGTTGCGCGCGGTTTCAAACAATGAGCCATGCACGTGGTTGGTGCCGGACTTGGTGGTGATAAGGCCATTGGCCGGCGCGGAGAACTCCGCGTTGGCGTTGGACATGTCCATCTTGATTTCCTGCACCGCATCGGGGTCGGGGAGCTGGCCCTGGGGCGAATTGCGCTCTCCGCCGAAGTTGCGGTTGGCCACCGTAGCTCCATCCTCGACATATTCGAGCGCCTGGTCCATGAGGCCGTTGGCGCGCGAGCCGGGATTCGATCCGTCCGCCTCCAACCCTGGCGTGGTTTCCTGGGCCAGCGTCAACAGCAACCGCTGGTCCAAAGGAAGCTGGTTGATTCTGGCGTTTTCGAGAGTGGTGCCGATGGCACCGCTGTCGGTGGTGGTGAGCTGCGCGGCGCTGCCGGGCACCACCACCTGCTGGGTGACGGCTCCCGCGGACATGGAAGCGTTGATGACCGCGTTCTGGTCAACCAGCAGCTCGATGGTCTGCTGGTAGGTCTTCATGCCCGGCGAGGTCGCGGTTAAGGTATAGGTCCCGGTAAACAGGCCCGGCACCTGGTAGAAGCCGGCGCTGTTGGATCTGGTGTCGGCGGCTACGGAGGTGGCGGTGTTGATAACGTGGATGGCGGCGCCTGGGATGACGGCGCCGGTGGAGTCGGTAATGGTGCCCTGAATGGAACCGACACCGCTCTGAGCCAGAGCGCTTGAGCAGCCTATCGCGATTGCCAGCGCGACGGCAATTGGGAGAATGGGCAGGTCCCAATTGCGGAAAGTGTGCATCAGATAGCTGGCTAAGTTCTTCATCTTGTTTCCTCCGGAAAAGTGTTGGTCGACCTTATTCATCTGGCGGCTCCTGAAAATCATGGGTCGACTTGAGTGATGGTTGCCCTTGCAGACGTGATTCAGCTTCCAGGGCAATTTGAAATTGGCATTTTCGCAGCACAGAACAGTTAGTCCCCGGGGTACGGCCGCGACAAGTAAGATACGGTCTCTTACGGTAGGCTACGCACGGGATTATCTCCGTTTGACCCCGGCGAACCTGGTTCCGGACGGTGCGGACGAATGCCAGAATGTTACGCACGCTGGCGGGCACGGGCTGTGCAATTTAGCTCATTCCGGCGCAATGACGGTTCAGTTTCAAGGGGTTGCGCAGCCACGCCAAACACGGGCTAAAGGTCTGACGGCGTTTGCTATGATTGACGGGATAACCGGATGGTTTTATGGATGGCTCGGCCGAACGCGACGAGATTGGAGGCGACTACGAGGATTCACTGTCCTCCGATAAGGACGCGACTGAGGTCATCCTTCTGGAATTGGAGCGAATTCTCAACAGCCGGCCCTTTCGCAGCAGCGGCCGCAGCAAACAATTCCTCTCCTATGTAGTTCGCAACAGCCTGGACGGACACCTTGAGAATCTGAAAGAGCGCACCATCGGGACCGAGGTGTTTGAACGGGACCCGAACTATGCGACCGGGGATGACCCGGTAGTTCGAGTGAACGCCGGGGAGGTACGCAGAAGGCTCGAGCAATACTACTATGGGGCGCCGATCGACACGCCGGTGCGCATCGGGATTCCGCTGGGTTCTTATATACCGGAGTTCCACTGGACATCGAGGACGGCGCCGGAACAATCTGCTGGCGCAGCCGTTGCTCCCGCACCCGGGGCGGAGGGTCACGGGGAGTCCTCGCTGATAGTCCACGAAAAGCCGGCAGAACCTGAGGAGATTGCCGTCCCCCTGGCCGAACCGCGTGCAGCCAGATCGAGGGCGACCTCGATTTCCCATCAGCGTTACTGGATGCTGGCGGGAATGATCGTGCTGGCCATCGGCTGCACGGCATTGTGGCTGCAGAACCGGGCCATGCAGAGGTCGTTCTATCCATGGCGGTACGAACCTTCGGTGTCGGCACTGTGGTCGGAGGTGCTGGACGCGCGTCCGGATACGGATGTGGTGATCGCCGATTCGTCCTTTTCGCTGGTGCAGCTCATTACCAAGAAGTCGTTTACGTTCCAGGACTATCTCAGCCGCAGTTACATCAACCAACTGCAGACGCCGGGGATGAGCGCGGAGATGAGCACGGCGCTGAATCTGATTGCGGTCAAACACCTGGGCAACTCGAGCGACTTCAGACTGGCAGCGCGCATTCTGGCGCTGGATCCCCGAGGCAAAAACATCCATCTGTATTATGCCCGCGAGTACATGCCCGCTCTGCTGAAGCAGGACAATGTGATTTTGATTGGGAGTTCGATTGCGAACCCGTGGGCGGAGCTATTCGAAAGCAGAATGAACTTCACGGTGAAATCCAACGGCGATACTCCCACCTATATAGTTAACCGCTCGCCCGCCTCGGGTGAGCAGAGCATCTACTCACCGACTGACTCGGTGGGCTATTGCACGGTGGCCTACCTGGCCAATCCGGACCATAACGGGAGTGTGCTGCTGCTGGAGGGAACAGGCTCAGAGGCCACCGAGGCTGCGGGAGACTTTCTGCTGTCGGAAGACCAATTGTCCAACTTCGAGAAGATGCTGCATACAGCCAAGCTCCCCTACTTTGAAGTGCTGCTGAAGACATCGCAGGTGCGCGGCACTCCTCTGAGCACGTCGCTGGTGGCCTACCGGGTCTACTGAGTTTTTGGGGAAGCGAATCACAGAGTTCACAGAGGAAAAAAAGAGAACACAGAGATTGCGCGTGAGGGGCTGGAGCGAAATCGGATTTGACGGGTTTCGAAGGATGCAAGCCGCGAAGGCGAAGGGCTTGATTTCATGAACTGTGAGCTGGCAGCTATCCAGCTATCAGCCGGAGCGATAACTGGGAATCATTGCGGCTTTGGCGGTTTCCTAGGGGATGGCGGGCAGGTTGATTCGCGGACCACGAGTTCAGGATCGACCATCACCTGCCTTGAAGCGGGACGCTCAGCCGGGGAAGCGATCTGGCGCAGGATGGCCTCGGCAGCTAGAATCCCCATGGTGCGGAGCGGCTGGCGGACCGTGGTCAATCCGGGATTCTGAAATGCGGCCGACTGCACGTCGTCGAAGCCGACGACGGAGACATCCTGGGGCACGCGCAGCCCGGCCTCGCGAAAGGCGCGAATGGCGCCGATGGCTGAGACATCGTTGAACGCGAAGAGCGCGGTGAAATGGGTTTTTGAGGCGAGCAGGCGCTGCGCGGCAAAGTATCCGGGGTCGTGCGACGGCGAGTCGCCCTCAAGCTGGGCGACCAACTCCGGGTTCAGCTTGAGGTTGGCGTTGGCCGCAGCGTGCTGGATGGCCTGCCAACGCGGCTCCGTATCCGAACTGAACGCCTGCCCCTTGATGATAGCGATATGGCGATGGCCCAGGCCGGTGAGGTGATCGATGGCCAACTCGGCCGCCCGGCGGTGGTTGAGCAGGATGTTGGTCACCCATTCGTGCTTGTCGGGGCAGGAGATGGTGACGGTGGGCAGTTGGCGATGGCGCTGCAGCGCGGTGTCAATGGCAATGATTCCATCGACGGCGCGTTCCACCAGCATGATTTGCGATTGCTCAATGAGTTCGCTGCGATGGTGGTGGCTGATGAGGTAGAAGAAGTATCCGGCCTGCAACAATCCCTGTTCGAGTCCGGCGAGCACCGCGGTGGCATAGCCCTCCGAAACCTCGGGCACGAGCACGCCAACGGTATGCGAAGTGCCGCGGCGCAGCGATCGGGCCAGCAGGTTGGGCCGGTAGTTGAGTTGGCGCGCGGCCTCCAGGATGCGCTCCTGGGTCGGCTTTGGAATTGACTTGGCGGCGGGCGATCCATTGAGCACGCGGGAGACAGCAGCGGAAGACAGGCCGACCCGCTCCGCGACCATCTTCAGGCTGACGGGCTTATGGACGGACTCGTGTTTTGGATTTCCGCTCAAGAGAGAAGTCTGCCACAGGCGGGCGCGGCGCGGCTCAGTTTGGTGCAAATAAAACGGCTTACGGCGGCCCAGGCAACCCGGCGAGCGATTTTCCGGTCAATATTGCACAGAACATCCACGACCGGACTCCTACAATTCGGACTTTACGAGGCGATTTGGTTTCGGCGGCGGGACTTCTGCTGAGGCGGCGTGCATTTTGACCTGACGCAGCCACCCCCAGGGAAAAAGCGGCGCTTGACATTCCTATATTGGTTTGGGTACAACTCGACGGATCAGGTCAAACGGTTGCCTAAAGGGGTTCATGGGCACGGCGGGCACGCATGCGGCTGCTTGACCAACGCAGGATGGCTTTGGAGGCACTATGAAGATTCGATTTCTGGCACTCATCAAGTTTGCATGTATCGCACTGCTCCTGCTGGCGGGCCTCTCGGCAAGCGCGCAGTTCAACGCCAGCCTTTCGGGTAGCGTACTCGACCCGACCCAGGCGATCATTCCCGGGGCGACGGTGACGATCACCAACGTGGATACCCACGCCAGCAAGACGACGACCTCGGGCGACGCGGGCACGTTCGAATTCACCGAACTTCCTCCCGGCACCTACACCGTGAGCGTGACCGCGAAGGGCTTCCAGCAGAACACGGTCTCCAATGTCGCGGTTGCCGCGGAGACCCCGCGCAGCCTGAACGTGACCATGCAGATCGGCCAGGAGAGCCAGAATGTTACCGTGAATGCCGACATGGCGCCGCTGCTACAGTCTTCCGACGCCAGCATCGGCACGACGATCGACAGCGCCGAGATCGATCGGCTGCCCATCTTTGGCTCCGATCCGTACGAGTTGCTGCGCACGGCCCCGGGCATCTCGGGTGACGGAGCGCGCTCGGGCAACGGCAATGCTGTTTTCCTGCCCAACGGGGCCGGCCCCGGAGGCTCGAACTCGGGCATCTTCCAGACCGAGAACCAGGTGCAGATCTCGGCCGATGGGCAACGCGTTGCCGACAACAACTACATGATCGACGGCGTCAGCGTGAACTCGCTGACCCACGGCGGCTCGGCCGTGGTGACCCCCAACCAGGAGGCGGTGGGCCAGATGACGGTGGTCTCAACCTCCTACGACGCCAGCCTCGGCCGCAATACCGGCGCACAGATCCAGGTGGTGACCAAGAGCGGGACCAACAACCTTCACGGTTCCGCGTTCTTTCTGTACGACGATCCCGGCTTGAACTCGTACAACGCGTACGGCGGGCCTGCGCCGGGGACCCCGACGGTCCGCAATGACAACGCACAGCGCACCTGGGCTGCATCGCTGGGCGGTCCAATCGTCAAGAACAAGCTGTTCGGGTTCGCTTCGTTCGAGGAGTACAAGCTGAAGGACCCGAGTTTCACCACGGGGTATGTGGAAACGCCTGCCTTCCGGGCTGCGGTCGTGGCCAACCGGGCGGGTGGCGTATCCGAACGGATCGTTGCCAACCCGGCGGTGATGCCGAGGATTGTCGCGGTGATTACTCCGAGTTGCACCGGCTTCCGCACGTACGTGACGACGCAAGCCGGGCCTTACGGTGCAAACGGCGCTACGGTTCCGGCGGGGACGACGGTGCAGGCGTGCCAAGTGGTGAACGGCGGCCTGGATGTGGGCTCGCTCACCGCCGGTGGCGCGTCGCAACTAGGCGTATTCCCAACCGGGAATACGGCCTATGGCGCACCGGCGCAGGACGTAGGCGCCGGGTTTGACGGCGTGGCCGATCTCGAAAACGTGCAGCTCTTTGTTCCCAGCCAGAGCCGCGGCAACCAGTACAACGCGCGCATGGATTGGCAGGCGGGACCGAAAGACCTGGTGGCGGGATCGATCTACCTCACCAAACTGGATAACCTGGGCGCCAGTGCGGCTGCCGGTTCGCGGCCCATGGGCGACGTTCCGTTCAAGCCGCAGAACTCTGCGGCCACGCTGATCTACATCCACACCTTCTCGCCTAACTGGATTAACGAGTTGCGCGCCAACGCGACACGGTTTGCGGACAACGCGCTGAGCGATGGCGGCAACACCGTCAACTACGGCATTCCTTACGATAACGTGCAGGATTATCCGCTGGCACTGCAATACGGCGTTTACGCCACCAACACCACGCCGGCCAACTTCGCGGAAAACACCTACGAAGTTCGCGACACGGTTTCGCACACCTTCGGGTCTCACGTACTCCGTGCCGGCTACGAGACTCGCTTTGAACAGGACAACGACAACCTCTACGGCTACGAGCGCCCCACCTACGCCTTCGACGGACTGTGGTCCTTTGCCAACGATGCGTCGGTCTACGAGGCGGTTGCAGCGAACCCGGCCACCGGTGGTCCGGCCAACAGCCAGCGATACTTCCGATCGCAGAACTATGCGGCCTTTGTTCAGCACGACTGGAAGGTCTCGCCGAATCTGACTCTGAACAGCGGCCTGCGCTGGGAAGAATTTACGCCGCTTGATAACAAGGGATTCGAGGTCAACTATCCGGAACTGGGACCTACAGGTTCGGAACTCTCCGGCATGAAGCTGATCCCTCACAACCACCTCTGGAACTTCCAGCACAACAACTGGGGCCCGAAGGTCGGCTTCGCCTGGACGCCGGCGTCGCTGAACAACACGCTGGTGATCCGCGGCGGTTACGCTCTGGCGTACAACCACCTGGACATCGCTCTGTTCAATAACGCGCTGGAAGATGGCCCGGGCATTGCCAACTTCGGCCTCTGTTGTGGCGGAGCCGGCAACACCGCAGGCATTCAGTACACCCTGGGAACCAGCAACTCGCCGGCGAGCTATCCGGCAAATCCGGCGCTGAAGGAGACACTGAACGCCAATGGCTTCAATGGCTGCTGCGTCGAGGTGTATGGCGCGCCGGCCGGCCTGAAATATCCTTCCAGCGATCTTTACTCGCTCGAGATCCAACGCTCGCTGGGAGCTGCCATGACGGCAACGATCGGGTACGCGGGGGCCAGCGGACGTCACTTCGCCCGGCTGGTGGACCAGAACTTCCTCTACAACCAAGCCAACACGCCGGTGTACGCCGCGTATTTTGCGCAGACGGACTCAGTGGCGAACTACAACGCGTTGAACGTCCAGGTGCGGCGTCCGATGCGTAACAATATCAGTTACAGCTTTGTGTACACCTATGCCAAGTCAATGGACCAGGTCTCCAACGGCGACCTGGCGGACGGTGCAGCCAACCAGACCAATCCGGCCAATAACGCCAGCGAATATGGGCCATCCGACTATGACATGAAGCATCGTATCGTCGCGACCGGCCTGTATCAGACACCCACCTTCCACACCCACAACGCGGTCGCCGACGCGCTGGTGAACGGGTTCCAGGTGAACGGGACGTACACATGGCACACCGGATTCCCGTGGACCCCGATCACCACCAACCTGCAAACTGTGCCGTTCCAGAATGGCGCGGCGACGCAGAATGTGGTGCGCCCGATCGGCTATAACGGCCAGGCTGCAAACAGTTGCTCCAACGAAGCGTTTGAGACCGGCTCCAATTTTCCCCAACGGTTCCAAGGCACTACCAATGTGGGCGGGGCCAACTACTTCACGACCATCCTGCCGCCCACGGGCGTGTACAGGCCGGGCATTGGACGCAATAGCTTCCGCGGCCCGTGCTACCAGGATATTGACGTGAGCATCGCCAAGGAGTTCGCGCACGACTTTGGCGACCACCATACGCTGCTGCGCATCCAGGCCAACATGTATAACGCCTTCAACAAGCTGCAACTGCAGCCGATCGGCAACAACAGCGGAGGGTCCAACATCGCCAGCCCGTACTTCGGCTTTGCGCAGGCGGCGGATTCAGGAAGAGTGATTGAAGTGCTGGCTCGATTGCAGTTCTAAGGGGCACAAACCCTGGGCAGGGGCGGCGATGTGTGCCGCCTCTCTCTATCTTGAACTCTGTAACATTCTTTTGAGGCGGCGCTCGTTCGAATCCGGGGCAAATCATGAAGAGCTTCTCTAAACCAAGGACGTGGCAGGTTGTGTGTCTGGGCGCGCTGCTGCTGCCGCTTGCTCTGGCGCATGCGCAGCCACCGGAGCACATCGTGGTGGACGCAAAGGCGGCGACTACGCCGTTTCCGCATTTCTGGGAGCAGACGTTTGGCTCCGGGCGTGCGATTCTCACGCTGCGAGAGAGCTATCGCGAGGACCTGCGCACGGTGAAGCAGGCCACCGACTTCGAGTCCATCCGCTTCCACGACATTCTCGACGACGACGTGGGCCTATACGATCCCGATCGCATGACCAAGAACCCCGGGCTGGCGGCGCAGGCTGCCAACGATGCCTCGGTCTACAACTTCTCCTACGTCGACCAGATCTACGACGGCCTGCTGGAAAACCACGTGCGCCCCTACGTCGAACTCAGCTTCATGGCGAAGAAGATGGCGTCCGATCCGGCTGCGCTGCATCCGTTCTGGTACCACCCGAATGTCTCTCCGCCACGGGATTATGCGCTGTGGGATGCGATGATCACAGCGTTTGCCGCGCACCTGGTGCAGCGTTACGGCCTGGACGAAGTGGCGAGCTGGAAGTTCGAAGTGTGGAATGAGCCCAACATCGACTTCTGGCAGGGCAGCCCGAAACAGTCTACTTACTTTGAGCTCTACGATCACACGGCGCGCGCGCTGAAGGCGGTTTCGCCGCGCCTGCAAGTGGGTGGGCCGTCGACCGCGCAAGCCGCATGGGTGACGCCGTTCCTGGCCCATGCCAAGGCGGACAATGTGCCGGTCGATTTTGTCTCCACCCACGTCTACGCCAACGACACCGCGGACAACGTCTTCGGCACCAATGAAAAAATCCCGCGGGAAACGATGGTGTTTCGCGCCGTCAAAAAGATCCACGACGAGATCGCCGCGTCCGCGTACCCCAACCTTCCGCTGATCTTCTCGGAGTACAACGCGAGCTACGCCAACGAGCCTGATGTCACCGATTCGACCTTCATGGGACCGTGGCTGGCCAACAACATTCGCCTATGCGACGGGCTGACCCAGAGCATGGATTACTGGGCGTTCTCCGATGTATTCGATGAGCAGGGCGTGGTGCGCACGCCGTTCTACGGGGGCTTCGGGCTGATCGCCGCGGACCACATCCCCAAGCCGGTGTTCAACGTCTTCAGCATCCTGCACAAGCTGGGCGACCGGCGGATCGCGTCGGACTCGGATTCAGCACTGGTCACCGAAACCGCCTCGGGCACGCTCGCGATCGCACTGTGGGACTATGCTCCGCCCACCGGCACGGGCGCAAGCTACACCATGCCGATCGGCCCCGCAGGCCCATCCAGGACATTCGACGTGGAGTTCAAGAACGCGACGGCCAACGCAACCGCAGAGGTGTGGCGGGTGGATGACGACCACGGCAATGTGCTGAAGGCGTTCGACCGAATGGGCCGTCCGCCCGGCGATCTGACGCAGAAGCAGGTTGCGCAACTGCGCGCAGCCGGAGCGATGGCCCCGCCCGAACGGATGCACCTGGATCATGGCATACTTCATCTGACGGTGCCGGCGCACGGACTGGCAGTGGTGCTGATCGCGAAGTAGACCCCATGAATCGTCGCGAACTGCTCAAACTTCTCGGAGCGTCCAGCCTTGCAACCGCAGGGTCAGGGCTGTTCTCCGCAGCGCCTGCCTATGCTCTCTCGCCGTCTGACGACGCGCTGCTTGACGACATGGAGCGCGGCGCCTGCCTGTTTTTTGCGGAGCAGGCCAGCCCCAGCAACGGGCAGGTCCTGGACCGCGCCAAATGGGGCAACAGCACGGGCGTGCTCGACTCCCGCCGCATGGCTTCGATCGCCGCCACCGGCTTCGGCCTGACGGCGCTTTGCATCGCGGATAAGCGCAAGTATCAGCCCGCCGCGCAGATCCTGGAACAGGTCCGCCGCACGCTGCGCTTCCACTGCGACGCGCTGCCCAACCAGCACGGCTTCTTCGCCCACTTCAACGACATCGAAACCGGCAAGCCCTGGCGCGACACGGAAATCTCCTCGATCGATACCTCGCTGCTGCTGTGCGGCGTGCTGACCGCGCGCGCCTACTTCCACCACGACGCCGAGATCGTGAAGCTCGCCACTACCATCTATGAGCGGGTGGACTGGCCGTGGATGCTGAACGGCGGCCAGACCTTCTCCATGGGGCTGCGCAACGGCCAATTTCTCACGTCGCGCTGGAACCACTACTGCGAGTTGATGATGATTTACCTGCTTGCGCTCGGCTCGCCCACCCACCCCATCGGTCCCGCCTGCTGGGACGCCTGGTCGCGGCCCATGATGCACTACGCGGGCTTCGACTACATCAGTGCGGCCGACCCGCTGTTCGTCCACCAGTACAGCCACGCCTGGTATGACTTCCGCAACCGGCACGATCGCTACGCCGACTACTTCGCCAACTCCATCCTGGCCACGCGCGCGCACCAGGCGTTCTGCCTGAACCTGGGCAAACCCTACTCGCTGGACTACTGGGGCATCTCCGCGTCCGACTCGCAGCACGGCTACACGGCGTGGGGAGGGCCTGGAAGCCGCAATGGCGGCAACAACTCCAGCGGCTTCGGCGGCATCGACGGATCGGTCGTGCCATCCGCCGCGGCCGGCTCGCTGCCTTTTCTGCCCACCGACTGCCTGCGGGTTCTGCACGCACTGAAAGACCGTTACGGCAAGTACGCCTGGGGACGCTACGGCTTCTGCGACGCCTTCCACCCCGACGCCCAGTGGTACGATCCCGACGTGCTCGGCATCGACCTCGGCATCAGCGTGTTGATGGCGGAGAACCTGCGCAGTGGATTTGTTTGGGAGACGTTTGCGGAGAACGCCGAGGTAGCGATCGCGTTGGAGCGGGCCGGTCTGAAGAAGTATCTGAGCTAGTATGTTGGCGACTGCGGCTCAAAAGATTCGGTCGCGGCCGCCGCACGCCGTTGGCTCCAGATCCCGAGCGGCAACAGCAGCGAAAGCGTCACCATAACCAGGGTTGCGGCCATGGGCACGGCCAGCCCCACGCGCAGGGAGTGGCGCTGGGTGGAGACGAATCCGGTCAACCAGGGCAGGCAAGCCGATCCCACTCCGGCGAGAAAGAAGATCGCTCCGCCGCGATGGAAGCGCAGCGCCCACGCCAGCAAGAGCGGATACGTGGGTCCAATTCCGAAGCCCATGCAGAAGGCCGCAAGCAGAAGCAGCCAGCCGCTGCCGCTGGCAATCAGCGCGGCGGATGCGGCGGCCATCAGGGCCACGCTGGCACGCACAGTCCAGTCGGGCGTCAGCCAACGGTTGCACACCGACCAGAAGAACCGGCTGAGCAGCAGGCCCGCCCAAAAACAGGAGGGCGCGGCGACCGCTCCGGCGACGCCATAGCCTCCGCGCCGGGCGTAGGTGGCGAGCCAGCCGCCGGCGGAGGCCTCGATGCCGGGGACAAGCAAGGTCATGACAATCAGCCCCAGCGGCACGGCGCGAAAGATGGTCCACGGATGCGCGGTTGGGGCTACGGTTGCTTCGATGGCCAGGCCGGTTTCAAGGACGGTCCACGCCGCCAGCACGACAAAGCACACGGCCAGACCGCACAACACCGGACGGATGGCGCCGGTAGTCAATGCGCGAATGGTCAAGGACGGACACGCACATGCGCCCATGGCCCACAGCAGGTTCAACCGCACCAACTCGGTTCCAGTGCCGCCCGACTGGCGTTGCCGAATCAGACTGATCGAGGTCATGGTGAGGCCAAGCCCCGATCCGTAGAGCGCCATCCATGCATCGGCGGTGCCGGCTGCGCAGAAGCTCAGCCCGACGGCCCCGAGCGCGACGGCAATGCTGCCCCAGAACAGCACCGTTCGCATGGACCCGTGCACCAGCAAAGCGCCCAGCGACGACCCGACCCAGGCGAGCAGGAATAGCCGCCCTCCCTGTTCATCCTGGAAATGCCAGCGCGACAACATGACCGGCAGCAGTGCTCCCGGCAGCGCCACGCCCACACCGGTTGCGGCAAACCCGAGATAGAGCGGCGCAATGGCAAGCGCCGAGCGCATCTTCGGCGCGCCCCGCGTCGCGCCTTCTTCCGTGCCTCGAAGCGCGCGGTTCATTTAATCCGCTCCAGTCTGGGTCAGAGAAAATCTGGGCCAGAGAAAGTCACCCCAAGCCAAGGAAAGTCTCTCATACAGCCGCAGTGATCCATTGCCCGGTTTTCGGTTGGGGCGACCGGGAACAGGCGAGGCTAGTACACTTGGGAGGACACGCAAGACGGCAGTTGGGATAGAGTTGTGCCAAGGCAGGTGAGGCGAGGTCTCGCAGAAAGTGTGAAGGGCGAGGCGACCTCAGCGGCTAAAGCCGTTGTGTAGTTGCGAGGCTTTCGGCACGGCTGAAGCCGTGCCCTTAAGCGAGACAAATACGGAGATTCTGGCTGCGCCAGAATGACGGCTCCAAAAAAGGGATGCGCCGGAATGACGGCTTCGATAGGGATGGACGCGGCTGAGTGATTGAGTGCCGCGAGAGATTAGAGGAAAAAGGAACCGGAATGAGCGACATGAGCGTCACGGACAAGCAGAAGGAACTGGATCAGCTCTCTATTAATGCATTGCGCTTTCTGGCGGTGGATGGCGTGCAGAAGGCCAACTCGGGCCACCCGGGAGCGCCGCTGGGCTGCGCGCCGATTGCGTATCTGCTGTACCACAAGCTGATGAAGCACGATCCGGCGGACCCGAAGTGGGCGGACCGCGACCGCTTTGTGCTGTCCAACGGGCACGCGTCCATGCTGCTGTATGGAGCGCTGCACCTCTCGGGCTACGACCTGCCGATGGAGCAGCTGAAGCAGTTCCGGCAGTGGGGTTCGGAGACGCCGGGGCACCCGGAGTATGGCGATACGCCGGGCGTGGAAGTGACGACCGGGCCGCTGGGCCAGGGCTTCGGTATGGCGGTGGGGATGGCCGCGGCGGAGCGGCACCTGGCGGCGGTGTACAACCGCGACATGTACAGCGTGGTGGACCACCACACGTATGTGCTGTGCGGCGACGGCGATTTGATGGAGGGGATCTCGCACGAGACGGCTTCGCTGGCGGGAACGCTGGGGCTGGGCAAGCTGATTGTGCTGTACGACGACAACCTGATCTCGCTGGACGGGCCAACGTCGCTGAGCTACACCGAGGATGTGACCGAGCGGTTCGAGGCGTACCACTGGCAGGTGCTGATGGTGCACGACGGCAACGACCTGGTGGCGATTGAGGACGCGATCAAGACCGCTAAGGCGGACACCACGCGGCCGACGCTGATCCGGGTGCGGACGGTGATTGGCTACGGCAGCCCCAAGGCGGGGACGAACAAGGTCCACGGCGAGGCAATGGGCGTGGAGGCCGTGAAGGAGACCAAGAAGAACCTGGGCTGGCCGGAGGACAAGGACTTTTACGTTCCTGAAGAGGCGCGCAAGAACTGGGACGAGGCCAAGCCGAAGGGCAAGAAGCTGCACGCGGAATGGGCGGCGCACTTTGAGGAGTACAAGCGGGCGTATCCGGAGCCGGCGGCGGAGTTCGAGCGGGTGATGGCGGCGAAGCTGCAAGCTGGATGGGAGAAGTCGATCCCGACCTTCGGGACCGACAAGCCGGTGGCCACGCGCAACGCTGGGCAGCAGGTGATGAACGCAATCGAGAAGGTGGTGCCGGAGCTGTTTGGCGGCGCGGCCGATTTGACCGCTTCGACCAAGACGATCTTCAAGGATTCGCCCAGCTTCCACGTCGACCCGCTGGGGAAGAACGTGTTCTTCGGGGTGCGCGAGTTTGGCATGATGGCGATGGTGAACGGAATGGCCGCGCATGGCGGGCTGATTCCGTTCGGCTCGACGTTCTTCGTGTTCTCGGATTACTGCCGGCCGGCGATCCGGCTGGGCGCGCTGATGGGTGTGCACTCGCTGTACATCTTCACGCACGATTCGGTGGGCCTGGGCGAGGATGGGCCGACCCACCAGCCGATTGAGCAACTGATGAGCCTGCGCGCGATTCCGTTCCTGACGGATTTCCGGCCGGCGGACGCGAACGAGACGGCAGCCTGTTGGAAGCTGGCGCTGGAACGGAAGTCGCCGAGCTTTATGGCGCTGAGCCGGCAGGACCTGCCGGTGTTCGACGCGGCGCTGACGTTTCCCGGGCCGGCAAAGGGCGCGTACGCGATCAGCGATGTGGCCAAGCCGGATGTGATTTTGATTGGCACGGGCAGCGAGGTGCAGGTGTGCGTCGCGGCTGCCGATGAGCTGAAGGCTGCGGGAATTGCGGCGCGGGTGGTGTCGATGCCGAGCTTCCGGATTTATGACGAGCAGGCGGCGGCGTATAAGGCTGGGCTGCTGCCGGAGGCTACGCCGAAGATCTCCGTCGAGGCGGGCGCGACCATGGGCTGGTGGAAGTATGTGGGGCACAACGGCGCGGTCATCGGGATTGATAGGTTTGGCGCGTCGGCTCCGGGAAAGATCGTGCTGGAGAAGCTGGGGATTAATGTGGCGAACGTCGTAGAGCATGCGAAGAAGCTGGTGAATCGATAGGTTCGAGGTACTGGGTTCGAGGTTCGAGGAAAAGGCAAAAGCAGATTCCCTTCGGGAATGACAACAATCCGGAGGTTGGAGATGGTTGAGACGGAGCGGGAGATTTTGCGGGAGAAGGATGAAGAGGCGAAGTTGGGCGAGCGCAAGCCGTTCGAGTCGTCGCGGCAGGCGGAGTATGAGGACAGCGTTGCGCCGCAGGATGAGTGGGAGTACGAGGATTCGTAGGGCTGTCGGCGCGACTGGTCGGTACGTGGAGGCTTAGGCCGATGAAGGATGATTGGATCGTTCTGGCGATTGCCATATTCGCATTTACTTACTGTGTTCTTTTGGCGGCTGCTCCCCAGATTTGGGTGAGGTTGTTCAACTCGGGGTTTGGCCTTGGGCATGTAAAGAAGCCGATCGCAGCTGATCCTTTTAACCGGCCGACATCCCGAGTTTTGAATGGCGTAGGAGCCGTCGGCCTCGCGTGTGTCATAGGGCAAGTGGTTCTAACGATACTGCGACATGAATGACATGCAAAAGCGAAATGCGAGGGTTCTTCGCTGCGCTCAGAATGACAAACCTTATCAGAGGGTTTCAGCATGACGCAGGATGAGGCGAAGCGGCTGGTTGCGAAGCGGGCGGCGGAGCTGGTCGAGGATGGGACGGTGGTCGGGCTGGGGACGGGGACGACGGCGACGCTGTTCATCCGCGAGCTGGCGGCGCGCAAGCTGAACATCCGCTGCGTGGCTTCGAGCGATGCGAGCCATGAGCTTGCGGTCTCGCTGGGTATGCATGTGCGCACGCTGGCGGAGCTGCCTGAACTTGATGTGTATATCGACGGGGCGGATGAGGTGTGCTGTGCGGCGGGCGCGCATGCGGGGCTGGACTTGATTAAGGGCGGCGGCGGCGCGCTGCTGCGGGAAAAGATTGTGGCCAGCGCGGCGCGGGAGTTCATCGTGGTGGCGGACGCGACGAAATTGGTGAAGATGCTGGGCAAGTTTCCTCTGCCGGTGGAGATCATTCAGATGGCGCTGCCGCTGGTGGCGCCGAAGCTGGCGGCGCTGGGGTTTACGCCGAAGTTGCGGATGAAAAAAGGCATACCCCAGGGGTTAAAACCCCTTACTCCATCGAGCGCGGGGAGACCTGAGGCTAAAGCCTCGGGCTACCTAGAAGCAAACCCCGAACCATTTGTGACCGATGAAGGGAACTATATTCTGGACTGCTGGAGCACGGGGATTCCGGACCCGGAGACCACCGCGGCGGAGATTCGCAGCATTGTGGGCGTGGTGGAGCACGGGCTGTTCCTGGGGATGGCGACGCTGGCGCTGGTGGCGGGCGAGGATGGTGTGAGGGAATACCGGGCGTAGATTTACAAGACCCCACATCTCAAAATCGAGATGTGGGACACCCACTTGCATCGTGGGGCGGGGATGGGGCGTCAGATGAATATGGCTAATTCGGCGGAATCACATACAGGGAAGGTCTGGTTTATTACCGGGGCGTCGACGGGGTTTGGGCGGCTGCTGGCGGAAGAAGTGTTGAAGGCGGGCGACCGGGTGATTGCGACCGCGCGCAAGGTGGAGCAGATCGCGGAGCTGGTGACGCAGTATCCGGAGACGGCACGGGCGTTTGTGCTGGATGTGACCAAGCCGGAGCAGATTGAGGCAGTGGCGCAGGACGCGATCGCGGCGTTCGGGCGCGGCCCGGACGGGCAACCTTGCGGGATCGATGTGCTGGTGAACAACGCGGGCTACGGGATTGCCGGCGGCATTGAAGAGGCGACCGAGGCGGAGTTTCTGCCGGTGTTCGAGACCAACGTGCTGGGGCTGATCCGGGTGACGCGGGCGTTTCTGCCGCAGTTCCGCAAGCAGAGGTCGGGGAATATTTTGATGCTGTCGTCGGTCGCCGGACTAATTGGGCAGGCGGGATGGGGGTATTACAACACCAGCAAGTTTGCGGTGGAGGGTTTTAGCGAGGCGCTGGCGGGGGAGATGGCGCCGCTGGGCGTGAAGGTGACGATCGTGGAGCCGGGGCCGTTCCGCACGGACTTTCTGGGGCGATCGGCGGCGGTGATCGAGCGGGTGATCCCGGAGTATAAGGGCTCGGTGGGGATGGCGCGAGAGTGGGTCGCCGGGCAGTCGGGCAAGCAGCGGGGCGATCCCGAGAAGGCGGTGAAGGCGATGATGGACGTAGTGGAGTCGGCGAACCCGCCGCTGCATTTGATCCTGGGCGCGGCGGCGTACAACCGGTTCAAGGCGAAGCTGGAGAAGTGGCGCGAGGATATGGCCGCGTACGAGAGCGTGACGCTGGGGGCGGATTTTCCTGAAGGAAGCTAGCGGAGAAAGCGAGTTTGTTGGGAGAAAGATCCTGAGCGTTGTAGTGCGTGAAGAGTGGCCGCAGGTCCTTCGACTACGCGCTACGCGCTTCGCTCGGGATGACAGTTTTCCTGGGAGAGCGGAAAACGTAGCGCTGCTCCCGTATAGTTTCAATACGCCTGTCGAAGTTCGGCCCCCGCTAGAAACAACCCAGCAACAGCGTTCCTGTATCCAGGTATAAAGGAGCAATTTCCATGGCGACGACGCAGGTCACGATCTCTCCGGAGGAGTTGAAGGCGAGCCAGCACTCTGAGCGCAGTCCGGACCCGTGCATTGTGGTGATCTTCGGCGCGTCGGGCGACCTGACCAAGCGCAAGCTGCTGCCGGCGCTGTACCACCTGGAGCAGGCGGGCAATCTGCCGGCGAAGTTTGCGGTGGTGGGCGTGGCGCGGCGTCCGCTGGAGCAGGAGTTTGCGGCGGACATGAAGGAAGGCATCGAGGCCGGCGGCGGCGTGGACGAGGGCGACCCGAAGCTGGGGGAGTTTGTCGACCGGATCAGCTACTACCAGATGAACTTCGACGAGGGCGCGGGCTACAAAGGGTTGAAGGAGCTGCTGGTGCAGGTGGATGAAAAGTTCGGCACGCAAGGGAACCGGCTGTTCTACCTGGCGACGGCGCCGGAGTACTTCTCGGACATCATCCGGTTTCTGGGCGAGCATAAGATGGCGCAGCCGCCGGAGTTGGATGAGGGGGCGCATCCGGCGTGGGTGCACGTGATCATCGAGAAGCCGTTTGGGCACGACCTGGAGAGCGCGAAGGCGCTGAACGACGAGGTAAACAAGGTCTTCCACGAAGACCAGATCTTCCGCATCGACCATTACCTGGGCAAGGAGACGGTGCAGAATATTTTGGTGTTCCGGTTCGCGAACGGGATTTTTGAGAATGTGTGGAACCGGAATTACATCGACCACATCGAGATTACGGCGGCGGAGTCGATCGGGATCGAGGGGCGCGGGCCGTTCTACGAGAAGGCGGGCGCGCTGCGGGACGTGATCCAGAATCACGTGATGCAGTTGCTGAGCTTTGTCGCGATGGAGCCGCCGATTTCTTTTGCGGCGCAGGCGGTGCGCGCGGAGAAGCTGAAGGTCTTCCGCGCCATCAAGCCGATCCACATTGCCGACACGGTGCGCGGGCAGTATGGGCCGGGGATTGTCGATGGCAAGCCGGTAGTGGGGTATCGCGAGGAAGACCGCGTGCATCCGCGCTCGCAGACAGAGACCTACGCGGCGCTGCGGCTGGAGATTGAGAATTGGCGCTGGGCGGGCGTGCCGATTTATGTGCGCGCGGGCAAGCGGATGGCCAAGCGGGTGACCGAGATTACCATCCAGTTCAAGCAGCCGCCGCTGCTGCTGTTCAAGGACTCGAATGCCGTGGGCGGCGCGGAGATCAAGTCGAATATTATTTCCATGCGCATCCAGCCGGACGAGGGGATTGCGCTGCGCTTTGAGGCGAAGGTGCCGGGGCCGTCGATGAACATTGCGCCGGTGGACATGGATTTCTGCTACTCGAAGGCATTTGGGGTGTCGTCGGCGAATGGCTACGAACGGCTGCTGCTGGACGCGATGCTGGGCGATGGCACGTTATTCGCGCACCGCGACGAGGTGGAAGCGACGTGGGCATTGCTGACTCCGATATTGCAATACTGGGCGAAGAACCCGATCAAGGATTTCCCCAACTACGCGGCGGGAACCTGGGGACCGTCGACTGGGGATGCGCTGATGGAGTTGGATGGGCGGCATTGGCGGAAGCTGGGAGTCGGGGTGAATTGCTAGTTAGAGGCGTTGACCGTTGTTCGTTCTACGTTGTTCGTTGAAAGCGACAACGGAAGTCCGCAGCGAACGTAGAACGTGCAACGGAGAACGTACGACGGAGTTACGATGCCGCGACCAGTTTCGGTTACATATCGGGTTTGGGCGACGCCGGCGGAGGTTGCGGCGGGGGCGGCGGAGCTGTTTGTGTCGGCTGCTGCTGCGGCTGTCGCGGCGCGAGGTGTGGCGAGGATTGCGGTGTCGGGCGGGACGACGCCCAAGACGATGTTTGCGCTGCTGGCGGATAGGAGCGCGCCCTACTTTGCGCGGGTGCCGTGGGCGAAGCTGCACCTGTTCTGGGTGGATGAGCGCTGCGTGCCGCCGACGGACGATGAATCGAACTACAAGATGACGAACCAGGCGATGCTCTCGAAAGTCCCGCTGCCGGCGGCGCAGATTCACCGGATGGAGGGCGAACTGGAGCCGCAGGTTGCGGCGTCGCGCTACGAGGCGGCGCTGCGGGCTGAATTTGGCGCGGAGGCTCCGGTGTTCGACCTGGTGCTGCTCGGCATGGGCGATGACGGGCATACCGCGTCGCTGTTTCCGCACACGCAGGCGCTCTACGAGATGGTGCGGCTTTCGGTCGCCAACCACGTGCCACAGAAGGAGACCTGGCGGATTACGCTGACTTGGCCGGTGATCAATCGCGGACGCGAGGTGGCGTTCCTGATTGAAGGCGCTGGGAAGGCGCAGGTACTTCACGACGTGCTGCTGGGGGCGTACGATCCTGAGGCGAAGCCGTCGCAGTTGATCCGGCCGGCGAGCGGGGAGTTGACGATGTTGCTGGATGCGGCGGCGGCGGCGAAGTTGCCGGAACCGGCGGGCGGGACGCTGGAGCTGGCATAGGAAACAGACTCAAGGTTGGCTACACGTCCATGAGCGGTTTTCCTGGAATAGGAAAGCGATTTCAGCGGAAAACGTGGCTCCTAATGCAAGCTACTCACGAGGTCAATGCAATAGCTGTGATCGGTTTCATCGATCGACGTGATCTTCCCGCTGGAGTCCAGATCCCAAGAAACCTCGAATTGGTACTTTTGGGCATCCAACATCCCGTGGCAGGCTTGCGGCTCTCCATACATGTTCCAGGAGATGCCGCTGTGGTTGATTTGAAATTCCCAATCATGGGCGGGTGAAATGCGTTTCTTAACAGAGGCGATTGCTTCGGCGGGTGAGTCTCCGATCCGAATATCGGCGAGCTTGCCTTGAAATGGAGCTTTCACCGATATGCGAATCAACTGCGCGTTATTCTCGGTCCATACATCGGCATACGCGAATACTCCGGCAGCGGGGCAATCCCAGCTCTGAAGACTCTGGTGTTCCTGTGTCACCTGGCAGTTCAACGTATCACGGATTCGCTGCGCTGACTCAAATCGCAGAGAAAGCTCCATTCCACGAGTAAGCTGCGGTTCTGGAAGTCGAGGATGACGATAATGTTGGACGGCTTGAATAGTGAAAACCACGGTGAGTCCGATAGCCACAGCGCCCAGGCCATACAGAGGTACGCGACTGGGCTTCGTCTTGGGATCGCGCAATTGCGGAAGTCCTCCTGCGGGATTGTGGATTTCGGGACTCACAAAACTCCTTTCGCGCCGTTCCGAGATATTTCCTTCAGTCTTGGACGACGTTTGCCTGGCGCTCCTCGGGGGCTAGCACCGATGGAACTAGTCGCAAGAACCTTACCGAGAAATTATCATGTATCAGTTACAGGTAGCGAGGCTTGTCGATGATTCTTGCGGGCGATGTGGGCGGGACGAAGGTTCATCTGGCGCTGTATAGCTTCGAGGGCGGGCGGCTGAAGCCGGTGCGCGATGAGAAGTTTCCCGCGCCGGAGTTTGCGTCGCTGGATGCGGTGGTGGAGAAGTTTCTGGGGGCGGGCGAGAGTGGGGCGGAGACAACGACGGAGATTCTGACCCTTGCGGGTCAGAATGACGACGGTGGGGGGAGCGGTGGCGCGGGTAGGAATAACGCCCGGGGAGTGGGGGGCGAGCGCAGGCAGATTGTGGCGGCGTGCTTTGGCTGTCCGGGGCCGGTGCGGGATGGGCGGCTGAAGTTGACCAACCTGCCGTGGACGCTGGACGAACGCGAGCTGGAGAAGTCGCTGGGGATCGGGCATATTTTTCTGATCAACGACCTTGAAGCGAATGGGTATGGCATTCCCGAACTGGCGCCGGAGAGCGTGGTGACGCTGCATGAGGGCGACGCGAGCGCACAGGGGCATCGCGGGTTGATTGCCGCGGGCACCGGGCTGGGCGAGGCGCTGCTGATCTGGGACGGGAAGCGGCATCGGCCGATTCCGTCGGAAGGTGGACATTGCGACTTTGCGGCAAGGACGGACCGCGAGATTGCGCTGCTCGAGTACTTGCGGAAGACGTTGAATGGGCGCGTGAGTTGGGAGCGGGTGGTTTCGGGAATCGGGATCAAGAATGTGTATGCGTATCTGCGCGACGTGGAGAAGATGGACGAGCCGGCGTGGCTGCGCGAGCGGATGGCGAAGGAAGATCCGAACGCGGTGATTGGGGAGTGTGCGGACGATGGGTCGAGTGTTCTGTGCGCGGAGACGATGGCGACGTTTGCGGCGGCGTATGGCGCGGAGACGGGCAACATCGCGCTGAAGGTGCTGGCCACGGGCGGAATGTACCTGGGCGGCGGGATTGCGCCGAAGTCGCTGAAGACGCTGCGGGCGGGCGGATTTGTGCAGGCGTTTCTGGACAAGGGGCGGCTGTCGCCGGTGCTGCAGGCGATTCCGGTGCGGGTGATTCTGGACGACACCTGCGCGCTGAAGGGCGCGGCGGCTTATGCGGAGGCGCGCGCGGCGGAGATTACGGGGCGGTCGGAGCGGGCGGCTTCAGTGCGGGCAAAGGCTTAACCCCGATCGGCACTGATTGAACCGATAAGACGCTGCTGCTCAAATCCTCGGTTTGAGGATGTTGGAGAGGAGGCTGACGACTTCGGTGGCGGTGTCGGACTGGGAACCGATTTCTTCGCGGTCGAGCGAGGGATCGTAGAATGCGTCGGAGTCGCGGTCGATCGCGTTGGGTTGGGTCGCGTTGGCCTGGGCGATGCGGGCGAGCTCGTCGTGGTCGAGCCAGTGGAGGCAGCAGGTCTCGCAGGTGTCCATGACGACGTTGCCGCCGCCGGCGTAGAAGTGGGATTCCATGGGGTGGTGGCAGTGGGGGCAGGCGATGCGGCGGTCGAGCTCGTGGACGTCGGCGGGCAGCGCGGGGATGGGCGCGCTGGCGGTGCGGGCGGCGTCGAGCAGGCTCTGGAACTCCATCATGGCGATGAGCATGCCGTGGCATTTGGTGCAGTAGAGCAGCGGGGAGCGGCCGAGCGTGGCCGAATAGAGCGGGACGTTGCAGATGGGGCAGGCCTGGTTGTCGGTGGTTTGGGCGAGGACCTGCACGCCGCTGGTGTCGCGCTCGGGGACGACGACGGTTTTGCAATAGTCGCATACCAGGCTGGAGCCTTGGGGGTGCATGGGCGCGCCGCAGGAGGGACAGTTCATTGGGGCTTCCCGCAGTCTGGGCAGAAGACGGCTTGCCCGGGGATGGAATGGCCGCAGGCAATGCAGAACTTGGTGGCCCCGGCATCCGCAGTGGAAGAAATGCGGGGGTCTCTCGACTCCGCGCTCTGCGCTCCGCTCGAGATGACGGAACTTTGAGAGGCGGTTGGCGCGGCGGGATGGAGCGCGCCGGCCATGGCCTGTCCCATGGCTGCGCCGGCTCCGAGGCCCACGCCGAGGCCGGCTACTCCGCCGGGATTGGCGGCGGCGGTGGAGATGGACTGCGCGGCGGCATATTGGGTGTACTTGTCGAGGTCGCCGACGATGTTCATGCCGATGCGGGCGTCGAGCGACTTCTGCAGTTCTTCCGGGAGCGAGAGGTTCTCGACCACGAATTGGGTGAGCTCGAGTCCGATGGCGGTGAAGGCGGGCGCGACGGCGGCCTTGATCTTGTCGCCCAGCGCGGCCTCGTTTGCGGTCATGTCGAGGAAGGAGATGTCGCTGGCGGCGAAGGTGTCGGTCATGCGGGCGATGATGGTGTTGCGGAGCTGGTCTTCGAGCTCGGAGACCAGGTAGGTCTGCTGGGTGCCGCTGATCTGGGTGAAGAAGGCGCGCGGGTCGGCGATGCGGTAGGAGTAGATGCCGTAGGCGCGAACGCGGACGGCTCCGAACTCCTTGTCGCGGATGGTGATGGGGTTGGCGGTGCCCCACTTCTGATCGATCTGGAGGTGGGTGGAGAAGAAGTAGACGTCGGACTTGAAGGGCGATTGGAAGTCCTTGGCCCAGTTCATGAGATCGGTGAGGATGGGCAGGTTCCTGGTGTTGAGGGTGTAGGTGCCGGGCGCGAAGATGTCGGCGATTTTGCCCTCGTTGACGAAGGCGGCCATCTCGGACTCGCGGACGGTGAGGCTGCCGCCGTTCTCGATCTCCTGATCCATCATGGGATAGCGCCAGACGAGGATGCCGGGTTCGGGTTCATTCCACTGAATGACACGAAGGAACTGCTTGCCGAGGAACTGCGAGAGAGTCATGCGGGTTTCTCCTCGAGGGAATCGTAGCACGGGAGGTGGAAGTTGGAGGTTGCAGGTTGCAGGTTGGAGGAGCAGGGTCTCCGTGCCTCCGTGCCTAAAGTCCAAAGTATGTCGTCTAAGAGGCTTAAGGCTGGACTAAGTCCGGGATTCGGTCTGGACAGGTCGGACTGCGTCTGGGTGGTTCTGCTATGCGCATGGTGCAACCCCCCTGTGGTTGGGCACCTGACGGAGGGGTGGGGGTGACACGGATGGGGAATACCGCGGGGCGGTGGGGGTGGACTAAGCTGCAAGGGTTGTTGGAAGTACGGCTATTTGGGGGAGCCGGGGCCGCGTTTTAGGGAAGTTGCAAGTGTTCGGAAGAGGAAAGCGATGAATTGGTTGGTGCGAAACCTGGCGGTGATGCTGTTCGGCGCGGCGACCAGCATAGTCACGGCGGTGGGTTTCATCTTTCTGGAGGCACGCACAGGGGACACGGTGTTCGGATTGTCGCTGCTGCACTTTGTGCCGCTGGGCACGATTGGGGTGGGGCTGGTGGGGGCGGTGGGATACCTGGCGGCGGCGCTGGCGCTGCGGCTGCGACCGGGGCTGGGCGATGGGCTGGTGATGGTGGGGGTCGCGGCCGGAGTGGTGTTTCTGGTGCAGTCGGCGGAGTTCCAGTTCTTTATGGGCGGGACGGCGCGGGCGGAGGCGGCGACGCAGGATAGCGCGGTCTTCGCGCGGTTTCTGGGCAGCGCGGTGGCGCATAGTCCGCTGCAGTTCTGGGGAAACGGCGACAGCGACAGCGCGGCCACGACGATGTTTTTCTCGGGAGGGGCGAACTCCGGGGTGCAGTATGGCACCGGCGGCGGGGACAGCCGGGTGGACGGGATCGGCGCAGGCGTGCAGGGCATGATGGCGACCCAGGACGCGAGCAAGGCAAGCGGAGTTCAGAGGGCAGCGCAGATCGGGGCGGGGATTGACGCGGTTGGGGCAAAGGTGAGGACCCATGGCAGCGTGTGGACGATGCTGCTGCTGCAGGTGGCGGGCTTTGCGGTGGGAGGGCTGGCGGTGCTGTTTAACCTGCGGTCGCTGCCGCACTGCCAGAGCTGCATGCTGTTGCTGAACGTGAAGGGGACGAAGACGCGCTACTTCAGCCGGTCGCGGGAGATGCGGAGCGCGGTGGACGAGGTGCTGGTGCAGGCGCGGGAGAAGCAACTGCAGCGGTCGATCCTGACCCACGTCGCGAAGGGGTCGGAGCGGCAGATGGAGTGGAGCGAGTACTGCTCGACGCTGGAGATCCGGCGGTGCATGCAGTGCAAGACGCATCGGGTGGACTACCACGCGCGGCGGAAGGATGGGGCGACGTGGAAGAACATCGCGCTGCTGGGGTTTACGACGACGACGCTGGAGCCGGTGAAGTTTGGGTGAGGGCGAGCTGGCGATCCGTGGGGTCGCGAATGGATCGGCTAGACGGCCGGCGGGGCAGTTCGGAGGGGTGGTTGGGAGAGGGCCTGGAAGCCGCACATGGGGCAGAAGCGCTGCTCGGCGGCGATGGGCATGCCGCATTGCGGGCAGGGTGAGGCGAGGGGCTTGCGCAGGACGAAGTAGAGCAGGAAGCCGAGCAGGTTGGGCACGATGGCGGCGAGCAGGGTCCAGGGGATGTAGGGCATGTCGCGGCGGCGGGCGTCGGCCCAGATGTAGCCGAGGCCGAGGATCCAGATGGCGAACAGGCCGCCAATGAAGAGGCCTCCGGCGATGCCGAAGATCGCCCACAGAATGTAGAAGAGGTTGTGCGTGCCGGCAAATGGGGTGCCTACGTGGGTTTCGACGATGCCGACGGTGAGGCCGATGAGCGCCGCGCCGAACACGATGACGGAGGCCGTGGTGCGGACGGGTTTGGGAACGACGTTCAAAAATGATTCGCGAAAGCGCGCCGGGAGAGTGCGGTTTTCGCCGGAAGCGCGGCCCGCACCCCGCACCAGAATGGCGATGATGGTGGCCATGAGAACAAGGAAGAACAGGATGGCGAATTTTATGAGGATCATTGGGAGAGTCCTTTCCGGCTGCCCAGGACGGATTGGAATCCGGGCAGCAGCAACAACATGCAAATCAAGACCGATGGTGTGATCCAGAAGGTGGCGAGGCCGAGGTGAAGCTGCGCCGGCTGGAAGTGAAAGACGGGAGCGGCGAGCGAGCCGAGTTGCGATGCGGCGAAGGAGCCGGCGACGGTGAGCAGGAGGGCGAGGCAACTGGTGGCCCATAGGCGACGGCGCTGGATTTGCGCGGCTTCGAGTTGCTGGGCGCGGGCGGCGACGGCGGCGAGGACTTTGCTGTCGAGGGTGGGCGAGACGGCGAAGGAAAAATCTGCGAGGCCGGCGATGGCGCGGTTCAACGTGTCGAGATACTGGCGGCATTCGGCGCAGGCGGGGAGATGCTCGCGGAGGGTTTGCTGGGCTTGTGGGGAGACTGCTGCGCCGGCGAGAGATTGGTCGATGATGTCGCGGATGGGCTGATGGGGATTAGCTGGCATGGGGAGTTCCTTCCATGTGGACTCGCAGCGCGGCGAGGCCCCGGTAGATTCTGGTGGACACGGTGGAGACGGGCGCACCGACGACTTTGGCCATCTCCTGGAGGGTGAGGTCCTCCTGGAAGCGGAGGACGAGAGCTTCGCGGTAGATGGGTTCGAGGGTGGCGAGGGATTGGGCGAGACGGTGGGCGTCTTCGCTGCGCGCGGCCTGCTCGAAGGGCGATGGGGCGGAGGAGATTGGGGGTGCGATGGGTTCGGAGTCGTCGCCGGTGGTGTCGAGCGAGACGATGCGGCGTTTGCGCAGGGTGTCGATGGCGAGGTTGCGGGCGATGGTGAAGAGCCACGGCTCGAAGCGGGATTGACCGTCGTAGGTGCGTCCGCGCTCGAGGACGCGGAGCCAGGTTTCCTGGACGAGGTCGTCGACGGCGTCGCGGCTGCCGAGGAGGTAGATGAGGTAGCGGACGAGGCGGTACTGATACTCGGCGACGAGAGCGTTGAGGAGGGCGATGTCCCGATGACGCAGGCCGCGCGCGATTTGCTGGGTGTCTGTGTTCACGGTGCCCGGCAGCGTCATCTCAGATAGCCACATACGCAGGGTATACGGTGGAGGGGGTTGAAATTACGCATGGGGGCGGATTTCGGTGGCGGGCGGGAGAAGATCTGTCCCCGGGGGCTGAAGCCCGCATCGTTGGCTGGCGCGAATGTCCGGACTAAAGTCCGGCCTATCTCAGAAGCAAGGGCAAGGGCGAACGACGGAGATTCTGACTCTGCGGGTCGGAATGACGCTTTGGGAGGGATGGGGCCCGGATATCTCAGAAGCAAGAGCGGCTCTCGGAAGCGAGAACGGCGGCTGGGGGAGGGTGAGTTTTCTGCGATTAGGCGGAGACTCTGTGCGGGCGGGATGCGTCCATCTTATGTACGTCTCCACTTCAAAGCTTGGTTCGGAAAAGGTTGCGTTATGACAAAAGCAGGATTCCGTGTGTCCGGGTTGGTTGCGTTGGCGGTTGTGGTGGCAGTTGCGATGACAGCGGGTGCAGGGGCGCAGACGGCGGCGCGGGCGTTGCCGAAGGTGGCTAAGGTCGCGGTGAATGCGCCGGTGACCCTGACCGACAACGGCGACTCGTGGACGCTGGACAACGGGATTGTGAAGGCGGTAGTGGCGAAGCGGGACGGCAATCTGTCGTCGCTGGTGTATGACGGCGTTGAGATTCTGACCCATGGCAGATATTGGGAACAGGTGCCGTCGGGCACGGTGACTGCGACGGTGACGATTGACCCGGCGACCAACGGCGGCGAACGCGCGGAGGTGTCGGTAAAGGGCGTCAATTCGGGCGGGACGGGCGGGCGCGGCGGCGGCATGGACATTGAGACGCGAATTGCGATGGAGCGCGGGACGAGCGGCTTCTACACGTATGACGAGTACATCCACAAGGCGTCGAGCGGGTTTGTGCACGTGGGGGAAAACCGGTTCATTCTGGAGGATATTAATCCGACGTTCGACTGGCTCTCGGTGGACAAAGACCGCAACATGCTGATGAGCAAGGCACCCGAAGACCACATGATCCATGCCAAGGAGCAGAGCATTTATGCGTCGGGCATCTACAAGAATTCGGTCGAGCACAAGTACAGCTACAACGCGCTGATGTACAAGCTGACGGCGTGGGGGTGGTCGAGCACCAAAGACCATATCGGGGTGTATTTCATCAACCCGTCGAACGAGTACATCGGCGGCGGGCCGGACAAGCTGGATTTGATCGATCACATGACGGCTCCGGGATCGCCGAGCTACCAGGGGATCATTCTGGACTACTGGACCAGCGGCCACTACGGCGCGGGCGACAACACGGAAATCCCGGCAGGGCAGGAATGGAAGCGGGTGGTGGGGCCGATCTTTGTCTACTTCAACCGGCTGGCCGATGCGAAAGATCCGTCCAAGGCGGAGCTGGACAAGCTGGAGGCGACTTCCGGCAGCGGAATGCCGGCGGTGCCCGCGGAGTGGCACGACAACAGCCTGGCGCTGTGGGATGACGCGGTGGCGAAGTCGAAAGAGGTGAAGGCGGCGTGGCCGTATGCGTGGGTGGAGGGCGTGGACTATCCGCACAAGGACGGGCGCGGCACGGTGACGGGGCAGATGGTGCTGAACGATGCGCAGGCGGCGACGAAGAGCTTGCCGAACCTGAATGTGGGGCTGACGCATGCGAACTTCAAGGGGTCGACCTCTGGGTATACGCTGCTGGCGGGTAATGGGCCGATTGTGACGTGGCCGCACGATGGGAACTACTACCAGTTCTGGACGGAAGGCTCGGCGGACGGCAGATTCACCATCGCCAATGTGCGGCCAGGGACTTATACGCTGCACGCGTTCGCGAATGGAGTGCTGGGCGAATACGCCAAGGCCGACATTACCGTGGAGGCGGGCAAGAAGATCGACCTGGGCAAGCTGGACTGGCAGCCGGTGCGGTATGGGAAACAGATTTGGGAGATTGGCTATCCCGACCGGACGGGCGACAAGTTCTTCAAGGGAGACGGCGACAACTACTGGCTGTGGGGCTGGGGGCTGCGCTATGCGGGGCTGTTTCCGAATGACATTACCTACACGATTGGCAAGAGCGATTACCACAAGGACTGGTTCTTCCAGGAGGTGCCGCACTCGACTACCACGGCTTGGCTGAACCCGGCGGCGAAAGACCCCTACAACCAGCGCTTCGGGTGGGTTGCAATTCCACCGACCAGTGCGGACCCGTGGCCGCAGTGGGGCCAGGGCCGGGCTACGACCTGGACGGTGAAGTTCAATATGGCGAAGGCGGAGAAGGGCACGGCGGTGTTGCGGGTGTCGCTCGCGGGGGCAGATGGCGGGGGCAACCGGGCGCTGGGCGGTGGTAACGCGGCGTTCGGCGGGGGTGGTGGAGCGCGCGGTGCGGGCGGTGGTAATGCGGCGCCAGGCGGTGGTCAGGCTGCGGGCGGCGGTGCGCAGCGGGGCGGTGGAGGGTCGGCGTATGTGGGTGCGGATACGCAGGGCGGGTTGGTTATCGGCGTGAATGGACAGACGGTGGGGACGATTCATCCGGTGGCGACGAATGCGCTGCGGTACAACTCGGACAAGGGAGTTTGGTACCAGTACGTGCAGAAGTTCGACGCGGCGTTGCTGAAGCCGGGAGCGAATGAGATGACGTTCACGGTCCCCGCGGGAGATGTGACTACGGGCGTGGTGTGGGATTATGTGCGGCTGGAAGTGAACGATGGGAGCAAGGATTATCCGGCGGTGCCGGATAATCAGAGGCCGGACTATCCGACTTTGCCGTAGGCGGGAGAAAAGCCAATACGGGGATTCTTCGCTGCGCTCAGAATGACAAGCCATATGGCAATAGGGGCAAGCGGATTCGCGAAGGCGGTGCGCGGGGGGTGGTGCTAGTGGACGGCGATCGAGGGGCTGCCGCTACAGGGAAACCCCCCGCCGGGATAGGTAGCGTTGGGGATGGCGTTTCCAGAGGCGGTGGGGGCATACTCATCAATGTTTGATCCGTCGCAGTAAGGGAAAAACGGATTAGATCCTATCTCGGCATAGATGTTTCCGACCGGGTCGACGGCTAGTCCGTACACGCCGCTGAACGGTGCGACCGTTCGGACGGGCGTGGCGATTCCGGTGGCGCCGGCTGCGAAGACTGCGATTTGTAATCCTTGATCACTTCCAGAGACGACGTAGGGGTACAGATAGATGTTGCCGGCGGGGTCGACGGCCATCCATCCCGGGTCTGCGATCAGCGTGCGGATGGGCGCGACATTGCCATTGGCGGTGGGGCCGAAGACGAGCACGGAGTTCTGTACGCCTGAGATGTTGGCGACGTAAAGATTGCCCGCGCTGTCAGTTGCGAGCGCACTTGGGTTCTGGATGGTGGAGAGGCCGCCGCCGGGCTGCGAATCGCCGAGGATGGTGCGCGAGGGCGTGGCGTTTCCGTTGGCAGTGCTGCTGAAGATAAGGATGCCCTGGTTCTGGACCGAGACATAGATGTTGCCGGAGGCGTCGACCGCGAGGCCGGCGATGGGGACGGTGGCGGAATCCTCGGGAATGACGCGGATGGGCGTGGCCGTGCCGGTGGCGTTGGCGGCGTACTCGCGAATGTCGGCGTTGGTGACTACGTAGAGGTTGCCGGTGTCGTCGATGGCGATATGCTCCGCGCTGAGGCTTGCAGGCAGGGTGATGATATTGCTCGGCGTTGTGGCACCCGTTCCGCCGATCGGGTAGGCATAAATCTCATTGGGAATGTCAATGATGAGCCAGAGGGTGGTCGCGGCTTGCGGCGCAAAGAATGCCGTGGTGGGGCTGATGGAGGTGCCGCAGTTGGTGAGGGTGAGGATGGAGGTTGAGAGGATTGAAGCGGCGAGAAGTGAGCGTGCGGGGCCCATGGCTTGCTCTATGAACCGTCCTGCGCTCCGGTGGTTGGTCCGGGGCGTTCAAGGGACGGCAACAGGATACGCCAGTCTCTGAGGAGTGCAACGGCAAAACCGGGGCGGAGCAAGCGCGGTGGGCGTTCTGTTTGTATGCTGGTTAGCTGAGATGCGCTTACGCTGCGGGTTGCTGGGTCTGGGGTTGGTGCTGGTGGGGTGCGCGGCGGTGCGGGCGCAGCGGCTGCCGGGTGGGGTGACGCCGGAACATTATTCGTTGACGATTACGCCGGATCTGGCGAAGGCTCGGTTTGCGGGGTCGGAGACGATCGACGTGGTGGTGGAGAAGCCGACGAGGGTGATTACGCTGAATGCGGCGGAGATTGAGTTTGTCTCCGTGAAGGGGTGGGCAGGGGCAGGTGCAACAGCAACAGCAACGACAAAAGCCAATGCGGGGGTCCCTCCACTCGCTGCGCTCGGTCGGGATGACGCTTCTGGTCGCGCTGCGGACGGTGGACAGACGGCGGTGGTGGTGCTGGATGCAGGGAAGGAGCAGGCGACGCTGACGTTTGGGCGGGAGTTGCCGGTGGGGCGGGTGGTGCTGGAGATTGCGTATACGGGGATTTTGAACGACAAGCTGCGGGGGTTTTATCTTTCGAAGTCGAAGACTCGGAACTATGGGGTGACGCAGTTTGAGGCGACGGATGCGCGTCGGGCGTTTCCGTGCTTTGATGAGCCGGCGCTGAAGGCTACGTTCGATGTGACGCTGGTGGTGGATGCGGGGGACACGGCGATCTCGAATACGAAGATAGTGCGGGACACGCCGGAGGAGGCGGGGAAACATAAGATCGAGTTTGCGCCGACGCCGAAGATGTCGACGTATCTGTTGGCGTGGGTGGTGGGGGACTTCCAGTGTTCGAAGGCGAAGGCGGACGGGGTGCCGATACGGGCGTGCGCGACGCCGGACAAGCTGCGGCTGACGAAGTTCGCGGTGGATGCGGCGAAGTGGAATTTGAAGTATTACGACAGCTACTTCGGGATCAAGTACCCGATGGCGAAGCTGGACCTGGTGGCGATTCCGGACTTCGAGGCGGGTGCGATGGAGAACTTCGGGTGCATCACGTTCCGCGAGACGGAGCTGCTGGTGGATGGGAAGAATGGCGCGCTGCCGGCGAAGAAAGAGGTGGCGACGACGGTGGCGCACGAGATGGCGCACCAGTGGTTCGGCGACCTGGTGACGCCGCAGTGGTGGGACAATCTGTGGCTGAACGAGGGCTTTGCGACGTGGATGGAGACGAAGGCCGCAGCGAAGTGGCAGCCGAAGTGGCACTTCGACCAGGACGTGGCGACCGACCTGAACCACACCCTGGATGCGGACGCGGGCAGGACGACGAGGCCGATTCGCCAGCAGGCCGAAACGCCGGCGGAGATCAACGCGCTGTTCGACGACATTGCGTACGGCAAGGCGGGCGCGGTGATTGGGATGGTGGAGAACTGGGTGGGGGAAGAGACGTTTCGCAAAGGGGTGCAGGCGTATCTCGGGGCGCACTTGTATGGGAATGCGACGGCGGAGGACTTCTGGGATACGCAGACGCGGGTGAGCGGGCTGCCGGTGGATACGGTGATGCGGAGCTTTGTGGACCAGCCGGGGGTTCCGCTGGTGACGCTGGGCGGCGCGATGAAGGACCCCACCCATGACGGTAAAGTCGTCATGAATGGGGCACCCAGTGTGCGGGTGGCGCAGGGGGAATTCCTGCTCTCCGGAACGGGCGCTGCCACAGATTGCACTGCATGCGTCGGTTCCGAAACCGTCTGGACGATTCCGGTTTGCGTGCGTGGAGATGGATGCGAAGTGGTGGGGCCTGGTATGGGGCAACTGGCCGCTCCAGCTTCCGGTTTCCTGTTTGCGGATGCGGGGGACAAGGGGTATTACCGGACGGCGTATTCGGCTGACGAGTGGAAGGCGATTAAGGCGAATGTGGAGACGGGGTTGACTCCCGCGGAACGGATCGGGCTGCTGGGCGATGAATGGGCGTTGACGCGGGCCGAGGATCGGTCAGTGAGCGAGTTTCTGGACCTGGTGCTGGCGGTGAAGTTGGATCCGAATGCGGCAGTGCTGGACAGCGCGCTTGGGCGGGTGGGGACGATCGAGGCGCAAATTGCGACGGATGCGGACCGCGAGCGGCTGAATGCGGTGGTGCGGCGGGAGTTCGATCCGGTGTATGCGGCGCTGGGCGGGCCCGAGAAGCATGAGAAGGACGACCACGCGGACCTGCGCGAGACGCTGTTTGAAGAGCTGGGCAACGCGAAGGACCCGGCGGTGATGGCGGAGGCGGAGAGCATGGCGAAGCAGTTGTTCGCCGGACAAAAGGCAGCCGACCCGACCCTGGCGGATGCGGCGGTTGCGCTGGCTACGGTGAAGGGCGATGTGGGGATGTACGAGAAGATGCAGCGGGTGGGGCGGAATGCGACCGATCCGGATATTAAAGAGGCTGCGCTGCGCGCGTTGACGCGGTTCGAGGCGCCGGAGCTGGTGATCCGGACGCTGGAGCATGCGGTGTCGGGCGAGGTGCGGAACCAAGACGCGTGGATGCTGGTTGCGTTGCTGCTGGAGCGGCGGGCGACCCAGGACCTGGCGTGGGAGTATGTGCAGCAGCACTGGGCGGCGATCGAGCGGAAGGCGACGGAGAGCTCGGAGACGCGGATTGTGGAAGCGACGGGGGCGTTCTGCACGGCGGAACGGCGGGATGAGGTGGCGAGTTTTTTTCAGGCGCATCCGGTGGAGGGTTCGGAGCGGACGCTGGCGAAATCGGTCGATAGTATTAATGACTGCATCCATCTGCGCGCGGCCCAGGAGCCGGAGCTGCGGGCTTGGCTGGGGGCGCACGGCGGCGAGTAGGACCTGGCGGCGGCGGGGCCGGAAGGGATAGAGTTTGATCTGGGGCGGACGGGCGGGCAGGCGGAGGCGTGCGCTGCTGAATAAAGACGCAGGGGCGAAGGTCTGACCTCATATGCTCACTCAAGATTGCCAACCGGAAACAATTCCCGCTTGGGATTGCGCGCGCAGGGCCGAACCCGGAGGCTGGCGGAGGGGAGTTTGCAGGCCGATGGTTCCGGTGGCTGAGTGTGGGCGCAAGTGATTGATTGGACAGCTATTCCTCGGATTCTAGGGGGTCGGGAGGCGGGGGTTCCAGTGGGTTGCGGGAGGCTGGCCGGGGATCGGATTCGCGGGGAAATGGTGAAAGGAAACCGCGTTACGTGAAAGGTAAGGTCCCGGCAGAAAACTTCTGGCGAAATTGCTTGACAAAGGCAGTGCCATAAGGAGAAGCTTCACAACGCACACAAAGTGGTCTTACCTTTATGCTCCTAGGCCTGCCGACAGCAGACATCCCTGGGAAGCTATTCCGCTGTCCGATCTCATTTTCATGTTCACGAGGTTTACACACCATGTTCCGAACACCTTCTAAGCACCAATTGCGAGCCGCGTCGCACCGCTTCCTCACCGGGTTGATGGCTTTAGTGCTGGTCCTTGCCGGCGCTGCCGGGATGATGGCGCACGCACAGCTCTCCGGCACCGGCGCCATCTCGGGCACGGTCGTGGACCCCACCGGCGCGGTGGTGGTTGGCGCGACAGTGACCGTCACCAATATCGACACGAATGTGAGCACGGTGAAGACCACGACGCGCGCGGGCGATTACGATATCGCGACGCTGATCCCGGGCACATATACGGTGACGGTGGCGGCGGCGGGGTTTGAGGGCTACAAGCAGGAGAACGTCACGGTGGACGCGTTGGAGACGGTTGGCTTGAACATCAAGCTGACGGTGGGCCAGGCGACTGAGACGGTGACGATCACGGCGGCGCCTCCGCTGCTGCAGACACAGGACGCGGTGCTGGGCGCGGTTATGGACAATGAGATGTATTCGAACCTGCCCATTCAGATGAGCCAGGGCGGACCGGGTGTGAGCGACCAGCGGCGCGCCACCGACTTCGAATACCTGATGCCAGGCGTGCAGGTGAACTACACCTCCAACAACAGCACCGACAACTCGGGCATTGTGAATGGCAGCGGCCCGGCGGGCGGCGTCTCGGAGATCTATATAGAAGGCGTGAACCTGCCCGAAGCGGACCAGGTGGGCGACCCGCGGTTCACGTGGACGGCGATCAGCGTGGACGCGATCAACCAGTTCCAGGTGCAGACAGCGGGCTACTCCTCGCAGTTTGCCGGCCAGGGCGTGGAAAACTATTCGGTGAAGTCGGGCGGCAATGCGATCCACGGGTCGTTGTATGAGTACAACCGCAATACGCTGTTCGATGCGTGGGCGTTCACCAACAAGGTCCCGACGGCGACCTCGGTGCCTGCGCCGGCGGGTCTTGCTTGCAATTCCTCGGTGACAGCATCGACCCCCTGGTGCGCTGTGGGCGGCATCAAGCCGCGCGAGGTGCAGAACGAGTTCGGCCTGGTAATCAGCGGCCCGATCCTGAAGAACAAGCTGTTCCTGTTCGGCAACTACGGCCAATACCGGGAGCAGCATGGCGCTGTCTACACGGCGATGTCGATTCCGACGTCGTTGATGCTGGGTCTTTCCCCGACCGGCACCCAACTGGGGTATGCGGATTACACGCAATACGCGCTGGCCAATGGCTCCGCGAAGACATGTACGTCGACGGCTTCAGAAGGAAATCCGGCAAACGGGTGCGCAGACATCTACGATCCGATCACGGAGCCGCTGGGGTGCCTGGGCACAGCGGCCAGTCCCTGCACCCGCACACCGTTCAAGGGCGTGGGCGCGAACGGCGTGCCGACGTTCGATGTGATTCCGGGCAGCCGGCTTTCGCAGGCGGCCCAATACATCAACCAGTACTGGGTGAAGTATGAGGCGCTCGCCAACCAGAGTTTGTACACCAACAACCTGAACTACGGCACGCCTACGGGTCTGGCCAACTGGTATGCGACAGGCCGGATCGATTACAACCAGAGCGCGAAGAACCAAGTTGCCATCATCGTGGCGTTCGGCCGCCAGGCCAGCACGGGACCCAACTCGGTTTCGGGCCTTGGGCCGCCGTTCAATACCTCGCAGGCGTATCACCCTGTGACCAACATCGACATCGTCAAGGACGTGTTCACGGTCAGCCCGCATATTGTGAACCAGGCTGCGATCGGGTACGGGCGTTATGAGAGCGTTTCGGTAACTCCGGACGATGCCCCGCAATACGCACCTACCAACTCCGCATTTGGACTGCTGAATACCCCGGCGGGCCAGGCCAGCAATGGCTTTCCTGAGATTACGGGCGTGGGTCCGACCCTGGCCGGCTATGCGTGGAACTCCAAGGTGAACAACACGTATACGGTGACGGACAACGTGCAATGGGAGTTCGGCAAGCATAACTTCACGTTTGGCGGGCAGTATGTCGATGTGCAGTTTGACTACTACAAATCGTTGGGGCCGACCGGACCGATGGATTACGGTTTTTCTTCGACGCAGACGGCGGGTTTCTCGTCGGCTCTAGGACTCGGGACCGCCCTGTTGAGCGGAAGCGGCAACAGCACGGCCAGCTATATGCTTGGCGCGGTGAGCAGCGGCTCGGTGCTCGACCTGTTTATCCCCGGGTTAGGAACGCGCTGGCGGGACCCGTCTTTCTGGGCGCAGGACGACTTCAAGGTGAACGAAAAGCTGACGGTGAACCTTGGTCTGCGCTGGGACATCTTCCCCTCCATCCAGGAGGCGCATAACATCTTCACGTTCTTCAATCCGCTAGGCCAGAACTCGATCACCGGAAATCTGGGAACGGTGGAGTTTGCCGGCAACGGCAACCCCGCACAGTATTGCAACTGCAAATCGCCGTCGCCGATCTACTGGGAGAACATCGGCCCGCGCATTGGCTTTGCCTACTCAGTGAACCCGAAGACGGTGATTCGGGGCAGCTACAACGTAAACTTCGCGCGTGGCGACTGGACGAGCGGGAGCCAATCGGGATCGCCGGGTACCCTGGGTGTGACGCCGTCGGGATCGACTCCTCTGGTGACCACCACGGATTTCCCGGTGTTCTACTGGGACAACACGCAGTGTGCGGGTGGAACGGCCGACGGGACCACCTGCGGCTTCAACGGTTCGATTGCGGCACCGACTCCTCCGACGGGCGGCACCAGCCTGGCGGAGTACGGCACGGGCAACAACTCCACGTCGAGCGCCAGTGGGTCCAGCATCAGCATCTTCGATCCGTACAAGGGCGCGCGAACGCCTGAGTTCATCAACTGGACCTTTGGCTTCCAGCGGCAGATCACGCGGGACATGTCGATCACGGTGAGCTACGTAGGCAGCCAGGGCCACTTCATCTCGGGTGGCGAGGACCCACCGAACCGGCACAATGCACTGACGACCAACTTCGCCGCGCTGGCGGCTTACCAGCCGAACGGTACGGGCGTGATCCCGTGCACGGCCCAAACCTGCACGACGCCGCTGCTGACGACCAAGGCGACGGCGGCGAACATCGCGCTGTTTGAGGAGGAGGGCTTCAATCCTCAGAACCCATACACCGGCGGAGTAACCTACCCGACGTCGAGCGGGACCACCGGGTATTTCACTGCGTTTCCGCAATACGGCGTGGGCGATACCACCAACTTCAACGGCAACACCAACTTCAATGCGCTGGAAGTTTCGTTGCGTGAGCGTCCTGCACACGGACTGGACTTCATGCTGAACTACACGTTCTCGAAGTCGATGGACGATGTGGGCAGCTTCCGGCTAAACGACAATCCGCGCCTGGATCGCTCGCTCTCGGTTACCGACGAGCCGGAGAACCTGACGGGAACCATCGTGTATCTGTCGCCGTTCGGCAAGGGGACCATGGCGTCGGAGAACATGATCGTGCGGTCGCTGGCCAAGGACTGGAGCATCTCGGGTATCTTCACCTATCACTCGGGTTCTCCGGTCGCCTTTACCGGTTCCGGATGCGCGGGCGCTCCGCTGAGCACCTGCATGCCGAGCCCGGTACCTGGATGGAACCCGCGCACGCTTTCCTACAACAAGCCGTCAGGGGGAATTGTGGCCGCGACAGGTTATCCCAACACCTACAGCGCGCTGCATCACCTGGAGTTGAATGCGTTCTCGGTTCTGGACGCGACCAACACGGCGCAGGCAGCCTTGACCAACACGCAACTGATAGCGGTCGGCCTGGGTCCGGCGGCGTATCAAGTTGGTACGGCGGCGAGGGTAGGATCTTACAACGTCTGGGGCATGGGCTACTACGACCTGGATATCGGCCTGAAGCGGGCCTTCCCGATCTGGGAGAGCTTCAAGCTGCAGTTTGAAGCCGACCTGCTGAACGCGACCAACCACGTGGTCTTTGCAGGACCGGGCGGCGCAGTCGGAAACGGCTCAGCGACTGAAACCGGCGGCATCATCTCAGGTACCACCTCGTACGGCACCATCGGCAGCGTGACCAACAATCCACGCGATTTGCAGTTGTCCGGGCGTCTGAGCTGGTAACCTCCAAACGTAAGTAAAACGCCGCCGCCTTGCAGCAATGCAGGCGGCGGTTTTGTTTGGTGCGGCGGGGATCGCGATGCTTGCGAGCGGAGGGTTGCCGCTAGTGGGCGGCTTTCCTGGTTTTCTTCGCCGCGGATTTGGCGGGCTTTGGCGACTTGGCGGCCGGCTTGGCACTGGATTTCGCAGCGGGCCTGGTGTTGGGTTGATCGCGGCGGGAGCGGAGCAGAGCTTGCCAGTCGCGGTCGGTCTGGTCGGCGTAGTCGGCGGAGAAGCGGGTGATGGCGTCGTCGAAGCGGGTGGAGGTTCCGATGTAGCCGGCGATGGCGCAGGGGTCTCCGGCGCGGGCGTGGCCGCGGGCCAGGGTTTCGCCGCAGACCTTTGCGTACTCCAGCAGGGCGGTGGACTTGAGTTCGTCCAACTGGACCGAGCCTTTGTGGTCGTTGAGCTGGCGGACAAGGTAGTCGCGGCCCTGGATGGTGGTCCAGCCGAGGAAGGGGTCGGACTGGAACTGCATGGCGCGCTGGCCGTCGACGACGCGGCGGCCCTGGTGGTGGGGCTCGGATTGCTCGATGAGGTAGGGTGCGTAGGCGGAGTCGACCTCCTCCTTGATCTGCAGGAAGAGCGGGTCTTTGGCGCCGTTGCCCTGCATGTAGATGCAGTAGTCGCGCAGGCCGACAGAGCCGGTGCCGACGATCTTGAAGGCGATATCGAGCGGGGTGTACTGCGCCAGGAAATGGCGGCGCTCGGGTTGGAGGCTCTCGGCGTAGGTGGCGAGAGAATCGAGGACATACCGTGCGGTGCGGCCGTGGACGCGGGTGAGGTCGGGCGGCGCGGACCGGAAGATGCGGGCCTTGGAAGGCTTGGCCCCGGAGCGCGGTGCGAGCTCGGAGGATGCGGTGCGGGTGTCGCGCGCGCCGGCGGCGGGGAGTGTAAGCGCGTCGAGATTGTGCAGCGGGGTTGCGCGCTCGGCCAGGCGCAGGATCTGCGAGATGGGCTGGACGCTTTGCAGGCGGTGGACCTGGTAGCGCACCAACTCGAGCACGGGCATGCGGGCGAAGAGGTGCATCTGGGTGCGGTAGCTGGCCAGGAAAGCGCGGGTGGCGTCGCGGCAGGAATTGTGCTTTGCGCCTGCCTCGCGACCGGCGAGGATCAGGCTGGCGGCCATGCGCTTGACGTCCCACTCGAAGGGGCCGCGGATGGTCTCGTCGAAGTCGTTGATGTCGAAGACGAGGCGGCCGTCGGGCGCGGCGAAGGCGCCAAGGTTGCGGACGTGCGCGTCGCCGCAGAGCTGGGTGTGGATGCCGGTGTTGGGGCCGAGCGAGAGATCGTAGGCCATGACGGGCACGGCTCCGCGGAAGAAGCCGAAGGGCGAAACGGCCATGCGGTCGTACTTGATGGCGACGAGGGCGGGGACGCGGTCGCGCATGGAGTCCGCGAGCAGGCGGAGGGGGTCGGCGTGGCGGAGCTTGCGCTGCCAGCCGGCGTGGTCGGCGCGGCGCATGTGCTTGCGCTGCGCCTGGCCGAGGGCGAAACGTTGGCGGACGGTGAGAGGGGCGGTCATGGGCTCGATCTATTGTGCCTGATGGCGAAGGCGTATGCGGATATTTGCGATCGGTCCGCAACGCCCTCGCCGCAGGCCCCATTACGCCCAGGCCTAGCGATCGATGAGCTTCTGATGGGTTGCGGGGTAGCGCGCGCCTTCGATTGTGACCGCGGAGGAGGCTTGCTCGAGAGCGCGCACATCGTCCGCGGTGAGCTCGAGAGTTGCGCCGCCTAGATTTTCTTCGAGCCGTGAGAGCTTGGTTGTTCCTGGAATCGGAACGATCCACGGCTTCTTCGCCAGCAGCCATGCGAGCGCGACCTGCGCGGGCGTGGCTTTCTTCTCTTCCGCGAACTGGGTGATCACCTCGACCAACGCCTGATTGGCCTTGCGATTCTCTTCGCTGAAGCGGGGGACGATGTTGCGGAAGTCGGTGCTGTCGAACTTTGTGGAGGCATCGATCTTTCCGGTGAGGAACCCTTTGCCCAGCGGGCTGAAGGGCACGAAACCGATGCCGAGTTCTTCCAGCGTGGGCATAACGGACTCTTCCGGTTCGCGCCAGAACAGCGAGTACTCACTCTGCAGCGCGGTGACGGGTTGCACGGCGTGAGCGCGCCGGATGGTTTTTGCGCCTGCTTCAGAGAGGCCAAAATGCCTTACCTTGCCTGCCTGAATCAAGTCTTTGACTGCGCCGGCGGTCTCTTCGATGGGAGTGTTGGGGTCGACGCGATGCTGGTAGAGGAGGTCGATGGTGTCGGTCTGCAGACGCTTGAGCGAGGCCTCGACGGCTTGCTTGATGTGGTCGGGACAGCTGTTGAGAGCCGACCATTTGCCGCTGTCGCTGGGATTGGCTTCAAAGCCGAACTTGGTGGCGATCACGACCTGGTTGCGGAACGGAGCGAGAGCTTCGCCGACGACTTCTTCGTTGAGGTACGGGCCGTAAACTTCGGCGGTATCGAAGAAAGTGACGCCGCGCTCGACGGCGGCGCGGATAAGTTTGATGGCTGCCGATGTTTCCGTGGCGGGGCCGAGGCCGAAGCTCAACCCCATGCAGCCGAGGCCGAGTGCGGATACTTCTAAGTTGCTTTTGCCGAGTTTGCGCTTTTGCATAATGTCTCCAAGTGTTCTGCCGGTCGCCTGATCCCATGACGCGATTGGACGGACGCAGGATGAGACGGACGGTGGTTTGTGTTTTCCTCTATTGCTTGTGGACTCCCAGACTTTCGCGGCTTTCGAATCCCGAAATGGTAGCAAGCTTCACCACCAGGTCCGCCACGCTCTTGCGCGAGACGACCCCGGCGGGGTTCTTGAACGGCCCGCCCTTGCGCGTGGTGCCGTAGGCAACTTCGTCCCGATCGTTCAGCCAGGCGGGCCGAAGAATTGTGTAGTCGAGGCCCGACGCCTCGATAACTCTGGCGGAGTCCCGATAGGGATCGAGGACGCTCCGGTATTGCTCGCCGGGCACTTCACTGTAGATTCCCATCGAACTGATAAAGATCAGGCGCTTGACTTTGTGGTTCTCCATCGCTCGGACGATGTTCCGAGCTTGCTGCTCCATTGCGCCTGAGAGGTTGGCGTACACCACATTCTGACCACTGACCGCGGCGTCCAGTTTCTTCTGGTCGAGGACGTCTCCTTCCACCACCTGGACCCGATTTTCGTAGCCTGAGATATTGAGTCGCCGGGCATTGCGAAGGTAGAGGGTAAGGCTTGCGTTGGTGTTCTTCAGGAACAGATCAGTCGCCACCCGGGCGATCTGACCGCCTGCTCCCAGTATCAAAACCTTCATCGGACCCAACTCCTTCTCGCTGGTGACGTCTAAGATCAAGACTAGGCCTAAAACACCTATGAGACTAGATGGTTTGCATTGTATGGAGTAATGAATACAATTCATGAATCATGAGAAACGATCTGGGAGAACTATCGGCATTTGCGACGGTTGCGGAAGAGCGCAGCTTCACTCGTGCCGCGGCGCGGCTGGGGGTCTCGCAATCGGCCCTCAGCCACTCCATGCGGGGCCTGGAGAAGAGATTGGGGCTGCAACTGTTGGCGCGAACCACGCGGAGCGTATCGCCCACGGTGGCCGGCGCGGCGCTGCTGCACGAGCTGGCGCCCGCGCTGGAACGAATTGAGCGGGCGGTGGCTGAGACGCGAAAGCAACGCGAGAGTCCGGCGGGCCGCATTCGGCTGATCATCCCGCGAACCGCGACGAAAGTGGTGCTGCTGCCCAGGCTCGCCCAGTTCGCGCGCACCTACCCCGAAATCATTCTGGAGGTCACCTCTTCCAATGATCTTGTCGATCTGGTGGCCGGAGAGTATGACGCCGGCATTCAGCTTGGGGAGTTCATCCAGCGGGACATGATCGCGGTGCGGGTAACCAAACCAAAGCGCCTCGCGGTGGTTGGGTCGCCAAAGTACTTCGAGTCCAACCCGATCCCACGCAAGCCGCAAGACCTGAAGGAGCATGCCTGCATAGGCTTTCGCTTCAGCAAGGGTCTCTATCGGTGGGAGTTCGAAAAGGGCCGGAAGGCGCTCACGGTGAGCCCTCAAGGACCTGCATCCTTCGACGACCCAGACCTCGTCATCCAGGCGGTGCTGGATGGCGTGGGAATTGGAACTGCCATGGAAGATACACTTACCGACTCGATTGCAAACGGGAGATTGATCCAGGTCCTGCGGGACTGGTGCCCATCCTTCCCGGGATATTTTCTGTACTATCCCAGCCGCCGGAATCAACCTGCCGCACTCGCCGCTCTGATTGATACTCTGCGAATAGCGGGGTGAATGCGGAGACTCTCGCGCTATCTGTGGGACAGGAAGAATTCCAAGGGGCAGTGGCAGACCGACACAAATTGATTTTGTGGATGCGGTGCGGAGCTTTACCATAGCTGCGATGGCTACGTATATCGCAGAGGCGGATAGCTACGCGGGGTTTGGCAGCGCGGGGAAGTACTTCGCGTACTTTGGGCTGGCGGCCGGTGCGGTGGGGCTGACCGGGTGGGCGGCGATGCATGGGCTGCTGCCGGGTTTGCAGCCTGCGGACGCGGGCAGCCAGCTGCTGCTGGTGGCAATGGAGTGGATTGGCGGCGGGCTGTTTGGGTTGATGGCGATGTGCGTGCTGGGATCGCTGATAGCGTCGAGCAAGTCGCGGGGGACCGTGGTGGTGGATGACCTGGGCGTGACGCGGGAGATCGGCGAGCGCAGCCGGATGCTGCGGTGGGTAGAGATGGAGGGTTTCGTGGTGACGCCCATAAGCGCTGGGATCACGCTGATTCCACGCGAAGGCAGACGGACGATTGTGATTCCGCGGTTTCTGGATGATTACCGTGGCTGCGTTGCGGAGATCAAGGCGAAGGGAGCGAAGCTGCTGCCGCCCGACAACGCGCAGGTGCGGCGTGCGATGCGGAAGAGGCGGACGTGGCAGCAGATGTCGGCGGGGTACATCAGCACCGTCGGGTTCGCAATGGCGTACAACCCGGGAGACGCTCATGCGGTGCGATGGGCTGGGCTGGCGGCGTGTGTGGGGTATTCGGCCTGGCTGCTGCTGTTCGAGGATTTCGCACTGGAAGACCACGGCTGGGTGCGGTGGTTCGGCGGGGCCGTGCTGGCGGGAATGCTGGTCTGGCTGGTGCGGCACATAATGCACACGTGGTGAGCGCTACATGATGCGGAAGCGTTCGCGCATGAGGCGCTGGAAGCGGGGACGCCAGATGAGATCGTAGGCGAGCTCCTTGCCGGGGAACATGGCGAGTGCTGCCTTGCGCGCGTCGGCGATCATTTGCGCGGCTTCGTCGATGGTGAGGGAGCCGTCCTGGGCGATGGTCTGCAGGACGAGGTTCATCATGAATTGGAGGCGGCGGATGAGCTTCTGCTCCTGGAGCTTCTCTTCGGCTTCCAGCCGGGCGCGCTCGGCTGGGGACATGGTGGGGATGGGGTCGGGCGTGGGAGAGATTTCTTCCAAGGAGGGCCTCCGGGTGGGGATTGGTTAGTTTTAGCATGGCGGCGCGGGGAGCGGGAAAAAGCGAATCACAGAGATCACAGAGGAATAGAGAGAAAACGGAGAGATGCTGGCGTGTCGCCCCGTGGCCCTGGAGAGAAATCACGCCTGGCCTGCCTGATGACAACGCGAATTGCGAAAGGCCTGATTCATGAGCTGTAAGCCAACAGCTATCCAGCTATCAGCCAAGGGCAATGGATTCCAGGTTCACCGGGAATACCTGGTTTCGAGAAGCTTGCGTACGTCCTTGAGCAGCACAATGTTGTTACGACATTGTCAAGACATCCTGCCCACGATAGACGGTTACGGGCCGGACGCGGTGATGTGGCCGTCGGGTGTGAGCAGGAAGGTGGTGAGGCCGAAGCGGTCGGTGCGGAAGACGCGGGCGTGGGCAGAGGCGAGGCGGGCGATGATCTCGGGGCGGGGATGGCCAAAGGTGTTCTGCGCGCCGACGGAGATGACGGCGTCTTGCGGGGCTGTGAGGGCCAGGAACTCTGGTGTGGTGGAGGTGCGGCTGCCGTGGTGGCCGACCTTGAGCAGAGTGTCGGGACCGAGCGGGGTGGAAGGATTGGCGAGAGCGGCGGCGACCATGGTGCGTTCGCTGGGGGCTTCGGCGTCGCCTTCGAGGAGCGCGGAGGATTGGCCGAATTGCATGCGCATGACCAGCGAGTCGTTGTTGATGGGCGGGCCGGGGTTGGCGTAGGCGGGCGTGGGCGCGAGGACGTGGATGGCGACAGTGTCGAAGGCGAGCGCGTCGCCGGCGCGGAGATGGCGGACTTTTATTCCAAGGGCAACGGCTTCCGCGAGCAGAGTGCGGTAGGGGACGGAGTTTGGATCGACGGCGACCCAAAGCTCGCGCGGGTGGAAGTTGCGGAGGACGGCGGGCATGCCGCCCATGTGGTCGGAGTGGGCGTGGGTGAGGGCGACGACGTCGAGCGAGCGGAACTGGCGCGACCAGAGGTACGGGCTGACGACCTGTTCGCCGATGTCGAAGGCGGAGCTATCGGCGCCCAGGCCGCGGGCGTTTTCGGCGTTGGCGGCGGCGCCGGTTGGGCCTCCCGCGTCGATGAGCATGGCGCGGCCGGTGGGACCGACGACCAGGATGGAGTCGCCCTGGCCGACGTCGATGGCGGTGACTTCGAGGGTGTTGGGATGGACGATGGGCGGCGAAGGCCAGAGGGCCGACGCAGCCGCAAGCGGCAAAGCCAAGACTGCGGCGAGCGCACCTCTGCGGGAACGGCGGACGGCCCAGCAGCAGAAGGTAAAGCAGGCGAGGGCGGCGAGAGCGTGCGCGAGGTTGGGGCCGGGAACCCGGAGGTCGGCGGCTTGGGCGTGGCTGATGCGCTGGATCGCGCAGGTGATGGCGTGCAGCAGCAGCGCGAGTGCGGATGCGGGGATGGACGCGAGATACGGGCTGATGAGCGAGCTAAGAAAGGTGGCGAGGCCGAGTGGCGCAAGCACGCCGACCAGCGGGATCGAGAGCATGTTCGCAGGCAGCGCGAAGACGGTGGCACGATGGAAGTAGAGGGCCATGGGAAGGACCATGACGGCTTCGGCGACGAGGCCGATGAGGGCGAGCGATGCGGCATAGAGCACGAGACGGATGAGCGTTGCGGGGAGCACGCGGGTGCGGGGACTGATGTTTTCTGCGAGAGATTCGGACCAGAGGCGGAGCATCATGCGGAAGTGGGCCAGGCGCGGCGGCAGTGCGGTGTCGCGCCAATGATCGTGCAGGTTGCGCGCGGCCTGCGCGTAGGGGAGGAAGGTGCGCTCGCCGAGCGGCATGGCGATGCCGGCGATGGCGACGATGGCCAGGAAGGTCATCTGAAAGCTGGCTTCGAAGAGCGCGCGCGGCGACCAGATGAGGACGGCGAGCGCGGCCGCGCCGAGAGCGTTGAGGGTATTGCGCTGGCGGGTGAGCAGGCGCGCGAGGAGAAAGACGGCGGTCATTAATAGAGCGCGCTGGACGGGAACGCCGAAGCCGGTGAGCAGGGCGTAGGCGGAGACGAGCGCGAGGGTGAGGATGGTCGCGAGCCAGTTGCGCAGGTACAGGCGACGGAAGAGGAAGAAGAGCAGGCCGGCGAGCAGGGCGACGTGCATTCCGGAGACGACGAAGAGATGGAAGGAGCCGGTGCGCTCGAAGCCGAGGCGGAGCGCGTGAGTGAGGCGCGAGCGATCGCCGAAGAGCATGGCGTTGAGCATTCCGGCGTCGTCCGGCGTGAGGCGGAGGGCCGCGGGGAGATGGCGGTTGGGCGTGGAGCGGGTGTAGCTAAGCAGGCGCGCGGCGGCCCAGGCTTGCGCGGCGAAGATGTGGCAGTCTGCGCGGGCGGCGAAGTTCGCGAGCGGTGTTGGTGTGGGGCTGGAAAGCAGGCGGAGTTTGGCGGCGGAGACGTCGGCGGTGGCGGCGATGTTCTGGTCGAGCAGGTAGTCGGCGTACTGCCAGGCGCCGGGATCGCGGTAGCGCTCGGGCGTGCGCAGGCGCAGAGGGGCTTCGACCAGGTCACCGCAGTGGAGTTCAGGCTGAGGTTGGGTCTGGCTTCCGGATTGCGTGGAGTTGGCGGCGAAGAGGATGGCGCGGACGCCGCCGACTCCGGCGATGGGAACCATGCGAGAGGTCGAGGGCGTGACGTCTTCGATGGCGGTGACGGCGAGGTCGAGAGAGATGGTGGGAACTCCGGGTTCGTCCCATTGGCCGGGATCGGAGTTGGGATCGGAGTCGGCGTCGGAGCTGGCGGCGCGCGCGGGCAGAGTGCGGACGCGGACGACCCGGGCCTGAACGGTGCGGCTGAGTCCGTCGGCGTAGTTGAGCAGAGTGGTTTGAGGCGAGGGCGCAGGTGCGATCTGGATAGACCAGAGGCCGGCGGCGATCCAGAGGGCGAGGACTGCAGCGGCGGCGAGGCGGAGGCTGCGGCGGAGGGCTAGGAGGGTGAGCGCGGCGAGGGCTGCGCCGGCGAAGAGGAGAAGCAGGGTTGGGCGCGTGGTGGTGCGAGGGAGCTGGGTGAGGGCTTCGCCGAGGGCGAAGGCGATGGCGGCGGCGAGCAGCGGTGCGCGGCGAAAACGAAGAGGCTCGACCCGCTGGACGCGGGGCCAGAGGCGGCGCTCGCGTTCCGGTTCGGATTCGGGTCTGGATTCGGGTCTGGGAACACCAGAGGTTTGCCGCAACAGGCCACCCGTCTTTTCACGTCAATCTTTGCAGATTGGCGGGGTGCTTGACAGCTTTATTTACGCGCTATTCGGAGGCGACGAAGGCATGCATCCGGCGGCAGGAGGATTTGAGCACGATTCGAGGCAGGACGTATGTGCGATAGGACACGTTGCATGAAGCCTGCGGAAGAATAGGCTTGATTTATGTACGGAACGGTCGGGTTTAGCATGCCTCAAATGGACATGAAGCAGCGGGACGCAATTATCAGCTTCCAATGCTGTTCGCCTGACAGCGTGCAGGTGAGCGAGACCATCGATGGGGAAGAGTTTCATCACCGGGAAGTCCAGCGGCACCCTGATGTCGTGACTGCGATGGAAGAGAAGTACATTTTCTTCGCGGACGAGGCAGCGATTGCGAGGAAGCTGGTGGCGCGCGGCCGTTCCTGCGTTCTCAGCGTTTATTTTCGGGAGCCTTAGCACGGCTTCCCGCACCTGATCCATGGTTGGACAGGTCTCCAACAGTAAAGGGTTGACGCTTTCCGGGCTGGGCAGTTTGACGCCGTCCAATGCCGCCCGTTGCACACGCGCGTCCGAGTACGGCGGAGCGACTGAATTGGGGTGAACATTATGAGTGAAGGAACAAAATACTGGGGCGTCTGGTGCCGGGCTTGTTCGGGGCCGGTTGCCTTCGACACGCGTCCGTATCATCAGTTTGGACTGGGGAGTGCGAGCGTGAGGCCCGGAGCAATCCGCTGCGGTCGCGGCCACAGCCACATCTACTTTCCGCGCGATTTCCATTTTTTTGCTTCCGCAGTCGCAATCACCGAAGAGACCATGCAGGAGAACCGCGCGGCGTACATCGCTACGAATCCATTCTCCGAATTCTCATCGGGAGCGCCGCGAGAGATTTCGCACCGAGAGCAGCGGCTATGAAGGAGAAGGTCGAAGTGGTGGTGGTTGTGCGCAAGCCGGACGATGTGGAGGAAGACAAGGCGCGGACGAAGATTCCTGCTCCCGACGCGGCCAGAGAGATTGCCAGGAAGGCTGCGAAGGCGCGCTGGGCGAGCTGGGCGGGCAAGAAAGCTATGTAACGGCAGGGAATTTTGGGGGTTGACAGTGAGTTTATTGGCTTTATTGGGGTTGGGTGGTTGTAGATGCTTGATTTATCAGGGGGTTGGCGCAGCAGGAGGAGCCCGGGGCTAAAGCCCGCCGATTAATATGACACTTACCGCGGGCTGAAGCCCGCTGCTAATCCGGAAAAGCCATGTTGAAAAGGGACGGGGCGCGGAAGAGCGGACTCTCAGGGGCTAAAGCCCGGTTGATTCTGTGGCGTTTACGGCACGGATAAATCCGTGCCCTTGTATCTTGCGATTTGAGGCGTAACGATGGGTTGCGTTTCGGCGGTGAGGCCGTCGTGCCCTGAGGCCAGTTTAGCGCTGAGCCTGAGTTAAGATCGGCCCCCGTCCCTCTCT
>JBELAH010000018.1:0-56726 GCA_049509035.1 Acidobacteriaceae bacterium
CTTGGCCAGCACCTTGGTGATCGCCGCCGTCAATGTCGTCTTGCCGTGATCAATGTGCCCGATCGTCCCTACATTCACATGCGGCTTTGACCGGTCAAACTTTTCCTTGCCCATCGCTGTTCATCCTCTCTTTGGCCGGCAGGTGCCGGCAATTCAAAATAAACCTGCTCAGTAATACGAATACAGCTTCAAGAACTTTGTCCGCAGCTCGGGTGCGACTTTTTCCAGGCTGGCGAGGTAGAACTCGCGAATCTGGCCCTGGTCGCCGTTGCCGAGACGGCCATACTCACCCGCAGTGGTTGCACCGAGCAATCCCTTGCGCAGCACCAGCTCGAAGTCGCGAATGCGTAGCCCGGCACGCTCGACCGACCTGAGAAAGTCTTTGACCCTGGCTGGGGTGAACGCCGATTCAATAGCCGCCCGGACCGCGCCGAAGGCCTCGGGATCGGCCACCGGGATTACTGCCTGCTCATGCAAAGCGCTCAACACAACTCCTACGTCAAGAACCATCTACGAGAACAAATCTGGAGCGGGAACTGGATGCCTTCTTAGATCTTGGAGCGGGAGACGGGAATCGAACCCGCGACCAACAGCTTGGAAGGCTGAGACTCTACCACTGAGTTACTCCCGCGAACTGCTTCCGGCTTCGACTCTAGTCCGGGAGACCCGAGGCTGAAGCCTCGGGCTACCAGCCCGGACCTACGGTTACTCCCGCCGGAGAAAACCTGGAGCTGATGATGGGGCTTGAACCCATGACCTCTCCCTTACCAAGGGAGTGCTCTACCACTGAGCTACATCAGCCTGCCCTACCTGCCCTTCGTCTCCAGCCTGGCCCGCATATTCGCCAAAACGACGCGCAATGCGAACATACCGAGGATCAGTAGTGGTATCCACCGAAGCTCGACATCACGTTCTCCAAACGAAACGTAACGGCTGGTATAGCCGTGAACATGAATGACCGTAGATGCATCAATCGTGAACCACGACAACACGCCCAAGATTACCAGAACTGCCAGGGCGAAATACATTCGGCCCATGTTTGCAGCCGGGTTGAGTGATTGTTCTTCGTCACTCATTATCAGTCACCATCGTAAAACCACAGCAAGAAATGGTGCACAGGGGAGGATTCGAACCTCCGTAGCGCTTAGCGCGGCAGATTTACAGTCTGCTGCCATTAACCACTCGGCCACCTGTGCATCTCGTGCCATCCGCCCAGCGGCGCAGCGCCCAACAACCTGCCTCCAGACCCCGGCACCGGTCCTGATGCGAACCGTGCGGGAGAATGGGGTTGGTGTGAGATCTGCGGGCCGGAACGGTCCGGCAGTACAACCAAATCCGTCCAACTGTTGCCGCTTTCCCTCGATTCGGACTGGAGCTTGCTGTAAGTGGAGCTGGCGAAGGGATTTGAACCCCCGACCCTCTGATTACAAATCAGATGCTCTACCGACTGAGCTACGCCAGCCCGAGCCAGGCCTTGGGCCCGGAATTCGAGCCTCAAGTGAAAGACAGCCTTGCGACGAGCCCCCCGGAAACACACCCCGCGTCGCGCAAATGCCCGCGCAGATGTGCCTGCGCAAAAGTGCGCCGCAAGAGTCAACTTTACCACAGCCGCCGCCGCGGTGAAACTCTTCACACCACAGCCTGTGCGCCTTCAGTTTCCCATTGCGAGTCTTGCCTTTACCGGATTAAGCTTCTCTAGTCGTTCCCGGCACACTGTTCCAGGTATTGGGCTTCTTCCCGAGGATTTTCATGTACATCTCCCGCCGCGCTGTCACCTGCCTCCTATTTCTCGCTGCCATCTGTCTGGTCGTCCTTCCCGTCGCTCGCGCGCAGCAATCGCTGGATAATGACGCTGTTCTCAAACTCGTCAAATCCGGCCTCGGCGAAGACCTCATCGCGCAGACCATCGCAGCCTCGCCCGGTCACTACGACACCGGCGTCAATGCCATCATCGCCCTCAAGCAGGCCGGGGTTACCGACAAGGAGATCAGCGCCATGATCGCCAAGAACGCCGGCCCCTCTGTCGTACCGCCCGTCGCCGCCGTAGGTCCCGCGTTGCCTCCCGGCGTCGACGAGATCGGCGTCTATTACAAGGGCCCAGCGGGCAACTGGGTGGAGTTCAAACCAGAGATCGTCAACTACAAGTCCGGCGGCTTTCTCAAGTCCCTCGCGTCCGATGGCATCGTAAAGCCCGACATGAACGGCCACATCCCCGGCAAGGAGTCCAAGTTGGCCCTCAATCGGCCCGTTCAGGTCCTCATCTACGCCCCCGACGGCACCTCGCCCGAGGAGTACTTGCTGCTCAAGATGCGCGTCAACTCCAACAACCGGGAGTTCCGCTCCATGACCGGCGGCGTTATTCACAGCTCCACCGGCGCGCAGCGTGACGATGTCACTTTCAAAGCCGATAAGGTGGGTCTGAGGCTCTACCAGTTCACCCTGGGCCCCGACTCAGCTCCGGGCGAGTACGGCGTGCTGCCGCCAGGCTCCGTCTCCACCATCAACGCCGCCAGCGCCGGCAAAATATTCACCTTCCACATCGTCGAATAGAGAATAGACTCCTCATTCAGACCTGCAACGCAAAGGGCGCAGAGTGTGATCCGCGCCCTTTGTTGCGTCGTCTCAGGATTGCGGCTTCCGTCCAGACAAGGTAGAACCGTAGATGATGCGTAAACGCACGCGGTACTCACTGCTTTTGATGCTGGCGCTGGTCGTTGCCCTGGCTGTAGCGGTGTGGCTGCGCAAGACGGCGCCGCCGGAGGTCGCGCGGCTGCTGCCCGAGTCCGACGCCATCGTCTACATCAACGTGAAGCCGCTGCGCCTCGCAACCCACTTCGAGCGCACGCCCGTTGTACATAGCCGAGACTACCAGCTCTTCGTCGACGCTACCGGCATCGATCCCGAGCGCGACCTGGACGCCGTCGCGTTTGGGTTGCACCGTATGGACGACCCCAACGGCCCCAATGGCCCGGTCGCCTACTCGGAGGTCTTCGAAGGGCGCTTCGACGGCGCCCGCCTGGCTCACTACCTCAGCGGCATTGCGGCCTCGCAGGAGCAGTACGCCGGCCGCACCGTGTACACCATCCCCATCGAAGGCCGCCAGTTGCGTATTGCGCAGCTTGGCTACGACACCATTGCCGCATCCAACATGCCCACCACCGAGCAGATCCACGCTATGCTCGACCGCTACCGGTCGGCTGCATCGCCGTTTTCCGGCTCATCGCTGCTGGCAGCGCGCTACCGCGACGTGCCCCTGCTCTCCAGCGCCTGGGGCATCGGCCATGTCGGGCTGCCGTTCTCCGAATCCGGGCGCATTACTATCTTTGGCCTGGAACTGCCGCTCCCGGAGGACACCACGTTTGTGGCCAGCCTGCGCTACGGCGTCGGCGCGCTGCACCTCAGGGTGGAGCAGTTTGCGCCCACCGAGGCCGACGCCGCCCGCTCGGCCCAGGTCCTGGGCAATCTGGCGCAACTGATGCAGGCGATCCAGCCAAGAGTCGTGGCGCAGTCCGACAAGCCGGACGCCGACGCTCTGCGGGAACTTACCTCTTCCCTTAAGATCGAGCAGCACAAAGACCGAATGGTCTTGACCGCCAGCGTTCCGCTGGAGTTGGTGAAGAAGCTGGTCACGCCGGTAGGCGACGCCGTGTCCGGGGCGCCCGCCGCGGAATCAAGTCCGGCAAGTGCGGCCGGGCGATAAGCCCTCGGGCCATGAATGGAAGTTGAACGGATGCAGACAAGTGCATCGGGCCAGCGCAGGTCAGCATCTGAAAATCAAGACCTAAGGAGAACCGCTTCCGCATGCGCAGACGAGTATCCGCATCCACTGTGACGCATCTTCCCCTCATCGCGCTCTTGTCGATCGGAGTTGTAGCCGCAGCGACCCTCACCACCCAGGCCAGCGCCCAGGAGCCCAAGGTGCTCACCGGCCAGGCGGCCTTCACCGACTGGAACCAGCAGGCGCCCGGAATCCGCCACAAGATTACCCTTGCCGACCTGCCCCAACCCTTCGCGACCGAGTCCGCGAACAACACTCCGCGGGTGGTCCCGCGCCCCGCGAACGCCTGGCCCATCGCCCCTCCCGGCTTCAAGGTGACGTTATATGCCGGCGGCGACACCACCCCCATGCAGCGCGCCGACAATGTGGAGCACATGACCCGCAGCGGCGGCACCTTTACTGAGCCACGCCTCATCCGCATCGCGCCCAATGGCGATCTCTTCCTCTCCGACTCCGGTGCGGGCGAGGTGATCGTACTCCGCGGCGTTGGCCCCGACGGAAAGGCGGCGCAGATCGCCACCTTCGCCAGCGGTCTCGATCATCCCTTCGGCATCGCCTTCTACCCTGCCGACAATCCCAGGTACGTCTATGTCGCGAACACCAGCAACGTAGTGCGTTTCCCCTACCACTCCGGCGATCTCCACGCTGCCGGTCCGGCAGAGACGATCGTCCCGCAACTGGGCGGCTGGGTCCAGCTCACGGGTGGCGGCCACTGGACACGCGATGTCGTTTTCACCAGGGATGGACAGCACATGCTGGTCTCCGTCGGCTCCGGCTCCAATGTCGATGATGCCGACACCCATCAGCGTGAGTTTCATCGTGCCGACGTCCTCGAATTCACGCCGGAAGGCAAGTTCGTCGAGGTCTACGCTCACGGCATTCGCAACTGCGTCGGCGAGGCCATCAATCCGACCACCGGCTCGCTCTGGTGCTCCGTCAACGAGCGCGACGCGCTGGGCAATCACCTGGTCCCCGACTACGTTACCAGCGTTCCCGAGGGCGGCTTCTTCGGCTGGCCCTGGTACTACATGGGCGGCCACCGCGACCCGCGGCTCCAGGACCCCTGCGCGAATGGCACCGGTCCTAATCCTCAGCTAACCGCGCCGTTGACCGACGACCAGGCTAAGAACTGCAAGCGCGTCGACCTGGCTACCAAAGTCATCACCCCCGACGTGCTGGTCCAGCCCCACATGGCTTCACTGGAGATGGTCTTCTATCCCACGCAGAAAGAGAACTTTCCAGCCAGTTACAACGGTGACGCCTTCGCCGCCGAGCACGGCTCCTGGAACCGCGCCAACCGCGCCGGCTACGAGATTATCCGCATCCCCATGCACGACGGCCACGCCACCGGCGAGTACGAAGACTTTCTCACCGGCTTCGTCGTCAACGACGGCGAGGTCTGGGGCCGGCCAGTCGGGGTCGCAGTTGCCAAAGACGGCAGCCTGTTCGTCACCGACGACGGCAGCCGCTCCGTCTGGCATGTTGTCTATACCGGCAAATAATCCGCGCGCAATGAAAAACCCTGTCTCGCATCCGGGACAGGGTTTTTGCTGCTCGATTTCTGAGCTGCTCTAGAGGCCGCCGCCAACCGGATCGGAGCCCATGCCCGCGATGGTTTCGCGCAGATACTTGTGCGGGTTTACCGGCGTGTTGTGGATGCGCACCTCGTAGTGCAGGTTTGCGCCGCCGGTGGTTCGGCCGCTCACCCCAACGTAGCCGATCACCTGCCCGCGCACCACGGTCTCGCCGGCCATCACGGCGAACCCGGACATATGCGCATAGCAGGTCTCCAGGTTGTTGCCATGGTCGATGATGACCTCGCGTCCATAGCCGTTCTGCACTGCGGCAAACTTCACCGTTCCGTCCGCCGTGGCGCGGATGGGTGTGCCCGACGGTGCGGAGATATCGATGCCGGTGTGGAACTCACCCTCGCCGTTGCGCAGGACCGGATCCTCGCGCTGGCCAAAGCTGCTGGTGATGGGCCCGATCACCGGCCACAGGTTGGGCGCGTCAACGGAGAGGTCGGTCCCGTCGATGCCGGAGAGCGAACCGAGCGCCGACTTGCCGTCGATCGCATGGCTCACAGCACCGCTGATCGCGGAATCGCGCAGACTGTAGAAGGTGTCGAGCGACTTGTAGTAGCTGTCGTCGGTGAAGTTGGAGGCCGTGTCGGCGACCGCCGCGCCCTTGGCAGCCTTGTCCTTGGCCGACGGCCGCAAATAGCCCATGGGTGCCGCGAGTTTGCTCGCGGTAAGGCCGTAAAGCGCCGAGACCTCAGTCGCCAGCGAACCCAGCGAAGCAGCCTGTACGTCCTTCTCGTGCGCCTGTTTCTCCAGATGCGCGTAATCCTTCTGCAGCGTGTCGTGGTCGTTGCGCAACTGGTTGAAACGGGCGGTCTTGATCAGCATGCGCGAGTACGAGCCAGCCAGTCCAGCGACCGTAAATGCCCCGATTACCGCTACCGCAATGAACACATAAGCATAGTGGAGGGGGACAGGGAACTTGCGCACGCTGCCACCTTCATCGCGGCTGACGAGAATGAGGTAATAGCGCTTTTTCAGACTGAACCGTTTTGAACTCAATACACAACCCACGCCCGAGTTTGACCAACTCCCCGCATTTTTCAGATACGGACAGAACGGCACGGAGAGTGGTAAGCCAGCGAATGAACTCCTGCAATCGCCATTCGCGATTGCCGACTGGCTCGCACCATCTCTCTTGGGCGTTACCTCCAATCTTAACAGCCACCCAGGGTCAGCGCAACGCGATTGCGCCGCGAATCTCCCGATAAGTTGTAGGAATTTCGTAATTGTTGCCGGTCCGAATTCGCCGTATCTTCGCCATGTTTCCTCGCTCCGCCCCGCCGGGAATCTCCTCCTTTGCCTTTACGAGGTTTATGCTTGGCCTCACGATGAAGACAGCAATGGGCGAGTTGGAGCTGATTGAGCGCATCCGCTCCGGGTGGGCCGCCGGCGCTGGAGCGGCACGCGGCCATGCGCGCGACCTCGTGCTCGGTATCGGCGACGACTGCGCCATCCTGCGCCCGCCGCAGGGGCACGAGGTCCTGGTCACCACTGACTTTACGCTGGAAGGACGCCACTTCCGGCGCGATTGGCACCCTCCGGAGTCGGTCGGCCACCGGGCGCTTGCCCGCGGTCTCAGCGATCTGGCCGCGATGGGCGCTCGCCCGCTCGCCGTTTTCCTCTCGCTTGCGCTGCCTGGGGAGATGCTCGCAACCGCGTCCTGCCGCCGCTGGATCGAGCGTTTCTTCATCGGACTGCGCAGCCTGGCGGACCAATTCGCCGTGCCGCTGGCAGGCGGCGACACCAGCGAGTCACCCTGCGGGCTGGTGCTGGCGGACATCGTGCTGGTGGGCTCGGCCCCGGCCGGACGCGCGCTTCGGCGTAGCGGCGCACACGCCGGCGACGCGCTCTACGTGACCGGCGAGCTGGGCGGTGCGGCCGCCGAACTCTCCGCGATGGAGCGTCGCGGCAAGAAGTGGCAACCCACCCTTTCCTATAAGGCCAGAGAGGATGGGCCACCCGGTTTTGTGGCGCATCCGCAGATGTTCCCCGAGCCGCGCCTCGCCGTGGGGCTGGAGCTGCTGCGCCGCCGCCTTGCGACCGCCGCGATCGACCTCAGCGACGGCCTCTCCACCGACCTCGCCCACCTCTGCTGTGAATCTGGCGTTGGCGCGGAGGTTTCCGCCGCCGCGCTGCCGATTCATCCGCTGGCGCTGCACGCTCCGGACCGCGCCATCGACCTTGCCCTCCACGGCGGCGAAGACTACGAGCTTCTCTTTGCCGCTCCCGCCAGGGTGAGGATGCCGCGCAGTCTGGCCGGCGTGCGCATCACCCGCATAGGCAGCCTGGTGGCTGGGAAGGCGGTCTCGCTGGTCGACTCAGCCGGACGCCGGCAGCCGCTGAAACCCGGCGGCTGGGAACACTTCACCGGGAGGCATTAGGATAAAGCGGATGCCTATGCATGATTCGACCAGGATTGTCCGTTCCACGCTGACCCGCGCGGTCGCTGGCGAGCCGCTGCACCCCAGCCCGGTCTTTGCCGCGCCTTACCACACGCCCGGCGACCCCAACGACGCGCCCTACAGCTATGCGCGCTCGCACAATCCCACCTGGACTGCGCTGGAGCGCGCCATCGGCCAGATGGAGTCCGGCCAGTTTGCCCCAGGCCTTGCGGACGCCGGCGCGAGCTACCGCGCCAACGCGCTGGTCTTCGCCTCGGGCATGGCGGCGTGCGCCTCGGTCTTCGGGGCCGTACTGCGGCCGGGCGACGTCGCCGTGCTGCCAGCCAACGCCTACTTCGCCGCGCGCCAGTTGATGCAGGGTTACTTCGAAAAGATGGGCATCGTTCTGCGCGTGGCGCCCACGGCCAACAACGCTCAGGGTGAGCATCTTGATGGTGCGCGCCTGCTCTGGATCGAGACCCCCAGCAATCCGACGATGGAGATCTGCGACATCGCCGCGTTGTCCGAGCGCGCGCACCGGGCGGGCGCGCTGGTCGCCGTCGACAACACCACCGCGACGCCGCTTGGCCAGCGCCCGCTGGCTCTTGGTGCGGACTTCTCAGTCGCCTCCGACACCAAGTCCATGACCGGCCACAGCGACATCCTGCTGGGCCACGTGGCCACGCGCGATCGCGAACTGCTGCAGAAGATCGAGGAGTGGCGCACGCTGGTGGGCGGCGTTCTCGGCCCGATGGAGGCGTGGCTGGCGCTGCGGTCCATCGGCACATTGCCCTTGCGACTAGAGCGAAGCTGCGCCAACGCCCAGCGCATCGCCGAATTCCTGACCACGCGGCCGGAGGTCTCGAGCGTCCTGTATCCGGGCCTGCCCGCGCATCCCGGCCATGTCATCGCCGCGCGCCAGATGCAGCACTTCGGCGCGGTGCTCAGCTTCGTCCTCGCCGAAAAAGCCGCCGCCGAGAAGTTCTTCGCCAAGGCCAAGCTGGTCACCGAGGCAACCAGCTTCGGCGGCACCTGCACCTGCGCCGAGCGCCGCGCGCGCTGGGGCGGCGATACCGTCCCCGACGGCTTCATTCGCCTGAGCGCCGGCATCGAGGATGTCGAAGACCTGATCGATGACATCGCCCAGGCGCTCGACTCGGTGAAGTGATGGCTTTCGGCGATGATGCGCTGAGCTTTCCCCACAACTGGCGCGCCGAGGTGCTCAGCCAACCGCCGCTGATCGCACCCGCCCGCCAGTTCACCTATCCCCGCCAGGTCGCGGGCGAGGAAGACGCACTGGCTCGCGGCGCGCTGCTGGTCCTCGTCCATCCCTCAGCCGGGGGAGATTTTCTCGCCACCTGCGCCCTCGGCTTCACCGATCCCGCGATGCCCACCGGCATCTTCGCCTGTCCCAATCCCCGCGAACTGTGCGCTATAGCCGGGGGTTACGCCTACGTCATCGACACCGCCGCGCCCGACTGCTCTACCCACATCCCGCTCAAGCCCGTCACCGAAGTCCTCGTGCTCGCCGCGCAGGGCCTGCTCGTTTTCGTCGGCTTCCACACGATCGTCGCGTGGGGCAGGGAAGGCCTCGCCTGGCAGACGACCCGCCTCAGTTGGGAAGGCATCCGCATCGTCGGAATCGGCGTCGGCGCGGACGCCGACGGCGCAGCCGCGGGCACGCCTTATCTCCACGGCCTCGGCTGGAACCTCGCCTCCAACAAAGAAGTCGAGTTCGCGGTTAATCTCCGCACCGGCGCTCACACCGGCGGCGGTTTCTGACCGCCCCTACTCCGCAGCCACAGCGTAAAACGTCAGCGCCGCATCCCCCTGCTTCAGCGTCCGCGTCTGCACCAGTGCGCCGAAGCGTTCCGCCAACGGCGCCTTGCTGCTGTGCTCGGCGACGACCAGCGCCCCTGACGCAAGCATCGCCCGTCCGCGCGCACTACCCAGCAGATGCAGCGTCTTCGCATACTCCGCGTCTGCCTCCCACGGCGGGTCGAGGTAGACCAGGTCGGGCAGCCCCCCGCCAGCCGTCTCCGCACCCGACGACGCCTTCTCGGCCGTTTTGGCGAGACGCTCCAGCAGCGCCCCCGTTCCGCGCTCTTCCACCGCGAATCCCTGCGTAATCTTCAGCGCCTTCAGATTTGCCCGGATTGCTGCCAGCGCGGGCTCCGCTTTCTCCGCGAACCACACCTGCGCCGCGCCGCGGCTGATCGCCTCGATGCCCACCGCGCCCGTCCCTGCGTACAGATCGGCGAAGCGGCATCCGGGCGCGCGCGCGGCCAGAATATTAAACAGCGTCTCGCGCAGGCGGTCGCTGGTAGGCCTGGTTGCCGTTCCCTTCGGGGCGACCAGTTGCCGCGAGCGGTAGGTTCCGGCAATCACGCGCATCCGACCATTATCGCCGCAACCGGCAAACCCGGCGGCGCGTCTTTCTCTTTGGTATTCCTCTCACTTCGAGCGCATACAATGGAGCGATGCGCGGATGGAGTTTCCCCCTAGGCCGCTTTTTCGGAGTCGAGATACGCATTCACGCGTTCTTCCTGCTCCTGCTCGCGATGGCGATCGCCGCCGGCTCAGTCGCGGGTGCGGGCACGGGGCGCGTGCTTGCGCTTTGGTTCCTGCTGCTGTTTGCGGTGGGCGTGCGCGAGCTGGCGCGCGCGCTGGCAGCGACCTGGTACGGCCTGGAGTTGCGCGGAATCCTGCTGCTCCCCACCGGCGGCCTGATGACCTACGCGACCATGGAGGCCACCGAGCGCGCCTCCGAGCCCGCGATGCAGCGGCGCATGGCCGTGGTCGGCCCGCTTGCCAGCATCGGCTTCGGCCTTCTGCTCGGCGGCATCGTGCTCGCGTCCGCGCCCGGCATCAGCCTGGTTGCGAGGCCTTGGGTCACCCCAGCGTATCTGCTGCGTTCCATGGTCTGGCTGAACCTGCTGCTGGGCGCAATCAATCTTCTGCCTGCGCTCCCGCTGGACGGCGGGCGCGTCTTTGGCGTCAACACAACCCAAGGCGCGCCCGGCGGCAAAGACCGGCGCCAGCCCGCGAAATCGGGCGCAAAATTGGGCGCAGGCCTTGGACTTGGGCTGGGCGGCGGGCTCGGTCAGTGGATCGCCATTGCGCTGGTGGTCGGGGGACTTCTGCTCAGCAACGTGTGGCTGGTCCTGCTGGGCGCGTTCGTGCTCATCGGCGCGCACATGGAGAACCAGGGCCTGCTGGTCCAGACCGACGTGGACTCGGTGCGCATGCGCGACGTCATGCTCACCCAGTTCAGCACGCTCTCTGCCTCGGACACGCTGGAGGACGCGGTGCAGCGCGCCGTGCACTCGCTGCAGGATGTCTTCCCGGTGGTACGCGGGGGCAACCTGGTCGGCGCCGTCTCCCGCCAGAACATCCTGGAGGCGCTTGCGACCCACGGCAACAGCTACGTCCAGGGAGTAATGACCCGCAGCTTCCAGACCGCGCTGCCCGACGACTCGCTGGTCAAAACCCTGCGCCGCATCATGGGCGAAGAGGGCGCGCAACTCGTTCCCGTCATGGAAGGCGAGCGCATCGTCGGCATCGTCACCCCGCAGAACCTGTCGCAGTCCATGGGCCTGCTGAACCAGACCCGGCGCATGAAGCGCGTCGAAGAGCAGGGATAGAAGGTTCGCGCTCCAGAGTTTTGCTGAAGAGGCCGTTTCGTTAAGGGCACGGCTTCAGCCGTGCCGTGAGTAGCGAGATCAAAAGGGGCTTTAGCCCCTGAGGGAAAACCAAAGTCACTCAATAAGCGCGCTCAGCATGCCGACTTCAACGCCAGACGAACGCGAACAGAACCACCAACCACTCGCTCCAGGTCTCTATCTCGTTGCAACTCCCATCGGAAATCTTGAGGACATCACCCTGCGCGCCCTGCGCGTGCTGCGTTCGGTCGACAAGATTGCGTGCGAGGACACGCGCCAGACCCAGAAACTGCTCAACCACTTCGACATCCGCACGCCCACCGTCAGCTACCACATGCACAACGAGGCCGGCCGCGCCGTCGAGCTTGCCGCCGCGCTCAAGGCCGGCGCGCGCATCGCCGTGGTCAGCGACGCGGGCACTCCCGGCATCGCCGACCCCGGCGGGCAGATTGCAGCGGCAGCCATCGCAGCCGGCGCCCCCGTCTTCCCCATCCCCGGCGCGAACGCCGCCATCAACGCGCTCATCGCCAGCGGCTTGGTGGCAAACGGCGCGGCGGGGGAAGGCGCAGCGGGCGAATCCTTCACCTTCCACGGATTCCTCCCCGCGAAAGAAGGCCAGCGCCGCACCGCCCTCGAAGCCCTGAAAAATCGGGTGCCTCACATCCCGGCCGTGGGACATTGGAATGGGAATGGAGCCGCAACCACCCAAATCTTTTACGAAGCCCCCCACCGCATCCTCGCAACCCTCGCCGACGTCGAAGCCATCTTCGGCCCCGCCCAGCACGTGGTCGTCGCCCGCGAGCTCACCAAGCTGCACGAAGAGTTCCTGCGCGGTGCCGTATCCGAAGTACGCAAAACGCTCGCCGGCCGCGCCACCGTCCGCGGCGAATTCGTCCTGCTCTTCGCGCCTGCTGCCGCACAAGCCTCCGCCGAGCACAAGCCCAACAGCATCGCCGCCGAAGTTCGCGAGTTAATGAAAGGCCAGGGTCTCACCGAGAAAGACGCCCTCAAGCAAGTCGCCCGCGCCCGCAACATCGGCAAAAGCGAAGCATACCGCGAACTCCAGCGCGAACGGGGAAAATGACTGTTAGGCCTTGGCATGTTTCGGGGTAGGGGGTCATTCCGATTGAAAGGTGACCCACTACCGAAGGAGCCGGACTTGACAATTTAATGCCGTATGGGGTAACAGTCTAACTCTCCCCTATCTCGCTGACGGTGGGCCCGGATGCGAAAAAAAATGAAAGAGGAACGTGAATGTTAACTTCTAAGATCAGGGCTCTGGGAGCCGGTGCGGGCTTGATTTTGGCAGCGGTTGCGTGGGCGCCGACCAAGGCGGGAGCGACCACCTATACCTATACCGACACAATAAATCCAACCACTGCTTTTACCTGCGCGGGCGGTGGTTGTTTCGCAATACTCCAAACATATGCTCCGATTTTTGGGTCGACCGGCCCGACCCTGCATGCCGGAGACATCGTAGACATAAACGTGACGTTTAGCACCCCCTTCAGCGTGGGTGCGGCAACTGGAGCAAGTGCCATTTACGGCGCCGTGCTAGATGCCAATTACTATTATTGCGCTGGAGTACCGGGAGGGACCTGCGTCACGCCCGAGACTTCAGATCTTGCAACCTCCACGGAAACCATTGTCGGTGAAAACACAGGCGGGCCGACAATTGTGACTGGTAACAACTTCTCTAACCCAGGTTTTTACGTCGCCTTCGCCTATGCGAGTGGACCAGATCCCGGATTTTCTGTAACTGGGTTCGACGCCACACTCGATATATCGAATAGCGACCCATCTCCTATCGCAGCTGTTGCAGTTGAGTCCGAGCTCGTCCCGGCGGCTACGCCAGAGCCAGGCACGATTGGGCTCACATTCTCTGGGCTTGGGCTTCTGTTCGCTCTACGGAAGCGCTTTCGGCTGGGCGTCACTGGCACCGAAGGGTAGGGCGGCCTTAGAACTTGATCGCGCCACAGTAGCTTCGAGCCAGGAATAGGGCAGTACCAGGAACACTTACTCCCGCCCCTTCACCCGGTCGTACAAATACCGGTCGCTGGTCGTCCCCAGCGACTCGTTATACAAACTGGTCGCCCCCGCCGCCTCATTCAGCTCCTCGCTGAACTCGTGGATGGCGTGCAGGTGCTCTGCGGTCGCCGGAATCTCCAGCTTTGGCGTCTTCAGGAACTTCTGGTAGCCCTTGTCCACCAGCCGGGCAATCTGCCCGCCCAGCAGCCATCCCGGGCGCGCCAGCACCATGGTGGTTCCGTCCGGAGCGGCTGCAATTTCCGCCGCAACCCCGTATTTCCTCACCTGAAAGGCTTTAGCGCCGTTCCCTGAACCGTCTTTGGCGGCAGAAACATCGAATTGGTGTCCGGCGAGTGTAGCCAGCGCGTCGGTAAAGTTTCGTGGCGGGGTCTTCTTTGCCATAGTTTCGATACGTTAGACTTGCTTAACTGTCGCACATCCGGTGGCGGCCTTCAAACGGAACTCCGCTCGAAGGCAAACCGCACGGGCCCAGCGAAGTGGGCAACGGGCCCGATTAGTCAGTTGAACGCGCAGCAAACGAACGAAGGGATTTCTTTGATGATTGCCACGACCCAGTCGCTTGGGACCCAGTCGCTTGGTGTGACCCTGCTCGATCGCATCGGCAACACCCCCCTGCTCAGACTCGGGCGGCTGACGGCGCATCTTCCCGGCGTGCAGATTCTGGGCAAGGTCGAGTGGGTCAATCCCGGCGGCTCCATCAAGGACCGCGCCGCCGCGTCCATCGTGCTCGACGCCGAGAAGCGTGGCCTGCTCAAGTTCCACCAGCGCGAAGGCGCCCGTGCGCTGCTCGACGCCACCAGCGGCAACACCGGCATCGCCTACGCCATGCTGGGCGCCGCGTTGGGTTTCCCGGTAACCCTGTGCGTGCCCTCCAACGTCTCCGAGGAGCGCAAGCGGATCCTGGCGGCCTACGGTGCCAACGTCATCTGGACCGACCATGCAGACGGCTCCGACGGCGCCATTCGCCAGGGACGCGCCCTGGCCGCAGCCGAGCCCGAGCGTTACTTCTACGCCGACCAGTACGGCAACGAGCAGAACTGGAAGGCCCACTACCGCACCACAGCCAATGAGATTTGGAAGCAGACCGAGGGCCAGGTGACCCACTTCGTCGCCGGCCTGGGCACCAGCGGGACCTTCATGGGCACCACGCGCCGCCTGCGCGAGCTCAACCCCAAAATCAAGTGCATCTCCATGCAGCCGGATTCGCCCTTCAACGGATTCGAAGGCCTCAAGCATATGGCCACAGCGATCGTGCCGCCCATCTACGACGCCACCCTCGCCGACGCCAACATCTTCATGGAGACCGAGCGCGCCTACAAGATGGCGCGGGAGCTTGGCCGGCTTGATGGGGTGCTGGTTGGGATATCAGCCGCCGGCGCGGTCGCCACGTCGCTGCAGATTGCCGAACAGGAAGCGAAAGCAGGGCGCGAGGCCGTGATCGTAACCATCCTGTCCGACTCGGCGGACAAATACCTCAGCGAGCGCTTCTGGCAGGAGGCCTGACCCGGATGTTGAAACTGAGCCATGCCGATTACGAGGCCTTGCGCGCACACGGCGAGGAGACCTACCCGCACGAGTGCTGCGGCGTCCTGCTGGGCAAGGCCGTGCCCGATGGAAACCACGTACACGCCATCGTCCGCGCGGGTAACACCCGCACCGACCGCGCCCACGACCGCTACAACATCGCGCCCGAGGAACTGATTCGCGTCCAGCGGCAGGCGCGCGGCCTGGGGCTGGACATCGTCGGCTTCTACCACTCCCACCCCGACCACCCCGCGCAGTGGTCGCAGACCGACTTTGCCGAGGCGCACTGGGTCGGCTGTTCCTACATCATCACCGAGATCGCCGGAGGCAAGGCCGCGATCACGAATTCGTTCCTGCTCACCGGAACCGGCGAGGATGACAAGCAGTTCAACGACGAGCCAATCGAGATCGAAATGAAGCAGGACGCAACTCGGAACCAGAAAGAGAGAGAGCAGGCATGAAGATCAACATCCCCACTCCGTTGCGCGCATATACCGGAGGCCAGCAGACCGTCAGCGTCTCCGGAGCGACGATTGGCGAAGCGCTGGAACAGTTGACAGGCGCGTATCCCGAGCTGCGCCAGCACCTCTATACCGGTGAGGGCAAGCTGCGGTCCTTCGTCAACATCTACCTCAACGACGACGACATCCGCTACCTCCCTTCGAGAGAAGCGACTGCCACTGAGGAAAGCGACGAACTGACCATCATCCCGTCCATCGCCGGCGGGTGTTAGCCGTTCACGCAACGCGCTTTGCGCAATTTGTAACTGAAAAAGAACGTACCCGCATAGTTGTGTAACCGATTTGGATCAGAGGCCCGCCACGCGGGTGAAGGACAACGAAATGGCAACCGCAATCCTACCTGAAATCGCGCTTCCCAAGCTTTCCAACGAAGAGATTTCGCGCTACTCGCGCCATCTGATCCTGCCCGAAGTCGGCATGGAGGGCCAGCAGAAGCTGAAGGCCGCCAAAGTCCTCTGCGTCGGCACCGGCGGCCTGGGAGCGCCGCTCGCACTCTATCTTGCCGCGGCCGGCGTCGGCACGCTCGGGCTGGTCGACTTCGACACCGTCGACGCCAGCAATCTGCAGCGCCAGATAATTCATTCCACCGCCACGGTAGGCAAGCTCAAGGTCGACTCGGCCGAACTCATGCTCAAGGGCCTCAATCCATTCATGAATGTGGTCAAGCACAACACCATGCTCACCAGCGCCAACGCTCTCGAGATCTTCAAGGACTACGACATCATCGCCGACGGCACCGACAACTTCCAGACCCGCTACCTGGTCAACGACGCCTGCGTGCTGCTGGGCAAGCCCAACGCCTACGGCTCCATCTTCCGCTTCGAAGGCCAGGCCAGCGTCTTCGCCACCGAAACCGGCCCGTGCTACCGCTGCCTCTATCCCGAACCGCCACCGCCGGGCCTGGTGCCCTCCTGCGCGGAGGGCGGCGTGCTCGGCATTCTGCCCGGTCTGGTCGGCGTCATCCAGGCCACTGAGGTCATCAAGCTGATCCTCGGCATCGGCGACTCGCTTGCCGGCCGCCTTCTGCTCATTGACGCGCTGGGCATGAACTTCCGCACCCTGAAGCTGCGCAAGAACCCGCTGTGCCCGGCCTGCGGCACCCACGAGATCAAAGAACTCATCGACTACGACCAATTCTGCGGCATCGAGAAGCCCGCCGCAGTGGGCCCGCTCGAAGTCGCGCGCGACCGGGCAGTCGGCGCCGCACCCGTGGTCGACGGCATCCAGCAGATCAGCGTGGAGACGTTGAAGAAGAAGATCGATGCGAAGGAAGATTTCTTCCTGCTCGATGTGCGCGAGCCGCACGAAGTTCCTATCGCCAGCCTCGGCGCGCCACTGATCCCGGTCGGTGAACTCGAGAAGCGCATCGGCGAACTCGCCGCGCACAAGGACCAGGAGATTATCATCCACTGCCGCTCCGGCGCCCGCAGCCAGAAAGCCGCACTGATCCTGAAGAACGCCGGCTTCGCGCACCCGGAAAACCTCGCCGGCGGCATCCTCGCCTGGGCCGACAAGATCGACCCCACCATGCCCAAGTACTAAAGACCTAACACCGATTCACGCCGACAAGCACCGATCAAGAAAGTGATTTGCTCTTAATCGGTCCCATCGGCGCAGATCGGTATTAAGCCTCCTATTCAGCCTTGTCGTCGATGGTCAGAATCTGCAGGCACAGCGGCCGCTCCAGCATGCAGTCCATCTTCGCCATCAGCGCAACCGCCTTCTCGATCGTCGACGTCAGGCAAGGTTCCGTTGTGACCACGAACGGTAGCCGGTGCTTGGGATGCCCCGGATGCTGCAGCAGGGAATCGATGTTCGCGCCCACCTTCGCCAGCGCGCCCGCAATCCCCGCAACGATCCCCGGCTTGTCGTCTACCACGAACCGCAGGTAATGCGGCGCAAGGAATTCACCCGTCACCTGCCGCCTCCGCACCGGAAGTTGCACCGCAACCGAACGCTGTGCCACGGCCAGAATATCCGAGACCACCGCGACCGCCGTAGGCTCGCCACCCGCTCCGTGCCCGGAGAACACCACGTCGCCGCCGAATTTGCCGCTGGTCACCACCATGTTCTGCGTGCCGTGCGACCACGCAATCGGCGAGGCCATCGGCACCAGCATGGGCGCGACCCGTGCATGCACCAGCCTTCCATCCAATTGCGCGCGCGACACCTGCCGGATGGTGCAGTTCAGCTCCTTCGCGTAGGCAAAGTCCACTGCCTCGACGGTCGAAATCGTCTGCGTTGCAACCGCATCCGGATCGAGCTCCGCATGCATCGCAATGCGCGAGAGAATGCACAGTTTGGCGCGCGCGTCGAATCCGTCGACGTCCGCCGATGGGTCCGCCTCCGCATAGCCCAGGCCCTGCGCATCGGCCAACACCGCTGCGTAGCTCGCGCCCGTCTCCATGTGGCTCAGGATGTAATTGCAGGTGCCGTTCACAATTCCGCTGATGCGCGTGATCTGGTCGCCCGAAAGACCCTGCAGCATGCCCGCAATCACCGGAACGCCGCCCGCAACCGCGGCTCCATGCATAAGCTGCATGTTATGCTTCGCAGCCAGACGCGCCAGCGCAGATCCGCGGTACGCGATCAACTGCTTGTTGGCCGTGACCACAGACTTGCCCGCGGCAAAGCATTTGCGCAGCCAGCCCTCCGTGGGGTCCAACCCGCCCGTCAGCTCCACCACAATCTCCGCACGCGAGTTCAGAATGTCGGCGAAGTTCTCCGTCCACACCACCGAGGCCGGCACCCACTTCGCGGCTTCTGACGCGCGCTTACGCTCGACGTTGCGATTGAAGATGTGGGTCAGTTCGATGCCGGAAAACTTCGACTCCGCCAGCACCCGCGCCACCGAGCTGCCCACCGTACCGAAGCCCAGTAGCACGATCTTCACCGGCGCAGCGGCGGTCGCGGTTCTCTTTCGAGCGATTGAATTCCTCTTCCGTGAGGTCTTGCGTTTGGTTGCCATATTAGTATTCGATCTTATCGGTCTTGACCCGCCACGTGTTGAAGCTCTCGATTGCCTCATTGCCCAGCAGTCGGGTCATGGGAATTTTGCGCTGGTCCAGCGGGCGTTTCACCTCTTGGTAGAGCAGCGAATCGTCAAAGCCGGCGGCGCTGGCATCGGCAGCGGAGTTGCCGTAAAAGATTTGGTCGCAGCGCGACCAATAAAGCGCCGCCAGGCACATCGGGCAGGGCTCGCAACTGGTGTAGACCGTGCAACCGTGCAGTTGGAAGCTGCCCAGCGCCCTGCACGCCGCGCGGATGGCGACAACCTCGGCATGGGCCGTAGGGTCGTTGGTCGACGTCACCAGGTTGACGCCGGTCGCGATGATCTTGCCGTCGCGCACCACCACCGCGCCGAACGGGCCTCCAGTGCCGGAGAGCACGTTCTCGGTGGCCAGCGCAATCGCCCGCCGCATGAAGTTGGGGTTGCCTTCGATCGTCTGGCCTCCGTTTCCTGCCGCAACGGCCGTTGGCGCAGCGCGGCTATTTAACCCTTATACCTGTGTTTTCAATGGCGGATAATAGCCAGTATGGCACACGCGTTCGCCGCCAACCGAGTGGTTACTCCGCAGGGTACGCGCCGCGCCGCGCTGCTGCTTCAGGACGGGCCAGCCGGCGTGATTCGCGCGGTCTGCGATCTCGGCGATCTGCCCGCGGACGCGGAGGTAGTCGACTTCGGCGAACGCGCGCTGTTGCCTGGCCTGGTCGACTCCCACGTCCACATCAACGAGCCCGGCCGCACCGAGTGGGAGGGCTTTGCCACGGCCACCCGTGCCGCCGCCGCCGGTGGCTACACCACGCTGGTTGACATGCCGCTGAATTGCCTGCCCGAGACCACCACGGTTGCGGCGCTGGAGCTGAAACGCCAAGCCGCGGCCGGCCAGTGCCTGGTCGACTGGGCAGCCTGGGGCGGCGCCGTCGCGGACAATCAGGAGCACCTGCTGCCGCTGGCGCGCGCCGGCGTTGCGGGCTTCAAGTGTTTCCTCATCTATCCTGGCTGCGACGGCTTTACCATGATCGACCGCGAGCAGTTGGAGCACGCCCTGCCCCTCATCGCGCAATCGCGGTTGCCGCTCCTTGTCCACGCTGAACTAGCGGGTCCGATTGACGCGGCCACAGCGAATCTGCGCGCCGCGGACTGGCGCGAGTACGCGACCTATCTCGCCTCCCGTCCCGACCAGGCCGAGCTCGAAGCCATCCGCTTGATGATCCAACTATGCCGCCGCTACGCCTTCCGGCTCCACATCGTGCACCTCTCCACCGCCCAGGCCTTGCGGGAGCTGCAAGCCGCGCGCGCAGAGGGCCTGCCCATCACCGTCGAGACCTGTCCCCACTATCTGCACTTCGCCGCAGAGGAGATTGCCGACGGAGCCACTCTGCTCAAATGCGCGCCGCCCATCCGCGGGGCAGGGAACCGCGCTGCCCTGTGGCAAGGTCTGCGCGCAGGCATCATCGACCTCATCGTCACCGACCACTCCCCCTGCCCGCCCGCGATGAAGCACGCCGACGATGGCCGCTTCGACCTGGCGTGGGGCGGCATTGCCAGCCTCTCCGTCGCGCTGCCCGTGGTGTGGACCGATGCGTCGCGTCGTGGATTCTTGCTCGACGACATTGCCCGCTGGATGTCCGCGGCGCCCGCCGCCCTTGCCGGATTAAGTGCACGCGCAGGAGCGCTCCAGGCCGGCCGCGAGGCCAATTTTGTGGTCTTCGATTCTGAAGCGGAGTTTGTGGTCGCCCCTGAGCGGCTGCACGATCGCCACGCCATCTCGCCGTATGTGGGCGAGACACTGCGTGGCGTAGTGGAAGCAGCGTACCTGCGCGGCCAGCCGGTCTATCGCGCCGGCGAGTTCATTGCCGGCGCGCACGGCCGCGAACTCAGGCTATGCTAGACACTCCGATCGATCATGACGCCGTCGTCGCCCAACCCCGTCCTCACCCGCTGGAACACACTCGATGCCGACACCGCGGCACGCGAAATCCTGCCCTGCTGCGGCTCGCGCGCCTGGGCGGGCGCGCTCTCGGCACGCCGGCCATTCGCCGATGCGCAGCAGTTGTTCGCGGCGTCCGACCAGGTCTGGGCCGCGCTGCCTGAGCCGGCCTGGAACGAGGCCTTTGCCAGCCATCCCCGCATCGGCCAGCAGCACGCGCGCTTTGCTACGGCCCAATCACTCTCCTGGTCATCAGCAGAACAACGCGTGGCCATGTCCGAGGACCATGCTGTAAAGCTTGCCCTCGCCGAGGGAAACCGTCAGTATGAAGAGAGATTCGGCCGCATCTTCATCGTCTGCGCCGCGGGCAGGAGCGCCCAGGAGATACTCGCGATCCTGAAAGTACGCATGCGGAACACCGCCGCAGCCGAGTTGCTCGAAGCAGCCGAGCAGCAACGCAAGATCACGCAGCTTCGACTTCGCCGCTGGCTGGGGACGGACTGAACTATGGGCATCTCGACGCACATCCTCGATACCGCGCTTGGTCGCCCCGCGACGGGCGTTCCCTTGCGGCTCTTCCACTGGCAGCACGATGAGTGGCTCCAACTCGCCGATAACCAGACCGATGCGGACGGTCGCTGCGTGCAGCTCTTGCCCACGGGCATTGCGCTCGAAACCGGCCTTTACCGCGTTCGCTTCGATACTGCCGCATATTACGAGACGAAACGGATCGCTGGCCTCTACCCTTACGTGGAGATCGCGTTCGAGGTCCGCGACCCGGTCCAGCATTACCACATACCTCTACTACTGACCGCAAACGGTTACACCACCTACCGGGGAAGTTGAGCTGGCAATTACGAGGGCACGAATGATCGAACTCGCTGAAAATCGCTACGGTAAATCGCGCGTCCGCCTGATGAAAGTGACGCGCAGCCCCAGGGGAAGCGAACTGCGTGAGTGGACCGTGCAGGTGTTGCTCACGGGCGACTTCGCCAGCGCACACTACGACGGCGACAACAGCAAAATCCTGCCCACCGACACCATGAAGAACACCGTCTACTCAGTGGCGCGCAAATCCTCCGCCATCGCCATGGAGGACTTTGCGAAGGAACTGGTCGACTTCTTGCTCAGCCGCAATCCGCAAGTCTCCTCGGTCTCGGTCGCCGTCGAAGGCGCCATGTGGAAGCGGCTGACGGTCGACGCCAAGCCGCATCCCACGGCCTTCATGCGCGGCTCGGGCGAGCTGCAAACCACCACCGTCTCGCGGGAGCGCAGCGGCAGCTTCAGCATCCATTCCGGATTCAGGAACCTCGTCGTCATGAAGACCGCAGACTCTGGCTTCGAAGGCTACATCAAGGACGAACTGACCACGCTCAAGGAGACCAACGACCGTCTTTTCTGCACTGCCGTCACTGCGGAGTGGCGCTACTCAGTCGTGACGCTTGCCTTCGATGCGATGCGCGTGGCACTGCGCGAGGCGATGCTCAAGACCTTCGCGAATCACCAGAGCAAGTCGGTGCAGGAGACGCTGTACGCCATGGGCAAGAGTGCGCTCGAGCGCGTTGCCGAGGTCGACCAGGTCGACCTCATCATGCCGAACAAGCACTGCCTGCTGGTCGACTTGGAGCGCTTTGGGCAGGACAATCCGAACGAGATTTTCGTGCCGACCGACGAACCCGCCGGCCACATCGAGGCGCGCGTGAGGCGCAGGGCTTGATCGAATCCGGAAAGCAAACCTCGAGCATTGCAGCAACTGAACAGGCGCAACAGGTGATCGCGCGCTGTCGCGAACTCGCCCTCTGCTCCGAGATCGAGGGCGAGATTACGCGGACATTTCTCGCGCCGTCGATGCATCGCGTGCATGCGCTGCTCGGCGGCTGGATGCAGGTGACCGGGATGCAGGTGCGCGTGGATGCCGCGGGAAACATGCGCGGCGTGCTGCCCGCGGCGGAGCCCAACGCGCCGCGCCTGCTGATCGGCTCTCATCTGGACACGGTTGCGAACGCCGGTGCGTTCGATGGAGTCCTCGGCGTGGTGATGGGCGTTGCGCTCATTGATGAGATGGCCCGCGACAAACCACTGCCCTTCGCGATCGAGGTCATCGGCTTCTCCGAAGAAGAAGGCGTCCGCTTCTCCAAGCCGTTCCTCGGCAGCCTCGCGCTGATCGGCGAGTTGGATGCCGAGACTCTGGCTTGCACCGATACAAACGGTGTCACCGTCGTCGGCGCCATCCGCAACTTCGGCCTCGACCCCGCAGCCTTACCCACCGCAGTTGTCGACCAGTCCGCCTTCGCCTACCTCGAGTTCCACATCGAGCAGGGGCCGGTGCTCGAGAGCGAGGGCCTCGCGCTCGGCGTAGTCGACGCCATCGCCGGCCAGACGCGCATGACCTTCACCTTCACTGGCCACGCCAACCATGCGGGCACCACGCCCATGGGCCCGCTGCGCCACGATGCCCTGGCCGCGGCAGCCGAGTGGATCGTCGAGGTCGAGCGCTACGCCGGCGCCTCCCCCGGCCTGGTCGCCACCGTCGGCAAGGTCGAAGTTCCCTCCGCCGCGGGCAACGTTATCCCTGGCGCGTGCATCGCCACGCTCGACGTGCGTCACGCGCAGGATGCGGTGCGCCAGGCAGCCGTCAAGCATTATCTCGACTGCGCGAATCGAGCGGGCGCGGCGCGCGGTGTTACCGCTGCCCGTATCACATTGCTCGACCAGGCCGCCGTTCCCATGGACACTGCGTTGACATCTCTACTCGCGGATGCGGCCGCGCGCACCACCAACCAACCCGCCCGCATCATCGCCAGCGGCGCCGGCCACGACGCCATGATCGTCGCCCGCCGCGTGCCCGCTGCGATGTTGTTCCTGCGCAGTCCGGGAGGCCTCAGCCATCACCCTGACGAGGCGGTGCTGCCGGGCGACGTGGAAGCCGCGCTCGCCACCGGGGTGGAGTTCCTGCGAAGGTTGCGCGATGATAGAGCGATGCTCGAACGAATTGCCGCCCGAACCTCGCCTCGAAAGCGAGGCCTCCATGCATAACCTCGGCCACACCCGCAGCGCGAACCGGCGCGACCATCTGTTGCAAACGCCCGACACCTTCGTCCGCGCGGCTCTGCCCGGGATGCAGAACGGCACGGCCATCGTTCATGTCTCGCCCGCTGCCGGTGCGGCCTTCACCCAATACACGGCGGAACTCGATCCCGGCGGCACGCTCGGCCCCACACCCTCAGATGCGCCAGCCCAGCGCTTCGTCTATGTGCTTAGCGGCAGCGTCGATCTAGCCACCGACACCAGCTTTCACTCGCTCGCACCCGGCGGTTACGCCTACGTTCCCGCGGGCCTGGTACACACCGTCACGGCACCAAGCGCATCCCGCCTTGCCGTCATCGAGAAGATTTACCAGCCCCTTGCGGGAGTCGCCGCGCCCCACCTGCTCGTCGGCGCCGAGGCCGATGCCGCATCCATCGCGCTGATGGGCGACCCCGATCTCCAGGTGCGCAGCCTGCTCCCGGATCTGCCCCCCTTCGACTTCGCCGTCAACACCATGACCTACCAGCCCGGCGCATCCCTCAGCAGGGTCGAAATCCACGTGATGGAGCACGGCCTGCTGATGCTCGACGGTGGCGGCATCTATCGCCTCGGCGAAGCCTGGTACCCGGTCACTGCGGGCGATTTCATCTGGATGGCGCCCTTCTGCCCGCAGTGGTTCGGCGCGCTCGGCAAGCAGCCGGCCAAGTATCTTATCTACAAAGACTGGAACCGGCATCCGCTGGGCTGATCCATCGCAGTGCGCAATCGATCTCCAGGCGCAGGAGGCAAGCATGCAGACCCGCATTGATAATCCGCCCGACTTCATCGCTCCGGGCGAAGTTCAGATCGACGCAACGCGCCTCATCGACGAACTCAACACCCTCGCCACCTTCACCTCCGTCGAGCCATCCCCGCTCGGCACTGCCGTTACCCGCGTTGTCTTCACCCCCGACGATCTCCGTGCGCGTGCGTGGCTCAAAGGCCTTGCCGAAGCCGAGGGCCTCGTCATCCGCGAGGACGCCGTCGGCAACACCTTCTTCCGCTGGGTCGGTGCCGAGCCCGATCTTCCCGCCGTCGCTACCGGCTCGCACATCGATGCCATTCCCCACGCCGGCATGTACGACGGCACCGTCGGCGTGCTCGGCGGGCTCGAAGCCATCCGCGCCCTCAAGCGCGCGGGCCTGCGCCCGCGCCGGTCTGTCGAATTAGTGCTTCTCACCTCGGAAGAACCCACCCGATTCGGCATCGGCTGTGTCGGAAGCCGCCTCATCTCGGGCACACTCTCGCCTGAGCGTGCGGACGCCCTCCACGGCGCGCAGCGCGGATCCGAAGAGGAAACGCTGGCCCAGGTCCGCGCCGCCGCCGGCTTCACCGGGTCGCTCGCCAGCGTGCGTTTGCCCTCAGGCCACTATCACGCGTGGGTCGAACTGCACATCGAGCAGGGTCCGCTGCTCGAGCGCGAAGGCCTTCCCCTTGGTATCGTCACCGCAATCGCCGCGCCCGCCGGCTACACCTTTACCATCGAAGGCATCGGCGGCCACGCCGGCGCGCTGCTGATGCCCGACCGCCGGGACGCCCTCTGCGCCGCCTCCGAGATCATTCTCTCCATCGAGAAGCACGCGCTCGCCACCGGCGTCATCGACACCGTCGCCACCGTCGGCACCTGCGACGTCTATCCCGGCGCGGTCAACAGCGTTCCCAGCCGCGTCACCCTCCAGGTGGACATCCGCGACACTGACCCCGTGCGTCGCGAAGGCGTCATGGAAGCCGTCCGCCGCGACGTTGAGCAAATCCGCGCGCGCCGCGGAGTCCGCATCGCCGAAACCCTGGTCAACGCCGACCAGCCGGCCATCTCTTCGCCGCACATTGTCCAGGTGCTCGACGAAATCTGCCGCGGCTATGGCATCATCGCCAAGCACATGGTCGCCCGCGCCTACCACGACTCCTCGTTCATCGCCGGCATCGCGCCCATCGCCATGATCTTCATCCCTTGCCGCGGAGGCGTCAGCCACCGTCCGGACGAGTATGCGGCGCCCGCCGACATCGAGCGAGGCACGCGCATTCTCGCCGCCGCTCTTGGTAAGCTTGCGTCGGAGTAATGTCCCATGCCGATCCAGTCGGTCAATCCCGCGAACGGCATTCTGCTGCGCAGTTTCACTCCGCTCACCAGCGAGGCGCTGCTGGAAAAGATCGCACTCGCCCAAGCCGCATTCGTGGAGTACGCCAAGGTTCCGTTCAGCCACCGCGCGCTGTGCATGCGCAAACTCGCGAACCTGCTGGAAACCGAGACCGGCGAACTCGCCGCGCTCATCACCGAAGAGATGGGCAAGCCCGTTGTGGCCGCGCGCGCGGAAATCGTAAAATGCGCCAGCGTCTGCCGCTACTACGCCGAGCACGCCGCCCGCATCCTTGCGCCCGAGCCGGTCGACGTCGGATCGAACGATGCGTACGTCCGCTGGGACCCGCTCGGTGTCGTGCTCGCGGTCATGCCGTGGAACTTCCCCTTCTGGCAGGTCTTCCGCTTTCTCGCGCCCGCGCTGATGGCTGGCAACGTGGGCCTGCTCAAGCACGCGTCCAACGTGCCCCAGTGCGCGCTCGCCATCGAAGCCTTGGTCCGCCGCGCCGGCTTCCCCCGCGGCGCCTTCCAGACACTGCTGATCGAAGCCAGCCAGGTGGAGATGGTGCTCGCCGACGAGCGCGTGGCTGCGGTCACCGTGACCGGGAGCGAGACCACCGGGCGCGCCATCGCCGCCCAGGCCGGATGGCTCATCAAGAAGTCGGTGCTTGAACTCGGCGGCAGCGATCCCTTCATCGTGATGCCCTCAGCAGATCTCGAAGCTGCCGTCAATGCGGCTGTGCGCGCCCGCTGCGTCAACAGCGGCCAGTCGTGCATCGCGGCCAAGCGCTTTCTCGTCGCCGACCCAATCTACGACGACTTTGAAACCCGTTTCATCGCGGGCATGGACGCCATGAAGATCGGCGACCCTACCTGCGAAGACACCGACATTGGCCCCCTTGCCACGGCTGCGCAACTCGAAGACGTGCACGCCCAGGTGCAGGCCGCCATCATGGCCGGCGGCCGGGTGCTGACCGGCGGCGAGCGCATGGCCGGCGCAGGCAATTACTATCGGCCGACGGTGATCGCCGGTGTTCCCCGCACCTCCGCGGTCTACCGCGAGGAGATATTCGGACCGGTTGCAATGCTGTTCCGCGTGCGCGATATCGACCAGGCCATCGCCGTGGCCAACGACACCCAGTTTGGCCTGGGCGCCTCGGTGTGGACGCGCAGCGATACCGAACAGCGACGCTTTGCCGCCGAGCTCCAATCCGGGGCCGTCTTCTTCAATGCCCAGGTGGCCAGCGATCCGCGCCTGCCCTTCGGCGGCGTCAAGCATTCCGGCTATGGCCGTGAACTCTCTGCCGCCGGAATGCGCGAGTTCCTCAATGCGAAGACCGTTGTCATCGCCGCGCCGGTGATTGCAAAACCGCCGGCTCCTTAGTCCCCCTCTCTCCGCCGCGCGAACTAGCCCCAAAAAGGAAAAGCGCGGCCAGATTGCCGGCCGCGCCTCTTCTCGTTACGGGTGTCTGGTTAGAAGTTGAAGTTCGCCGTGAACGTAATGCGTCGTATTGAGGTTGCACCCCCAGCGCCGCCGGCGCCGAAGCCGCCCGCAATCGACGTGACTTTGCCGAAGTAGGTATTCGACAGGCTGCTCACCGGCGCCGAGTAGGGAACTTCGTTGAACAGGTTCAGCACCTGCAGTCCAAGCGACAGGTTGTACTTGCGCCCGGTGTTGGAACCGCGTCCGCCGCCAAAGCCGCCGCCGCCACCGCCGCCGCCACCGCCGCCGCGTCCACCACCACCGCCGCCGCCAAAGCCGCCACCTCCGCCGCCGCCGCGTCCACCGCCCGGTCCACCCGGTCCGCCGCCGGGTCCACCTGGCCCACCTGGCCCACCCGGTCCGCCAGCGGCCTGCTGTGCAGCCGCACGCGCCTGAGCAGCTAGAGCCGCCTCTGTCTTAGGGCCGAAACCGAAGGTCCTGGAGAACCGCAGGTTGAAGCTCACCGTATTCGGCCCGGTGCAGAAATTGACCGGAATCTGTTGGTAGCTCTCCCCGGCGCTGAAGGTTGTACCCGGCAGTCCGGGAGGGGTGAAGTTGTTCGAATTGATGCAATTCTTGAAGTTCGACGGAACTGGTCCATTCGCGAAGCCCGGGCGATCGTCCGTCACCCCGTCGTCGTTGTTGTCTACGCCGGTCGTAATGTTGTAGGGCCGGCCGGAGTTCACGGACATGATGGGACTGGCCGTGATCAGGAAGGGCAGGGGAATCGTTCCCAGCAACTGCATCTGGCTGCGCCCCACATAGGCCGCCCGCCCGTAATCCGCGGAGGAACTGTATGGATTGGTAATGCCGCTGGTGTTGGAATTCGCCCAGTTCGCCGAATAGAAGCCCGTCAGGCTGGTGCCTTTCGGCGTCTGGATTCGGATGTTGGTTGTGATCTGGTTCTGCTTGTAGATGCCCTCTGACTGGCTGCAGCTAATATAGCCCGACGGGCTCCCCAGCGACTGCTCGTAAGACTGCTCGTCAGCCGACAGCACACAGGAGGGTGGGATCACTCCGCCAATCGGGAACGTACGCGAGAGGGACTGGTGATCGCCGCGCCCATTCTGGTAGGTCACCGTGACGCTGGTGTACTTGCCGACCTTCTGTTCCAGTGTCGCCGCAGCGTTTATGGTGTATGGAGCGCGTATGCGAGTATCTATTACCGGAAGCTGAACCCGCGAGGAGGAGCCCTGCGTACCCGTAACCGTGGTGCAACCGGAGGTGTACAGGTTGTTCGACCCAAGCGTGCATCCCGCTCCGGGGTTTAGGTACAGCGTGGTTCGCTGGTTTTCGGGGTCATTCGCGTACCAGCCGGCAATGCTGCCTTCACTAAATCGGTCATAGAAGATGCCAAACCCGCCGCGCAGCACGGTAAGCGTCGGCTTACCGTTCTTCCGCGGAATGCCATAGGCTATCGACATGCGCGGAGCGAAGTCATGCGTGCTGTTGATGAAGTTCTGCACCTCCATCCGTATGCCGTAACTGATGGTCAGGTTATCCCTGGCCTTCCAGTCGTCCTCCAGGTAGAAGCCGCCATCAATCTCTCGCGCGCTGATCGTTGGCTTGAAAATCTGGGTCAGGGAAAACTGGTAGGGAATGCCGCACTGGTAGGAAGGATAGAGCGGATAATACTGGACCGGCGAAGTGTTCGGGATGGGCAGCATATTCGACACCAAACACGGAGTCGTAGCATTCGAGACGCAATTGGCCTTTTGGTTTGTCGTTGCGTTCGGGTCGACGCAGGGATCCAGCAGGTACGAATACTGGATCGACCCATTCTGGGTCGTGCTCGATATGTTGGTGCCCTCGTCGGTGCGCAACCGGCCGCCAAACCGGATGAAGTTCTTGGTCAACTGGATCGATGTATAGTTCTGCACCTCGATGTGGGTCGACGTTCCACTGCTGGGACCGGCGTGGCTACCGTTGTCAGTAAAGCCGCCGCTCACCGAAACCGTGGTGTTCGTATTCGCGGGAGTCGAGTTGCTCGCGTCACGCTCAAACTCAAACCGCGTCTCGTTGATTACCCGGTTGCTCAGCAGTTGAGTGTCGCTGATCTGAATCGTATTGTCGTCGCTGGACGACGAGCTTTTCTGCGTGGTCAGCGAGCTGCCTCCGCCCGGGTTTGTGCTCGTGCCCGTCTCGTACGAGTAGCGCGCCGTGAACGTATTCTTCGTGCCGATCATGGTGTCAAAGCGCGGATTGATCTCCCAGCGCGTAGCCGGTGCGGTCACTGCACGATTGGCCTCGGGATACGCGTATGAGCCGCACGGCTGGCCGTTGAATGTAAGGTCGCCAGGGGGGCACACTGTCGTCTGGGTTGGGCCGGTGGTGTAAATCGCCGTAGGATTGATGAGGTTGTTGTTGACGATGTCGCGGTACGTCCCGTTCAGGGTGAACGACATACCCGGCCGGATCGGCCCGGTCAGATTGCCGGTAAAGAACAGTTGGTGATAGTCCGGCTGCTGGTTGGTCGAGCCCAGGAACGGCGTTGAAGTATTGAAGATCTTGTCCTGGCCCTGAACACTTCCGCCGCCGTGCCATTTGTCCGTTCCCGGCTTGGTAATGATCTCGATGCGCCCGTATCCGGCCCGGTCGTACTGCGCGGAGAACGGGTTCTGATTGATGCGGATCGCCAGAATCGAGGACTTTGGAGGCAGTTGGCCGCCAGTGAATCCGTCGATATAAATCTGCCCGCCGTTCGGACCCATCGAAGGACCCGCCAGCGCCGTCAACTCGGCCTGCAACTCATCGGGATCGTCCGAGAGCGCATTCAGCGCGTCCCCGGTCAGAATTGTGGCGCTCTGGTTGCTGTCCGGGTCCACGCTCAGTTGCACCGTGTCGGTGGTGACATTCACCGTCTGCGTTGCGTTCGCCAGCGCCATATGCACATCCGACGTCACATTCGCTCCCGCGTTGACGCTAATCGCCGCGCTGGAGTAATTGGCGAAGCCGGGCGCCGTCGCGTTAACCGTGTAGCTGCCTGCCGCTAAGCCGCGGAACGAGTAGGTGCCGTCGCTCTTCGAGGTGGTGCTCTGCGACTTGCCCGCGGACGAAGTCAACGTCACTGTCGTACCCGGAATCAACGCATCGTCCGGATCTACAACCATCCCGTGTACCGTCGCCCCGGCCGGCGCCGCCGCGGCCGTTTGTGCCGATGCGGAGAATGGCAGCAAAGCCACGAGAAAAAGCAAGAGAAACGCCAAACGCTGTCGAAGAGACATCCTCACTCCTAAGAAGTACTAACGCAGAAAAACATAGTCGCACTGTGGTCGGAAATCATCATTGGTCCCCGCCCCCGCCGCCGATGCTCATCGACAGGCTCATGCCGCCGTTCGGATTGGCGGTTAGGATCGGATCGACCCCCGTCAATACGGTAATCGCGGTCACGGTACTGGCGCCCGGCGTAGGATCGGAAGCCACAATCATTACTGCGTCGCCCTTGTGTAGATCGGCGAGCGTAATCGCGGGAAAGCTCGTAATCATCTGCGAAAGGTCCGCGCTCGCGGAGCGGCGCATGCCGCCCGCACCAGCCGCTCCACCGCCGCCCGGGCCGCCATACCCCCCGCCGGCTGCTGCGCCCCCGCCGCCGTTGGTCCGTTGCGCGAACATAGTCGCCATCCGCAGCGGCATCAGGCGAAGATCGGAGTTCGCCGTCACATTCACCGTCATCATCTTCTTGGTCGCAAGGTCCTTAAGCGTGATCTTTCCCGCGGCCGCGTCCACGCTGGCGATTTCACCGGACAGATCCAGGAACGCCCCGCTCACCACCTCATCGGCCTGCACTTGCATTCCGTCCGCCGACTTCTTTCCGCGTGCCTGTAACTGGTCCTTCACCTGGATTTGCGCCAGCGTTCCCGGCTTGGCGTCCTGGTACTTCACGGAGTCGCTCGCAAAGCGCTTGAACTCCGTTTTGCCGGCGGTTGTGTCGATGACCACTTTCTTGGAACCCGACGTAAGTGTGATCGTGCCTGTAGCCGGATCGACCGCGCTTACAATGCCGCCCACCCCGTTCGTCCTCCAGTCGGCCTGCTGCGCCGCCTGCATCTGCGCGATGTCGGCGGACTTGATCACCACCACCTGTCGCGCGACGAAACTATCGGGTGTTTCGCCTGCCCGCACCGCGGCCAGAAGCCGGTCTCCCACCGCAATGTCGGAGAACTGCGCGGGCTTTGCTGTCTTCAAATCAGTGCTGCCCGCCGCCATTTGTTGCACCTTGGTGCCGTCGGGGACGATGATCGTCACCGACGGACCGGCGTCGGTGGCCAGTGTGACCGTGGTGCCCGATATCGCCCTCACAGTGCCGAGCTTGGCCGGGATTGCCGCCGCCGCAGGGGCCGGTGCCGGCGTCTGCGCCGGAAGCATCGGACCCATCGCTCCCGCAACCGAGAAAAGAATTCCCAGGCTGCACGCGATCCTGAGCGAGTTGTTCCGAGCTGCCATCTCCATCCTCATCTAACGCCTGCTCCCGGTTGCACTTCCCCGGTCAGGCCACATCGAAGTTGCGCATCCAGTTACTGGACCTGCGTTCCGTTGGCAAGGGAAAGGTGCTCTATCTAAGAATACGAGCCCGCAACCCAAAAGTTTCGCTGGCTGTAAACAATTCCGGCCTTGAGCCACGCTTCCCATCCGGCGAATATCCGGCGAAAACATGGGCGTCACCGCGCCGCCGCTGGCTTCGACGCCTGTCCCCAGTCTACAGAGACAGCGCTTCCGCAACTCTCAAGCCTCCCACCCCCCGCACGAACCAACTACTCCGGCTTGCTCGACAGCACCGCGAGCGTAGTCGGAGGAAGCACGATCTTTCCCCCATCGATCCCCGCAATCTCGCGCGAGGCCAGCGCCACGCGAAGCCCGTCCGGCGCCTCGAAACCCGCCTCCTGCTGGCCCAGGTTTGCCAGCACCCGCACGCCGCCGCGGTCCATCACCAGCCAGCGGTCCTGCTCGCTCCAACGCACCTTGGTGTGCGTCAGGTCGCCGTCGTTAAGCGCCTCCGACCCGCGCCGCAGGCGGATCAGCGCGCGATACCACTCCCGCATCTCCCGGTGACGGCCTTGGTCCGCCTCCTGCCAGTTCAGCCTGGAGCGCTCGAACGTCGCACGCGCCGCGGGGTCGGGAATCTCCTGCTCGGCGAACCCGAACGCAGCAAACTCCCGCCTGCGCCCCTCCCGCACCAGCCGCGCCATCTCCGGATCGTCGTGATCGGCGAAATAAAGAAATGGTGTTGCCGCGGCAAACTCCTCGCCCATAAAGATCAGCGGCATAAACGGGGCCGTCAGCACCATTCCCGCCGCCACCTTCGCGCCGTCCATCCCCACCATCTGCTCCACGCGGTCGCCGGCCACGCGATTGCCCACCTGGTCGTGGGTCTGGATGAACCCCAGAAAGCGATGTGCCGACAGGCCCTCCACCGGCCTGCCGTGCCGCCGCCCCCGGTACTTCGAATACTGCCCGTCGTACACGAAGACCTCCGTCAGCGCCTTCGCCAACTGCCCAATCGCCCCGAAATCCCTGTAGTATCCGTGGCCCTCCCTGTGCAGCACGGTAAACAGAGCATGGTGAAAATCATCGCTCCACTGCGCATCCATCCCGTATCCGCCGGCTTCGCGCGGCCGCACCACGCGCGGATCGTTCAGGTCGCTCTCGGCGATCAGCACCAGCCTTCGCCCCAGCGTCGCCGCCAGCGCCTCCACCTCGGTTGAGAGTTGCTCCAGGAAGTGGATCGCCGAGCGGTCGACCAACCCATGCACCGCATCCAGCCGCAGCCCGTCGATGTGGAAGTCGCGCATCCACATGGTCGCGTTGTCGCACAGGAAGCGGCGCACCTCGTCGCTGCCCCACCCCTCCAGGTTCACCGCTTCGCCCCACGGCGTGCGGTGCGAGCCAGTCAGATACGGCCCAAACTTGCCCGCGTAGTTTCCCACCGGCCCAAAGTGGTTGTAGACCACATCCAGCAGCACCGCCAGCCCGCGTGCATGGCACCCATCGACGAAGCGCTTCAAGCCATCCGGCCCGCCATAGTGCTCGGCAACTGCATACAGATCGACGCCGTCATATCCCCATCCACGGTCGCCCGCGAATGCCGCCACCGGCATCAACTCCACATGCGTGATCCCCAACTCGACCAGGTCATCCAGCCGCTCGATCGCACTCGCCAGCGTGCCTCCCGGCGTAAACGTGCCGATGTGCAACTCGTATTGAATTGAACTCTCCAGCGGCGGCGCCTGCCAGCCCTCATCGTGCCATTGGAACGCCGCGTGGTCGTATACGCGCGACAGGCCATGCACACCATTCGGCTGCCACGCGCTGCGCGGATCGGGATACACCGCCGGATCGTCGTCGAGCAAGAGACCGTAGTCCGAGCCGGCTCCCGCATCCTCCACCGTTGCCTTCCACCACCCCCGTTCGTCCGGCCCCTTCATCGCGTGCACGCGATCTCCGGCTTTCACCGATACCCTCTTCGCCCCCGGCACCCAAACCGTAAACTCATGCATCGCTTTGTCCTGCCGTCGCTGCCGGTGCCTTCTGATCCCTGTCCTCTGTCGGGGTCCCCGGCGAGCGGCCTTGGCTCGCTGGGGTGACTGTGCCCTGTTCCCTGTCTTTAACCAGCAGCGCCACCGGAAAGTCCCGCAGGACCTCCTCCATCGCTACCTTGCCTCCGGCCACCTGCGCTCCCGTCAGCCGGTTCGTCCATCGCCCCGCAGGCAACTCCACCACTGTCTGTCGCCACTCGCTGCCCGTCCGCTTGCTACCCATCAGGGTCACCAGCCTCGGAACAATCGTCGCCACATCTTCGCCGCGCAGATATGCTACTACGTGTCCCGCCTGTGGACCTTCAGTATTCAGCGGCGTATAGCCCGCCTGCGCGCCGAAGCTCTCCGGCCGCTCGTGCCGCAGGCAAAGCGCCCGGTGGATCGTCCACAGCTTGGGCAGTCCCTCATTCGCGCGCCGCACTGCCTCGGCCGCCGCATCGGCTGCGGGCAACCTCGCAATCTCCCCCAGCAGCCTCGCTCGCATCGTATAGTCCACCGGCCGCCGGTTGTCCGGGTCCACCAGGCTCAGGTCCCACAGCTCCGCTCCCTGGTACAGATCCGGCACGCCCGGCGCCGTGTGCTTCATCAGCGTCTGCGCCAGCGAGTTCACCCTCCCTGCTTCCTTCGCCGTCTCCACAAAGCGTTCAAGGTCCGCTACAAATTCCACGTGCCACATCACCGCTTCGATGAATGTGTGCAGCGCGCTTTCGAACTCCGCGTTTTTGACCGTCCAGGAGGTTCGCTGCTTGGCCTCGCGCGTCGCCTTCAACATATACTCCTGCACCCGCTCCACGCTGATCGGCCACGCTCCAATCAGCGTCTGGTACAGCATGTACTCGGTGTTGCGATCGGGCATGTCGCCGTGCCCGCCGCCGAACAACTCCGCCCGCAGCTCATTGTTCATCCGCGACCACCGGTTCAGCGCCTCGCCAAACTTCGCCGGCATCTCCGACAGCACCGCCAGCCTGGCCCGCACATCGTCGCTGCGCTTGGTGTCGTGCGTTCCCAGCGTAGTCATCGTGTGCGGATGGGTCGCCTGCATCTTCGCGTTATACGCGTGGAACTCAGCCACGCTGATCCCGTTCGACCCGGGATCGCCGCCCACCTCGCACATTGCCACCAGCCGGTTGTAGCAGTAGAACGCCGTGTCCTCCACGCCCTTCGCCATCACCGGCGGCGTGAACTGCTGGAACCGCCTCAGCAACTCGGTCTCCTGCTTGCCCTTCACCTCCATCGTCAGCACGTTGCACACAAAGTCGAACAGCCCTGCGCCAATGTCCGGCCGTTTCTGCTTCGCGCACTCGGCCGCGCGCGCAATGGTGGTGCGGTCCTCGTCGGTAATCTCGTTCCGCGCCGGCTCCACATAGCTCCGGTAAACCGGATAGAACGCCGCAACCTCGCGTATCGCCCGCCGCATCTCCGCGCGCGTATAGTCTCTCTGGTCGCGGTTCGATTCGCATATATCCAGCAGCAGCGAAGTCAGCCGGTTCACGTCACTGCCCAGCGCCTCCTGCATCGCGGCGATCTTCTTGTCGTGGGCAATCGCGCCGAAGTTCGTCGGCTCCCCCGTGAACTCCTCATAGATCTCGTTCAGCTTGTTCATCCCCTCCGGCGACACCAGCACCCCCAGCGCGACGTTGAGGAAGTCGTATCCGGTCGTTCCCTCGATCGGCCAGCTCTCGCGTAGAAACTCGCCCGGCTCCAGAATTTTTTCGCCCACAATCCACGCGTCCGGCGCATGCTCGCGCAGCCGCCTGAAGTACTCCAGCGGATCGCGCAACCCGTCCGGATGGTCCACCCGCACGCCGTCCAGCACGCCGCGCCGCAGCCAGTCCAGCACCAGCGCATGCGTCTCTTCAAAGACATGTTCGCGTTCCACCCGCAGTCCCACCAGCGTGCTCACATCGAAGAAGCGCCGGTACCCAAGCTGCTGTTCGGCCGTCTTCCAGTACGCCAGCCGGTAGTTTTGCTGGTTCAGGAAGTCGTCCAGCGCGTCCTTGTTCTCGTTCAGTTCGGCCACCACTTCGTCCAGCGCGTCGCCAACTGCGGGCTCCTCCAGGCATAGTCGCGCCAGCAGTCCCTTCAGCACCGCCTTGTCTCGGTGCCGCGCCAGGATGGTTCGCCGGTCCGCATACTCCGGCGCCGGCAGACGCCCAAACGACGCCGCCAGAAAATTCAATGTGTCCGACTTCGCGTACTCCGCTGCTTTCGCCAGAATCACCGGCAAGGATTGCGGCGCCACCGGCAGCGTCTGCTCCGAGTACTCCACCTGAAAGCTGTTGCCGTGCCGCACCACCTTGACGCCACCCGACTCGAGCACGCGTCCATACTGCTCCGCCAGCACCGGAACCAGCACCTTGTTGCGCAGGCGCTCTTCGTGCGACTGCCATTCGATATCGAAGTACGACGCATACCGGCTGGACACGCCATTCTCCAGCACATCCCACCAGTAGCGATTCTCCTTGCCCAGCGACATGTGGTTGGGAACGATATCCAGCACCTGGCCCAGCCTCGCCTGGCCCAGCCGCGCACAGAAGCGTTCGTGCGCCGCCGCTCCGCCCAACTCCTGGTTCACCCGCTGGTGGTCCACCACGTCGTAGCCGTGCGTGCTTCCCGGCGCCGCCTGCAGATACGGCGAGCAGTAAACATGCGAAACGCCCAGCTCGCGCAGGTACCCCACGATCTCCGCAGCATCGTCGAAGTTGAATCCCCGGTGCAGTTGCAGACGGTAGGTTGAGGATGGAATTCTTGCCATGATCGCGCCGGATATCGAGTAGTGAGCAGTGCGGGAAGTCGCCGAATCCTCAGCATCGTATGTGTGTTAGGAGCGCTTTGAGCGGCCTTTGGTTGTACCCTTCGGTCCACTTGCCGGTTGTGCTTTGTACGAATCCTTCGCCGCGCTGCCTTCCTCGGAGTGCTGCGGCTTCCACGCCCCCGACATCGCAAACGCCGCATGCACCAAGGCGATATGCGAGAGTGCCTGGGGAAAATTTCCAACCATGCGCCCCGCCTCCGCGTCGTATTCCTCCGCCAGCAGCCCCACGTCGTTGCGCAGCGCCAGCAGCCGCTCGAACATCGCCTTCGCCTCGTGCCTGCGTCCAATCAGCCACAGGTTCGCGACCATCCAGAAGCTGCACGCCAGAAACTGGCCCTCCCCGTCCGGCAATCCGTCGTCGGTGTTGCGGGGGTTGTACCGGCACACAAATCCATCCTTCATCAGCCTCTTTTCAATCGCCTCCACCGTGCCGACGATGCGCGGGTCGGTCGCCGGCAGGAAGCCCACCAGCGCAATCCGCAGGCACGACGCATCCAGCGTCTTCGATCCGTAGTACTGCACAAAGCTGTTGAGCCTCCGGTTGAATCCCTTGGCGCAAACTTCTCGATGGATCGCCGCCCGCACCTTCTTCCACCGCGCCACATCGCGCGCCCATTCCCCCCTTGTCCCGCGATTGCTCTGCTCGCCGATCCTGCTCTCGACAAACTGGATCGCCCGGTCCAGCGCAACCCACGCCATCACCTTCGAGTGGACAAAGTGTTTCGCCCCGCCACGCACCTCCCATATCCCCTCATCCGGCAAGCGCCACACCTCGCACAGATGGTTCGCCAGCGCAACCTGCACCGCCGTCGCGGAGACGCGTATGTCGTCTTCGGCCTCCGGCATCCGGGCCAGCGCCGCCGCCACTTCGCCAAACACATCGAGCTGAAACTGCCCCGCCGCCCCATTGCCAATCCGCACCGGCTGCGAGTTCCAGTATCCCGGCAGCCACTCGGCCTCCCATTCAATAATGTCGCGCTCGCCGGAGATGCCATAGATGGTCTGCACCTGGTCGGGCGCGCCCGCCACCGCGCGCAGCAGCCAGCGCCGCCACGCTATCGCCTCATCGCGATAGCCCGCCCGCAGCAGCACCATCAGCGTGAATGCCGTATCGCGCAGCCAGCAGTATCGATAATCCCAGTTGCGTGTGCCTCCAATCCTCTCCGGCAGCGACGTCGTCACCGCCGCCACAATTCCTCCCGTCGGCCGGTACGTCAGCGCCTTCAGCGTCATCAGCGATCGCGCCACCGCCGCCGCATACTCGCCGCGATACGCGTTCTTCCCCACCCAATGCGTCCAGAACGATTGCGTCTGCGCGAGCGCCCGCGCAGCCGAACTCTTCGGCGGCATCTTTTCCAGCGACGAGCAATACGTCAGCGTGAACCACATCGTCTCGCCCTTGCTCACCACAAACTCGCTCGACGTCGTGTGGTCTTCCCCCGTCAGCTCCGCTTTCGTCTGCAACACCACCATGTCTGACCCTGCCACCGCGCGCCATTCCCGGTCCTTGCCTTTGGCATGAGCTCCCGACGTAACCCACGGCACCGTCCGCCCATAGTCAAATCGAACTGCCAGGTCCATCCGCATTCGCACCTTGCCGCGCACGCCCCTCACCAGGCGCACCAACTGCGAGTGCCGCCGCCGTGGAGGCATAAAGTCCGTGACGCACACCTCGCCGCCCGCCGTCTCGAACAACGTCTCCACGATTAACGTCCCCTCTTTGTACTGGCGCCACGACCGCCTCACCTTGCCCTTCGGCGCAATCCTCCAGAAGCCGTGGTCGCGCGTCCCCAGCAGCGCCGCAAAGCACGCCGGCGAAGAAAAAGTAGGCCAGCACAGCCAGTCGATCGAGCCACCCCGCGAGACCAGCGCGGCCGTCTCGCAATCCCCGATCAGCGCATAGTCTTCAATCGCCGCGCCGTGCAACCGCATCGGTCTCTTGCTGTCCAGCCGGCGCACTGCCGTGGCTCGTGCCATAATCGTTCTCCGTCACCCACCTGCACTCAACGGCTGTCCGGCAACCACCTGCCGCGCACCGCGCATCTTCCTTCCGAATGCCGCGTCGCCCGCCTGTTGAGAACCAAAGAAAACAACTCTTCGGTAAGATGCATATGCAGCCCATCCCGATGAACGGAACCAAATGAAACCCGAAGAAGGCCGTAAGCGCGTCATCATCGAAGCCATCCAACCCCAGATCGATTGCGGCCGCTATCCCGTACGCCGCATCGTTGGCGATCAGGTCGACATCTCTGCCGCCATCTTCTCGGACGGCCACGACCATGTCGCCGCGCGCCTCATGTACAGGCACGAGAGCGAACGCCAATGGCGCTCCACGCCCATGACCGCGCTCGGCAACGACCTGTGGTCCGCCAGTTTCACCGTCCAACAACTCGGCGCCTGGACCTACACCATCCAAGCCCGGGTCGATCACTTCGACACTTGGTGCGACGACCTCAAAAAGCGTCTCGCCGCTCAACCCGACCCCGCCAGCCCTGACCCCGCCAAACGCGATCTACCGCCGCAGGACATTCCCGTCGCCTTCGAAATCGGCGCACAGTTGCTCGACCAGACCGCAGCTCGCGCCGCCGCCAGCGGCAGGGAATCGAAGTCCGCCGACGTCAAGCGTCTCAAGACCGTCGCCGCTTCGCTGCGCGCATTAGCCGGCCAGAAGCTGGCCCTCTACGAGTACCCGCTCTCACCCGAGATCGAACAGCTCGCCGCCCGCTATCCCGACCTCGCCTTCGCCTCCGACGCCAAAGAGCTCCATCTCTGGGTCGATCGCGAGCGCGCCCGCTTCTCCAGTTGGTACGAGCTCTTCCCGCGTTCCGCGTCGCCCGATCCCTCCCGCCACGGCACCTTCGCCGACGTCGAGCTGCTGCTCCCCGAGATCGCCGGCATGGGCTTCGACATCCTTTACCTGCCGCCCATCCACCCCATCGGCAGCGCCTTCCGCAAAGGCCCCAACAACACTCCCTCCACCAATCCTGAAGACGTGGGCAGCCCCTGGGCCATCGGCTCATCCGAGGGCGGCCACAAGGCCATCAACCCTATGCTCGGCGACTTCACTGACTTCGACCACCTCGTAGCCGCCGTCCGCGCCAACGGCATGGAGCTGGCCTTGGACATCGCCTTCCAGGTTTCGCCCGACCACCCCTGGGTCAAGCAGCATCCCGACTGGTTCCTGCACCGTCCCGACGGCACCATTCAGTACGCGGAGAATCCGCCCAAAAAATACCAGGACATCTACCCGCTCAACTTCGAATCTCCAGACTGGAAAGCCCTCTGGGACGAGCTCCGCAGTGTCTTCCAGTTCTGGATCCACCGCGGCGTGCGCGTATTCCGCGTCGACAACCCCCACACCAAGGCCTTCGCCTTCTGGGAGTGGTGTATCGCCGACCTGCGCACCGAGGCGCCTGACGTCATCTTTCTCGCCGAGGCCTTCACCCGCCCCCACGTCATGTACGCGCTCGCCAAGGGCGGCTACACCCAGTCCTACACCTACTTCACCTGGCGCACCGAGAAGTCCGAGCTGCAAACCTACTTCGAAGAGATCACCAAGCCGCCTGTTTCCGACTTCTTCACCCCCAACGTCTGGCCCAACACGCCCGACATCCTCCACGCCTCGCTCCAGACCGGCGACCGGCCCGCATTCATGCAGCGCATCATCCTCGCTACCACGCTCGCCGCCAGCTACGGCATCTACGGCCCCGCCTTCGAGCTGTGCGAGAACGTGCCCGTCCGCCCCGGCAGCGAGGAGTATCTCAACAGCGAGAAGTACCAGCTCCGCCACTGGGACCGCTCCGCCGCCCACTCCATCGCGCCGCTCATCGCGCGCCTCAACCAGATCCGCCGCACCAACCCCGCGCTGCAAAGCGACCTCTCGCTCCACTTCCACGAGGTCGACAACCCGCAGCTCATCGCCTACTCCAAGTCAGCTCCCGGCGTCGACGGCGGCCCGCCCAACGTCATCCTCACGGTCGTCAACCTCGATCCCCACAACGAGCAGGCCGGCTGGGTCGACCTCGACCTCAAACAGCTAGGCATCGGCCACGACGAATTCTTCGATGTCGAAGATCTGCTCACCAGCGCCCACTACCAGTGGCACGACCGCTCCAACTACGTCGCCCTGCGCCCCGCCATCATGCCCGCCCACGTCCTCCGCGTCACTCGCAAACCCGAAACCTCCGGCATGCTCGACATCCGCAATATCTAACGGGGGATATGCTTTCCCAGGCATAGCTCATCCGCCATCGCGCATCCAACTTGGGTAAGCATTGGAACGGAGAATGCACGCGTGAAGAAAGCCGGCAGCGCCACCGACCCCCTCTGGTACAAGGACGCCGTCATCTACGAGTTACACGTCCGCGCCTTCCAGGACTCCAACGGCGACGGCATCGGCGACTTCCCCGGCCTGCTCTCCCGACTCGACTACCTCCAGGACCTCGGCGTCACCTGCCTCTGGCTGCTCCCATTCTTCCCCTCACCCGGCCGCGACGACGGCTACGACATCGCCAACTACGTCGACGTCAATCCCGCCTACGGAACCCTCGACGACTTCAAGCAATTCCTCTCGGCCGCTCACCAGCGCAACATGCAGGTTCTCATCGAGCTGGTCATCAACCACACCTCCGACCAGCATCCCTGGTTCCAGCGCGCCCGCCATGCTCCCGCCGGGTCGACCGAACGCGACTTCTACGTGTGGTCCCCCACCGACCAGCTCTACAAAGATGTCCGCATCATCTTCAGCGACACGGAAAAATCCAACTGGACCTGGGACGAGACCGCCGGCGCCTATTACTGGCACCGCTTCTTCTCTCACCAGCCCGACCTAAACTACGACAATCCCGCCGTCATGGACGAAATCCTCAAAGCCATGCGCTTCTGGCTCGATCTGGGTGTCGACGCGCTGCGCATGGATGCCATCCCCTACCTGGTCGAGCGCGACGGCACCTCCTGCGAGAACCTCCCCGAAACCCACGCCGTCATCAAGCGCATCCGCGCCGCCATCGACGCCGAATACGCTGACCGCCTCACCCTCGCCGAGGCCAACCAGTGGCCCGCCGACGTCCGCCCCTACTTCGGCTCCGGCGACGAGTGCCACATGGCCTTCCACTTCCCCCTGATGCCGCGCATCTACATGGCGCTCCGCCAGGAAGACCGCCTGCCCATCACCGACATCATGGCCCAGACACCGCCCATCCCCGACCTCTGCCAGTGGGCCCTCTTCCTGCGCAACCACGATGAACTCACCCTCGAGATGGTCACCAACGACGAGCGCGATTACATGTACTTCGCCTACTCGGCTGACCCACGCATGCGCATCAACGTAGGCATCCGCCGCCGCCTCGCCCCGCTGCTGGACAACAACCGCGGCCGCATCGAGCTGCTCAACTCGCTCCTCTTCAGCTTCCCCGGCACGCCCATCCTCTACTACGGCGACGAGATCGGCATGGGCGACAACATCTACCTCGGCGACCGCAACGGCGTCCGCACCCCCATGCAGTGGACCTCCGACCGCAACGCCGGATTCTCCCGCGCCGTTCCCGCCCGCCTCTACGCGCCCGTCATCATGGACCCCATCTGGGGCTACCAGGCCGTCAACGTCGAAGCCCAGCTCTCCGATCAGTCCTCGCTGCTCCACTGGACCCGCAACATGATCGCGCTGCGCAAGCTCTTCCGCGTCTTTGGCCGTGGCACCCAGGAGTTTCTCGCCCCCGAGAACCGCAAAGTGCTCGCCTACCTCCGCCACTACGACCCCGACTCGCCCTCCACGTCAGACACCGCGCCCGCCTCCGCCGGCGCCTCGCTCTATACGGAGACCGTTCTCTGCGTCGCCAACCTCTCCCGCTTCGCCCAGCCGGTCTCGCTCGATCTCTCCCGCTTCGCCGGCATGGTCCCCGTCGAGATGCTCGGCTACGTCAGTTTTCCCCAGATCACTGATCAGCCCTACGCGCTCTCGCTCGCGCCTTACTCCTTCCTCTGGCTCGAACTCCAGCCGGCCCCCCCAGTCCCGGAGGCTCCCACCGTCAAAGCCGAAGCAGCCCCCCTTAGCCTCATCACCGGTTCCTGGCACGAGCTCCTCGCCGGTCCCGGCCTCGCCCTCATCCAGGAACTCCTCCCCGCATACCTCCTCCGCCAACGCTGGTTCGGCGCCAAATCCCGCACCATCTCCAGCGTCCGCATCCTAGACTGGGTCGAACTCCCCGCGCCCGCTTTCAGTCAAACCGAAGGCGTCATCTCGACCGAAGCATCGCAGCGCGATGCGGAGTGGAGAGACCCCCGCATCTGCTCCGAAGTGCCGCCAACCCTCCCCGCCGCCATCGTCTTCATCCAGATCACGTACGCCGAAGGTGACCCCGACACCTACCAACTCCCCGTCGCCCTCACCACCGGCCCGGAGTCCGACGCCGTCCGCACCAACGCGCCCGCCTCCATCCTCGCCTCGTTCACCACCGCCGACGGTCCCGCCATCCTCCACGACGCCACCGCCCGCGAAGACGTCCGCCAGTCCCTACTCACCCTCATCGAAACGAACACCACCCTCACCGCCACCACTCCCACCCCTCCGCCCGCAAAAGATCGAACCGTCATCCTGAGCGAAGGCGGCGCAGCCGCCGCAGTCGAAGGACCTGCAACTCCGTCCAGCCCTGCCACGACCGCACAGGACCTTTCACCCACAGAGCCCGCAGCACCTACCCTCACCGCCCACAAATCCTCCGTCTTCGACTCCGCCCGCGGCACCGGCCCGCTCTCCGCCCGCACCGGCTCGGCCGAACAATCCAACACCTCCATCCTCTACGGCCAGAAGCTCATCCTCAAGCTCTTCCGCCGCCTCCAGCCCGGCGAGAACCCCGATACTGAGATCGGTCGCTTCCTCACCGAAGTCGCCCACTTCCCCCGCATCGCCCCCTTCGCCGGCGAAATCGTAGGGCAGCCCGCATCCCGCACCTCGAACCTCGAACCTCGAACCTCGAACTTGGCGACGCCCCCCACCACCCTCGCCATGCTCCAGGGCTTCGTTGAGAACGAGGGCGACGGCTGGCAGTTCACCCTCGACGAGCTCGCCCGCTACTACCAGGACGTCGTCGCCTCTCCGATGCCGATGGACACCGGAAATCCGCCCACCTTCCTCGACCAGCCCGGCTCCGAACCCATCCCCGCCGACGCCCGCGAGCACGCCGGCCTCTCGCTCGACGCCGCCGCCCTGCTCGGCCGCCGCACCGCCGAGCTCCACCTCGCTCTCGCCACCCCCAGTCGCAACCCCGCCTTCACTCCCGAGCCCTTCACCCCCGAACTCCTCGCCGCCGACGTCACCCGCATCCGCGCCCAGATCACCCGCACCCTCGAAGCTCTCAAGCGCGCCTTCAACACCCTCCCCGATTCCGATGCCCTCACCACCGACTCCGCGGCACTCCTGCTTTCCCGCCGCGCCGAGCTCTTCAGCCGCGCCCTCGCCATCGCCGAAATTCCTCCCGATCAGGCCGGACAGCGCATTCGCATCCACGGCGACTACCATCTCGGCCAGCTCCTCCGTGCCCGCGGCGACTTCGTCATTCTCGACTTCGAGGGCGAGCCCGCACGCCCGCTGGCCGAACGCCGCGCCAAGCAGTCCCCCTTGAAGGACTTGGCCGGCATGCTCCGCTCCTTTAGCTATGCCGCCTACGCCGCCCTCGACCACTTCACCCAGCGCCACCCCAACACCGCCAAGACCCTCGAACCCTGGGCCCAGCTCTGGCAGAACGCCGTCTCCACCCAGTTCCTCACCGCCTGGCGCACCACGGTGGCCTCAAACCTGCATCTCACTCCACAACCCCCGCAGGCCCATCGCCTGCTCAACGCGTACCTGCTCGAAAAGGCCCTCTATGAACTCCTCTACGAGCTCAACAACCGCCCCGCGTGGGTCCGCATCCCCCTCGCCGGCATCCTTGCCCTGCAGGAGTGATTCTTGCTTGTCATTCTGAGCGCAGCGAAGAATCCCCGTATCTGCTCTTCCTCGAACCTCGAACCTAGTACCTCGAACGAATGGCCACCACCTCCACTATCCCCGAGAACGCCACTCCGCCCAATCCGGGCAGCCCCGCGTCCACCCTGCTCGTCTCTCTCAGCCCACTCACCCCCGAAGCTCTTTCGACCACTCTCGCCAACCTCGCAGCCGCCTTTCCCGATCAGCCCGTCCTCGTAGCCACCCCCGGCCCCGAGCCTTCAACGCGCCCCGCCGCTGCCCACCTCCACCTCACCACCTACACCGCTGCCACCCCTGCGCCAGCCGCCTGGGTGCTCACCGCGGCCAATTACCTCAACACCTTCAAGCTCATGCAGGAACACGCCTCCGCCGCCTGCCTTCTGCTTGGCCCCGAAGCCCAGTCGCTTGCCCCCGAAGCTCTTCGTGCCCTCGCCGGCGCCGTCACTGGATCGGAAGCCGCAGCGGGCGTCGACCTCGCCACCCCGCATTACACTCTCGGCCCGCGCGACGGCTTGGTCAACTCCGCCATCCTCTATCCCGCCACTCGCGCCCTCTTCGCCACTCGCAACCGTTACCCGCTCGCCATCGACCTCGCCTTCACCGCGCGTATGGCCCATCGCCTTGCCGCCTGCGCGCAGAAACACACCGCCGCCGGCCAGGGCTCCGCCCTCATCTGGCCGGTCGCAGAAGCCGCCACCGCCGGCTTCACCCTCACCGAAGTTCCCGCCGGTGCCCGTGCCGTGGCTCCGCCCGACTTCGAGGACCTCAACTCCCTCCTCGCCCAGGTCGCCGGCTCCTTCTTCGCCGATATCGACGCCAAGGCCGGCTTCTGGCAGCGCGCCCGCTTCGCCTACCCGCCCAGGGCCGTGCTGCCCGCTGCCGAATCCACCCGCCGGACCACCCCGCCTGGCGATCCACCTGAGCCCCCGGACGTCCAGCCCATGCTGGACTCCTTCTGCCTCGCCTTCGCCAACCTGCACGAAATCTGGTCGCTCGTCCTGCCGCCCAACTCGCTGCTCGGCCTCAAGAAACTCTCGCTCCTGCCGCCCGCCGCCTTCCGCATGCCCGACTCCCTTTGGGTTCGCATTATCTACGACTTTGTCCTCGCATACCGCCTCCGCACCCTGAACCGCGGCCACCTGCTCGGCGCGCTCACTCCGCTCTATCTCGCCTGGGCTGCATCTCACCTATTGCAGACCAGCGGCGCCACCGCCGATTCCGTCGCACCGGAGACCCATATCGAAGCTCTCGCCGCCGCATTCGAGGCCGACAAGCCCTACCTCGTCTCCCGCTGGCGCTGGCCCGACCGCTTCAACCCGTAAGGCAAATGCTTAACGCCGATCACACCGATAAAAGCACCGATCTCAAGACATAAAGGGAAAACTCAGGAAAGAAACAAGAGAAGAGAAACGATAAGGAATAAAGAAAAAAGAACAAAAAAACTCTTATCCGTCTTTGATCGGTTCAATCGGTGTCATCGGTGTTAAGCCTTTAGGAGGACAGCAAATGGGTCAACAAATCGCATCCGCACTCCGTGATTCCATGCACCGCGTGCTGGTCAAGCTGGTCAGCTTCCTTCCCGGCCTGCTCGCTCTGCTGGTCGCCGTGACCGTCCTCACCCTCGTCGGCGCGCTGCTCGCCCTCATCCTCCGCCGCATCCTCACCGCCGCCAGGTTCGACGAGCGCTTCGCCCGCAGCCAGTCCGCCAACGTCTCCGACTGGTCGCCGGACCACTCGCCCACCACCCTCATCGCCCGCACCGTCTTCTGGGCCTGCGTCGTCCTCGGCTTCATCATCGGCCTCTCTGCGTTCGACGCCTCCTACTCCGGAAGCGCGCAGCTCGCCCCCATCCTCATCCCTTACCTCACCCACGCCGTCGGCGCGGTCCTCATCCTGCTCGCGGGAAACCTCATCGCCCGCTTCCTCGCCCGCTCCGTGCTCATCGGCGCCGTCAACCTGCAACTGCAGTACGCCCGCTTCCTCTCGCTCGGCATCAAGTGGCTGGTTCTCGTGCTCACCGCCGCCATGGTCCTCGACCACCTCGAAATCGGCGGCATCGTCGTCGAACTCGCCTTCGGAATCCTCTTCGGCGGTATCGTCCTCACCCTCGCGCTCGCCATCGGCCTCGGCTCCCGCGACCTCGTCAGCCGGTCTTTGGAACAGAAAGTCGACAAGACCGCCGACCACCCCCCGCGCGAATCCGAATCCGAAGCCGCCTTCGACGAAACCATCCCCACCGTCCGCCGCCCCACCGGGACTCTCCGCCACTTCTAAAGCAAAGGCTTAACACCGATCACACAGATAGCACCACCGATCCAAGACCAGTCAGGAATCCGTTTTGATCGGTTGCATCGGTGCAAATCGGTGTTAAGCCTTCTTTGCCCGCCAGCCAATACCCCCCCGCACAGGGTAGACTTACAGAAGCGCATTTTCGCGCCGCAAGGGAGTCTGTTCTTCATGCCGATTTCGTTTCGCCGATCTGTTTTTGTTCGAACCACCCTGCTTATCCCGGCTTTTCTGCTGTGCCTCTTTTACCTCCCGGCATCCAAGGCAATCGCACAAGACACTACCCCGCCGCCCACCGCTCTCCAGAAGCAGCTCAGCAAGATCGACCTCGCCGTCACCGCCATCGGCGAGATCAGCACTCCGGTCTCCGGCATCGAGCAGCGCGACTACAACACCACCCACACCCTGCTCACCATCACTCCCAGCTCCACCGTCGGCGAGCTCGGCACCGTCCGCTACACCATGAAGCCCTACGTCGGCTTCGAGTTCAACTTCAGCAACCTCCGCTACACCCAGGACTACACCTTCGTCCCTCCGCCCAGCCAGACCATCCTCACCGGCGGAGCCCAGACCGGCGCCCATGAGGTTACCTTCGGCTACGTCGCCCACCTCAAGTACCACCCCTTCGGCATTACTCCCTTCCTCGGCGCCGGCGGCGGCACCATCAAGTTCCATCCCACCCCCGGCGGCGGACAGGGCCTGCCCTTCCAGTACCGCGCCGTCTACTACTACCAGGCCGGCCTCGAAGACAACTTCGGCAGCAGTCCCTTCGGCATGCGCCTCGGCTTCCGCCAGCTCATCTACCTTGCGCCCGACTTCCTCCAGAACTACCTCACCATCACCCGCCGCACCCGCACTTCCGAACCCACCATCGGCTTCTTCGTCCGCTTCTGAGTCAAGCCAAGGCCTAACACCGATTCACACCGATTAATCCGATTTAGAAACAGAAATGAGTGCATAAATCCGCACTCGTCCCCTCTGCATTCGTTCCTGATCGGTTCAACCGGTGTCGATCGGCGTTAAGCCTCTTCCTACGTCAGCGCCCGATCCAAATGCACATACCCGCCATCCACAATAATGTGCTGTCCCGTCGTGTGCCCGGACTGCGTCGGCGATAGCAGGAACACCACCGCCGCCGCAATCTCCGCCTGCGTCGTCATCCTCCGCCCCAGCGGAATCTTGCTGGTAATTTCGCGTAGCTTCGCATCCGGATCGCCCAGCGTCTTCAGCCAGCGCTCATACAGCGGAGTCATCACCTCCGCCGGCAGCACCGCATTCACGCGAATCCCATCTCCTAGCAGCTCCGCCGCCCATTCCCGCGTCAACGCCAGTTGCGCCCCCTTACTCGCCGCGTAGCCCGACGTATTCCCCTGTCCCGTCAGCGCCACCTTGCTGCTGATGTTCACAATCGCGCCCTTTTGCCGTTTCAGCCCCGCCAGAGCATAGTGCGCCAGCGCGTAGTAGTGCACCAGGTTCTTCTGCAAACTCTCCTTGAACTTCTCCACGCTTCCCGACTGCAGCCCCACGCCGTCGTTCACCCCCGCATTGTTCACCAGCCCGTAGATATCGCCGAACTTCGCCTCAATCTCCGCGATCGCCTCCTTGCACCGTGCGGTATCTTCCAGATGCGCCTCCACAAGCTCGCACGCTGCTCCGGCCGCCCCCATCTCCGCCATAAACTCATCGACGTTCTTGGAGTGCCTGCCCAGGACCACCACCCGCGCCCCCTCCGCCAGGCAAGCCCGCGAGATCCCCCCGCCAATCCCCGCCCCGCCGCCCGTCACCACCACCAGCTTCCCCGCCAATCCTAGATCCATGCCAATCCTCTTTCCTCATCACGTCGTCATTCTGACTCGAAGAGTCAGAATCTCTGTCATTGTCTCTTTTGTTTTGTCATTCCCGCAGGGAATCTGCTTTTGCTCTCACTAACCGCCAAACCTTCTCCTGCGCCGGCCATATGAGCCAATATAACCGCAGCCGCCCGCGCACCTCCGAGTCAGCCGGCTTCTTCGTTCGCCACCCTCTACGGCCGCGTCCCCAACTTGCTAGTCCCATCCGTCGTCGGCGTTGCCGGCAGCCCCGCGCAGATGGGCGTAATCACCGGCGTTGCCACGCCGATGAACTCCACCACGCCGCCGCCGCTTGTTACCCACACGTTGCCGGAGCCGTCGAGCGCGATGCCTCTGGGGCCATTCAGCCCGCTGCGAGTGTAACCGCTGGAACCGGAAATCGCGATCCCGGAAGAGTTGAATGCGCTGATACTGTTGCCGCTGGCGTTCGTCACCCAGATATCGCCAGAGCCGTCGACCGCGATGCCGTAGGGCACGTTCAGCCCGCCGCCGGTATAGCCGCTTGGCCCGGAGACAGATATGCCGGATGAGTTGAATTTAATGATGCCGCCGCCGCTTGCGTTTGCTATCCATACGTTGCCGGAGCCGTCGATTGCGATACCAAGGGGATCACTCAACCCGCCGCCGGTATAACCGCTTGAACCGGAGATCGCCGCGCCCGAAGGGCCGAACTTGGCAAGGCTGTTGTAATAGTTTGTTACCCACACGTTGCCGGAGCCGTCGATGGCGATAACACCGGGATCGACATTCAACCCGCCGCCTGTGTAGCCGGAGGTGCCGGAGATCGCCGCGCCTAAAGAATTGAGTTCGCTTAGGTTGGTGCGATTCACCGCCCACAGGTTGCCCAAGCCGTCTATGGCGAGGCTATAGGGGCTGACCAGGCCGCCGCCGATGTAGCCGCCGGAGCCCGAGATCTGTGTGCCCGAGGAAGTGAATTCGCTGATGGTGCCGCTGTTCACGTTGGCAGCCCAGACATTGCCGGAGCGGTCGATGGCAACGCCATAGTCGCTGTTATTAAGACCGCCGGCCGGATAACCGTTGGGGCCGGAAATGGCCGCACCCGAGGAACTGAACTTGATGAGGGCGTTGCCCGGCGAGTATTCGATCCAGACATCCCCGGAGCCATCAATGGTGATGCCCACGATTCCATAGGGCCCGACGCCGGCGAAGTTGATGGCGATGGTAAAGTCATTCGGCTGCGCTGTCAGCGCCGGCCCAAACGTCGTTATTCCGGTGGCAAGTCCATACAGTGCCGCGACATTCGCCCCCGGACTGTGCACAATATTAATCGCCGCCGAAGCCGTATCCGTCGCCTTCGTCCCCGTCGTCGTACCGTCCGCCGTTGCAGTCGCAAACAGCGTGTCGCACGAAGCACTGGCATTCACGCAACTCGCCAGCACATTCGCCAGCGTATTGATCTCCGCCTGCGGCACCGCCCCATTCCCCGCCGGAGTCGTCGCCAGCGCCACGCCCGTCGCCAGCGTCACCAGATTCCCCGCATTCGCAAACGCATTCGCCACCCCAACCTGCGCCAGTGCCGTCCCCGAACTCGACACATGCATCGCATCCGTCGCAAACCCCGCCATCGCATACGCCGCCGCCACCGTCGACACCTCATTCACGGTGGCAACCACCGCAGGCCCCGACGCGCTCGGGCAACTCCCAATCGCCGCCATCAGTCCAATCGCCGAGTTCACCCCCGAACCCGCATTTCCGCCCAGCGCATACAAATAAAGCTGCTGCCCGCTCGAGCAGGCATAATCACCCGTCAAGCTGAACCCGCCGTTGGCGTTCGTCAACACATACGCGCCCACAGAATCAGATGTCCCCGTCTCAGCCGCGCTCACCACCGAGACGGACGCCTGTCCATACCCACTCGTCCCCGCCGCAAACAGATAAACGTGCGCCCCCACAATCGGTTGCGTCCCGCTCGAAACCACCCCCGTCAACGCCACGTCCGAAAGCGGCGCTATCGGCTGCTGCACAGTCGAAACCACCGGCGACCCACCCCCACACCCAACCAACCCCAACCAACCGCACACCACTACCGCAAGGCCCGCCCGCATAAAACTCTCCCGGGAATCCGCCCCCATCCTAGTCCGATCCCCCGATATTGCAACAAAAGATGCCACTCAGCCCGTCCGCGCCCGCCACCATTTACAATCACTGCGGCTGCTGAACTCGCCCCAGCCGGAAAGTTCGAACCCCTTATGTCGTCTTCCATGACCATCCTCATCGCCGTCGCCATCATCCTCCTCTACATCCTCAACTCCATCAAGATCCTCAAGGAGTATGAGCGCGCCGTCGTCTTCCGCCTCGGCCGCGTCCGCCACGACGCCTCCGGTCCCGGCATCATCCTGGTCTTCCGCCCCATCGACACCATCGTTCGCGTCTCCCTCCGTCAGGAGGCCATGGAAGTTCCCTCGCAGGACATCATCACCCGCGATAACGTCACCCTCAAGGTCAACGCCGTCATCACCCTTCGCGTAGTCGACCCGGTCAAGGCCGTCATCGAGGTCTCCAACTACATCTATCAAACCTCCCAGTTCGCCCAGACCACCCTCCGTTCCGTTCTCGGCGAAGTCGACCTCGATCAGGTCCTCTCCCACCGCGACCAACTCAACCAGCGCATCCAGACCATCATTGATGGCCACACCTCGCCCTATGGCCTCAAGGTCGTCGCCGTCGAAGTCAAGCAGGTCGACATGCCCGAGAACATGCTCCGCGCCATGGCCAAACAGGCTGAAGCCGAGCGCGAGCGCCGTGCCAAGATCATCCACGCCGAAGGCGAGTTCAACGCCGCCGCCAAGCTGGTCGATGCCGCCGCACTCATGGCCACTCAGCCCATGACCCTCCAGCTCCGCTACCTGCAAACCCTCACCGAGATCGGCGTGGAGAAGAACACCACCATCGTCTTCCCGCTGCCCATGGAGCTCATCACCCTCTTCAACAAGACCGCCGGCGTCATCACCCCCGCTGCCGCCCCCGCCGCGCCTCCCGCGGAGCACACTGAATGACCGGAAACCGCCCCTACGACGACGATCTGCGCGACGGCTATACCGGCCGCCGCGCCGCCGCCGATGCCGACCGCGAGATCTCGCTCGGCATGCCCACCATCCTCGGCATCTTCTTCGCCCTCGCCCTGGCGCTCGCTGCCGTCTTCGGTCTGGGCTACACACTGGGCCGCCGGTCCGCCGAGCCCGCTGCTGAACTTACTGACAACACGCTGGCCCCCAGCCTCGGCTCAGCCTCCAAACCTTCCGCCGGAATGTCGGGCCAGCCCACCGTCCCCGCCGCGCCGCCGGCCGCGGACGCCACCGCACCCGCCGCTCCCGTCCAGACCGCGACCGTGCCCCTCAACCCGCCCGCCGACCCGAAGCATGCGGTCACACCGGCCGACGGCATGGTGGTCGGCGACAAACCCCCAACCCCATCCGCGCAACCTGCAACCTCCAACCTGCAACCTGCAACTTCTTTCATCGTCCAGGTCGCCGCCGTCTCCAGCCAGGATGTCGCCGACATCCTCACTTCATCGCTCCAGAAGAAGGGCTACACCATCGTCGTCCGCCACGAGCCCCAGGACAAGCTCCTTCACGTCCAGATCGGTCCCTTCACCGACCGCAAGGACGCTGTGGCCATGCAACAGCGCGTCCTCGCCGACGGCTTCAACGCCATCGTCAAATAACCTGCTTGACCAAACCGTTTGTCATTCTGACCCTGAGCGAAGTCGAAGGGGAAGAATCCCCGTATTTGTTTCAACTGAGAACTGACAACCTGCAACCTGCAACTAGATCGGCCTCATCTCCTCCGGCAGCGCCTCCACCATCTCCGCCCGCACCGCCTGCATCAGCTCCTCGCGGCTCTGGAACCTTCCCGGATAAATCGCCGCCAGAAACTCCACCTTCGCCACCCCTGGCCGTATCGCCGCGCTATGCTTCCGCATCATCGTCTGCGTACCCGAGATCACGATCGGCACAATCGGCGCGCCCGTCTCCATCGCCAGGTAGAACGGCCCGCTCTTGAACCTCGCCAGCCGCCCATCCTTCGACCGAGTCCCCTCCGCAAAAATCACAATATGCAGTCCCGACTTCAGCGCCGCCGCCGCTGCCGCCACGCTCGCCTGCGCCGCCTCGCGCACGTTGCCGCGCTCCACCGGCACAAACTTCGCCATCCGCATTGCCGTTCCCAGCAGCGGAATCCGCATCAGCTCCTTCTTCAGCAACGCCGAGCATTGCCCCGGCAGCACCGGAAACAAGACTGGCGGATCGAGGTTCGACACATGGTTCGATAGGAAGATGCAGCTCACGCCCGCAGGCACATGCTCCAGCCCCACTACCTCCACGCGAATCCCCGCTGCCCGCAGCCCCCACGGCACAATCTTCCGCACCACCACCCGGTACAGCAGCTCCACATTCCCCACCACCACCGAGTAGGGAAGCCCGATCACCCCCGCCACTGTCCCCAGGGTCACATACACAAACACCATCTTGAAAGTCGCAAACATCTACTTCCAAGCATACCAACCCAGCTCGGACGATCACGTGAAGATTATCCCCAAGTCCCGTCGCTAGGGGGCAGAACGAGAATGCAGCCGCTCTCTGGGGTCTTCAATCTGACGCAGTCTGTCTTGCTATTTCATTTTCCGCCGCGCCAAAGCCGCTTTCCTGATAGCAGGATCGTCGTTGACATAGAAGATTGGTTCCATTTTTTTGTGTTCTATTATTTCGGTCACGCCGCCTGCGACGACAACCTCGAAGGCCGGATAACCCGGATCGAACCCTTGCGGCGGATCTCTCAGTTGCAACGGACCTAAACCCTTCACCTTGCCCTTTATCTCTGCCAGCTTCTTCCCTTTACTATCCTTCAGTATGAATTTCGCATCACGGCCTGCCGGGCTTATGTAATAGTTCATCGTTACTGAAACGTCTGTGCGCGTGAGCTCAGGCGGCAGAGTCACCCATCTTGGCATTCTCGAATCATTCGCTAATTGAAAGGACGACTCAACACATCCGCTTATCGCACAAGAAGAAATACATAGTGCGACAACAAGCAGGAGTTTGTCTGCGCGTAGAAAAGCCTTTGCGAAGTTCATGCGGCTAAAGTTAGCGTCTACTCGCCTCGAGAATCGGCCGAGCTGTGACACTTCCGCAACTGTCACAATCGTATGAAGCGCATTTGGACGTATGTCGCATAACTGGAACCTTCAAACCAGAAGAGGCCGGGAGCGCTCCCAGCCTCTCCTCGCATCCAACTCTTCGAACCTCGAACCTCGAACCTCGAACCTCGAACCTAACCCAGAACCAGCACATTCTCTCCGTACTTCGCCCCAGCCAGAAACTGAATCCCCTTATCCAAGGTCACCAGCACCCCGCCCTCCCTCACCGCAAGCCCAAGCAGATACGCGTCCGTGATCTGCTGGTGCCCGAATATCCGCTCGCGAAAAGGCTTGGTGAGAGAAACCCATCCCTCCACCATCGGCCAAAACCGATACCCCGCATGATTGTTCAAGCTTGCCAAGGCATCCAACGCTTCCTCAATCGAGTTCAAGCCCACCTTCGGGCTCGTTGTCACCCGCAGGAAGCCAGCCTCCGTGAATGCGCATACGCCGAACTCCTGTTGAGCTGAGGCTTCAAACCAGCTCGCAACGATCCTGTGGTGAATGTGACCTTCATCCAGCAAAGCGATCAGAACGTTGACATCGGCAAGAAATTTGACCTTACTCAATTTCGTCCTCTTGTGCTGCCTTCACCATTTCGGAGGTGATCACCCTCCCGCGAGCAGCAAAGACTCGAAGTCCGTTTGGTAAGGTCTTTATCCTCGGCGAGCCCGACGTAGAACCCGGCGCCCCATTCGCCTTCCGCACCAGTTCACCAACCGCAGCCCCAAGGGTCACCCCGCGCGCTGCCGCATAGTGTGATGCAAGCTCATAGACATCATCATCAAGTGTGATTGTGGTTCTCATAAACCAATTATGCATCATTCCAAGAATTGATGCAAACATGAAAACATGATGCCACTGCCGGCCTTGGTATCCCCCGCCCAAAGTGAAGTCAATAAGAATAAAAGGTATAGCAACAAGAAGAGGCCGGGATCACTCCCAGCCTCTCTCCCATCCAATTCCTCGAACCTCGAACCTCGAACCTCGAACCTCGAACCTCGAACCTCGAACCTCGAACCTCGAACCTGCCTACGCCTTCACTTTCTCCGACTCCTCCACTGATTCCTCTTCGGCGGCTTCCTTCTCCGCCCTGGCTGCGGCTTCCTTCTCCGCCTTTTTCACCGCCAGCGTGGTCTGTCCCAGCTCGTCCGCCAGCTTCTCCGTCGTGAACGACTCAATCACGTCGCCCACATGGATGTCCTTGAAGCCCGCGAGGTCGATGCCGCACTCCACGCCCTGGCGCACCTCGGACACATCGTCCTTGAAGCGTTTCAGCGATCCGATCTTGCCGCGCCACACCTCGGCGCCCTCGCGCAGCACGCGCACCTGCGCCGTGCGCGCGATCACTCCATCGGTCACGCGGCAGCCGGCAATCTGTCCGACCTTGGTGATCTTGAAGACGTTGATCACCTCGGCCTTGCCCGCATAGTTCTCCTTGAACACCGGCTCCAGCAGTCCGTACATCGCCTTGGTAATCTCGTCGCGCAGTTCGTAGATGATCGAATGCAGCCGGATCTCCACGTTCTCGCGCTCCGCCACTTCCTGCGACTTCCGGTCAGGCCGCACGTTGAACCCGATGATGACCGCATTCGACGCCGACGCCAGCAGCACGTCCGACTCCGTAATCGCGCCCACGCCCGAGTGCAGCACGCGCACCCGAACCTTTTCGGTCGACATCCGCTGCAGGTCCTCGGCAATCACCTCCACCGATCCCTGCACGTCGCCCTTCACGATCAGGTTCAGGTCCTTCACGCCGGCCTGCTTGATCTGTTCCGCGAGGCCCTCCAGCGACGCTCTCGAGCTCTTCGCCAGTTGCGCCTCGCGCTCCTTCATCTTGCGGTATTGCGCAATGCCCTTGGCCTTGTCGCGGTCCGCCATCACCAGGAACGTGTCGCCTGCGTCCGGCATTCCTTCCAGACCCAGGATCTCCACCGGCGTGGACGGTCCGGCCTCCGCAATCGGCTGGCCTCGGTCGTTGAACATCGCGCGGATCTTCCCGAACGTATTCCCCACGATGTAACTGTCGCCCGTCCGCAGCGTCCCGTTCTGCACCAGCACCGACGCTACCGCACCGCGTCCGCGGTCCAGCTTCGCTTCGATCACCGTGCCCACGGCTGGCCGCTCCGGCGTTGCCTTCAGGTTGCCGATGTCCGCCACCAGGCAGATCATCTCTTCCAGCAGGTCCAGGTTCGTTCGCTTCTTCGCGGAAACATCCACAAACACCGTGTTGCCGCCCCATGCCTCAGGCTGCAACCCCCGGTCGGCCAACTGTTGTTTCACCCGGTCGGGATTGGCCTCCGGCTTGTCGATCTTGTTCACCGCCACGATCATCGGCACGTTCGCCGCCTTGGCGTGGTCGATCGCCTCCAGCGTCTGCGGCATCACGCCGTCGTCCGCCGCCACCACGATCACCACAATGTCGGTGATCTTCGCGCCGCGCGCACGCATCCGCGTAAACGCCTCGTGGCCCGGCGTATCCAGGAACACGATCTCGCGCCCAAACGCCGGCGAATCCGGCTTGGTGATCTTTACCTTGTACGCGCCGATATGCTGCGTAATTCCGCCGGCCTCGCCGCCCGCCACGTCCGTCGAACGGATCGCGTCCAGCAGGCTGGTCTTGCCGTGGTCGACGTGCCCCATCACGGTCACTACCGGCGAGCGCGTAATCTCCGCCATACCCGTCGTATCTTCCAGGAAGCCTTCGATCGCCTCGTTCTCCAACTGCTCTTCCACCGAGATCACGGTGGCGTCCGCGCCGAACTGCCGCGCCACGTCCTTCACCGTCTCGCTGTCCAGCGACTGGTTCACGGTCACGAACACGCCCTTCATCAGCAGCGTCGCAATCAGGTCCTTGCCGCGGACCTCCAGCTTTTCGGCCAGGTCCTTTACGCTGATGCCTTCGGTCACCGTAATCGCCTTGGTAATCGGCAACGGCTCCGATGAGATCATCGCCCCGCCATACCGCGGCGGCGGCTGGAAGCCCTTCATCGGGCCTTCCTTCACCTTCTCGTAGCGCTGGCCTCCGCGCCGTTGTCCCGGCCGCGCAGCCGGCCGCATTCCGGT
>JBELAH010000019.1:0-55864 GCA_049509035.1 Acidobacteriaceae bacterium
CTGATCGTAAAAGTGCGTGTTTTCCCTCGGCGAATCACTGGATTTTATTGTCCCACATATTCCTATTATGTAAGACAATCCCGCTTTTGCGCCCCATCCACCCAAATGCTCCACACCCCAAAGCATCTCTAGCATCGTTGTTTAGTGGTTTATTTACAGCGTGTTACACACATTTCTACCGAGTTTTCCAGCCACCAGCAATCTCGGTTCCAAATTGCTCCACGTGAAGCAATTTCGAATGCTCCACGCCCTTTTTCACCCCGTCGCAGCGCTCTGAATCGCCCCAAAAACACGCATCAAATTCCCCCCAAGAATCTTTCCCAGGTCGTCCGCGGAATATCCACGCGCCGCCAGCGCCGCCGTGATCTTGGGCAAATCCGCAGCCGACTCGATGCCCTCCGGCAGCGCCGAAATCCCGTCGAAATCGGTCCCAATTCCGACGTGGTCGATTCCCGCGACGCGGGTAATGTGATCGAAATGATCGATCAGCGATTCGAACGGCGGCCGCGGCACCCGCGCAGCAAAGTCGCGATCGAGTTGGTTGGAGACCTGGTAGGGGACGGTCTCTCCTTTGGCAGCGTACTCGGCTGCGAGCGCCTTGCTGGCGGCGGCCAGTGCGGGCTTCTGCGCGGCCCACGCCTGGCGGTAATCCTCGTCAATGAAGGCCGCGTAGAAGTTCACCATGCAGACGCCGCCGTTCGCCGCCAGCGCGCGTAGCTGCTCGTCAGTCAGGTTGCGCGGCGAGTTGGTAAGCGCGCGCGCCGCGGAGTGTGACGCGATGACGGGCGCGCGCGTGGCAGCGAACACGTCGGCGAAGGTTTTATCGGAGACGTGGGAGACGTCGATCATCATGCCGAGCCGATTCATCTCCGCGATGACTTCGCGGCCAAACGGCGTGAGGCCATCGTGATGCGGGACGGCGGGATCGTCGAGGTCGCCGGAGGAGTCGGCCCAGTCGTTGGAATTGGCCCAGGTGAGCGTCATGTAGCGCACGCCGAGCGCGTGATAGATGCGCAGCAAAGCGAGTGAGTTCTCGATGGCGTGGCCGCCTTCGATCCCCATCAGAACCGCGAACTTGCCGGCGGACTTGGCCACGAGAATTTCGGCGGGCGAAGTGCAGAGGGCTAGCTGGGACGGATGGCGGCGGACCTGCTCAAGGACGCCGTCGATAAGGGAAAGGGCCCGGTGGGCGAAGCGGCCGCGCCAGGCGGTGGGTTCGGGCCAGATGGCGAAAAACTCGGCGGCAAGGTTGCCGGCGCGCGCGCTTTCAAGGTTCAGCATGCCGCCGGAAAGAGAGTTGGTGAAATCCCAGGCTTCGTCGACAAAGCGCTGGGGCGTATCGGCGTGGGTGTCGATGACGAGGGCGGAGGCGTGGATCCGGGCGGGGTCGGGATGGCTGGGCATGATCTCTTTCGGCAGCATTCAGTTTAGCTGGAGGCGGATTCTTTACAATCATTGGATATGTCAGAGTCAGTGCGGAACGTGAGCGAGGGGCAGCGGTACAGCCCGGCAGAGATTGAACCGAAGTGGCAGGCGCGGTGGGACGCGGACGATCGGCTGTATGCAGCCGAGGGGCATGATTCGGGTAAGCCGAAGTTCTATTGCCTGGAGATGCTGCCGTATCCCAGCGGCCAGTTGCACATGGGGCACGTGCGCAACTACTCGATTGGCGACGCGCTGGCGCGGTTTATGTGGATGCGCGGGTACAACGTGTTGCACCCGATGGGGTGGGACGCGTTCGGGTTGCCGGCGGAAAATGCCGCGCTGAAGAACAACACGCCGCCGGCGGAGTGGACGCTGCAGAACATTGCGTCGATGCGGCGGCAGATGCGACGCATGGGTCTGAGCTACGACTGGGCTACAGAAGTTACAACTTGTCTTCCGGATTACTACCGCTGGAACCAGTGGTTCTTTTTGAAGATGTACGAGCGCGGTCTGGCGTACCGGAAAAAGAGCAAGGTGAACTGGTGTCCGGAGTGCCAGACGGTGCTGGCGAACGAGCAGGTGATCGACGGCAGGTGCTGGCGACATGAAGACACAGTGGTGGAGCAGCGCGACCTGACCCAGTGGTTTTTGCGGATCACGCACTATGCGGACGAGTTGCTGAGCGGGCTGGACACGCTGGAGGGCTGGCCGGAGAAGGTCCGCACCATGCAGCGGAACTGGATTGGGCGGAGCGAAGGGGCGCTGGTCACTTTCCGCGTGGCGGAAGGTGACAGGGAACAGGGAGTAGGGAACAGGGAACAGGAATCGCAGAGCATTGCGGTGTTTACGACGCGGGTGGATACGATTTTCGGCGCGACCAGCGTGCAACTGGCGCCGGAGCATGCGGTGGCAAAGAGTTTTGCTGCGTGCGACAAGGTGTTGACGGGTCAGATTGAGGAGATGCTGGCGCAGCAGAAGGCCGCGCGCGAGGCTGGCGACCTGGGTGCGATCGAGAAGCATGGTGTGGATACGGGACGGTTTGCGGTGAATCCATTCAATGGCGAACTTGTGCCGATTTGGGTTGCAAATTACATTCTGGCGGATTATGGAACGGGCGCGATCATGAGCGTTCCGGCGCACGATGAACGGGATTTTGAGTTTGCGGAGAAGTATGGGTTGCCGGTGCGGCGGGTTATTGTGCCGCGGGTCAAACGAGGGCAAGAACAGAAGGCAACGACAGAGATTCTGAGCTTCGCTCAGAATGACGACCTTCCCTTGCTGCCATATGTAACCGAAGATGATTCGGTGCTGGTGGATTGGGGGCAATGGACGGGTGAAACTTGTGCGGAAGCGCAGAGAAAGATGGCGGCGTTTGCCAAGGAAAATGGATTTGGAACTGAAACGGTTACATATAGACTAAAAGACTGGGGAGTGAGCCGGCAGAGGTACTGGGGCACACCGATCCCGATGGTTTACTGCACCAATGGGCATGCGAGGGTGGAGCCGGGCGGAGTGGTCCCGCTGCCGGAGAGCGCGCTTCCCGTGGTGCTTCCGGCGCAGGTGGAGATTACGCAGCAGGGTGGTTCGCCGCTGGGGCGGGTGGCGGACTTTGTGAATACGACCTGCCCGGTGTGTGGCGGACCGGCGCGGCGCGAGACAGACACGATGGACACGTTCGTCGACTCGAGCTGGTACTTCTACCGGTATACGGATGCGAAGAACGCTGGGGCGCCGTTCGCTTCGGACAAGGCGAATTACTGGTTCCCGATCGACCAGTACATCGGCGGGGTGGAGCACGCGATTCTGCATTTGATCTACTCGCGATTCTGGACGAAGGTGATGCGCGATTTGGGAATGATCGAGAACGATGAGCCCGCGGCGCGGCTGTTTACACAGGGGATGGTTATCAAGGACGGCGCGAAGATGTCGAAGTCGAAGGGCAACGTGGTGTCGCCCGACTTGATGATCGAGCGCTACGGGGCGGATGCGACGCGGATGTATGCGCTGTTTGCGGCGCCGCCGGACCGCGACCTGGATTGGCAGGAGGATGGGGTTGCGGGGATCAGCCGGTTTCTGAGCCGGGTGTACCGGCTGACGATGAAGTACAAGGAGGCAGCGAGTCGGCGGGGCAGCGAGTCAGCGAGTCAGCGAGGCGCGGCGGGACAGGCGCTGCTGAGGAAGCTGCATCAGACGATTGCGAAGATTACGCTCGACTTCAGCGGGCGATGGCACTTCAACACGTGCATTGCAGCCATTATGGAACTGGTGAATGCGATTGCGGCGACCGAAGCGGCGATGGATTCGGGTGAGGTGCCGGCGGCGGTGGTGGCTGATGTATTTCGCAACCTGGTGCTGATGCTGGCTCCGTTCGCGCCGTTCCTGGCGGCGGAGTTGTGGGAGGAGATTGGCGGTGAGGGCGCGGTATTTCGGGTTGCGTGGCCGGTGGCGGATGCGGAGCTTGCGCGCGAGGCCGAGGTGGAGATTCCGGTGCAGAGCAACGGCAAACTGGTGACAGTGATAACCGTGCCTGCGGGCAGCGACGAGGTGACGATCAAAGCGGCGGCGTTGGCGGACGCGAAGGTGGTGGCGCGGCTGGCGGGCAAGACGGTGGTGAAGGTGATTGTGGTGCCGGGCAAGCTGGTGAATGTCGTGGTGAAGTAGTGGAGATGGAGAGCAGCCACGTTGTACCGGTGCGGGGGACGCAGTCGTTTGTGCATACGCTGTCGGCGTGCTGGAAGCGGCCTTCGCTGACAGCGCTGGAGGTGCTGTGGCGCTGGGCGTTTGGCGCGCCGGCTGCGGGGTTGATCTGGTACGAGGCTCTGCGGGTATGGCGTGAGACGCCGGTGGATGTGGACGCGCTGAAACGCATGTCGATCCTTGATCCGATGAGCGCGGCGGCGACATTGTCGCAGACGGCCGACCTGCTGATGCCGGGAGTGCTGCGGGTTGCGGAGTGGCTGGCGCCGCTGCTGCTGGTGGTGTGGGTGGTGGCGTCGTCGTTGGGGCGGGTGGCGGTGCTGCGGCGGGTCGACACGCGATTGCGAGCGCGACCGGGGACGGTGATGGTGCTGCAGGCGTTGCGAGTGACGGCCCTGGCGGGGAGCTTTGTAGCGTGGTTTGCGTGTTTGCAGGCGGCTGCGGGGTATGCGGTGAACGGGCCGATTGCGGCGGGGCAGGAGCCCAATCTGGTGCTCTACTGCGCGCTTGCGATCGTTACGACGCTGGGGATGTTCGTGCTATGGGCGGTGGTGAGTTGGGCGCTGTCGGTGGCGCCGCTGCTGGCGATGTTGCGCAACCTGGGCGCGGGTGCGAGCCTCAAGGCGGCGTTCCGGCTGGGGCCGGTGCGGGGGAAGCTGGTGGAGATCAACCTGGTGATGGGGATTGTGAAGATCGCGCTGGTGGTGCTGGCGATGGCGTTCTCAGCCTGCCCGCTGCCGTTTGCGAGTGTGGCGACGCCGGACTTTATGCTGCGGTGGTATGGGGTGGTGACGGTCCTTTATTTGGTGGCGTCGGATTTCTTTCACGTGGTGAGGTTGGTGGCGTATCTGGAGTTGTGGAAGGCGTACGACGGGGGCGGGGCTGGCGGGGGTCCGTGATTATGTGGAAAAGCGAATCACAGAGGTCACAGGGTAAAAAGAGAGATCACAGAGAGTTGCTTATCAAGGCCCGGGCTTGCCGGCATGAAAAGGCCAATGCGGGGATTCTTCGCTTCGCTCAGAATGACAAGCTGAAAGCGCTGCGCTCAGAATGACAAGCAAAGAAATGCAAGGCGAAAACCAATGCGGGGGTCTCTCCGCTGCGCATCGCGATAAAGCTGCGATGCTTCGGTCGAGATGACGCCTCTGTGGAATGCGGGGGTCTCTCCGCTGCGCATCGAGATAAAGCTGCGATGCTTCGGTCGAGATGACACCTCTGTGGAATGCGGGGGTCTCTCCGCTGCGCATCACGATAAAGCTGCGATGCTTCGGTCGAGATGACGCCTCTGTGGAATGCGGGGGTCTCTCCGCTGCGCATCACGATAAAGCTGCGATGCTTCGGTCGAGATGACGCCTCTGTGGAATGCGGGGGTCTCTCCGCTGCGCATCGCGATAAAGCTGCGATGCTTCGGTCGAGATGACGCCTCCTTTGAGAGCAGTGTATCGGAACTTCGGTCGAAGTCGAGCGGGCGTTCCGAGGATTAGAGGCCGGAGGCGGCGATGGCGGATTGAATCCAGTGGAGCAGGAGGTTGGGTGCACAGCCGAGGAGGATGACGGCGGCGGCGAGCACGAGCGCGAGGATCTGGCTGAGGATTGGCGAGTGGAATTCTTTGGCGCCGGCGGTGGGAGGAGCGACGTACATGGCTTTGAGCACGCGCAGATAGTAGTAGAGCGACACGGCGCTCATAGCGATGGCGAGCGCGACCAGCCAGAGCAGGTCGGCAGTGCGCGGGGTAGAACCAAGAACGGTTACAAATAGGTAGAACTTGCCGAAGAAGCCGGCGAGGGGCGGGATTCCGGCGAGCGAGAGGACGAAGATCGCGAGCGAGAACGAGAGCACGGGGGCCTGGCGGCTGAGGCCGTCGAAGTGGGAGATCTGGTCGCTTCCCTTTTGGGTTTCGACCACCGCGATAACGGCGAAGGCGCCGAGGGTGGCGAGTGCGTAGGTGAAGACGTAGTAGAGGAGCGCGGCGAGCGACTGCTGGGTGTGGGCCACGATGGCGAGCAGCATGTAGCCGGCGTGCGCGATGGCGGAGTAGGCAAGCAGGCGGCGGAGGCTGGTCTGGCGGATGGCAACGAGGTTGCCGAGCAGCATGGAGGCGGCGGCCATCAAGGCGAGGACGGGAATCCAGCCACGAATGAGATGCGGAATGGTGGCGGTGCCTGCGGCGCCGGCAAAGCCGATGGCTACGATCTGGAAGAAGATGAAGAAGCTGGCGACCTTGGAGGCGGACGCGATGAAAGCTGCGGTGGGCGCGGGCGCTCCCTGGTAGACATCGGGCGCCCAGAAGTGGAATGGGGCGGCTGCGATCTTGAAACCAAGGCCGATGGCGGTGGTGACGATGGCGATGGCGAGGAAGGGGTTGAGCGCGGGACCGTGAATCGCGGCGGCGATGGCGGGGAGGCTGGTGGAGTTGGAGAATCCGTAGAGCAGGCTGAAGCCGAGGAGCAGGAAGGCCGCGGACATTCCGCCGAAGAGGTAGTACTTGATGGCTGCTTCCCAGGATTGCAGGCTGCGCTTGCTGAAGGCAGCGAGGGTGTAGAGCGAGAGCGAGAGCAGCTCGAGCGAGATGAAGATGACCAGGAGGTCCTGCGATGCGACCAGGAACATCATGCCGGCGGTGGCCATGAGGATAAGCAGGACGAACTCACCGACATGCTGGGTGAAGGTTGAGTCGACGGAGATGAGCAGAGCAAGAATGGTGAGAGCGAGGAGCGCGATTTGGAGCAGATGGATGAGCGGATTGGCGATGAGGGTGCCGTCGAGGATGTTGGCTGGTGCGGGCGCGAGCAAGATGCGGACGATGGCGGCGGCGCAGGCGAGGGATGCGAGCACGGCGGCGACGGTGAAACGGGTGCGGGCGGGACGATTGCGCAGGAAGAGCAGATCGAGGGCCATGACGATGAGAGCCGTGGCGACGACGATGACTTCGGGGAGGGCGAGTTGAAGGAGTTGCGCGTAGTTAATGGGGATCATTGCCAACTCCCTTTGCGCAAACCTTCAAAGAGCGGCGAATTGAGGGCGGGAACGATGATGTTGAGTAGGACCTGGGGGTAGATGCCGACGAGGACGCTGGCGGAGATGAGGATGATTGCGCCGAGGCGCTCGGGTAGGGTGATGGGCGGGAGCGGGTGGTGGGGCGGGCGTTCGGTGGAGGGCGACTCGGCGAAGAAGGCCTTCTGCATGGCGCGCCAGATGTAGACGACGCCGATGACGATTCCGACGCCGACGCAGATGGCGAGCAGGGGATAGGTGCGCCAGACGCCGATGAGAATCATGAGTTCGGCGACGAAGCCGCTGAATCCGGGCAGACCCATGCCGGCCATTCCGGCGATGACGAAGCTGATTGCGGCGAAGGGGATGAGTTTGCTGAGGTTCATCGGGCCGAGGGCGATGAGTTCGCGGGTGTGGGTGCGGGCGTAGACCATGCGGCCGACGACAGCGAAGAGCAGTCCGGCGAGGATGCCGTGGGAGTACATCTGGAGGACGGCGCCGGCGAGGCCGATCTGGTTGAGGGTCATGAGGCCGAGCAGGATGAAGCCCATGTGGCTGACGCTGGAGTAGCCGATAACGAATTTGAAATCGCGCTGGACGAGGGCGACCATGGCTCCGTAGACGATGCCGATGACGGCGAGGACGGCGAAGACGTCGCGCCAGGAGCCGAGGCCGAGGATGTGATGGGGCCACGGACCGAGGCCAAGCGGGAACAGCGTCATAGCGACGCGCAGGCAGCCGTAAGCGCCGAGCTTCATCACTACGCCGGCGAGCAGCATGGAAGCGGCGGTGGGCGCGGCGACGTGGCCGGTGGGCGCCCAGGTGTGGAGCGGCCAGAGGCCAGCGAGGATGGCGAAGCCGACGAAGACCAGAGGGAAGGCGAGCATCTGGAAGTGGGGCGAGAAGGGGTAGTTGGCGAGGTCGGCGAGGGACGTGGTTTTGGAGCCGGCCGCGACATAGGCGGCGACGAGTCCAATGAGGACCATGGCGGAGCCGACGAAGGAGTAGAGGGCGAGCTTCATGGCGCCGTATTCGCGGCGGGTCGAGCCCCAGATGGCGATGAGGAAGTACTTGGGGATGATGACTATTTCGTAGAAGACGAAGAGGAGGAAGACGTCGTAGCTGAGGAAGACGCCGTAGACGGCACCGATGAGGAGCAGGTAGAAGGCAAAGAATTCCTTGGTGCGATCTTCGATGTTCCAGGAGAAGAGGACGCCGGTGACGGCGATGATTCCGGTGAGCAGGACCAGGGTGAGGGAGATGCCGTCGGCTGCGAGGTGGTAGTGGATGCCGAGGGACGAAACCCAAGGGATGTCGATGATGGGGAACAACACTCCGGTGCGGTGCTGGACGAAGGCCGTGAGCGCGATGGCGAATCCGGCGACGGCGGTCAGCAGCGCGAGAATGCGCGCGAGGGCGTCGCTGCGTTTGGGCAGCAGGAGCATTGCGGCGGCGCCGACGAACGAGATGTAGATGGTCCAAGCGAGCATATTGAAAAAAACCACGTGAGCCGGTGAATCAGAACTTTAGTTGGTTCACCATTTGTATGACGGTACTGTTGACGACCCCGAGGACGAGTTGGGGATAGAGGCCAAGCGCGAACATGAGGCCGATTGCGGGCGCGAGGGTGAGGCGTTCTGCGGTGGTGAGGTCGGGAAAGCTGATCCATTTCTGGTTGAGCGGGCCGGAGAAGACACGTTGCAGAATGCCCAGGATAAAGAGAGCAGTGATGAGCAGGCCAAGGACGGAGATCGAAGTGGCCCAGGAGACGAGGGGGAAGGAGCCTTTGAAGATCAGGAACTCCCCGATGAAGCCGTTGAGACCGGGAAGACCGAGCGACGAGAAGAGGGCGATGCCCATGAGGCCGGTAAAGACGGGCGCGACTCTACGCAGGCCGCCGAAATCGTCGAGGCCGCGAAGGCCGCCGCTGCGTTTCTCCAGCAGGGCGATGAACCAGAAGATGGTGGCGGCGGTGAGGCCGTGGTTGAACATCTGCAGGAAGACGCCGTCGATCGCGGCATATTTTTCGGCGGTGAGGGCTGCATCGCCGCCGGTGAACTTGACGACGGCAAAGATGGCGAGCATGCAGTAGCCGAGATGATTGACGGAGGAGTAGGCGAAGATGCGCTTGAGGTCTTTCTGGGCGAGCGCGGCGTAGGCGGAGAGAACGATGGTGGCGACGGCGAGCCAGAGCAGAGGCGTGAGAACGGCCTGCATCTGCGGGTAGAAGATGGGAAGCAGGATGCGGAGAAAGCCGTAAACGCCCATCTTGGACATGGCGCCGGTGAGGAGGATGGTGGTCCCGGTGGGCGCCTCGGCGTAGGCGGCGGGAAGCCAGGTGTGGAAGGGAACCAGGGGGACTTTAACGGCGAAGGCGAGGAACGCTCCGGCGAAGATGAGGAGCGCCAGGTGTTCGGGCGTGAAGCGGTGCCAGGCAAGCTTCGAGACGACCGCGGGCATGAGCTGGCCATTTTGGGCGAGCGCCCTGAGGTCGATGAGGTCGAACTTGTGGGTGGCGAGGAAGATGGCGAGGAAGGACAGCAACATGGCGATGCTGCCGACCATGGTGTAGACGAGGAATTGCGTGGCGGCCCTGGTGCGTTTGGGTCCGCCCCAGAGGCGGATAAGGAAGAATGCCGGGATGAGGCTGAGTTCCCAGAAGATGAACCAGTGAAAGAAATTGAGGGCGGTGAAGGTGCCGAAAAGACACGCCTGGAGCAGGAGAACGAGAGAGAAGTAGAGCGGCACTCTCTCCTGAATCTGCCATGATGCGGCCATTCCGATGGGAACGACGATGGAGGAGAGCAGGAGCATCAGAAGGCCGAGGCCGTCGATGCCGACGTGATATTGCACGTTGAGGGCGGGAATCCAGTTGTAGCGTTCCTGGAACTGAAGAGCGCCGGAACTGGAATCGAAGTGGAACCAGAGGATGAGGGTGAGCACGAGCGCGGCGACGCTGAAGGCGAGCGCGGTCCAGCGGGCGAGGTTGTTATTGCGCGTGCCAAGAGCGAGGACGATGATTGCGCCGACGACGGGCAGGGCAGTGAGGACGGTGATGATGGGGAAGGCGGTCATGCTTTCGCCCCCCAGAGCAGGAAGATGACGAGCGCGATGAGCGCGACGCCGATGACCCTGAGATAACTCTGAATTCGCCCGTCCTGAAGCAGGGAGAGAAGCTGGCCGCCGCGGGAGACGCTTTCGCAACTGCTGTCGAAGCCGGTGTTGATGATGCCGGCGTCGAGGAAGTTGTCCACCCAGGCGGTGCCGACGACGAGATACGAGATGGTTTGCACTGCGCCGTTCCAGACGAAGCGATCGAACCAGTCGCAGACTTTGGACCAGAAGGTGTTAAGGCGGATCAGAGTTGCGCCGTAGAGGGCATCGACGTAAAAGGCGTGGCCGAGGGCGGAAAAGATTTGCGGCTGGAGTTCGCCGAGTGGGTCGGGGGCTTCGGCGGAGGCGATGGGCTTGCGGCCGTAGAAGTACCAGCCCAGGCCGAGGCCGAGCAGGACGATGAGCGACGAGGTGAGTATGACCGGGACGATGCCAGGCTCGGAGAATCCGGAGAAGCTAAAGGTGGCCGAGGTGCCTGCGAGGAAGGATTGGAACCAGGGCCATGCGGGGGTGCCGACGAAGCCGAGGAGGATGGCGAAGGCGGCGAGGATGACCAGGGGAACGGTCATGACTGCCGGGCTTTCGTGCGGATGATTCGTCGCGTGGTGGGTGGGGTCTTCGAAGTGCGCGGCGAGTTGGGGATCATCGTGTGTTGCAGCGGCGAGACGATTGCTGCCAGCGAAGACGTAATAGACCTGGCGGGTCATGTAGAAGGCGGTGAGCAGCGCGCCGAATGCGCCCATGTAGAACGGGGCTTGCGAGATGGACCAATTGCGGGCGGCGTGGAGGATGGCGTCCTTGGACCAGAAGCCGGAGAAGAAGAAGGGGAATCCGCAGAGGGCGAGCATTCCGGCCATGTAGGTGAGGAAGGTGACGCGCATTGACTTGCTGAGGCCGCCCATGCGGCGGATGTCCTGCTCGCCGGAGCAGCCGTGGATGACGGAGCCGGCGCCGAGGAAGAGCAGGGCCTTGAAGAAGGCGTGAGTGATGAGGTGGAAGATGCCGACGGCGGGGCCACCGACGCCGAGGCCCATCATCATATAGCCGAGTTGGGAGACGGTGGAGTAGGCGAGGATGCGCTTGATGTCCCACTGGCCGACGGCGATGAGCGCGGCGAAGACAGCGGTGATGGCTCCGACCCAGGTGACGACTTCGAGGGCGACGGCAGGACCCATGGTGGGCAGATTTCCGTTCCAGATCACATATTGCGCGTCCATCAGCAGATAGATACGCGCGATGAGGAAGACGCCGGCTGCGACCATGGTCGCGGCGTGGATAAGGGCGCTGACGGGGGTGGGGCCTTCCATCGCGTCGGGCAGCCAGACATGGAGAGGTACCTGGCCGGATTTGCCGGCGGCTCCGCAGAAGATGAGGATGCCGATGGCGGAGGCGGCGCTGAGTCCGAAGAAGGCGGTGTGCGCGGGGAGATGCGAAAGCGCGAGGCCCTCGAGGCATCCGGCACCGTTGTCGTAGAAGAGCAGCGTGTGGGTCTGCGCGTAGAGCCAGACCATGCCGATGAGGAAGCCGAGGTCGCCGATGCGAGTGACGATGAAGGCTTTCTTGGCGGCGGCGGCGGCTTCCGGCTTGGCGTACCAGAAGCCGATGAGGAGGTAGGAGGTGAGGCCGACGATCTCCCAGCACATGAAGAGGAGGAGCAGGCTGTTGGCGATGACGACGCCGAGCATGGCTCCGGCGAAGAGCGCGAGGAAGCAGAAGAAGCGAGTGAAGTTCTCGTCGTGCTGCATGTAGCCGACGGAGTAGATGAAGATGAGCAGGCCGACGAAGGTGACCATGACCAGCATGACGGCGGTGAGGGGATCGAGCATCCAGCCAAGTTGGAGCCATTGGTCGCCGAATTGGAACCAGTTGAAGTTGTAGAACTGGATTGCCGGATTGCTGAGCGTGTGGGCGAAGGCGCAGAGCGAGAGCAGAAACGAAATTGCCATGGAGCCGATGGCGAGGGAAGCGGCGGGGATGCGGCTGCGCTGTTTGAGGAGAGCGGCGACTCCGGCGGCGAGGATGGGCAGCGCAGGAATGAGCCAAAGGTTTTGAACGATCCAGGTCATAAGGGCAGTTGTTGGTTGTTGGTTGCTAGAAGGACAGTTCTAACCTTTCAGGGAGTTCATCTGGTCGAGGTCGGTGGTTTTGGAGTGACGGTAGGCGGCGAGGATGATGCCGAGGCCGACGGCGGCTTCGGCGGCCGCAACGCTGATGGAGAAGATTGCGAACATGATGCCGGTGAGCTTGGAGGGGGTGGGGCCGTAGCGCCAGAAGGCGATGAAGTTGAGGTTGGCGGCGTTGAGCATGAGCTCGATGCCGATGAGGACGAGGATTGCGTTGCGGCGGGTGAGCGCGCCGGCGAGTCCGATGGAAAAGAGCAGCGCGGAGAGGATCAGATAGCTTTGGAGCGAGCTCACTTTGGCTCCTCCTTGCGGTCCATGGCGATGACGACGGCGCCGATGAGCGCAGCGGTGAGCAGCAGGCCCATGATCTCCAATGGCAGGACATAACGGTGCATCAGGGCGTCGCCGATTTGTTGCACGTTGATGTCGGGCTGCGGCGGCAATGCCTGGGAGGATGCGGTGCCGGAGCGGATGGCCCAGGCGAGGACCGCGAACACGGCAGCGGCGACTACGCTACCCCAGAACCAGTGCGGCGAGTAAGCGGGCAACTGCACCGGCGTGGGGTTGTGGGTCATCATGATGGCGAAGACGGCAAGGATGGCGACGGCGCCGACGTAGACCATGATCTGGGTGAAGCCGACGAACTGCGCGCCGAGCTGAAGATAGAGGGCCGCTACTCCGGCAAAGCCCACGGTGAGCGCCAGGACGCAGTGGACGGCGTTGCGCAGGCCCATGGCGGCCGCCATGCCGGCAACGGTGAGGATGGCGAGGATAAGGAACGATACGGTCATCTTAAGAACTCGATACTGGGTGCAATCAAACTCGTAACTACACTATCCGAAATCAGGCGCGAAGCTGGGTGGTCACTCGGCAAAACGGTAGGTGCGGACCTGAAATCTCTTCTTTCGTTTAAGGGCAAGGCTTAGCAGGATGCAGGGAGCGGCGAGCAGGGCAGTGCAAACCAGCCAGCGCAGCGGTCCGGTGGGCATGAAATGCCAGACGCCGGCGACCAGCATGTTGATCAGCGCCATGGGGAGAACATATTTCCACGCGAGGTTCATCAGTTGGTCCATGCGCAGACGGGGGAGGGTCCCGCGGATCCAGATGAAGGCGGCGATGAGGGTGAGGAGCTTCAGGAAGAACCAGACGTAGGAGGGGATCCAAGTGAGGAATGAGAAGGGCGCGGACCATCCGCCGAGGAAGAGGGTGATGGCGAGGCCGCTGGTGGCGAACATGCCGAGGTATTCGCCGAGGAAGAAGAGGGCGAATTTGAAGCCGGAGTATTCGATGTAGTAGCCGGCGATGATTTCGGATTCGCCCTCGGGAAGATCGAAGGGGGAGCGGTTGGATTCGGCCGTGGCGGCGATCATGAAGAGGGCAAATCCCATGAAACCCCAGGGGGTGAAGACGAACCAGTGGGGGAAGATCCCGGTGTAGGCGGCCTGCTTGTCCACGATGGCGACGGTGGAGAGCGATCCGGCCTGCATGATGATGACGACGGTGGCCAGGACCATGGGGATTTCGTAGCTGATCATCTGGGCGACGGCGCGCATTGCGCCTAGCAGGGAGTACTTGCTGCGGCTGGACCAGCCGGCCATGAAGACGGAGAGTTCCACGGTGGAGCCGATGGCGAAGAAGAAGAGCACGCCGGCGTTCATGTTGACCAGCACCATGTTGCGGCCGATGGGGAGGACGGCGTAGGCGAGAAAAGCCGCGGCCACCAGAACCAGCGGCGCAAGAAAATGCACAACGTGGTCCGCGGTGATGGGGACGATGTCTTCCTTGGTGAGGGACTTGACGGCGTCGGCGATGGGTTGAAGCAGGCCGAAAGGGCCGGTGCGATTGGGGCCGAGGCGGTTCTGCATGCGGCCAAGGCCCTTGCGCTCCAGCCAGGTGGTGATGGCAAAGAGGAGCGGGAAGGCGATGAGAATGGGAACGACGGAGAGGATGGCCGAAGCCAGCGGCTGCGCGCCGGCGGGGACGAATCCGAGCAGCCAGTGCTTTGCGATGGGGAAGATCTGATCGAGGGTTTGCGGCGTCAGGATCATTGCGATTCACCGCCGGTGGGTTGCGGTTGCGGGGCGGGTTTGGCATCGGCTGCCGCTTTGGCGTCGGCGGCGACTTTGGCTTTGGCATCCACCTTGGCGTGGGCTGCGGCGAGCGCGGCGTCCACGGCAGCGGCTTCGGTGGGGTGAATCTGGTGGTAGTACTGGTTGGACTTGGCGAGCTGGTGCTTGTCGAGGAGCAGACCGCCGAAGCGATCGGCGGTGGGCAGGTCGTAATCAACGTCCATCTTGATGGCGTCGAAGGGGCAAACTTCGACGCAGATCTGGCAGCTCATGCAGACGGAGATGTCGATGTCGAAGACGGCGGGGTAGAACTGGGGCTTGCCGACGGCATCGGGCTTCTTATCCACGCTCTTCTTGATGAGGATGCATTTGGGCGGGCATTCCTTTTCGCAGATCTGGCAGGCGACACAGCGGAGGCCGGGCTGGGGGTCGGCGCCGTCGTAGACGAGGAAGGGAAAGCTGCGCGCGGCCTCGATCTGGGGCAGGCGCTCTTCGGGATACTGGAGCGTGGTCAGGCGTTCTTTGCTGACGTAGCTGCCGAAGAAGTTGCGGGCTGTCTCGGCTAATCCCTTGAGGATGCCTTCACCGACCATGGCGGGCCTCCGCGTTGATCTGTGGGGCTAAAGAGGATGTTGAAAAAGTAGGCGCGGCGAGCGAAACAGTGACCTCAGGGGCTAAAGCCCCATGGGTTGGGATGCGTTGCGGCACGGCTGAAGCCGTGCCCTTAAGCGAGACCAATGCGGGTGTAAGCGAGACCAATGCGGATGAGAATCTCCGCCGCAGAGTGAAGTTGATGGAGGCGCGTTTTGTTTGTTTACGCATGGCGGCAGTCATCGGTCTACCTCGCCGAGAACGATGTCGACGCTGCCCAGGATGGCTACGACGTCCGCCACATTGAGGCCGAGGCACAGGTCTTCCAGCACGGTGAGATTGATGAGGCTGGGCGGGCGGACGCGATAGCGGTAGGGATTGGGCGAGCCGTCGCTGATGAGGTAGAAGCCTAGCTCGCCTTTGGGCGATTCAATTCTTCCGTAGGCCTCGCCGGGTTTGGGGCGGAAGCCGCGGATTCGCATCTTGGGGTCAACGATGGCGCCGGCGGGAATATCGCGCATGGCGTCGTTGAGGATCTTGAGCGATTCGCGCATTTCGAGGAAGCGCATCATGTAGCGGTCGTAGACGTCGCCGTGCTCGCCCAGGGGCACGCGGAAGGAGAAGCGGTCGTAGATGCTGTACTTGTCGACCTTGCGAATGTCGTAGTTCACGCCGCTGGCGCGCGCCATGGGGCCGCTCATTCCGGCATTAATGGCGAGCGAGTGCGAGAGCACGCCGATGCCCTGGGTGCGCTCCATCAGGATTTCGTTGCTAACGAGGAGCTGCTCATACTCGTCGAGGAAGCGGGGAAACTCCAGCACGACCTTTTTGGCGCGGTCCAGCCAACCGGCAGGCATGTCGACGCGGCAGCCGCCGAAGCGCATGTAGTTGCACATCATGCGCGCGCCGGTGAGTTCTTCGAAGAGGTCGAGGATTTTCTCGCGCTCGCGGAAGGCATACATCAGGGGAGTTCCGCTGGAGCCCATGTCCTGCAGCAGGAAGCCGATGAGCGAGGCGTGGTTCTGCAGGCGGGTGAGTTCGCCGGTGATGACGCGGAGGTATTCCGCGCGCTCGGGCACCTGGATGCCTGCGAGCTGTTCGACCGCCAGGGCGTAGGCCCAGTTGTTGGTGATGGAACAGATGTAGTCCAGGCGATCGGTGTAGGGCATGGAGCCGAGGTAGGTTTCGTTCTCGGCGATTTTCTCGTGATTGCGGTGCAGGTAACCGAAGACCGGCTTGAGCCTGACGACCACCTCTCCGTCGAGCACGACATTCATGCGAAAGACGCCGTGGGTGGAGGGGTGCTGGGGCCCCATCGAGATTTCCAGCAACTGCTCTTCGCCGCGATCCATCGCGGGTTCAAGCTGGGACTGCGGCGTGGGGTAGGTAACGGCGCTCATCTCCCTCCCGCTTCGCTGAGGTGCTGGCCGGCCCGCTGCGAGACCTGGTCGTGCGCGGTCGGCTCGTACTCGAAGTCGTCCGGGTCGACGTAATCCCTGCGCATGGGATGGTCCTGGAAGGCATTCCACATGAGGATGCGGCGCAGGTCGGGATGGCCGTCGAAGATGACGCCGAAGAGATCGAAGACCTCGCGCTCCTGAAACTCGGCGCTGCGCCAGATGGGGGTCAACGAGGGCAGATGCACGCCGCGGTCGCGGTCGTGGGTGCGCAGGCGCAGGGGGAGCGGGCCGAACCGCAGTTGCTGCGAGTAGAGGTGATAGACGACTTCGAGATATCCCTGGGTGATGGTCTTCTGGACCTCCTCGACTTCGCTTTCGACGCCATCCACAATCTTTTTGACTTTGACCTTCGCGGAGATTTCTTTGGCGGGCCAATCGACGCCGGTTACGTTGGAGCAGAAGTCGAAGCGCAGGTCGGAGGCATCGCGGAGAAACCTGGCGACAGCGAAGCCGTGCTCAGAGTCGACCAGCAGGGAATGCTGCGCCGAAGGGCTGCCGTTGAGCACGATCTGCAAGCGGCAGCCGGGGACGTTGGCTCCGACTTCGGACTTAATGGTCTCGAGATTCATCCGTCCCTGCCTCCGTGATTTGGACCAGTGGGGGGTGCCATACCGCGGGGTTCTGCGGCGGTTCGAGGTCGTGCGCGCCAAACCGGGGAACGACGAACTCGCTGGGCTGGCCGGCGGTGAGGTGACGCGGCCTGTCTTCGCCGGTGAGTTGCTGCTGGTCGATCTTCTTCTGCAGCATGATGAAGGCGTCGATCAGGGCCTCCGGGCGCGGGGGGCAGCCGGGGATGTAGACGTCGACCGGGATGTAGCGGTCGATGCCTTTGAGCACGTTGTAGCCCTGCTTGAAGGGGCCGCCGGAGATGGCACAGGCGCCCATGGAGATGACATATTTGGGCTCGGGCATCTGGTTATAGAGGCGGACAACTTGAGGGGCCATTTTTTTGGTGACGGTGCCGGCGACGATCATGAGGTCGGCCTGGCGGGGCGACGGGCGGAAGACCTCGGCGCCGAAGCGGGCGAGGTCGTAGCGGGCCATGGTGGTGGCAATCATCTCGATGGCGCAGCAGGCCAGGCCGAAGTTCAACGGCCAGAGGGAGCTTCTGCGACCCCAGTTGTAGAGTTCCTGGAGGCTGGTGGCAAAGATCCCCTGTTTCCCTAGCTCAGTCTTTAGCTTTTCATCCACCCCTAAAACCCTCAGTTTCGAATTGGCGATCGCGTTGGCGCCAGGAAGTTCATTAATGCGAACAGTGGCCTATGTAGCTGCGGTTTATGTCCAGACCAGGACTTGCTTTTGATAGGCCCAGACCAGGCCTTCGACCAGCAGGAGCAGGAAAATCAGCATGGCGATGGATTCGCCCATCGAGAATCCGGTAAATGCGACAGCGAACGGCAGAAGGAAGATCGCTTCCACGTCGAAGATGAGAAAGATGATTCCGTAGAGGTAATAGCCGGGCTTGAACTGGATCCAGGCATCCCCTTTGGATTCGAGCCCGCACTCGTAAACGGCATTCTTGCTGGGACCGGGTTTGTGGGGGGAAAAACACTTTGCCCACAGCCAGGCGAGCAACAGTGGCGTCAGAGCGAACGCAACGGCCGCAATCAGGAGCACAATGACGGGCAGATAAAGGCCGTTAGTCATAGCTAGTTCTACTTTAGCAGACCTCCGGAGGGGGTCTTGTGACCAAGCTCACAGCTTTCCCCTAAGCCCCGACCTGAGAATGGATGAGGGTTTCCGAAGGGGACAAATGACAGAACAGCAGACAGTGATTCTGGACGGGAACGAAGCGTGTGCTTCGGTAGCGTATCGACTGGCGCAGGTGATCACGATTTATCCGATTACTCCATCTTCCACGATGGCGGAGTGGGCCGATCAGTGGAAAGAAGAAGGGCGCAAGAATGTGTGGGGCACCATCCCGGTGGTGGCCGAGATGCAGAGCGAGGGCGGAGCCGCGGGGGCGATGCACGGCGCGCTGCAGGCGGGGGCGTCCGGCACCACATTTACGGCGTCGCAAGGCCTGCTGCTGATGATTCCAAATATGTACAAGATTGCCGGCGAGCTGACCGCGAACGTGATCCATGTGACGGCGCGCGCGCTGGCTACGCATGCGCTGTCGATCTTCGGCGACCAATCTGATGTGATGGCTTGTCGCTCGACGGGTTATGCGATGCTTTCGTCGAACTCGGTGCAGGAAGCCGGAGATATGGCGCTGATCGCGCACATCTCCACGCTGAAGGCGCGGGTGCCATTCCTGCATTTCTTCGATGGCTTTCGCACCTCGCATGAGATCAACAAGGCGCTGGCGATCTCCGACGAGACGATTCAAGCGATGCTGGACGAAGAGGCGGTGCTGGGGCATCGTCTGCGGGCGATGAGCCCGGACCAGCCGGTGCTGCGCGGCACGGCGCAGAATCCGGATGTTTATTTCCAGGCGCGGGAGGCGGTGAATCCGTTTTACCTGGCTTGCCCGACGATTGTGCAGGACACGATGGACCGCTTCGCAGAGCTGACCGGGCGGGCCTACCACTTGTTCGATTATGTTGGCGCTCCGGATGCGGAGCGGGTGATTATCCTGATGGGCTCGGGTGCGGGCGCGGTGGAGGAGGCGATCAAGTACCTGAACGCGCAGGGCGAAAAGCTGGGCCTGCTGAAGGTGCGGATGTACCGGCCGTTTGCCGCCGACGCGTTCCTGGCGGCACTGCCGGCGACGGTGAAGTCGATTGCGGTACTGGACCGCACCAAGGAACCGGGCGCGCTGGGCGAACCGCTTTACCAGGATGTGGTGACGGCCTTCAGCGAGGCTTTCTCCAGTGGGACGGCGCCGTTTGCGAAGCAGCCGCGGATTATCGGCGGGCGATACGGGCTTTCGTCGAAGGAGTTTACCCCGGCCATGGCCAAGGGTGTGTTCGATGAATTGAAGAAGGCGCAACTGAAGAACCGCTTCACCATCGGCATTAATGACGATGTGACCCACACCAGCCTGGAGTACGATCCGGAGTTCTCCACCGAGGACCCGCGCACGGTGCGGGCGCTGTTCTACGGGCTGGGTTCCGATGGAACGGTGGGGGCGAACAAGAACTCGATCAAGATTATCGGCTCGGAGACGCCGTATTACGCGCAGGGCTACTTTGTCTACGACTCGAAGAAGTCGGGTTCGGTTACGACTTCGCATCTGCGCTTTGGGCCGGACCCGATTCTGTCGACCTATCTGATCAGCAAGGCGAACTTTGTGGCGTGCCACCAGTTCTCGTTCCTGGAGAGGATCGATATTCTGGCCGCGGCTGCGCCGGGCGCGGTGTTTCTGCTGAACGCTCCGTATGGGCCGGATGAGATATGGAGCTACATTCCGCGGACGACCCAGGAGACGATCCTGAAGAAGAAGATCAAGCTGTATGTGATCGACGGCAACACGGTGGCGCGTGAGGCGGGGATGGGTAACCGGCTGAACACGATCATGCAGACATGCTTCTTCGCGATCAGCGGAGTGCTGCCACGGGATGAGGCCATCGAACAGATCAAGAAGGCGATCAAGAAGACGTATGGCAAACGCGGCGACGCGGTGGTGCAGCAGAACTTTGCCGCGGTGGATGCGGCGCTGACGCACTTGCACGAGGTGAAGGTGCCGGAGCAGGTATCGGCGTCGTTTGACATCCTGCCTATCATGCCCAGCGAGGCGCCGGCCTTCGTTCACGATGTGCTGGGTGCGATGGCTGCGGGGCGCGGCGACTCGCTGGCGGTGAGCGCGCTGCCGCCGGGGGGAACGTTCCCGACCGCGACCGCAAAGTGGGAGAAGCGGAATATTGCGCAGATGATCCCGGTGTGGGACGAACAGCTTTGCATCCAGTGCGGCAAGTGCGTGCTGGTATGCCCGCACGCGGTGATCCGCGCCAAGGTTTACGACCAGGCGCTGCTGGCCAACGCTCCGGCGACCTTCAAGAGCGCCAAGCCGAAGTGGAAGAACATGGAGCAGGAAATGTACACGCTGCAGGTGGCGCCGGAGGACTGCACCGGATGCACGCTGTGCGTGGAGATCTGCCCGGTGAAGAGCAAGAGCGAAGCCAAGCACAAGGCCATCAACATGGAGATGCAGGCGCCGCTGCGCGAGCCGGAAGCAAAGAACTGGAGCTTCTTCGAGTCGCTGCCTGAGGTCGACCGCGACCGTCTGTCGCACACGCAGGTGAAGGACATTCAACTGCTGGAGCCGCTGTTCGAGTTCTCGGGAGCGTGCGCGGGCTGCGGCGAGACGCCATACCTGAAGCTGCTGACCCAGCTCTTCGGCGACCGGCTGCTGATTGCCAATGCCACGGGCTGCTCATCGATTTATGGCGGCAACCTGCCAACGACGCCCTACTCGAAGAACAAGAGCGGGCGAGGCCCGACGTGGTCGAACTCGCTGTTTGAGGACAACGCGGAGTTTGGCATGGGCATGCGGCTGGCCGTGGATCAGCAAAAGGGCTATGCGGAGAACCTGCTGGGACGGCTGGCGCCGATGCTTGGCGACGAACTGGTGACCGCGATCGTGGACGCTGACCAGTCGAAGGAGAGCGGCATCAATGAACAACGCGGACGGGTGCAATTGATGCGCGAGAAACTGGCAGGGGTCGACTCGAAGGAGGCGCGTGCCTTGCTGGCGGTGTCGGATTCGCTGGTGCGCAAGAGCGTCTGGATTATTGGCGGCGACGGCTGGGCCTACGACATCGGCTTCGGCGGGCTGGACCACGTGCTGGGATCGGGCCAGAACGTCAAGGTGCTGGTGCTGGACACGGAAACGTACTCGAACACCGGCGGGCAGATGTCCAAGGCGACACCACGCGGCGCGGTGGCGAAGTTCGCAGAGGGCGGCAAACCGAACAGCAAGAAAGATCTGGCGATGGAAGCGGTCGCCTATGGATCGGTCTACGTTGCGCGGGTCGCCATGGGCGGCAGCGACATGCAGACGGTGAAGGCGTTCCAGGAGGCTGAGGCTTACAACGGGCCGGCGATCATCATTGCCTACAGCCACTGCATCGCGCATGGGTATGAACTCGCTTATGGCATGGAGCAGCAGAAGAATGCGGTGCTCTCCGGCTACTGGCCGCTGATGCGCTACAACCCTGCACTGCGCGCCGAGGGCAAGAACCCGTTCATCCTGGACTCGAAGGCGCCCTCGATGTCGCTGAAGCAGTACAGCTATCACGAAGCGCGCTACACCATGCTGGCACGCAGCCATCCGGAGGTTGCAGCAAAGCTGCTGGTGGAAGCGCAGGACGACGTGGAGCGCGCGTGGAGAGTGTACTCCGGCCGCGCCGCCATGCCGGGACGCGCCGCATCGCCGCACATCGCACCTCCGGAACCGGAAGGAAAGATTGCGCCGCTCGGATCGGGGGGAAATTAGATGGTTGACCTAGGCACTGCGTATCTGGGTCTGAGCCTGAAGAGCCCGCTGGTGGCCTCTTCCGGTCCGTTAACGGAATCGCTCGAAAACATTCAACGGCTGGAAGAGGCCGGGGCGGCTGCGGTCGTGCTGCCATCAATCTTCGAGGAGCAACTGGCGCTGGAGAGCAATGCGCTGGACCGGGACATCTCGCGCGGCACCGAGTCGTTCGCGGAGTCGCTCAGCTATCTGCCTGCATATGAAGATTACCGGCAGGGACAGGATGTGTATCTGGGCCAGATTCGGCGGGCCAAGAGCGCGTGCAGCATTCCGATTCTGGCCAGCTTGAACGGGGCCACAGCCAGAGGCTGGGTGCGCTTTGCCAAGGAGATCGAACAGGCGGGCGCGGACGCGCTGGAGCTAAACACCTATTCGCTGGCAACCGGATCCGGCGTTACCAGCGCTGCGATTGAAAAGGAGCTGGTGACCCTGGTGCGCCAGGTGAAAGAGGCTACGGGAATTCCGGTTGCGGTGAAGCTGTCGCCGCAGTACACCAGCATTCCGCATCTGGCCATGGAACTGGATGGAGCGGGGGCCGATGCGCTGGTGCTGTTCAATCGCTTTTATCAGCCGGACTTCAATATCGAAGACCTGGGCGTCAGTCCCAAGCTGACGTTGAGCCGGCCGGAAGAGTTGTTGCTGCGACTGCACTGGGTTGCGATCCTATATGGAGAGGTGCGCGCAGATCTCGCCATTACCGGAGGCGTGCACAGCGCAGAGGGGGTGCTGAAATCGATTATGGCGGGAGCTCAGGTGGCGATGACGACTTCCGCGCTGCTGGCCAAAGGGATCGCGCATCTGACCACGATGCAGAACGATCTTGTGCGCTGGATGGAAGAGCATGAGTACGAATCGATACGGCAGATGCGCGGCAGCCTGAGCCGGCGCGCGGTGCCTGACCCATCTGCGTTTGAACGGGGCAACTACATTAAGACACTGAGCAGCTACACGCTGCGGCATACAGCATCGCAATATGATTAAGGAAGGCGCGGTGCAGCGCGGGGAAGAACAAGCAAAAGATAAGACGGACACGGATCGGGGCGGATTGAAGGCGGATTGAGAGCGAATGAGATCCGCGCGTTTGCCGGGGAGTGGCGTAGCACTGAATTACGAAGCTAATGTGCGACGCAAACGCAACTTCCGTGTCATAGGCACAGGGCCGTCCTAGTCCATAAAAGTGGATTATTTTCAATTAGTTATAGGCCTTCAAGGTTTTACCGAAGGCAAATGGAACCCAACCCGGAACAATCGAAACGACTTAGCTGGAATACAATTAAATACCGGTGGTAGGCTCGAGCAGAATCCGAGATTAGAGCACGACTCGCGACCGTAGCGCTGGATGCCAGACCAAGGCGGCTTTGTGTGACTGTGACCATCCAATCCCCGCCTGGAGTCAGCGATCGAAAGGGAACTAGACATGAAGGGAAGCACTTTTAAATGACTACCAGTCAGGTTGTGGCAGAGGGCCAACCGGTAACAAAGCTCGTGGGTGGATTAAAGCGAGTCGTCAACGATTTTTCAATTCAGATTGCAACGGTGAACGGCTCCGGTTCGCAGTCCGCCAATAGTGTTCTTTTGCGCAGCATTTTCCGCATGGGCGTGCCGGTCTCGGGGAAGAATCTGTTTCCTTCGAATATTGCGGGACTGCCTACGTGGTACACGATCCGGGTGAGCAAGGACGGCTGGGTGGCGCGCAAGACGGACATCGATCTGCTGATTGCGATGAACGCAGAGACTGCGCGCGAAGACGTGCTGTCGCTGGAGCCGGGCGCGGCGGTGATCTACGACGAATCGCTGAAGCTGCATGAGCTGCGTTCCGATGTGACCTATTACGCGGTGCCCTTCGACCAACTTGCCGCCACCACGGGGGCCGACGCGAAGCTGCGCAAGCTGGTGAAGAACATGGTGTACGTGGGCGTGGCGGCACAACTGCTTTCCATCGACATGGAGCGGCTGGAGCAGACCGTCCGCAAGCAATTTGCGAAGAAGGTGAAGGCTGCGGAGCTGAACCTGAGCGCGGTGCGCGTGGGGTTCGACTATGCGGCGAGCACGCTGACCAAGCAGGACCCATTTGCGGTGGAGCCGATGCGGGCCACCGAGGGAAAGATCATCATCGACGGCAATGCCGCCGCCGCGCTGGGAGCCATGTTTGCCGGGGTGACGGTGGTGGGGTGGTATCCGATCACGCCGTCGTCTTCGGTGATCGAGAACCTGATCGACTACATGAAGAAGTACCGGGTGGAGAAGGATGGCAAAGCGAGCTTCGCGATTGTGCAGGCAGAGGATGAGCTGGCCGCGATCGGCATGGTGCTGGGCGCAGGCTGGGCGGGCGCGCGCTCGATGACTGCGTCGTCGGGCCCGGGCATCTCGCTGATGGCGGAGTTTGCGGGGCTGGGATATTACGCGGAACTTCCCGGCGTGATTTTCGACATACAACGCACGGGGCCGTCGACCGGGCTGCCCACACGCACGTCGCAGGCGGACCTGACGTTTGTCGCGGGGCTTTCGCATGGCGATACCAAGCACGTCATCCTGCTTCCGGGTTCCGTGAAGGAGTGCTTCGAGTTTGGGATGGCGGCTTTCGATCTTGCGGAGCAGTTGCAGACGCCGATTTTTGTTCTCTCGGACCTCGACCTGGGGATGAACAACTGGATGTCGGAGCCGTTCGAGTATCCGGAGAAACCGATTAATCGTGGCAAGGTGCTGGACGCGAAGCAACTGACGGAGTTGGGCGGGTTTGGACGTTACAAGGACGTCGACGGCGACGGGATCCCGTATCGCACGCTGCCCGGGACCGACCACCCTGCGGCCTCGTACTTTACGCGCGGCTCCGGTCACAACGAGAAGGCACTTTATTCGGAGCGTCCTGAGGATTACGAGAACAACATGCTGCGGCTGGCGCGGAAGTTTGAGACGGCGGCGACGCTGGTGCCAAAGCCGACGGTCGAAGGCACAGGCAAGGAGAAGGTCGGGATCATCGCGTATGGCACCAGCCACTGGGCGGTGGTGGAAAGCCGTGACGAACTGGCGCGGAAACACGAGCTGGCAACCGACTACCTGCGCATTCGCGCGTACCCCTTTACGCAGGAGGTGCGGGACTTTGTCGCCCAGCATGACCGGGTCTACGTGGTGGAGCAGAATCGCGACGCACAGATGCTGAACCTGCTGAAGGTCGATCTGGACGCGGGGGAAGTGGTGAAGCTGCATTCGGTGCTGCACTTCAATGGATTGCCGATCGACGCCCGCACCGTGACCTCCGCCATCGCCGCTCAAGAAGGAGCCCGCAAGTAATCATGTCGACCACACCAGTAACCCCCAAGCCAATCAAGACCAATCGCATCGGGCTCCAGATTCTGGATTACCGTGGCGGCAAGACCACGCTGTGCGCGGGCTGCGGACACAATGCCATTTCGGAGCGCATCACCGAGGCGTTCTATGAGATGGGCATCCAGCCCGAGCGGGTGATGAAGATGAGCGGCATCGGCTGCTCGTCCAAGTCGCCGGCATATTTCATGTCGCGTTCGTTCAGCTTCAACTCGGTGCATGGGCGCATGCCCTCGGTGGCGACGGGCGCGCTGCTGGCGAACAAGACCATGCGGTCGATCGGCGTCAGCGGCGACGGCGATACGGCGTCGATTGGGATGGGCCAGTTCATCCACCTGATGCGGCGGAATGTTCCGATGATTTACATCATCGAAGACAATGGCGTGTACGGACTGACCAAGGGACAGTTTTCCGCGACTGCCGATCTGGGATCGAAGTTGAAGACCGGCGTGGTGAACGATCTGCCGGCGATCGACATCTGCGCGCTGGCCATCCAGATGGGCGCGACGTTTGTCGGGCGCTCCTTCTCCGGCGACAAGAAGCAACTCTCGACCATGCTGAAGGCTGCGCTCTCGCACCAGGGCACGGTGCTGCTGGATGTGATCTCACCGTGCGTGACGTTCAACGACCACGAGGGATCGACCAAGAGCTACAAGTACATGCAGGAGCATGAAGAGGCGGTCAGCGAGGCCGGCTTCGTGCCTTACTTTGACGACATCGCGGTGGAGTACGATCCGGACACGACCATTGAGGTCCGCATGCACGATGGGTCGCAACTGCGCCTGCGCAAACTGCATGAGGGCTACGACCCGACAGACAAGGCGGGCGCCATCAAGATGCTGACCGAGGTGCATGCAAAGGGTGAAGTGCTGACCGGCGTGTTCTATGTCGATACGCAGAAGCCGGACTTTGCCACGCTGCTGAATATGGTCGACGAGCCATTGGCCACGTTGGCGCAGGAGCGCACTCGTCCAGGGCGCGAAGTTCTGGCCGAGATCATGGAAGCGCACGCCTAGGCGGGTTGGCTATCGGCGGGTTGCGTGCGCTGGCCTGGTGCGCCTGGAAGCGCGGCAAAGCAAGCCGCTGATCTGGTAAACTCGATGGGTAGCGCGTTGGAGTGTTTGAGTGCCGCTAGGTGCCAGCTAGTCCAACGCAGCGACAAGATAGAACAAGGCGAAAGTCGCAATCTGCGAAGCCGCCATTCTATGTGACGCAGCTCAAGTTGTTGCGAGACAACCTGGGGACGTAGCTCAGTTGGTTAGAGCGCTGCCCTGTCACGGCAGAGGTCGCGGGTTCGAGCCCCGTCGTCCCCGCCATAAACCCTAGAAGCACAGTGGTTTACGGCAATGATAGCTGCTTTCATGCAGCCTCCGAGGGTGCTGAAGGGTGCTGAGTTGAGCCCCCTTCAAGCAGACCTTTGAAGACCAGGTTTTGGGCCACGCGTTTTTCCTCCGCCACAGCCTGTTGATATACCTCCAGCGTGATCCGACTGTTGGCGTGCCTTAGCAACTCCTGGGCCGTCTTGAGGTCGACCCCATGCTGCCGCAGCATAACAGCCAGGCCATGACGGAATGAGTGGAAGCCAATTTGCTTGGCAACTCCAATCCGCTTCAGAGCCGGACGAATGTGACGCTTCAGGATCATGTCCGGGGTGATGGGTTGCGTCCCATTCTTTGCGACGGACGGAAAAATATAGTCGGCGTTCGCCCGGTAGAGAGTGACAGACTTCCAGAGCTTCAATTCTTCAACCACCATTCGGGGACGTGGTACAGGCTTCCGTGACGCCTCCGTTTTCGTGTCGCCTTCGACGTTGTGCCAGACGGCGTGGGTCACGTTCGCCTGCAGCAGCTCAAAGTCGACGTCCTGCCAGCGGAGGGCGATGAGCTCTCCACGACGCAGGCCGGTGCTGCCGGCAAGCAACACCATGACGCGCTCGCGCTGATCGAGTTCTGGCAGAAGCGCCTGGAACTCTTCGGCGGTGAGGATGTCCGGAGTGCGGAGCCGCTTGGCTGAAGTCCTGACCGACGTGATGGGATTCCGCGCTGCCCACTCATAGCGAATCGCGTGGGCGAACAGCGCGGACATCAGGTTGCGGATCTTGGTCCTGGTGCCGGGACTCGCCGGCTTGCCATTGACCTTCTTCAGGTTGCGAAGCCAGTTCTCGACTTCGACGCTCTTGATGGCTGAGAGACTGTGCTGACCCCACTTCGGCACGATGTGCAGGGTGAGGTAGTTCTTATAGCCCTCAGCGGTGGAATGGGCTTTGAGTGGAAGCTCAACGCGCTTGTAGTGCGTGACGAGCTGATCCAGGTTCATGGGAGCGAATGCCGCTCCCTCGTTGACGTCGACCCTAAGCTGCGCAACAGCCTTCTCCGCGTCCTTGCGCTTGGGGAATTCAATCACGGTGCCCACGATCTTCTTCTTGTAGGCACGGCGACCGCTCTCGTCGGCGTAGTAGCGGTAGACCCATACGTCGGGTTGGCTTTTGCGTTTCAGCAAACTCAGGGAACCTCGTTGGTATCGTGGCGCCTGCATACGGATGATCTCCTTTGCACGCGCACTGATGGCTTGCGTTGAGTCTACAACGTCGGCCTGTGGTGCTGGCGGCGCGTCGGTCATGCTGCATCCTTCTTATTAGTTTTCGAGTCCAGCCACTCCTTCAGTTCACTTTCGAAGAAGCGCCAGTATTTGCGCTTGCCCTCTCCGAGAGGATGGGCCGGCAAGTATCCTTGCCTGGCCCAGCGGGTAATTGTTTTTGCATCGAGGCCGAGATACGCCGCGGCAGCCACGGGTGTCATCGGATGAACTGCTGGGCGAAAGGGTAGAACAGACATAAGTACTCCTGGAAACAGATGGGGCAAAGGCTGGTAGTCGGCAGTGCCGAGATGAGTAGGTCGAATGAAGGTATGGAGACTTCGAGTCTGGCCCCCACCGCCGTTGATGTCAGCGATGGGGGGCGTTCGGCGTCAGTTCACTTGCAGGTCCAGCGGCGGATACGTCCGCAGCGTTGACTGCATGCTGGAGTGTCCCAGAAGGTGCTTCAGCACGCCTGGGGCACCCCCGCTCTTCATAAAGGCGAAAGCGAAGTAATTGCGCAGCTGGTGCGGCCCGATCCGTTCAATGCCAAGCAGGTCACAGCAGCGGTGCATCACACGATGGACAGCGGCGGGGCTGAGCCGCGTCCCATCCTTGCCCACGAAGAGGGCGGGCGACTCGTCGTCGCCGCGGTCATTTGTAAGGTAGTCCGTGAGAGCAGCAACGGTCCGGGCGCTGAGATAGAATGTCCGCTCCTTCTGAGATTTTGCGCAGAAAACCTGGCCGGTGACCGAAGCCCGCACTGATCCGTCGGAGAGTACACGGCTCTCGAACTTGATCGACTTTTTATCGAGTGAGGCAACCTCTCCGGCACGAAGTCCTGTGTCGAGCATCAGCAGGGCGAGGGCCTTGGCACGCCGGTCAGAAATGCCGCCGACGAACTTGTTCAGGTGATCAGGATTGATCAGTTTGCTTCGAGGAGTGCTGCGCTTAGAACGCTTCATGGAAAAGCCTTTTTGTTCCTGGTTGAGTTGCGCGGTTGAGATTGGCGCGATGGAGGTGGTGCTGACCATTGCGGTGTTGCTGCGGAAAGCTGGGTCGAAGCTGATTCAAGGTTGACCCCACGTGCGGATTCACACAATCGGGGGAAGACCTGAGCTTTGCAAGGTTGTACAGGCCGGGTGCCCCGGTGCCAAAGCTCCCTCTTAAACGGGAGAGAACTGGCGGACGAATTCCATGACGGAGAAATATTCGCGAGATAGTCGTTCCGGTTTGATACCGAAATAGCGCTGCGTCGTGTTCAAGTTGGCGTGGCCCATCAATTCCTGGAGTACCACCGCGGACATGCCGGCGTTGACGTTTCTTGTTGCGAAGCTATGACGAAATTGGTGAACGTGTATGTGTGGCACTCCCAGACGCACACACCACTTGTTGACAACCTGCTGAATCGCTCGACTGCTCAGGCGAGTCTTTCGTGAGGACAAGAAGAGGGGCGGCAGGTCGTCCTTCATGCGCTGCTGTGTCAAGTAGGTGGCGACCGCCTGCATGGCCTTGGGACCGACAAGGAATGACCGCGGCTTGCTGCCCTTGCCGATAACTTCTCCGGAGCCGAAGTATTGGAACGAGCCGTCAGGCTGCTTCTTCTTCGTGAGCGTGAGTGTCGTCTTGTCGGTCTGACGCAATTCATCCAGGCGCAGACCGCTGTACAAGAACAGCAGAACGATAGCCCGGTCGCGGACATCGGTGACGCCATCCACGAGCTTTGCCAGGATCGCGTCGTCGACTGCCCGGCGCAAGACGTTCTGAACCTTCGGCCGCTTGACCCTGATCACCGGGTTTATGACGGGTTCGTCGGAATTCCGCTGGCACCAGTCGTAGTACGAGGAGACTACCGCCAACCGTCGGGCGATCGTGGACGGCGACAGGGTGGTGGAGACCGTCCTGCCCTTGTTCGTGGCGAGATATGCCTGGTACTCCTTGATGTCGGATGGCTTGACCTCGTCGACTCGAAGGTTTTTCTCACGGAGAAAGCCATCGAATCGTTCGAGGTCCTGACGATAGGCACGAAGAGTTTCGGTGCTCTCAGTCTCCGTACCTAGGTCTTCTAAGTACTGTTGAATATGCATGTTAGTTTTCCTTTAGAGTGAACTGTGCGGGTAAGATACATTACCCGCACTGTCCACCCATTCCTAAGCTGCTGTTTTGATTGAGGTTGCTGTATCGGCGGCGTTGATGACGGCAAAGTCGACGAGCGACAGCGTCTCCTCAACCTCAGCCTGGTCCTGCTCCTGAAGCTTCCGGTAGCTCGCTTCATACTGGCGCTGGATGGTGGTGTCCAACACCTTGATGTAGCGCTGCAGGCTGCTCAGCGACTTCCATCCGCCCAGCTCTTGGAGTATCGGAAGCTCCATGCCGTTGTTGACCAACCTGGTTGCCCAAGTATGGCGGAGCCTGTGGAAGGAGAATCCATTTGCAGGAGCTGGCTTCGAGTTGAAGAGCTTGCGGAATTGAACGCACAGGCCGCCGGAGTCGAACTTCTTGCCCTGAACGCTGTGCAACAAGTGATCGTGTTTGCAGAGGGAATTACGAACCTTGAGCCACTGATCGAGCTGGCTTGCTACCTGGTCGTGGAACCGAACAGTGCGCGTGGTCTTGTTTTTCGTTGGCAGCCTGATGAAGATCTCCTGCTTCTCCCTGTCGACGTTCTCGAGTCCGGCATTGGCAACTTCGCCGACCCGCATCCCGCATTCAAGGCCCATCTGGAATGCGAGCATGAGCATCGGATCGCCATTAGCGACTAAGTGACCCCAGAGGGAGTCGATTTCGGCGTTGGAGTACGGCCGGGGACGAATCGCGGAGCTCTGGGCACTGTGCCTGCGCGGAATCACCGGACTAGACATGTCCACGCGCTCGTCAATCAGAAGCTGGCTAAAGAACGTCGAGAGATGTGAGATTGAGTTGAGTGTCTTCATGCCCCGGGCGCGTTCGCTGAGGATGAATCTACTGACCACCGACGGCCGGATCTCCTCCAGCTTGGTCAGTCCTTCTTTTTCGTGCACATGGGTAAAGAAGTGAATAAGACTTGTCCTCGCTCCAACCAGCGTGCTCTTCTCCTGGCGGTCGTCTTCGTCCAGGTACGTCTCAATGACTTCCCGGAAGGGACCCGTCCGCCCAATCAGCCCTTGGGCCTTGTGATCGATGCGGCATTGCCTCTTGCAGTACTTCCGGATTCCCTTCTCATAGGGCTGTCCCCAGATCGTGCCCCCGCAGGAGATACAAGGCCCGAGATCATACCGCTTATTGTGAAACTCACGTTGGCAAGCAGTTGAACAGAAGTACCTCTTTTGGTTGCCAGCAACAATTCCTGCCGGAACGATGTTGGAGCAGCCTGGGCCTTCACACTTACCCGCATCACGGTGGTGCCGGTGGACAACTCCTCCTTTGACGAACTGGCCCTTATTCTTCTTCCCGGGGTGCTTGCCCCCGGTTTTCTTGCCGATCGAGGGCTTAACGCGCCCGACCGGCTTACCTGAGTTACTGGACATAGTCTTGCTTCCTTTTCGCAATCTGGCTGTAGGTCTCGATGAGCTCGCTGACCTCGTTGGAATCAAACCGGACTTGCCCGCAAATGCGGATCGTCCGAAGCTGGCCTGTGGATACGAGCCAGTGAATCTGTGTGTCGTCGAGCTGCATCACGTCGGGCAGCTGCTCGATCTGATAGAGTCGGCGTTCGGATTGTGAATTCATTGCTGTCATCCTTCGTAGAGTGATGGAAGACAGGGTCGGCGCCAAAGACGTCCCCGCAAATCAGTGCGCTGCGGTTGCGATGGAACCTTTTCCCGTCTGCTCACACTATGAACGAAGGAAGGATCGAGCCAAAGGTACAGCGAAAATGCTGGGGTTTTAGCGAATCGCCACTGCGGGAGGGTCAGTCTGCTGCTACCCGACCAGGGGCAGGCAACAGGTGCTGCGGGAACTCGGTGCAGGCCTCGAAGACCCTATACAGCTCGAGTTCGCAGACGGAGACTGCCCAGCCGATCAGGAGAAAATACAGCACGATTAGGAGTGCGCTTACCAGGCCTATTCGCAAGGTGCATCTCCTTTCTCTTCAATGTCTTCGAAGTTGAACGGGACCTGACCAGGAACCGGAGTCGGCCTCCGGGGCCAGGTAAATGGATTGGACTTAATCGGGCTGACGGCGGGAACGGGCGTACTGCTTGCGGGTGGTTTTTTCATGCGGTTGCTCCTAGAAAAAGCAGCCTGGGCGGCCGCCGGGTTGTTGGTAAAGTGAATGACAATCGAGCACCAGCGGAATTCGCGGGCCTGTGGAAAAAACGTGGTTGCCAAGTGGCAACTACCGCTGTTGAAGCCGGTTTTCGGGGCTGCCGGCGTATAGTTGCGATATGGCAACTGCTAACGGCTTGGGGAAGTTTGCGGGGCAGGCAATCAGGGTTGAGCGTGTCCTAAATGAGCAGCACATTGCAGGATCCGTTGGCAGGGCAGTCTATCTGCTTTCGGTCGCCAACCGGGGTGTCACACAAAAGGATTTGATCACCGAGCTGGCGCTCCCAAAGGACGTCGTTAGTAAATTGGTTGGCTCCCTGGTCACCGCCAAGCTGCTGACGCAGGTACGTCAGGCTTCTAATCCGCGAATCAAAAAGCTCGCTACCACGGCCTCCGGCAGGGATCTGGTGCGCCGCCTCAAAACCGCGCTTCGACCTCCACCTCCACCTCCGGGAGCCATTGGAGTTGAAGGTCGGCCTAATGTTTTTGAATTCGGCCCCGACGAACCGTGGCAGTTGCCAAAACGCAACTAATGCGAAGACACGCCGCGTTTTGCTCTGGTTTAACAGCGCCGCCGGAGATCTCGTTCGAGGAGACGAATGGCAACTCCGGCCAGCAGAAGAGACAAGAAGCTGCCGATGGCGCGGATGGCTAAATAACGCATGATAAATCGCCTCCTTTCGAATAGAGTTGAAGCCGAGCAACATGGCCATTTCGGGAGATAGTTAAACTTCATGAAGATCGCCCAGCAGATCGTTTATCGCCGGCTAACAACCGCAGACTTCTTCAATATCTACAAATTGAAAGGTGCGGAAGCGCACGGAGGCGGGCAATCCTATATCGACTTTCCAACCTCTGCTGTCAAACCAGTGCACTGGGCACGTTTCTTCGCCGGAGTAAAGGAAACCACAACACACAGTGGCCCACTCTGGAAATTCACTGTCAATAGTTTGGGACTAACCAAATCACAGACTGCTGAGATTGGTCAACGCCGTCCGGCCTCATATAACATCCGCGCCCAGAAGCTTGGAACTGCGGAGTCAAATCGACTATTTGCCTGGAACCCCCTATACACTAACTTCCCGAAGCCCAAAGATCCTTCGAAGCGCACCGGTGTCCCGAATCTGGTGATCTATCTGATCCGCTCAACAGCTGGAGAATACTGGGCTGGTTGGTTTCAAGCAGCCAAACCCGAAGCGGATTGGGAAGTAGATGGCAGGCTGGGCAAGATGTTTACGACCGAAAATGGGAACATCGAGTTGAACCCGGGCGTCCTTTTCGATGAAAAGGCTACCGGCTGGCCTTTTCGAGTTGTGGGAGCTGCGCTTCCAGCGACACCTATGCCGGCGATTGGGAAATCGCCTCCCGGTGCTAGCAAGGCACTTCCGCTGTCGCCGACGGTCAAGCCGGCGACGAAGCCGCCGTCCCCGCAGAACGCAACCGGCAACAAGAAAAAGCCGCATTACAAAACAAGGACCGACGCCGAGATCACAGCTGCTCTTTTCCAAGATGACTTCGCCGACGAGGTGCCTCCGACCAAGAAGCAGATTACCGTCGAGGTTTTACAGCGAGACCAGAAGATTGTCTCGGCATTGAAGGACTTGTATGGAGGTCTTTGCCAGCTAACTGGAGACAAGTACGTCTTCCAGAAGACAAACGGCGGAATCTATTGCGAGGCACACCATCTGGTTGCCTTAGGGAAAGGTGGCGCCGATTCTCCGTATAACCTCATCATCGTCAGCCCGCTTATTCATCGAATGTTCCATTACGCAGATGTATCGGCCATAGATTTGGCCCATATCGTCGATAACAAGCTAGCTATCACAATCAATGGCGAGCCGTTCATTATCACCTGGCACCCATTGCACGCTGCAATGGTTCCTCCCGTGTCGCAGAAGACCTAACAGCGGATGCGTAATCAGCTCGATTCAATATGAACAGATATTCTGTCATGCTGCGATTGAGATTACTGTCGTTGCTACGAAAGCGTGGCACGCTGAACTCAATCAGTTCCGTATTGCCAAATTGCGACAATAGCTCCAACATCTGCCCCCGTGACAACAGGCCATCTTCGCTGTAGCTGACCAGAAACTTTGGGCACGTCATCCCTCGAATGATTTGCGCGAACGCGTTCCTGATTCGGACCTTCGAGCAAAAGTCAGAATACTGATCCCTCCAGGGGCGCAGTCCGCTTATGCCGATGGCTTCGGGAGCGTCACCTCGGGCGATCGTCTCGATTAAGTGATAATTCGCGGCATACTGGCGCTTCATGTATGGCGGATCAAGGTAGCACAGGTCCGCAACAAGCCCCTGAGAAACAGTTTCAGCGGAGCCCTGCATGATAGTGTGATCGACTGGGAAGCCCCATACAAACTCGGCTGGCAATAGAGTCAGACGCGAGAGCGATCCGTTGCTCCACTTCGAGCGGAAATGCCCGTACGTGCCGGCGATGTTGGCTACTCGATTCGTTGCAAGGACCAGGTCATGACGGAGCAGGTCATGCTCTTCAACCGTTAGGTCTCCGTTGCTCCTCCAGATATTTAGCTGACGAGTAATAGCGTCGATCGTTCCTGCATTCATTTCCGATAGGTACATGCGTGGCGCGCAACCAGCATCCGGTCGGCCAGCAGGGCTGTACTCACGAACCATGAGACCTTCAATCGGCTTCAATGCTTGCAGCCGATCGAGAACCTCAAAATATGATCCGCCCAACTTTGCAAACGCAGGCGGCGAGTCGAGCGTAAGACGAACGCGAGCATGTTGGACAGCAAACGTCATTATGTCCGACGCTACGACCTTGAATCCCGACGCCCTAAGCGCAGCTGACACGCTCGCTGTGCCGCACATGAGATCGGCGACTACTTGTCCAGGCTGGACCAAGGAAGTAATCGTTGACATGAGATTGCGAATGAACCGAGTCTTATTGCCAATGTATCTGTATGACACTTACCTACACCCTAACCGCACGAAGTTGAGATACGTCGGCCCTCATAGTTGTGATGGATTGCAGAGACTGCGCTTCATCTAGGACGTTCAGCACCCACGCACAGGCTTTGCTGTCCAGATCATACAAACCCGCTACGAGAGAATCCACATATAGGTCTGCTACAGAGTCTGACGGCTTTTTCTGACGGCGTTCAGAAACTGCGCCGGCTATAGCCTTCGCCTGCCTCCACTTCCATCCTCCTTCAGATATGACAGGAACAGGAAGTTCCGCAATTGTTTTCTGCGTGACATATGGATGTGATCGCCATTCATTTTCTCCAGTCCTCTTTAGGTGGTAGGCCAGCATAACGCGCGAGCACAAGATGCCGAGTACATAGTCTAGAAAGAATGACGGAGTGCCAATCGGCTTTGCCCTATAGTGAAATACCACTTGGTTGGTGAGGGCACCAGAATCATCTATTGCTGCTTTGATCCCGACGCCGGTCTTGCGAACTAGAAGCTTGCTTCCCTCGAAGGATGAAGGGGTCTTGTAATTGATCCCCGGGACATTGTTTTCGATTATTCGGGAGGAAACGCAGGAGTATCGATCGACATCTTCGCCGACGATCAAGCGCTTCCAGCCAGCGGGAACAATCCTACTGCGTTTTACGATCGTCTTCCGTATTGCACTTGAAATCTCAAACTTCACACCGCAGTTCTGGCATATGAGCGCAATCTGCTCACGAGGAGTTGGACGGGCTGTCTTGCATAGCGGGCACAGTATGACGGATCCCGTCTTTGAAAGCTCGACTCCACGTCCAGACGTAAGCCAAGTTGCCCAGTTGCTCCTTTGCTTGTTGATCTTATGGAAGGCAGACTGATCGTCGCGGCTTACATCAATGCTGAACCGTCTCTCAGGATCAGAGTGGAAATCTTTCTGTGGGATGAGATGTACTTCTTTTGCCTTCGCATCCTGGAGTGACAATCGGTTTGACAAGACTTCGGCCCGGAGATCCTTTTTCAGTCTGAAGCACTCGATAGACCGTGTCAGGCGCGGCGTTGTCTTTTCGCAAACAACTACCGCGGTTCCGCGGTACACCTGGTCAAAGAAGCCCTCACCCAATCGCGCTATCAAATGTAGTTGCGAGCGTTCCAATAGCAGCGTCCTGAGTGCCTTGTGCTCCGGAAGAAATATTGAGTCTGGGATAATGAAAGCTAACATCGCGCCCTTAGGCATCACCTTGAGGCACAACTCGATAAACAGCTCGTATGAATCGAACTGTCCCTGCGCAAGATGGTAGCCTGCTCCGCGAAGATCTGCGGCGGATTGGGATAGGTCGGCCCCCCACGGCGGATTGGAAATTACCCCGGCAATCTTGTCCTCCATCAATCTCTTCCAGCCAGTCTCAACCGCGGACCCCTTTCCGCTTGGTTGCAGCGCATCGACCGACTTGAGGAACGTCGACTTGGGGAGCAGTTGTTGAGCTTTTCTGATCGCAGTTGGGTCGACGTCTAAACCTGCGACTCTGATTCCCGATCGCCCTCCTGTCCGAAGTACGCTTCGAAGAAGGGCACCATCGCCGCAAGCCGGGTCAATCACCAGGAGCGACTTGGTTCGCGGCAGACGTCTTACCAGTTCCGCAGCGACCCAATCCGCCAGTATGTCCGGTGTATATACCGCTCCCAGGTTTCTTGTAATCACTTCATGTCCGCCCTTCTTTTCTTCGAATTCAAGCACCGCACTGGGCGAAGTTCAAGCGAAGAGTTAGCCCTTCTTGTGGATTCCAGTGCCAAAGTGGTCCAGCTCCAATCGCACGAATCAGTTGACCGTGGACAGCTGGTTCATGTGCCTGGCTGTGTCGGGAATCCGATACGGAGTTGGCCCGCTGCTGCGTGATCGAATAACAAATCAAGCGCCTGCCGAACCAACTCGGAGCGCGTAACGCGTGTTTTCTCAGCAAGTTCATCCAGGTGTTCTTTGTGGTCGTCGGAGACCCATACGTTGATGGGCTTGCCCCGGCGGCTTGAGCTTGCACTGCGATCTTGAGTTCTGCGACTCATGTCAATAACTGTGTATACAGTTATTGACGTTGACCGTCAAGGCTATCATGGGGGCTGTCCCACAGTTTGTGACGTGCCCGTGCAATCCGCCTATGCGAGAATTCGCTGAGGACCGCGCGCGCTTAGCGCGACCTCTGCTTTCTTGTGATCTTAAGGGTTCGATCAGGGTGCTGAAGGATGATTTTGTGTGGTTTTGAGCGCTTTCTGAGCCATCAGTGCGCTTTAGAATCAATGGGTTGCGGTTCAGCTTCTAACTGTCACGGCAGAGGTCGCGGGTTCGAGCCCCGTCGTCCCCGCCACACATTCCAAAGGACTTAGGAGTGTTTGGCAAAGAGAAACAAGGGCACAAAAAGGGCACAATAAGAAAATTAGCCCCTTTCCGCCTACATGGCAATAGAGATTAAAGAGGGCTCCCCATGGCGGGGAGCCCTTTCGCATTGCGACAACGATTAGCTGGCTTTGGCGGGTAGCACAAAGATCCCAGAGGCGTGCTTCAATGCGGAGCGTTTAGCCTCGAGGTTGCCGTGCTGGTACACGTCGAGCATTTTTCCGGATGCATGACGCATGATCTCCTGCACGATCCGCCTGTCTTCCTTCTTGTCTCCTAGGAGCGACGCGAGGGAATGCCTGAAAGTGTTCCAGCCGACCCGCTTGGTGATCTTGGCTTGCACCGCGGCGGGGCGGATGTGATCTGCCAAGGCAGATTCAGGCCAGTAGGGACGCTTGCCCTTCGTGTACGGCGAGGCGAACACCCAATCGTCATCCTGGTTGTACAGGGTGAGGTCCCTCCATTCAAGCAAGGACTGCGCCAGCTCCTGCGACATGGGCAGGCTCCTACGAGATGCCTCTGTCTTGAGATTGGTCTGGTGCTTCCTCACGACGCCCTGTCGAAGAAGGAAGAGCTGGTTCTTCAGATCGCAGTTCGACCACTTCAAGCCGCGGACCTCCGACCTGCGAAGGCCCGACGCCGCAGCGACGATCACCATCACCTTGATGGCCCTGGGCTTGATGCCTGCGAGGATTCCCCGGATCTCGGAGAGGGTGAGAGTGTCTGGCTCCCGCAGTCTCTTCGCTCCCTGGCGAACGTTAGCGATCGGGTTGATTCCCGCTCGTGGAAAGAAGAGTTCGTGCCGGATAGCGTGAGAGAACAATGCGCTCAAATGGTTTCGGATCTTCGCCTTGGTGCCTGGCGCGAGATCTACGAGCCCCCTCAGCCAATTTTCCACTGCGACCGCCTTGACGTCGTCGAGAGCAACGTCGCGCCAGCGCGGAAGGATGCGTGAGTCGAAGTAGTCGAAGTAGTTGTCGATCGTCGTAGGAGACCGAGCAACGTCAGGATCACGAAGTTCGTTTGCTTGGAAGTGTATCCAGGCTTCACCAACCGTTACCCTTCCGATCTTGGCTTCGGCTGGGGAATTGATTTCGAGGCGTAGATCGTCGACGGCTCTCTTTGCTTCAGAGAGGGTTTTGTGCTCCTCGACTGTTCCGATCACACGTTTATGTTGGACTCTTCTGCCGGTGGGCGCAGCTTCGCGCCACCGGTAGACCCAGACGTCGGGTCCTTTGGCGCGCGAGACTCGGGCGACAGAGCCTTCCTGGTAACTTCTGCGGGTATGAGCGATAGGCATGTTTTCTCCGTATCGCTCAGGCGGGCTGGCCAGATGATTGTAGCTGATTTGCGATGTAGGCGTTGATCCACGAGGCCCGGAACCGCCAATGCTTCCCGACCCGAATCGCTTGAATCACTTTGGCTCGCGCCAACTTGATCGCCGTCTTCGCGTGGACTTTCAAAAGCAAGCCTGCCTCGGCCGGGGTGAGGAGTGGTTCAAACGTAACAGGCGGAGCCAGTGTTGCGGCTTCCGAATTGGAGACACAGAAAACTTTGGTGCTGGTGCTGCTTGGTGTGTTCAAGGAGGAACTCCATAACTAATAGGCGAGCGATCTCCAGGATCGGTCGGCATTCCAACTCCGCCAGCCTCCGGGCAAACCGGACGCTGGGGTGATGCGCCATACCATCTCTCGACTGACCCTGCAAAGCCTCTACGCCTGGTTGTTGCCGGCGCCTCTTGCGGGGTGCCTATATCCAGATGTAGTCGGTCGTTGCCTGTCAGGGAATCAGTGGAATGCCCTAGATGGTGCGGGTCCAGGACCTGATTCCAACCGCCCGGGGTGTAATCCACGGGCGGACATCCCTAGCCATCCCGGGCCGCCTGCTGGACAGTCCCGTAGTGGATGACTGGCATCCGAACAAACTTGGTGTTGTCCACGAGGTGCTCCACCGGTATTGGCCGGGCGGCCACCGCCTTGACCATCATTGCCATCAGCGGGTTCCCCATCTCTTCGGTTGCCTGTCCTGTGCTCATATCAATTTCGATCCTATCGACCAGTAGCGAGTTCCGACATACGTGAACCCTGTAGGTCAGTCGCATTGTGGGGGCACCGAGTTCATGGCCCGGTAGCGCGCTAATACTCCACCGGGACGGTGCTTTCGCAGTCTTGGTTTCGGTGGGGGGCTTGACTTCGAGGCGCAGTTTGTTGGCGGCTCTTTTTGTGTCTGGCTTTCGATGTAGGCGTTCAGCGATGAAGCGCGGAACCGCCAGTGCCTTCCAATTAAAATCGCCGGAATCAGCTTGGCTCGCGCCATTTTGAGCAGCGTCGTTGCACTGATGCGCATAAGCTTGGCCGCCTCGGCGGGGGTGAGGAGTGGTTCAAACGTAACGGGCGGAGCCAGTGTTGCGGCTTCCGAATCGGGGACACAGAAAACTCTGGTGCTGCTTGGTGTGTTCAAGGAGGAACTCCATATAACTGATAGGCGAGCGATCTCCAGGATCGGTCGGCGTTTTAACTCCGCCAGTCTCCGGGCAAGCCGGATGCTGGGGTGATGCGTCATACCATCTCTCGACTGAGCCTGCACCTCCTCTACGTCTGTGTGTTGCCGCGTCCCTATTGGAACGCCTGCATCCAGATGTAGTCCCTTGCTGCCTGTCAGGGAATCCGTGGAATACCCGAGTTGATGTGGATAAAGGACCTGATCCCATCCGACTGGGGTGGATTCCATCGGTGGCCGTCCCTACCCGTCGCGAGCCATGTGCTGGCCCAAGCTGCTCTCCAGGAAGTGGATCCACCCCCGCTCCACGTTACTCACGAAAAACCCGGCTGGCGGCACGGCGCAGACGGCACTGATTTCTCTCACAACTGCTGCCTCGAAGCTGGACCTCGGCCTTTTGGGCGTCGGGCTGCACCAGTGAATCTGATTGGTGCTGCTGAGTCCGATTTTCCACAGGGGCGCGCTCGAGCCAAAGGTTGTTGAGGCACGTTTATCTGGCATTCCCTGCAAATCGCGTGCATTTCCGGGATAGTCTGAAAGATAAACTATTGCAGTAAAATAACTTACGCGCATAGTACCTGCATATATGCAAGTTAACCTGGTCAAGTGCAAGCAACTCTTACGGGCAATCGCCCCTACCGGCAATCTCTTTCTCCTGCTCACATTGGAAGAGCTTCGCAGGCAGGGGCTCACCTTCATCGCCTTCTATGCTCTCCAAAGGGCCATTGAGCACTCGGGGTGCTTCGCGGCATCGCTGCGGCAGGAGACCGGGTTGGAGGACTACGAAATCAGCCGCGCCTGCAAATTCCTGGTCGGCAGTGGACTGGTCGTGAAGACCAGGGATAAAAATGACAGGCGCCTCTGCGTGCTCAGGCCGACCCCGCTCGGGATCAAGATTCACGACCGGGTATTGTCGGCGGCAGCCAAGAAACTGCAGAGGGGTTCTTCATCGCAGGATCTGCCCACTGAAAACAGGCGACTGAAGGAGGCTGCCGAGTTATTCCGTAAGGGCAACCATACGTTGAGGGATCCGTTCCAGATATCGATCTTCGATATCTGCCCAGAGCTGAATGGCTGATTGAGCCTCAGGCGGGGCTGCAAAGGCGGCAGGACCCGGTCACCCATCGCAATGATTCAGAACCTACCTAGAGCCTTCTGGAACACCCTCAGGAGCCCTTCCGGCTCTTGGGAGGGCGTTTGCTACGCCTGGGTTTGCCGGTGAGGCTACGGGGCAGAGAATCAGCCATGGCGCGGATGACCGAGCACTCTGCAGTCAGGAGCGCCTTTGCGGCTGCGGATCGCATCTCGAGGTACCACCGTGCGAGGGGAGCAACGTTTCCTGGGTCGGGGGTCGTCTCGGCATTCGCTTGCAGCGCCATCTTTTTGTGGGCGGACTCTCGCAGGAACTCCGCAGCGATTCCGCGGTCACCACTGCCCCATAATGCCAGCAGCGCCACACGAAGATCGGAGTCGATGTCGCCGCTGGGACCTGCCTCCACCAAAGGTAGCCAACCAGCCTTCAGTGCCTTGCTGCCTGCGGCGGTGACCTTGTAGTCGGTTCGGCCGCGGACGCCGGGCTTCCCCTGGCGCACGACCCGCGCTTTCAGTAACCGCTTTAGCACGGGGATCGTGGCGCCCTGGGAGAGGCCGGCCGTCTTCTGCAACTCGTAAGGGGTGGAGACCCCACCGTCGATCAGCGCCAGGATGAACAAATCCAGGTCGGTCCGCCGGCGCTTGTCACGAGTGTCAGACATGTTGCCATCAGTATACGAACCTTTGCGCTCGCGATTGAGCCCGGATCAAGATCGCACAACGCACCGCGTCCTGCAGTTCTTCGTTTCCTGGCAGACACACGACCAGCCAGCGGGCGAACCAATGGGAATAGTGCTCCAGTCCCATCACGTCATCTTCTGCCCTCACTGGACGCGTCCAGACCATCAGTTCGTACGGAGTCCTAAGGGCTGGAGGGAGCTTCTCTGCCGTGAGGCGACCCTGGTACAGGTCGAGGAGCTTGCCGGCCTGGCCCAGGATGGATTCAATCTCCACCAGGACCAGACCCTGCTCACGGATCCAACGCTGTGCGGCCTCAAAAAGCGCCAGGAGGCGGCCGTCGACAGAGGAAAGGCAAACTTCCGGTGCGGTTGTCTCGGTCATTGGGCACCCCCAGTGACGCAAACGGATGAGAGCTCCGTCTCGAGCAAAGCGGTCATGCGGAAGGGGTCGGCCAGGTCCTTGAGGCAAAGCCGATTCCGGTTCCAGACGGTTTCAAGCAACGGGGTCAGTTCTGACTGTTTGAGTGGATGAGCCACATAGCGCGCCGCAGCGGCCTGGGCAAAGATGGAGAGCAGCGCGCGAGCTTCGGATGGCAACTCGGCGAACGGGACGGGCGAAATACGGGAAGTGATCATGGTTCGAGTCTGACCCAGCAGATCCTCGAGCCAAACATATGAGGCCCTATCATCAGCGTTGTCCGTCAGCCGTCGCTGCGAGGAGTGTTCTTCGTTGCCCTTGCCGTTGGCGGGGCATGTACGAGTCGCGACTTGAGCAACTCGCACGGTCGCGGGTTATCTCATTGTGACGCCTAGTAGGGTTTACCTTCCACCCAGCCTATCTATCTAACTCCACAGTCACTTCCGAGTTTGTATTCCATCGCTCAGTGTGCTCCCGAGAAGTACCGTTGAATCGCTCAGTGTTCGCAATGCCCCGACATCGTCGGGTTCACCGAATGCGGCGCAGTAGTGCACTCCCACGGCGGACAGCTGCGTAAATGCTATCTATGGATAGCGGTAGAGAGTCACGCGCAGAATTGTATTCGGACGCAGCACGAGAATCTCTCCCTGTGCCGTGTCATCGCCGGCGAGCTGGCGCAGCACGACCCACTTTCCGTCGACAAACTTACCCTCCTGAACATCACCAAGCCCCACATTGGCAGGGCCGGGCGTGTTCGGCGTGAAGTCAACGCGCATGCCGCCGCCACCGAAGTAATATTCGTCGGGGCCGGCAGCAATCAGAATCGCGGCCGCCTGCAATGGGGGTTCGGGAGCCGCAGGCGTTGCCGATGGCGGAGGGGGCGACGCAACCACCTGCCCTCTGGCCTGCGGAGGAATGTGCGTGCTTCTGCCCGTGTAAGTCAGCGTCAGCGTGTAGTTGCCGAGCTTGACGCTCTTTGGCACATCCCCCTGGCTCATGCGCACTGCAGTCATGGTATCTGTGCCCTGGTGCGCCAGGATCATGGGCGATAGTTGGGCGAGGAGACGATACGTGGCTGCCATCTCGACGTCGATTGGACGATTCCCATCGATGCCGAAGGGAGAGAAGCCGATCGTGTTGTACTTGCCTGCCGCAATGACCGCGTTAGCTGGGTTATTGCTCGTTTCCGGGATGAACAGCGGGTTTCCATTGCGAGTAAACCGCTCGCAGAGATCGTCGAAGTATTCGAGATATAGGTCGGGTGCGAGGATGTCTACAGACGGCGCCCCGACACGCCAGATGTCGTGCACCTGCGGCAGCGGACCCCCGCTTGGATACGTTCCAGGCCATGCATGATTGGGCTGCTGCAGCCACGCGTTCACATACATGGGAATGTCATAGCCCGCCTTGCCCGCTTCGACAACCTTCTCTACAAACCGCGCATAGTTCCATGCCATAAAGAATTCATCCGAAGGCCAGTGCAGATGCTGCCAACTGTTCTGATGTTCGAGCGCACCCATCGGCGGGCTGGTCGTCTGGATGGGAATCTCCATATCGGCCGGCTTGCCCGCGCCAAAGACCTCTTCCCACGTGCCGGATGCTTTGTACCCGTTTGACGCCCAGACTTCGCGAAGCTCGGGGGCGAGTATGTTCTTGTGAGCTTCGAGGTACTGCATAAGTTCTGTCGGCACGGGACTTGCAAACGCATGGTTTGCGGCAGGAGAGCGATCCCGCGTGTCGCGCAGCACACCCACTTCATTCTCGACCTGCATCATTAACACGGTGTGCCGCGTACCGTCGACTTCCTTGATGTGTCGCATCAGCGCGCCGAAGGCTGCGGCGTCCGCGTCTCTCGTGGCATTGCCGAAAGTACTCAGCAGTTCGACCGGACCTGAGATCGACACCGTGTTGCCCTTGCCAATTTGAATCCGCAGGAACCGCTGGTAGTCCCTTTTTACCCAAATGGGCGGATAGCTGGATGTGCCATTCTTCCAACTCGCGAACCAGAGAAAGATGATGTGCAGGTTGTTCTCTCTTGCCTTGGCGATCACCCCATCCACTAGGCTGTAGTCAAACTTGCCCTCTTCCGGTTCGAACTGTGCCCACGAGATGCCTACAAGCACAGTGTTCAGATTGCCGGCAACAATCTTCGGCCAGACCGGCTCCATGTTCTCGAGACTGGTCGCCGAGTTGTTTCCGAGCTCTCCTGCCAGCGCCAGAAACGGCTTGCCATCGACAATCAACTGCGTTGCGGTGCCCTGTTTCCGCAGGTGTGGAGCGCCGGAGGAATCCTGCGCGTTGCACAACACCGTGGAAGCAGCAATACATATCACCAGACGAAAAGTCCACAACAGGCTCTTACGCATACGCACTTCCTTCCATTCACTCTGCCGAAGCTAATAGGTAGCGAGAGAAACGCGCAGCACGATTGGCTCCGCGCCAAAGTTGAGACCGTAGTCCGTCTCATCTCCATTCCAGATACGCAGAAACTTGAACGCGCCGTTCTCGTAGGTCCCCTCTTCGACGCGCAGGAACAGCCGGTGCTGCCACTTGCCGTCGATCAATGCAGAGGGATTCTGTCCGGTTCCTGCCACAGTGTTTTGCGACTTTCTTTGCTCCTCGGTTCCTGCCGGCCGGAAGTCGACGCGGCAGAAGTATCCGGTCACCAGGAACTGGTTGTCCTTGAGTTGAGCAACCAGCGCGCGGCCTTCCGCTTTCTGATTTCCTGCGGCGGGACCCCGGTTGGACGCACCGTACGACACGACCGCGTTCCACGATCCGAATGGAAGGATCTGTGCTGGTTTGCCTTGCTCTTCAGCCACAGCCTGCAGCTTGCCTTCGAAGTTGAGGCGGGCAACATCGCGCATCATGGGGCCAATCAGCACGTAGTTCATCGCCCACGGAGCGAGAGCCTCTTCCCGGGGATGAGAAGGGTCTGCCGGAGTGCGTGTTCGCGTGTAGTCCAATCCGAAGGGAGAAAAGCCGATGGCCTGCAACCCCAGCGCTGAGAAAAAGAAGCGAGGATTGTTCGCGCCGCCTGTCTCCGGCACAAAGAGAGGATTGTCGCTGCGGTGATACAGCTCCAACACCTTCAAGTAGGCTACGGGGTCATTGGTGTAGTTGTCGGGCGCAAGAACGTCCAGCGCCGGCGCCTCAGCCTTCCAGATGTTCAGTACATTATCGGTGGGACCGCCGCTCTCGTAGGTGCCGGGCGCACCGGGCTTGAGCGGGTCGCGCAAAGCCGCATTCGCGTACATCGGCAGCGGGTAGACAGCCTTGCCCGCAGCGGCAACTTGTCCAACATACCTGGCAACCGCCCAGGCGTGAAAGTTGACCTCCGCCTCGGGCCCAAACGCCTCCTGCCAGTTCGGAGCGGGCGAAGCGGTTTTTACCTTCATGGCGCTGAGGACCTCCGGCGGCACCGCTGCCTCGAAGAGCTGGTTTGCGGCAGGCGAATAATCGCGAAGACTTCCCCAGGTGCCGGCCTCATTCTCCACCTGGACCATGATTACGGTGCGTTGCGGGTCGGCTGCCTTCAAGTGCCCCATGAAGGCCGCGAACGCCTTCTTGTCCAACTCCAGCGACGCCGCGGCAAATGGCGAAGGCGAGTCCACTGCGTCCCCGTTCTTGCCGGTCACATGCGGATATTTGACGGTGTCCAGTTTCATCCATTCGGGCATGTAGTGCTGGCTTCCGTTCTTCCATGTACCAAACCACAGCAGCACCAGGTGCACCTGATGCTTGCGCGCCTCCGCCAACAGCGTATCCACCAGCGTGAAATCGTAGACCCCCTGCCGCGCTTCAATCTGCTCCCAGTAGACCGGCATCTCCACGGTGTTCACGTGCAGATATTCCATGGCTGGCCACACCTTAGGCAGCTCGGCCGGCCAACTGCTGGAGTTATGAACCTGGGCGCCCAGCATCAGGTACGGCGCATCGTCGACGAACAGGGCGTAGCGGCCATCCTTCTCCACGATATGCGGTATCGGGTTGCGCTTAACCTGCGCAGCAAACGGGACAACGAGGGATACCGCCACAAAGGCAGCCAGGGCAGCGGAGGTCAGTTTCATCTGCATAAACTCCCGGGTTTTCTGGTCGGCAACACTATACAGTGTGGCGTCAGCACGATGTGCAATCGCACAGGAGGTCACACATCAACCACGCTCTCATCATGGCGACCCGCGCACTTATTGGTCTGCTGCGCCTCATACCGCCGGCCCCCAATGGTGGGAGAGCGACCTTGAGGGAGTCTATGTGCTGTCGGCGGTTACGCTTCGGTTCGTGCATTCCGGCAGCTACAGCTACGAAATTCAAACATCTACAGACGATCGCATGACCTGGCACACGGCGATGCGTGGCGAAGTGCAATTCAGCGGAACGCCGGTAACAGTCCAGCTCCCAGGCAACACCCGCACCAGCGGCATCCGCATTGTCCTCGATCGAACTCCGGGAGATACTCCCGCTTCACTATCCGAAGTGCAAGCGCGAGGGGCTCGCGCCCAGTGATCCACCGCTGTGGATTGGATCAACGGTCAATCCGAATCAGCAACTTGTCGACGACGGCCATATCGAGCGGATATCCCATGCCGGGGTCGGTTGGGGCATGGACGTACCCGTCGGCGTCGACGCGGAACTTTTCTTTCACATAGGGACGGTCGGGATATTCCCACGGCCACGGCATCTCGAACCAGTAGCAATTGGGAAGAGCCAGTTCCACCTGGAAGGCCGCGGCCATGTCATAGAAGGCTCCCCAGTTGTGGGGGGTACACGGCATGCCGAAGGTGTCGGCCAACTGACCCACCCGGAAGGAGCCAGTAATGCCGCCGACGTTGTCCGTAATCAGCCGGACGATGCCCATGGCGTCGCGCTTGATGTACTCGCCGTAGTCGTAGATGTCAGTCAGGAACTCGCCAACCTCGGTGGGCACGTCCAGGTGCTGCCGCAGTTCAATCAGCCCCTCGAGGTCGGTAGTCTGCATCGGGTCTTCGAAGGAGTCGTACCCATAGGCGTCAAGAGCGCGGCCGACGCGGAGCGCCTCGTAATAGTTGTAGGTCTGGACTGCGTCGTACAGCAGCGTGTAGTCGTCTCCCACGGCGTTACGAACCTCTTTGATCTCGTCGATGTGGCCGAGGTAGGAGGGGATCTGGCTGCCGCCCTTGTGCTGGCCCCCGCCCGGGTGGATTTTGTACGCTTTGACCCCCGCTGCCTTGGCCTTAAGCACGTCTGGGCCGTAGTCCTCCACCGTGGCCAGGTGCTGCGAACTTGCATAGGCCAGCATCTTTTCCTTGGTACCTCCCAGGATCTTATAGATGGGACGGTTTACCGCTTTGCCCAGGATGTCCCACAGAATGAAGTCACACGCCGCGGCATGGACATTCGGCCCCGGGGTTCCGGTTCCATGCGGCCTGCTGGCAAAGCCCGGGTTGAATCCGCCGATAAACTCGCGTCTGCCGCCGCCGGCCCTGTTTGTTCCCTGCGCTCCTGCCCCCGCTCCAGCCGGCCGCGGTGCACCCGGAACACCCGCCGGGGCCCCCGCGCCTCCGCCTGGCCGGTTCTGCAGCGGAATGTAGGAGATGGTCGGAAGAATGTCCAAGAGGTTCTTGCCAACGCAGTTGGCCTTGGCGAAGTCGACCCAACCTGGCGGGTTTCCCCGGTTCCCGAGCGTGAAGTTGCCCTCAATCCCGCTGGCAGTCACCATGGAGGCGATTTCGTCTCCGCCGCTCAGACCTGCGCCGGCGTTCCGCCAGCTGCTTGGATCAAGGACATAAATCTTTGCCTCTTTTATAGTAAGGTCGGGCAGGTCGCCGGATTTCACTCCAGCTGCCTGCGCGGCCATATGGATCGGGTGGCTCATGACCGCAGCTCCAACTGCCGCCGAAGCGCCCAAGAAACCGCGCCGTGATAGCTCCTGTCCTGGCATAAATCTCACCTTTCGGCCACAATTCTTCCTTCCATCTTGCGGCGCGCGATAGCCTATCACACCCGGGTGAGGGTTTGCCGAATGGTGGCAGGAAGACATTGACCGGCGAGCTTACTTTACGGAGTTCACCTGGGCGACGGCGTTCCAGCTGCGGAGGGTGAGCAGGAAGAGTAACGCCGTTGCATAAGGGAGGGTAGCAATCAGGTCAAAAACCTGAGGCGTGGAGGCCCGGTTCGATTCTTGTGGCAACATTCGAGCGTGTAGGCAGAGAATGGCAGCCATGCCGTTTGCATCGGAGAGTTGGGGTATGAAGCGCTTGGTTCTGGCAGGTGCGGCACTGGGGTTCGGTTGTTTGGCAGGAATGGCGCAGGATAAGCCGGTGTATCAGGACAAGACGGCGCCGATGGAGGCGCGCATCACCGACCTGCTGGGTCGCATGACGATGGAGGAGAAGCTGGCGATGTTGGGCACCGACCCCACCGTGCCCCGGCTCGGCATCGTGGGGACCAACCACGTCGAGGGACTGCATGGGCTAGCGCTTGGCGGCCCGGGGGGATGGGGCGGGCGCGGCCTGGTCACGCCAACCACGCAGTTTCCCCAATCTCGAGGGCTCGGCCAAACCTGGGACCCCGACCTACTCCGCCAGGCCGCCGCCGAAGAAGCGTATGAGACACGCTGGGCCTTCAACAAGTACCACAGGGGTGGGTTGGTGGTGCGCGCTCCTAATGCGGATCTCAGCCGCGACCCACGCTGGGGGCGAAGTGAAGAATCCTATGGTGAGGACCCGTATCTGGTCGGAACGCTGGCCACGGCATTTTCCGAGGGACTGCAGGGCAACAACCCGAAGACATGGATGGCCGCATCACTTCTCAAGCACTTTCTGGCAAACAGCAACGAAGATGGCCGCGATGGCTCCAGTTCCAACTTCGACGACCGCCTTTTTCACGAGTACTACGCCGTGCCGTTTCGCATGGCGATTGAGGATGGTCACGCCGACGCCATGATGACCTCTTACAACGCATGGAACAAGGTGCCCATGGGCGCGAACCCCGTGCTGCGTGATGTGGTGATGAAGGACTGGGGGTTTGACGGCATCATCTGCACCGACGCCGGAGCTCTTGGCAACATGGTGCGCGCGCATCACGCCTACGCCACAATGCCTGAAGCGGCTGCTGCGGCTATCCACGCCGGCATCAATCAGTTTCTGGAGAACGCAACCAAGCCAGTGCAGGACGCGCTGACGCAGGGCCTCATTAAGGAATCCGACATCGACGAGAACTTGCGTGGGGTCTTTCGCGTAATGATCCGGCTGGGAATGCTCGATCCACGCGCGGACGAGCCCTATGCGCATATCGGCTTCGACTCGCCGGCTGGCATTGCCGGTGTGGATGACCCGTGGCTGTGGCCCACCAACAAAGCACTGGCGCGCAAGGTAACCGACGAATCCATAGTTCTGCTGAAGAACGAGGGCAACCTTCTCCCGCTCAAGGCCACGGCTCTAAAGCGCATCGCCGTGATCGGGCCTCTGGCAGACAAGGTTGCGCTCGACTGGTACAGCGGAACTCCACCGTTTGCCGTCACGCCTTTGGCGGGGATTCGCGCTCGCGCCGGAAAAACCGTGGAGGTTACATATTCAGATGGCGCGGACGGCGCTGCCGCCGCCGAACTCGCGAGTAAAGCCGATGTTGCTGTGGTCATCATTGGCAACCATCCAACCTGCGATGCCGGGTGGGCCAAGTGTCCGTTGCCCAGCGACGGCAAAGAGGCCATCGACCGCAAGACCCTGGCGCTTGAGCAGGAGCAACTCGCAAAAGCCGTGCTCGCCGCCAATCCAAAGACCGTCGTCGTCCTGCAGGCGAGTTTCCCGTTCACAACCACCTGGACGCAGGAGCATGTTCCCGCGATTCTGGAGATGGCTCATAACAGCGAGGAGCAGGGCGATGGACTCGCCGACGTTCTCTTTGGCAACTACAACCCGGCGGGCCGCCTGACTCAGACCTGGGTCGCGTCGATGGACCAGTTGCCGCCCATGATGGACTACGACATTCGCCACGGTCGGACCTACATGTACCTCGGTAGCAAGCCGCTGTATGCGTTTGGATACGGCCTCAGCTACACGAGATTCTCATACTCAAACCTGCGCGTAAGCAGCGTGCACCTGGCGAAGGACAGCACCGCAAGCGTCAACGTGGACGTGAAGAATGCGGGGACGCGAGACGGCGATGAGGTGGTGCAGCTATACGTTGCGCACATCGACTCAACCGTCGCCCGTCCGCAGCAGGAACTGAAGGGCTTCCGCAGAGTAACGATCCACGCTGGCGAGGTCCGCACCGTGACCATTCCACTGAAAGCGAGTTCGCTGGCATATTGGGACGGCAAAGACTTCGCTGTCGAGAGCGACAATGTGGAGATTCGCGTCGGCAGCTCTTCCGATGGAATTGCCTTGCGCAAGCGGATCAAAGTCGGCGAGTGACGATCCAATGTCGACACGGGAAAGTATGGGCGCTACAACCGTATGGGCCGCAAGAGCGCATAGAGGTGGTTACGGCACCGTTCATTCCCTCGCTACACGCCCCAACCGTAATGGTGATGCGAGGCGAGATAAGTCTGGAGTTTGACGAGGCACATCAGTTAGTTGGAGAACTAGATCGTGTAAATAAAGGAGGTATTGCGAATCCAGAACCCGTCGCCGTTGCCCGCGAAGCTATGTATGATGGAAACGCAATCCGTCACCTTGGGGCCCGTTGGGGAGCAGCGCATGATTTGCCGTCAACCCAGCCCGTTGCTTTGCCGTCGCGCACTAGCCGTTGTCGGCGTCTGCTGCGTGGTCTCCCTCGCCGCCGCCCAGACCGAGACTGATAACTGGACCCGCTGCGAGGGCTCCAACCCCGATCTCAGCATCCCTGCCTGCACCGCACTGATCCAATCCAGCCAGCAGGATGCCGAAAACCTGGCCGTTGCCCTCAACAACCGCGGCATCGCCTACGACGTCAAAGGCCAACACAATCTCGCCATCGCCGACTTCAGTCACGCCATCCAGCTCAAACCCGATTACGCCGGCGCCTTCGCCAACCGCGCCAACGCCGACGTCGCGCTAGGTGAACTCGCCGAAGCCATCGCCGACTATGACGAGGCCATCCGCCTCAAGCCCGACGACGTCAACGTGTTCAACCTCCGTGGCAGCACTTACGACGCGCTCGGCCAATTCGACTCGGCCATCGCGGACTTCACCCACGCCCTCAAGCTCAAGCCCGACTCAGCCGACGCCTTTGTTAACCGCGCCAATGCCTATGCCGACAAGCGTCGGTATGACCAGGCCATCGCTGACTACTCGCAAGCGCTTCGCCTTAACACCTCCGACGCCACCATCTTCTACAACCGCGGCGTGGCCTACCTCGTCACCGGTCAATTAGACTCGTCTATCGCCGACTTCGATCAGGCCATCCGGCTCCGGCCTGACCTAGCAGAGGCCTTCAACAACCGCGGTATCGTCCGCCACGACCAAGGGCACGACGACGCTGCCATCGTCGACTTCGATCAGGCCATCCGCCTTCAGCCTGACTATGCCGCGGCTTACCGGAACCGTTGTACCTCCCGCGCCATCGTCGGTCAGCTCCAGGCCGCACTCGCCGACTGCAACCGCTCGCTGGCCCTGCGCGCGAACGACCCGCTCGCTCTCGACAGCCGCGGCCTCGTTTATCTCAGAATGAAGAATTTCGCCGCCGCCATCGCCGACTACAACGCGGCACTTGCAACCAACCCGAAAAAGGCGTCCTCTCTGTATGGGCGCGGGTTGGCGGAGCGCATGCAAAGCGCCGCCGCGGGAGCGTCCGATATCTCCGCCGCGCTGGCCCTCCAACCCGGCATCGCCGACCAGTTCGCGCAGTGGGGCATTGCTCCAGAAGAACCTGGACCTTGATTGTGAAGGATTGCATTGGTCGAAAGGAAGAACGCTCGATGAAGATCCGCTTGGCCCTCGTACTTGCCGTTGCGCTGTCACTCTCCGCCGTGCCCGCCTACGCGCACCACGCCTTCTCCTCTGAGTTCGACGGCACCCAGCCCATCCGGCTTGCCGGTACGGTCACCCGCATCGAGTGGACCAATCCTCATACCTACTTCTACCTCGACGTCGTCGACGCTCACGGTAAGGTGACCAACTGGGGCGTTGAGAGCGCCAGTCCCGGTGCGCTCAGCCGCCGCGGCTGGAATCGGGAAGACATCAAGGTCGGCGACAAGATCGTCGTTGAGGGCTATCGCGCCAAGGACGGCTCCAATCTTGCCGACGGCCGTCTCGTCACTCTTCCCGACGGCCGCAAGCTCTACGGCGGCAGCCCCGGTGACGGCGGTCCCGGCGACGATGGCACCGACCACGGATCGCTTACCGGCACCAACAAATAAACGGGGATCATCCCGTTGACACAAGGTGGTCTCCAATGAGACCATCTTGCGCATGGAAACTCCGCCGCCTTCACTCACGCTATCTGACCGCATTTTTAGGGCGCTGGAGAATGCCATTATGCTAGCGTTCCTTGGCATATTCGGCGGACTTGTGGGTAGCTTTCTCGATGGGCGTTACTTCGTTGTCTGGGCACCTGTTGTACCAATTGCAATACATCGCGGCAGGGCTTTGGAGGGTCTAGTTCGACCGGCTCCGGCGGTGGTCTATAGCCTCTCCACGGTTATTGCGGGTGCGCTCTTGTTTTGGTGCGGAAATTCGCTGAATCATTCCAGGGCGGCAGGCACTTTCACGCCGCAAGACCTTGCTCGGGCGGTCAGTAAGGTGTTACCTGAACCACAGGTTTCGACCCAAGTTTCGACACAGGAAGTGATAACGCCCCCGCAGCAAACGGTCATGCTGCCGACTCCACCGTCTCAGACAGACACTGACCCACTATTGACTGACGCCGAAAAGGAAATAAGCAATTGCGATGAGTTCTTCAGACGCTCAGAACTTCGCAGAGCCAGTCCCTATGGTTTAGCCGCAAGTATCACAGATGATCAGAAGCGGCTGAGAGATGTTCCAAAGGATATGGCACCAGACCGGTATGCAATCGCTACTAAACAGATTCAAGATCAGATTGCTGGCGAAGAAAGAAGATTCGGAGCCGAAGAAGCCCAGTTATGGAATGGAACCTACGCGGATGAGTTTGGGGTCACTTACAGAAAGCTCGTGGAGGCCACCGCCACCACGAAGATATCTCCCTCTATGTTGAATAGTCAGATGCTTCCTGCCGGTTCCTTCATCGACATCAGGCAAAGATGCCAAGACTTAGCCAACAATCTGGTCCCCGCATATCGAGCGAGTATATCCACAAATGCGCACAAGTCTAAGCCGCAATGAGGTTTTTATACTCTAGAACTGGAGCCTCGATTAGCTTTTGCATGGTGTCACGAAACAGGTAAGGGTTTTGCCGATTATTGAACCGGAAAGTCATTTCGTCGAGGTAAGCAGAGAGATGCTTCGCAGAGAGTTTGTGCCACGATCCCACAATGCCGCGCTTGAGCAAGCTGAATGCGGATTCGATGCCGTTGGTCGTGATGTCGCCGTCAACATAGACATTCGCGCTATGGTTGACCCTCTTGTGCTTCTCTGGACTGACTCCCGCTTTCCGCATCGCGCCGGGGTAGGCTCCCCATTCGTCCGTCATAATCACGTCTACGTCGCCACTGACGTTTTCCCTAATGTACTTTGCCAGCGTGCCGGACTTGCAATCCTCGGCATGGAAGAAACGAAGCTCGCCGCCACGCTGCTTGATGCCGATGACGGGGACCTTTTTGCTCTCGGCGTAGGGGATGCGACCCGCGCCCTTGGGGTTGTATTCCTTCCCGCCAACCCACGTTTCGTCCATCTCAACCGTTCCGGTCATCGGCTCTGGGCAAACGTCTTTCATGGCAGCGCGAATGCGATGGCAGAGGTACCAAGATGTTTTGTAGCTCCCGCCGATCATGCGCTTGATCTGGTTCGCAGAGACGCCTTTGCGGGACTCGCACATGAGGTAGGTAGCAGCGAACCATGTAGCCAAGGGGAGCTTAGTATCTTGGAAGATGGTTCCGGCCAGAACGGAGAACTGATAGCGGCATGAGTCACAGTCGAACACTTTGCGGTCGTATACACGGGAGGTCTTCACCGACTGGCAGCGGGGGCAAGTCACCTTATCCGGCCAGCGCAGAGCCTCAAGATATTCCCGGCAGGATTGGTCTTCACCGAAGGTTCTCAGGACTTCACAGAGGGTAGGTGGTTTCATGGCAAAGGCTCCCAAATCGAAGAAGCATCCGAAGGATATGACCACGGAAGAGGCTATCAACCACGTCTTTCATCCCAAGATCGTAAAGCACCTAAAGAATGAAGTAGATAAGCTCAACCATGTGCCAACAAAACCATAATACGCACATTGTTACCTTGTGTCAAAGGGATAATCTCCAAATAAACATCGCCTATGCCTCTGCTGCAGCACATCTGCCAGGTCCTTTATGACTCGCACTTCGGCACCATGATCCGCGAGTCGGACAACGCCTTCCCTATCATCGAGACCATCCATGTCCTCAGCATCACCCTCCTCTTCGGCACCATTGCCGTCCTCGACCTGCGCATGCTCGGCCTGCTGCTGCGTCCCATCTCTGTCGCCCGGGTTGCGCGCAGTGTTCTGCCACTCACGTGGTCCGGTTTTGCGGTCAGCTTCGTCAGCGGCTTCCTGCTCTTCTGGGCCGAGGCCGCAAAGAACTACTCCAACCCCGCATTTCGCGCCAAGATGATCCTGCTTCTGCTCGCCGGTCTCAACCCGCTCATCTTTCACACCGGTGTCTATCGCCGCGTCAGCGAGTGGGAGGCGCTACGCCTCTCTCCCTGGCGCGCCCGCGCCGCCGCCATCGCCTCGCTTACGCTGTGGAGCGGTATTATCGTCGCTGGCCGCGCCATCGCCTACTTCTGAAAGGTCCGGCTCCATGTCCCTGCACGCTCTCTTCATGGCTCTCGCGCACTCCCACCTGGGTCATGCCATGCAGGCCTCCAAGTGGGACTTCGCCCTCGTAGAGATGGTGCATCTACTCGCGCTAGCCATCCTGGGCGGTTCCGTCCTCATCGTTGACCTGCGCCTGCTCGGCGTTATTCTCAAAGGTGAGTCGGCGTGCTTGATCGGTCGCGATCTCAGCCGTCTGCTTCTCGGCAGCCTCGCAGTCATGATCGTCAGCGGCATCGCGCTGCTCTCTGAGGAGGCAGGCAAGTGCTATTACAGCCCTGCCTTCCGCTGGAAGATGACCCTGCTCGCTGCGGCCGTGACCTTCTACTTCACGCTGCACCGCCGCGCGCTGTTGCGCACCGGCGCCGGTGCGCCAAACCTATGGTCCCGCATCGCCGCCATTATCTCCCTCTCGCTCTGGCTGGGCGTAGGAGTGGCAGGCCGCGCCATCGGGCTGCTGTAATCGGCGTTGCTTGCGATTGATCGAACGGATGATGGGAGAACTCTACGCGATCGGCGTGCCGGCGGCCTGGTAAACATGCTCTATGGCGACGAGGTCCTTCAACCCTTCCTCGCCCGGTGACTTTGGCTGTGTATTGTTGCGGATGCACGCCGCGAAGTGTTCGCCTTCCAGCGCCAGTTGGAAGTGGCCGGTGCCTGTTCCGGTCTGGTCGAAGGTCTTGTCTCCGGCCTTGCCGGTTAGGTGAATACCGCCGCCGCCGAAGGCCGGACTTAACGAGATGTACCCCTGATCGCCGTGGACGCTCAGCGTCATGGGGCCGAACTGGCCATAGGAGCACCCGCACGACGCGATGATCCCCGACGGGAACTTCATCGTCCATTCCACCGACTGCTCGACCTCCTTGAAGCGCGGATCGTCCTTGTCCCGGGTGGCGACCACCGCGGTAAACTCCGAGGGCTCCTCCTGCGTCAGGTAGCGAATACCGTT
>JBELAH010000002.1:0-607409 GCA_049509035.1 Acidobacteriaceae bacterium
CACCGCAAAAAATACGGCAACGCCCAGCGCGATACCCAGCGTTGTCATGGCGACCCGAAGGCTGTGGGTTCGCCACTGCCGCGAGCTGACCTGCCAGAGCGCGGAGATCATCCCAGGTCTCTCACCGCCGCAGGTCCCACTGCGCTGAGGCTTGTACAGGTACCGTCATCGAAGGCAGCCTGGAGTTCAAGCGTTGGCTTCCCTCCAATTTTGAACACATCTTCGACAATGTCCGCTGCCCGATTCAGTCCATCGATTTGCAGCATAGAAGCCTGCACTTTGCGGGCTGCATGGCGATACGACTCGTCTTCCAGGATCGCGCGCACGGCTGCACGCAGCCGCTTTGCCGTCAACCCGCGCCAGGGCACAACCACGCCCGCTCCTCGCATTGCCACGCGCGACGCAACTCCAGGCTGGTCGTTGCCGATCGGGATGCATACCAGCGGCACGCCCTCTGCCAGCGATTCCAGCGCGGTGTTAATTCCGGCATGCGTGATGACTGCCGTTGCCAGCTTCACCAGTTCCAATTGAGGCGCGTACTTCACCACCACGGGATCGCCGCCTAAAGCGCCAAGCCGCTCCGGGTCGATGCCGCCGCCAAGCGAGATGACCAGTTGCACCGGAAGGTCCGCGCATGCTTCCGCAATTGTCCGAAAGATCTCTTCCTTACCGTTCTGCAGGGTGCCGAGAGATGCGTAGACCAGCGGACGGCCGTCCAGCCGGTCCCATTCAAAATCGATCTTGGGCCGCTGTTCCGCATCTACAAACGGGCCGGTGTAATGGAGCAGCGGATGCCGATGCTCGATCTCGAACTCAAGTGCCTCGGGCAACTGCGCGATCTGGGCCAGCGTCGAAAGCGCGTCAGTCCATTGTCCCAGGGGCTCGATTCCCCACGCCGTGCGCTGCTGATTCACCACCTTGAAGATCGGATTTGCAAGGCGGGCGAGCGCACGCATGGCGATTTCATTGCGCAACCGCCTGAACCACTGCAGGCCCACGCTCTGGCCCGCAGGCCAGCCGAAACAATAGGGCGGAAGCTGGTTGTCCCACACCATGGGCGGAATGATTGCAATCGAAATGAAGGGCAGACCAAGATAGTCCGCTATGTTGCCGGCACAGTCGGCTTCGTCAACCAGCAGGGCTTCCACCTTGGCCCGGCGAACCGCCTCCGGCCCATCTCGAAGCACCATGCGCGTGCTGTCCTTGATCCTCTCGAGAGTGAACCGGAAGACCTCCAGCCCCCTCAGTTCGCTCAATCGCTGGTCGAGTTTCTCGAGCGTTCCCGGCGGGTAGTCGCTTTCACCGATCAGGGAAAACTCAATTCCCGCGGCTCTGACCCGAGCCTCTGTATCGGCAATCCCGAAGATCACGACGGAGTGACCCCGCTGCTCGAGGCAGCGCGCCAGTGCGGCCAAAGGGTTGATATGTCCAGTCGCCGGAAAACAAAACACACCGATCCTTGCCACGCTTTACTCCCAATGTCGTTCGATTGAAAAAGTCCCGTTCGCTGGGCGCATGATTCATTCTCTCAGATTGGGGCGATTGCGGGGGCACCGGGGGCCTTGGTCGACAACCTTACCGTCTCGAAGTGTTATTCGTAAATCGCTGATTTTATGGTGACCCGGGCCGGAGTCCAACCGGCGACCTTCGCGTTAGGAGTGCGCTGCTCTATGCAACTGAGCTACCGGGCCAGCAACCCTAGTGTAACTGGTAAACTGGGGGTGGAGAAACTATGCCTCAGATCGAGCGGCGGCGAGCAGTTGCGGTGAAGATCGGGTCGGTGGTGGTGGGGTCGAGTGCCCCGGTGGTGGTGCAGTCGATGACCAACACCGACACCGCGGACGTTCAGTCCACCGTGCAGCAGGTTGCGGCGCTGGCGAGGGCCGGCTCGGAACTGGTCCGGGTAACCGTAAACACCGAGGCGGCCGCCAAGGCTGTCCCGGCGATTGTGGAAGGGATTCGAGCCAAGGGCTGGGAGACTCCCATCATTGGAGACTTCCACTACAACGGGCATCTGCTGCTGACCAAGTACCCAGAGGCGGCGCGGTCATTGTCGAAGTACAGAATCAACCCCGGGAACTGCTCGATCGGGCGCAAGGATGACGACAACTTTCGCACCATGGTCGAGGTTGCAGTGGCGCATCAGAAGCCGGTGCGGATCGGCGTGAACTGGGGTTCGCTCGACCAGGCGCTGCTGACCAAGATGATGGATGAGAATTCGAAGCTGGCCGATCCCCTGCCCGCGCGCGACGTAATGATGGAAGCGATGGTGGTATCGGCCCTGGACAATGCAGCCGCGGCGGAGCGATATGGGCTGCGACGCGACCAGATTATTTTGAGCGCCAAGGTTTCCGGCGTGCGCGATCTGATCGATGTCTACACGGAGCTCGCCTCGCGCTGCGACTATGCGCTGCACCTGGGGCTGACTGAGGCCGGCATGGGGGTGAAGGGCGTGGTGGCCTCGACTGCGGGGCTGGCGCCGTTGTTGCTGGCCGGGATCGGCGACACCATTCGCGTGAGCCTGACGCCGTCTCCAGGCGGCGACCGCAGCGAAGAGGTGCGCTGCGCGCAGCAGATTCTGCAGTCGCTGGGCATACGCAGTTTTATGCCGCAGGTAACCAGTTGCCCCGGCTGCGGGCGCACGACCTCCACCTACTTCCAGGAGCTGGCAGAGCGGATCCAGGGCTACCTGGTGGAACAGATGCCGCAATGGAAGAAGCAATACGCGGGCGTCGAGGAGCTGAAGTTGGCGGTGATGGGCTGCGTGGTCAACGGGCCCGGCGAGTCGAAGCACGCGAACATCGGCATATCGCTGCCGGGGACTTTCGAGGAACCGAAGGCGCCCGTGTACGTGGACGGCAAGCTGTATACGACGCTGAAGGGCGACCGCATCGTCGAAGAATTCCAGGCGATTCTGGATGAGTATGTTGAAAAGCGCTACGGGCACGCTTTGGTGGAAGCGTAGGCGCTCCTCGATAAACCTGTGATGTGAGGCTTAACCTGGCCCGCCGGACGGTTACGTGAGCTGTTCGACCGGCGTTGGCTTGGCCGCGTTCAGCCCGCGCATGTTCTTTGGAGCCGCGCGCAATCCCAGAATCTGAAAGTCCCTGAGCTTGTTCTTGAGGACGTATATCAGCCAGTTGTTGCCTTCGGGATCGATGGGAGACATGTAAAAGCCGGGATGGACGACGTAGCTGTGGTTATTGCCGATCAATCCCTCAATCACCTCGCCGTCGTGGAATGTGGCGCGGACCCATAGGCAGTCCGGGGCGGGAAGGTGATCGTGAAAGCGCAGGTCGTCGTGCCACTTGCCTTCGAAGGATTTGACGAAGAAGATTGCCTTCACGCCATCGAGGGAGATCCGCTCCATTTTGTCGGAGCCGAGCCGCTTGAAGACGGGAGGGGCCGCGTTGAAGTCAAGGTCTTCGGCAGACGGCCATTGGCTTCTCTCCGCATAGCCCTTAACCGTGCGATCTCCGAACTGGATAACCAGCATATCCAGTTGCGAAGCTTCAGCCACCGGCTCCTGCTTCACGCCGATTTGGGAGTCAGATCGTACTGCTTGATCTTGTACAGCAGGGCCTTGTAACTGATTTGCAGATCGTTTGCGGCGGCCTTTCGATTCCATCCTGTCTCCTCGAGTACGCCGGCAATGACTGAGGACTCAGCCTCACCCTTTAGACCTCTCACCAGCTTTTTGAGACCACCGGCCTCAACGTGATCCTGCGCCTTGTCCGGTAACGCCGGCCCACTCCTCGCCTGTTCGAGCTCGGCGATCACGGTCTGCTCGTCCTGCAGAATCAGGTAGCGGTTGATGATGTTCTCCAACTCCCGGAGGTTTCCGGGCCATGTGTACTGCTCAAACGCCCCCAGTAACGCAGGAGAGATGGGGAGAGGCTGAAGTTCGTATTTCTTAGCTCCCTTGCGCATGAAGTAGTTCGCCATGGCAGGAATCTCCTCCAGGCGTTCCCGCAGCGGCGGAAGTACCAGCGAAAGACCATTCAGGCGATAGTAGAGGTCTTCGCGGAAGGTCTTGCGGGCCATCGCGTCCTTCATATTGACGTTGGTGGCGGCAATGATGCGGACGTCCGTCTTGGTGGGACCACGGCTTCCCAGGCGGGAAAAGGTGCCATCCTGAAGGACGTGCAGCAACTTGGCCTGCAGCGAGGGTGGCATCTCGCCAATCTCGTCGAGAAAGATTGTTCCTCCATCGCACAACTCGAACTTGCCGGGCTTGCTCTTGGTGGCCCCGGTAAAGGCGCCCTGCTCATATCCGAAGAGTTCGCTCTCCAGCAGGTCAGCGGGCATGGCCGCGCAGTTCACCTTCAGGAACATGCGGCCGCTGCGCCGCGACATCTGATGGGTGTACATGGCGACGATTTCTTTGCCGGTGCCGCTTTCGCCCAGGATCAGAACGGGAATATCGGAGCGGGCGACGAGCTGCGCCTGGGCCTCGATCTCGCACATGCGCTTGCTGGAGCGCACGAAAGAGTGCCCACCCTCGAGCCGGATCTCCTTGGGCTCACCCACCTCTTCCTTGTGGACCAGCAGGTGCTTGGCGATGGCAACTTCCAGCGAGTCGTCGACAAAGGGCTTCAGCACGACGCCGCTGGCACCGAGGCGGGCGAACGCCTCATAATCCGCCATCTCGGCTACGGTGGCCAGGATAAGGACGGGAATCTCCGGCCGCGAGCTACGGACCCCTGAGAATAAAGGCATGGACTGGGATATGCCGTCCCAGGCCAGCAGAACCAGGCTGGGCCGATGCATGGCTTCCAGATCGCGCAGAAATGCCCGCTCTTCAGAAAAGAGCCGGAGGTCATACAGTGCCGAGAAGGTACGCTTCAGGTAATTGAGCACCCTGAGGTTCGACTCGAACACGAAAAGGCAGGGTCGGCTTACCGGGACCGGTCTTGCTGGGGAGAAGGAAGCATTAGCCGCCATGAAATTGGGCTCCATTGCACCGATACCGGATCATGCCCGGCATCTGGTATATGTGTATGTGGCAGACAAATTAGAAAATCGGAGCACGACAGCTGCGCTGTATCTTCCTGGTCGCGGTATGTCTCTAGATTGCTGTGGCAATGCGCCGGTATTCCAGTTTCCAAGCCGAACACCAAATCCTCAGAGCTGTTTTGCCAAAAGTGGTAATAAAATTCCTACCATTGTGCAGAAATTTTACACGAGGTTGGGAAAAAATCTACATGAAATAGCGAATAAGTTTTTTTGGGGCAGTTTAGGGGGTGGGGACACGTCGCGAGCGATCGGCGACAGGAAAATATGACTACTGTACGGTTCTCTGAACACGAAACCCAGGTTGATCTCCCTCCTGTGGAAGTCTTTTTCGGTCGAACCGAGGAGATGCAACTCATCCGGCGCAAGCTGGAGATGGTCGCCAAGACCAACGTGCCGGTGCTGGTCCAAGGCGAGAGCGGGAGCGGCAAGGAGCTGTGTGCGCGCCTGATCCACGGAACCTCGGAACGAACTGTTGGCGACTTAGTAAAGGTCAGCTGCCCTGCGATTCCCCAGGGGCTGATCGAGACTGAACTCTTCGGATACGAAAAAGGGGCATTTACCGGGGCCCATTCCACCAAGCGCGGCCGCCTCGAGCAGGCCCATGGCGGGACCCTGTTTCTGGATGAGGTTGGCAGCCTGGATATAGGCGTCCAGTCGAAGCTGCTGCAGGTATTGCAGGACGGCTCATTCATGCGAGTGGGTGGGCACGAGACCCGCACCATTCAGACCCGGGTGGTTTCCGTGGCGAATCGCGACCTGCGCGAACAGGTGGCGGATGGGTCGTTCCGGCTGGACTTTCTATACCGCATCAACGCCATAACCATCCAGTTGCCTCCACTGCGGCAACGAGCAGAAGATCTGCCGCAGTTGGTGGACTATCTGACTGGTCTTCATGCGCGCGCGTTCCACGTCAATCCAGTTCCTCTGTCGCGCAATGCCGTGCGCTTGATGCAGAAGCACGATTGGCCCGGCAATATCCGGCAACTGGACAACTTGATCCGAAGCTATGTGCTGATGGGCAGTGAAGAGGCCCTGATCGCAGAGTTGGTCGAGGAGGAAAAGCCCCCATCAAGGGCGATGGCGGATGTGGATGTGAGCCAGCCGATATCCTTGAAACTGGTTACCAGACAGGCCACTCATGAATTGGAGCGGCAGATCATCCTGAAGGTGCTGAAGGCCCATAACTGGAATCGCCAGAAGACCGCGAAGTGGCTGAAGATCAGCTACCGGTCCCTGCTTTACAAGTTGAACGATGTGGGCGCGACCAACGCACTGGAGCTCAACGGCGGAGCCGGACGGTCGAAGTCGAGATCGGGCCTTGCAGCGACAAACGAACCTACCAACCTGATTCAATAACGAGAAGCGATTCCTGCACTATTGTGCGCCGCGGCGGCGCAGGATGGTCTTGATGGTCTCGAACATGATGAGCAGGTCCAGGCCTAGAGACATATGCTTGATGTAGTAGAGATCGTATTCAAGCTTTTCCTTGGTCTCGGCGAGAGTGGCGCCGTATGAGTAACGGACCTGTGCCCAACCGGTAAGGCCGGGCCGGATGAGCGTGCGCAGGTAATAGAAGGGCAACTCCTCGGTGAGCCAGTTGACAAACTCCGGCCGCTCGGGACGCGGCCCGACGAAACCCATGTCGCCGCGCAGTACGTTCCAAAGTTGTGGAATCTCGTCGATGCGGGTTTTGCGCAGGAACATACCCACCTTGGTAACCCGCGGATCGTTCTTCGTGGCCCACTTGGCGCCATCGGCTTCCGCATCGGTGAACATGGTGCGGAACTTGACGACTTCGAAGATGCGGCCGCCCATGCCAACCCGCTTCTGACGAAAGAAGACGGGCCCCCGGGACGACAGCTTCACAGCCAATGCCACAAACGGAAGAAACGGAAGAAAAAGCAGGAGTCCGAAGGCCGCCGCGCAGATGGAGGCTATCTGGCGGGTGAACTGTTGCGAGGCGCGAATGCGAAAGCCCTCGCTATAGAGGAAATTCGAAGGACGCAGTCCATCGAGCTGAATCTTGCCATACAAGCGCTCCCGCAGCGTGCCGTCTTCTTCGACTGCGATGCCCTGAAAGCGCAGCGTAAGCAGTTCCTGCACAGGCAGCTCGCCACGCCGGCTTTCCATGGCAACGATGATGCGGTGGACCGGGAGTTTCGCCTTGGAGATGTTGTCGAGCGCCTCGATCCAGACTTTCTTTCGCTCGGACGGTTCCATCTGTACGTCCTCCCAATCGACGACCTCCATGCCGAGGTCGGGACGCGCACGGATGGTGTCGACGATGGAGCGCGCGTAGTCTCCGGCTCCGAGGACATAAATGCGCTCGCGGAATATCCGGCGGCCGACCACCCATTCGTAGCCTCTGCGCAGAAGAATAAGGGAGGGCGCGAGCAGGGCGAAGCCGAGCACATAAACATGGGTGCCAACGGCAGCCCCGGGGGAGCCGATGGCAGCATCGGGGGGCGCGATGGCAGCATCGGGATACAAGAGGAGAACGGCTGAGAGCAGAAAGCAATCGAAGCCGAGTACCAACAGAACGCGGAAGTAAATCTCCAGGCGGCCGGAAACAATGCTCGGTTCATACAGATCGAAGTAGTAGGAAAGCACCATGCTGACGATGGTGATAATGGCGATCTTGAGGAATCCATCATCTAGCTGAAGCACAAATATGGCTTGATCCCGGAGAATGATCCAAGTCGCGACGAAGAAACATCCGCTGACGACTGCGGCCTCGCAGAGCAGGAGAAAGACCGTCCGCGTGGGGTAATACACATTCAAGAACCGGATCATTGCCTGGGCCGCCCCCGATCATTCCTCTATCTTGTCGTATCCATCGTATCCGTAGTAGCCACCGGCGACGGGCGGGGTCTTGACCGCGTTCAACACGAACCCCAACACCTTCGAGGCCTTGAGCTCGGAGAGCGCACGCTGGGCTATCTCGTACTTGGTGACACCTCCGCGCGCAACCAGCAAGACCGCATCGCAGGCACGCGCTAGGTTCACTCCATCGGAGACAAGGTTTACCGGGGATGAGTCGACGACAATCCAGTCGAAGTGCGGCGAGGCAGCGGCGATGAGGCGTGCGAAGCGGAGATTGCCGGAGAGGTCGGCGGCTTTGTCGTGTTGAGTGCCGGCGGCAATAAAGGTCAGTGAGGCGAGCCCATGGGGCAGCGGATGACCGGGCTCGTCAGGGCTTGGGCGCTGCATAACTTCAATTAGGGAAGCGGTCCCCGAGAGATACTCGGTAAGGCCTGGGCCTTGCGGGCAGCCGAGCAGTTTGTGCAGAGTGGCGCGGCGCATGTCTCCATCGATCAGCAGCACGCGGCCAGCTTTGTGGCGGGCGAAGGAAATGGCCAGGTTGGCAGCGATAAAGCTCTTACCCTCCTGCGGAAGACCACTGGAGACAAGAATAGACTTGAGGGCATTCAGGTCGCGAAATTCCTGCATGCGCGAGCGCAGGCTTCGGAACTGCTCAACTGCGCTGCCCCTGTCCTCCAGCGCGGGTAGCTGCCCCAGCGAAGGGCTCCAGGTACCCTGGGTAATCCGGGCGAGGTCAGTATCAAGCAGTTCGAGGTTCTCATCGGCACCAGCGAGGGCAATCCCCGAGTCGCCGGCCGGGGTGACAGACGTCTTTCCGCCGTTTGCCTTGGGAATGGGCGTCACCGCCGCCAAGGCACGGCCCGTATTGGAGAACGCCGGGATGTGCGTGGGCCCGAGCGCGTCTTCGAGAACGGCTTGGCTGGTGGATGGTCGGCTCGATTCGGAATCGGATTCGGCCGGGTCGGTCTTGCTGCGGTCCAACTCCGCCTGGCGCAATGCTTCGTATATTCTGCTCATCTCTCTTCCCTTTCTGGGTGCTTCTGCGATGGAAGCGTGGAGTTCGGTGAAAAACCGGTGTGAGTCGCTGAGACCATAAAGGGCTGCGGGTCGAGGTCCAGGTCGGATGCGACCGCATGGATCAGCGGCTCAGGTATCTGGTGAAGCTGTTCAACATAAGCCAAAATGAGGGCGTGCTCGCAGATCAGGTTAATAATGCGGGGTATGCCGCGGCTGGCCCGGTGGACTGCTGCGACGGCATCGTCCGGGAAGATGCGCTCTGAAGTACCCGCGATCAACAGGCGCTGGGCGATATAGTTGGCCGTCTGTTCGGCGGTGATTGCGTGGGTGCGGGCCCACAGGGCGATCCGCTGGCGTAATTGACGGACATCGGGAGCGCGCAGCTTCTCTTCAAGCTCGGGCTGGCCGGAGAGCACAATCTGTACGAGTTTCTCGGACGAGGTTTCGAGGTTGGTTAGAAGACGGATCTCCTCGAGCAGCTCCCACTCCAGGTTCTGGGCCTCGTCTACGATGATGACGCACGTTTCTTCGCGGCGGAAGCGCTCAATGAGCCAGCGGTTCAGTTGAATCAGCATTCCCGACTTGGTGCGGTTCTGGGGCGCAATACCGAAGTCCGAGAGGATGAACTCGAGAAAGTCGAGCACATCCAGGCGCGGATTGAAGACGAAGGAACTGAAAACGCGGCTCTGGTCCAGCGATGCGAGGGCGCGCCTTAGCAATGTGGTCTTGCCCGTGCCAACCTCACCGGTTAGAACGATAAACCCCTTGTGCGCGGAGATGCCATATTCAAGCGTGGCCAGGGCCTCGCGCGTATGCGGCATCATGTAGAGGAACCGCGGATCGGGGCTGCCGGCGAACGGGTTGGACTGGAGATGGAAGAAACTTTTATACATGGTTATCCCGTGGAGTCGGCTAGCAGATCCTTAGACGGCTTGCGACTGAAGAGCCGCTTCAGACGGGAAGTTTTTGTTGGTTGAAGGTTAGCCACGTCGCCGGACCAGGCAATAATGGCGAGCGTGGGCAGTTGCGTAAAGTCCCATATATCCCGCTCTGTGCGCAGCGCGGTGTCCTTGTATTCCAGCAGGGCAACAATGAGGACTCCGAAGGCAATGCCGGCGCCCAGGCCGCCTCCGGCGAAATAGCTCCGCTTCGGATAGATCGGGTCCGTGGGTAGACTTGCCGCGTCCAGAATGCTGAAGGTCTCGCCTTCCTGGCGATTCTCAAGGCTGGTGGTCATCTGCGATTGGTTCATCTCGCCGAGTAGTTGGTCGTGGAACTTCTGCGCAGTTTCGTAATCGCGCGTCAACTCCTTGTACTTTGATTCCACCTGTGGGCTGGCAGATATGCGGCCCTCGTAAGTGCGGATTTCCTGCTGGATCTGTTCCTGTTGCTTGCGCTTGACAGAAATCTGCTGATCATAGCCGGCCAACCGGGCACGAAGCTCCGAAATGATCGCAGAGTCGGCGTGTTTGGGGGCTGCCGTAGCGGGAGTCACGGGCGCAGGAGCAGAAGCCGCCTTGTTCATCTCCCGCTCCAGATCCGCGATCTTGCGATTCACGTCTTTGACCTCGGGATAATCGGCGGTATAGCGGGTTTCGAGGTCGGCTTTCTGATTCTGCAGATCATCGAGCTCTTTCTGCTGAGCCTGAGAGGTCCGGACCGGAGCGGCAGTGGTACCCGGCGCCGTAGCCGCGGCGGCCTGTTCTGCCTCTTGTTGCGCCAGCAAAGTTTCTCCGACTGACCGGTTCGACTCCATAGCCTGAATTTGCTGGTTGGTTGTTTCCAGTTGGGTGTTCAGGCTGGCCATGATGCTCATGTTGTTGGCCTGATCTTCGGGAAGCGACCCGGCGTTCTGGTGCTGGAAGGCAGCGATCTTGGCATCCATGTCGGTAAGGTTCCGGGTGGCGCCGTCCAGTTGTTCCTGGAGGAAATCAGTCGTACCCCTGGCATTTTCTTCCCGCGCGCGAAGGTTGGTTTTCGTAAACAGCGACGTAATCTCCGCGCACACCTGTTGTGCAGTCTGAGGGTCATTGGCCGTAAAGGATATATTGAAGCCCGGAAGCCCGTTGGAGCGGGCAATCTCATTGTGAACAGGTTCAATCTTCAGGGTCTTGGGGTCGCGCATCAGGTCGACCCGGGCGTCCATGGAAAGGTGCTGATTCGCGAAGAGATTGTACTTTTCGATAATGGGCTGAATGTTGGACCGGCTGAGGACCTGCTCCGTGATAATCGCGAGACGGCTGTCGAGAGCCTGAGTGGCCACAGGCTGAACAAAATCGGTGGGCACCTTCTGCTGGTCAATCAGGATGAGAGTCTCAGACACGTATTCGGGCGTAACAAAGTAAGTGACGCCGACCGCTGCGACCGGGAAAAGAATCGTGAAGACGGCAATGATCCACCACCGGCGCTTAAGTATGCTGAGATAGTCTTCTACGTTCAGTGTGCGATGACCAAGCATAGATACTCCTATTGACGTCCTAAGTGAATTGAACTGGGCGAGTAAGTCACCCCGAAGCCAACCACCTGCTCTAGTCCGCTGAATACATCCACCGCGGTGGTCGCTTGGTTCGACGATTGATGCTCTAAAGTATAGCTGGCGTACGCCGAGATACTGCGCACGATGGCGCGGGAAGTCTGAACCGAAGCGACCGCCGTGTCGAAGGTAAAGGGAGCGACGTTTGCCCCAGGTAAGCCGGATGAATGGGTGTAGGACGCGGAGGCGGAGCAATTCCAGACCCGCGCGAACGTACGGCCAACTGAAACCCCTCCGCCCTGCGATAGGGCCCCGCCCACGACCCCATAGCCGCTGTTCGTACCGCGCGAATAGGAGACACTCGCCTGGGAGAAGTGCCCGTGGTACGCCGCGGAGGCGGCGGCGTAAACGCTCAAACCCTCCGAGTTGCCATTGGAGCTGATTGCGGTCCATTGCGGACCGGCGGAGGCGGTCACAGTAAACTTGCGAGTGAATTGGTGCGTGATCTGGCCACTCGCGGTCTGGCTTTCGAAACCAGGCCCAGTCATCGTGGCGCTGTTACCCGGGAACTCATAAGTCGAATACGAATAGTTGCCGCCAAATGAGGTGCGTGGATTAACTTGATGGCTAATACCGCCCCCGCCGGTCGTGGAGTCACTGTCCTGCCCCTCGCCGCCGGTACCGAGGAAACGCACAATGGTGTATGAGCCGAAGCCGTTGAGAGAGGTCTTGCCCGTGATCTGGCGCTGAAGAGATCCCGAGGTGCTGTTGACAACGCGGTCAGAGTAGTCGGTCAACACACCCTGGCCCGCGTCGCTGCACCCCTGCCCCGGGCAGGCACCAAGATCTCCGACCCCGGCAATTCCTGATAAGCCGGTTGTTGGTGTTCCCGGCAGATAACTGACGCTGTCGGAGACCAGGAAATTCCACCTTTTCACGTTGATGACCTGAGACACGGCAAGATTCAGGAAGCTATAGGATGGCTGCCCCGACGTGTTCCAGGAATGGCCACCGGAGAACACCGCGCTGAAAGGGTACAACTTGCTACTCGAAATGTAGCCGAGATCGCCGCTCAGGTTGGTCCCCGCCGCTGCCCCCTGATTTCCGTAGTAGCCCCACGAAAGGCTTTCTGAGGCACTCACGGCATAGTTCAGAGTGCCAGCGGTACGAGGCAGCGCAAAGCCGGTGGAAATAGGCGCAGCCTCCGCCGCCGGGAGAGCCTGTGCCAACATCGACGGAGCAACCATCACAAACAGCAATGCCGGAAATAGAAGACGCGCGATCGCGGCGGGCCGCGCGAGATGCGCGGTCGCAGGCCGGGTAGCAATCCTACCGACAAACTGGAAAATGGGCCGGGGCCGGAAAACGGATTGGAGTAAGTTCGTCATGGGACCACAATGGTGTCGCCGGGAAGCAGTGAGACGCCTTGCATATCCCCCTTCTTGACCGCCTTGTTGTAGTCGAACGGTATCTTAATCTGCTTGCCTGGTTCCCCGCGCCAGATATATATCTTCTTCTTGTTGGCATACGCCGTAAGACCGCCAGCGCTGGCAATTGCCTGCAACACCGTCATGCCAGGAGCGATGGCTAACGGACCAACGTGAGCAACTTCGCCCACCATGTAGATACGCTTGCTATTGACCGCAAGTACGGTTACGGTGACGGTCGGATCGATCACCAGTTTCTTGACCCGAGTGGTGATTTCGGCTGCCAACTCCATTGGAGTGCGGCCGGCAGCGGGAATGTCGCCAATGTCGGGAAGAGTGATCATTCCGTCCGGACGCACCGGCAACGTGGTGGAGAGCTCGGTATTGCCCCACACCTCTATCTTCAGCGAATCGTCCGCACCGATGACGTAGTTGGGGGACAGCGGCAGCGAACCGGCGTCCGGCATAACAGAGGGTGCAGGCGGCGGTGTGGCCGGTTCAGTTGGTTCGGCGCTAAGCACGGGTTTGCCCGGCGTTGGCTGGGCCAGGCCGATCCCCAATGCTGGGAGCAGGCAGATCGAAGTCACAATGCAACGGAAAGTATTCATATTCCTACCGATCCTGTTGTGTCGGCCATATCCGCCCATCTCTCTGGAAGAGCAATTCTCCAGGGCAAAGATCCGACGAACTGTTCTTCACGAGAATAAAGGTACGTTGGGATACCATTTCCGGCGTTGCGGGCTTTGTTGGGCCAACATTGATGGCTGTTTTCGACCCTGGACATTGGAGAAGCAACTCCTGTGATTTTACACCCGCGATGCCCGGCTATTATCGCCGCCGAAGCCCATAAGTAACCGTTACAACCATGTCACAAAAAAGAGAACTTCTTTACCCATCTGTGGGTAAGCTTATTCCACTTACCCCCTTGCCGTTATTACACTTAAGTGTGCGGGCTCAATCCACTAAAGTCCGGTTAACATTAGGCTGTTGCGGGCTGAATGCGTGTCATAATCCTATAGGCTGTGAAATTGCCGATACAGGCTCAGGGAGCTCATTCCCCATGCAGGATAATACGGTGGTCGCTGTGACCTCTTCGGACCCATCGTCCGCGAATGACCCGCAGGGGCCGGCCTCAGTGGGGGCTGGTCAGGGTCCCGCCGCGCCTTCCAGAGGGAACAATGGGGGATGGGAAAGCACGGCTTGGCGGATACCCTGGGGACAACTCGCTATCCTGGGCGCGCTGCTGGTGCTCCTGTATTACCACATCGCCGTCAAGTTGGTGACGGACTGGTACAACCTGCCGGACTTTTCGCACGGCTTCCTGATCCCATTCTTCGCCGCCTTTCTGCTCTGGGACCAGCGCAATGAGCTCCGCCGCATTCCGATCGTGCCGAGTTGGATGGGGACTACGCTGGTCGTCCTGGGCACCTTTGAACTGGTGGTTGGAGTATTCGGCGCGGACCTTTTTCTGCAGCGCACTTCCTTTGTCCTGCTGCTCGCCGGGTTGATCTGGACGCTGCTGGGCAAGAGGATGCTGGTCCAGTTGAAGTTTCTGTTGTTTGTGCTTCTGCTGGCGATTCCGCTGCCAGCCGTCCTATATAACCAGATCACTTTTCCCCTGCAGTTGCAGGCTTCGCAATTCGCCAGCGACATCCTGCCGCTGTTCCGAGTTCCGGTGCTGCAGGAGGGGAACATCATTCAGTTGCCGGCAATGCCGCTGGAGGTTGCCGAGGCATGCAGCGGTATCCGATCGCTGATGAGTCTCTTCACCGTCGCGGTGATCTATGGTTACTTTCTGGAAAAAAAGACCTGGCGGAAGTGGGTACTGGCGCTCTCAGCCCTGCCCATTGCGGTCACTGCGAACGTGGTCCGGATCGTTGGCACCGGTTTGTGCGTGCAGTATTGGGACCCGGAAAAAGCAATGGGCTTTTTTCACGATTTCCAAGGCTGGCTTATGTTCCTGGTATCTCTTGGGTGCCTCTATCTAGTGCATGTTGCGATGCGCCTGATGGCGCGGGAAGGAAGACGCCCGGCATGAGATCCCCGCGACTTTGGTTCGTCGTTCTGGCGATGGTCTTCACGGTTGTGGTGCTTCATGTGCGCGGGGACGTGGATCGAGTCCCGCCCAGCCGGCCGCTCAGCGAGTTGCCGGTCGTCATCGGAATGCGCACGTCAACCGACATTCCCATGGACCAGGAAACTCTGGACGTTCTGGGCAAAGGAGACTTCCTCACCCGGGCCTACCAGATGCCCCCCGGGGCCCGGACGAACGATCCAGGTAGTCACGAGCCAATCATACTTTTTATTGGGTACTTTCCCACCCAGCGAACCGGGCAGTCGATTCATTCCCCGCAGCACTGCCTCCCCGGCGCAGGCTGGACCTTCCTGTCGCAGGGAGTCACGGAATTCAGGGACGCTACGGGCAGGAATTACCGTGTGGGAGACTACCTCATCACCGACGGATCGTCGACCCAGGAAGTCCTGTACTGGTACCAGATGCAAGGGCGCAGCATCGCCAACGACTACAAAGCGAAGCTATACACTCTGGCAGACTCGATTCGTTACGGCCGCACCGACGCGGCATTGGTTCGCATTACCACTCCGATAGGAGCTACTGAAGACAGGCTGGAGGCGCGCAAGCGCGCGATCGATTTCGCTGAGCAGATCACTCCCTTATTGCCGTCCTATATCCCCAATTAGAAAAAGCGGAGTGATGCAACATGGTATTGATACCATTTAGCTTTCCACGTCGAAATGACGCTTGAATGAGCCGCACGATAGAGGATGAGGAGTTCGCCCATGATACAGCAACGCCCAGTACACATTGCCCGAATTTCAGCGATGTTAGTTGTATCGCTCGCCCTCGTTTTCACCGCTGGATGCCATCGCGATCCAAATGTTCGCAAGCAGAAGTATCTGGAGAGCGGCAAAACGTATGAGGCCAGCGGCAAGTACAAGGAAGCATCGATCCAGTTCCTCAACGCAATCAAACTCGACAGGAGTTTCGCCCCCGCTTACTACCAGTTGGCCCTGACCTACTTGAAGATGGACAGTCTGCAGCAGGCCTACGGGGCGCTGCTGAAGACAGTTGATCTCGATCCTCAGAATGTCGATGCCCACATTACGTTGGGAAATATATACCTTGAGGTACATGCCATTCCGAAAGCCGAGATCCAGGCACGGGACATACTGGCCATCAATCCCAACAATGCGGACGCATATGCTCTGCTTGCGGGCGTGGCGCAGGGCAAGAATGACACGGCTGAAGCAATTAAGAACATCCAGCGTGCCCTCCAGATTGAACCCAACCGGGCCAGCTTCCATAGTGCGCTTGCGGTGTTGGAGGAGAAGGATCCTAACACCGAGGCCAGCGCGGAACAGGAACTGGCCAAGGCAGCCTCTCTCGACCCAAAGAGCCCAACCCCGCATCTCTACTTGGCGGGGCTTCTCGAAAAAAAAGGTGATCATCAAGGGGCAGAACAACAACTGCTTGCCGCAATCGGTGCTGACCCGAAGAATCTACAGGCGCGTGGCGCCCTGGTTTCTCTCTACATTCGTACCGGAGACAACGCCAAGGCCGAACAGACATTGCTCCAGACCGTCAACGATCTGCCAGACAACCAAGGGGCGGCCACCCTGCTCGCAGAGTATTACATCAAGGCAGGACAGCTAGACCACGCAGCGCAGGTGTTCCAGGGCCTTGACTCGAAGTACCCGAAGAGCTTTGCCATCAAGTTGACTTACGCTCGCATCCTCTTTGAAAAGAAGGACTACACCCAGGCAAATTCGTTGGCGACCCAGTTGACCAAGACCGACGCCGGCAATCCCGATGTGCAACTCCTGGACGCGATGCTGTTATTGAATACCGGCAAAATCGACGACGCTTTCACCCTGTTGAAAAAGGCCGTCAAGGACAACCCGAACAGCATTCAGACTCAGCTTCTGCTGGCGCGGGTCGCGTCGGCCAAGGGGGACACGACGACCGCCGAAGCCAGTTACAGACAGGCCGCCATGATAAACCCGGGCAGCATTGAAGCCCAGAACGGCCTGGCAGACATCGCCATCAGGCGCGGCGACGTAGGCATGCTCTCCGAGGTGGCGGACAAAACCATCCAACTGCACCCGGACTTCGCTCTCGCCTACCTGTGGAGGGGAACGGCCGAGGCCGGTCGGAAAGAGTATGACAAGGCGGAAGCCGACTTCCAGGCAGTACTGAAGAGCAACCCGAACAATTCCACTGTGTATGTAGAACTGGCCCAGCTTCGCTACGTGCAGGGGCATATACCCGAAGGCAACGCGATGCTTGAGAAGGCTCTGGAAAAAGATCCAAACTCGTCGGTTGCGCTAAACGGCCTGGCAGCTTATGACCTGCTCGCGAAGCAGCCGGCAAAGGCTATTGCGCGCGTTCAGGCGCAGATCGCCAAAGAACCGGGGAATGGGGATTTCTATGCTGAGCTTGGGTATCTCCAACTGAAGACTCAGGACTTCAAGGATGCGGCAGACACTGAGAGCAAGGCGATGCAATTGAATCCAGCGAGTTTGCAGGCGACGCAAGTCTATACCCAGGCTGAGGTCGCTCTGGGGCAGGTCGACGCAGCGCTTGCCACTTGGCAGAACTGGACCAACGCTCACCCATCCGACGCAAACGCGATAATGCTTCTGGGGACGCTGGAGGAGGCTAAGGGCAACGACGGAAAGGCGGAGGTCGACTACAAGAAGGCACTCCAGCTCGACCCAAACAATGGCAGCGCGGCCAACAATCTCGCTTACATGATGGTCGAAGACGACGAAAATCTGGACGTTGCGCTTTCACTGGCGCAAACCGCGCGGCGAGTGCTACCGGACCGGCCCGAGACGGCTGACACACTGGCATGGGTGTATTACCACAAAGAAGACTATCGAGCCGCACGGGACCTTCTCCAGGAAGCTCTGAAGACCTTCCCCAATGACGCTCCCGTCAATCTGCACCTGGGTATGACCGATGCCATGCTGAACGACAAGGGCGAAGCTCAAGCGTACCTGAAGAAAGCTATCTCGCTCGCTCCCAATAGCAAGACCGGAAAGACCGCGGCAGATGAGTTGGCAAAGCTGGGGCAATGACAGTCTCCACGGGTCGAGGTTAGCTCAACGAGCCAGTGGGTCTTCCGGCGTTCCCGTATGGTCGCCGCCGGCTCGACTGTTCCAGCCAGCGGTGCGTTTCACGGCGTCCCGCCATTTCGCCTGACGGGCCTCCATGTCTTTGCCGGCAACGGCAGGCTCGAAGACCGTGTCCGGACCGCGCAGCCGTGCAATCTCGTCCGTGCTACTCCAGAAGTTGACCGCCAACCCAGCCAGATAGGCTGCTCCCATCGCCGTGCTCTCGAGCACCGCCGGACGCCTGACCGGTCGCTGCAGCAGGTCAGCCTGAAATTGCATGAGGATGTCATTTGCTGCGGCGCCACCGTCCACGCGCAATTCGCAGAGGGGGCGCTGCGTATCCCGCTCCATTGCCTGCAGTACGTCGGCAACCTGAAACGCGATGCTCTCCAGCGCCGCCCGCGCGATATGGCCGATCTGCGTGCTGCGCTGAATGCCGATGATCATGCCGCTTGCATACGGGTCCCAGTGCGGAGCACCCAGACCTGTTAACGCCGGGACGAACACAACGCCTTCGGCGCTCTCCACCGATGCCGCGATGGCCTCTATATCAGGCGATGCCGAGAAGAAGCGCATGTTGTCCCGCAGCCACTGCACCACCGCTCCGCCCACAAAGATGCTGCCTTCCAGTGCGTATTCCAGTTTCCTGGCAGGGTTGCACACCAAGGTCGTGATCAGCCGCTGGCTGGAGAGGGTAAACGTGTCGCCAATGTGCTCGAGCAGAAAGCATCCGGTACCGTACGTATTCTTCGCGCGTCCTGGCGTGATGCACAGTTGACCGAACAGCGCAGCCTGCTGGTCGCCGGCAATTCCGGCGATCTCAACCTCGCCCAAGCCAAGGGAGGTTGTGACTCGGCCCACCGCTTCACTTGACCAGCAGACCTCCGGCATCATGCTCTCCGGAATATTGAACAGGTTCAACAGAGTCAGATCCCAGCCATCTTCCACAATGTTGTAGAGCATGGTCCGGCTGGCGTTGGTCCGGTCCGTAACATGCCGCTTGCCGTCGGTCAGATTCCAGATCAGCCACGTGTCCACCGTGCCAAAGGCGAGCCTGCCCTGTTCCGCCCGTCGCCGCGCACCCGGAACATGGTCGAGAATCCAGGCAATCTTCGTCGCCGAAAAGTATGAATCCACCAGCAGCCCGGTTCGCTGGCGGATCGTGCCCTCGGCGCCATCGTCTGTGAGCTTCCTGCACAACGGCGCGCCGCGCCTGTCCTGCCAGACGATGGCGTTATACACCGGCTTTCCCGACTCGCGGTCCCATACAATCGTGGTCTCGCGCTGATTGGCAATGCCCAGCGCGACAACATCGCGCGGGAGCAGGCTCGCCTTGGCCAGAACTTCGATCGCAGCCGTTAACTGCGAAGTGAAAAGGTCGAATGGGTCCTGCTCGACCCAGCCGGTGTCCGGGTAAATCTGCCGGAATTCGTGCTGCGCAACCCCGACGATCCCGCCGTCCTGCGCAAAGAGAATGGCGCGCGAACTGGTGGTGCCTTGATCGAGAGCGAGAACGTATTTCATCACCAACCGTGAGGCCACCCAGGCGGGGAAGTCCCCCGCCGAGGCCCCCTCTTGCATGCGCACGCGCTCAATTTGACTCCTTGAACCATCCGTAGCAGCGTACACCATTCCAGCGCGCGCCTTGTGGCATGGCGGTTCGCAGGCTTCTCCAGAAACGGCGCCTCACGGAAAGGGCGGACATGGATGGCCGGTATTTGTCTGGGGAGACAGGAAACCCGCGAATAGCGGGCTTTAGGGTAATGGCCGGAAATGGTCCGCGGGTTGTTTTGGTGGAGCTGAGCGGGATCGAACCGCTGACCTCCTCGTTGCGAACGAGGCGCTCTCCCAGCTGAGCTACAGCCCCCACCAGACGTGCATGGCGCTCTGCAATCCAGATCCTGCAGGGATCGATTCAGCCATTCGCCACATCGTCGAAACAACATCTACGAGTGTAACAGGAGGTCGTCGCACCGCCTAGAGCCGCGCCCACCCTCGCCATGAAGTGTGGGACAGAAAAAAAGACGGAACGCCACTGTTAGCGGCGTTCCGTCTGGGTATTTCAGGAGGTAGGAGCGGTTAGACCGTCTGACGACGACGGCGGAACAGCATGCCCGCAGCGCCAACAAGACCGCTGCCAAGCATCATGAGGCTGCTGGGTTCGGGGATGGTGGTCAGGTTAGCGGTGAAGTCAACGCCTGAAGGATCTTGACCCGTAGCGGCAGTATTGCCCGCCTGCTCGACGATGAATTCAAGCGTATTGCCGTTGGTGCCGGGATTCAACGTGAGATTGTTGAGCGCAACCACGTCTTGCGTGAGGCAGGTCGGCGCATTATCCGCGCAATGATTATCGCCTCCCAGAGTGCCGAATGGAACGATGACTTGACCGTTGAGCAGGACTTCAGTGGTGTCATCCGCCAACACATCGATCGATCCGCTGTAGCCGGGTCCACCGACAGCGGTGAACATGGTCGTGAATTCATAGAAACCATACTGCGGGTTAGTTGTGTTATACGGGCCTGCGTTTGCGTTGATCCCGACCCAGCTTGAGTTCGTAATCGGACCAGTCCATACCATTTGAGCCGCTGCATTATCCGGATTAAGCTCGGTGGCTTCGACGTTGGTGATTGGGGTCAACGTGCCGAGAGTTTCGCAGTAAGTGTTCGGAGCGCAGCCCGTGGTGTCGGAACTGAGAAGATCGTTGGCGACATATTCCATCTGGGTGTTGGCCACACCGGTAACGGTGGGATTGTAGGGGCCAAGCCCGGCTGAGCCGTAGCTTGCCAGCGCGATGGTGTCAGCAAAGGCAAAGGACGAGGATGCGGCAAGCACCGCTCCCAAAACTGCAAGTTTACCGATATTCTTCATGAAATTCCTCCTGAAAATGACCGACAGATAAGTTGTGCTGCGAAGAACTCAACCTTACTCGTGCTGCATATCCCCGGAAAACGATCTACGCCTACGGGAAGTCTCGACCTTCCCATACTCCGAGTCCATGACGTGCCCTGTATGTTGCACTTAAAAGACCAAATGTTACCTTTTAGAATCAATGCGTTAGAAGACTGACTTCCCGGCGATGTGCAGGACTTTGCATATCCTGGGCTATTTATGTGCCACTTCACTCTGATGTCCCCCTGTCCCAGGTCTCGCCGAGCCACTGGCAGGGTTTTGCCGGGGAGGCGCTGCATCCACTCTCTTGGCTGGGGCACCGCCGCCTGGAATACGCCGAATCCCGATCATATCTTCCCTCCGCCTTCCGCCCTTTTCGTTTGCGAAACTATTTCCCTGCTGCGCCGTCTCCCCTGTATAACTCTCTGACGCGTGAACCCGGTCTGCGGGTTTGTTCGAGTTCCCGGCTCTGCGTCCCGAATTCCTCCTTCTGCAAACAGGAGCACCGTCGATGGCTCTCCGTTTCCGTCTGTTCGCCGCCCTTGCCCTCACGCCACTCGCGCTTTTGGCGCTCCACGCGCAGGCCCCGCAGCGGGATATCAAGCCCTCCGAAACCGGGGCGATGCCGCCGAAGACCTGGGTCGACAAAGACACCGGCCATCGCGTCTGGCGCGTCTCGGACGAACCCAACTCGGGCGCGTTCTACTTCAACGTGAACGCCTTTACCCCGGACTCGAAGCAGATGGTCTACAACTCGCCCGACGGCATCCGTGTGCTCGACCTGGCGACCATGACGACCCGAATGCTGGTGCCGAACGCGCCGCCGCCCACCGCCCCGGCCGGAACAGATGCCGCAGCCGCAGGGCGTGGCGGCCGCGGCTTCGGCGGCGGAGCACGCGCCATCGTCGTCGGCCACAAAACTGACAGCATCTTCTTTACGCGCATGGATCCGGTGACTCGTAGCAATGCGGTCTACAAGGCCGACACCAATACCGGCGAGATTCGCAAGCTGATCGATCTCCCGCCGCGGGTGAGCATCTCCAGCGTCAACGCCGACGAGACGCTCGGCGCCGGCACCTACAACGAGGCCGACTGTCCGGGCGGCGATCCCAATGCGCCCAATGCTTTTCTGCCTGCGCAAGCCGGTGGATTCGGCAGGGCAGGAGGCGGTGGCGCGGGTGGTCCGGGCGCTCAGGCGGGACCCGGCGCGCCGGGACAGGCTCCGAACGCCAACGCGACCAATTCCAGGCTGGGCGCGGCCAACGTGCAATCCGACGACAAGGGCGCAATGATGGAGCGCCGGCTTGCCGCCCACATTCCCGTGGTGTTGTTCACCATCCGGCTTGAGCCCGGCCCGAACGGCGAGAAGCCCGGCACCATCAAGATGCTGCAACACTCCACCGACTGGGTCAATCACCTGCTCTTCTCGCCCACCGACCCAACGCTGTTGATGTACTGCCACGAAGGCATGTGGCAAAAGGTCGATCGCATCTGGCTGATCCACACCGACGGCACGCAGAACACACTCGTCCACAAGCGCACCATGGTGATGGAGATCGCGGGCCACGAGTTCTGGGGTCTCGACGGCAAGACCATCTGGTACGACTGGCAGTATCCCAAGGGGGAAGACTTTTTCGTCGCCAGCTACAACCTGGAAACTCACAAGCGCGTCGCCTACCACCTGCAGCGCAACGAGTGGTCAATTCACTTCAACTTGACCAAGGACCTCGACCTGTTCTGCGGCGACGGCGGCGACGTTGGCCAGGTCGCGCAGGCCCCCGACGGCGAGTGGATTGAACTCTTCCGTCCGCAGATGATCGGCGGCACCGAGGGCGCGATCAATGACCCGAACTTCTTCCAACCCGGCGTCTTCCACTCAGAGCACCTGGTCAACATGGCGTGGCAGGACTACCATGCCGAGCCGAATCCGCGCTTCTCGCCCGACAAGAAGTACGTCTTCTTCACCAGCAATATGTTCGGCGCGAGCTATGTTTTTGCTGTCGAAGTCGCCAAGGCCGCCGACCTGAAGGACGCCGTGTCCACGCCGGAACTCGCGAAGAAGTTTGCACCAACTGAGCCGAAGCCGACAACGACTGAGAAGTAACAAACCAGGGTCCGTGCGCATCGCGTTGCGGGTCCCTCAACACATCAGGAGCATCATGCACCGCCGAATCGTTCTGCTCGCCGCTTTTCTAGCCCTGCCTTCCCTGCTGCACGCCGCGCCCGCAACCTCGCAGAAAGCGCGCGTCATCCAGCAGTTCACTACCGGCTGGCGTTTCCTCCAGTCGGATGCTCCCGGCGCGGAGAAACCCAGCTTCGACGATTCCGCGTGGAAGAGCGTGACTCTGCCCCACGACTGGTCCATCGCCGGGCCGCCTAAAGAAGACGCCCCCTCGCGCGGCGCGGGTGCTTTCATGCCCACCGGCATCGGCTGGTATCGCAAGACCTTCACCGTTCCCGTCGCCGACGCATCACCCACCGCCGCGCGCCGCACCTTCATCGTCTTCGACGGCGTCATGGCCAACAGCGATGTCTACCTCAACGGCGAGCTTCTCGGCCACCGGCCCTACGGCTACGTCAGCTTCTGTTACGAGCTGACACCGCACCTGCATCCCGGCGCCAACGTCATCGCTGTCCGCGTCGACGACTCCCAGCAGCCTGCGTCCCGCTGGTATCCCGGCGCGGGCATCAATCGCCAGGTCCGCCTCGTCACCGTGAGCGACATCCACATCGTTCCCTGGGGCACCTTCGTCACCACTCCCAAAGTCAGCTCTGACTCCGCAATAATTCATGTCCGCAGTACCGCGACCAACGAGTCTGCCGCTGCTGCGAATCTGCGGCTAGAAGTGAATCTGCTTGGGCCGGACGGTAAGACTCTCAAAACGTTTGGTTCGGGCAATGGAAGCGTGAAGACATTGACTGCGCCAAGTGTGTTGACACTTGAACCCGGCGCGACCGCCGACCTGGACGCTGAAACTACCATCCCCAACCCGGACCGCTGGGACATCGGCCACGGGGCGATGTACTCGGTCCACGCGACGCTGCTGCGCGACGGCAGGCCAGTGGACGACGAGACCGTTCCCTTCGGCATTCGCGAATTCCACTTCGATGCTGACAAGGGGTTCTTCCTCAATGGCGTCCACCACAAAGTCTATGGCGTAGCCCTGCACACCGATGGCGGCGCAGTTGGTACCGCGGTTCCGCTCGCTGTCTGGGAGCGGCGCCTAACTGAATTGCGCAAACTCGGCGTCAACGCCATCCGCACCGCGCACAATCCACCCGCGCCGGAGTTCCTCGACCTCGCCGACCGCATGGGTTTCCTGGTAATGGACGAGATGTTCGACTGCTGGACTGTCGCCAAGAATCCCTACGACTATCACCTCTACTTCAAGGATTGGTCGATCCGCGACACCACCGACACCGTGATGCGCGACCGCAATCACCCCAGCATCATCCTCTGGTCGGCCGGCAACGAGATCCACGATACGCCGCGTCCGGAGATCGCCATCCCCATTCTCAAGTCCCTGGTTGCTACCTTCCACCAGAACGATCCCACCCGACCGGTGACGCAAGCACTCTTCCGTCCGAACGCAAGCCACGATTATGACGATGGCCTGGCCGATCTGCTCGACGTTATCGGACAGAACTATCGCGAACAGGAGATCCTAGCAGCGCACGCGCAGAAGCCCACGCGCAAGATCATCGGAACTGAGAACACGCATGATCGCAACCAGTGGGTCGCCATGCGCGACCACCCCGAATACTCCGGCCAATTCCTGTGGAGCGGCATTGACTACCTCGGCGAGTCACGGGTCTGGCCCACCATTGGCTCCGGCTCCGGGCTGCTGCTTTCGACCGCGTTGCCCCACGGCCGGGCGTTCGAGCGCCAGAGTTGGTGGTCCACCACGCCGATGGTCGCGATGGTTCGCCGCGTCTCAATTACCCGTCCCACCCCTGTCGATCCCGGCTATGCGAATGCGACCAGCGTCGATCAATCAGCAGCGCCTGCAACTCCGGGCGCTGCCGCACAACCCGGAGCTACCCGCCCCGCCGCGCCTCCACCCGATCCGTCGGTGCGCTTTTCTGAGCCCTTGCTCGCCGACTGGACTCCCAAGGACCTCGCGCCCCACACCGAAAACGTGGAGGTCTACACCAACGCCGAAGAGGTCGAACTCTTCCTGAATGGCAAGTCACTCGGCACCCAGAAGCTTCATCCCGACGCCAGCGCTATCACCTACGCCATACCCTTCGAACCGGGCACGCTAAAGGCAGTCGCGCGCAGCGACGGCAAAATCGTCGCCACAGAGGAATTGAAGACCGCAGGCAAACCGGCGCGGCTCGTCTTCACCGCGGATAAACCGGCCGCGCCACTTACCCCCGACTGGAACGACGCCCGCTATGTAACCGCGACCCTGGTTGATGACGCCGGGACGCGCATTCCCGACTCGACGACCGTGATTCACTTCGCGGTCAGCGGGCCTGCATCCATCATTGCCGTCGACAACGGCAACATGATGGACCACGAGTCCTTCCAGGCCACGGAGCGCAAGGTCTACCTGGGCAATGCGCTCGCGATCCTGCGAGCCATCGGCAGCTCCGGCAAGGTGACGGTAACCGCCACCGCCGACGGGATTCCCGCCGCATCCCTTACCCTGACCACCGCGCCCATCGCCAGGGAAGACCCAAACCTAGCCAGAACCGCTGCAATCGACCGCGGCTTCTGAACGGAAACCATCACCATGTGGAACCGTCGCCAATTTCTTGCTGCCTCAGCCGCCACCGCAATCGCGCCGCGCCTTTTTGCGCAAACACAAGCACCGCCCATTCCCTTCATCGACTCCCACGTCCACGTCTGGAAGACCGACCCGGCCTTCCCCTTCGCCGCCGGCGCCCATCCTTCGCCTGCGGACGCTTCGGTCGAGATGCTGCTCGACCTTATGCACGCCAACGACGTCTCCCGCACCGTGATCATCCAGGTCATCCACTACAAGTGGGACAACTCCTACCTGGCTTCGGTTCTCAAGCGCTACCCCACCACTTTCCACGGCGTCTGCCGCGTCAACCCGGAAGACCCCGGTGCGCCCGATCAGCTCAGCCGTCTCACTGAAACGCAGGGCTTCCGCGGCGTCCGCCTCAGCCCGGCCGCCGGCCCTGCAGGCGACTGGATCACCGGCCCGCTGATGCCGCCGCTTTGGCGCCGCTGCGCCCAGCTCAAGGTCCCCATGACGCTGCTGATTCCGGTCACGCGCCTTCCCCAGGTGCAACCGCTGATCGAGGCCAACCCCGACCTGCAGGTCGTCATCGACCACATGGCCGATTCGCCGCTCGACCATCCCGAGCAGCTCGATCTCCTGCTCGTCCTCGCCCGCTACCCACACCTCTTCGTCAAAATCTCGCACGCATGGTCGCTCTCCGCGCAGCCCTACCCATACCCGGACGCCATCGCGCAGATCCAGCGCCTCTACAAGACCTTCGGCGCGAAACGCCTGATGGCCGGCACCGACTGGCCCATCTCGCTGCCCAAGCAGTCCTATGCTCAGACCGTCGCGTTCTACCGCGACCACCTCGATTTCCTGTCACCCGAAGACCACGCGCAGATTCTCTCAAGAACGGTGCAGGAAGTCTGGCCGTTCGGCATCTAGCCGCGCAATCACTTCGCGTAAAGCGCAGCCACCTCGTAATCGTCAACGCTGGGTATCGTGAACTCTATCCGCCCATTCGCCAACTTGAACGGGGCGTCCTTCCCTGCCCTTAGCAACTCCACGCGCGAAACCCTGCGCCCCGCGGGTATTGCCATCGACACATGCTGCTCGCCGATCGGGTAGTACTCGCGGATCCACCCCTTGAACGCGCCCGGATTGGTGTAATTCAGGACATGCACCGCATAACCAGCCTGCGTCTCCCACGCAAACGTCTCCACGAACCCCTTCCCCGCAATCTTTACCGGCGACTCGCCCTTCGACACCCAGCGCACAGCATTCTGCAGCAGCATACTTAGGTCCGTGTTGCCAGACTGCCACATGGTCCGCTCGATGTCGCCGGCAAAGTAGACCAGCCGGCTCTGCCCGTTCTCCTTAGCCACCAGGTCCGGCATGTCCGTCCTCTGCGGCGGAGGCGGATAGGCCAGCTCCGGCGGGTAATTCACATACGGCGGGATCACCGTCATCACCGGATTCTCGACCGGCGCGGTCGGCTGCAGCCACTGCGCGCCCGGCAGCCAGTCGGTGTTGTCGAAGCCATCCAGAATCGGATGCCTGCGCTCAATCCGCCCCATAAATGCATTGCCAACCCGCGTCCGCCGCTCGCCCGCCACATGAATGCCGAAGATATCCGCAATGCCAAAATCCTTGCGGCGCTCATTGTTCTCGTCGTACAGGCTGGTCTCAAACGACGCCATGATCGACCCACCACCGTCGGAGAAATTTTTCAGCGCGGCACACTCTGCATCGCTCAATAACGCAATGTTCGGCAGGATCACCGTCTTGTACTTCTTCAGCCTTTCCGCGGTCAGGTCCTGCTCATGCAGGAAGTCGAACAGGAAGCGGCCCTCAAGCAGCGCCATGTAGATGCCATGGATGTGCATCATCGGGTCGCCCAGATCGGCATGCCGGTAGAAGCGCTGTGTACTCTGCCCCATCACCACCGCGATGTCGGCTACCGTCGCCTTGTTGACGAAGTGCTGATCGTGCTTCGCCAGCCAGTTGTAGTAGTCGCGTCCCGGCTGCTGCCAGCGCCGGTCGGCGCCTAGCCCCTCTTCGCCGCCGATGAAGTGGTACCACGGCACCATGCCGCTGCCCACCGTCTCATCCAGCCACATCTGAGCTTCGTCGGTTGATTTATGAATATTCCGCCAGCGCGGAATGCCGGTCGAGTACGATGCCGTCACATTGGTCGCGGTGTGCCCATCCAGAATCGCGTTGCACACCCGCCCCTGTAGCGTGCATCCCCAGATCGCTTCTTCCAACCCTCCGCGCCCCTGGTTGTCGCAGTTGTACCACTCGGCGACGCCGGTCAGTGCCTTCATATTCGGCCCGCCCTGAATCGCCCCGCCCATGTTCCCGAAGAACAAGTTGTCCGGCCCCTTCTCCTTTGCAATCGCGTCCCACATCTTCCACAGATAGACCACGCGCTGGGTGAACTTCTGCCAATACGCGGGCGTGTCGTAGTGCGGCAGGTCCTTGCACGCCTCGCAGTAGCACTCCGGCGCCCGGCCAATCGGCGGCCACGCATTGGTAAAGAATCCATCGACTGCATACCGGCGGTTGACCTCGCGCATAAGCGCCGGCATGTGTTCCGTCATATAGCTGGTGAAGGTGCAAGTCTCGTACAGGCGATCGTCTTCGCTGTGCGGAATCGCTTTGCCCTGCCGGTCGCGCTTGAACCACTCCGGATGCGCCTCCAGCGCATCGCCCCAGTTCAGGTCCGGGCTGAACCGCGCGATCACCCGCATATTCCGCTTCTTCGCTGCCGCCACCAACTCGCCCGTCAGGTCGCGGCCGTTCAGGTACTGGCTGCGCCGGTGGAACGGCACCTCGGTCGGATAGTACGCAATAATGCCCGTCACCGAAGCGAAAACCACATCGCACTTCAGGCTGGCCCAGTAGTCGCCCCACTCTTCGACGTTCAGCACCGCAGGGTCATGCTCGGTGATATTGAGCTGTCCAACGCGTCGAATCTTCTGGTGCCACGGCACCGCAGTTCCGCCTTGCGTCTCCGCCGCAAATAACTCGCCAGGCAAGGATGCCGCAGCCGCCACCGTCGCCGACAACGCCACAAATTTGCGCCTATTGATATCCACGAGTCCCCCTCGCCCCTTCAATGCCACGCTGGATTCGCGCAGAGCAACGTCTGATTGTCCATGAGGACAACAAACATGGCAACAGCCGCAGATAAGATGGGAGCCCCGGCTCCATAGCGCACAGACGTCGCTAGCCCTGACGCAAGCGATGCCGTCAACAGTCGTCAACGATTCTGTATGGAATGTGGTGGGCAGTGAGGGACTCGAACCCCCGACATCCTCGGTGTAAGCGAGGCGCTCTAACCAACTGAGCTAACCGCCCGTTGTTTCCCGGGACAGTGTTCAGTGTAGGGTACCGGTCCCCCCGATGCAACGCTCAGCCCAACGCGACAACGGACCGCCGGCGTGACCAGGAATGCTATACTAACCCTCGTATTCAAGCTCGCTCCTGTCGCACTTTGCGCGTGTGCCAGGCTCCTTGCGGAGGTGGCGAAATTGGCAGACGCACTAGCTTGAGGTGCTAGCGCCGCAAGGCATAGGGGTTCAAGTCCCCTCCTCCGCACCAACTTGAAAACCCAGTATTCGTACCCGGCCAACTCGAAAAGGTTGGCTTTTGTTTTGCCCGCGACCTTATGCATCGATAGGGGTATCATCCATCGATGCCCGAAATCGAAACGAAGTCTCTTCCTGAAAATGCCTACCAGCCGCTGAAGCCTGGGGAATCCTACCAGCCCATCGTGCCCGCAGAGGCGAAGGCGCCGGAGCTTACGCCGCGCTCGGTCCTCTGGGGCGTTGCCTTCTGCGCGATTTTCACGGTCGCTTCGGCATACTCGGGACTGAAGGTCGGCCAGGTGATGGAGGCCGCAATCCCCATCTCCATCCTTACCATCGGCCTGGCCCGCATTTACAAGCGCCGGTCGAGCCTGCTTGAAAATGTCATCATCACGGGAATCGGCGGCGCAGCCGGCGGCGTGGTCGCCGGCGCTATTTTTACACTCCCCGCACTGTACATTCTTCACCTCGATCCTCACCCGGTACAGACCATCTTCATCTGCCTGGCAGGCGGCTGTCTCGGTGTTCTCTTTCTGATTCCCCTGCGGCGGTACTTCGTGCGTGAGATGCACGGCATGCTGCCGTATCCCGAAGCGACAGCTATCACCGAAGTGCTGGTTACCGGAGAGAAAGGCGGTTCGCAAGCCAAACTGCTGCTGCAGGCAACCGCTCTCGCGGCCGTTTACGACCTTTTCGTCACTACATTTCAAGTCTGGAAAGAGTACGTGGACTTTCAGTTCGTTCCCGTAATGCACTCTCTTGCCGATCGGGCCCGGATGGTATTCCGATTCGACGCCATCAGCTTCATCCTGGGGCTGGGCTATGTGATGGGCCTGCGCAGCTCAATGATCCTCTGCGCCGGCGGCGTTCTCTCCAACTTCGTTCTGGTCCCGTTGATCTGGTTCATTGGCAGCCACATGGACGCCTCTGTGTACCCCGCCGCGATCCCCATTTCGAAGATGAGCGCCGTGGATATCTATCGCAACTATGTGCGCTTTATCGGCGTGGGGGCCATCGCCACCGCCGGCATCATCGGCATCATCAAGTCGATGCGGATTGTTGCCGGATCGTTTGCGATCGCCTTGCGCACCTTTCGCCATGGCGAAGCTGCGCAGACCGAGCGTACCGACCGCGATCTGCCGATCAATCTTGTTCTTCTCGGCGTGGTGCTGGGCGCCATCGGCGTGGCCGCCTTCTTTGGAGGCTTCCGCGTTTCCTGGACGGTAGTCGCCGTTGGCCTGGGGTTGACCTTGCTGTTCTCGTTCTTCTTTACTTCGGTGGCAGCCAACGCCATTGCGACAACGGCCCGCAATCCGGTTTCGGGGATGACCATGCTGACCATCATCATCTCTTCGACCGTGTTGTTGCGCTTCGGTCTCTCCGGAACCACTGGGATGTTCTTCGTAATGGCGATCGCGGGGATGGTCTGTACGGCGCTTTCCATCTCCGGGCAATTCATTACCGACCTGAAGACCGGCTATTGGCTCGGTTCCACTCCAGCGGCGCAGGAAAAGGTCAAGTTCCTGGGCGTCCTCGCAGCGGCCGCCGCCGCCGGGCTGACCATCGTCATGTTGGCCCATACGTTTCAATTCGGAGAAGCGATCGCAGGAGACCCGCGGCCGGTTCTGGCATCACCGCAGGCCTCCATCATGAAGGCCCTGGTGGAGGGGTTCATGAGCCACCAGCCGGTTGCCTATGTTCTGTTCGGTGTGGGAGCGATGGTCACACTGGTTCTCGAGATGCTCGGCCAGCCTTCTCTCATCTTCGCCTTGGGGATGTATCTGCCGCTGGAACTGAACACTCCTGCTCTGGTGGGAGGGTTCCTATCGCACTTTCTGAATAAGCGTTCCGAAAAAGCCGGAGGCGCGCACGGCAAGGGGATCCGTGAACGCGGTGTAATCATTGCTTCGGGACTGATGGCAGGCGGCGCGCTCGGAGGCGTCTTCGGCGCGGCCATGCGGCTGTTCCCAGGGTATCGCGAGGACCTGATCAGGACACCGTTTTATGCTAACGATCCCATCTCTCAATCCGTTTCCGCGCTGCTGTTTGTTGGCCTCTGTCTGTACGTCTGGTTCGGTTCTTTGAGGAAGGAAAAGGTGACCTGATGGACCAAGCAGGAAAGCACGTTGCCGACGCCGTGCTCGGCATCGACACACTTTGGGGCGGTGATGTTCTGTGCCCATCGGGCACGGGGCGGTTCATTGCCGACTCCTGGTTCTCCGATGAGCCAATGCCGGCGGTTTACACGCATCCGGCGGCAGCGCGTTTGCGGCAATCCGGCGGCGTCTGCGGCAAGAGCGTCGATCGCGACGCAGTGGAGGAGTACCTGCGCCAGGTAAACATCCCTCAGGCCATCGCTGGAATTCGCCAGGAAGCAGGCAAGATCGGGGGGCTGCGCGGAGCCTACCTTGCAGGAATGGCAATTTCGCTGGAGACTATGTGGGACCTGGCCATGGAGCTTCTCGGCAAGGGTGATCCGGTGCCCTACGCTCGCTCGGTCGAAGCGTCGACGGCCAAGCCGCCTGAGCCCTCCCGGCCGGAGCGAAAGCACGAACGCGTTGCGGAATTGCTGGGCCGGGCCGGATACTCGGGCGGGCTATTGGAGGCGGTCGACGCATGGCGCCGGGAACGTGTCAGCCCAATGGCATCGGTGCGCGCACTGGGCGCCGCCGTGATCGCGCATTTTGACAACCTCAGCGCAAAGAACCTGCTGCCGTACCTTCCCCAGGAGCTTGCGCGAGTGCCTCGGGCGAACATCGACTTCCTGCCCATCAAGGACGCCTGGTTTTCCGGTTCGATGAACTATATCGGCCGGGCGCGCAACGCAGACGGCACTCCGCAATACGAAGCGGCCTACGAGATCAACGCTTCGTTGCAGATCTCCTATCCGGAGTTTGAGCAACTCGTAAGTCACGAGGTGGTGCCAGGACACGTCACCACCTTTGCCTACCTGCAAGACTTGTATGTCCGCGGAAAAACGGGTTTCGAGGCTACCGTCCTCACCATGAACACGCGCGCCGCCACTCTGTTTGAGGGAATCGCCAACAACGCGATTCTGATCGCACATGGTGTCACCGAAGTCGACCAGTTGCCGGACGAAGACTTGCAAATCGGTGTGTTGCTGGCCCTGTTGCAGGATGACGCGAAGAACCAGTCGTCGTATTTGACCTGGGGCGAAGGCAGACCGCAGCCCGAGGTGCAGGCCACACTGCGCCGCGATTTCCTGGTCACCGAAGAACGCGCCGATAAGCTGTCCGGCGCCTGGGGACGGCATCCGCTGATGGGCCGAATGTATCTTCCGTCCTACCGCGCCGGCACGGAAAGGGTCGCTGAGCTCCGGCGGACTTACCCTCCGGGCCGGGTGCTTCCGGCAATCTACGGATGCAGCGGATTAGTCGACATTCAGACGGTCGATCAGGTTCTGAAGGGCGAGAAGCCATCGGGCCAAGTCGCCTAAGCCAGCCGGTTGGCTCTTTCCTTGGCGGCCGGAACCCTTCTTGTAAATACCTCCCGCGAGCCTCGCATGCATGTCGTGCGCGACCCTCGCGCACAGGGGCGAGATTCCCTCGCAGAACTGCTTCCATGTGACGATAAGCATCCGATTCAGGCCAACGCAGCTCAATCAATCGTGATGCTTATCACAGGCAATGTTAATAGCTGGGTGGTATCTTTCGTTCCGGATTCGGCATACCGCTGCGGCGCGTGGCAGAAACAGTTTGAATCACGGCAGCTCAGGCTGCCAGCGCCCCTCCGGCAGATATGGCCGTAGCCGGGCGCTTCCCGCAACCCAACACGCATAGCGCCCGCAAATAGTGCCATCCGGCTGAAGCCGGTGGCTCGGCAAGACGGCGGAGGGAATAATGCCGACGATAAACGATGCGACGCTCCTTCTGGTCGCGCCTGGCTCGCTTCTGCTCGGCGCAGCGTTGCAAATCCTCATCGCGCGCCTGTGTTCTGCGCGTGCGAAAGGCATTGTCGCTGTACTCTCGGCGCTGCCGGCGTTGCTCGCCGTTGCCGGCACCGTGCCCTTGGTCCAGGCAGGCCGGGCGATTGACCTGAATCTGCTGCGCTGGGACGGGCCGCTTTCCCTGGTCCTCCATGTGGATGCGCTGAGTGTGCTCTTCGCATTGATGGGAGCAGGTCTGGGAGCCTTTGTGCTCCTGTACTCCGTCGCCTACATGGCGCACGATCGCGCCGCGACTCGCTTCTACTGCACCATGCTGCTCTTTATCGGCGGCTTTATCTCGCTGGTTTACAGTGCCAACCTGTTCCTCTTCTATCTCTGCTGGGAGGTGATCGGCCTCTGTTCGTTCAGCCTGGTGGGCTTCTGGTATACCAACCGCGAAGCGGTGATGGGCGCGCGCAAGGTGCTGCTGATGACCCACCTGGCAGGATACGGTTTGCTGGCTGCCATCCTGACCATCTATTACCGCACTGGGAGCGCGCTTTGGACCGATCCGAAGGTGGCCCACAGCTTCACCGGCGGCTTATTTCTGCTGGTGCTGGCCGCGCTCATCGCCAAGTCGGTGCAGGTGCCGCTGCATACCTGGATTCCCGAAGCCATGGCGGCGCCTTCCCCAGTCAGTTCCCTGCTGCACGCGGCCTGCTACGTCACCGCCGGCGTCTATCTCGCCGCACGCATGCACAGCTTTGGCGCCTGGCCGGCTATGTGGGGAACAGTTCTTATCTGGGTGGGCACCATCACCATGGCCGTAGGCGTGATGTACGCCATGGTGCAAACCGACTTGAAGCGGATGTTGGCCTTCTCCACCGTCAGCCAGATCGGTTACATGATGCTGGGCCTGGGCATCGGCACGCCGCTCGCCATTACCGCGGCCCTGCTTCACTGCTTTAATCATGGGTTCTTCAAAGGCGGCCTGTTCCTGAATGCCGGCGCCGTGCAGCACGCCGCGGGGACGCGCGACATGAATGAGCTGGGTGGCCTGGCGCAGCGTATGCCGCGTACCACGCAGTCGTGGCTTATCGGTGTAGGCAGCATGGCGGGCATTCCGCTGATGAGCGGCTTTGTCAGTAAGTGGATGCTCTATGCAGCGGCCTTGCAGGCGGGGTGGGTCGTTCCCGCCATGGTGGCCTGGGTAGTTAGCTTGGGCACCGTGTTCCTGTGCGCCAGGGCCACCAGTTCTGTGTTCCTCGGCCCATTGACGGAAAAGACTCGCGACGCCCACGAGGCCCCCCTATCCATGCAGTGGGCAATGGGACTGATGGCCGCTGGCAGCATCGTTCTGGGTGTCGCGCCGCAGTTAGCCGTGAACTACCTCCTCAATCCGGTCCTTGGCGCACTTGGACTGGGCGCCGGCGTGCAGGTCACGTGGTTTGGGCTGTTTGCGGGCGCGGGAAGCTTCTCGACCACCGGCGGCCTGGTCCTGGCTGTCGTCTCGCTGGTGCTGGGCGGCGCAATCTATGCCATCGCCTACGTCGCACGCCCCGTCACCATTGCGACCGGCGCACTGGCTGGCGCGGGAGGTGGAGTCTTCACCGGCGGAGAACCGCTGACCGACCACGCCAGGCTCACCGCCAGCGACTTCTCCCAGATATTTGCGCAGAACTGGCAGACATTCTTCCGCTGGTCCAACGTGGATCGCGTCTATCTCGCCGTCTGGCAGGCCTTGCAGGCAACTTCGCGGGCACTTGGGGCCGCGGTTGCGTGGATGGAACGTCGCGCCGCGGTTCTAGTCGTCGCGTTGGCGGCTGCGCTGTTGCTTGGCGTCTATTGGTTGGCGCCCGGGACTGCAGTCATTGGAACTCATCCATTGCCCCTGGTCCCCCCGCTGCTGATTGCCGCATGCGCCGTGGCGGCAGGTGCGTTGATCCTGGTTGCTCTTGCGAGTTCCGCATCGCGCCGCCTGGCTCCGTGGATGATTCTAGCCGGGGTGCCCGCCGTCGCCGGCTTGGCCATGGCCGATCCATGGCTTCGGCTTGGCCTCCTGGAACTCGCCGCTCTGCTGACCATCCCCCTGGTGTGGAAGAGCGCACGCACGAATTCCGCAAAGCTGGCTTACGTCGCGGCGGTAGCAATCTCTGCGCTGTCTCTGGTCGCAAGCGACCTATTACTGGACCGTGGCGACTTCCAATGGGCGCGGGCCCTCTTCATCACCAGCGCCTGCGTCAAGCTCGCCGCAGTCCCGCTCTTCTTCTGGCTGCTCCGTCTGGCGGACGAGTTGCCTGCCCTCGTCCTCGGACTCATCGTTGCCGTGGTCGACATAGCTGCGTTTGGCGAATTGTATGTTGTCGCACAGGGTTCGCCAGCTCTGTTTACTCCCCTGGGGCTGTGGCTGGCTATTGCCGTCTCCACGTCGCTGATCGCCTCTTTTCTCATGCTCTCGCAGCGCAGCCTCAAGCGCCTGCTGGTCCTGTCCACGGTCGAGGACATCGGCTTCCTGCTGCTTGGGCTGGCCTCCGCCAACACCCTGGGTATCTCCGGCGCGCTGGTTGCGGCCACCACGCATGCTTTGGCCAAGGCTCTCCTATTCGTTTGTCTCAGCGGCCCGGAGGCCGGAGGCGTATTGGACGGCAACCACACTGGCCTGGCGGGCCGTTACCCGGTCAGCACCTTCGGCTTCATCTTTGGAATGCTGGCTATGCTCGGTGTGCCGCCAACCTTGGGTTACATCGGTCGCTGGAGGCTCTACGAGACTGCTTTGCAGATCAAGCCTCTACTCCTGGCGGCGTTTGTCGTCTCCTCCGCATTTGCGCTCATCGCGTATGTATTGGCCTTGACGCGGATATGGTGGGGGCCTGCCCGCAGCCCGGACCCCCCGCTCGCGGACTCGCCGGCCTCCGATTATCAAATCTCTAATTCGCTGGCGAGCGAGCCGCTTCTATTGCAAATCACCATCCTCTCGCTGGTGGTGTTGTTGCTGGTTGCCGGGCTTTGGCCGCAAACATTGCACCTGTTGGCTGGGGGTAGACCATGAATCTCTGGAATCGATTGATGTGCTACAGCCGGCGCCACAGCCCTTGGCTCTTTCACATGAACACCGGCAGTTGCAACGGCTGCGATATCGAATTGATAGCCAGCCTAACGCCTCGTTACGACGCCGAGCAGTTGGGCGTCCGCCTGGAAGGTAGTCCGCGGCACGCCGACATTCTGTGCATCACCGGCCCGGTCACACGCACCGCCGCACAGGCGGTTCGAACTGTCTACGGCCAGGTGTGCGGCCCCAAGGCCGTGGTAGCCATCGGCTCCTGTCCGGCAACCACCAACGTCTTCATCGACAGTCGCGTGCTCGTTGGGCCGCTCAACCGGCATATCCCGGTCGACGTGTTCGTGCCCGGCTGCCCGCCGCGTCCTGACGCCATTTTGCAGGGTGTGGCCAAGGCCGCTGAGATCCTTGCAGAGCGAGGCAACCATCCTCTTGCAGACGAGGAGAAGCAGCCATGAATCTGACCACTTCTCTGGCGCGCTTACTCATCTTCCCCGGACTTCTATTCGCCGTGCCCGCCGCCTGGTTCTTCCTCTGGGTCGAGCGCAAAGCGGTTGCCATGATGCAACAGCGCATCGGTCCCCCGTTCATGCAGCCGTTCTTCGACTTCATCAAGTTGCTGGGCAAAACAACTCCCCGCCGCAGCGGTATTGACGGCCTTCTGATGCGGGCCTGGCCGCTGCTCGCCGTATCAGCCGCGGCCGGTGCGGTCGGGTTGCTTCCCGTGCTTCCCTCCTCCGGTGGCTTCGCCGGCGACCTGATCTTGCTGCTCGCCCTCCTGGAACTCCCTTCCATCTGCATCATCGCGGCAGGGTTCTCTTCGCGCTCGCTCTTCGGTGAGATCGGCTCCGCGCGCGAAGCCGTCTTGACCGTCTCTTACAACATCGTTTTTCTTCTGGCCATCGTATCCATCGCCGCCTCGCAACACACGTTCCGTCTCGAAGCTCTGGCCCAACTTCCCGCCTCGCCCATGCGCTACCTGGCATTACTGGCGATCCTGATCTGTATACCCGCCAAGCTGCATATCAATCCCTTCTCGCTGCCTAACGCGGAGCAGGAAATCTACTCTGGCCCTCTAACCGAGTACGCCGGCCCCGAACTGGCGATGTGGGAGCTGTCCCACGGGCTTGAGTGGGTTGCCACCGTCGGGTTGGTGGCCACGCTGGCGGTTCCTCACATCACTCTCTGGTGGCTCGGCACCTCCATCTTTATCGCGCTCTCGTTCGGAATTGTGCTGCTGCTATCCGTGCTCGCCGCCGCCACGGCGCGCCTGGCCATCGATACCACCGTGCGCTTCTATTGGCAGTGCACCCTTGTCTTTGCGGTTGTGCTCATCTCCTCCGCGCTCTTCATGAGGCTCCGTTCATGAACATTCTCACCATGATGTGGAAGAACGTACGGCGCGGTGCCGCAACTCTTCGGTTTCCTGCGCGGCCTCCCCTCACCAGCGGTTACCGGGGATTGGTGCAAATGGATCCTGCTCTCTGCACCGGATGCGCGATGTGCCGGTTTCGCTGCACCGCGCGCGCCATCACCTTTACTGCCGGCAAGACCGAATTCAACTGGAGCTACGACCCCGGCCAGTGCACCTTCTGCGGCCGCTGCATCGAAGGCTGCAAGACCCACGCGCTCAGCCAGGATCCTGCATGTCCGCCCGTGTATCTGTCCATCGGAGCGCTGAAGAATTCCTACACCATCGCGCGCAAACCGCCTGCTCCCAAGCCGGCCGCGCCGGATGCCGGCGGCCAACCACCTGCCCCGATCAAGGAGGCGCAGAAATGACCGTGCTCGATAGCATACTGGCGAAACTCGGAACCGCCGAGCCCTGGGTCGAGAAGGGTGGCGTCTACTGGCTCGACCCCTGCCCGTTGAATGTGCGCAACCTCGCCAAGGCAATGAATGCCCTGAACGCCCGCTTCGTCACCATCACCGCCTATCAGTTGCCGGCCGGCGAAGGCTTTCGCCTGGAGTATCACTGGGACCTCGACGGCCAGATGCTGGGCTTCGCCTATCGCCTGTCCGGCAATTCCATCGAAAGCATCTACGACCTCTGCGAGGCCGCCGACTGGATCGAACGCGAGGTCCACGAGGGCTTCGCCGTAGACTTCCTCGGCCGCGACTACGAGCCGCTGCTTTTGCGCCCAGGAGACAAACTCGGCGTGAACCTGCGCGAGGAGGCCGTCCGATGAGCTACAAGATTCCCATGGGCCCGTTCCACCCGGCGCTGGAAGAGCCTTACAAGCTGGATATGATCTGCGAAGGCGAGACCGTGGTCGACGCCAAACTGCATATCGGTTTCAACTTCCGCGGCATCGAGCATCTCGCCGAAACCCGCAACTACGTTCAGGTCATCGCCCTCATGGAACGCGTTTGCGGCATCTGCTCCAACATCCACACCCTTACTCTTTGCCAGGCAATGGAGCAGTTGACCGGCCTCCAGCCGCCTCCACGGGCCCTCTACATCCGCGTTGTCATGGCGGAACTGGAACGCCTGCACTCGCATGTGCTGTGGGCAGGCATCGCCTGCAAACTTATGGGCTTCAAAACCATGTTCATGACCTGCTTCGCCCTGCGCGAAAAAGTCATGGACATCCTCCAGGCAATCTCCGGAAACCGCGTCAACTACTCGATGAACCGGATTGGCGGCGTCAATCGCGACATCCCGGACCCGCTGGCCCTGCTCCCCGTCATCGATCAGCTCGAACGCGAGATCGTCCGCACCGTCATCCCCATATTGACGACCAGCGTTACCGCGCGCTCGCGCTGTGCCGGCATTGGCATCCTCACCCGCGAGAAGGCCGTCTCCTGTGGTGTTGTCGGGCCAACCGCACGGGCCTCAGGAGTTCCTCAGGACCTTCGCCGCGCCGCGCCTTACGCGGCCTACTCCGAACTCGAATTCGAGGTCCCGGTCGAAACCGCCGGCGACGTCCGCGCCCGCCTGCTGGTGCGTGCGCTCGAAATCCTTGAGAGCTGCCGTATCCTCCGCCAGGCGCTTGCCAAAATGCCGCACGGCGAGTTTCACGCAGAGGACGCTAAACTTGTCTTCGCCGCCGGAACCGCCGTCAGCCGCGTCGAGGCCCCCCGCGGCGAGGTCATGTACAGCGTCTCGTGGAAGGAGAACTCCAGAAACCCCAGCAGAGTCCACGTACGCACTCCCACCTTCGCCAACATGCCCGCCATCCGCTGGATGGTGGCTGGGGCCCGGCTTGCCGATACACCTCTGATCCAGGCCTCTATCGACCCGTGCTACTCCTGCACCGACAGGTAGTGCGGCTCGATCAGAGGAACTTGCAGGCTCGACCCTTGGACGCCGCCCCAAGACAGACGGCTCGGAAAGACGGTACAATAAACACTGTGTGAGGAGACTTTTTCGCCGCAAGCCATAGCGGCTTAAGCCCCATCCTCCGAATCAATCCAGGCTTTCGCCGGACATCTCCGGCGCCCGGCGCGCTAGACCGCCGCATCTCAGTTTTCCGAGGTCTCAAAGCAATCCCGATGATCATCTTCCTCGTCGTCATTCACGTCATCGTCTGTCTGTTCCTCATCGGCGTCGTACTGCTGCAGCAGGGCAAGTCCGCCGACCTCGCCGGCGCATTCGGCGGCCAGGGCTCGCAGACGGCGTTCGGCCCGCGTGGCGCGGCCAATCTGCTCACCAAGCTCACCACCTGGGGCGCGGTGCTCTTCATGGTGATCTCCATCTCGCTCACGGTCCTGCTCGCGCGCACCAACGGCGAGCACTCCGTCCTCTCCGGAAGCCAGCAGACCACCCAAAAGAAGTAGCCGCATGGGCCCAACTCACTTAGAGTCCCAGGGAAACTTCTCCGCCGCGGATTCCTACGCCGCAACCCCGCCCGCAGGCCCGCGATGATTCACGAAATCCTCCCCGTCGGCATGCTCCAATGCAACTGCTCCATCCTCGGTGACGAAGCCTCCCGCGAGGCTATCGTCGTCGACCCCGGCGACGACATCCCTCGCATCATGGCTCTCCTCCAGAAGCACAACCTCACCGTCAAGCAGATCCTCATCACCCACGCCCACATCGACCACATCGCCGGCGCCGCCCGCCTCAAGAAACTCACCGGCGCGCCCATCCTCTACAACCCGCGCGACCTTCCCCTGGTCAAGATGATGGATATGCAGGCCGGCTGGCTGGGCATGCCCACCCCCGAAGTCCACCCGCCCGACGACACCCTGGAAGAGGGCCGCGTCATCGCCATTGGAGCCGCTGGCAACGGACCGCCAGCCCTCGCCGGCGACATCCTCTTTACCCCCGGCCACACCCAGGGCAGCGTCTGCCTGCATCTCCCCGCCCAAAACCTGCTGCTCGCAGGCGACACCCTATTCGCCGGCTCCGTCGGCCGCACTGACCTTCCCGGCGGCGACGGCCCCACGCTTATCCGCTCCATCCACGAGAAGCTTCTCACGCTCCCTGACGCCACTGTAGTTGTTCCCGGCCACGGTCCCAAAACCACCATTGGCGAGGAGCGGGAGACCAATCCATTTCTCGTTTAGTCAATCCAATATAGCCTATGTTTCCAATTATTTACACAGCTTTCTTCATGTAACTGACGATCTTACTGGTCACTTTGTTTATTACTTGAGTTCATCCAATTCTCGAACTTTTCCACCTGTGGAAAGCTCAACTGTGGCACGTTGAATGCCTGCCTCGAAATCCCCCGCCGCACCAATCAAACTCACCACCACCCGGTTCCGCTCCGCCATCCCATAGAACGCGCCCGGATGCACCACTACTCCCCGTTCGCGCACCAGTCTCTCCGCACAATCCGCCTCCCCAACGCACCCCGGCAGCCCCACCACCGCGCTCCAGCCGGCTTCCACGTTTAGCACCTGCAGCCGCCCTGGCGCAGCCTCCGCGATCCGCTGAAGCGTGGCAAGATTTCCGCGTGCCCGCTCCACTATCTGCCTCTGCATCTTCCCCGCTCCGGCCAGCCAACTCGGCATGGCCAACTGAACTGGCGCGTTCATCGAGAGGAACGTGTCCGCAACAATCTCCAGCCGACCCAGCGCCTCGGCCCTCGCCCCGTTCGGCCCCAGCGTGGCAATCCACGCCGCCTTCATCTGCGGCAGGCCGGCAATCTTGCTCAGCCCGCTCAGCACAAACGTCAGCACCGGGTGCGTCCCGCACGCAAAGCTCCCCGCCGGCTCCCGCAGCGGCCCGTTGTTCAGGGAGTAGTCCAGAAACACCTCATCCACGATCAGCGCCAGCCCATGCCGCGCGCACAGCGCCTCCAGCGCTTCCCGTCCGCGCGCGCCGGTCCAATGCCCTGTGGGGTTGTTCGGATGCACCACGACGATCGCCCGAGTCCGCGGCGTCACCGCTCGCTCCAACTCGGCAAAGTCGATCGACCACCCATGGTCGTAAAACAGCGGATACGGCCGCAGCCGCACGTTGTCGAGGTCCGCCAGAAAGCCGAACAGCGGGTAACTCGGCTGCGCTACCAGCACCTCGTCCCCGGGATCGCAGAGCAGCCGGAACAGAAAGCTGTAGCTCTCGCTGGTGCTCGTGGTCAGCACCATATCATCCACCGGAACTTCAGCCCCGTGCCTCGCGTAGTACCCGGCAACCGCTTCACGCGCACTCACCATCCCGCGCGGATCAGGATCGTAAACCAGCGCCCGCGCGTCAGCCAGCGGCTTCACCAGCGCCTCTGCGTCATACGCAAATCCGCACCGCGTCGGGTTTGACACCGTCAGGTCGTAAAGCCGCCCTCCCGACGCCCGCGCCTCGCGCACCGCCGCCGCATAGCTGCTCTCACCCACATCCCACGACGTCCGTGAAGAGAATCGGCCCACCGATCCATGTTAGGCCATTGCAACGAATCAGCTACAGCCTGTACGCCTTGCGCACCAGGTTCACGGCCAGGTCCTTCACCACCTCAAATGCCTCCGCCTCATCCAGCCTGCCTTCCGCAACCAGCCGTGCCAGGAACGCGCTATCCACACGCCGGGCCACATCGTGGCGCGCTGGAATCGACAGAAACGCGCGTGTGTCGTCATTGAACCCGACCGTGTTGTAGAACCCCGCTGTCTCCGTCGCCGTCTCGCGGAAGCGCATCATCCCTTCCGGCGAGTCGAGGAACCACCACGGCGGCCCCAGCTTCACTGACGGAAAATGTCCTGCCAGCGGAGCCAGTTCCCGCGTAAACACGGTCTCGTCCAGTGTAAACAGGATTAGCGTAAAGTTCGCCTCGTTGCCATACTTCGAGAGCAGCGGCCGCAGCGCGCGCACATACTCGGTCGGCGATGGTATATCCGCACCCTTGTCGCGCCCGAACTTGTCGTATACCACCCTGTTGTAGTTGCGCACCGATCCCGGGTGGAGTTGCATCGTCAGTCCATCCTCGACACTCATGCCGGCCAACTCTGTCAGCATCTGCGCCTGGAACAACTCCACGTCGCCCGCCTGCATCTTGCCTGAGTAAACGCGCCCATACAGTCGCTCCGCCTCTGCCAGCGGCAAATCCGCGGTCAGCGCGGTCAGGTGACCGTGGTCGGTCGCGGTTGCGCCATTCTTCTTGAAGAACGCCCGCCGCGAGCGCAGCGCCGCCAGGTAGCCCTTCCACGTCGAAACGTCCTCCCCCGACACCTCGCCCAGCTTCTTCAGATTGTCCTGAAAACCGATGTACTCCGCGTCGACCACCGCATCCGGCCGGAAGGTCGGCAGCACCCTCCCCTTCCATCCCGACTCCCGGATCGCCTTATGGAATTCGAGCGAATCCACCGCCGCATCCGTCGTAGCGAGCACTTCGATGTTGAAGCGATCGAACAGCGCCCGCGGAAGAAACTCTGGCGTCTGCAGTTTCTTCGCGATGATCTCGTAGTATTCATCGGCGTTTGCGGCGGACAGGCGATCGGTCAGACCAAACAACTGGCCGAATGCAAAGTCCAGCCACAACCGCGTGGGCGTGCCGCGGAACAGGTAGTAGTGCTTCGCAAAGATGCGCCAAACCTCGCGCGGGTCGGCATTCTCCTTTCCATCCACCTGCGGGATTCCCAGCGACTCCAGCGACACTCCCTGCGAGTAAAGCATTCGGAAGATGTAGTGATCGGGCTGAATGAACAGCGCCGCTGGATTTGGAAACGGCTTGTTCTCCGCAAACCAGCGCGGATCGGTGTGGCCGTGCGGCGAGATGATGGGCAGGTCGCGAACAGTTTCGTACAGCTTCACGGCAATGGCGCGCGCGGTCGATTCAGCAGGAAAAAGCCGGTTTGCATCTAGCATGGGTCCCTTTGCTCCTCTTGTTCGGCGCTGCTCCCGCCCGTGGCGCCATCTTCGGCACTTTGGTGGTTTTCAACACTGCACGGTGCGGATCATGCGCCGACTAAGAAGTCTAACCACCGGCATACCTTAGGTCAAATGTCACGACGAATGCCACCGAACTCAGTAATATCGGGAGGAAAATGTCCGCTTCGCATCGTCGACCACGCCATATCTCACAAACGTATACGCCAGGGTGTACGTAAGCCACGCGGCGAAAACAAGGTCCGGAATCAGCCGGCGCACCTCCGCCGCGAATCCCGCAGACGTAACCACCACCAACACGCACGACAACCCGACTCGCCACCCTCTGCCACTGCGCTTTCTGTGTCGGATCCAGGGCAAAGTCAGGGCAAAAAGCGCCACCGTAAAGGCCAAGCCCGCCCCCACGCCAACCGCCAGGTTGTACATCTCCTGCCCGCTCAAGCCCGTATTCAGATTAGGGTACCTGGCCACCAACCTCGGCAACAGCAACATGATGGAATAGAACCCAGCCGCTCCCCCCAGCGGGACCGCAACCACGGTGTATAGGATGCGTGCCGGTAAACTCGCTGCTGCGCTCATGCCGTAAGCATAGTACGGCGCCCGCGGAAATCGGACAAAAAACGGCCCGTGTTTCCCTGGTCGTCAACTCAAACTGGAACGCTGACTACGTTTAGTGTGCCGGGGGCGCAAACTCCAGCTTGATCGTGGTTTGCACGTCCACAGCCTGGCCCTCGATCACGTATGGCTGATAGTGCCACTGCTTCACCGCAGCCAGGGCAGCGTCGCGGAACCGTTGCGGGCCGGACAACACCTGCACATCGCTCACCTCGCCCGACTTCTTGATCGTCGCCAGCAGAACGACAGCTCCCTGAGCGTCCACAGCAATCGAATCCGGGGGATAAACCGGGTCCACCTTCTTATCCAGCATCGTCGCCATCACTCTGCCTGAAATCCTCAGCACACCCGCCGGTGGCGGAGGCAATGGCGCCCTCCCAACCGCACTTGGTCCCTGCGCGGTCCCGTTTGGCTCGACCACGTCGCCGGAGATTTGGGGAACACCCGAAGCCAGCGCGAAATTCACGTCGATCGTTCTGCTGACGTCCGTCGCCACGCCCTCTACCCGGTACGGCTCGAATCTCCATTGCGCAACCGCATCGGCAGCGGCCTTGGTAAACAGCACGTTCCCGCTGGTCACTTTGATGTCTTTCACGGTCCCATCGGCCGCAATGGTCGCCGTCATCTCTACCGTTCCCTGAACATACTTCGTCTTTGCACCGCTCGGGTACGCAGGGTCAACCCGCTTGATCAGACGCCCCGGAGCAACGTAAACCGCTGGCTTCGCCGCAGCCGCACTCGGAGCAACTTCTTGACCCAGGGCACCAGGAAGGCCGCTGCCCACACCCAGCAGGCACACGGCGACGCACAGCAAACCAATAGCTCTCATGATCTCATCTATCTTTCGTGATCTCTTCCCGCGACAAAAAACGTCCGCGGAAATCATTCCATGGCGCAGTACCCGAGTCAATGCGTTTCTCAACCGACCCAATCCCCGCTACGGCTTGATCACGATCTTCATCGATCCCGCCTGCGGATGCGACGCCAGATCGATCGCCTGCACCGCCTGCTCCAACGGGAACCGGTGCGAGATCAGCCGCGTCAGGTCGAAGCTGCCATCGCGATAGCCCCCGAACACAAGCTGCGCCACCTCGTCGTTGATCGTCACCGCCGCCGAGTACGACCCCATCAACGTCTTCTCGTCCATGCACACCGCCGCCGGGTCGAACGGCGCCTCGCCATGCTGCGTCGATGCAAACAGCATCACCCGCCCGCCCGGCCTCACCGCATCCATCGCCGTCCGGATCAGCGCGTCCGCACCCACCGCCACCAGCGCAACGTCCGCGCCCCGCCCCTCCGTTGCTGCCTTCGCCGCGGCCACTACATCGCCCCGCGCGTCCAACGGCCGGTCCAGCCCGAACTTCGCGGCAATCGCATGCCGCTCCGCGTACAGGTCGCTGGTCAGAACCGTCGCCCCTGTCCGCCGCGCCAGCGCCGCTAGCAGAATCCCGATCGGCCCTTGACCGATCACCAGCACCGTCTCATCCGGCTGCAGGCCGAGCAGTTTCACCGCCTTGAAACACGTATTCACTGGCTCGATAAACGACGCCTGCTCAAACGGAATGTCGTCGGGGATCTTCACCAGCCCACCAGTCGCGACGATCCAGTCCATCACCCGGATATACTCTGCGAACCCGCCGCCCGCCGGCGCAAATCCCGCCGTGCATCCCACCTTCTTGTACGTCTCGCACTGCGCAAACGTCTGCTTGCGGCAGTAGTAGCACTTGCCGCACGGAATGTGGTGATACGCCATCACGCGGTCGCCCACCGCAAACCCCGCGACCCCTTCGCCCACCAGCGCAATAGTTCCCGCCATCTCGTGCCCAAAGATCCGCGGCGCTGAGTGTGACCCCGAATGGATCTTTTTCAGGTCCGTTCCGCAGATCCCGCAGGTATCGATGCGCACCAGCACCTCGCCCGCGCCAATCGTTCCATCGGCATTCACCGGCACCGGGAGCGTCTGCACCCGCACATCATTGATCCCGCGATACACTGCCGCCCGCATCGTCGCCGGAATCGTCGGCAGCGTCACAATCGGCTTCGCCCCGATCTTCTCTGCGCTGATCTTGTCGGCACTAATCCTGTCCGTGCCAATCCGCTCCGTGCTGATTCTTTCGCAACCGATCTTCTCCGCGCTGATCGAAGCAGCACTGATTGGCGCACTGCGAATCAGCGCCCCTCTGCCCGACTTAACCCCGGACGCTCCCGGCTCGACTAACTCGTTCGCCATTCTTCTCTTCCGCTCTCAGTTTCGTTTCCTGTACCAGTCTAGCTCTGTCTGAAGCGCCTCCGTCAGCGCGTCCAGCGCTTTGCTGCTGTTCCGCCCAAGCGCAATCACCCTGCCCCACATTGCCGGCCGCACCACGGCATGCAGTGCAAACGCCGTCTCACGAAATTGCCCTTCCGCAGTCGCAAACCGCGCCAACCCCTCCACTTCAAAATCGGCCTCGTCCGAGATCGCCTTGATCGAATGAAAGCTAAGGCCGTGCGCCTGCGCGGACCGCGCAACCGCAGCCGCCTCCATATCCACCGCATCGGCGTTATACGAGGCGCGCAGCCTTGCCTTCTCACCCACGCTGGCAATCGCACCTGTGCTCAACAGCACCTGCTTGAACTGCGAACTCTCGAACCGCTCGCCGGTCCGTGCGTCGATTACGACGCTCGCCCGTACAATCTCCCCCACCTCCAGCCTGGGGTCGCACGCACCGGCAAGCCCCACCGACAACAAATCCGTCAGCGGCATTGTCTCCATCGCCGCCTGCGCCGCAAGTACCGCACGCTCCGTGCCCATCCCCGCGCACGCAACTACGGCCTCGCCATTCGTATAGACAACAACGTGGCCCGGAAGCTCGCGCTTCTCCCATCCCTTCACCAGCGCGCTTACCTCACGCGGCAGCGCGGCAATCATCGCCGGACATAGCTTCATCGCGCCTCCGTCGCAAATGGCGGCGCGTAGCCGTGCGCAACGAACCACTCAATCGCGGCCCGCATCGCGTTATACACCGGCAGCACCTGGAATCCCAGCTCGCGTTCCGCCTTTGCCGACGACGCAAACATCACCTTGCGCCCCATGCGCACTGCCTCCACCGTCGCCCTTGGCTCCTTGCCCAGCAACCGCCCCATGATCGTTTCATCAAAGAACGCAAACGTCATCGCCACCGCATGCGGCACCTTCAGCGTCGGCGACGGCAGCCCCGTAATCGCCGACATGCGATCCAGAATCTGTTTCAGCGTCAAATTCTCTCCGCCAAGAATGTAGCGCTCACCTGGTGTCCCTCGCTCCAGCGCGGCCACATGCATCCGCGCCACCTCGCCCACATCTACCAGGTTCAGCCCCGTATCCACATACGCCGGAAACTTGCGGTTCAGAAAGTCCACAATGATCCGTCCCGTAGGCGTCGGCTTCGCATCACCCAGCCCAATCGGCGTGGTGGGATTCAGAATCATCACATGCTGTCCCGCCTTCGTCGCCGCAATCGCCTCTTGCTCAGCCATGAACTTCGAGCGCTTGTATGCGCCAATCATGTCCGCCAGCTCGACCGGCGTGCTCTCATCCACAATCGTCCCGTCCGCCTTGAAGCCCATGGTCGCGACGCTCGACGTGTAGACAACCTTCGCCACGCCCTCTTCGCGCGCAATCCGCAGCAACTCCCGTGTTCCATCCACGTTGGCTGCGTACATTTCCTTCGGATCGCGCACCCACAACCGGTAGTCCGCAGCAACATGCACCAGCGCATCGCATCCGCGCAGCGCCGTGCGCAGCGCCTCCGGCTGCCGAAGATCGCCGACCACCACTTCCGCCGCCAGCCCCTCGATCGCCGCCAGCTTACTGGTCGCGCGCGTCAGCAGGCGCAACTCTGCCCCCGCAGCCACGTACTCCCGCGCCACGTGGCTGCCCACAAATCCGGTAGAACCTGTAAGGAAGACTTTCATTGACTTTCCAGGGCCTTCACGCGAAGCGTCGAGAACAGCACGAAGTGCCTAATCCAGCTTCTCCGGCTCGATCTGGATGTTCTTCTCGCCGGCGGCCTTCTTCTCCCAGTACTTCTTCACCCACGCATCGAAGCTCTTGCCCGCCGCCGTATCGCGTCCTGTAAACGCCACCGCCGCAATATCCGAGTAGGCAATGTTCACCCTGCCCGCCCCACTGCTCGGCATCAGCCGCACCACCGAATCCGCCAGCGTCTTCCCGGTGCGCCGGTCGTAGAGATACCCCTCCACCTTGCTGCCGTCCTTGCGCGTAATCGTAATATCGCCGCGATAGTCGAACGCCTTCTCCAGCGCCTCGCGAACTTCCGCTTCGCTCGCCAACCCCGGCACCCAGCCCTCAAGCTGCTCGCGATCGCGCCCCGCGGCTACTTCAATCTCATCGGGACTTACATGCGCAAGCTGATCCAGCTTCGCCGCTTCCTGCGTTTGCGTCGACATCGTCAGTCTCCTGAAATCTCTTGCAGCGCGCCGCTCGTCTCATTCGCCGGCGTCTCCGCAATCTGTACCAGCGGCGCCGCGTGCGCAGGCTTCCACTCGTTCAGCAGCCTCATCGCGCCATCATCCGGATATGTATCGAAGAAGATCGCCTTCGCCGTCTCCAGCAGCCCCTTGATCGACCCGAACGTGTAGTTCACGCCGCTCGCTTCATAGCCCGAATGCACCATGCAGTTCGCGCACTTGGGATTCCCCGACTCGGTCCCGTAGTTCTGCCACTCCACCGTCTCCATCAACTCCTGGAACGTATCGGCGTAGCCATCCTGCAGCAGGTAGCAGGGCTTCTGCCAGCCGAAGATCGAAAACGTCGGCATCCCCCACGGCGTGCAAGTCAGATGTTTCTTGCCCATCAGAAACTCCATGAACATCGGCGACGCATTGAACCGCCAGGTCTTCTTGCGGTTCGACAAAATCGACCGGAACAGTTTCTTCGACCGCGCCCGCCCCAGGAAGTGCTTCTGGTCCGGCGCCTTGTCGTAAGTGTAGCCCGGCGACACCATCATGCTCTCGACGCCCACTTCCATCAGTTCGTCGAAGTGTGCGCGCACGCTGTTCGGATCTGCCCCGTCGAACAACGTCGTATTCGTAGTCACGCGGAAGCCCGCAGCCACCGCAGCCTTCACACCCTCCATCGCAATGTCGTACCCGCCCTCGCGGCACACTGAAAAATCATGGTGCTCGCGCTGCCCATCCACATGGACCGAGAACGAGAGGTACTTGCTCGGCGTAAACAGGTGCAGCTTTTCCTTCAACAGCAGCGCATTGGTGCACATGTAAACGTACTTCTTCCGTGCCACCAGCCCCGCCACTATCTCCGGCATCTGAGGATGCAGCAGCGGCTCGCCGCCCGGAATCGCCACCATCGGCGTGCCGCACTCCTCGGCCGCCTTGAAGCACTCTTCCGGCGTAAGTTCCGCCTTCAGAATGTGCGCAGGATACTGGATCTTGCCGCAGCCGGCGCACGCCAGGTTGCAGCGAAACAGCGGCTCCAGCATCAGCACCAGGGGATACTTCTTGCGCCCTTTCAGCTTCTGCTTCAGCACGTAAGTTGATACCGTCCAGGCTTGTGAGACAGGCACCGCCATGTATAAATCTCCTTTTCAGTCGCCGCTGCTTCTAACCACCAACCCACCAACGAGCAACCAGCAACTAGCAACTGCCCTCAAGCAGCTTCCCGTTCCATCATTCGCTTGTAAGTCGTCAACGCCAGCAGCGGGAAGTAGTCCCGATATAGGTGGTACGCCAGGTAAAACACGCGTGGGAATCCCGTTCCCGTATACACGGCCTCGCCATTGCGTCCTTCTGCCGGCTCGTCCCAGCTTCCATCCGCCTTCTGCCTGGACACCATCCACCGTATTCCCTTGGCCACCGAATCCGACCGCGTATCGCCGGCCGCCAGCAGCCCCAGCACCGCCCACGCGGTTTGCGAAGGCGTGCTCGGCCCAATCCCGCGCTGCATGGGGTCGTCATAGCTGCCGCAGGTCTCGCCCCATCCGCCGTCCGCATTCTGCACCATGCGAATCCACTCCGCCGCATTCACAATCGCCGGCTCATGACTCCACATCCCGATCGCCTCCAGGCCGCGCAGCACCAGGAACGTCCCGTACAGATAATTGACGCCCCAGCGCCCAAACCAACTCCCGTCGGGCTCCTGCTCCTTCAGCACAAACTGCACCGCCCGCTCGACCCGCTTGTCGCGCCGGGTGAAGCCGTAGTTGGCCAGCATCTCCAGAATTCGTCCGGTAATGTCCACCGTCGGCGGATCCAGCATCGCGTTATGGTCGGCAAACGGAATGTACTGGAAGATCATCTTGGTGTTGTCGCGATCGAAGCTCGCCCATCCGCCGTTCTTGCACTGCATCGCGAAAATCCAGTCCAGCGCCCGCTGCGACACCTCATGCTGATACCGCTCCCGCGGATTGCTCACAAGATTCAGGGCCAACAAAACCTGCGCCGAATCATCCACATCCGGATAAAACTCGTTGTTAAACTCAAAGTACCAGCCACCCGGAGCCACATTTTTCACGTTCTCCGCCCAGTCGCCCTTGTGCCGCACTTCCTTCGACAGCAGCCAGTCCGCGGCCTTCACCAGCCGCGGATCGTTCTTCGCAACTCCCGCCTCCCCCAGCACGTAAACTGCCTGCGCCGTATCCCACACCGGCGACATGCACGGCTGCATCCGGAACGTCGGCGTCGGGTAATCCGGCTCACCCTGCGGATTGTCTATGCCCAGCTTCTCAAACTCGTCCATCGCGCGGATGAACTGCGGATCGTCCTGCGTATAGCCCAGGCACGCCAACGCAACGATCGCATTCAGCATCGCCGGGTAAATCGCCCCCAGCCCGTCCGACATCTCGAACCGCTCCAACAGCCACTTTTCCGCCATCTTCAAAGCCATCGTCCGCAGCGGCCGGATGTGAATGCGTTCGAACCAGTGCGTGATCCGGTCCAGCAGCAGGAAGAAGTTCCGCCAGCTCACCATGTGTTTGCGGTCCCACCTCAGATGCAGGTCGGCATTCGCGCGTCCACCCACGAACAATTCGTCAATCCCCTGCTCCGGCGGGATCTTCTTGAACGGCTTCTTCGCGTAGATGATCGACAGCGGCACCAGGATCGCCCGCGACCACGCCGAAATCTCATAGATGTTGAAGTAGAACCAGTTTGGAAAAGTAATGATCTCCGGCGGCACCGCAGGCACGGCATCGTAGTCATACTGGCCCAGCGCGCACAGATAAATCTTGGTGAACGTGTTGCATTGCGTCACCCCGCCATGGGCAAGCACCCACTCCCGCGCCTTCACCAGGACCGGATGCTCCGCCGGCCAGCCCATCAGCTTCAGCGCCAGGTACGCCTTCACGCCCAGCGAGATATTCGACGGGCCATTGGGGTAGATGCTCCACCCTCCATCCTCATTCTGGTGGCGCAGAAGCTCGTTGACCGCGCGCTCCATCTTGCCGCGATCGCCTGTGCCCAGCAGCGTATGCATGAAGATGTAGTCCGACTCCAGCATCGAGTCGGCTTCCAGTTCCCCGCACCAGTAACCCTCCGCATGCTGCTGCCCCAACAGCCACCTTGTGGCCCGGTCGATTCCCTCGGAGACCTGGCCCAGGCCGACATCCATACGGCCATAGCGAGGTTGCGCCGTCTTCGCAGGCGCCGCCTTCGGATTCCGTGGAAATGTGCTCATCTATTCTTCAAACTCTCTGCGATCGCCAGACTGCATCCTGCCTGGGCCGATCTGGATTGGCAATTCGCGAGCTCTGTTGAAAACCGGCTCGCTTAGAATTGCGGTCTACTGCTGGGTCGGAGGCGCTGACGCAATCGCTTGAACAATCTCCGGTGGAAGCCCAAACCGTACATTCTCCGGCATCACTTCCACTTCGTCGACCGATCCGTACCCCATGTCCTGCAGATAATCAACTACATGCTGCACCAGCACCTCCGGCGCCGACGCGCCCGCTGTCACAGCAACCGTGTTCACGCCCTCAAGCCACTCCGGCCGGATCGCATCCGCCGAGTCTATGAGATAAGAGTTCGTGTCAAGGTTCTTGGATACCTCCACCAAGCGGTTCGAATTCGAACTATTCTTCGATCCCACGACCAGCACCAGGTCGGCGCCGTGCGCCACGTTCTTTACCGCAACCTGGCGATTCTCGGTCGCATAGCAGATGTCCTGCGCCGCCGGCCCAGCAATGTTCGGAAACTTCTTCTTCAAGGCATTGATCATTATCCCCGCCTCGTCCAGAGACAGCGTGGTCTGGGTCAGATACGCCACCTTGTTCGGGTCCGGAACCACCAGCGCCTCAACCTCTTTCACCGTCGACACCACCTGGGTTACGCTGGGCGCCTCGCCTTGCGTCCCCTCCACCTCTTCGTGGTCGCGATGTCCAACCAGCACCAGTGAATAGCCCTGCTTGGAGAACTTGATCGCCTCCAGATGTACCTTGGTCACCAACGGACAGGTCGCGTCGATCACCTTCAGATGCCGCTCCTTGGCCCGCTCGCGCACCGCCGGCGATACGCCGTGAGCCGAGTAGATCACCCGCGCCCCCTCCGGCACCTCGTCCAGTTCACTCACGAAGATTGCGCCCTTCTTCGCTAAGTCCGTCACAACATAGCTGTTATGAACAATCTCCTTGCGCACGTAAATCGGAGCGCCAAAGGTCTCCAAGGCAATCTGCACAATGTCGATAGCGCGCACCACGCCCGCACAGAAGCCTCGCGGCTTCAGCAGCAGAACGCGTTTCGTGGGAGCGGCGGTGTCATTCAGACCAGTTCTGGGCGAGTCTAGAGTGATAGTCGTCACGTTATCCAGTATACCGCGTCTGGCCCGGCCACAACACCCGCCGGGTTACCCCTCCAGGTGCCGTTCGGCACATCCGCGACAGAACTTGCCTCAAGCGTCTCGCGCGTTCGCCAGCAGACGGCGGGGGCTTTCATCGACAGGATTCTCTTGCTGACGAATGCCACCGAACCCGCCGCCGTCAACTTACGCAATTCTTCAAGCCTTGTCGTCGCAGCCATGATGCCCGCAATGGCAAGTCAGGGTGGTCATACTCTTCGCATCCTCGCAGTGGGTCGAGCAGAACTTCTTGCCCGCGGGGGCCATACAACTACATGCCATATGAGCGCATTTTGTCGGTGTGTTCTGCATGGAAGCCTCCTACCAATGCTTCAGCTCCTGGTTCCCGAAGCGACCACATTCTACTCGCTGGTGGCAGCACTGGCACAGATATCTGCAAAGGATGCCCGCGCCCCCTCAAAGGATGCCGCCGCTCGCGGACGTCCCCTGCCGTACGCAGCCGTCATTCCCAAAGGGAATGCGCTCTTGCCACCACTCACCGGCTCGACTTCAGCAACTGCCGCGCGTGCTCCAAACTCGTCTCCGTCAGCTTTGCGCCGCTCAGCATCCGCGCCACTTCGCGCGCCCGCTCGTCTTCATCCATCCGCCGGATCGTCGTCCGCGTCCGCCCACCCTTCTCGGTCTTTTCAATCACAAAATGCTGGTCCGCAAACACCGCAATCTGCGGCAGATGCGTGATGCACACCACCTGCTGCCGCTTCGCCAGCGTCTTCAGCTTGCGCCCCACCGCCTCCGCCGCCCGGCCCCCAATCCCAGTGTCGATCTCGTCGAACACCAGCATTCGCGGCGTCGGCAGTTGCGCCTTTTTCTTCCCACCCCCACTCCCGGCCGCAAAGCTTTCCTCCACCGTCACCTTCAGCGCCAGCATCACCCGCGACATCTCGCCGCCCGACGCAATCTCTTCCAGCGGTTTCAGCGGCTCACCCGCATTGGTAGCAATCCGATACTGGATACGGTCCCACCCCAGCGCTGTCCACGCTCCCTGCTCTTCCTCATACACCACCTCCACCCTGAACTTCACCTGCATCGCCAGGTCGTTGATCTCCGCCACCGCCAGCTTCTCCAGCCTTCCCGCCGCTGCCGTTCGCGCCGCCGTCAACTGCTTTGCCGCCGCCCGATACGCCACCGCGTCTTTCGCCTCCTGCGCCTTCAACTCCGCCAGCAGCACGTCGCGATTCTCCACCTCCGCCAATTTCCGCGCCGCCTCCTCGCCGAAGCGAATCACTTCAGCCAGCGTGGTCACAGTTCCCGCCCCATACTTCCGCTTCAGCTTGTCCAGGGCCGCCAGCCGGTCCTCAATCTCCTCCAGACGCTCCGGACTCGCATGCGTCTTCTCCGCGAAGTCCCGCACCTCGGCGCTCACATCTTCTACCGCCGCCTTGGCCGCAGCCAACTGCTGCACCGCCTCCGCGAACTTCGGCTCGTACCGCGCCAGCTCCTCCACCTGCTTCAGCGCCAGCCCCAGCGTCGCCTCCGCCGCGCCCTCCTGCTCATACAGCAGTTCATGCGCGCTCATCGCCGCCGTATACAGCTTCTCCGCGTTGGCCAGCACGCGCTTCTCCGTCTCCAACTGCGCGTCCTCATCCTCCGCTCGAATCTGCGCGTCGGCAATCTCTTTCGCCTGGAAGCTCCATAAATCCGCCATCCGCAGCCGGTCCTGCTCCGACGCCTGCAGCTCCGCCAGCCGCTCCGTCGTCGCCCGCCATGCCGCAAACGCCGCCGCAACCGCCTTTACCGAAATGCCGCCGAACCGGTCCAGCAGCGTCCTCTGCTGCGCCTGGTCGAACGACCCCAGCGTCTCCCCCTGCGAATGGATCAGCCCAAGCTCCGGCGCCAGCTCCCGCAGCACCGCCACCGTCGCCGGCTGGTTGTTCACAAACACCCGCCCCTTGCCGCCCGCCGCAATCTCGCGTCTTAGCAGAATGTCGTCGCTGAATGCCCCCACATCGATGCCATTCGCATCCAGAATCGCCACCGCTCCCGGCGTCGATTCAAACACGCACCCCAGCACCGCCTTCTCCGCGCCATGCCGCACAATATCGCTCGAAGCCTTCCCACCCAGCAGCAGCGCCAGCGCATCGATCAATATCGACTTGCCTGCACCCGTCTCGCCTGTCAACAGATTCAACCCCGGCCCGAAGCCCGCGACCGCCTGGTCGATCACCGCATAGTTTTCCGCCCGCAACTCCAGCAGCATGCTCGCTCTCGCCTCACTCCCAATGCCGAAAGCCTAGCACGTCGGCACAACCGATTGGTGCAAGATGCTCTCCGTCGTCACTCCCCTTTCAGTAGAGCAACCCGAACAGCGTCTCCATGCCCACACTCCTGTTTACTGCGGGGTCGGATTTCCCGACGCTCCCGGAGCCTCGCCACCACCCTCGCCCCCACCCATTCCGCCGCCCATTCCTCCCATTCCGCCTCGCATTCCCATTCCACCGCCGCCCATCGAGCGCATGAAGTAGCTAGTCTCAAAGGCGGCAGGTTTTCCATCCTGCACGTACGGAACATAGGCCAGCAACGTTGCCCGACCATAGCCCGCATCTGCGGATTCCTTGTCGTCGGCATCCTCAACCACAGCCTTCGACACCTGTCCCTTTGCATCCACCCAAACCTTCACCACCGCCTGGCCGCTGGCACTCGGAGGGGGATTTTGCGGCGCCTTCATCTGCGACGGAGGCAACTGTGGATGCGCTTCCACGCGGAACACCAGTCCACGCTGCTCATCAATCCGCGTGCCCGCAGGCTCCTGGATCGCTCCAGCCGGGACCGCCAGCGCATCCGGCGATACCTCAGCCGACGCGTCAACCAGCTTCGCCTCAAAGAGTTCGTGTTTCCCGAAGCTCTTGCGGACAGTGGTAGCCAGATGCAGTGGGCCAACCTGCTTCCAGTCCTCGTACGCAACCTTCTCTTGATCCTTGATGATTACCGAGACGTACCCAGTCGCCGGGTCGAAGCAGATCGAACCTGTTTGGTCCTGCCCCCCGCATACCACCGAGGCGCCATCCACCGTACGCGGCTTCATCTTCTGATCTCCGCGCATGGCCGTCGCCAGCACACTGCGATACATCATGTGGACTTCGGCAAACTCAATAATCCGTAGAGGCCGCAGACCTGTCTCGATCGCCCAGACACTACCACCCTTAGTCAGATCGCTGTCGTCGTAAGCGTCGGTATGGATCGCGGTGCGCACCCCGTCTTTGCTGATCCATGTCTCGTAGGTGCCTGCGTGCTCTTTATTCTTGTAGTCCACCATCTTCAGCTCGTAGCGCAGGTGCAAGGGAGTCAATGCTTCATTCCTCGCATTCACTGCCATCGTCGCAATCAACATCCGCTGCAAGGCCTGGGTAAGCGTGTCATCCCCCATCGCGCGCGGTAGCCCGGAAGGATTTGCCGCAGTCCCTCCTGTCGGCGGTGCAATAGCGACCGGCGCCGGCGCTCCTGGCTGCATCCCGCCCTGCGGCCTGGCCTGCTGCCCTCCCGGCTGCCCGAACCCGCCTCCACCGCCCTGCCCCCCGCCGCCGCCCCGTCCCTGCGCCAAAGCCGCCCCAGCCAGTACGCAACCCATCACCAGTGCTAACCCAAATCCCCGCCCACCCCTGCCAGCCATCCGATTGACCCCGTCCCTGTTCTTCAGTAAGTTCACATCGCCTCCATGCGCTGCGCTCGACCCCCACCAATCTAGGCCACACCCTGCACCGGATCAAGCAAATTTCCCAGACCCGTCCGCATCCGCGCCCACCCACCGATCCCAGACAGCCTTACAACACGCCCATCCCGAAATGCGCGATGAATTGTATCCCCGGCACGTGCAGCCCGCGGCTCAGCAGTTGCCTGTCGCCGGTCAGGAACAGATCGGTCCCCGCCGCCGCCGCACACGCAAGGTGAATTGCATCCGGAGCCTTCAGCTTCAGCTCTGCCCGCAGTCGCGCAAATGGCGCCGCACATTTACCGTCGAAGGCCAGAAACGAGAATCCCATCTCTTCGATCGTGGCACGAAGCCACTCTGTCTTCTTTGAATCTCCAGCCGCCCCAGCCATTAACTCTCCAAGAGCAAGATAGCTGGTCACCAGCGAGTCCCCTCTCTCGTACGATCGCGCGAGCGTCTTCCTAACCTGAGGGGCAAATTCCCTGTTTCCCTCAAGCAGGTAAACGAACATCATCGTGTCCCAGAAGATGCGGCTCATGCTACGTCCTCGTCCTCATCCGAGCGAACCCAACGAATGAACCCCTCCGCCCCACCATGCGCGGCGATTTCGTCCTTCATCAGCCCGCGCAATTTCTCAGTAAGCCGCGACGCCCGCTGCGCTGGAGATTCTCCCGCCACCCCCGAGGTTGCGCTACCACCTGCGTACCTGAAGTGCAGGACTACGGTTGTGCTGGTTCCGGACGGCGGCCCATCGACACGGTCCAGCACAAGATTCTTTTCGCGCAGAAACTCTCTCTTCTGTAAAGCCGTGCAAAACTGGCGCGGCCGATTCGTCTTGAAACCCTCGGCCTCCATCTCTTTCATCAACGGCCTGATCGGAAGCACAATCGCCGATGCGCCCTTTTGAATCTGCGGCGCAATGTATTTTTCCCACGCCCGCTTCCGAATTTGCTCGTTACCGTCTCCGTAAGCCATAACACCCCTCCAAAGAAGGCTTGCTCTGGATATTAGAGCATTAGCAATTAGGACATGTCAATACATGTCTTACTATTTGATAATGTCATACTCGACCTGTCCCCATATATCAAATTTCGAATCGAATCACGCAATCGCCCGTACCAGCCACGGTTCCCTCGCCTAATCAGGTGAGCACAACGCCTTACAATAAGTCGTAATGATGCTGCCCGCTTTCGCCTCTCCACTCGCCCTCGCGCTTTACCTCTTCCAGGATGACTCCGGCGCGCCGCTCGCCCCATCGGTGCTGGTCGGCTCGCCCGGCTCCGCACTCATCGAGATGGTCCGCAACTCGGGCGCGGTCGCCCAGGCTGTCCTCATCATCCTGTTGCTCGCCAGCGTCTTCTCCTGGGCCATCATGCTCTCCAAGTGGAGCCGGTTCTCCAGCGCGCGCAAGCAGAGCCAGCGCTTCCTTCGCACCTTCCGCAAGACCGGCCGCCTCTCTGAGATCGCTGCCGTCGTCGAACAGTTCCAGCCCAGCCCGCTGGTCGCCGTCTTCACTGAGATCAACGACGAGTACCAGCGCCAATCCGGTGGCCGCGGCATGCCCCGCAACCCCATCGCGCTCGAGCGCGCCGCGCAGACCGCCTCCTCCGAAGCCCTCACCTCCATGGAGTCGCGCATGACCTGGCTCGCCACCATCGCCAACGGGGCCACCTTCGTCGGCCTCTTCGGCACCGTCATGGGCATCATGGACGCCTTCCACGGCCTGGGCACCACCGGCACAGCAACCCTGCGCGCGGTCGCCCCTGGCATCTCCGCCGCCCTCATCACCACCGCCGCCGGACTCGCCGTCGCTATCCCCGCGCTGGTCGGATACAACCAACTCACCGGGCAGCTCCGCGAGTTCGCCGCGCGCATGGACGACTTCGGCCGCGAATTGATCAACGCCATCGAGAACGCCGCCATGCTCGCCTCGCCGGTCGCCGCACCCCCACCGCCCGAGGAAGTTTCAGTCCCGCGCCGGAGGAACTTCTAGCGATGGCCTTCTCCACCCGTAACGGTGGCCAGACCCGCACTCAGACCGCGCTGGCCGACATCAATATCACGCCACTGGTCGATGTGGTGCTGGTGCTGCTGCTGATCTTCATGCTCACCGCGCCAGTGCTGCAATCGGGCATAGCCGTCCAGGTCCCGCACACGCGCGCAGTCAACCAGATCACCCAGCCGCGCACCGTCGTCACTATCGACAAGGACCAGAACGTATTCCTGCAGGACGACGGTCGTAACGGCGGAACCGACGTACCCATCAACCTGGACCATCTCACCGCGCAACTGCGCAGCGACGACAGTAGTGATCCCGCCAAGCGCGTCATCTACGTCCGCGCGGACGGGCGCGTCCCGTTCGAGGCTTTCGCGTCCGTAATGGACGCAGTCAAGCGGGCCGGCATTACCAACATCAGCATCGTCACCCAGCCGCTCGAATCCAAACCCGCAGACGAGACCGCTGGAAAGTAGCTGGCCGGCAAGCTCGCGGCCTGTACGCACCTCGCCCTTCATGCCAACCGAGATCACAACCCGAGGCGGTCTCACCATCCGGAACGACCCATTCGGCGGTGGCCTTACAGGTTCATTTCTGCTGCATGGCGCGATCGCAGCGCTCTTCATCGGCTCCGCCTGGTACTTCCACACCGGGCAAAACTGGGGCAGCACCACACCCAGTACGAGCACCATTCAGGCCACCATGGTCAATTCCCTTCCGTTCCCGCCCAAGGTGCTCACCGATCAGGAAAACGTCCTCGCCACCGACAACCCCTCACCCGCGCCCGCCCCGCCAGCGCCCAAGACGGTCGCGGTGCCTGAGCCTAACGCCATCCCCATCCCGGTCAAGCCCACCAAGCCCGCCGAAAAAACTACGCCTCCGCCTCCGCTCCATCCGCAGCCCGCCGCGCCCGAGCTCAACAAGGCCACCGCCGGCGAAGCTCCCGCCAGCCTCCCCGTCACCAGCGTTCCGACGCAGGCCGGCACCAGCAGCATTCAGACCCAGGACGCAGCCTTCGGCATCCGCTTTGCCTACTACGTCCAGCAAATTACCCAGAAGGTCGCCCAGCAGTGGTACACCGGCATGCTCGATCCGCAGGCCTACGGCCATCGCGCGTGCATTACCTTCCAGGTGGAGCGCGACGGTTCGCTCACCCACATTCAGATCGCGCAGCGCAGCGGCGACAGTACGCTCGACCAGACTGCGCTCAGCGCCGTCCAGCACATCGATACCTTCGGCCCATTGCCCGACGCCTACTCCGGTACCCATATCAATGTCACATACTACTTTGATCCTCCCCCGCGCCATTGATCACAAATACAACCAAACAGCCTTCGCAAACATCTACCATCAAGAGCATGGAGTGTACGTCCCGCACATCCCGCCTGCCTTTCCTCTCTTCTCCGTTCACAGTCGTGGTCCTGGCACTGGCCGCTAGTCTGGCCTTCCTCAGCCAGCACGTGTACGCGCAGGACAACGTGGTAACCCAGACAAACCAGGGCAATGCCTCCATTCGCATCGCAGTCGCCGACTTCAAGCCCACCGCTGCCGATTCGCAGACGACCGCGTGCAAACAGACCTTCGACGCAACTCTCTACGCCGACCTCGCCACCGCCGGCATCTTCGACATTATCTCCAAGAGCCTGATGCCGTCTGGTTCTCCCGGCTCACCCGCCGAAATGCAGGTCCAGAACTACGCCAACGCGCCCGCCAGCGCTGCCTTTGTTGCCTTCGGTTCTATCGCCGTCGCCAGCGGCAAGTTGGTCGTCAGCGGCTACCTATACGACGCCAAGAATCTCCAATACCCGCAGGTTTTCTCCAGGCAATACAGCGAAGACCCCACCGACGACTCCGCCCGCCAGATCGCTCACCAGTTCGCCGATGAGATCATCCTGCGCCTCGGCGGAGGCATTCCCGGCATCGCCGAAACCAAAATCTACTACGTCAAAATCCTCAGTAGAGACGTCAAGGAAATCTGGATGATGGACTATGACGGCGCCAACCAGCACGCCATCACCCATCTCGGCACCATCATCTATTCACCGCGCGTCTCGCCCGACAACTCCCGTCTTGCCTTCGCCGCGCTCGGCAAGTACGGCTTCCAACTCAAGATGTACTCGCTGCTGCTCGGCCGCTACGTCAATTTCCCCAGCGGCGCCACCAGTTCTGAATCCCCTGCCTGGTCGCCCGACGGCAACAAGCTCGCCTATGCAGCCGCGCCCGAGGGTTCCTTCAACATCTGGATCACCGACTCCAACGGCAATCTCGGCCATCGCGTCACCAACTTCCACGGTGATACCTCGCCCACATTTAATCCCAAGACCGGCGATCAGATCGCCTTCATCAGCGGACGCACTGGCCTGCCTCAGCTCTACATCATGAACACCGATGGCTCCGGCGTGCAGCAGATGACCGACGGCGGTTACGCGTCCTCACCTTCCTGGTCGCCCAACGGACAGTTCATCGCCTTCGCCTGGGACCGCAAGTACGGCCCCGGCGCGCCCGGTGGGCAGGACATCTACATCATGGAAATCGCCACCAAGAAATGGTGGCAGATGACCCACGACAGTGGCCGCTGCGACTTTCCCACCTGGTCACCCGACGGCCGCCATATCGCCTACGCCAACGGCCCCGAAGGCCGCACGCGCATCTGGACCATCCTCGCGGATCCTAATAACCCGCAGAAACGCCCGCTCACCGGCCCCGGCGCCGACATGCCGAACTGGAGCTGGAAATAGCCGCCGCATCCACGACCGTGATTACTCACAAGGAACCTCACCGTCGGAACCATTGATTTTCAGTACCATGAAAGATGACTAGAGCCTCTGCTATGCAGGAGAAACCGATGACAGTAACCCGATCCTTTCCGACCCATTTCCTCCGCACCCGGTCGGTTCGTGCGGCTCTCACACTTGTATTCGCGATGGCAGCCGTCACCGGGTGCAGCAAGAAGACCGCCCCGGTGAACCCCGCCAGCACCGCCCCCACCGAGACCTCGCCCACCCCCGCGCCCACCGCTACTCTAACCGCCGACCCGCTCGCCATCGACCTGGGTCAATCGGTGGTCCTCAACTGGCGGACCACCAATGCCGCAACCGTCTCCATCGACGGCATCGGTCCCGTCAACATCAATGGCACCCAGACCGTCTCGCCGTCCACCTCCACCAACTTCCACCTCGTCGCCAAGGGTGACGGTGGCACCACCGAGGCCAACGTTCGCGTCACCGTCCGCGTTCCCGTCGCCCCCACCGTTCCCGCTGAAGTCGCGGGCGAGAGCAACGCTATGGGTTCCGAGGAAGCCTTCCACCAGAACGTCGCGGACATCTTCTTCGACTACGACAGTTACGCCCTTCGCCCCGAAGGTCAGGCGGCAGCCACCAAGGCCGCGTCTTACCTGGTCTCGCACCCTGACATCAAGATCGTCATCGGCGGCTACTGCGACGACCGCGGCTCCGCCGAATACAATCTAGCCTTGGGCGAGAATCGTGCCAACGCCGCCAAGACCGCACTGGTCAACGCCGGCGTCGCCGCCAATCGCATTCGTGTCGTCAGCTACGGCAAAGAGAAACAGTTCTGCACCGAAGACACTGAGGAATGCTGGCAACAGAATCGTCGCGCTCAGTTTTCGCTCGACCGCTAACTGGGTCGCCGGGGATGCACCTCTCGTCCCCGGCCGCCCAACTCAAACTGAGGTACTCGCCTTATGATCGACCGCCGCGCCCTCACCCGCACCGGATTTGCCTTCGCCATCCTCGCGCTCACCCTGGCCGCTAAGCCGGCCTTCGCCGTCAACAAAGACATGGTCCAGCTCCAGACCGAGGTCCAGCAGTTGCAGGATGCTGTCTCCCGCCTGCAGCAGTCCAATGACGAGCGCATGGGCGTCCTCAAGGACCTCGTCCAGCAGAACGCCGACTCCGTCAACAAGATGTCCGTGCTCATCGAAAACCTGCAGAAGAGCCTCACCACCCAGCAGGAAGCCTCGAGCGGCAAGGTCGACCAGGTCTCCAATCAGGCGCAGGCGCTCAACGACTCAGTCGACGAGGTCAAAGCCCGCCTGAATAACCTCGAGAAGGGCCTGCAAGCCGTCCAGAGCCAGCTCCAATCCATCAACGCCGCGCTGCAAAACCTCCAGCCCCCGGCCGGCTCTGTTCCCGGCGCTGCACCCGGCGCTCCTCCGTCTGACGTCCCGTCTGGCATCTCTCAGCCCCAGGGCCAGCCCCTTGCCAATAGCGCCAAACCCTCGCCCGACATTCCCTTTCCCCCGCAGCAAGGCCCCTACGCCAACGCTCCAGCCGTGCAAACCGCACCCGCACCTGCCGCAGCCCCCGTGGCCGACCTCTACAACGCCGCACTCCGGGACTATATGGCCGCCCGCTACCCGCTCGCCACCAACGAGTTCGCTCAGGTCATCCACTCCTATCCCAGCGACCAGCTAGCCGGCAATTCGTATTACTACATTGGCGAGATCGACTACCGTGCCGGCAAATTCTCCGCTGCCGTCAAGGACTACGACCAGGTCATCAATCAGTACCCGGGTAATGCCAAAACCCCGGTCGCGCACCTGCACAAGGCCCAGGCTCTCATCTCCATGAAGGACCGCGACGCGGGAATCGCCGAGCTTCGCGCGCTCATCCAGCGCTTCCCCAACACCACCGAGGCCGCCCAGGCCCGCACCCGGCTCAACGGCCTGGGCGCCCACCCCGCCCCCGCTCGTAACGAGTAGGCCGTCATTCTTGTGCAAAGCCGTCCCTCGCTCGTCTAACCTATGGGTAGATAGACTGTTGCATGGACGCTGCACCTGAATGACGGAGAATCAGAAGCCCGCGTGAAAGAGCGCATTCGCAGACTCGACGGTCACGGCAACGCAAACGGCAAACCCATCCGGCTGGTCGTCGCGGCGCTGATTTTGCGCGATGCCGCCGGAGAGAACGCCAGCAACACCGAAGTCCTCGTCTGCCAGCGCCGGCCCGACCAGCCCATGAGCCTCAAGTGGGAGTTCCCCGGCGGCAAGATCGAACTCGGCGAGACCGCCGAGCAGGCCCTCACCCGCGAACTCGACGAAGAGCTTGGCATCGCCGCAGTCATCGGTCCCCGCGTCGCCCAGATTCGCCACCGCTACCGCAACGGCGGCGTCATCGACCTGCAATTCTTCAGCGTCCGCGACTTCACCGGCGAACTCAACAACCGCATCTTCAACGCCGTCGTCTGGACCCCGCTCAGTACGCTCCCCACCTACGACTTCCTCGCCGCCGACCTTGGCCTCATCCGCGACCTCTCTGAAGGCAAACTCCTCTAACTGACAACCTGCAACTGGCAACCTGCAACTTCCTATCCCCCCGTTGCCTGGTTCCACATCATCACCAGCGACAGCACAATCACAATCACCGCCGTCACCCACGCCACCCAATTGAACCAGTGCGAATTCGTGTGTTCACCCATCAGCTCATGCTTGTTGATCAGCTTCAGCATGAAGATCATGATCACCGGCAGCAGCACCCCATTCAGCACCTGCGACAGGATCACCACCCGCACCAGCGGAAAGTTGGGAATCAGCACCACCCCCGCGCCCAGCACAATCAGCGACGCGTAGAACCAGTAGAAGAACGGCGCCTCCTTGAAGCTCTTGTCCACCCCGCTCTCGAAGCCCAGTCCTTCGCATACCGTATACGCAGTCGACAGCGGCAGAATCGACGCCGCAAACAACGACGCGTTGAACAGACCCGCCGCAAACAGGATGAATGCAAAGTCGCCGGCCAGCGGCTTCATCGCTCCCGCCGCATCGGCCGGCACCGCAATATCGCGCAGCCCATGCACGTACAGCGTCGCCGCGCACGCTACAATAATGAACCACGCCACGATATCGGTGAAGAAGCAGCCGACAATCACATCCAGCCGCGACGCCTTGTACTGTTTGATCGATATCCCCTTCTCCACAATCGACGACTGCAGATAGAACTGCATCCACGGTGCAATCGTCGTCCCGATCACGCCGATCACCATATAGATATACGTCTTGTCGCTCCACACGCCGCGCTCCGGCAGCACCACTGTCCGTTTCAAGGCCTCGTGCCAGTCGGGATGGGCCACCACGCCGGTCACAATGTACGCAATATAGAAAATACTGGCGACCAGAAACACCTTTTCTACGCTCTTGTAATCGCCCTTCACCACCAGCAGCCACACAATCGCCGCGCAAATCGGCACGCTGATGTACTTGGTTACGTGAAACAGTTGCATCGACCCCGCAATGCCGGAGAACTCCGCCACCACGTTGCCGTAGTTCACAATCACCAGCATGATCATCATGATGAAGGTCATGCGCAGCCCGAACTCTTCGCGGATCAGGTCGCTTAGGCCCTTGCCCGTCACTACCCCCATGCGCGCACACATCTCCTGCACCACGATCAGCGCCAGCGTGATCGGGATCATCGTCCACAGCAGCATGTACCCGAACTGCGCACCCGCCTGCGAGTACGTCAGGATCCCGCCCGAATCGTTGTCCACGTTGGCCGTGATGAAGCCCGGCCCCAGCACTGCCAGGAACAGGATGATCCGCACTCGCCACTGTCGCCAGAACCTCATCATCCCTTCGTCACTCTTCCTCGCGTTTTCCAGCCCAAAATGATCGCTCGTAACTGCCAATGACGCCCGCGCTGAGCGGCGAAGTGGCCCTCTGCTTTTACTTTAGTATGGTTTGAAGGGCGAATCCGCACGATGAAAAGTTTTATCTCCACGCTCCGCTATATCCTCCGGCATCCACTCAACAAATCCGCCAGGGGACCAGCGCTGCTGCGCTTCATCAAATGGCAGACTGGCAGCCGGCTCGTCCCGGGCGCGGTCCTCGTGCCGTTTGTCAACGACACCGTCCTAGTTGTCTCACCGGGGATGACCGGAGCGACCCAGAATATTTACACCGGCCTTCACGAGTTCAACGACTGCGGTTTTCTCCTGCATCTGCTCCGCGCCGGCGACCTGTTCGTCGACATCGGAGCCAACGTCGGCGTCTATACCGTGCTCGCCGCGGGTGCCGTCGGCGCAACAGCCATTGCCATTGAGCCGGTGCCCGCCACCTTTGCCAAACTCCGTCTCAACCTGCGCACCAACGGCCTCGAGGGCAAGACCCGCGCCCACAACATCGGCCTTGGCAGCTCCCCATCGACGCTGCGTTTTACCATCGATCAAGACACCATGAACCACGTCATCACCGACCAGAACTGGACCGGCCCATCCGTTCAAGTCCCGGTTTGGACCCTGGACACGCTTCTGGATGGCCAGTCGCCCTCCCTCATCAAGATCGACGTTGAAGGATGGGAGTCGCAGGTGCTCGCGGGCGCGGAAGCCACGCTTCGCCAACCCTCTCTGCTGGCTCTGATCGTGGAGATGAACGGCGGGGACGCTGTGCTCAATCCCAATGAACAGGCTGTTCACGACAGCCTGCGTCGCAACGGGTTCGCGCCTTACGCGTATGACCCATTCACACGTTCGCTTACTCCGTTGCAGTCGAAGCACGTCGGCGCCCCTAATACTATCTACTGCAGAAACTCGGCGGAAATGAGCACTAGATTGGCCGCGGCGCCGCCTTTCCATGTCAATGGAAGATCGATTTGACCCCGGCGCGGTCACCCTTGCTTCGCGCGCCCTCTCGCCTGAGCGAACGATCCGGCCAGCCGGCGCAAAATCGCCGCAACCTGCTCATCGTTGTGGTATCCGCTTGCCTGTGCACGCGCTGCTCCCTGCGCCGCGATACGGGCACGGCCTGCTTCATCAGGCAGCCAGCGGCGTATCTTCGCCGCACACTCTTCAATCGTCGAGAAGAACACTGCCTCTTCATCTTCCCGGAACCGCTCGGAATGCCCCAGCGAGCGCTCCGCCAACAGGAATGATCCGCAGCCGGCAATCTCGAAAGTCTTATGCGCAAATTCGTCCTGGTTGGCATGAGTCAGAAAACTTAGATTGATCCTGGACCTCCAAATTCCTTCCCGGTAATCTTTCTGGAATAGCTCGCCATCTCGAAACATTGCCGCAAACGCATCGGCCGCGAGCGCCTTTCGCCAGAATCGCTCCGTGCCGGAAATCGTGACTTTGATACCGTGGTCGCGCCAAAGGCTGGTCAGAAATCCGGCCCGGTCGTCGTATGGCGTGCCGATAAACGACACCTCGCGGTCCCGGTTGGCATCGTTCCAGCCCGCCGGCGGCGGAAAATGGATCGTCGGTTCATACGCCGTCTGTATCTTGATCGCGTCCCGAGCGCCGCGCGCCTTCAGGTCCGCGATATTCGCATCCCGCTGCACCACATGCAGATCGTAGTGCGGAATGGCCTTCATATACAGCCGCCAGCCCGGGTCTTTGCGCGGCCCGAATGCGTTGTCAATCATGTAGCTAACCGTCGCAATCCCCATCGCGCGCAGCGCGTCCAGCGTCTTCGGTTGCATCCCCAGCAATTTGTCCGCCCACACCAGGTCGGGCCGCTCTCGCTCAGCCATGCTCAGAAGGTCCCGGTTCAGTCGATTCACCGATGGCCCCACCGCCAGCCTGCCCGTGATCTGCATCATCAGCCTATTGCTCGGCACGTACTCATACGCATTCAGCGGCACCACCCGGTGCCCCAGCCGCTCCAGCGCCCACAGCCGGTAGAGTGAAGAATCGTTCGGCGACAACCCCGTGGCATACAGGATCTTCAGCGGCGCGGTGTCCGCAGCCCCCGCTCGCGCGCTCGAGTTCTTCCGCTCCGGCGTCGTCGTCAAGGGATGGGAATCTCCGCCGGTCATCTCAATCGTTCGTCCGCAACTGCGCAATCACCTGTTCCGCGTAGATCACCCCGGCCAGCTTCTGCTCGGCGTCCACCACCGGCAGTGCGCGCAGGTTGTACTTGTCGAACAGCTCCGCCACTTTTTTCCCATTCGCTTTGATATCGCACGAAACAATGTGATCGTCGGCCAGTTCCGTCAGTGCCATCTCCCGCGGCGCCAGCAGCACTTTCACCAGCGGAACAACCCCGCGCAGCACCTCCTGCTCGTCCACCAGGAAGACGTGCGTCAGCGTCTCCAGGTCGCCTTCAAAATCCCGCAGCGCCTTCACTGCGTCGTCCACCTTGGCGCGCAACCCCAGAGAGATGTAGTCCTTGGTCATCTCTCCCGCCGCCGAATCGCCCGAGAACTCCAGCAGTTCCTCCACATCCTGCCGTTCTTCGGGATCCATCTCCTCCAGAATCGCCTCCGACCGCTCGTCCGGCAGTTCCGCCAGAAAGTCCGCCGCCGCCGCCGGGTCCATCTCCTCCACAATGCCCGCGACGTGCTCTGAGTCGAGCGCCTCCGTCAGTGACTTCTGCATCTTCGGCTCGACCTCTTCCAGCGCCTCCGCCGCCACCTCTTCATCCAGCGAAGTAAAAATCGCTTGCCGCTCCGCCGGCGCCAGGTCCTCCAGAATGTCCGCCAGGTCCGATGGATGCATCTTCGCCAGCCGGTCCTGTTCGACCTTCAGCTTCACCCGGCGTGCCGGATCACGTTCGATCAGGTCTACGAAATCCCACGGAATCACGCTGGTCCGGAATCGCGCCGCAGCCCGCTCCACGGTCGCTCCGGGGAGCCCCTTCAGCAGCCTCCGCACCGCTCCCCGCGTGCCTACTTCCACCTCCGCAATCCGCAGTTTCAGCGTGCACCCCTCAGTCAGCTCCTGCACTGAGCAAGGTGCTCCCTCGACCCCGTCGGTGCCAACCGCCTCCCACACCAGGTCCACATCGTTCACTCGCACCACTTTGTGCCCATGCACGTCGATAATCTGCTGGTCCAGCAGATCGCGCTCCAGGAAAAGATACGAACCCTCGTCCACCATGGGCTGGGGTGTCGCCTGGCCGCGCATTCGCAGTTGCCCGGCTGCGGTCATCTCCAGATCGTCCACTGTAGCCATTGCCGGCCGGTCGGTGCGGCCCGCGCCCGCCAGCCTCAACACCAATCCATGCACATGGTTCGTATCCATCGGCGGCGACACTACGAACTCGCGCACATGCCCCAGCGTCCGCCCGCTCGCATCCGTAACCGGCACGCCCATTAGCGCGGAGATGCTCGTCATCTGGCTAGCATGTTTCGTCATGGCGCAGGTGGCCCTCTTTGCCCAGGGCAAAAACCCCTCATCCGCATCCTATCCCAGCCGGCGGCGCCGCAACCGCCTGCAAGCACATTTGCTCGCCTGCCGTCACCCACCTTGATACTTGCCTTCCCCTCCGCCGCCCCTATCCCTTGACATTCGAGGCATCCACAAGCACACTGCGATTATCGCTGCAACCCGACCGCGGCAGTCGGCCAGTGTCGGCCAAGGACATTTTTGCCTGATTCCACCACAAGCCGCATGTCGCTCACGCTCGGTTCCTCGATCGAAAGCGTCGACAGGGTCGAGCAGGCTGCCTCGGAATTTGCCGAGCGCGCAGGTTTCGACCAGGACACCGTGCCCAACATCGCCATGGCCGTGCGCGAGGCCGCCGTCAACGCCGTCATCCACGGCAATGCCTATAGCCCGGACAAGCAAATCACCGCCACCTTCGAGACCAACTCCGACTCCCTCGTCGTCCGCATCACCGACCAGGGCGCCGGCCTCGATCCCGACAACGTGCCCGACCCATTGGCCCCCGAAAACATCCTCCGCGGCTCCGGGCGGGGTATATTCCTAATCAGAGCATTCATGGATGAGGTACACTTTCGCCAGTTGCATCCGGGCACAGAACTGACCCTCATAAAACATCGAGTGCCGGCCCAACCGCCGGCTTAAGGCTAAAGGAGACAGGAACATGAGCATGAAAGTCGCAACCCGCCAGGTAGACGGAGTCACCATCCTCGACCTTAGTGGACGCATCACCCTGGGGGAAGGCAGTGTCACGCTGCGCGACGCCGTCCACGATGTGCTCGCTAAGGGATCGAAGAACATTCTGCTGAACCTCGAAAACATTAGCTACATCGACAGCTCTGGCATCGGCGAACTGGTCAGCGGATTCACCTCGGTCCGCAACGCCGGCGGCGAGCTCAAGCTGCTCAACCTCACCAAAAAGGTCCACGACCTCCTCCAGATCACCAAGCTCTACACTGTCTTCGACATCTGGGACAACGAAGCCTCCGCCATCAGCTCCTTCAAGTAGCTCTGAAGCCCCGCGGGCTTTCCATGCGGAGCAGCAATGGATGACCTGGAAATGGGATTCTGCTTCTGAGATAGGCCCGGACTTCAGTCCGGGCGTCTTGGTCACCACAAAACGAGGGGTTTTAGCCCCGGGGAACAGACATTTTGATAACCGAGGGCCGCCGGACTCATCCGGCGGCCTTTTGCATGCCTCGCATCCATTTACTGCGGTGCCGGGCTTGGCGTCGTACTCAGCGCAGGACTTGGCGTCGCGCTCGGCGTCGAGAAATCCACCTTCGGCGCTTCCTTCGAACTCTGGTCCGCCGTGTAGTACTCCGTCTTCGGCTTGAACCCCGCAATCCCCGCCCAGATGTTGTTCGGGAACTGCTGGATAAACACGTTGTAGTCCTTGATCGCCGCGTTGTACCGCAGCCGCGACACCGCGATCCGGTTCTCCGTCCCCTCCAGGTTGTCCTCCAGCCGCATAAACTGGTCGTTGCTCTTCAAATCCGGATAGTTCTCCTGCATTCGCATCAGCGGCAGCAGCGCTACATTCAGCCGGTCGTTCGCCGCCAGCTTCTCATTCGGCGTCTGCGCCGTCATCAGGCCCGCGCGAGCATTGGCAATGTTGGTCAGCACCGTCTCCTCGACGTTCGCGTAACCCTTCACCGTCGCCACCAGGTTCGGAATCAGGTCCGCCCGCCGCTGCAGGTCCACATCGATGTTCGAGAACGCCGCATCCACGTCCGCGCTCTTCTGCACCATCTGGTTCCTCGCGCTCACATAGCTGCCGGCGGCGAACAGCGCCACCACCACAATCAACCCCAACGCGCCCAACAAAACCCATAAAGCCTTCATAATCCCAAACCTTTCCCTTGCTGAATATACGCAGTTGGCTGTCTTCCTGTTCCCTATTCCCTGTTCCCTATTCCCTGTTCCTATCTTCTCAAAAATCTCCGCTTGCGCCTCCGCCGCCGGACCCGCCGCCGCCGAATCCGCCGAATCCTCCGCCGCCCCCGCCGTCACCGCCGCCAAACCCGCCCCCGCCGAATCCCCCGCCGCGCCCCCCGCCCAGCAGATTGAACAGAATAAAGAACAGCAGCCCAACGTGTCCGGTCGCAATCAGTATCCCGATCACCACCACCGCAATCACGCCAAAAATCATTACCGGAAGTGGATTCCCCTGCTGCTGCGGCTCGCTGACATAGCGCGGCTCCGCCACCTGCCTGTTCCCGCCCGCATCCAGAGTCACCCCGGCGTCCGTCGCGATATCCTGCGCAATGTCGCGCACGCCCACCATAAACGCCTGGTCGTAGTCCCCACTGTGCAAATACGGCTGCATCTCCCGGCCGATGTCGCCCACCTTCCCATCCGGCAGGATGCCCTCCAGACCGTATCCCACCTCGATCCGGTACTTCCTCGGGCTCAGCGAGACGATCACCAGCACGCCCCCGTCTGTCTTCTTCTGGCCTACACCCCACTTCTGAAAAAGAGCGTTAGAAAACTCCTCGATCGTCGGCACCGCTCCCGACTTGTCCGCATCCATCGACTTCACCGTCACCACGGCGATCTGTGCGTGCGCCCGCTGGTCTACCTGCGTGCACAGGTCCTCCAGGCTCTGCCGCGTCTCCGGCGACAGCACCCCCGCAAAATCATTCACATAGCCAGTTGGCGCCGGCAGCGTCGCCACCGACTCCCCACCCATAGCCGGGCAAACCACCCCCAGCACAACGACGAACATCAGCCAGCGCGCGATCCGGAGCATTCGCCTCATTCTACGCCGCACACAAACACCCACGAAAAAGAGGGCCCGAAGGCCCTCTTCCCTAACGCGCTAAGCTGTCTCGTCGCCCTACTTATTCGCCGTATTCGCAGGAGCCGGGCGCGGCGGACGCGGTGGCAGCGTAATTCCCTCCGCCGTGGCTGCCTTGGCAATCAGTCCCAGATGCTGATGCATCGTCCCCAGGTCCTTAATCACCTGCGACTGCAAATCGGGATCGGCCGCCACTGAAGCTTCCATGTAAAAGGCGTGGAGATTCTGCCAGTGCGCCTTCAAGACGAATGTCAGGTATTCCGTATCGAAATCCTTGCCCGAAAGACCATTCAGCTTGTCGTACTCCGCCTGTACATCCTTGTTCACTTTCTTCGGAAGCATCACACCCAGGGCGTCCGCAACCGCATCCATCTCCTTGTTCATCAGCGTGTGGTCGTCCACCATCTTTTGCGCTGCTGCCTTCACGTCTGGCCCACCCTTTTCCACTGCCAGCGCGCTCAACTTCACATCCGCCAGGCCATCCTCCACGGCGGTGCGCACAAATTGTTTGTCCAGAATCTGCTGCCCCATCTCACCGGGAGCACCCAAAGAGTCCCGCATCGATGCAGACTGCGCGCCGTTCGGCGACGTGCCCGACTGATTTACAGGCTGCGGTAAGGTCGGCGGTTGGTTCATATTCGCGTTGGGATCTGTCTGCGCCACCAGCATCGATGGCGGCAACATAACCGCCACCGCAATCACCGCACCACATATGTGCTTCTTATTCATGGCAAGACTCCTGGCACTGGCTTCCATGCAACACTTTCGCTGGCAAACCGCAACTCCCACAGCTCCCGCAGGGCGGTTGGACCACCCATCATCTATTGGTGGATGAAGCGCCGGAAAAGTTGCCTCGTCTGCAACCCACCCGACATTCCTCCGCTTGGAGCGTTATCCTATCCCCATAAGCTCACAACTAGCAATATCCTTCTTCCCCATCGCGCACCACCGCTCGCACCCCATCTTCATCGCGCACCGCAGGAGCCTTTCCCCGCAATGCCTCACCCCAGTTCATCTCATCTGCCCACGCAGCCCCCCGTCCAACCGCCGGTAGCCCGCCGCGACCCCACCCCCACCACCCTCCACGGGGTCACCCTTCAGGACGACTATCGCTGGATGCGCGACAAGGATTCTCCCGAGGTCATCGCCTACCTCAAAGCTGAGAACGCCTATACCGCCGCCGTCATGGCGCCCACCGCCGAGTTGCAGGCAAAGCTCTACGCCGAGATGCTCTCCCACATCAAGGAGACCGACGAGTCCGTCCCCTACCGCCTTGGCGACTGGTTCTACACCACCCGTACCGTCGAAGGCCTCCAGTATCCAATCCACGCCCGCCACGCCGCATCCAACCCCGACCCCAACTCGCCCTTCGACCCAACCCAGCCCGAGCAGATCATCCTCGACGTCAACCTGCTCGCCGAAGGCCACCCCTTCATGTCCCTCGGAGCTATGGCCATCAGTCCCGACGGCAACCTGCTCGCCTACTCCACTGACCCCACCGGCTTCCGCCAGTACACGCTGCACATTCGCGACCTGCGCACGCTCCAGGATCTTCCCGACACAGCCGAGCGTGTCGGCTCCCTCGCCTGGGCCGACGACTCCCGCACCCTCTTCTACTCCACCGAAGACGAGACCACCAAGCGCTCAGATCGCATCTTCCGCCACACCCTCGGCGCACCCACAACCGAAGACGCCCTCGTCCTCCACGAAGAAGATGAGCGTTTCAACCTCGGCATCGGCAAAACCCGCGACGGCCAATACCTCCTGATCGAGGCCGGCAGCCACACCACCAACGAGTACCGCTTCCTCGCCGCCGTCAACCCTACCGGCGACTTCCGCATCATCGCCCCGCGCCTCGACGACCAGGAGTATTACCCCAGCTATCGCGACGGCCTCTTCTACATCCGCGTCAACGACACCGGCAAAAACTTCCGCGTCGTCACTGCCCCACCCCCCACGCCCGGTCGCGACCACTGGACCGAACTCATCCCGCTCGACCCCGCGCACCCGCTCGAAGACCTCGACCTCTTTCAGTCCTTCCTCGTAACCACCCGCCGCAAACTCGGTCTGCCCACTCTCGAAGTCCTCAGGTTCGCCGACAGTCCGGCACTAGAAAAAGAAGGCCGTCATAAAAATGGAGGTCGTCATCCTGAGCGCAGCGAAGGACCCCTGTATTCTGCTGGGAGTGCCGCGGAGCCGAATGCCCCATTCGTCCCGGCTTCATCGGGACGGGTGGGGTCAGACCTTCCCGCACCCCCAACCCTCTCCGCCCCCATCCCCATCGCCTTCCCCGAACCCACCTACTCCGCTGCCCCCCACGTCAACCGCGTCTTCACCACCGACGCCTTCCGTTACAGCTACACCTCCCTGGTCTCGCCGCCCTCGGTCTACGAGTACAACATCTCTCGCGCCGACTCGGACACCCCCATCGGCGCCTCCAAACTCCTCAAGCAGCAGGAAGTCCCCGGCGGCTTCTCGCCCACCCTCTACGCCTCCGAACGCATATGGGTCGACGCGCCCATCGGCGACGCCGCCAACGCTCCCTTCACCGAAGTTGCGGCCGCCGCCGTCAACAGCGGAGCCTTCGCCGCAACCATCCCCGTCCCCGTCTCCATCGTCTACCGCCGCGACGCCTTCCACCGCGACGCCATGAACCCGCTCTACATCTATGGATACGGCTCCTACGGCTACCCACTCCCCGTCGCCTTCTCGCCCACGCGCCTCTCCCTGCTCGACCGCGGCGTGGTCATGGCCTACGCCCACATCCGCGGCGGCGGCGAGCTCGGCGACGCCTGGCACGACGCCGGCAAGATGCAGCTCAAGCGCAACACCTTCACTGACTTCATCGCCGTCACCGAGGCCCTCACCGACCGCAAATTTGGCTCGCCCGCCCGCGTCGCCATCGAAGGCGGCAGCGCCGGCGGCCTGCTCATGGGCGCCGTCGTCAACATCGCCGCCGCCTCTGGAAAACCGGGCCTCTTCCGCGTCGTCCTCTCCCACGTCCCCTTCGTCGACATCATGAACACCATGCTCGACGCCACCCTGCCCCTCACCGTAGCCGAATACGAAGAGTGGGGCAACCCGAACCAGCCGGAAGCCTTCGCCACCATGCTCAGCTACTCCCCCTACGACAACCTCGACGTATTCAAGCCCAAGTCCCCACCCCCAGGCGCTCTCGCCCCTACTTCTGCTTCCGCTCCTGCTGTTGCTTCTGCTTCTGCTGTTGCTTCTGAGATAGGTCCGGACTTCAGTCCGGACAATCAGGCCCCCGCCACAAATCCGGACTTTAGCCCCGGGGACACGTCTTCAGACCACCCACCCATCCCCGCCATGCTCGTCAAGACCAGCCTCAACGACTCGCAGGTCATGTACTGGGAGCCCGCCAAATACGTAGCCAAGCTCCGCACCATCAAAACCAACTCCACCCCGCTCCTTCTCCACATCAACATGGACGCCGGCCACGGCGGAGCCTCCGGCCGCTACGACTACCTAAAAGAAATCGCCTTCGACTACGCCTTCCTCCTAACCCAACTCGGCGTCGTCACCATTCCCATAGCCAACCCACTACAAACATCGTCATCCTGAGCGAAGCCTCTCGCATCGCGAGAGGCGCAATCGAAGGACCTGCCACACGCTGTGCCCCGCCCCGAAACTCAGACCTTTTCAGCCCAACCGCCACCGCCGTCGTCCTGACCCCGAGCGCTGTGAAGGGGAAGGAGCCTGTATTTGTCTCTTTGCTTGTCATTCTGAGCGAAACTCAGAATCTCGTTCGCACCCAACTCACAACTGACAACCAGCAACTAACAACTTCCCTTACCCCGCCGCAGTCTCTTCTTCCTCTTCCACCTTGTCCCCCTCACCCGGAGCCAGAAACAAATTCGTCTCCAGCCCATGCTGCCGCGTGTACAGGTCGTAGTACCGTCCGCCCAGCCGGTACAGCGACTCATGCGTCCCCCGCTCCACAATCAGCCCACCCTCGATCACCAGTATCTCGTCCGCCCGCCGTATCGTCGACAGCCGGTGCGCGATCACGAACGTCGTCCTTCCCTTCATCAGGAAGCCCAGCCCCGCCTGAATCATCGCCTCCGACTCCGAGTCCAGCGAGCTCGTCGCCTCATCGAGAATCAGAATCCGCGGGTCCGCCAGGATCGCCCGCGCAATCGAAAGCCGCTGCCGCTGTCCACCGGACAACTTCACCCCGCGCTCGCCCACAATGGTCTCGTAGCCGTCGGGGAACTTCGCCGTAAACTCATCCACCCGCGCAATTCGGCACGCCTCCATCACCTGCTCTTCGGTCGCCTCCGGTCGCGAGAACTTCACATTCTCCCGAATCGTCCCATCGAACAGGAACGTCTCCTGCAGCACCACGCCCAACTGCTGCCGGTAGCTGCTCAGCCGCATCGTCGCAAGGTCCTTGCCGTCGATCAGCACCCGCCCGCTCGTCGCCGTATGGAACCCGCAGATCAGGCTGATAATCGTCGACTTGCCCGATCCCGACGACCCCACCAGCGCAGTCACGCTCCCTGGCTTCGACTCGAAGCTGATCCCGTGCAGCACCGGCTTGCCCTGCTCGTATTCAAATTCCACCTTGTCGAACGCCACGTCCCCGCGAATCGGCCCCGCCGCCTCCGTCCTCTGCGGCTCCGAATCTTCCTCGCGCTCGTTCAGAATCTCCGTCGTCCGGTCCAGCCCCGCCATGGCCTCCGTCAACTGCGTCCCGATATTCACCAACTGTGCAATCGGCGCAATCATGAAGGCCAGCAGCATCGTGAACTCCACGTACTTGCCTTCGTCCAGCCGGTGCGCCTGCATCTCGTGCGCGCCCATGTACATAATCAGGCCACCCACCACGCCCAGCACCATGGTCGACGACAATGTCATCAAACTTTGCGCCCGCAGCGAGCTGATCACATTCTTCAGCAGCCGCATCACGCCGCCCGCAAACACGGCAGCTTCACTGTCCTCCGCGTGGTACCCCTTCACCACGCGTACCCCGCCCAGCGACTCGGTCAGCCGTCCTGTCACCTCTGCATTGATCCGCGCCCGCTCCCGGAAGATCGGCCGGATCGTCGTAAACGCCTTCTGCAAAATCAGCCCGAACACCGCCATAATGCAGAACGTCAGCAGCGTCATCCGCGCGTTGATATGGATCATCAGGAAGAACGCGATCACCGCCGTCAGCAGGCCGCCCACAAAGTCCACCAGCCCGGTTCCCACCAGGTTGCGTACGCCTTCCACGTCCGTCATGATGCGCGCCACCAGCGTCCCGGTGCGGTTCTCATCGTAGAACGCCACCGGCAGCCGCCCAATGTGCGCCTGCACCTTCATCCGCAGTTCCGAGATCAGCTTCTGCCCCTCGGTCGAGAGCAGTTGCGTCAGCGCATACGAGGTCACCCCCTGCACAAACGTCGCCCCCGCCACCGCCGCAATAATCTTCGGCAGCAGCGCCATATTGCCTGCCTTCATCACGTCGTTGATAAACGGCCGCGACGACACCGGCAGCACAAAACTGCATAGCCGGTTGATCATCATCAGCCCGAAGCTTCCCGCGATCAGCCACTTCCGCGGCCGCATCAGCGCCCACACCTCGGGCAGCACCTTCTTCAGCGGCGGCTTGGGCCGCTTCGCCGTCATCTCCGCGCTCGCGGCGCGTCCCGCACCCCGGCTCGACCGGTCGCCCGAAGGCACCCCGCCGCCCATTCCGCCACCCATGCCGTGCCCGCCGAACGAACCCATATACCGCAAGTGTACGCGAACCTCGGTTCCCGGAGCCCTTGCTATAAGATGGAGCGGCTTTACAAAAGAACGCGGCGGAGTAGCATACGCATTTCGATCCCATGCGTCTGAACAACATAACGAGGTGAATATCTTGTCGACCAGAAGTTCGGCGGCGAACGTACGGGTATGCTTTCTTCTGTTAATTACTGGGGCGCTGTTGACGGTTACGAATGTGTCTGCGCAGGTGCAGGTGGCTCCGCTGGCGCCGAAATGGCTCGCCGGAACGCCGACTCCGCCGGTAGAGACCTTTGCCGATGGCTTGACCCGGCACCACATCCCTCTCACTGAGACCGCCCTGATTGCCGCTCTTGCCAATTCGGATCCAGAGGTGCGCAGCCTGGCCGCCGCGCAACTGGCAGCCATGGACGACCATCAGGCGCTGCCGGCGATTATTGACGCACTGGAAGCCGAGTCGGATATCCAGGTGCAAGTCAACCTCGCGGGAGCGGCGACCTGGCTTGATTCGCGCCGAGCTCTCGAGAAACTGCAGCAGCTCTGTCAGAACCAGAACGTGCCTGCGACCGCCCGTCTGGATGCCGCGCGCTACGTCTCCAACAAGGACCTGCCAACCTGCTTCTCCGTGGTAGAGCAGGTCGAGCAGAGCGCGCAGGACGCAGACATACGGATCCTCGCGCTGGAGGCCGCAGTGAACTATCGGGGGCAGGCCGATAGGGCCCAAGCCCTGGCTATCTCGGCGTTGGGGGACCTTGACCCAACCGTGCGCATTGCCGCAGTAGAGGCCCTGCAGGCCCTCCACGCAACCGGCGCGGTCGACACGCTTGCTCGCGCACTGCCCACCGAAGGCGACATCACCGTGCGCGAGCATATGCGCGAGGCTATCCGCGCCCTGCAGCACACCGACACGCCCCACTAAGCGATCGCACGCCAGAACCGTATTGATTCATGTCTGGAGCCTGTCGAAAACCGCCTCGAAGAGAAAACCGCCTCCGAGAGAAAACGGCCTCCGGGAGAAAACGCCTCTGAGATAGGCCGGGACTTTAGTCCCGGCAACACCACCTCAGGATCGACATGGGCTTTAGCCCCCGGGAGATGTCTTCTGTAGCGTCCGCTACGAAACCCGGCCCCCCCTCCCCAACCTATTCAGCCCATGGCCGCCGACCTACCCCGCCAGCTTTCCACCCCGCCGCGCCGCGATAAACGACCGCACGCACAGCCCCACAAACACTAGGCAGATCACCGCCATCGCCACCTGGAACTTGACCGCCACGGCGGCTGTATCCGCCAGCGGCGCCCCATGCGCCTTCACCAGTTCCACCACCGCTCGCGCTCCTGCCCCCAGAAACCCCAGCAGCCCCGCCGTCACTGCAACATGCATCCACAGCATCCGCCGCTTCGCGTCCTCCGAGTTCGCCAGAATCCCAGCCCACGCCAGCACCAGCCCGAAGTACGCCGGAATCAGTGCCGTCGGATGTGTGCTCCCGGTCCCGATAAATCCCCACGCCCCCAGCAGAATCAGCACCACCCCAAAACCAATCGTCAGCTTCGCCATCAAAACCCTCCCGTCCGTCTCCTCAGCATAATCCAGCCTGCGATCTAACCCGCCGCCACACTCTTCATCGCCGCCAGCACCTCCGCCGGCGTCCACTCGTTTGTCGGATACCATGCCCGCACCTTGCCGTCCTTGCCAATCAGCGCCGTCGAAAGCGAGTGCGTCAGCGTCCCTGCGTCCCCCGGCGTCACGCCCACGTCGAAGAACTGCTCCATCGCCGGCAGCTCAGCCTCCGGCGGTGCGGCAAAGTCCCAGTGCGCGAACGTCGCCTCCTTGCCGCCCGTATAGATCCCACCATAGCTTTTCAGGATCGCCGGCGTATCGTACTTCGGGTCGAAGCTGATGCTCAGCAGGTGCGTCTCTCCATACAGCTTCTTGTCGGCCGCCAGCGCCCGGTCGATCTCGGCAAAGTTCTTGTTCATCCGCGGGCAGTAGTCCGCCAGCGGGCAGCGCGTGTAGATAAACGTCAGCAGCACCACCCGTCCCTTGAACTGGCTCAAATGAATAGTCTTCCCGTCTTCATTCACCAGTTTGAAATCGGGCACCGCATCGCCCTCCGTCGGCACGCGGTACTCGACCGCCGGCTTATAGTCCGGCCTCGCCTGAGCCGTCACCACAATCTCGTCCAGCATCGCGTCTTCGAAATCGTCCCCAACCTTCCGCACCAGCAACTTCGCCGTAATCCGGTCGCCTGGATGCAGTTCGCTCGCAACACTCGGGTCCTTCAGCTTGTACGCCATCGTCATCGCGTCCATAAAGCCCGGCACTGCCTCATGGTTCAGCACAATGCTCCCCTTCGCTGCATCTACGCTCACAATCTTCCCGCGAATCGGAAACGTCTTCAGCTCACCCGCCGAGCCACTGTCCACTGCAGCCGTCCCCGACCGCCTGCACCCAACCGCCACCGCCGCAACCAACCCCAGACAAACCACCGCCCGCCACGCAAACCGCATCGCATACGCTCCTTTCTCCATGATACGTTGCCGCTTTCGTCGACCTCGCACTTACTGACAACCTGCAACCTGCGACTTTTTCTTACTGACAACCGGCAACTGCAACCTGCAGCTTTTTCCGCCGTGGCGAGGCGTATAAAAGGCGTATGCCTTTCACCCGCGCGCTGCCTCCCGAGATTGAACAGGCCCTCGCGCGCAACTGGGTCGTCCTCACCGCCAATCAGCGCGCCGCCCGCACCCTGCGCCACGCCTTCGACCTCCGCCAGCGCGCTCTCGACCGCACCATCTGGGAGCCGCCGCCGATCCTCGCCTGGGACACCTGGACCAACAGCCTCTGGAACCGCCTTCTGCTCGACGGCCACGCATCCGACCTGCTGCTCAGTCCCGCCCAGGAGCACACCCTTTGGCACGCGATCATCGCCGCCGACGCCGCCACCGCCAGCCTTCGCCCCGTCGACGCACTCGCCCAAACCGCCGCCGACGCCTGGAAACTCCTGCACGACTATCGCGGACGCCAGCGTCTCCAGTCCTTCCCCGGCAACTCTGACACCCGCGCTTTCGCCCGCTGGGTCCGCGAGTTTGAACTTCGCTGCGTCCGCTCGCAATACCTCACCGAGGCTCAGCTCGCCGAGACCCTCCGCGCCGCCGTAGCCGCCGGTCACCTCACCTTCGCGGAGGGATTTCTCCTCGTAGGCTTCGACACTAAAACGCCCGCGCAGATCGCCCTGCTCGACGCCGTCCGCTCCACCGGCGCGCACATCGACTCGCTCGAACCAGCTCCATTAGCGCCCGAACTCGCCCTCGCCTCCGCACCCGACGAGCACGCCGAACTTGCCGCCTGCGCCCGCTGGCTCCGCGCCCGGCTCACTCAACAACCCGACGCTGCCATCGCCGTAATCGTCCCCGATACTGAACCGGCCCGCGCCGAAATCGATCGCGTCTTCCGCAGCGTCCTCGCGCCCGAACTCAACGACATCGTCGCGCCCGCCGCCAGCGGTCCGTACGAGTTCTCCCTCGGCGTCCCGCTTGCCCGCACGCCTTTGGTCGCGACCGCGCTGGACATCCTCCGCTGGGCCAATGGCCCGCTCCCGCTCGACCGCGTCTCAAATCTCCTGCTCTCGCCCCACTTCGCCGCCAATCCCACCGACGCCTCCTCTGAACGCATCGCCCGCGCGGAGTTCGACGCTTTTGTCCTCCGCCGCCAGCACCTCCTCGAACCCCAGTTATCCCTCGACCGCCTTCTCAACCTCGCCTCCCACCCGAAGCACAGCGCCAACCTGCCCACTCTGCTCGATCATCTGCGCACTCTTCGCCCACTCATCACCCACCGCGAGCTCTCCGGCGAGCGCACCCACGCCGACTGGGCCGCAGCCATTCACGAACTTCTCGAAGCCGCCGGATGGGCGCCTCTGCCGCAACTCGACAGCACCGAATTCCAGACCCGCAGCAAATGGGACGACGCTCTCGATGAGCTCGCAACCCTCGACTTCGATTCAGCCTTCGACGGCACCCGCGTCTCCTTCGCCGACGCCCTCGCCGCGCTCGAACGCATCGCCGCCGAAACCCTCTTTGCCCCCGAATCCCGCCACGCGCCCATCCAGATCATGGGCCCGCTCGAATCCGCCGGCTCCACCTTCGACGCCATCTGGTTCCTCCGCGCCAACGACGTCGACTGGCCCGCAACGCTCGCGCCCAATCCCTTGCTCCCATGGCTCCTCCAGCGCGAACTCGACATGCCCGGAGCCAACCCCATCCTTCACTCCGATCAAGCGCGCCACACCACCGAACGCATCGCCGAATCCGCGCCCACGGCCGTATTTAGCTACGCCCAGCAGTCCGCCGATGGCCCCCAGCGTTCCTCCCCAATCCTCGCCCACCTCGCCCTCGAACCCCGCCGCGCCGCCGACATCGTACCCGCCGCGCCTGCACCCGCACCCATCGCCCTCGACGACTTCGCCGACGACGCGCCCATTCCGCCGCCGCCAGATCGCGTCCATCAGGGCGGTGCTGGCATCCTCGAGGCACAAGCCGCCTGCGGCTTCCGCGCCTTCGCCCAGAAGCGTCTCTTTGCCGCCGCCCTCGACTCCACCTCGCTCGGCCTTGATGCCCGCGAGCGCGGCAGCCTCGTCCACGCTGTCCTGCAGCACTTCTGGGCCGAAGTAAAAACCCAGGCCGCGCTCATCGCCATGCCCCTCGCCGAGCGCGACGCCCAGCTCACCCGCTCCATCGACGCCGCCCTCGCCGAAGACCGCCTCCGTCCCGAGCCTGGCTGGCCCCGCGCCTACATCGACACCGAACGCCGCCGCCTGTTGAAACTCCTCGGGCGATGGCTCGACTACGAAGCCGCCGAGCGCCTGCCCTTCGCCGTTAAGTCCCTCGAAGAAACTAAGAACGACGTCCTCATCGGCCCCCTCCGCCTCGCCATTCGCGTCGACCGCATCGATATCAATCTCAACAGCGACGAACCCGCCGGAGACATCATCCTCGACTACAAGACCGGCCCAGCCAACCCCGCCGACTGGCTTGGCCCGCGCCCGGACGCGCCCCAACTCCCGCTCTACGCCGTTGTCTCCCATACTCCGCATCTCGCCGGCGTCGCCTTCGCCAGCGTCCGCCCGGGCAAATACCTGGAACTTACCGGCTACCAGGCCCACGACGGCATCCTGCCCAAGCCCGTCAAACTCAAGACCGAAACCCTCGAAGCCCAGGTAGCCGAGTGGCACGACGTACTCACCGCGCTCGCTGAAGACTTCAACTCCGGCAAAGCCAGCGTCTCGCCCAAGCAGTACCCGCAGACCTGCCAGTACTGCGACCAGCGCTTGCTCTGCCGTCTGAACCCCTTCAAGCTCGACGCCGACGTTCTGGAAGACTTCGACTTCGATTCCCAGTCCGACCTGGCCGACCCCACCGCGGAGGCTGACTTTGGCTAAGGTCCTTCCCTTTCTGCCTCTCTTCAACGAGCCCGCGCAGCTCGACCAGTCTGCACCCGCTCCACCCGATGCCGAAGCCCGCCGCCGGGCCCTCGACATCCACCGCTCCTTCATCGTCGAAGCCCCTGCCGGCTCCGGCAAAACCGGCCTGCTTATTCAGCGTTTCCTCAAGCTCCTCGCCGACCGGTCCGTCGCCGAGCCAGAACAGGTCCTCGCTATCACCTTCACCAACAAAGCCACCGCCGAGCTGCGGGACCGCGTGCTCGCGCATCTTGAAGCAGTCCGTCGCAGCTCCGCCCAGCCCGTTCCAGTTCCATCCGGAGAAGACGGCTTTGACCTCCAGACCCGCTCCCTCGCCCTCGCCGTCCTCGCGCGCGACCGGCAACTCGGCTGGGCGCTCCTCGACCATCCCCATCGCCTCAACATCCGCACCATCGATTCTGTCTGCGCCGAGATCGCCCGCACCCTTCCCGTTCTCTCCGGAAGCGGCGGTCGCCTCGCCCCTACTGAAGACGCCGCACCCCTCCACAACGAAGCTGCGCGCCGCACCCTCCTTCTCCTCGGCACTGGCAACGATCCCGCATTCGACGGCGCCCTGCGCGACCTCCTGCTTCACCGCGACAACAATCTCGCCAACTGCGAAACGCTTATCGCAGACATGCTCCGCCTGCGCGACCAGTGGGGCGACCTCATCCCCCTCACTCAGACCGAACTCGACGACGCCTATCTCGAAGCCCACGTTCTTCCTCGCCTCGAACGCGCGCTCGATCACGCCATTTGCGCCACGCTCGCCCGGCTCGAACAGATCTTCCCCGCCGGCGTGCTTACGGAACTCAGCGAACTCGCAGCCGAACTCGGCACATTTGACGGCTACAACGGAGCCCCCTCACCCATCGCCGTCTGCGCCGATTGCCCACTGCCACCAGAAGCTGTCTCCGACCACCTCGAGCATTGGCGTGCGCTGATTCATCTGCTCATGACCGCCGACGACTGGCGCAAAGAGCGAGGAATGACCCGCAGGAATCTTGCGTTTGATTACGACAGGAAGCACCGTAACCATCCCCGCCTCGTTGCCATTATCGATCAGCTCAGTGGACGCGACGACCTGCTGGCAGCATTTGAGAGTGTGCGCGAGCTCCCTCCCGCCCGCTACCCTGCCAATCAATGGGCCCTCGCCAAATCCCTCTTCCGCGTGCTCAGCCGCGCCCTGGTCGAACTTCAAATCGTCTTCGCCGAACGCAACCAGTGCGACTTTACCGAACTCAGCCTGCTCGCACGCCGCGCCCTGGGCGAGGAATCCGGAGCAGAAGACCTCGCCGCCGCGCTCGGTGCACGCCTCCAGCATGTGCTGGTCGACGAGATGCAGGATACCTCCACCGGCCAGTACGAACTCCTTGAACTGCTCACAAAATCCTGGGACGGTTACTCGCAGACCGTCTTCCTGGTTGGCGATCCGCTTCAGTCCATCTATCTTTTCCGCCGGGCGCGGGTAGAGCGGTTCATCCGCGCCTTGCACACCCAACGCCTTGGCGACGTCCCCCTCGCCACCCTCCACCTCACCGCGAACTTCCGCTCCCAGCGCGCCCTCGTCACTCAGTTCAATGACGACTTCTCCCTCATCTTCCCCGCCGACCCCAACTCATCTCCAAACTCCGTACCCTACTCCAACGCCGACGCCACTCAGCCCGCATCTACGCACTCCGCCGGCCGCGCCTGGCACGCCAATCCCCTCAACCTGTCCGCGCCGGACAAAACGTCCGCCCAGCTGCGCCAGCGACAGGCGGGCCGCGACGCCGTCGAAATCATTCGCATCGCCCGTCACTGGTTTGCAGAACCGCTTCCGCCAGGACGCAGGATCATGCGCGACGAATCCGGACGTGAATTCCCGGAGCCGTGGAAGATCGCCGTCCTCGTCCGTTCCCGCGCTCATCTCAACGAACTCATCTCTGCCCTCAACAAATTCAACGGGCACCACCCGGGCGCCGACCGGATCCTCGTCCGCGCCGTCGAAATCGAAACCCTGCACCAGCGCCAGGAGGTCCTCGACCTCACCGCCCTCACCCGTGCTCTGCTGCACCCCGCCGACCGCGTCGCCGCACTCGCGGTACTGCGCGCGCCCTGGTGCGGGCTTTCACTCACCGATCTGCACGCCCTCACTGGCGCGGACGATCCAGTCTTCAAAGACCTCTCCATCTCGCGCCTCATCGAAGAGCGCGGCCATCTGCTCCCCGACGAAGCCTGCCAACGGCTAGCCAATGTCTGGAATGTCCTCGCGTCCGCAACCTCCCAGCGCGCACGCCTCACCACCGCCCAACTCGTCGAACGCGCATGGCTCTCACTCGGCGGCGACGCCTGGCTCCACCCGACCCAGCTCACCAACGCGCGCCGCTTCTTCCAACTCCTCGACACGCTCGAAGCCGAGTCCCCCTCCCTGCGCATCGATCTCGCCATTCTCGAGGAGCGCCTCGAACGCCTCTACGCCGAACCCGACACCGTCCCCCTCGGCTCCCCTTGCATCGAACTCCTCACCATCCACAAGGCCAAAGGGTTAGAGTGGGACGTCGTCCTCGTGCCCGCCCTGGAGCGCAGCCCCGGCCGCAACCCGACCCGCCTCCTCAACTGGTCCGAAATCGATTCGCCCGCCGCCTCTGACGCCGACGCCGCACACATCATGCTCGCGCCCATCGCAGCCAAGGGCGACGACCTCGACCCTCTCTACCGCTGGCTCAACCGCATCCAACGCGACCGCGAAGCCGCCGAGCGCAAGCGCCTCTTCTATGTCGCCTGCACTCGCGCCCGCCAGGAGCTCCATCTCTTCGCCGCGCCCGACATCTCCGTAAAAGGCGACATCAACCCTCGTTACGACAGTCTCCTCGAATCCGCCTGGCCTGCCGCCAGTCCCCACTTCGCTCCACCCGAGGTGGCCGCCGCGACGTCTGCACCCCAGCCCTCCGAGCTCGCGCTCGCCGCTACGGCAGATCCGTTCCGCCCCGTCCTGCAGCGCCTCCCGCTCGCCTTCAACCCCGCAGCCCGCTTCACCGAAGCCCGCAATGACAGGTTGCCGTATGGCGAAACCGCCAACCTCGCCGCCTCCGCGCCAGCTCCGTTCTCTCGCCCCGAAGGCTCGTTCGCTGCGCGCTCCTTCGGCAACGCCGTGCACGCCTGCCTGCAGATCCTCGCAGACCGTATCCTCGCTCAGGGTGCCGCGCCCGCCGCGCTGCTCGCCGAACTTCCATCCTGGACGCCGCGCATCGCCGCCATCCTCCGCGCCGACGGCCTCCCCCGCGCGACCGTTCACCACCTCGCCCGCGATACCCGTGCAGCCCTCGAAAACACACTGCGCGACCCCAACGGCCTCTGGCTGCTCGCATCCCACCCTGGCGGCAACGCCGAACTCGCCGTTACCGCGTTGACCGGATCGGGCGACCTCGCTGGCCACACCACTGGCCGCGCCGAATCAGTCCGCATCGATCGCATCTTCAACGCCGGCCCCGAACCCCACGCGCCCGGCGAAGACTATCTCTGGATCATCGACTACAAGACCACCACCCACGGACCCACCGGCCTCGACGACTTTCTCGCTGCGCAGCGCTCCACCTACGGCCCGCAGTTGCAAACCTATGCCCGCATCCTCGCTCCGGCGCGCTCCAGGCCACTCCACCAGGTCCGCCTCGCCCTCTATTTCCCCACCATCCCACGCCTCATCTGGTGGCCCGCTCCCACCACTCAAGACTGAGAACTGACCTTAGACCGCCTGGTTGTGGTGCCGCACGTCCTTGCCCCGCACCCAGAAGATCACGTCCTCCGCAATATTGGTCGCGTGGTCGCCCACCCGCTCCAGGTTGCGTGCGATGATCAGCGCGTTCAGGCTTTGCGGCGTCAATTCCGGCTTTTCCTTGATCAGCGTGCTCAGCGCGTAGAACGCCGCGTCGTTCATCTCGTCCACCTGGTCGTCCGTCTTCAGCACCGACAGTGCCAGTTCCGCATCCGCTTCAATGAACGCCTGCAGCGCCTTGCGCACCATCGCCGACGCCAGCGAAGCCAGCTTGGGAATGTCCACCGGCAGATCGATGTTTGCGAACGCGCCCATCTCCCGCACGCGCACAGCGATGTTCACCGCCTGGTCGCCCACGCGCTCCAGGTCCGCGTTGATCCGGATCACCGACAGGATAAAGCGCAGGTCGATCGCCATCGGCTGCTCCATCGCCAGCAGGTCCAGCGCCATCTGATCGATCTCGCGTTCCAGCCTGTTGATCGCCGGTTCTGACTGGAACACCGCCTCGCAGATCGACTGGTCGCGCGTGCGGTACGCCTCGATCGATCGCTGGATCGCCTGCTCCGCCATCCCTGCCATGATCAGCAGGCGCTCCTTCAAGTCGTCGAGATTCTGCTGGAACTTAATGCGTGTTGCCATCGCAACCACTTCTCCTCGAAACCGTACGCTGACTATCTAATCTCTTGCGCCGTTCTTTCTCAACCAGAACAGCACCCATTGAACCTGACCGGACAACAGGGCGGGAGCAACCGCGCTACCCGAATCTCCCGGTGATGTAGTCTTCGGTCCGCTTGTCCTTGGGGTTGGTGAAGATCTTGTGCGTCGAATCGAACTCCACCATCTTGCCGTTCAGGAAAAAGCCGGTATTCTCCGCGACCCGCGCCGCCTGCTGCATGTTATGCGTCACAATCACGATTGTGTACTGGCTCTTCAACTGAAAGATCAGGTCCTCGATCTTCGACGTGGACACCGGGTCCAGCGCCGACGCCGGCTCATCCATCAGCAGCACTTCAGGGTCGACCGCCAGCGCCCGGGCGATGCACATCCTCTGTTGCTGCCCGCCGGAGAGGCTCGCGCCCGACTTCTTCTTCAGGTCGTCCTTAACCTCTTCCCATAGCGCCGCCGACTTCAGGCTGCGCTCCACCGTCTCGTCCAGCACCGCCCGGTTGCGGAACCCGTTCAGCTTCAGTCCGCTCGCCACATTGTCGTAGATCGACATCGTCGGAAACGGGTTCGGCCGCTGAAACACCATTCCCACGCGCCGCCGAATCTGCACCGGCTGCGCATCCTTGTAGATGTCGATGTCGCCCATCTTCACCACGCCCGTCGCACGCGCAATCGGGTTGGTCTCGTGCATCCGGTTCAGGCAGCGCACAAACGTGCTCTTGCCGCACCCCGACGGGCCAATCAACGCCGTCGCGTGGTTTGCCGGCAGTTCCACGTTGATATCCTGCAGCGTGTGTGTCGTTCCGTACCACGCATTCAGGTGCTCTACACTGATGCTGACTCCCACTTAACTTGCCCCTTTCAGTACACCGCGGCTTGCGTAGATGCGCACCAGGGTCACGGCCACCATGATCATCACGATCAGCACCAGCGAGCCTGCCCACGCCAGCCGGTGCCACTCATCGTACGGCGACATGGCATACACGTAAATCTGCAGCGGCAACGCCGCAATCGGCTCAGTCAGGCTGTAACTCCAAAACTGGTTGCCGAACGCGGTGAACAGCAGCGGGGCCGTCTCGCCCGCCACTCGCGCAAATGCCAGCATACATCCGGTAATAATCCCCGGCGACGCCGTCTTCAGGCTCACCGAAACCACCGTCCGCCACTTGGGCACGCCCAGCCCCAGTGCAGCCTCGCGAATCGAGTGCGGAACCGTAGCCAGCATCTCTTCCGTCGTCCGCGCAATCGTTGGCACCATCATGATGGCGAGCGCAACTCCGCCTGCAAACGCTGAATAGTGCTGCTGCGGCTTCACAATCAACGCGTAGATCGAAATACCCATCACGATCGACGGCACGCCATTCAGCACGTCGGCGGTGAACCGGATGGCTGCCGCCAGCATCCTGCCCCGGCCAAACTCCGCCAGATAAACCCCCGCCGCAATCCCCACTGGGACTCCCATCAGGCTCGCCAGCGCCAGCACAATACCCGAGCCCACCATCGCGTTGGCCATGCCGCCGCCCGTCTCTCCCACCGGCGCAGGAATATGAGTGAAGAAGGCAAGATTCAGCGAGCTCGCGCCCATGTAAACCAGATAGATCAATATCGCGACCAGAGGTGCGATTACGATCACCGTGCTCAGCACCGATAGCCCCGTAATCAGGTGGTTCACCACGTAGCGCCGCGCTGTGTTGAAGCGGACCCAGTTTGACTTATGATTCACCGGCTGTGGCAGCGTGCCCTGGTCACTCGGCGGCGGCGGGACATGAAATGGGTTAGTGCTCATTTAGTTTACCCTCGCCGGAGTGCCGCGCGTCACCGCCCACACCATCAGTCGCGCAATCGCATTCACCACAATCGTCACCAGAAACAGGGCCAGGCCGATTTCGATCAGCGCGCTCAGGTACATATCCCCGGTAGCCTCTGAAAACTCGTTTGCAATCACGCTTGCCAGCGTATATCCCGGGGCAAACAGGCTCTTCGCAATATCAGGATGATTGCCCACCACCATGGTCACCGCCATGGTCTCGCCCAGTGCGCGCCCCAGACCCAGAATCACAGCGCCCACGATCCCGATCCGCGCATTCCGCAGCACCCCGGTCCGAATCATCTCCCACCGCGTGGCTCCCAGCGCCAGCACCGCCTCCCGTTGCGAGGTCGGCACCGCCAGCATAATGTCCCGCGTAATCGAAGAAATGATCGGCAGAATCATGATCGCCAGAATGATGCTCGCCGTCAGAATCCCCACCCCGAAGTTGTAGCCCTCGAACAGACCCGTCCAGCCAAGGTATTTGTAGAGAAGCGGTCCCAGTTGATCGCGCATGATTGGCACCAGCACGAACACCGCCCACAACCCGTACACCACGCTCGGAATGGCAGCCAGCAATTCGGTCACAAACGAGATCGGCGCCCGCAGCCTCTGCGGACAAAGCTCGCTCAGAAAAATCGCGACCCCTAGCGCCAGCGGCACTGCCATTGCCAGCGCCAACAGCGATGTCTCCAAAGTCCCGACGATGAACGGCAATGCCCCAAAGTCGCCCGATACCGGGTCCCAACCCGAGTGCACGAAAAAATGGAAGCCGAACTGGACCAGGCTTAACTTCGATCGCACCGTCAGAATGGTCAGAATAAAGATCACAATGGCAAAGATGCTCAAGGCACAAAGCAACATGAGCCCGGCAAACGTTTTGTCTGCAAATCCACCGCTTCCCCGCGCCTTCAGAAACTGGCGAATCTGCGACGGTGCGCCCTCCGGCGCTGCCGGTTCCGCCGCTGCAACAAAGTTCGTGACCGCGGGCGGCATCGCAGGTTCAGTCGGGTTCGGTTCTCGCTCAGTCATCATGTGCGGCGAAGTAACTTGTCCTTCCTGATGCCTGTTCAGATGCCAAACTCTGGCTTGCCGGGCTTTCGGTGATTGTAAGCCGGACCACTGGACCACTCGCAATTCAATGCAAAACGCCCTTAACTGCCCCGCGCGGCCCGCAAATAGCAGGCCGCGCGTTACCGTCAGCTTATTTCACAGTGGTAATCGTCTTCTTCTCCATCGCCTGCACCTGCGCCGGCAGTGGTGCGTACCCCAGGTTTGCCGCTTCACTCTCCCCGTGATCCAGCATCCAGCCGAGGAAACCTTTCACCGCCGCCCCTTTCGCCGGATCGGCGAACTGCCGCGGGATCAGCAACCAGGTAAAGCTCGAAATCGGATAAGAAGTCGGCCCCGGCGCATTGGTAATCGACACACGATAGTCCGCCGGCATTGTCTTCGCCAAGGCAGCTGCCGCCGCTGTCGCCCCATCGGGCGTGCCCAGAAGGAACTTGCCATCCTTGTTCTTCACTAGGCCGTACTCGATGTGGTTCGTCAGCGCGTAAGTCAACTCCACATATCCAAAAGCCCCCGGCGTCTGCCGCACCATCCCCGACACGCCTTCGCTTTTCACGGCTCCAATGCCCGCAGGCCACTTAACCGACGCATTATTCCCCACCCGGCTCGCCCACTCCGGACTTACCTTGGAGAGGTAGTCGGTAAAGATAAACGTCGTGCCGCTGCCGTCCGAGCGGTATACCGGCAGGATTCCCCTGTCCGGCAGATTCACTCCAGGATTGTCCTTTGCGATCCGCGGGTCATTCCACTTGGTGATTTTGCCCAGGTAGATGTCCGCAATCACATCGCCGGAGAAGTTTAGCGGCTTGCTCACGGGAAGGTTGTAAATCGGCACCACTGCCCCAAGCACCGTCGGCAGCGCTATAACCTTTACCTTGGCCTGCGCAATCTGCTGGTCCGTCATAATTGCATCGCTCGCGCCGAAATCGATCGTGCCGTCGGAAACGTGCTGGATGCCGCCACCCGATCCGATCGGCTGATAGTTGATGTGCACGCTGGGATGCGCCTGCGCATACTCGGAAAACCACTTCTGATAAATCGGCTCCGGGAACGTCGCCCCCGCCGCGTTAACATTCTGCGCAACCGCTGCGCCCGCCATCATTACCGTCACAACCGCCGCAATCCATTTCAATTTCACGCGTCTCTCCTCAATCCAAAGCCCGCTCTGCCGCCCACCGAACCGTTCGATGTCGCTGGCACACACGTTCCGCTTTGGATGCCTTAAAACAGTCTCCCCCCGCTTTGTTACGAGGAGGTTACATCCCAATGAACGCCGCAATAAACCCTTATGCCACAGAGGATAACGGCCACCCACCTACCGCGCCCTCGGCAGCGTCACCAGAAAATTGCTCCCCGCATTCAGCTCGCTCTCCGCCCGGATCGTCCCCCCCTGGGACTCCACCATGTACCGCGCAATCGCCAGCCCCAGCCCCGTCCCACCCGACTCCCGCGACCGCGCCTTGTCCACCCGGTAGAACCGCTCGAAGATCCGCCCCAGATGCTCAGACGCAATTCCCTGGCCAAAGTCCCGCACGCTGAACTCCACCGCCCCCAGCCCATCCCCATTCGACCCCGAAACCTCCCGCGCGCTGATCACCACCCGGCTCCTGGCCGCGTTTCGTGCCTTTCCATACTTGATCCCGTTCTCAATCAGGTTCCCCAGCACCTGCATCATGGAGTCCGTGTCCGCCATCACCTCCGCCGCCGTGGTCGCCCCGGTTTCCAACTCCGCCTCTTCATCTCGCACCAGCCCGCGCATCGCCTCTACTGCATCTCGTACCAGCGCGTCCGCGCGCACCGCCTTGGGACGCATCTCAGCCTCGGGCGACTCCACCCGCGCCATAGTCAGCAAGTCCTCCGTCAGCCGGTTCATCCGCGTTGCATTCTTCAGAATAGTAGCCAGAAACTCTTCCGCCACCGGGCTCAGCGTCTCATGGTCCAACAGCGTCTCCACGTATCCCGTAATTGAAGTCAGCGGAGTGCGCAGCTCATGCGAGACATTCGCCACAAAGTCCCGCTGCGTGCGCTCTACCTGCTCGATCCGCGTAATGTCGTGCAGCACCGCCACCGCCCCGCCCCCCGGCATCGGCGACGCACTCACCTCGAATATCCGTCCCGGCAGCAACGACGTCGTTCGCCGCTCGCATACCACCCGCTCCGCCAGTGCTGTCTTCACGCACTCCAGCACCTCGGGATCGCGCACTGTCTGCACCAGCGCGTGCCCCACCCGCACCTGGCTCTGCACCGATGACCCTGGAATCAGCCGTTGCATGGTGTGGTTCGTCCACTGGATCCGTCCCGCCGCGTCCACCGCCACCACCGCGTCCTGCATGGAATCCAGCAGCGCCTCTAGCTGCAGCCGGTCCTCCTGCGCCCCGCTCAGTCTCTTTTTTATCCTCTGCGACGCCCCATGCAGCGCCTGCACGCTATCCGCCAGCTCGCTCATCCTGGGAAGCGATGCCGAGTCAGGATCAAACTCCGGAAGCACCTGAATCGCCTGCTCGAGCCGCCGCAACTCCGGACGCAGCCGCCATCGCGCCACTCCCGAAAAAATCACCGCAGCAGCGATGCCTGTTAGCCAGATCGCCACTGGACGGCCCGCAAACAGCACCGCCGCCAGCCCGGCCAATACCGCCACCGCCAGCATCATCGCGAATATCCAAAGCGCGAACGAAGCTCTGCCCCTCACCCGCGCACTGTCGCCTGCCTCTGCCATCAATCTCCGGCCGGCGCTGTCTTTGGTATCTCGAACCGGTAGCCAGCTCCGCGCATGGTCTTAAGATACCGCGGCGTCTCCGCGTCTGCCTCAATCTTCTCCCGGATCCGGCGCACATACACGTCCACCGACCGCGGCGTCACAAACCGCGCGTCGCCCCACACCGCGTCCAGCAGGTGGTCGCGGCTGAATACGCGCCCGGGATGCCGCGCCAGGTAATCCAGCAGCCGGAACTCCGTCGCTGTCGTCGTTACCAGTTCCCCGTCGACCCGCAGTTGCATCGCATGCGCGTCGATCTCCACATTCTCAAACTTCACCACCGACGGCGCCATCGGCCGCTCGAACCGCCGCAGCACCGCCTTCACCCGTGCCACCAGCTCGCGCGTCCCGAACGGCTTGGTGATGTAGTCGTCCGCGCCCAGTTCCAACCCCATCACCCGGTCGTTCTCCGCCGCCCGCGCGGTCAGGAAGATAATCGGCACCGTGCTCAGAGCCGGGTTCTTGCGCAGGCGCCGGCAAAGATCCAGCCCATCCCCGCCCGGGACCATGATGTCCAGAAGGAATACCGCCGGCGGCTGCCGTTCCGCGTCCGTCACGATCGTCCCCACCGTCAGGTACGGCCGCACCGTAAACCCCGCCGCCTCCAGATGAAACTGAACGAGCCGCGAGATATCGGCGTCGTCCTCCAGCACGAATACAGTCTGACTCACAGCGCAATCCCTCGTTCTTGCCGATTTCTCACACATGGCCCGCAGCGACGCACTCCCAACGCTTGCAAGTTTACTCGCCTCAACGCCGGCCCCGGGCAGCCCAAATCGAAGGGCCGCGGCCTTCTCACTGGTTCGTTTTCGCTCCCATTGTCCTTCTGCTCCAACACCATAGCCGCGCGGCGCAGCCGACCTTAGCTTAGCCCACGCTCGTACTCTCCTTTGCTAACGTTCGATGAATCTTCAGCCTCGTTCCTCCACCGGCGCCCTGCATCGGGCGGGTATACTGGGCTTGAAGAAGGACTGCGGAGAGTTTCCTTTGATGGCCAAGAACTCCCATCTGGTTTTGTGCGTGGACGACGAAATCGTCGGCCTGCGCGTCCGCAAAATCCTGCTCGAGCGTGCAGGCTACCAGGTCCTCACCGCCGCCGACGGCTACTCCGGCCTCGAACTGTTCGCAACCCAGCCCGTCGACGCCGTCGTCCTCGACTATGCCATGCCCGGAATGCATGGCGGCGAAGTCGCAAAGAAGATGCGCCAGACCAAGCCTGACGTGCCCATCCTGCTGCTCTCCGCCTACGTCGGCCTGCCCGAAGAGGTCAGCTCCCTGGTCGATGTCTATATGACTAAAGGCGAGGGAGCACCCGCTTTGCTCGAGAAGTTGGGCAACCTGCTCTCCCTGCGGGGCGCATCTCACTTACGATAACCGGGAAAAACATAGGTCGGAATATACCCGGAAGAAAGACGAGACGGCTTGGAACTCAAACGATTCCAGCGAACCCTCCGGCAGGCCATGATTCTCCCAGTCGTCGCTTGTCTCATGCTCGCGGGCGTCCTCGTCTGGCAGATCCTCGCATCGGGTGCCACCGTAGTCGTAATCGAAAAATCCAACGAGAGAATCGCCCTGACAAGGTCGATCGAGACCCTCGTGGTCGACGAGGAGACTGGCCTGCGCGGATATCAGGTCACCTCCGACCCGCGCTTCCTTCAGCCTTATCACGATGCCGAACCCCGCATGGCCCAGGCCATCGCAGAACTCCAGTCCATCGCAGACCCCACCGAAACAGACATCCTGAGGCAGTTCATCCAGCAGCACGAGAGCTGGCATCAGGGATTCGCTGAGCCGATCATCACCATCATCGCCGCAGGTGGCCGGGCGAACGATGACGACACCAACCTCACAGGCAGGGTCAAGATGGACGCCATGCGTACCCTCCTTGACCAGCTCATTCGGGTCTCCCAGCAGCGCCTTGCCGACCGCTCCAACGAATGGCGCCACCAGACCCTCCACGTACTCGCGTTCATAGTCCCGCTTGCCCTGGTCATTGGCCTCGTCATAGGCTTCTACACCCGCGACCGCCTCAAGGCCGTCTCCGCCGCCTTTCGCACCTCGCTCGACCTCCAGCGCAGCCGCGCCGAAGAACTCTTCCAGTCCGAGCAGCACCTGCGCACCACCCTGGCCTCCATCGCCGACGGAGTCATCAGTTGCGATGCCAACGGCGAGGTCGAACTGATGAACCCCGTCGCGCAGGAACTCACCGGCTGGCTCGAGTCCCAGGCGCGCGGCCGCCCCATCGGGGAGGTCTTCCACATCATCAACGAGACCACCCGTCAGCCCGTCGAGAATCCCGTCACCAAGGTCCAGCGCCTCAATCGCGTCGTCGGCACCGCCAACCACACCCTCCTCATTCGCAAGGATGGCTCGGAGATTGTCATCGACGACAGCGGAGCGCCCATCCGCAACGAGGCCGGCGAGCTCACCGGCGTCGTCATGGTCTTCCGCGACATCACCATGGAGCGCCGCACCCGCGCCGCACTGCTCGCCAACGAGAAGCTCGCCGTCGCCGGACGCCTCGCCGCTACCATCGCCCACGAGATTCACAATCCGCTCGACTCGGTCGCCAATCTCCTCTACCTGCTGCAGCACGACCCCGCGGACGCAGAAGCCCGCCACTTTCTCGACATCGCCCAGAGCGAACTCGCGCGCGTTACCCAGATCAGCCGTGCCATGCTCAGCCTCTACCGCGAATCCAAGGCGCCCGTCCCGGTCGACCTCAAGGACATGCTCGACGACCTGCTGCTGTTGATGGAGGGGCGCTTCAACACCCTCGGAGTCACCGTCACCTCCGACCTGCCGCCCCATATCGTCGTCGATGGATTCCCCGCGGAACTCCGCCAGGTCTTTACTAACCTCATCACCAACGCCGCGGAGGCAGCCAGTCCGGGCGGCACCGTCCTGGTCCGCATCATCCCCCAGCACGCCGGCCTCAACCCATCCGGCCAGATGCTCGAAGAAGGAGCCATCGTCGAAATCATTGACAACGGCCCCGGAATCCCACCCGAGGTCCGCGACCACCTCTTCCAGCCCTTCTTCACCACCAAGGGCGAACGCGGCACCGGGCTCGGCCTGTGGGTTTCCCAGGGCATCATCCGCAAACACGCCGGCTCCATTCACCTTTTCAGCAACAGCGAAGGCGCTAACCGCGGCACCACCGCCTCCGTCTTCCTCGCCTCCAAGCCCCTCATCGAACCCGGCGGCGACTAACTGCGCGATCTGCCTCTTGATGTTGTCATTCTGAGCGAAGCGAAGAATCCCCGTATTTCGCCCGGGAGATAGCCGCCCGCCTCGCTTCTAGGTACCCCAAGCCTTCAGGCTTGGGCCTCATTACCCCACAAAAACCGCGGGCCTTTAGCCCCTGGGGTATGCTCTTCATCCGCCGTCTCCGGGCCTTAGGAACCCCACCCCTTCAACACATCCCCCACCACCTCCGCCGCCCGCTCGCAATCCTCCCTCCCCACATCGAAGTGCGTCACAAACCGCACCACCCGCGGCCCCAACCCGCCCGCCAGCACACCTTTCTCCTTCAACGCCGCGCAGAACGCCGCCGCATCTCCACCCCTCCGCAGCTTGAAGATCACCATATTCGTCCGCACCGTGCCCATATCGATATCGGCAGCCTCATGTGCTGCAACCGCCTCCGCCAGCAGGCGCGCATTCGCATGGTCCTCGCCCAACCGCGCCGGCATCTCCTCCAATGCGACCAATCCCGCCGCCGCCAGCACGCCCGCCTGCCGCATTCCCCCGCCCAGCGACTTGCGGTACAGCCGCGCCCGCGCCATCGCCTCCGCACTGCCCACCAGCATCGATCCCACCGGCGCGCCCAACCCCTTCGACAAGCAAAACATCACCGTATCGAACCCGCTGGTCAGTTCGCGCACACTTACCCCCAGCGCCGCCGCCGCGTTGAACACCCGCGCCCCATCCAGATGCACCGGCAGTCCCATCGCATGTGCCCCATCGCAAATCTCCCGCATGGTCGCCACCGGCATCACCGTCCCACCCGCCGCCATGTGCGTATTTTCGATACAAATCAACCCGGTCGAAGCGTGAAAGTGAACATCCTTGAAGATCGCTCCCCGCACCAGCTCCCACGTCAGAATCCCCCGCTCCGCCAGCACCGGCCGCAGCGTGCAACCGGAGAACACCGCCGCCATCCCCATCTCCCAGTCCAGCACATGCGCCCGCGCCTCGCACACCACTTCCTGCCCCGGCAGCGTGTGCAGATGAATCGCAACCTGGTTCCCCATCGTCCCCGTAGGCACAAACAGTGCCGCCTCCCGCCCAAACACCTCCGCCGCCCGCGCCTCCAGTTGGTTCACCGTCGGGTCTTCGCCGTACACATCGTCACCCACCTCAGCCTCGGCCATCGCCGCCCGCATCGCCGCCGTAGGCCGCGTCACCGTATCACTTCGCAAATCAATCATCTTCGTCAAACTCATTCGACTCTATCCTCAGTTCCTTCCCGACTAGCCACCAAACTGGGTGGCCCATCCTTTGCAGCTTCATCGCAAAAGGGGTGGGTTAAGCTGCGCCATAAACCCACGCTACGCTCACACCGCCGCCCCCACCAACAGCCTCCCGAAAACTTCATTCGAAGCCATCCGCCCGCGCACCGTCAGCTTCACTCTCCCGCCCTCAACGATAACTAAGCCCGCCTCCTCGACATCTCCCAGCGCCTCGACCGCCCCTCGCGTCAGCTCCTCACCAAACTCCGCCCGCAGCGCCTCCAACTCCACCCCCTCATTCATCCGCAACCCCAAGAACCACGCCTCTTCAAACGCCTTCTCTTCTCTCACCGCCTCAACCTCCGGTCGTGCCCGCAACACCCGCAACTCACCACCCACCCCCTGTTCCCTGCTCCCTGATCCCTGTTCCCTCTCACACGCAAGGTACTGCTCCAGATCATCCCCATTCGCCCACCGCACACCGCCCACGCCACTCCGCAGCATCGAGTGCGCGTCCAACCCGAACCCCACATATGGCTCTCGCCGCCAATACTTCTCGTTATGTCGCGAAGCGAAACCCTCCCGCGCAAAATTCGAAATCTCGTACTGCCTCACCCCGCCCGCCTCCAGCCATTCGCATCCCGCCCCATACCACTCCGCAATCTCATCCTCGGAAGCCACCGCGTCCGCCCCGTACCTCAACCTGTTCCCTGTTCCCTGTTCCCTATCCTCTGCTTTCAACATCTCCCGCCCCAGTCGCGAGTCCTCGTCCACCTCCAGCATGTACACGCTCACATGCGGCACGCCCGTCTCCAAAGCCACCTCCACCGACTCTAGCCAGCTCGCCGCCGTCTGCCCCGGCAGCCCCACAATCAAATCCACGTTGATATTCCCCACTCCCGCTGCCCGCATCCGCGCAATCTCGCCGAGGCACACATCCCGCGTATGCAGCCGCCCCACCGCCTTGGCCTCCGCATCCACAAACGACTGCACTCCAAAGCTCACCCGATTCATCCCTTGCCGCATCATCTCGTCCAGCGTCTCCCCGGCCAACTGCCCCGGCGCGCACTCCAGTGTCACCTCCGCATCCGCACTCACCGCAAACTCCCCCCGCAGCGCCGCAAACAGCCGCCGCATCTGTTCCGCACTCAACAAACTCGGCGTCCCCCCACCGAAATAAATCGAATCCACCAGCCCCGGCAGCTCGACTCCGGCTCCTGTCCCCGCAGCAAAACTCCGCAACCCACCAATCTCCGTGCGCACCCGCTCCACATAAGCATCCATCCGCTCCGTCCCAAACACCCCCGAAGCAAAGTTGCAGTACGTGCACTTCGCCTTGCAGAACGGCACCGAAATATACACGCCCAGCGGACGGTCCAAGTCCAGCCTCCGCCTCAATTGTTTCACGCACCTGTATGTTCTTTCTCTTTCTCCGCGTCTCTGTGATCCGCTTTTCACCCCGCGCGCCGCACAAACCGAATCCCTCAAGCCCCGACACCATCTAAAATGGGACTATTCGGATGGCCGACGACCCCAAACCCAAGCCGCAGCAACCCGCCGCCAAGCCCAAGCCCGCCGCCCGCTCCACGCAGGATGACGACGTCGCCGGCAAGGCCTACGACTCGCGCCTCATGCGCCGTCTGCTCACTTACCTGCGCCCCTACAAGCCGCAGGTCGCCATCTCCGCCGTCGCCACCCTGCTCAAGTCCGCCAGCGACAGCGCCGGTCCGCTGCTCGTCATGGTCGCCGTCGACACTTACATGTCCGCCACGCCGCCCGAACGGCTCTCCTGGCTCGCGCGTCATCTCAGCCGCCATCCCCTCACTCCCATGCGCGGCGTCACCCTCATCGCTGCCATCTACCTCGGCTGTCTCCTCTTCACCTTCCTGCTCGAACTCCTCCAGACCTACCTGATGCAGTGGACCGGCCAGAAGGTCATGTTCGACATGCGCAAGCAGATCTTCCGCCACCTGCAGCGCATGTCGCCCGCCTTCTACGACCGCAACCCCGTCGGCCGCCTGGTCACCCGTCTCACCTCCGACGTCGACGCCCTCAACGAAATGTTCACCTCCGGCGTACTCGCCATCTTCGAAGACGTCTTCACCCTCTGCTTCATCGTCGCCATCATGATCTGGAAGAGCTGGCCGCTCGCCCTGCTTACTCTCTCCGTCATCCCCGCCATCCTCATCGTCACCCACTTCTTCCGCGCCAAAGTCCGCGACAGCTACCGCCGCCAGCGCGCCGCCACCGCCAAAATCAACTCCTTTACCCAGGAGTATGTCTCCGGAATGTCGGTAGTCCAGCTCTTCAACCGCGAACAGCGCGCCTTCAACGCCTTCTCCGCCGTCAACGCGGAGAACAAGCGCGCCTGGACCGACGCCATCTTCGCCTACGCCTGGTACTACCCGGTGGTCGAGTTCCTCTCCTCCACCGCCATCGCCTTCGTCCTCTGGCGCGGCGGCATCGCCGTCCTCAACGCCGCCCACTTTACCTGGATCACCCATCACCGTTACCTCATCCCACCCAGCGGCGACGTTATTCACTGGAGCATCTTCGGCAACGTCGTCAGCATCGGCGTCCTCATCGGCTTCATCCAGTACGCCCAGCGCTTCTTCCGTCCTATCCAGGACCTCAGCGAAAAATACAACATCCTCCAGGCCGCCATGGCCGCCAGCGAGCGCGTCTTCAAGCTGCTCGACACCGAGCCCATCATCGTCTCGCCCGCCCATCCCATCCCCGGCAACAAGTCCGGCTCTATCGAGTTCCGCAACGTCTGGTTCACCTATCAACAGCTCACCGAAGCTCAGCTCGCCTTCCTACAATCTCTCAACTCGACCAAAGATGCCGTCATCTCGACCGGAGCATCGCAACGCGATGCGCAGTGGAGAGACCCCCGCATTTCGCCCGATGCCACGACCATGTCCACCGGCCCCCTCGCCGACGTCGAATGGATCCTCCGCGGCGTCTCCTTCACCATCTCGCCCGGCGAAACTGCCGCCATCGTCGGCCACACCGGCGCCGGCAAAACCACCATCATCTCCCTGATGATGCGTTTCTACGATATCCAGCACGGCCAGATCCTCGTCGACGGCGTAGACATCCGGGACCAGAACCTCACCCATCTCCGCCGCCGCTTTGGTGTCGTCCTTCAGGACCCGTTCCTCTTCACCGGAACCATCGCCGAGAACATCCGCCTCGGCAGCAGTTGGATCACCGATCAGGACCTTGAGAACGCCGCCGAAGAAGTCAACATCGCCGACTTCATCCGCACCCTCCCCGCCGGCTTCTCGGAGCCCGTCCGCGAGCGTGGCGCCACTCTCTCCACCGGCCAGAAGCAGCTCATCAGCTTCGCCCGCGCCCTCGCCCACGCGCCCGCCATCCTCGTCCTCGACGAGGCCACCAGCTCCGTCGACACCGACACCGAGCACCGCGTCCGCCTCGCCCTCACCCGCATGATCACCGGCCGCACCAGCGTCCTCATCGCCCACCGCCTCTCCACCATCCAGTCAGCCGACACCATCCTCGTCATGCACAAAGGCCAGCTCCGCGAGCGCGGCACCCACCAGCAACTCCTCGCCCAGCACGGCCTCTACTACAAGCTCTACCAGCTCCAGTACCGCGACCAGGAACTTTCCACCCCCCTCCCCGACCCCATCCCTTCCACCGCCTAGCTCAAAGAGCCGTCATCTCGACCGAAGCGATTACGCGCTCCCAAGATGCCGTCATCTCGACCGAAGCATCGCACCGCGATGTGCAGTGGAGAGACCCCCGCATTTCGCCGTTGCCGTTGCCTGCCCTCTGTTGGTCATTCTGAGCGCAGCGAAGAATCCCCGTATTTGCCTTTGCCCCTTTGTTTGCCATTCCCGAAGGGAATCTCTTGAAAGCGCTGAAGGCGCGCTATATACCAGCCTAGACCGAAGGCCTAGGTGTACGTCCGAAAAGAACCCCGAGCGCTGAAGGCGCGACACAAATCTACCTTGAGACGCTGAGGCCCGCCGCTGGATGTATCATCCCGGCGGAACTGAAAGCGAATCGTTCAATGCGCGAACCGAACTGCGTGAGTTATCTCGTCCTGACCTTTGCTCTGTGTGCCTCCGCGCCGTTCGCGCAGACGAAGAAACCCGCTACACCCCCAAAGCCCTCCGCCCAGGTTTTATTCGTAGGCTGCAAGTCCGACGGCCAGGTCGGCCCACTGGACGCGCCTAGCGGCACAACCAAGGCCGTCTCCGTCTCCCCTGAACTCGCCCAACAACTCGCCTACTACCAGGCCGAAGACGGCATCGGCGTCCTTGCTCCACGCGGCTGGAATTGTTTCAGCACCTACGGCTCCAACGGCAGTTCCCTCTTTGTCGCCCCCGAACTCATCACCTCCGAGATTGTTTTCTCCGACAACTGGAAAAGCTTCGATGGTCCGGCAATCCAAGTCAGCGTCTCCGAAGGTGGCACCTTAGGCCGCTTCGAAGTCGCCGAAATCATCGCCCGCATCTTTCCGGCCTACAGGTCATTTGTCAGACGCGTAATCGCCGAGGGCATCGAACCAGCCAGTGACTTTCCTTTCGGCCCTTATCCAAACGACAAGCTCACCTACAAGAACAACAAGATCGTCGAATACCAAACCCCGCCTGACACAGACGGATTGGGAACAAGATCAAGGCTACAGAAGAACGCCAGCCCGATCAGCGGCGTCGCAATCCTCGAGGGAGTCGATACCAACCTGATCCAGCTATCTTCGCGTCTCCCACCCGCTCTCGATAATGCCGCGCCCGCCATCATCCATCAGGTTGAACGTGAAGCCGCACAACTGGACCGTTTAGACCGCTGAAAAAAGAATCACGAAAAACCCCAGCAAATCGCACTGTCAAGCCCCAAAATCGCCTAACTCATTGCATCCACTCGCGAAAATCGATGCAGATGAATTATGGTCAATCCGCTATCATTAAAGTATGGGGAAATATGCGCCACAACCCTCCGCCTCACCTTCCATCCGACCGGCCACGGTCTTACCCCGCGCCCGTAAACCATTGATTCTGCCTATCTTGCGGGCAACCCGTTTTGAATCAGGCTGCTGCAGCAATGGCACACACCTAAGTCACACAACCCAGATAACTTACTCCCAGGATCATACCGGGAGGGGGGTACCCCAAAGCCGCCAGGGTGATACGCTGATCCCCTCAAGGACTCGACCATGCCCGCCAACCCGAACCAGGTAATCGCCAACCTCCGCGAACTCGCAGCCCTCACCTCCGACGCCAATGGCGCCCAGCGCATCGCCTTCACCCCCATCTGGCAGCGCGCCCGCGACTGGTTCGCCACCAAGCTCACCGGCCTTCCTGTAGAAATGCACCGCGACGCCGCCGGCAACGTCTGGGTCACACTTCCCGGCGACTCGCCCAAAGCTCTCGTCCTCGGCAGCCATCTCGACTCCGTCCCCAACGGCGGCTGGCTCGATGGCTGCCTCGGCGTTGTCACCGCGCTCGAAGTCCTCACCGCCATCGCCCGCGACACTAACGGCCGCCCGCCCTTCACCGTCCGCCTGGTCGATTGGGCCGACGAGGAAGGCGCGCGCTTCGGCCGCTCGCTCTTCGGCTCTTCCGCCTTCGCCGGCACCCACTCCATCGCCGCCGACCGTGTCCGCACCGACCGCGACGGCGTCACGCTCGAAGCCGCCCTCGCCGCCTGCGACATCGACATCGCCAAAATCGGCGACGCCGCAGCCGAACGCGAAAACGCTGCCGCCTACCTCGAACTCCACATCGAGCAGGGTCCCGTCCTCGAGCGCCTCGGCCTTCCCCTCGCCGCCGTTCTCGGCACCAAAGGAGTCGAGCGCCACGCCATCACCTTCCACGGTCAGGAAGCCCACTCCGGCTCAACGCCCATGGCCGACCGCCGCGACGCCCTCGCCGCCGCCGCCAAGCTTGCTCTCGAAATCCGGGCAATCGCAACCAAGCACTCCGACTCTGTCTGCACCATGGGCTCCGTCAAGACCTTCCCCGGCATAGTCACCGCCGTCGTCGGCCGCTGCGAATGCACTCTCGATCAGCGCGACCTCGACCCCAAAATCCTGGCCACCATGTACCAGGAAGCTCAGGACGCCAGCGTCCGCTTCGCCTCTGAAGAACGCTGCGCCGTCGAGTGGTCCCGCATCTGGTCGATCGAGCCCATCCCCTTCCATCCCGCGCTCATCGCCCTCTGCCGCCAGTCCATCGCCGAAACCGTTCCCGCGGGCACAGCCGTTCCCAGCCTTCCCTCCGGCCCGCTTCACGACGCCGCCGAAGTCTCCCGCGCCGGCATCCCCACGGTAATGATGTTCGTCCAATCCCTGCGCGGCATCTCCCATAACAAGATCGAAGACACCAGCGAGGACCATCTCCGCCTCGCCGTCTCCGCCTATGACCGCCTCGCCGCCAAAACCCTCGCCTGGATGGCCTCACAATAGGGCACACTTGACGAAACCCATGAAAACACCCGCTTCCAATCAACCCGCCATCAGGTCCTCCATGCACGAGGGCATCGACACCGTCGCCAGCAATTACTCCGTGGATGAAACCGTCGCCCGGCTGCAGGCGCTGCTGCAGGAAAAAGGAATCAAACTCTTCTGCCTCATCGACCACTCCGGCGAAGCTGCCGCCGCAGGCCTCACCATGCGTCCGGCCAAGCTGCTCATCTTCGGCAACCCGAAGGCCGGCACGCCGCTTATGGTCTCCGCGCCCAGCACCGCGCTCGACCTCCCGCTCAAGATCCTGGTTGCGGAAACCGAGAGCGGCAAAGTCCTCCTCTTCTGGAACGACCCCGCCTGGCTGCAGGAGCGCCACTACTTCCCCGAAGAACTCGCCATTAACCTCGCCGCCGCACAAGCGCTGGCTGAAGCTGCCGTCAAATGAGCGGTTCACAATACGCAGAATTGGCCCGCATCCTTTAGTATCTCCTTGTTACCCCACCGTCCATGACCCCGGAGCTCGCTCGTGTCAACCCCGGTTCCGTCAGCCTTCATCAGCTACAGCCGCGAAGACTCAGAGTTCGCGCTGCGCCTCGCCAAGGACCTGAAGGCCGCTGGCGCGCAGGTCTGGCTCGATCAAATCGATATCAAGCCTGGCCGCTCCTGGGACAATGCCGTCGAAGATGCCCTGCTCGAATCGCCCCAGATGCTGGTCGTCCTTTCGCCTTCCGCGGCGCGCTCCGAAAACGTCCGTAACGAAATCTCCTTCGCTCTGGAACAGGGCAAGATCGTCGTCCCCGTGCTCTATAGGGACTGCGTAGTGCCCCTGCGCCTGCAACGCACCCAGCGCATCGACTTCCGAGCCGACTACGCCCTCGGCCTCGCCAGTCTTCTGGACCAACTCCGCGTCGAGCAGCCCAACCAGGACGTGCTCGACAAAGCCGCCGAGGACGATGCCCAGCGCCAGGCCGCATGGCAGGCGCGAGAAGCCGAGGCACAACGCCTCCGCGACCTCGCCGGACCGGCCCAACCGCCGTCGAGGAGGAATCGAGCGGTCAAGACAACGGTCATCGTCTTCGCCGTGGTCGTTGTTCCGATTGTTCTGTTCCTCTTCCGCCTGCAAGGGCTAGTCCTCATCTCGATCCTCGCTGTAGGAACAGCGATGCTCGCCTTCGGTTGCATCGAAGGCCCGCCTCAACCCGCAACCAGGGCTAGGCGGACGAGAATCGTCAAGAGAGTGCTGGCCGCGCTGGGAGGCCTGATCGTCGTCTTCGGGTTGTACGCCGTGACCCTGCGAGGTGACGACTATTTTGAGTATCAACCCAGCAGGCAGTTGGCCCGCATCCAGCATGCATGCGACAGCGGAGTCGCCGATCAGTGTGAAGCTCTAGGCTACCGCTACTCTGGCACCTTTGCCCCCTCGGGCTACCCCAAGGACGTAACCAGAGAGGTGGCCGCGTACCAGAAGGCCTGCGACGGAGGACTATCCAGCGATTGCGAAACGCTGGGCGACATCTACTACAAAGGAGACGGCGTTCCGAAAGATGCGGCAAAGTCGGCGGTCCTTTACCAGAGGGCCTGCGACGGTGGCAACATCGTCGGCTGCGCCAATCTTGGATGGGATTATGATTACGGAACCGGCGTCGCTAAAGACCTTGGTCACGCGGCAGCCTTCTTCAAAAAGGCCTGCGACGGTGGCCAAAATGACGGCTGCGACGGCTTGGGATTTCTCTATGCGAATGGAACCGGAGTCGCTAAAGATCCGGCAATAGCAGCGGCCCTCTGGCAAAAGGCCTGCGGCAGCAACCAGTTCGAAAGCTGCCTTCTGCTGGGTAATCTATATTCAAGGGGAACCGGCGTGCCCAAGGACCTAGCCAGGAGCGCCTCCCTCGAGCAGAAGGCGTGCGACGGCGGCGCCGCCTGGGGTTGCAACAATCTGGCATACGACTACGAGAACGGAGCTGGGGTCGCGGTTGACCTGAGCAAAGCGAAACAGCTCTACCAGAAGGCTTGCAGCCAAGGCCTGCTAGTCTCATGTACCGCACTGACGAAGAACGCGAAACTCCAGTAGCGCGATGCTCGCCCACAACACGCAAAACAATATTTAGCAACGCTTCTCCGCCGCGTCGCACAGCTTCTCCACTCGCTTCTGCCGCCCTTCCACGGTCCGGTAGTAGAACACCGCCATGATCTCCCCGCGCCGCTGCGCCGCAGTCATCTTCGCCCATCCCGCGCGGGCCTTCGGTCGCACTCGAAAAGCCGCCTCAATCACCGGCGGAAGCTCGCGCTCACCTTCCATCGTCGCCAGCAGCCGCTCCGCCATCTGCTCCGCCCGCCGCATCCGCGCCTCATCGCTCTTCACGTCCATCACCCATTTGCCGATCTCGCGCCGCATGTACTCGGTCAGCCCGTCGTACCACTCCCGCAGCCCCGGCTCCTCATCCAGCAGCACCGCCAGCTCGTCCGGCAACTCTGCCTCGCGCGGCTCCATATCCGGCGCAATCGCAAACTCCACCATCGCGCCCACGCCCGCATCGGCGGCCTGCTGCATCTTCTTGTTCACCAGAACAAACTGTCCCTCCCGCCGCGACCCGACGCCTGCGCCCACAAACAACGACGTCCGAAACACCTCGCCGCCCACCTCCACCGTCACTCGCTGCCGCATCATCTTCGTCCACGTCTTCGCGGCGTCGAACGGCAGCCAGGCCACCACCCATCCCAGGCCGTCGCGCAGCGGCTCCAGCACCGCCTTGAACCGCTTCGCTTTCGTCGCCACACTCCACCTCCGAACGCCTCTATCGTAACTCCATGACGCACTATTGTTTGGGAGCGATAAACTCATAAGCATCGCCACGACATCCAACCCGCGCATCTTCCTCTCCGCCGGCGAAGCCTCCGGCGACCATTACGGCGCCGAGATCATCACCGAACTCCGCCGCCGCCTCCCCGCCGCCACCTTCACCGGCCTCGGCGGCACCGCCATGGAAGCTGCCGGCCAGCACCGCATCGTCCGCGCCGAGGATGTCGCCCACTTGGGGTTAACCGAAATCCTCCGCCACGCCCTCTACATCCACTCGCAATACCGCGCACTGGTAGCGGCCATTAAGCGTTCGCCCCCCTCGCTCGCCATCTTTATCGACTTCCCCGACGTCAACTTCCGTCTTGCCATGCACTGCCGGCGCCTGGGCGTCCCCGTCCTCTGGTTCGTCAGCCCGCAGCTTTGGGCCTGGAAACGCCGCCGCCTTCGCTGGGTGCAGCGGTTCGTCGACCGCATGCTGGTCATCTTCCCCTTCGAAGCCCCCTTCTACCGCGCCCGCAACGTCAACGCCGAATTCGTCGGCCATCCCCTCGCCACCCTCCCCCAACCCACCATCTCCCGCGAAGCCTACGCAGACCTATACGACATCGATCCAGAAGCCGTGTGGATCGCTCTCTTGCCCGGCTCCCGCGACAGCGAAATAGAGCGGAACCTGCCCGCGATGCTTGAGATGGCGGGTCTGTTGGGGAACGATTACAACTTCATCATTCCCGTCGCATCGACAATCAAAGACACGACGGTAATGAGGCTCATCGCAGCGGGAGAAAACGCCACTCCCAGATGGCGGCATTTGGTGTGTGTCGTCCCCGACGCCCGCGAAGCTCTCCACCACGCCCGCGCCGCCGTCGTCGCCAGCGGCACCGCCACCGTCCAGGCCCTCACCATCGGCAATCCCTTCGTCGTCGTCTACCGCGTCTCCTCGCTCACCTACACCATCCTCAAACGCCTGGTCCGCTATCCTGCCGAAATCCCCGCCCAACCCGACGCCGACGGCAATCTCCCCATTGCCATGCCGAACCTCATCGCCGGCCGTCGCATCGTCCCCGAACTGCTCAACCAGCGTTTCACCGCCGAAAACCTCGCCGCCGCGCTCCGTCCCTTGCTCGACGACACCCCCGCCCGTGCCCAGATGATCGCCGACCTCGCTGAAGCCCGCGCCAAACTCCTCCCCACCCCCACCTCCGACCCCATCCAGCAGGTCTGCGACGCCGCCGAACAACTTCTCCGTTCGGCCACCCCGAAGCGCGTACCCCGAACTCCCGCGTCCAACGTCTAACTTCATGGGCCTCAAGCGACGGCCGCCCAATTGCTGCGTCCAATGTCCAACCTTCAGAATTGCCCGCACCGTGCTTTACCATTGAATTTTGAGTTGAACCGTCTCTGAGGATTCACGCGCCCATGTCCGCCACCACCCAGACCGAACCCCGCACTCGAATCCGAATTGCCTCCCCCATCGTCCGCGCTATGGTCCGCGCCCTCGCCGCGCTCCTTGCCGTCTGCGCCCCTTCCGCGTCCGCTGCGCCCGTCCGCCCGCAGCTCAACATCACCGGCTACGTCATCACCGCCGACCTCGACCCTGCCAACGGCAAGCTCACCGCAACCGCCGACGTCACCTTTACTCCCATCGACGACCTAACCTCCGCCGTTTTCGAACTCAACAACGGCCTCAGCATTACCAAACTGACCAACGCCACCGGCACGGCACTCAACTCGGAGCGCCTCACCACCAACTCCACCGTCCACGTCACCCTCCCCGCGCCGCTGCCTAAGGGCACCCCCACCACCTTCCACTTCGAGTACTCCGGCATCCTCACCGGCTCTGATACCAGCCCCGTCGAAGGCATCAAGCTCGCCGCCATAGCCGACCCCGTCAGCATCCTGCTCTACCCGGGCCGATGGTTTCCCATGACCGGCCTCTTCACCGACCGCTTCACTGCCGAAATGCACATCCGCGTCCCCGCCGACTACACCGCGGTAGGCAGCGGCACGCCCACCAAGAAGACCCTGCCCGACGGCCGCAGCGAGTATGGCTTCTCCTGGACCAAACCCGGCTTCCCCGGCACCATCGTCGCCGGCAAGTTCCTGCCTCCTATTACCGGCGGCCTCAACAACATCCACGTTTATGTCACCGACAAGCGCAAAGCCGGCGCCGCCGACTTTGCCGCCCTCGCCGGCCGTGAATTCGAGTACATGACCAGCGTCTTCGGAGAGCCTGAATCCGGACGCATTAACATCGTCGAGCTGCCGGAAGACTCCGTCCTCGCTGCCTGGGCGCCCCAGATTGCCTGCATCGCCGGAAATCGCATCGACAAGGCCACCAACCCCCAGCGCCTGCTCGCCAATACCCTCGCCCACCAGTGGTGGGGCTCCGAGATCTCGCCCGCAACCCTCGACGATGCCTGGATCACCAACGGTATGTCGCGCTATGGCGAGCTGATGTACCTCGAGGACTCCTCCGGCAAGAACGCCTTTCAGTCCGCCATCGGCGATGTCTCCGCCGGCGCATTAGCCTACGACACCCAGCCGCTCACCACCCTGGGCCGCGTCGACTTCTACTCCCCGCAGTTTCAGAACATGACCCTCGAGAAAGGCGCCATGGTCTTCCACATGCTCCGCTGGGAGATGGGCGACGACGCCTTCCAGAAGTTCCTCCGCGGCATGCTCTCGCAGTTCACTGACAAAGGCATCCGCAGCGACGATGTGCAGAAGGTCGCCGAGGCCCAAAGCCACCTCGAACTCACCGCGTTCTTCTCCCAGTGGATCGACGGCACCGGCGCACCCGCCTTCGTGGACAAGTACTCCGTCTTCCGCCTCGGCAACAATAAAGGCTTCCGCACCCAAGGCTCCATCGGCGAGGACCTCGATCTCTTCCGCATGCCGGTCGAGCTGCGGATCGAGACCGACGGCAAGACCGAGGACCGCCGCATCGACGTCGCCGGCACCGATTCGCCTTACACCATCGAGACCTTTGGCCGCCCGCGCAAAATCTCCATCGACCCCCAAAACTGGATCCTCAAGAGCACTCCCGATCTCGCCGTACGCGTCGCCGTCCTCCGTGGCCAGCAGCTCGTCGCCCAGGGTGACCTCACCGGCGCGCTCGGCGAATACCAGAAGGCGCTCGATTCCAACAAGTCCAGCTCGCTCGCCGCCTATCGCATCGGCGAGGTCTTCTTCATGCAACGCAACTACCAGTCCGCCGCTAACAGCTTTCGCGACGCTCTGCGCGGCGACGACGACCCGCGCTGGACCGAGGTCTGGAGCCACATCCATCTCGGCTACATCTTCGACGTCACCGGCCAGCGCGACCGCGCCGTCAACGAGTACCGCCTCGCCGTCCAGACCAACGACAATACCCAGGGAGCCATCAACGAGGCCCGCGCCCGCATGCAGACCCCCTACAAACGTGAGCGCGCCGACAACTGATCGGCCCCACGCGCGTGGCCGAAGACATTCCCTTTCTTCTTACTTGCGGCCCTACGGTGGTATTCGGCTAAACTGAAGTCCCAAGAGGTAGGACCTCATGTCCCGTAGCGCACGTTTCTTCCATTCGCTGATTTTGATCGCCGCCACCGCTCTCCCGGGCTTGTCCCAACGCACGCCTCCCTCATCAACGCCGATCGGTACCATCCCCGATCAACCCGCGCAGCCTGGCAAGCCGCTAGCGCCCATCCAGACCCTAAAGGCCGCCGCCCAGTTGGTCATCGTCGACGTGGTGGTCACCGACTCCAAACAGACGCCGGTTCACAATCTCAAGGCGTCTGACTTCTCCGTGCTCGAGAACAACGCACCGCAACAGATCGGCAGCTTTGAGGAACACACCGCGCCGCCGCTCTCGCAAATGGCCAAGGTTCCCCCCGTGCGCCTGCCTCCCGGCATCTTTACCAACTTCACGCCGGTGCAGACCGACGGCCCCATCAACATCCTTCTGCTGGACGCGCTCAACACGCAGATGAAAGATCAGTCCTACGTGCAGAGCCAGCTCCGCGAGTTCGTCAAGAACACCCCTGTGGGCACACGCGTGGGCATCTTCGTCCTCAACGATCGGCTCGTCATGCTGCAAGGGGTAACCTCCGACCTCGCCCTGCTCAAAACCGTTGTCGAACGCGCCTCGCCTGGGGCCTCCATTCTCCTCGGCGACAGTACCGGCGACCTCGACAACGTTGGCAACGGCGGCACCAAGACCGCATCTGCCACCTTGGCTGATATTGGTGGTCCCGACACGGCAATGCTCGGCGCGCAGCTGAAGCAGGCGGAAGCCACGCTGGCCGCGGACGATACGCAGAACCGTGCGCTGCAAACGCTCAATGCCATGAACGAGCTCGCCCATTACCTCGGCGGCATCCCCGGCCGCAAAAACCTCATCTGGTTCTCCGGCTCCTTCCCGCTCAGCATCTTCCCCGACTCCACTATCCTCCACCCGTTCGCGGTCGTGAACAACATGGATGAGGAGTATCGCGAGACCGCGAATCTGCTCGCCCGCAGCCAGGTCGCCGTCTACCCCATCGACGCTCGCGGCCTGAAAACCAATGCCACCGCGATCGCCAAGGACAGCGGCGCCGGCAATGTAGGCCCGGGACTCGCCTCCGCGCAGAACAAACTGTTTCAGGACAACTCCAACGAAAACGCCACCATGTACCAGATGGCTTCGGACACCGGGGGGCAAGCCTACATCAACACCAACGGCCTGAGCGAGGCAGTCAATAGGGCGATCACCAACGGCTCCAGCTACTACACACTCTCTTACACGCCGACCAACAGTGAGCCGGATGGAAAGTTTCGCAAAATTCAGGTGAAGCTCGCCCGGCCTGGCCTCACCTTGGCCTATCGCAGCGGCTACTTCGCCGACCAGCCGCCAAGTAGGCCCAAGAGCATGCAGGGAGAGATCCAGCCTGATCTCCCAAGTTTGGGCCGCTCCCGCGGCCAGCAACCAGCCGTCACGCCCACCGGTCCCGCAACCGCGCAACCAGGTACTCTCACCCGGACCATGATGCACGGCGCCCCCAACGCCACCGAGATCATGCTCAAGCTCCAGGTCCTGCCCGCCAGCACCGCCACAGAAAACGCGGTCGTCCCCGGCAACATCTTTAACGCGAACCCGCTTCCCAAGGTCAAAATTAAGGGGCCGTTTCGCCGCTATGTAGTCGACATCGCCGCCGACGCAAAGGACATCCACATCACCCAAACTCCCGACGGCCATTTCCAGTTCCTCACCGAAGTCTTCACCTCCGTCTATGACGCCAACGGGGTACTCGTCAACACCGCGCTCGAGAAGGCACACGGCAATCTCTCCCTCTCCAGCTACGCGAACATGAGGCGTACCGGACTGCCGTTCCACCAGGAGGTCAGCGTCCCGGTCGACGGCGACTACTATCTCCGCATCTCGGTGCACGACCTGGAGACCGATCACTACGGATCGGTCGAGGTCCCGGTCGAATCGGTTGCCAAACTGCCACCCCTTGCCGCGTCCGCAACCCCCGCCGCGCGTCCCAGGTAAGCTGCCCTTCGCTCGATAGGTCTGCGCACATCTCATGCAAGGACATCTCGCGTGACCCGCCCTCTTTCATCCTTCGCTGTCTTCAATTTCCGCCGCCGTTCGCTGCTGCGCGGCAATCTGCTGGTACTCTTCAGCTTCGCCGTCTCGTTTCGTCTCTCGGGCTTCCCCCACACCCGCGCCACGCTGCTGCTCATCGTTCCTGCGGCACTTGCCATGCTCGGCATGTTCGATACCGCCCGCTGCATCGAGCCCCGCAGGAATCTCTACCATGGGGGCGTCATGCTGCTGCTCTTCATGGACATGCTGGCCATTTGCCTTATCCTGTTCTTCCTCTTCTTCCCCTATGTCGTTTAGCCGGCTCTGCTTAACGGCTTTCGCGCGGCATTCCGCCTGCCCGATGCGATATACTCAGCCCCTGTTATTTCAGCCAAGGAGTTCTCCATGATTAAGGGATTTCGTGACTTCATTCTTCGTGGCAACGTGATGGATCTGGCAGTCGCCGTCATCATCGGGGCGGCATTCACCGCAATCGTCACCGCTCTCACCGCCGACATCATCAAGCCGTTGCTCGGCGCTGTCATCGGCAAGCCGGATTTTGGATACCTCATCGCGAATGTCCACGGCAGTGAAGTAAAGTACGGCGACTTCCTCACCGCAATCATCAACTTCCTTATTCTCGCCGCAGTCGTCTATTTCTTCCTCGTAGTCCCCACGCAGTACCTCCTGAAGAAGTTCAACCCACCCGCAGCCGAGCCCGAGCCGCCCGCCACCAAGACCTGCGGCGAGTGCCTCTCCGATATTCCGCTGGCCGCCAAGCGCTGCAAGTTCTGCGCCCAGCCCGTCGCCTGATGCCCGGCCTCTTCACCACATAAGGGCCTCCAAAATTGCCCAGCTTACGCCCCCTGGTTTCCCTTTTGCCGCTGGTTCTGCTGGCCGTGTACGCCCAGCAACCCCTCCCTCCTGCTGGAGCGCCGCAGGAAGGAACCCTTGCCTCCGCTACCCAGGTCGGTACCGGCGCGGCGCCGGCTCGCGTCTTCGGCTTCCGCGACTTCACCCAGCAGGCCGCGTGGGATTCCCAGTTCCTCGCCGTGCCCGACCCCCAACTTGCCCAGCAGCACCTGAAGGAACTCACCGCAGCTCCCCACTGGGCCGGCACGCCCGAAGACTACGTCACTGCGCTCTATGTCGCCGCGCGCTTCAATGCCGCCGGTCTCCAGACTGAAATCGTCCCCTACAGCGTGCTCACTGCCAAGCCCGCCACCAACCTGGTTGAAGCCTTCGATGCCACTGGCCGCAAGATCCTCTCCGGCCCCACTCCCGAGCGCGTCGCCGCCACGGCGGGCAGTGCGATCGACGCTGCGCAGAGCGATCCCCGCATTGTTCCTCCTTTCAGTGCATGGTCGGCGTCAGGCGATGTCACAGCTCCGGTGGTCTACGCCAACTACGGACGCATTGAGGACTTCCAGCACCTGGCCGACCTTGGCATCAGCCTCAAGGACAGAATCGTCCTGGTCCGCAACGGCGGCAACTATCGCGGCGTCAAGGTCTACATCGCTCAGCAGGGCGGGGCCAAGGGCGTGCTCATCTACTCGGACCCGTCCGACGACGGCTCCCACAGCGGGCACACCTATCCAGACGGCCGCTTTCGGCCCGATTCCGCCGCGCAGCGCGGCTCCGTTCAGTTCATGCCGATCTACCCGGGCGATCCCACTACGCCCGGCATTGCGTCCGTGCCCTCGCTCCCTGCCGCTGACCGCATCCCCACCAAGCTGCAGTACGACCTGCCCAGCATCCCGGTCGATCCTCTCTCTGCGGCAGATGCAGCGCCTATCCTGCGTGCGCTCGGTGGCCCAGCCGCGCCACTCGATTGGCAGGGCGGCCTGCCCTTCCCCTATCACCTAGGCGGCGATGACGCAGCGCCCGTCAGCGTCCATATGCGTGTAACCGAAGACACCGAGTTGCGCACCATCTGGGACGTCATCGGCGAAATCCCCGGCTCGTCGGAACCCGGCCAGTGGGTCGTCGCCGGCAACCATCGCGATGCCTGGATCTACGGCGCAGGCGACCCCGGCAGCGGCACCGCGGCCATGCTTGAAGCCGTGCACGGTCTCGGCGTCCTGCTCCAGCACGGCTGGAAACCGCGCCGCACCATCATCGTCGCCAGTTGGGACGCCGAAGAGGAAGGGCTGATCGGCTCAACCGAATGGGTGGAACAAAATGAGACTGCCCAACCTCCCGCCGCCGTCGCTTACTTCAATATGGATGTCGCCGTCTCAGGTTCCGTATTCACCGCCTCGGCCGTGCCGTCGTTGCGTGAGTTTCTTCAGGAGATCGCCGAAGAGGTGCCGTCACCGGCCGGCGGAACGGTCTTCCAGCAGTGGCGCAAGAGTGAGGATCAAAGCCGGCGCAGACCGTCGGTCTCCGCCGCCTCCACCGCGAACTCCCGTGTACCCCATATCGGCGAACTAGGCTCCGGATCGGACTACACCCCATTCCTCCAGCATGCAGGCGTACCCGCAACCGACATCGGTTCCGATGGGCCCTTCGGCGTCTACCACACCGCCTATGACAACTACGACTGGTTCGTTCGCTTCGCCGACCCCGCCTTCGCATACACCCAGCAGCAGGCGCGCTTCTTCGGCCTGGAAATACTCCACATGGCCGACGCGGACGTGCTCCCGTTTGACCACCAGGCATACGCCGAGGAGATTCGCCGCTATCTGAACCAGGCCCGCAGCCGCGCCGTCGCCCGGGGTATGATCCTCGACTTCACCGCCGCTCTAGCTGCAGCGGACAGCTTCGAGACCACCGCCCGCGCCATCTACCAGCGTCAGCTTGCGCCTCCCGCCAACGTCACCGGTCTCGATCGCGCGCTCTCTTCGGTCGAACCCGCACTGCTTATCCCCGCAGGCCTGCCGCACCGCCCCTGGTACCGGCACAGCATCTACGCGCCCGGCGAGTTCACCGGATACGAAGCCGTAGTCCTTCCCGGCGTCAACGAAGCCATCGACGCCTACGACACCCCCAGTGCGCAGGCTCAGCTCGACCTCCTCGCCCAGGCGATCAGCCGCGCCTCTGCCGCTCTCAACTCAGCACCGCGCTAGTTCACCCCTGCCTTGGCTCATAGCTGGATAGCTGTTAGCTTACAGCTCTTGATTCGAAGTTTTTCGCATTTCTTGGTTGTCATCCACCGGGACACGCCAATTGTGATTTCGCCTTAGCAATTGACCGCTTACCACTCGCCCTTCCCCTACAACTTGCGCTGTATGCCATTGCCCGCACGTGTTATTTTCTCTGCTCCGTATGCGGCCGATGATGACAACTGAAGCGGTTTTCACCCTTTTTCGGAGCGCAGAGCAATGATCCCGGACCTCGTTATCGCCCTCGTATTTCTCGCCATAATCATCGCTCCCGCCATCGTCAGCATTCCTCCTCGCAGGGACGAAAAGGATTCTCTATGATCCAGGCGCGCGCCTTGGAGCCCACACCGGATTTGTGCTGTCTGCCTTCGCCCTACCGCATTCCCCAGGGCGTGGCCGGCATGGCCTTCAACTTCAGCAAAATCGAGCTGTCGCATCATCCGTCGCAACGCAAAGCTCCCCGCCAGGCCAAAGCTCAGCCCCGCTCCGCTTCCGCGTCTGCATCCCGCGCCTGAGCGCAGACATTCTCCAGGGTTTCGCCGTTAGTTTCCGCGGCGGTAACAAAAAACGAAAGGCCGCATCCACAATGGAATGCGGCCCTAGTTTTGTGCGCGCCTCGCTTATCCCCGCAGCGCCATCTGGTCCGTCATAATCTGGGTCAGATCCGGCTTCTTCAGCCCGTGCTCCTGTTCATTGAACTTATCCACCTTGCTCGACCAGTTCATGCTGCAGAACTTCGGCCCGCACATACTACAGAACGCCGCTTCCTTGTAGTAGTCGTCCGGCAGCGTCTCGTCATGCATTGCGCGCGCCGTCTCCGGGTCCAGCGATAGCGCAAACTGCTTGTCCCAATCGAACGTGTACCGCGCGTGCGAAATCGCATCGTCCCGATCGCGCGCTCCCGGCCGCTGCCGCGCCACGTCCGCTGCATGCGCCGCAATCTTGTACGCGATAATCCCGTCCTTCACGTCTTTCTCGTTCGGCAGCCCCAGGTGTTCCTTTGGAGTCACGTAGCAGAGCATCGCCGCGCCGTGCCAGCCAATCATCGCCGCCCCAATCGCGCTCGTGATGTGGTCATACCCCGGCGCAATGTCCGTCACCAGCGGCCCCAGCACATAGAACGGAGCGCCGTCGCACAGCTCAACTTCCTTATCCACCTGCAGCTTGATCTGGTCCATCGGAATATGCCCGGGCCCTTCGATCATCACCTGCACATCGCTCTTCCACGCCTGCCGCGTCAGCTCGCCCAGCGTCTTCAACTCCGCAAACTGCGCCTCGTCACTCGCGTCCGCCAAACACCCCGGCCGCAGTCCATCTCCCAGCGAGTAGCTCACGTCGTACTTCGCCATGATCTTCGTAATGCGATCGAAGTTCTCGTACAAAAAGTTCTGCTTGTGGTGGCTCGTCATCCACTGCGCCAGGATCGCCCCGCCCCGGCTCACAATCCCGGTAATCCGCTTCGCCACCATCGGAATGTACTGCACCAGCACGCCCGCATGAATCGTAAAGTAGTCCACTCCCTGCTGCGCCTGCTCCTCGATCACCTCAAGGTACAAATCGATATTCAAATCCTCCAGTTTCTTCACCCGCGCCAGCGCCTCATAAATCGGCACCGTCCCGATCGGCACCGGCGAGTGCCGCAGAATCTGTTCGCGGATCATCGGAATATCGCCGCCGGTCGATAGGTCCATCACGGTATCCGCGCCGTAGTGCACCGCTGTGTGCAGCTTCCGCAGCTCCTCGTCCACATTCGACACCATCGCCGAATTCCCGATGTTCGCATTGATCTTGCACAGCGACCCTACTCCGATCGCCATCGGCTCCAGCTCCGGATGGTTCACATTCGCCGGGATAATCATCCGCCCTGCCCCAACCTCGTCGCGGATAAACGCCGGCGAAAGCTTCTCCACCTGCGCCACATACGCCATCTCTTCGGTAATCATCCCCTTGCGCGCAAAGTGCATCTGGCTCATGTTGCTGTCGCCGCTGCGCCCAGACTCTTCCCGCCGCTTCACAATCCAATCCGCGCGCGGCGCCGGAACCTTGTAGTCATTCCCCAGCGCAGAATGCGAATTCCCGTTGGCGCGATGGCCATTCCCATTTTCACTCATGCAGAAACCTCTGTTTGTTGATTGGCCGTAGCTCTTTGGACGTCACTTGCCCCGAAATTGGGGTCCCCGGCGAGCCCGCTCGCTGGGGTGAAGTACCGTTATTCGAAAGTATACGCCGCAGCTTTGCATTCCGGTGTGACGCCGCACCGCTCCCTCGAACCGCGAACCTTGAACCTGCCTTACTGATTCACGCCACTCGCCAGGAAGCCGCCGTCCACCACCAGAATCTCCCCGGTCACAAACGCCGACGCATCGCTCGCCAGGAAGATCGCCGACCCTATCAACTCTTCTGTCTTGCCAAATCGTCCCATCGGCGTGCGCATCCGCAGTTCCTTGCCGCGTTCGCTCTTGTCCAGCAGTTCCGCATTCAGCGCCGTGCGGAAAACCCCCGGAGCAATCGCATTCACCGTCACGCCCTGCGTGCCCCACTCCACCGCCAGCGACTTGGTCAGCGCACCCACTGCCGCCTTGCTGCACGCGTACGCTGTCACTTCTTTCAGGCTCACAAACGTGTTCAACGACGCAATATTGATGATCCGTCCATATCCATTCGCCAACATGTGTTTCCCGAACACCTGACACGCACGCAGCGTTCCCGTCACGTTCGTATCCATGATGTCGTCCCACACGTCTTCCGGAAAATCGACCGTCGGCGCCCGCTTGATCTTGCCCGCGCAGTTGATCAGAATGTCCACCTTGCCCCACGCCTTCACCGTTTCGTCCAGCAGATGTTCCAGCGTAGCGCGGTCGCCCACATCCGACGTCAGCCGCAGAGCCTTGCGCCCATGGCTCTCGATCTGCGCCGCCGCTTCATTCACCTGCTCCTGCCGACGCGAACTCGCCACCACGTCCGCGCCTGCCTCCGCCAGGCCCACCGCCATCGCCAGGCCAATCCCCGACGTTCCGCCCACCACTACAGCCGTCTTCCCGGTCAAATCAAACAACGAATGTCCCATCTGGAATCTTCCTCTCTCAACATTCTCTTGCCTACCGCTGAATCCTCGCCGACCCGCCCTTCGCGAACTGCTCTACTTGGTCCAGCGTGGCCATCGTCGTATCGCCCGGGAAGGTCGTCATCAGAGCGCCGTGCGCCCAGCCCAGCCGTACCGACTCGTCCGCCGTCTTACCGCTTAGCAGCCCGTAGATAAACCCGGCGGCAAAGCCGTCGCCGCCGCCTACGCGGTCCAGCACCCTTAACTCCGCCGTCGGCGCATTCACCGGAGTTCCATTCACCCACGCCACTGCACTCCAGGTGTGGTGGTTGGTGTTGTGGACCTCGCGCAGCGTTGTCGCCACTACCTTCGTCTTCGGGAAGCGCTCCACGACCTGCTCCATCATGCCCAGAAACACACTGGTGTCCAGCTTGGAACTCGCCGCCTGCGCGCTCGCCGCAACCTCCGGCCCGTGGAACCCGAGCCCCTTCTGCAAATCTTCCTCGTTGCCGATCAGCACATCCACGTTCTCGACGATCTGCCCCAGCACCTCGTGCGCCCGCTTCATGCCGCCCTGCGGCTTCCACAGCTTCTCGCGGTAGTTCAGGTCCAGCGAGGTCACCACGCCCGCGGCCCGCGCCGCCTTCATCGCCTCAATCACCAGCGCCGAAGTCGTCTCCGACAGCGACGAGAAAATCCCGCCCGAGTGGAACCACCGCACCCCCTCGCTGAAGATCGCCTTCCAGTCAAAATCGCCCGGCTTCAACTGCGCCGCCGCCTCGTTGCAGCGGTTATAGAACACAATCGGCGCGCGGATACCAAAGCCCTGATCGCTGTAAACGGTCGCCATATTCGGCCCGCTCACGCCGTCGTGCTGGAATTTCTTGTAGAGCGGCTTCACGCCCATCGCGCGCACCCGCTCGTGGATCAGGTCCCCGATCGGATACTCCACCATCGCGCTTGCAATGCCGGTGTCGAGCTTGAAGCAGTCCGACAAATTCGCCGCAACATTAAACTCGCCACCGCTCACGTGCACCGCAAAATTCGTCGCCTTGCGAAACGGAATAATCCCCGGATCGAGCCGGTGCACCAGCGCACCCAGCGACAGCAGATCGAGCGACTTCTTCTTCGGTATCTCAAATCCTAAACTCACGACGTCCTCCTGCAATTCCTTCTTGTCGTTCTGACCCTGAGCGGAGCCGAAGGGGAAGAATCCCCGCATCTCGTTCTTGATCGGTCCAATCGGTCTAAATCGGTGTTAAGCCTTTGCCCTACAGCCCCAGAAACACCGGCTTGATATGCCGCTCCCACAAGTTCGCGGTCACATTCTGCGCCACCACGTCCTCATTCGCCTCCAGCGCCTCCAGATACCGCGGCCCCAGCTTCGCCGCAATCTTGAAGCCCACATGCAGCAGTTGCCGGAAGCTCGGATTGTACGCCGGATTCTTCTGGTCGTGACGCAGCGCCGCGGCATACTGTTTGCCTGTCCATCCATTCACCTCAGCCGCCGTCGGCAGCTTGCTGTCGTCGATGTCGATCACCGTCGCGTACGGCACTGTCAGCTCGTCCTTGTGCGCCAGCGCCTCCGCGTAGATCTCCTTCGCAATCGCCAGCCCCGTGCCGCCCGACTCCGCCAGCCCGATCAGCTCTTCCAGCCAGTTCGTGCCCGCCGTCTTCAGGTGAACGCCCGCGCTGAACTTCTTCGCGCCGTCGTGGATCGCCTTATAAATTGAAAATTTGTCCGAACCCGAGTGCACGCTCAACTTCAGGTTCGCAGGCAGCCCATACTTCTCAATCGCGAACGCAATCGTCGCCAGATCTTCCTCAAACTCCTTGGCAAACTGCTTCACATCGCCCACATAGTCGACGCCCTTGTTGAAGCGGCCCGTAAACTTCGGCGCAATCGTCTGGATCGGGATCTTCTCGTCCGCAATCATCACCAGAATCACCAGCAACTCCGGCGGCGTCTGCGGATAGTCCGTCTCGTCCATCGATATCTCTGGCACAAACCTCCCCGCGCCCTTGTTCTCCACCAGCAGTCGGTAGATCTCACCCGCGTTCTGCACTGCCGCCAGAAACTTATTCGCCACGCCCCCCACAAACGCCTTGTCGGTTTTGAACGGCTCCGCAATTCCCGGAATCGTCACTGTCCCCACCAACTCCGGATGCCGCGCGATGAACGCCGCTACATCCTCCGGCTTGGCAGGCTGCCCAATCAGGTCCGCCACGTCGATCGTAAAAAAGTTGCTCGGATCGAGAAAGCGCTGCACCGTCTTCAGATTGATGTGGTCCGCATCCACAAAGTACGGCAGCGTCCACCCCAGCTCCTTCACCGCCGCATCTGCCGCCGCCCGCGTCTGCACCGGCTCCGATCCGATAATCGTGTGCTCGCGGTTCGACTTGTTCCACACCGGGACCACCTCCACGCCGGCGTCCACCGCCTTCATGCACGCCGCCAACTGCGCCTTCGCCTGGTGCGCAAACCGGTCGCCCACGCCTATCGAGAACTTCGGAAGTGTCAGATTCTCAACCACTGCTATGCTCATCGCCCTACCCTCTCTGTTTTCAAACCCATTGGTCTAACCAATTTGCAACCGCCCCAGCATACTTCCTCACCCTCCGCCTCCGCAAATCTGTGAGACCCATCACCTCAGTGACAGCAGAAAACCGGGTGCCCATCCTTTGCGGCCCCATCGCAAAGGGTGGGCTATCGCGCAACGCGCGATTTCGTCTTTTGCTTGTCATCCTGAACGCAGTGAAGGACCCCTGTATTTCGTCCTTGCAGTCGTCTGTTCCCCTTGCCCGCCGCCTCACTCACTCCAGCGAGGCCAATATCTTCTGCGCCGCCCGCTCAACCGTCCCCGGACCATAAAACCTGACCCACAACGGCGTGCCGACCACGCAGCAACTCAGTTCCTGATAACCGCCCAGCGCGGTTGCCTCCGCGCAACGCGAATCGTACTTGCCCGCGCTGAAATCGACGAGACCCTGATTTGAGTAATATCTGCTGTCCGCGAAACTTCCAAGAGCGACGGCCTGATACCGCTCGGCCGTCTCCTTCGTTAGAGTCTGTCCGCCCCAGAATCCTCGACCAATCGAGACCCTAATCCCCGGCGGGGGCAAAAACGGAATGTATGCGCGACTCAAAGTCACCGATTGCGTGATGTCATCTTGTGTGGGCATACGCGCGACCCAACCAAAGGGAACCCGCACCGTAACTCCTTCCACCTGCACCTTCTGGTGCAGCCGGATCGGGTTGGTGTACCACCACCCACCCCCACAGACAAGTAAGACAACCCCAACACTTATAAGCCTCTTCTCAATTGAATCCCTGGGAGCCTTCTTTTCTTGCGTTGTCGTCACTTTCGCCTCGCGTCCCGCAACCCTCCCTTGTATACCCAATGAACCCAGCGCAGATGAAGAACCCGTTTTTGATCGGTTCCATCGGTGTAAATCGGTGTTAAGCCTTACTACCCCTTGAACCGCCCCTTATACGCCCAAAGCCCCAGCCCCGGATTCGAGATATAGAAAATCTCCTCCCCGTCCACCACGTTCCACCCATCCTTCAGCTTAGCCGGATCGTACTTCGCGCAATACTCCTTCAAATCGCCATACTCGTAGTGCGCGCCCTCGATCTCCGCCCGCGTCAGGCCTCCAGGGCAGTACCGAATCCGAAACCGCCCCTCGCTCGACCCGTGAATCAGATGCGCCGCCGCCGACAAGTTCCCCGCCAGCGCCGGATCGTTCTTCACCGCCTCCAGCGTCGCCGGAGTCCCGCAGTACCCATACTTCCGAATCAGCTTGTCAATCGTCGGGTCCTCGCCGAACTCATGCACGCCCGGAGCCAGCACAATCAACTCCGCGTTGTCTGCCAGCGCCATCCGCGTGCGGTACACGCTCTTGTTCCCCAGCCACGTGCTCTTGAACTCGTGCGGATCGAGAAACACCACTGCCTTCTTGATCTCGCGTTCCATCATCACGAAGTTAACCTTCAAACTCAGCTCCGCCGCCCGCTCGAAGCACTCCACATCGTCGCCGACAAACAGCCCGTTGATCACCAGCTTGCCCGCGTTGTTCTTGCTCACCACCGTCAGCACATAAACAATCGGCAGGTTCTGCGCAAAGTGCTCGCTCGCATAGTTCAGCACCCGCCGCACCGGAGTGTCCGCCCGCCCCATCATGCGCTCCATCCCATATACCGCGCCCAGGAAGTGGCTGCGATGGATGCCCATCACGCCGCCGGTGCCTACAAAGACGTTCTTGTTGTAGCCCGCCATACCCACCACTTCATGCGGCACCACCTGCCCAATCGACAGGATCAAATCGTGCCCGCCATCGCGCAGCAGCTTGTTCACCTGCGCCGGCCACGAATAATCAACCTTGCCCTCGCTCACCTTGCGCACGAACTCGCAAGGCACCTCGCCCAGCGTCACAATGTCGTTGCGCCAGTCATGCACCCGGAACAGGTCGCGCGGTGTCGGTCCGTACATCGTCTGAATTTCGTGGTCGGTCATCGCCTTGTGCGTGCCCAGGGCAGGCAGCACATCCGTCAGCGCGTCGCCATAGTAGTTCCACGCATACTCGGTCAGTTGCCCCGACATCGAATGCATGCGCGTGAAATCCGGCGGCACCGCCAGCACCCGTCTGCGCGGCCCCAGCTTATCCAGAGCGGTAAAAAGCGCCGCCTTGGTGTCGGCGGCGCTGAACTCAGTAGTCGGCGATCCTGCTGCGTAGTAAAGACTCATGTGGATGATTTTACTTGTTTACCACCGATGCCCGCCGCTGTGCCCGCTCGAATGACCGCCGCCCGACATCTTCGGCGCTTTCGGCTCCTTGAACTTCGGCGCAGAGTACTTCGGCTCCTTGAAACTTGGTTCCTTGAACTTCGGTTCTTTATAGCTTTCGCCGCCAAACATGCGAGATCCACTCGACTTCTCCGCCTTCTCATACGACTTAAACGACTTTGAATCCGTCGACTGGAACGAGTTGTACCCAGAGCTCCGCCCATAATCCGCCCGTGGATAGCTCTCCGCAGGCGCACGGTACGTCTGCGCCGGAGCGCTGTAGCTCCGCGCCGAGCCGCCATAAGCCTCCGGCCCATACGCCAATCGGCTCTGCGGACTGCTATACGTCTGCGGTCTGCTGATCGGCGCTGGCGTTCGGTTGTACGCCTCCATCGTCGGCCGATTGTAGCTCTCCGCCGCTGGCCGCGCAGGCGCGTACGACCGCTCCACCGGCGCAACCCGCTCCGGCGGCCGCGCATATCCCTGCACCGGCGCCATCCCGCCCCCGCCCGATCGAGCATACCCATTCCGCATCCCGCCCGCCGCGCCGCTGCCTGCGAACGCGATCATCCCACTGCGCGGGAGACCCCAATTCGCCACCGTAGAGCTGTGCGACATGTAATCGGAATGATTGAACAAAATCGCGTGGCCCAGCCAGCTCACCACCCAGCTCAGCCAGCCGAACGGCGTGTGATCGAATGCCGCCATCGCAATGCCTGCCCCAAAACGCAACGCAGGACCGACCGCCGAACTGAAGAATGACCCCAGCGCTCCAATCAGCGAGAATCCCGGATACGGCGTCACCGGATCGCCGTACACCGTCCACGGGTTGTACACCGGCACATACACCATCTGCGGATTGGGCGGCGCCAGTTCAATCGCCCCCTGGTCATAGCTCACCTGCTCCTGCGGAGAGCTCTGCAGATTGCCCGCAGCCTGCGCCCGCTGCCGCAACACCTGCACCGCTTCCAGAACATCCTGCGGCTGGTTGTAGTAGGCATTGCCCAGCGCCGCGGTCCACTGAATGTTGCGGTCCATCTCTTCCAGTACCTGCGGAAACGCGGTCAACCCCTTCACGCTCGGGTCCCAGTTCTGCGCGTCCGCGCCGCCCGCAATCTGGTACGGAGAAGCATTCCCTTGCATCTGCACCCAGCGGTCCGCATCCTGCACCTGCGCGGGGTATGTCGACGCGGCCAGTACCTGTGCCACCAGCGTGTCCGGATCGAGCGCAATCGGCGCCACCAACTGCTCCAGCTGGTCCGCGTTCAGCGCCTGCCCGTACCCCTGTTGCGAATACTGCTGCGGATAAGGCGCCTGATAAGCCTGCTGCGCGTAAGGCTGCCCCTGCTGCCCGTATCCCTGCTGCGCGTATGGCGCCGAATACTGCTGCCCATACGTGGGCTGCCCATACGCCGGCGGCTGTGCATACTGTGGCTGCCCATAAGCGGGCTGCGCGTACTGTGTCGTGGCGGGCCCATAGAACTGTCCCGGCCCCGGCCAGTACATCTGCGCGAAGGCCGCGCCCGGCCCCAACAGTACCAGGCCAAGCACCGCCGCAGTCACCGCCAGGCGTCTCACTCTCGCACTTCCGTACCTCTCAGAAGTTGAGGAACGCGATGTCGACTCGAACGGCCGCCTTGAGAATCCGACAGCCAAAGGACCTTGCCTGTTAACTTGGAGTCCCATCTTCCCTCCATGGCCTGAACATAGCCTCACACAGAATCAGCGCCATGTCTAACGCCGCAGAACCTATCTTTCGGCTTCAGCCCGAAGTCGATTCGACCAACCTAAACCCGGAACCGCGCCGTTAGTTCTGTGCAAGTCCGCCAACCCGAATGCCGCCGAACGCGCAAGCCCTTATGCCCCATGCATTTGATCCAGGAAAGCGACCCACACCGTATACTGGTGCGTCCGCACGAAAGGAACACCGCACCGATGAGCATCTGCCGTAAAGCGCTCCTGGCCTGTCTCCCCTTAATCCTTTGTCACCCCGGTATTGCCCACGCCCAGGCAGCTTCGCGGTCGCCCGCCCGCCCGCCCGAGCCACGCCAGGCCTGGATGGATCCGACGCTCGATCCCGACGCCCGCGCCGACCTGATGATCCACGAGATGACCCTCGACGAGAAGATCCAACTCGTCCACGGAGATGGCTGGGGCGTGCTCCGCGCCGGCGCCTTCGTCAACACGCGGCATAACGGCGGCGCCGGATTCGTCCCCGGCATTCCACGACTCGGCCTTCCCGACATCAACCTGGCCGACTCCGCCTACGGCGTCCGCGGGACCGCGCTCCAGAGCCGTTATGCCACGGCACTCCCGTCGGTCCTCGGCATGGCCGCGTCGTGGGACCCCGACGCCGCCTTCCTCTACGGCTCGGTCATCGGCCGCGAGCTGCGCGCCCAGGGCTTCAACATGTCCATCGGCGGCGGCATGGACCTCATCCGCGAGCCCCGTAACGGACGCAACTTCGAGTACTCCAGCGAGGATCCCATCCTCGCCGGAACCATGGTCGGCCAGCTCGCCCGCGGCGTCCAATCCAACCACATCATGGGCGACATCAAGCACTACGCCCTCAACGACCAGGAGACCGGTCGTAACACGCTCAACGCCGAACTCGACGCCCGCGCCATGCGCGAGACCGACCTGCTCGCCTTCCAGATCGCCATCACCACGGCCCATCCCGCCGGCGTCATGTGCGCCTACAACCATATCAATGGCGATTACGCCTGCGAGAACGACTACACCCTGAATCAGGTCCTCAAGCGCGACTGGGGCTTCAAAGGCTTCGTGCTCTCCGACTGGGGTGGCACCCACTCCACCGTCAAGGCCGCCCTCGCCGGTCTCGACATGGACCAGCCCGGTGACGACAACTTCTTCTCAGATCCGCTCAAGCAAGCCGTACTCACCGGCACCGTTCCACAGGCGCGCCTCGACGACATGGTCCACCGCATTGTGCGCAGCATGTTCGCAGCCGGCGTCATCGACCAGCCGCCCATGCCGCGCTCTGTCGTCGATCCCTTCCGCGGCCGCGACGACGCCCAGAAGATTGAAGAAGAGAGCGCCGTCCTCCTGCAAAACACCGGCGGCATCCTTCCGCTCTCCGCCGCTAAAGCTCGCAGCATCGCCGTCATCGGCGGCCACGCGGACGCAGGCGTGCTCTCCGGCGGAGGCTCTGCGCAGGTCGATTCACCCGGAGGCAATGCCGTCGACCCCCGCGCCGGCGGCTCCGTCTGGGGCAGGGCCGTCTACTTCCCGTCCTCCCCGCTCCGCTACATCCGCGAGTTGTGCACTCCCGCCCCTGAGTGGAACTCCATGGGCGCCCAGGTCACCTACGATCCCGGCACCGATCCCGCTTCCGCCGCCAAAGCCGCCGCCGCCGCCCAGGTCGCCATCGTCTTCGTCACCCAGTGGATGTCCGAGGGCGCAGACTCCGCCACCCTTAGCCTTCCCGACCACCAGGACGCGCTGGTAGCCGCCGTCGCCGCCGCCAATCCCAACACCATCGTTGTGCTGGAAAACGGTGGCCCCGTCTCCATGCCTTGGGCGCCGAACGTAAAAGCCATCCTCGAATCCTGGTATCCAGGCATCGGCGGCGGCCAGGCCATCGCCGACATCCTCTTCGGCCGCGTCAACCCCTCCGGCAAGCTGCCCGTCACCTTCGCTGCCTCCGAGGCCGACCTGCCCCATCCCCAGGTCACGGGCCTCACTCCCCGCACCGGCAACAACGGCGCAGACGCGTCCGCCGCGCGCAGTCAAGCCCGCAACTTCCCCGTCGACTACAACGTCGAAGGCATGGCCGTCGGCTATCGCTGGTTCCAGGAGAAGAACATCAAGCCGCAATTCCCCTTCGGCTTCGGCCTCTCCTACACCCGCTTCGCCTACTCCAACCTGAAGGTCGACGCCGCCGCGAAGTCTGTATCCTTCGATCTCCGCAACACTGGCATACTCCCCGGCAACGAGATCGCCGAGGTCTACCTCACCCTCCCCGCCTCCGCAGGCGAGCCCTTCCGCAAACTCGCCGGGTGGAAGCGCGTCTCCCTCGCCGCCGGAGCAAGCCAGACCGTCGAAATCCCGCTCGATCCGCACTATCTCTCCATTTACTCCACCACCGCCAACGCGTGGACCCGTCCCTCTGGCGATTTCCTCTTCGAAGTCGGTGGCTCTTCCGCGGACCTGCCGCTCCATCAGTCCCTGCGCCTTGCCGCCCCGTAGACCGCGTCTAGCCGTCTTAGTATCTGGATCACACCGTCGGGTAGCGTACGATGCCAACGGACTATATAGTTATTGCGTTAACTGAGGCTCGAATGGAATTTCACATCTCCCGCGCGGTTCGCGAAGCGGCCCAGGTCGACGACCTGCTGTTCAGCTACTCCGGCAACGTCGTCTTCGCCAACGTAGCAGCGAGCCGCAAGCTGGCCGAAGCGCTGAACAAAGCGCGCGGCGAAAACGCCGATCCCGCCGGAGCATTCAACGCTGGCGCGCTCTTCGCCATGGGCCTCATCGACGAGCTCAGCCACGCCCTCGTCGCCAAGTACCGCAAAGAGATCGACCCCGCCGTCCTGTCTGAAGCCGTCCGCTGGTTCGCCGCGCAAACTGATCCCGCCAAGCTGCAGCAGTTGCTGCTCGAATTCACAGCCCAGTTCCCCAACGTCGCCGTCTTCCGCGGCCAAGTCAGCGCCGAGAACTGGCTGCGCGGCACCACCGACGGCATCTCCAACCGCGAATCCGCACTCGAAGAACTTCTTCTGCTCTGGCTCGCAAATAGCAACCCGGCATTCAAGCCCTTCCACGCACTCTTCGAAGACGCGGGCCTCAAGCAGCAAACCGTATATACCAACGTCACCGCCGCCTTCCCCAACTTTTTCTCGACCCGCCCGCCCATCGCGCCCGAAATCGGCAGCCTCTTCGATGCACTCCGCGCGCCCATTCTCGCCTCGCCCGACTCACTCATCGGCCAGCTCGACTTCATCCGCGAAAAATGGGCCCCTTACCTCGGCGACGAACTCAAGCGCATCCTGCTCGCCATCGACGTCCTGCGCGAGGAGGACCTCGCCATCTGGATGCGCTTCCATCCCCCCGGCCCCGACCAGTTCCGCCACGGCGCACCGCAGTGGGGCGACATGGGCTTCGTCGGCGACGAGTTCATCGGCTGGGACGAGTTCCGCCGCAAGAAATACGCTCACGGCTACCAGGCCCCGCTCGACGAATACGAAAATTTCTCCGCCGATCAGGCCTGGATGCCCAACGTCGTCCTCATGGCCAAGAGCACCTACGTCTGGCTCGAACAGCTCTCCAAGAAATACCTCCGCCACATCTATCGCCTCGACCAGATCCCCGACGAAGAGCTTCATCTGCTTGCCGACCGCGGCATCACCGGCCTCTGGCTCATCGGGCTGTGGGAACGCAGCATCGCCTCGCGCACCATCAAGCGCCTGCGCGGCCACCACGACGCCGTCGCCTCTGCCTACTCCCTCAAAAGCTATGACATCGCCGAGGACCTTGGCGGCTGGGAAGCCTACAACACCCTCAAACACCGCGCCGCCAACGCCGGCCTGCGCCTAGCCAGCGACATGGTCCCCAACCACATGGGCATCGACTCGCCCTGGGTCATCGAGCATCCCGACTGGTTCATCCATCGCTGGGAGAGCCCCTTCCCCGCCTACAGCTTCAACGGTCCCGACCTCTCCACCGATTCGCGCGTTGAAATCAAAATTGAAGATCACTACTACGACCAGACCGACGCCGCCGTTGCCTTCCGCCTGCGCCACTACGCCAGCAACGAAACCCGCTACGTCTATCACGGCAACGACGGCACCACCTTCGCCTGGAACGACACCGCGCAGCTCGACTACTCCAAGGCCTACGTCCGCGAGCACGTCATCCAGACCATCCTCCACGTCGCCCGCCTCTTCCCCATCATTCGTTTTGATGCTGCCATGGTTCTCGCCAAGCGACACGTCCAGCGTCTCTGGTTCCCACTGCCCGGCGCCGGCGGCTCCATCCCATCGCGCGCGGAAAACTCCATGTCGCAGGAGGAGTTCGACGCCCTTATGCCGCACGAGTTCTGGCGCGAGGTCGTCGACCGCGTCGCCGCCGAAGTCCCCGGCACGCTTCTCCTCGCCGAAGCCTTCTGGCTGCTCGAAGGCTACTTCGTCCGCACCCTCGGCATGCACCGCGTCTACAACAGCGCCTTCATGAACATGCTGCGCGACGAGGAGAATGCCAAGTACCGCAGCTACTTGAAGAAGACCATCGAGTTCGATCCCGACATCTTGAAGCGTTACGTTAACTTTATGTCGAATCCCGATGAGCGCACAGCGATTGACCAGTTCGGCACCGGCGACAAATACTTCGGCGTCTGCACCCTCCTCGCCACCCTGCCCGGCCTGCCCATGTTCGGCCACGGTCAGATCGAAGGCTTCACCGAGCGCTACGGCATGGAGTTCAAGCAGGCGCGCATGGACGAGTGGCCCAACCAGGACCTCGTCGCCCGCCACCAGCGCGAGATCGCGCCTCTGCTCAAAAAGCGTTACATCTTCGCCGGCAGCTCCGACTTCACCCTCTATGACTTCTGGAACGGCTACGGCTCCGTCGACGAAAACGTCTTCGCCTACTCCAACCGCTTCGGCGGCGAACGTTCCCTCGTCGTCTACAACAACAAGTACGATAGCACCCACGGCACCATCCACATCTCCGCGGGATTCATGGACAAAGGCAGCGGCCAGATGCGCCAGCGCAGCCTTGCAGAAGGCCTCGCCCTCCCCACCAGCGAGTCCGTTATCCTCGCCTACCGCGACACCCACGGTCTCGAATACCTGCGCCGCGCCACCGACATCCACTACCACGGCATGCACTTCGACCTCCGCGGCTTCCAGTGCGTCGTTCTGCTCGACTGGCGCGAACTCTGCTCCTCCGCCGAGTGGCCCTGGGACGCGCTCTGCGACCAGCTTCGCGGCGCCGGCGTCCCCAATCTCGATCAGGAGGTCATCCGCCTCCGCCTGCGCCCGCTCTTCGACACCCTGCGCCAGGCCATCAGCGCCGACAACATCCGTACCTTGGCGACCATCGCCTGCGAGCGCGAGCCCTCCTGCCGCACCGCCTCTCCTGCTACGGTCGAACCGACAACCGCACCCGCCGCACTCGGTCCTCGTCTGCAATCGCTGGTCGACAAGAGCCAGGCCTTCTACGCCAAGCTTCTCGAAACCCTCTCGCCTGAAGACCGCGCGCTGATGGAACGCCCTGCTATCTCCTCAACACCGGAACTGAAATCCGGTGCCCCCACTGCGTCCATCGCTCCCACCGCGCCATCCTACGCCGACACCGTCCGCGAACTCGCAGCCGCCGCAACTCTCATCCCCTCGCTCGCTCAATCCTTCACCACCGACTGGACCGCCGAAGCCCGCCGCCTGCTTCCCGGCCGCAAGCCGGGCACGCCAGCCGACCACGCCTGGGCGCCGCTGCTTGCATGGATCGTGCTGCGCAGCCTTCCCTCCAAGACCGGCAAGGTCGCCCTCTTCGACCGCCTCGAACTGCGCTGGGCGCTTGCCGACATCTTCTCCTCCATGGGCATGGAGGGCGAAGCCAAATGGCGCGCCGCCGCACAGGTCCGCATGCTGCTCGCAGAGTCCGCGGCGAAGCCAGTTTCTCCCCGCTCCGAAGCCTTTTGGGCCGATCCCGACGTCCGCTGGCTCGCCGGCGTTAACACTGCCTCCGGTATCACCTACTTCAACCGCGAACAGTTTGAAGAGCTGCTGGCCTGGCTTCAACTCCCCACCCTCATCAGGATCGCGCAGCAGGACTCAACCCAGGCCAAGGCAATGGCAGACCTGGAATCAGCCTTCGCCGCCGCCTGCGAAGCCGCCCACGACGCCGGCTATCGCCTCGACCACTACATCGCCTCGTCCAAGCCCCAGCCCGCCAAGGCTCTCACGACGGCGCCTGTTGGCGCGCCTGTAGAGTAGCCCTACACCGTCCGCAGGAACCCCAGCAGGTGCTCAAAATACACCGCCTGGTCGTCCCACATCGCCAGGTGGCTCCCCTGCGGGCAGATCGCCGCCTTCGCGTTCGGCATCAGCGTCGCCATCTTCCGAATGTCCTCCGGATCCATCGTGTCGTGCTCCGCTCCCAGCGTCAGCGTCCTCACCGTGATCGTGTGCAGATCGTCCCAGCGCTCCCAGTCTTTGAAGGTCCCGGTAACCACAAACTCGCTCTTCCCCTGCATGTGGTTGTAGATCGCAAGGTTCGCATCGCGAAACGCCCGCGTCACCGGCTCCGGCCACGGCTTCAATCGGCAGATCGCCATAGGATACAACTCTTCCATCATGATCCGCTGGTACTCCGGCGCATCGTAATCCTCCGTCGCCTCGAACACATGCAGCGTCGCCAGCGTCACCGGATCGAGCTTCTTCGCCACTTCCCCGATGCGCTTCAGGTACGACTGCATCCCCGCCGTCATATTCGAGATCACCAGCGCGCGCAGATGCTGCTGGTACTTCAGCGCATACTCAATCGCCAGCATCCCGCCCCACGACTGCCCGTACAGCACAAAGTTCTCCAACCCCAGCCCGCGCCGCACCTCCTCCACCTCTTCGACATACCGCGGAATCTCCCACAGCGACAGATCGTCCGGCCTGTCCGAGTTCCCGCAGCCAAGCTGGTCGTAGTAGTACATCTCGATCCCGGCCTCCGGCAGAAACGACTCCATCGCCTCCAGGTACTGGTGCGTAAATCCCGGCCCGCCGTGCAGCAGAAGCACCTTCAACGGTCCGCTCCCCATTCGCTTCGTCCACACTTTGTACTTCCCGTCCATCACCGGAATCATCTTGATTCCTGCCACACGAATCCCCGCCGGATTCAAATCCTCCACACTCACCGCCATGCGCCCTCCCCGTATTGTCCAAAGATTCCCTCGCAGTTTAGCCTATCCCCCACTGTTGGCGCGCCTGATCGCCGATAGCTGATCGCTAATCGCTCAAGACCCCAAGCGTTGCCTTTCTCTGTGCTCTTTCTTTCCCTCTGCGTCCTCAGTGATTCGCTTTTCAGTCCACCCAACCCTCTACAATCACCTCAGCAATGCCCGCGCGCCTCATCCTCAACGCCGACGACTTCGGCCTCACCCCCGGCATCAACCGCGCCATCGGCGAGCTCCACTCCGCAGGAGCCCTTACCTCCGCAACCCTCATGGCCAACGGTCCGGCTTTCCCTGACGCCGTCGCCGTCGCCCACGCTCACCCCGCCCTCGGCGTCGGCTGCCACATCGTCCTCACCGACGGCGTCCCCGTCTCGCCCCCGGATAGGATCCTCTCCCTGCTCGGCCCCGACGGCAAGTCCTTCCGCCCCTCCCTCGCCGATTTCACCCGCGCACTCTACTTCGGTTACATCCGCGAAGCAGAAATCTTCCGCGAGGCCTTCCTCCAAGTTCAGAAACTGCAACTCGCCGGGATTCGCATCACCCACCTCGACACCCACAAGCACACGCATCTATTCCCCGCGGTCGCGCGCATCCTTCTCCAGGTCGCCGAACAGACCTCCGTCCGCGCCATCCGTAATCCATTTGAACCATCCTGGAGCCTTGCCCTCAACCACGGCAGCCGCGCTCGCCGCCTCGCCGTCAAGCTCATCGGCCGCATGCGTTCCCGCTTCGAAGCCGCGCTCCAACTCCATCAGGGCCGCATCCGCACCACGGATGGGACCGTCGCTATCTCCGCCACCGGCGAACTCAACTCCACCACGCTAGCGCAGGTTCTCGCTGCCCTTCCACCCACTGGTACCTACGAGCTCTGCTGTCACCCTGGATATAACGACCGCGACCTCGACCGCGTCGCCACCCGCCTCCGCGCGCACCGCGACACCGAGCGCCAGGCGCTCCTCACAGAAATCCCACGCATCCTAGCCCAGCCCAACCCACCCACGCTCATCCACTACGGCGCTCTCTGGGATTAGCTCGCCCTGTGCGTGTTCTCTGTGATTCGCTCCCCTAAGCGAAGCAAACCTCTTCACTCTGACTCGCAGTCTGCCGTTCCTCGCACCCCGTCAGCAGCTTTGCCACCACATCCGCGGCGCCGTACTCAGTGCGTCCCGGCTTCAGAAAGCGTGCCACCGTGCATAGGTCATCGCCCGCCGTAATCAACCCATGTTCCTCGCGTTTTCCATTCCTCTTCTGCTGGTAACCAATGTTCGCCAGCAGCCCGTTGCACACGCACTTTCTGCCAACCGTGTCTTCTAGTTGGCCGCCCTTCGACAGGTACAAGCTCACCGGCTCAGCCGCACAGCGATAGCCGATTCCACCCTCTGCCGTTCGGTACGTCTCCCTCAGAAAGCCAAGATCGCAGATGCGCGGCCGTTCCGCATACACCTCCGGGTCCGAAGCCGTTCCCTTCAGCTGCGCCACCTTGAACGGAAATCCCGTCGGCGACGCCAGCGGGTCCGTGAACACCGTCGCACGACCCGCAATCACCTTCGCCAGCAACGCATCCTTGTAGTCCTCGCGCAGTCCGGACTCCCACGCAAACTCGAACGCCGTCCCCACCTGCACTCCTGCGGCTCCCTGTGCCAGCGCCTCCCTCACCTTCTCCGGGTGTCCATATCCGCCCGCCAGCCAGAACGGCACGCCCAGCTCTCGCAGCTTGCCAATATCGATCGCGTCCCGCTCTCCATACACCGGCTCGCCCAGCTCCGAAAGCTGCAGCTTGCCCCGCGGCGGAGCGTTGTGCCCTCCCGCCGTCCGCGTCTCGATCACCAATCCATCCACCCGTCCATTCGCCTTCCTCAGCATGGTCACGGCCAGCGTGTTGGACGACACGATCGGCAGAAACTTCGGCCGGCTCAGCGGCTCCAGCTCTACGCCCATGTACTCGCGCGGATCAAAGCGCATGGTGGTATCGTCACCCTCCTGCGCGCCAGCTATATGGATCGCATACTCCGCCGCCCGGTGCTCGACATACCCATCCAGCACGCCGGGAATCTTCAGCGGAATCCCTGCACCCATAATCACGTACCCCACCCCGGCCAACATCGCACCGTAGATGCACGGCAGGTGCGCCGCCTGAATCTTCTCCAGATAATTGATCCCCACTGGATTCCGGTGTCCCTGCCGCGCCAGAATCACCTCAACGAAGTTGGCGACAATGCACAGCTCAACCAACTCGCGCGGATTCTCCTTCGAGAGCATCGGCACCGGCTTGTATGGCGTTCGCTCGCCTTTGCCGCCCGGGATGAAGTAACTCGTCCACACGCGCTCGGCCATCGCACGATCGGGAAACTCGTCCAACCCCCGTCGCATATGGCCGCCCTCATCGCCATCCTGCAACCGCCGCGCCAGGATCTGATCCAGCGCCGTTCCCGATACCAATCCTAGTTGACCGGTGCGCGACACCGCCTGGGCCAGCCGCCAGTTCGAAACTCCCGCACCCATCCCACCCTGAATTACTACTGGTAACCGCTCACTCATATACTTGAATTATTCGCCCCGCTGAGAAGGTCGATCGTATTAGTTTTGTAACCTTCCTGACATAGCCTGGCGTCGCCACCTTGCCTCGCACCAAGCTGGTTGCAGCTTCGCACACCCCTCACAAACAAGATGTGACACACGTCACTGCGACCCCCCGGGCCTGCGCATAGTCTGATCTTGCGTAGAGAACTCCCCTGTCTCCCCGGCGGCAATGCCGAGCAACTTTGCCGTCATCGAACGGAGGCCCATTTTTGATCCGACTTGTGTTGGCCCCATGAGTAAAACTGTCATCGTCGGCGGCGGCATTGCTGGATTGGCAACCGCGTTCTATCTGAATCAAAGCGGCCTATCCGACTTCACTCTCATCGAGTGCTCTCCCCACTGGGGCGGAAAGATCACCTCCGCCGCCCAGGATGGCTTCCTCGTCGAAGGAGGCCCCGACTCGTTCATCACCCAGAAAACCGCGGCGATGCACCTGTGCGCCAGGCTTGGGTTGTCCCATCAGTTCGTCGGTTCCAACACCGGCAAGAACGCCACCACCTACGTTTGGAGCCACGGACGGCTTCACCCCATCCCCGAAGGCATGATGCTGATGGCGCCAACCATGGTGCTTCCCTTCCTGCGCTCGCGCCTCATCTCCTGGCCTGGAAAGCTGCGCATGGGCATGGAGGTGCTCGTTCCCCGGCTACCCGGCAATCAGGACGAGAGTCTCGCCGGATTCGTCCGCCGGCGCCTCGGCTCGGAGGCCCTCAACAAGATCGCCGGCCCCCTAATGGGCGGCATCCACGCGGCCGATCCCGAAAAACTCAGCCTTCAAAGCACCTTCCCCATGTTCCAGGAGATGGAGAAGAAGCATGGCAGCCTACTAAGAGGAATGATGAAGCGGCTCAAGCGCCGCACTGCGCCCGGCTCCAAAGCCACTCCCATGTTCATGTCTCTCCGCGGCGGCCTGCAGCAACTCGCCGACGCGTTGATCGCCCAGCTACCCCCGCAATCCTTGCGCCCCAATTGCTGCGTCCTCACCGTTCACCCGGACAGGAAGCGCTACCAGGTCGTCCTCGGTGACGGCGGCTCCATCACCGCCGACGACATCGTCTTTGCCACCCCCTCCTACGTAACCGCCGACCTGGTCCAGCAGATCGATCCCATGCTTGCCTCCCGCCTGCGCAAGATCCGCTACGTCTCCACCGCAACCGTCTCCCTCGGATTCAAGCGCAGCGAGATCGACCACCCCCTGCACGGCGCCGGTTTCATCGTGCCTCGCAGCGAGCACCGCAGGATTACCGCCTGCTCCTGGTCTTCGGAGAAGTTCCAATACCGCGCTCCCGACGATTCCGTTCTGCTGCGCGTCTTCATCGGCGGCGATCTCGCCGAAGACCTCGCCGAACAGGATGAGTCCGCGCTGATCGCTCTCGCCCGCGAAGAGCTTCAAGCCATTATGGGAATCACCGCAACCCCCGTGCTGGCCAAAGCCTACCCCTGGCACAAAGCCAACCCGCAATACGACCTCGGCCACGGATTGCGCATAGCCGAAATTGAACGTACCCTCGCCAACCTTCCCGGCCTGCATCTGGCCGGAGCAGCCTACCGCGGGTCCGGTATTCCCGACTGCATTCAGAGCGGCATGAACGCCGCACTGTCGATCGCGGCACGAGCCCACGCCAACCATCCCTACTGGGATAAACATTTGCCCGCCTGCATTGGGTCCTAGGAGATAGCCACATGCCCGTCATCGATATCAGAGCCATCGCACCGACCCCAGCCGCGCACCCGCACGCGCACCGCGCCACGCATCACGACTACTCTAGGAACCCCTTGCTCGTCTATTGGGAGATGACCCAGGCCTGCCCTCTGGCCTGCCGTCACTGCCGCGCCGAAGCCGTCTCCACCGCGCACCCCGGCGAACTCACCCACACCGAGAGCCTCGACCTCCTGCGCCAGATCGCAGCCTTCGACACCAAGCCGCACCTCATCCTCACCGGCGGCGATCCGCTCCAGCGTGCCGACCTCTATGACATCATCGACGAGGCCCGCCGGCTCGGCCTCACCGTCTCCGTCACCCCGGCCGCCACCGCCGAGCTCACCACTGAAGTCTTTGCCAAACTCAAGGAGCACGGAATCGACAGCGTCGGCCTCTCGCTCGACGGCTCCTCCGCGGCCCGCCACGAAGCCATCCGCGGAGTCACCGGCTGCTTCGGCTGGACCATAGACGCAATCCGCAAAGCGGCCGAGGCAGGCTTCCCCATCCAGGTCAACACCCTCGTCTCCGAGGAGACCGCCGACGATCTGCCCGCCATCTACGAACTCCTCAAGGCCCACAAGATCATGCGCTGGAGCCTCTTCTACCTCATCGCCGTAGGCCGCGGCAAAGAACTCCAGCCCGTCACTCCGGAGCGCGGCGAAGAGCTGATGCACTGGACCCACAAACTCACCGAGACCGCCCCCTTTGCCATCAAGACCACCGAGGCCCCCTCCTATCGCCGCGTCGCATTGAACGCCATGCGCGAGGCCGGCCTTACCGGAACAGAAATCGAACGAACTCCCGTCTACCGTGGCTTTGGCATCCGCGACGGCCATGGCATCATGTTCGTGTCCAACCAGGGAGACATCTATCCCGCAGGCTTCCTTCCCCTTACCACCGGCAATGTCCGCACCGACAACCTGGTCGACGTCTATCGCGACTCCCCCATCTTCCAGGCTCTGCACACTCCCGCTACCTTTCGCGGCAAGTGCGGAGTCTGCGAGTATCGCACCCTCTGCGGCGGTTCCCGCGCCCGCGCCTTCGCCTACACCGGCGATCCACTGGGCAGCGACCCCTTCTGCCCCTACGAGCCCCGCAGCGCCGCTCGCTCCCTCGCCGCCACCGAGTCCGCCCAGAACATCCTCGCCGGCGTCTACTAACTAGGGAGTATCCAGGCTCAGGGCATCGATAAACATCGAGGCTGTCATCCTGAGCGCAGCCTCTCGCGGCCTCATCGCGTGAGGCGGAGTCGAAGGACCTGCCACTCTGCTTGTCGATCCAGAAGGTTCGCCCATTTCGGGCGAGAGCTTCCGACCTTCCCGCCCCACCCGTGTTACGGTTATCACGTTGTGACGCGGGATACCGACACGCCCAACCGCCGCAGGCGATCCTTGCGAAATACCACCCGTCTTTCAGCCGAGCAATGAACACCAAAGACACAGACCGCCTGGTCGAAGCGCTCTCCAGCAACTGGCAGGCGGAGATGCGTGGCTACCACACCTACAACACGCTCTCCCAGCAGGAGCCTGAGCCCCATCGCCGCCGAACCCTCCGCCACCTCGCGCTCGCGGAGAAGCATCACGCCGATCTCTGGGCCGAGCGCCTCACCGGCCTCGGCGCGCCGATCCCCAGCTATCAAGGCTCCGAATCCGGCGAAGCCGGTTCCCTCGCCAATCGCATCGGCGGCCAGGGCCTTGCGCTGCGCCGCCTCGAGCTTGAAGAGAGCCGCGACATCGCCCGCTACGGCAAGCAGATCGAGGAACTCGGCGACGACGCCAGCACCGCCATCCTCAAGGAAGTCCTCGCCGACGAGGCCGATCACTACATCACCCTCGGCGGCCTCATCCGCCAGCACCTCCCCGTCGAACCGATAGCTCCCGAGCTCGCCAAGCATGCGCTCGACGAACTCGTCGCCACTCGCGAAAAGGGCCAGCCCAAGGCCGCCAGTTGGATCGGCGACGCCATCTACGGCGTCAACGACGGCCTCGGCGCCATCTTCGGCATCGTTTCCGGCGTCTCCGGCGCCACCACCGGCAACGCCCACTTCGTGCTCATCGCCGGCCTCGCCGGAATGATCGCCTCTGCCCTATCCATGGGTTCAGGCGCCTACCTCGCCGCCAAAAGCGAGCGCGAAATCTACGAGGCCGAGTTCGCCCGCGAGCGCGAAGCCGTCGAATACAACGAGGCCGAAGCCCGCGAGCTCCTCTCCCTCACCTACCAGGTCCGCGGCCTCTCCGCCGAGGACGCCGACCACTTCGTCGGCCACATCGCCGAAAAGAAAGAGCAGCTCGTCGAAGCCCTCGCCCGCGAACGCCTCCACATCAGCGCGGAAGGCCTCAGCGTCCCCTGGGTCTCGGCCGCGTCCGGCGCGCTCTCCACCGCCGTCGGAGCCTTCATCCCGGTGCTGCCCTTCTTCTTCATGGCCGGAATGCCGGCGATCATCGTCGCCGCCGTCATCTCCCTCGCCGCGCACTTCGCCGTCGGCGCCGCCAAATCGCTCATCACCATTCGCTCCTGGTGGTCAAGCGGCCTCGAAATGACCGCCGTCGGCGCCATCGAAGGCATCGTCACCTACACCATCGGCATCGGCATCGGCCGCCTGTAATTATTTAGGCCGTCATCCTGAACGTAGTGAAGGACCCCTGTATTTTGTCTTTAGCAACGGGCGTTCCCCACCACTACACCAACCGCAGCCCAATCCGATGCGCATGCTTGAGCGTCCGCGCCGACAACTCCTGATGCGGCTGCCGCGCCGCCAACCCGATCCACAGCCTGCCCACCGGCTTGGCCCCCAGCATCTTCGCCGTTATGCGCAGCGCGCGTGCAGCCCCGGTCAACAGCGGTATGCAAAACCCCGGCATCGCGCTCGAAGACACCAGCACCGCCTTCTTCGTCGGAATTGTATTGCGTGACTGCGGCGCAGACATTCCCCACGGCCAATAAGTGGCGCCCAGCAACCGCTCCATAAATCGCCGGAAGATCGCCGTCGCGTTCCAGTAGTTCACCGGCGATCCCAGAACGATCGCGTCTGCCGCATCCAGATCATCCAGGATCGCCTGCAGATCGTCCTTCTGCACGCATTGCCCCCGTTGCAGCCCCGGCGCCTGCGTGCATCGTCTGCAGTTCTCGCAGAACTCCAGATGCCGGTCCGTCAGATAAATCGTCTGCGTCTCAGCGCCCTTCTCCCGCGCGCCTTCCAGAACGGCCTGCACCGCGGTATCGATGATCCCGCCCTTGCGGTAACTGCCGACGATTGCCACGACCTTGCGTCCCATGGCGAACCTCCCGTCGATTCGCCCCAAGTCTAGTCTTCCGCCGCTAAAAGGATGTGCCGCAAATCACACTCGTTTCGCACCCGAAAAAGAGAACCGGAGAGCCGCCTCCGCAGCCCTCCGGCACCAACATTCAATCCAACTCAGCCTTCTCTGTGTTCTCCGATTTTCTCTGTGGCCTATGCAATTCGCCCTACGCCACCGCGCGCCGTTCCCGCTCCCCGCCGTGGCTGTGTTTGTCCTTGCTCAGGTTCACACTTACCACCTTCGACACGCCCCGCTCCTGCATAGTCACGCCGTAGATCACGTCCGCCTCCTGCATCGTCCGCTTCGAGTGCGTGATCACCACAAACTGTGTGGTCGCCGACAACTCCGCAATCAGCTTGGCGAACCGGCCCACATTGGTCTCGTCCAGCGGTGCATCCACCTCGTCCAGCACGCAGAACGGCGCCGGCTGGAACTGGAAGATTCCCACCAGCAGCGACAGCGCCGTCAACGCCTTCTCTCCGCCCGACAGCAGCAGAATGTTCTGCAGCTTCTTGCCCGGAGGCGAAGCCACAATATCGATCCCCGACTCCGCCGAGTTCTCCTCGTCCGTCAGCCGCATAAACGCCTGCCCGCCGCCGAACAGCTTCTCGAACGTCACCCCGAAGTTCTCGTTGATCACCTTGAACGCCTGGTCGAACTTCACCCGCGAAACATCATCGATCTCCTTGATCGACGCCTGCGTGTTTTCGATCGACTCCATCAGGTCCTTGCGCTGCGTCTCCAGGAACTCATGCCGCTGCGCCGTCTCCTTGTACTCTTCCAGCGCCATCATGTTCACCGGCCCCATCGCCTCCAGCCGCTGCTTCAGCGCCCGCGCCGACTCTTCCTCGACCGTCAGCGCCTCGCCCTCAATCCGCACAATCTCCGCATCCTCGCGCACCGCCGCAGCCTGCGCGCCCAGCTCATTCAGGCATGTCGCGTCCACATGCTCAATATCCGACGCCAGCTTCGCCGCCCTCGCCGTCAAATTCGCCCGCTCTTCCCGCACCGCCTCCGTCTCGTGCCGCAGCGCGCGCAACTTCGCATCCAGCTCCGTCATCCGCGTCCGCAGTTCGCCGGCTTCTTCCGTCAGGCGTGCGCCTTCCGCAATCGCACTCGCCCGCGTCTCCGCCAGCACTCCATGCTGCGTCCCCAGTTCCGAAGTCTCCAGTTCGCGCCTGGCTTTCTCCGCAGCGGAAGCATCCATCTGTTGCTCGATCTGCGCAATCCGCGAACCATGCGCATCGGCCATCCGCCGCGTCTGTTCGTAATTGGACGCCGCATTGCGCCGCCGCTCTTCCAGCCCTGCCAGCGCAGCCGAAGCCTCCGCCGCCGCCTGCTGCAACGTCTCGCGCTCCGTACGCAGTCCATCGAGTTGCGTCTGCAACTCCGCAACCTGCGACTCGAGTCCCTCGCGCTCCGTCTCGAACGCCGCCGCCTCCTGCTGTCTGCGCGCAATCAGGTCCTGTTTCTGCGTCCTGGCCTCGCGATTGCGTTCACTCGCCAGCGCCCACTCCTGCAGCCGCCGCTCAATCCGCGCCGTTTCCTGCTCCATCTGTCGCAGCGCCGCACCCGAGTTCGCCGACTCCCGCTCCGCATCGCGCCGCTCCTGCGTCTTCGCTTCCAGCGCCGCCGTCAATTCGCGCAGCTCGCGTTCCAGCCCGGCAGCTTCCAACTCCGCCTGCGCCAGCTCCGCCACCGCCGCATCCAGCTTCTGCTGGACCTCGCTCAGTTCGCGCTTCAGCGCCAGCGGTCCCTGCTCGCGTACGCGCCCGCCCGTCACCGTCGCATTGTGGAACGCCTCGCCGCTCGGGCTCAGAAAGAATCCGCGCGGATGCTCACTCGCCAGCCGCCGTGCGGTCGCCGTATCGTTCGCAATGAACCCATCCCGCAACTTCGGCAGCATCCCCTCCAGCGAATTCCCAAACCCATTCAGCACCCGCACGCAATCCTTCAGCGCCACCGCCCCATCGACGAAATTGGGTGGCCCATCCTTCGCAGCCTCACCGTGAAGGGTGGGTTGCTCCGCATCCCCATGCACCAAAAACGTCGCCCGCCCCGCCACATCCGATTCCAGCATCCTCACGCCGGCATCTGCCGCATCCCAGCTCTTCACCACCACGTAGTTCAGCTCATCGCGCAGAAACTCATCCACCACGCCCTCATACTGCCCATCCACTTCAAGAAAATCCGCCAGCGTCCCCACCGGGGACAATCCATTGCCCCCGCCATTCCGCGTATTCGCCTTGAAGATATTCCGCACCGTGTCGGTCGAGTAGCTGTGCTCCCGAATTAGCGCGTCCAGTGAGCTCCTCCGCCCCTCCAGTGTCGCCCGCTCGCCCCGCAACTGGTCGCCGCGCCGCTTGGCCGCAATCTCTCTCTCGCGCGCATCGTCGATCTTCAACCGCAGCTCAGCAATCTCCGCCTCCAGCGCCTTCAGCCGCTCGGTCACATCGCCGAACGTCATCGCCACCTGCCCGCGCTGCACCCCAAGCTCCGCCAGCTCGCGCCGCGCCGTGTCTTGCTCTTGCACCAGCCGCTCTTGCTCGCCCTCCAGACTCGCCAGCGCCGCCTCGGCCTGTGCCTGCTCGTTCCTGCTCGCCGCCGCGCGCTGCACCAACTGCATCGCCCCGCGCCGGTTCTGCTCCGTCTGCTGCTCCGCCGCCGCAACTGCGCGCACTGCCTCCTGCGCCCTCTGCTGCTGCGCCTGCGCCGTCTCCCGCGCGCTCGACGCCTCCGCCGTAGCGTTCTCCAGAAAACTCCGCTGTGCCTCCAGATCCCCCGTCACCACGCGCAGTTGTTCCCGCGCCTGTTCGAGATCGTTTCCACCGGCAGCAATCCGCGCCGTCAACTCGGCCACGCGGTCCGTGTTCGCAGCCATGCGCGCCGTCACCCGCTCCAGCTCCACCGCGCAGTGGTTCGCCTGCGCTCCCGCCTCGCGGATCAGCCCGTCGAACTCGTACCCCCGTTCAACCCCGGCCGTGTGCTCGGCATCCATCGCCTCCACCGCCGCGGCCTGCTCGTCGATCTGCGCAGTCAGCAGCGCAATCTGCGCCGCAACCGTCGCCTGCTCCGAATCCAGTTGCTGCATCCGGCTCGCCAACACCACCCGCAGACGCCCGCGCAGTTCCTCGCGCAGCAGCCCGTACCGCTCCGCCTTCGAAGCCTGCCGCTTCAGCGAACCCATCTGCCGCGTCACTTCGTCAAAGATGTCGTTCACCCGCGCCAGGTTCACCTTCGCCGATTCCAGCCTTAGCTCCGCCAGCCGCTTCTTCGTCTTGAACCGCGTAATCCCCGCAGCCTCTTCCAGAATCGCCCGCCGGTCCATCGGCTTCGAGCTCAGTATCTGCCCAATCCGTTCCTGGCTGATGATCGCGTAGGTCTCGCCGCCCAGCCCCGTCCCCATAAAGATGTCTTGAATGTCCCGCAGCCGGCACATCTTCCCATTCAGCAGGTACTCCGAGTCACCCGACCGGAACAGCCGCCGCGTAATCGTCACCTCGCCCGCGCGCACCGGCGACCGCCCAAACTTCCGCCGCCGAATCTTCAACACCACCCCAGCCGACGAATTGGGTGGCCCATCCTTTCCGGCTTCATCGGAAAGGGTGGGTTGCTCTCCTTCAGCAGCCACCCCGTCCTCACCCTCCACCACATTCCCATCAATCCCAATCACCACCCCCGGCTGGGCCTCCGCAACCGCCTCTTCCGTCTCCTGCTCCCGCATCTTCCGCAGTTCGGCCTCGTCCCAATCCCCCGCCAGATCTAGCTCCCGCTCGCTGGAGCCATCGCTTGACCAGTCGCCCTCGCCCGCAACTCCATCCCCCAGCGCCGCACCGTCATACACCTCCGGGTCAACCAGTGTCAGCGACACCTCCGCCATCCCTGTCGGCTTGCGATCGCGCGTCCCCGCAAAGATCACGTCTTCCATCTTTCCGCCGCGCAGGCTCTTGGCGCTTTGCTCGCCCAACACCCACATCACCGCGTCCGCGATGTTCGATTTGCCGCAACCATTCGGGCCCACCACCGCCGCAATGCCGTCGCCCGAAAGATGAATCTCCGTTCGGTCGCAAAACGACTTGAACCCTAGAAGCTGGACTTTCTTAAGCTTGAGCAAACCACACCTCCAGTGCCGCAACCACGCGCGAAACCGCGCTTTCCCGCAAGTTCTCGCCCATGCGGCACACCCTCAGAATGACGCACCGCGCTGTGTCTAATCTAACTGCCGAAACAGGCAGCATCAACAAGGTAAATACCACCCATTGTGGATAAACAGCCCTCAACCCCACAAATGGGCTGCCTTATCCGATACTTACGCATTAGATACCCCCCGCCCCGCCACTCTAACGCTCCCCACCTCACGTCCCCGTCAAAACCCCGATAAAAGACCCCCTGCTGGTCTCCGTCTTCCTCTCGTCACCAACTTTCCGCCCACCCAACACCACACACTTGTGCGCACGGTCACATACGACCCTATCCCCTCTCCCATATCAATAGATTGTCGGTTGTCGCGGAACAAAGTCTCCCCACGCCCACTCACCTCCGGAAGGACATATCGCTCGATGAATCGATTCAAAGATACCGGACATCTCCTCCGATTTGCCTTCCTCTTCGTAATCGCGTTCGTGGCATTCCTCATAATTCGCCACTTCGTCGTGCCCAAGAGCTTCGGGGAGTACGGCCACTACCGCGGGGCCGCCATCGGCGAAATCGCCGCCCGCCCCGTCCACTTTGCCGGCCACCAAACCTGCGAGACCTGTCACGCCGACATCCTCGCCACTAAATCCACCGGCAAGCACGCCAACGTCAACTGCGAAGCCTGTCATGGCCCGCTCGCCAAGCACGCCGACGACCCCTCGATCACCCCACCCAATCTCGACACCGCGGTCCTCTGCATCCGCTGCCACGCGGCCAGCGCCGCCAAACCCAAGGGCTTCCCGCAAGTCGACGCCGACCAGCACTCCGGCGGCCTCGCCTGCGAGACCTGCCATCAGCCGCATAGCCCCGCAATCCAGACTGGAGTTGCGAAATGACCATCGACCGACGCCACTTTCTCATCATGCTGCCCGCAGCAGCCATCGCCTGGAAGTACGTACTCGCCGGGACCCCCGAAGAGTCCCCCAACTACACCATGACCGACCACTGGTGGAGCATGCTCATCGACATCCCCAAATGCATCGGCTGCGGCAACTGCGTGCGCGCCTGCGCCGCGGAGAACGACGTGCCCGAAGGCCACTTCCGCACCTGGGTCGAGCGCTACCACGTCACCGACTGGGACATGGTTAATCCCCAGGTCATCTCGCCCGACGGCGGCAAGGAAGGATTTCCTTCCGTCCCCGAAGATGCCGGCAAGTATTTCTTCGTCCCCAAGATGTGCAACCACTGCGCGGACTCGCCCTGCACCCAAGTTTGCCCGGTCGGCGCCACCTTTATCTCTCCCGACGGCGTCGTCCTCGTCGACCAGACCTACTGCCTCGGCTGCGCCTACTGCGTGCAGGCCTGCCCCTACGGCTGCCGCTACATCCATCCGGAAAAAAAAGTCGCGGACAAGTGCACCCTCTGCTATCACCGCATCACCAAGGGCCTCACTACCGCCTGCGCCGAGAACTGCCCCACCGGCGCCCGCCAACTGGCCGACCTGAAAGATCCGAACGACCCCATCCACGCCTTCCTGAAGACCCACCACGTTCAGGTACTCAAGCCGCAAATGGCCACCGGCGCAAAGGTTTTCTACAACGAACTGGACGGCTCAGTCCGCTGAGGTTTTGTTAAGGGCACGGCTCCGTAGGGAGCAGAGGATTTGCTGTTTTGCTAAGGGCACGGCTGGTAGCCCAAGGCTTTAGCCTTGGGTCTCCGTGCCGCAAAAAGGCGTACAGCCGACGGGGCTTTAGCCCCTGAGGGCAATTTTGATCAAGGCTTGAGTCTCACGTAACGGAGAATGCGATGACTGGTGTTGAAGGCTACATGTACCCAAACGAGATCAACCTCATTTGGAGTGTCCTCATTGTTCTATACCCCTACATCACCGGGCTGGTCGCAGGCGCATTCATCCTCGCGTCGCTGGTCCGCATCTTCAACGTCAAAGCCGTAGCCCCCACCTACCGCCTCGCACTGCTCACCGCGCTATCTTTCCTCATCGTCGCGCCGCTGCCACTCCAACTCCACCTCGGCCACCCCGAGCGCTCACCCGAAATGTACTTCACTCCCCACAGCACCTCCGCCATGGCCATGTTCGGCTTCGTCTATCTCTGGTACCTCATGGCCGTGCTGGTCTTCGAAATCTGGCTCGACTACCGCCACGAGATCGTTCTGCTCTCGCAATCCAGCAAGGGCCTGCTGCGCCTCATCTACAAAATAATGACGCTCGGCTCCGACAACGTCAGCCCGCGCGCCCTCGCCATCGACCACAAAGTCAGTTGGATCGTCACTCTCATCGGCATTCCTTCCGCCTTCATCCTGCACGGATACGTAGGCTTCATCTTCGGCTCCATCAAAGCCAATCCCTGGTGGAACTCCCCGCTGATGCCGGTAGTCTTCATCTTCTCCGCCATGGTCTCCGGCATCGCCGCCGTCATGCTGCTCTACATGGTCACCACCAAGTGGCGCAAGCTGCCCATCGACATGCCCTGCGTCGACACCACCGCCATGTACCTCTTCTATATCTTCATCGTCGACTTCAGCCTGGAAATGCTCGACCTCATTCATCGCATCTACGAAGCGGACGAGTCCTTCCGCAGCCTCAACTTCATGGTGCACACCAAGCTCTACTTCTCGCAGATCGTCCTCCAGCTCATCGTCGGCACGCTGACCCCAATCATCCTGCTTGGAGTCGTGCAGGTCACCAAGCTTCCCGCCATCGTTCGCCGCCGCATCTACGTCATCGCCGGCTGCCTGGTCCAGATCGGCATCTTCTCTATGCGCTGGAACGTCGTCATCGGCGGCCAGCTTTTCTCCAAGAGCTTCCTCGGATACACCACCTACAAGATGACGCTCATCACCAGGGAAGGATTGCTCGCCGCAATCGTCCTCAGCATTCTGCCTCTTATCATTCTGGCGGTCCTGGTAAAACTGCTGCCGCCCTGGCCTGACAAAGAGCTCGGCTACGTCGAAGCCGCCGCCACGCCCACCGCCTAGCAGCACGCGATCGGACTTTGCACGCGGGTAACCAAGATGGACGAACTACCCGAAGTCCTAACCCGGCTTACCACTCGGCTCGATGCCCTCGAAAGTCGCATCGCCCTCCTCGAACATCCGTCCGCAGCCCCCGCCGCTCTGCCTGCGCCCGCGCTATCGGATATCCAACTCGCCCCGGCCATCGCAGCGTCTACCTTCGCGCAGTCCGGAGCGACCTTCCTGGTGCTCGGCAAGGCCCTGCTCGGTATTTGCGGCGCCTACCTGCTCCGCGCCGTCGCCGAGTCCGGCTCGTTTCCCAAACTCGCCGCCGTAGCACTAGCCATCGCCTACGCGCTCGCATGGCTCATCTGGGCCGCCCGCGTACCCGTGGGCGAATGGTTTGTCAGCACCACCTATGCCGGCACCTCAGCCTTAATCATCGCCCCCATGCTCTGGGAGCTCACCCTGCGCTTCAAAGTCCTCTCACCATCCGCTTCCGCCGCGCTGCTGGCCGGTTTCATCGTGACCGCCCATGCCCTCGCATGGAAGCGCGATCTTACCTCCATCGTCTGGGTGGCCGATCTCGCTACCGCCATCGCCGCGATTGCCCTGTTGATCGCCACCCACGACATGGAACCCTTCGTCGCGGTGCTCCTGCTCATGGCCTTCCTCACTGAGGCTGCTGCCTGTCGCAATCGCTGGCTCAGCGTCCGGCCTGTGGTCGCGGTTGCCGTCGACCTCGCCGCCTGGACCCTCCTCTACATCTACGCCAGCCCCGACCGCAACCTCGCAGACTATGCCAACCTCAGCACCCCGGCACTTCTTGCGCCCGCCATCGCTCTCTTCCTCATCTACGGGACCAGTGTCGCCCTGCGCACCATCCTGCTCCGCCGCGAGATCACTCTCGTCGAAACTGTCCAGGCGGTCATCGCCTTCCTGCTCGCCGCCGACGCCGTCTTCCATTTCGCACCCACCGTTGGCGCACCCGTCTTCGCAGCATTTTGCCTCGCACTCTCCATCGCCGGCTACGCAACCGTCTTCGTCTTCCGCGGAATCACCACCCATCGCAACGTCCGCGTCTACGCTACCTGGAGCCTTGCGCTTTTTCTGCTCGGCAGCTTCGTCTGTCTCCCTCCGCTCTGGCTTGCAACCAGCCTGGTCGTCGCAGCCATCCTCGCCACTTCAGCGGGCGTCGACTCGTCTCGCCTCACGCTGGCCTTCCATGGCCTGGTCTATCTCTTCGCCGCGGCGTTCGCCTCCGGATTACTCCAGTACGCCGCCCACGCCATCGCCGGTGCCTTCCCTCCTCCGCCCGCGGCGATCACCTGGATCATCGCCGCCGCAATTATCCTTTGTTATGCCATCGGCGGCCAGATCCAGGACACGGACTGGAAGCCCCAGCTCTTCCACACCCTCTCCGCCGCTCTGGCCGTTGGCTCTGCCGCAACCGTTCTGGTGTCCGCCATCGTGGGTCTCACGGCGTCCGTTATCACTCCAGGCTCGTCCCACGTCGCGGTCATCCGCACCCTCACCGCCTGCGCGCTCGCGCTGGCACTCGCCTGGCTTGGCCCGCGCTGGCGCCGCATCGAACTCGTATGGCTCGCCTACGCAACCATTGCCGCGGTCGCCGCCAAACTCCTCTTCGAAGACCTCCGCCAGGGTCACCCCGAGTTCATCGCCGCATCCATCTTTCTCTACGCCGTCACCCTCATCCTCGTCCCCCAACTCGTCCGCCGCTCCACCCGCAGGTGGCAACCCACACCACCGCCATCCATATAGCCCCGCCATCATAGCCCGGCATCAAGGCCGTTTTAAGATAGGCCGGGACTTTAGTCCCGGCACTCACCGCACAAGAGATCGTCGGCTTTAGCCCCTGAGGTCCGCTTTTCCGCGTTGCATCGTTCTTTTCAGCACCCTCTTTAGCGCGCTTCGTAATCATCGCACCACCTCGCGGTGAGGCCGCGGAATTCCGCTCTACGCCCGCCGCCGGTACCGAATCGCAAACTCATACTCCGCATTCGGCGGAAACAGCCGCGCCGCCAGCCGCAGCCTCTCCGCCAACGCCTGCGGCGCCAGCAGCGGGTACTCCCGCTCGCGCAGCTCCGAGTAGTCGAAATCCACCGCCAGCGACAGCAGATAGATCGCCACTGCATCCGAGAACGCCGCCTCCAGGTAATCCGTCTTGGCCTTCTCGTCGATCCGCCCCTTACTGTCGCCTGCACCCATCGCCGCCGCCCGGCTCTCCCACGCGTCCAGGCTGGTCTCGCCCCTCACGTCGGCCACCGCCTGCCCCCACGCCAGTTCGGCAAAGCTCTCTGCGACCCCTGCCTCGTCCACAAACGCATGCCCCACGTTAATAAAAAACTCGAACGCCAGCGAAAACCGGTCGTTCAGCAGCCGGCTGGAGATGAACACTCCTTCCGTCTCCCCCGCAATTCCGCTCGCACCATTTCCCAGCACCACATTCCGATGGCAGATCGCCAGGTCGGCCAGCTCCGTGCTGTAGCTCGGCGAGATCATCGTCGCCTCATTCCCGCCCCGATGCCCGACCGCCTCCGCAGCGCGTCCCTCAGCCAGCGCCAGCGGCACAAAAAAGTAAATCTTGCGCTCCAGCGCGGCCGCCACGGTCGTCGGCACCGCCTGCACCATGCGCGCAAGCTCTTGGTCGTTCAGCCCGTTGTCGCCAAATGCGGCAAAGTGGATCCCGTTCGGCGACCGGCGCACCGTCACCTCTCGCGCCACCTGCGTCGCCAGCACCAATCCGTCCTGAATGCTCTCTGCCATCCTCGTTACACCTTCTGCCATAAACCGCTATTCTACCTGTATGGCCCAGCCTTCCCCTACAAACGCGCACCCAACCCCGCGGACCTTCGGCGCCGGGTATGTGTTCGGCATCCCGCTCGGAGACCTCGGCTGGTTTGGCAGTCTCCTCATCGGCGTCGCGTCGGGATTCTTCGCCTTCTTCGCATCCACCTTCTGCGCCATCTTCGTCATCCTTATCTGCAACACCGTATTCCACGGCACCATCGACTTCGCATACAGCTATAGCCGCGTCGGCTTCCCCATCGGCGTCGTCGTCATGATCGCCGCGCTCAGCTACCTCGGCACGCTCTGGTTCAAGCGCATCCTGCGCCGGAGTTAGCCCCCTTGGAACCCGCAGTCCCTTCGCGCACTGCCTTGCGTGTCGCAATGCGCCGCGCCGCCCACCAGCTCTACGACGCCCCACCCCTCATCCTCGACGACCCCATCGCCGTTCCCATCCTAGGCCCCTACGCCAACGAGATCGCCCGCACTCCCGGCCGCGATCCCGCCCACAAGCCCCGCCCATTTTCCATCGCTCTGCGCTCTTTCCTGGTCGCCCGCAGCCGCTACGCCGAAGACCTGCTCGCCCACGCCGTCGCCCGCGGCGTCACCCAGTACGTCCTGCTCGGCGCCGGCCTCGACACCTTCGCCCATCGCAATCCCCACCCCTCCCTGCGCGTCTTCGAGGTCGACCACCCCGCCACCCAACAGTGGAAGCGCGAACTCCTGCTCGCCGGCAACCTCCCCACCCCCGCCAACCTCACCTACGTCCCCGTCGACTTCGAGCACCAGTCTCTCCCAGCTCAACTCCAGAGCGCCGGACTGGACTCGACCATTCCCACCTTTTTCGCCTGGCTCGGCGTTGTCCCCTATCTCACCCTCGCCGCCTTCCGCGCCACACTCGCCTTCATCGCCGCTCAGCCTCTCAGCACCGGCGTCGTCTTCGACTACGCCCAGCCCCGCGCCGCCCTTCCCCCACGCGAACAGCTCGCCTTCGATTCCCTCGCCTCCCGCGTCCACCTCGCCGGCGAAGCCTTTCAGCTCTTCTTCACGCCCGCCCGCGTCGCCGCCGAACTCGCCGCCTTCTACGATCTCGAAGACCTCGGCTCACCCGAAATCAACCAGCGCTACTTCGCCAACCGCACCGATAGCCTCAGAGTCATGGGCACCGCCGGCCGCCTCGTCAGCGCCTGGCTCTAACCCCAATCGAACCCTCAAATCCGCCCCAAAGCCGCCAGTCAATCAGGTTTTCTGCATCTAAATAAGCAGCGAACCCGGGCACCTAACCTGCCCAGAACAACCGCTTCGCCCGACCGGGAGGTCGAAATGTTTCCACGAACGTCGCTTATCCTTCTCCCCCTCTGTGGGCCCGCACTGTTGCTCGCAGCCCAAACCCAACCCGTCGTCGGCAGCGCGCAGCCTCCAGATCCACCTTCCGCCGTGCGCGCCGTTCTCCCTTCGGCGACTCTGCAACCCTCGCTGGACGTCCTCCGCACCGCACTTGTTACCTTGCGCCTGGACCGCTGGAAAGCCCCCAACTCCATCCGCGACGAAGCCCAGGCCAACATCAACTCCATCCAGCGCGACGTGCAGTCCACCCTCCCCGCCCTGCTCACCACAGCCGATGCCGCACCCGCCTCCGCCGCCAAAGCCCTCTCCGTCTATCGCAACGTCGACGCCCTCTACGACGTTACCCTCCGTGTCGACGCCGCCGCCCGCCTCGCAGCTCCCCCCGATCAGATGTCCGCAATCGATCAGGCCCTCGCCCGACTCGACGACAGTCGCCGCGCCCTCGGCGACCAGCTCCAGCAGACCGCCGCCGCACAGGAAGGTCAGATCGTCCATCTCCAGGCCGCGCTCAAAGCGGTTCCGCCGCCCGCGCCGCAGCCGCCCCCGCCGGTGGTCAAGTGCGCCGCCCCCCCGGTTGTCCACTCCACTAAAAAGAAGCCCACCACCGTCGCCAAGCCCGCCGCGCCGCCGGCCAACCCACAAAACTCCGCAACCCCGTCGCACTAGGACATCGGTCCAAGCCGATAAATTTCGGCCCGTCATCCTGAGCGGAGCATCTCGCGGTTGTATCGCGAGAGGCGGAGTCGAAGGACCTGCCACGCGGCTTGGCGACCCCACACACTCGACAGCTTTCAGGCAATGGACGCTGTTCCGGCCCTAATCCGCTGCTGCCGTCTCCTTTGCAGCCTCAGGCACCATCCACCCCAGCGCCTGGATCAGGTAGTTCTTCATCTCCTTGCGTTCCACAATCGCATCGATGAACCCGTGTTCCAGCAGAAACTCCGCGCGCTGGAAGCCCTCGGGCAGCTTCGTCCGCGTCGTCTGTTCGATCACGCGCGGTCCGGCAAATCCGATCAGCGCACCCGGCTCCGAAATATTCAGGTCGCCCAGCATCGCGAAGCAGGCCGTAACCCCGCCAAACGTCGGATCGGTCGCCACTGAAAGATACGGAATTCGCTCCTGGTCCAGCCGCGCCAGCCCCGAGGCAATCTTCGCCAGTTGCATCAGCGAGACGATCCCCTCCATCATCCGCGCGCCACCCGACGCCGCCACAATGATCAGAGGATGCCGCGTCGCTAGCGAGCGGTCGATCGCCCGCGCAATCGTCTCGCCCACTACCGCGCCCATGCTCCCGCCGATGAATCCATACTCCATCGCGCTCAGCACCACATCGTGCGAACCCATCTTGCCTAGCGCTGTCAGAATCGCGTCATTCAGCCCCGTCTTCTTCCGCGCCTCCGCCAGCCGGTGCTGGTAGCGCTTCAGGTCGGTAAAATCCAGCGGGTCGGTCGACCGCAGCTCCATATCCACCAGCTCATACCCCGGCTCCAGCAGCAGCTCGATCCGCTCTCGCGCATTGATGCGGAAGTGGTGCCCGCACTTGGGACACACGTTCAGGTTCTCTTCCAGGTCTTTCTTGAAGATCGCCTGCCGGCAACTGCCGCACTGGATCCACAACCCTTCCGTGCGCACCGTCTTCCGCTTGTCGTTCCCGAACGCGTTATCTTCCCGTTTGAACCAGGTCATCCGTTGCTTCCTCTGGGGCCTCGACCGCCGCCGATCCATTGTATCGGGACTCGCTCCTCTTGTGGCTTCTTATGCCGCAGGGGGACTCTGGATCCATCCGCTCCATTCCGAGCTGCCCAGTCGCAAATAGCACCTGAAAGGACGCTTCGTTAAGGGCACGGCTTCAGCCGTGCCGTAAAGGCAGCAAAACACGTGGGGCTTTAGCCCCTGAGGTCACTGCCTGATGAGCCGCGGCACCGACTGTCTCGTCCCGGCAATCCTCGCAAACATCTGAGCACCCCCAATAACCCCCAGAAAAATAAATCCGAGCGCATCCCCCACTCGCCCGTCTGTGGAGTAGAAGGAATGCATGAACGCGATCGGGGAACAGGCCTTGCGATGGTTCTCAGCAGAAAGGGTCTCGGCTGAGCCAACCGAAATAACCGGGCCCGATCTGACCGCCCTCGTGCGCGACTACTCGCCCCTGCTCTACCGCGTCGCGCTCTCCGTCCTCCACAACCCGGCCGAGGCGGAGGATGTCGTCCAGGACGCCTTCGTTCGCGTCCTTCAACGCCGTCACCAACTGGCCGCCATCCTCGACCTCCGTCCCTGGCTGGTCCGCATCGCCTGGAACCTCGCGCTCGACCGCGCCCGCCGCACCCGGCCCAATCAGATGGACGACATATTCGCCGCCTCTCTAGTCGCCGCCGATCTCCCCGCCGATCAGGCCCTCGCCGAGGCGGGACAAATTCAGCAGGTGCTCCGCGCCATGGAGCGATTGCCCACCAAAGAACGCCAGGTCCTGCTCCTCTCAGCCATGGACTCGCTCAGCACGGCAGAGATTGGGGCCGTCCTCGGCCGCAGCGAATCCAGCGTACGCTCGCTCCTCTTCCGCGCCCGCGCCCACCTCCGCCAGCGCCTGGAGGGTTGAGGGTCGAAGGGGCTCTGGCTTTTGAGATAGGCCGGGACTTTAGTCCCGGCATTACAGGGGCAGAATCAACTTGGGCTTTAGCCCCTGGGACACGTTTTTTGCGGACTTGCCCGAAACGCAGAATTCTTTGGAGCATTTATGAACACCGAACACCAACCCGACAACGCGATCGACAAAACCCTCGCCGCCCTCAACACCGCCGCTCCGCCCGAAGGCCTCAAAGCCCGCGTCGCCCACCGCCTCGCCGCCCAACCCGCTCCCGCCCATCTCTGGCGCGACCGCTTCCCCGCCGCCTGGTGGCGCGGAGCAGCTACCGGAGCCGCCTTTGCCCTGCTCGCCGTAACCGCAGTTCTGCTCCTCCAGCACAAAACCCCTCCGCGTAGCCACATCGCCGTCAACCTGCCCACTCATGCCCCCACTACAACCCCGGTCAACGCGCCCGAATCTCTCACCCCTTGCGCCCAACCAGCCATCCTCCGCACCCACACCCCGGCCGCCTCACCAGCCACTGAGATCGCCGCATCCCATTCCATCCCCGCCAGCCCGCTCACCTCGCAGGAGCGCGAGATCCTCCGCCTCGCCCAAACCGCCGACCCCAGGGCCCTCGCAACGCTCAACCCGGAACACCAGGCGCAGCTAGAAGCAGAGAACGCCGCGCAGTTCGAAAAATTCTTCACGCCCCCACCCCCGCCACCGCCTCCACCGGATCAACCCGCAGCAAATCCCGCCGCGAATCCTGAAGCCAACCCCGCCAATCCCGAAGCCACTCCGCAAGCCAATCCGGAACCGGATCCACCCACGAATTCAGACACCAATCCAGCAGTCAATTTGAATCAATAGACCCGCACTCTCACGAAAGAGGAACAACCATGAGGAAGTTTGCCACCGCACTTTACGCCGCAGCGCTGCTCGCGGGTTCCACCGCCCTGGCCCAAACCGCAGCCGCCAAGCCGGCCGAAGACACCGCCGCTGCAAAACCAGCCCCAGCGATGTCCACTGGGGCGCGCTGCGACGAAGAAACAAGCAGTCCCGAGCGAACCTTCTACCTTAACAATATTGCCCAGCAGGTCGAAGCCAACGAGATAGTGGCCGCCATGCGCAACCTGTTGAACCCGTGCGACAAGATCTACCTGGTTATCTCGCGGAACGCCATCGTCGTGCGCGCCGGCGCCGAGAACATGGCGCTCGCCCAAAAGCTCCTCAGTGACCTCGATCGGGCCAGGAAGACCTACCGCCTCACCTACACCGTCACCGAGATGGACGGAACCAAGCGAATTGGCAGTCAACACTTTGCCACGGTCTTGACCGACGGCCAGGAGACGTCGCTCAAGCTCGGCAACAAATTTCCAGTCGTCACCGGATCAGGCGGCTCGGCAGCGCAGACCCAGTTCACGTACATCGACGTCGGCATGAACTTCAGCGCAACCCTGATGGAAATGGGCCAAAACGCCATGCTGAAGTCCTCCGTGGATGACACCAGCGTTGCACCGGAAAACTCCACCATAGCAGGAGTTCAGGAGCCGATCGTTCGCCAGGCCTCGCTGAAGGGCGAATCGCTCCTCGCACCCGGCAAGCCCCTGATGCTCGGATCGGTGGACATCCCCGGCAGCACCAGCCACCTCGACGTCGAAGTCGTCATGGAGCCCCTGCCCTAACCGCAAACCATCCTTGGAACCACAACCCAGCTAACCATTTCCTGCGCCGTCATTCTGGACTCAGCTCCATCGAGTCCAGAATCTCGGTATTGTCCTCGTCCGGACCATCTTTCCCCCCAACGCCCCCGCGCGCCCAAATCATCTTCTCGGAATCGATGGGGTACCCTGTTAGCTGCACGCTTCAGGAGCGCTCCGACCACCCCATGACCGTCCAATACCGCATGCCCGCCGAGTGGGCGCCTCACGCCGCAACCTGGATCGCCTGGCCCCACAACCCCGACGACTGGCCCGGAAAGTTCCAGCCCATCCCCTGGGTCTACGCTGAGATCGTCCGCCATCTCTCCTGCGTCGAAGACGTTCACATCCTCGTCAACGACCTCGCCGCCGAGCGCCGCGCCACCAACATCCTCCGCCGCGGTGGCGCCAACCTCGCCCGCCTCCACTTCCATCACTGGGCCACCGACCGCGTCTGGCTCCGCGACTCCGGCCCCATCTTTGTCAAGAACGCACAAGGCGACCTCGCCGTCACCAACTGGAAGTTCAACGCCTGGGCAAAATACTCGAACTGGCATCGCGACGACCAGGTCCCGCACCACGTCGCCAAACTCTACAACCTCCCCGAAATCAAGCCCGAAATCCCACCGCCTCCGGCCGCTCCCTCAAGTTGGAAACCGCATCGCATCGTTCTAGAAGGCGGCTCCATCGACACCAACGGCGCCGGCGTCCTTCTCACCACCGAAGAATGTCTTCTCTCCGAAATCCAGCAGCGCAACCCCGGACTCGGCGACGAAACCACCACGCAGCGCCTGCTCGAAACCGCCTTCCACGATTACCTCGGCATCGACCAAACCCTCTGGCTCAACCGCGGCTGCGCCGGCGACGACACCCACGGCCACATCGACGACATCGCCCGCTTCGTAGCCCCCGACAATAACCAGCACACCATCCTCGCCTGCGTCGAGCCCAACCCCGCCGACGAGAACCACCTGCCCCTCGCTGAAAACCTCGACCGCCTCCGCAGCTTCCGCAACGCGCATGGCCCGAACCGCGGCAAGCCCTTCCAGATCGTCGAACTCCCCATGCCCGCGCCCGTAATCTTCGAAGGCCAGCGCCTGCCCGCCAGCTACGCCAACTTCTACATCGCCAACTCGCTCGTGCTCGTCCCCACCTTCAACGACGCGCAAGATCGCCACGCGCTCAACATCATCGCCTCCTGCTTCCCCACCCGCCAAGTCGTCGGCATCCACGCCGTCGATCTCGTCTGGGGCCTCGGCACTCTCCACTGCCTCACCCAGCAGCAACCCGCATGAATAATCGCGACCAGCGTGAGCCGACGAGCACCATCCGCAGAAAATGCGCTATCGATCGAAGCCAATGACTGAAGACGTCATCTACCTCCAGGCCGCCATCGCCGAAGCCCGCGCCGCCGAGCACGCTGGCGAGGTCCCCATCGGCGCCGTCATCGTGCACAAGGGCGATATCATCGCCCGCGGTCAAAATCGCGTCCTCCGCGACCACGACCCAACTGCCCACGCCGAGATCGTCGCCCTCCGTCACGCCGGCCGCGCCCTCGAAAACTATCGCCTGCTGAATGAAAACGACGAAGGCTGCACCCTCTACGTCACCCTCGAACCCTGCGCCATGTGTGCCGGCGCCATTCTCCACGCCCGCATCGCCCGCCTCGTCTACGGTGCCTCCGACCCCAAAGCCGGCGCCTGCGGTTCCGTCCTCTGCGTCATGAACCATCCCCGGCTCAACCACGAAGTCGAAGTCGTCTCCGGCCTCCTCGCCAACGAGTGCAGCGCCCTCCTCACCAACTTCTTCCGCGCTCGCCGCTAGCGCATCCCTCGCTACCTCCGAGCTGTCGCCACCACCAGTTGCGTCGCCGCACTCGCCGCGGTATCCGCCGCCCCACTGTTCGCCGCCGGTTGGCTCGCATCCGGAATTGTGTCCTGGAAAATCGCTGTCAGTGAGAAATTCGGCGCGCAGGTCACGTCGGAAACCTGCGGCTTGTCGAAGGTAAGTGTGCGGATAAACGACCCGTGGGTTGCGTCGAACTCCATCAGCTTCATCTTCGCTGGTTTGGCCGCCTCATCCGCCTTCGGCTGCGTGCGCGCATCTGCCTCCTTCACGCGCAGCACCAGCGTTCCGCGTCCCCCGCTCGATACCAGAACATCGTTCAACACATATCCGGCGGGGATCCCAACCGGAATCATCCGCGCTTCACCCGCAAGGCTGAGCGCCATAATCGGCTTCGTCGTTTCCGGCCACGTCAGCAGCACATCGCTGCCAAAGGCGACAAAGGTCGCACCCTGCAACGATTCCAGGGTCGCAAGCTGCATCGCCGCCTCACTCCGCGCCGGGGTCCCATGCGCGTCCCGCGCCACCGTCGGCCGCACCGCATCGAGGTCGACAAACCGTCCAGCCGTCCCGTCACCTTTCACCATTGCCAGCACCGGCAGCAGATTTCCCTCGTCCCAGCCAAGCACCATCACGTCGCCCGACGCAAACCGCGCCACCTTCACCGGCTTGAACCTTACCGACATCGGCACCAGATCGCTCACATCCCCTGCCTCGTCCTCCAGAGACAGGAAGTAGTCCCTCACGCGCGGAGGCGACGCATCCGTCCCGCTATCTCGCTGGTCCGCTTCCAGAAGCGTCACCAGTTGCTTGTCTCCAACAAAGAAGTCGCGGACAATGACATTGGTGTAGTCGATCGGCAGCTTGCGCAGCACGTGCATCACCCCACCGTCTACCGAGATCCCGTACAACTGCTGCCCGGCCATCGCGCCGCTCGACGCCAAATCATAGAAGGCTGTACCGTCCGTCGAACAATGCGCCCGGGTCGTACTGCTCCCCAGCGGAAGACCCAGCACCGGTTTCTCCCTGGAAAACTGGACCTTTGTGCTCCGCTCACTCGCTCCGGTCGGGCCGCCGCTGTTCGTCACCGCCGGCGCAGCCGCTGCACTCGCAGGCGCCGCCGCGGGAGTCGCTGCCGCCGCCGGGGTTGCACTCGCCCCAGCCGTAGCCGTCGCCGCAACCGTCCCAGCCCCTGCCGCGGCAGCCGCACTCGTCCCCGCATCCTGCGCCCACCCAGCAGGCGCCACCGCCACCAGCAGCATCCAGCGTGCAATGCGAAGCAGCTCCGCGCTCTTCATCTCGCAGTCCTCCAACGCATCTCTGCAGCCCGGGTCAAAGGTGAGACGCGCAAACCCACGGAATGTCTGCTCACCTTCCCAGATTACTCGGACCAAATCTGCCGGCAGGGCCCCATATCCCCCATTCGCGTCATTGCCCACCGTTTCCGCCAGCGCATAGCCTTGTTCCGCAGGGAGCGAACCATGCCGCCGACCACACCCCAGGACCCTCCGCGCATCTACCGGCCAGCCCTCAGCATGAAGGTCCTCTTCGCCATCAGCGGCTGCATCCTCATCGCCTTTGGCGCCATCTTCACCTACCTCTTCGGCAAGCTGTTCACCCTCTTCTTCACCGCCGGCAGCGAGGGCGCCCAGGCCGATCTCGCCGCCCGCATCCTGATGGCCGCCGTCGTCGTTGGCGGAGGCTTGGTCGTTCTGCTCTGCGCCATCGGCGGCATCACCCAACTGCTCAAGCTCGCGAAGTTCGCTGTAATCCTCTCCGCGGACTCCATCCGCTTCCAGGCCCCGTTCGGTTCCACCACGCTCGCCTTCGATCAGATCCTCTGCAAGCGTAGCCGCGTCACCACCGGCCGCTTCGGAGATACCTACACCGTCCTCATCCCCAAGGACGAGCGCCGTCGCAACCTCGCCATCTCCTCCGACTTCGTCTTCGACGAGGTCTACGCCCGCTGGCTTGCCTCTCTGCCCGACCTGGACGCCCTCACCGCTTCGCCCACGCCCGCCGCCCAGCTCCGCTAGCGCGCGCGCCACCGCACGCAACAGCCATCACTCGCCCGGAGGCCCACCTCCCCCAGGCCCACCGCCTGGCCCACCACCAGGAGGCGGCCCACCACCCGGCGGTGGCCCATCCGGCGGCCCATCATCATCGTCCGCGTCATCCTGAGACGACTTCGCCGACTTCGCTTCGTCCTTCGCGTACTTGCTCGCCTGTGCGTCGGTCAGTTGCAGCTTTACCTTCGCCACCGTCTGCAGGTGCACCTTCCTCACCGCCAACGCATACTCCGAGTCGCTCAGAGCGTCATCCTCGCCCAGGGTGTGCACCTGCTTCTGCTGCTCCAGCAGAAGCGGCTGGATCTTCGCCTTCTGTTGCTCGGTCAGGCTGTAGCGCTTGGCCAGCCGCACCAACTCCTTTTCCGCGTCATACCGTTTGTTGCCCACGGTCAAACTATCCGCAGCGGCCGTTACCGTCTCCGAAGCCCTCGTCTGCGCCACCACCCAGGAACCGCTCAACAAGAGTGAACCCCATGCAAGCCCAACTGCAATTCCCTTACAGCGTTCCGCGTTCATGCCTCCATAGACGCCAGAGCCGCCACCGGGGTTACACCCGTTACCATTTGTTACAAATCGGTTCGCCAGGCACGTTTCACGTAAAATGGAGGCATGGAACTGATCCTCTACTCAGCCGCATGGTGCCGCGACTGCCGTACCGCCAAACGCTTCCTCGACCAGCACTCCATCCCCTACACCGAGATCGACATCGAGAACACCCCCGGTGCCGCCGACGAAGTCCTTGCCAACGTCGGCAAGCGCGCCATCCCGCAGTTCGTCCTCGACGGAAAATGGATCCAGCCCTATCGTCCCGGCCGCGGCTTCCTCCACGAAGAGATGTCCGCCCTCTTCGGCGTATAGTTTTCTTGCTTGCCATTCTGCAGCCTTTTGTTTGTCATTCTGATCCTGAGCGAAGCCGAAGGAGAAGAATCCCCGCATTTGTCTTTCAACTGACAACTGACCACTGAGAACTGACAACTAAAATGATCGCCCGCTACACACGCCCTGCCATGGGCCGCATCTGGTCCGACGAGAACAAGTACCGCTGCTGGCTTGCCGTCGAGGTCGCCGCCTCGCAAGCCCTCGCCCGCTTCGGCCTGGTCCCGCAGTCCGCCGCCGACGCCATCCGCGATCGCGGCAACTTCACCGTAGCCCGCATCGACGAGATCGAGGCCGAAGTCCGCCACGACGTCATCGCCTTCACCACCACCGTCGCCGAACACATCGCGGACCCCGAGTCTTCCCGCTGGCTGCACTACGGCCTTACCTCCACCGACGTCGTCGATACCGCGCAATCGCTCCAGCTCCGCGAAGCCTCCGCCATCATCCGCGCCGACATCGTCGCTCTCTCCAAAACCCTCAAGAAGCGCGCCCTCGAGTTCAAGCACACGCCCATCATCGGCCGCACCCACGGCGTCCACGCCGAACCCACCACCTTCGGCCTCAAGCTCCTGCTCTGGTACTCCGAGATGCAGCGCAATCTCACCCGCTTCGACGCCGCCGCCGAAGACCTCCGCGTCGGCAAGCTCTCCGGAGCCGTCGGCACCTTCGGCCACCTCAAGCCCGAGCACGAAGAAGCCATCTGCGCGGAGTTGGGGTTGCGACCCGTAGCGGTCGCAACACAGATAGTCCAGCGCGACCGCCACGCCGCCTACATCGCCGCCCTCGCCATCCTCTGCAGCACGCTCGACAAGATCGCCACCGAGGTCCGCCACCTCCAGCGCACCGAGGTCCGCGAGGCCGAGGAGTTCTTCTCCGAAAAGCAGAAGGGCTCCAGCGCCATGCCGCACAAGCGCAACCCCATCACTAGCGAGCAGATCTCCGGCCTCGCCCGCGTCGTCCGCGCCAACGCCCAGGTAGCCTTCGAGGACATCGCCCTCTGGCACGAGCGCGACATCTCCCACTCCTCCGCCGAGCGCGTCATCCTGCCCGACTCCACCATCCTCGCCGACTACCTGCTCGCCAAAACCGAAAACCTCATCGCCAACCTCCTCGTCTACCCCGAGCGCATGTTGCGCAACCTCGAGTCCACCGGCGGCCTCGTCTTCTCCGGCCAGCTCCTGCTCGACCTCGCCGAGTCCGGCCTGTCCCGCGAAGACGCCTACCGCCTGGTCCAGTCCCACGCCATGCGCGCGTGGAAGGAAGGCCTCACCTTCCGCGACGAGATCGCCCGCGACCCCGCCATCACCTCCCGCCTCACCACCGCGCAGCTCGCCGCCGCCTTCGACTACCACCGCCAGCTCGCCAACGTCGACGCCATCTTCACCCGCGTGCTGGGCTCTTAGGTCGCCACAACTCCGGGCTCGCCCGCCCCTCTTCTTGAAGTGCCATTCTGAGCCGGAGGCGAAGAATCCCCGTAGTTGTGCAGCCACTGAAATCCACTCGGCAGGGTGCCCCATCCAAGCTTCCCTTAGGGTGGGTTATCGCGCACAGCGCGACCGCCTTTGTCTTTGTTGTTGCCCCTGAGATAGGTCCGGGCTTCAGCCCGGACATTCCCGCCCACCACCGAACCCGGCTTCAGCCGCTGGGATATGCCTTCTATCCGGCACAGCCAATCAAGCTTCATGGAACACTGGAAGGATCATTGGGGTCTAAGCTTAGGTAGGGACAGTTCAGATGAAAAGAAAATTTGCTTGCAGTCTTGTAATCGGTGCATTAACCCTCATTACTCTCGCATCTTCTGCCCAAAGCGATTGCAGCACCTACTCATCCGAGCACCCGGCATTCAAGTGGAGTGGGCTGCAGCCACTCATTCTCCTCACTGAATACAACCCCTGGGCAATGGCAGTCGGTTCCGACACTCCAACCTTTGCTTTGTACGTAGACGGGACCGTAATTTACTGGCAAGGAGACCGGCGGGCAGGCAAGTATGTGACAGCGAATCTTCCTCCGTCCCAGGTCTCAATCCTCATCAACACTGCTCATCTGGATAATGTCGAACATCTTACAAACTGCTACAGCATCTTCGATGGAACCGATGCTCCAACGAACGTTCTGGTGGTTAAGACGCCGCAGGGCTACAAGTCCATCGAAGTGTACGGTTCAATTCGCGATATGGAGGGTATACCAGCCGATCGCCTTCCGACAGAACTTCAGACTGCGTTCAAGACTCTTCTTGCATTTAGGTCAGACCAGGCAAAACCGTGGCAACCTCCGTATTTCGAAGTCTTCATTTGGCCCTTCACCTATGCAAAGTCCGCAGTCACCTGGCCAATCGATTTTCCGGACCTAGCCGACCGAAATACGCTAAAGGGCAAGAGCGGCTATAACCTCTTCGTACCTATCTCTAAACTGAATGAGTACGAGGGTTTCGTTAGAAAGTTGAAACAGACGCAGGCCGTCCTTATTGATGGGAAAAAGTGGACTACAAGCACTCGCTTTCCGTTCCCGCATGAAGGCGCCCCAATCCCGCCGGAGAACACGCATCCCTAGTCCCCTCATCCAAATCCTCGATACGGCCCTCGTCTCCGCGACTCTCCGCAGCGGCTCTCACCTCGTCTGCCGCCCCGGCTGCACCCAGTGCTGCCACGGAGTCTTCGCCATCTCGCAGCAGGACGCGGCCCGCCTCCGCGACGGCCTCGCCCATCTCACCCAAACCGACCCCGCTCGCGCCGCCCGCATCAACGCCCGCGTCGCCGCCTCCCTCACCCGCCTCGCGCCCGGCTTCCCCGGCGACCCCACCACCGGCATCCTCCACGAGGACTACCAAGACAGTCCCGCCTTCGAAGAGTTCGCCAACGACGAACCCTGTCCCGTCCTCGACCCCACCACCGGCACCTGCGACCTCTACTCAGCGCGCCCCATCGTCTGCCGCACTTTCGGCCCGCCCATGCAGACGCCCGGAGACGAAGGCGAAACCAACCTCGCCACCTGCGAACTCTGCTACACCCACGCCACCACCGAAGAGATCGCCGCCTGCGAGCTCGACCCCGCGATCCCCGCCCTCGAAGCCGCCAGCAACCAGGCCTTCAACACCGCCCACCACCTCCACGGCGAAACCCTCATCGCCTACGCCCTCCGCGATGCACCGCATCGGTGAATCCACCCCGCATTGCGCGGCATAACCCACCCGCCAGCCTGCCTGCGCATCTCTCGTGTAGAATTCGCGCGTGCACGTCGTTTTCGTCGCCAGCGTGGCCTCACAACCGCCGCTCTCCGTTCCGCCTCACTTCGCAGGCGCGATTTTACTCGGGCCATCGCTCCCGGTTGCCATGTCGATTCTTCTGGTGGCAATCTTCGTCCTCGGGATCATTCTGCGCGGCAGTTTCTTCCTGCATCGCCGGCGCGCAGAGATAAGCGCTGTGGCCACACGGCTCGGTCTGCGCTCCTGGCCCGACAACTCCCTGCCCCGCGGGCTCTCGCTCCAGGGAACTCCCTTCTTTCGCCCGGACAGGCTGACCAACGTCTACGAAGGCCTGCTCAACCACACCGAGGTTATCTTCCTCGACTTCCACAAACGCGAGGCCGGTTCACGCTGGGCGCGGACCATCGTCGCGGTCAAGGCCATCAACCAGGTTGGGACGCCTCCTGATCTCGAAGTTCGTAAGGCCGGCTCCTGGCAACTCATCTGCGCGCGCGTCGGGCTCTCCAATTCCAGGGAACTCATGGACGCCGACCGCCTCGAACTCCTCATCAAGAACATCGTTCGCTAGCCTGCCGGCTCCCATCCTTAGGTACACTCACCTCAGCGCCGCCCGACCATGACCCTTGCCCGCCTCATCCCCCTGCCGTTGCTCGCCCTGCTCACCACGCTCCCTCCTGCCCTCGCGCAAACCCCAGCCGCAACGCCGGCCCCGCCTCCGCCCACGCCCATCTCTGCGGATACCCCCACCCTCAAGGTCAACTCAACCATCGTCGCCGTCTCCGCCATTGTCCACGACGCCAACGGCCAACCCGTCTCCGGCCTCACCCGCAACGACTTCGTGCTCAAGCAGGATGGCAAGCCGCAGCCCATCACCTATTTCTCGCAGGGCTCCAGCCTTCCCATCACCCTCGCCCTCATGGTCGACACCAGCGGCTCGCAGCGCAACTACATTCAGGACGAGGTCGCCGCCGGCCGCGCATTCTTTCCCGCCATGCTCACCCGCCCCGACGATCGCGCCGTGCTCATCCAGTTCGACAGCGCCATCCTGCAACTCGTCAAGATCACCAGCAACACCACCACGCTCGAGCACGGACTCGCCTATCTCACCCAGTCCCACTCCGACTACGCCTCGCCCGGCCACGGAGGCACGCTTCTCTACGACGCCGTTATCGCTGTCTCACACCTCGAGTTAGGCAACCAGCTTGGCCGTCGCGCCATGGTCATCCTCACCGACGGCGGCGACAACGGTAGCCACTTCAACGCAAAAGACGCCATCCGCGAAGCCCAGCGCGCGGACACCATCATCTATACCATCTACTACTCCAACGGTGGCGGCGACGAGGGCGTGCTCAAGGACCTGTCCAAAGCCACAGGAGGCCGCGAGTTTTCGGTCAGCTCAACCATGACCCTGCAACAGATCTACGCCACCATCGCCGCCGACCTGCGCCTGCAATACGAACTCGGCTACCGTCCCCCGGACTCCCGCCCGAACAAGTACCACAAGATCGACCTCGCCGCGAAGGACAAGACGCTCACCGTGCAGGCCCGCGAAGGCTACTTTACGCCAAAATAAAATCGCAGCGGAGACAGCGAACTTAACATGCCCTACACCACTCTCGATCCCGCCACCGTAACTCCTTGCTCCCTCGCGCGAGACCTCCGCGCCGCGCTCGCCCGCGCCGAACGCCAGCTCTCCGCGCTCACGGCCCAGACCGCCGCCCAGCCTCTGGCCCCCGGCAAGTGGTCCCCTCAGCAGACCGTCGGACATCTCATCGACTCCTGCACCAACAACCTCCAGCGTCTCATTCGGATGCAACTCACTCCGGAACTCGCCTTCCCCGGCTATCAGCAGGACGACTGCATCCGCATCCAGCGCTTCGACCTCGAGCCGTGGCCCGAAGTGCTCACCCTGTTCCTCGCCCTCAACCGCCACTTCGCCCACGCAATCGAGCACGCCGACGCACGCTGCTTCAGCCACGTCTGGCTGCATGATGGCGATCGCCTTACGCTCGCATTTGTCCTCGCCGACTACATCGGCCACCTGGAACATCACCTGCGCCAATTGCCCGGCTATATTCCGGCACCCTGATTCGCCTGCTCCACTCAAAGCAACAAAAATGGCCAGACGCGGGAGCATCTGGCCATTCCGTTTATACGTGTTGGAGCCAACTTACGGGATGTAGTAACGCATCTGGACGTGGATCATGCTGTCCTGTGCGCGCGGCATGGGCGTAGCGACTGGGTTGGTGCTCGGGTTAGGGGTATTGGTGCCGGCCCATATCTGCCGATTGAGGAGGCTGTAAGTCACCGAGTACTGCAGCCGGCCATACTTCGGACTGGTGAACGGACGCCACTGGAATCCGATCATCGGTTCCTGAATGTACTTCGTCGGCGCCGCGCAGGATCCGCTGGCCGAGATCGAACCAGCCGTGCCTGCGGTGCCGCTGTACGTCGGCAGGTTGTAGCAACCGCTGTTATTGTTCTCCGGAATTCCGTAACCGATCTGGCTGATCGTCAGGCCATTGGCGGCATTGCCGGTGACGTTGCCAACGAGAGTGTACACGGTGCGCTGCGCGTACTCGCCACCATAGTAGGCGAACACATCGAAGTTCGGCGACCAGTGGCTCTCGATCGACAGCAGACCATGGTAGTTGCGGATTGGCTCCAGCGTCTCGTCCGGACGCAGGGTCGCGTCAGCGAGTTGCGCGGAACCGTAGCGGCCTGTGCCGGTACCGGCCATAGCCGTCACCGCAACTTCCACGGCGGGGTAGGTGCCGGGCGCGCCAATATAGCCGCGCACTCCCGCAAAAGCACCGCCGGCTTTAGCAGTGTGGCTGGTGTAGGTGCTTCCGTAGGTGTAGGTCGGTGTGCCCGTTATGGAATTGGTGGTGTTCGTCCCGGAGATGCCGGTCACCGGGTAGTAGTAATCGCGCAGGAAGCGGGCGATGCCGCCGATTTCTGCGTGAAGCCACGGATTGTCGCCCGCGAACTTCACGATGAAGTCCGGCGCCACGTTGTTCGCGTAGGTGGTGATAGCGGCGGTCGACGCACCGTTGCCGGCTGCCACCGCGGCTCCAGCGTTATACAAACCGCCATTCTGACCCGTGCCGGCGAAGAAGTATTCAGCCGGGTTGGTTCCATTGGATGTAAAGCTGGTGATCTGCGCCTGTTCGGCCGAAACCGCCAACGTAAAGGCGCCAGTCTTGTAGTCGCCCCAGCGCTGCTGAACGCGCAACTCCGGCTGGCGGGTCCAGCTATAGCCCACCAGGTATTGTGCGTCGATCGTCTGCGGCTGGATCTCCGTCCGCGCATCCGTTCCCTTGCGCATCTCCGTTACCAGCGACCACATCTGGCCGCCGGTGATGGTGAAGCCCGACTTGGATGCAGCCTGACCCCAGATCTGGCGTTGACGCAGCACGTAGCTGTTGGACTGGTTGTTGTTGGACGTGGTGCCCGTTCCCAGCCAGTCCATTTCGTAGTACGCGCCCAGAGTGAAGTTGCCTGCATTGCCCTGAACCAGCGCGCTCAGACGGCTCTGGCGTCCGGAGAAGTTCAGTTCGCTGACGTGACCTTCGTTCGCACTCGGGAATGGAATCGAGTTAAGCGGCGTGTTGATATCGGAGTTGACCGAGCGCTCGCGCCACACCCCTTCAAACGCGGCAAAGCCACCCGGTGTAATGGTGATGCCCTTGTAGTGGAGGGCCGCCGGCGAGTCGATCTTGTCGTTCAGATCGGTCTTGGTGGTGTTGATCGTCGCCGCCAGGCTGGCATTCGCGCCCTGCAGATCGGTGACCGTGCTCTTCAGGCCGGTGACTGCGTCGGCCTGCGACTGCGCCGCGGCGGTTGCGCTCTGCGCCTGCGACTGCGCCGCGGCAGCCTGCGAGCTAGCCGTCGCTGCCTGCGACTGTGCGCTCGCTGCCGTCGATTGTGCTGCAGCAAGTGCTGCGTCTTTGGCCGCGTTCTCCTGTCTCAACGCATCGATCTCGGCCCGATCGGCAGCTTCCTTCTCCTGCAACTCCCGGATTGCCTTCTGCTCCGCGGTTTCTGCCTTGGCCTTGGCGGGCTTGGTCTTCTTCGCCGTCGCCGTCGCCGGGTCGGCTGTGCTGGTCTGCGCGTGCAACGACATGGTGCCTGCCACCAATATCGCCGCAATCACCGCTATCAATTGCTTCTTCATGGTACCTCGCTGGGAAAAACGCTAGAAACATGTTGGAGCGAGGCGCGCACGACATTTCCCAGGACACGAGTGCCTGGGCCGCACAACTCCTCTGCTCGTTCTTTGTCTGGATTCTGTCAAGAGTTTGTGAATACAGCGCTAAATACCCGGTTGCCAACGCCGAATCGCGCAGAATTAACCCGGCATTCACAACGCCCGATGAACCAGAAGGGTTTCCACCCCGCCAAAAACCGGTTGGCCCGGCGCACTCCCGCTGGTTTACCGTAGGGGCATGGGTAACTTCCGATCGCGCCTGGCTCCTGTCATTCTGATTTCGCTCCTCGCCGCCGGCGGAAGCCCATACGGCAAGGCCCAGCCTGCCGCGACTGCGGCGCTGAAGCTGATCCCCATTCCCCGCGAGGTAACCGCGGGCGCGATGCAGCCTCTGGCCGGCGGAGTCCAGATCAATTGCGCCACCCCATGCGCACCGGAAGACACCTTCGCCATCGACGACCTCAAGACCTGGCTGGCAGCGCAAGGCGTCCCCGTCAACACCACCTCCGCCGTCAACATCCTGGTCGCACGCTACGGAACTCCGCTCGCCCACTCCATCTATACCGACGCCCTGCCGCAAAGCGATCCCACAGCCGAGATGCCCGAGCAGATGAAGCCTGAAGGCTACGCGATCATCCCCGACGGTAAGGGCCTGGCGCTGACCGCGGCCACCGACTCAGGCATCTTCTACGCGTTGCAAACGGTGAAGCAACTCGTCACCGGATACAGCGCAAATGCTGTGCTGCACCAGGCGAAGATTCGCGACTGGCCGGCGATGAAGTATCGCGGACTCGACGACGACCTCTCGCGCGGTCCCGTCACCACGCTCGAGTTCGAGAAGAAACTGATCCGCACCATCGCCGCCTACAAGATCAATCTCTACTCGCCCTACTTTGAGCACACCGCCGCATACGCATCGAACCCGCTGATCGCGCCTCCCGGCGGCGGCGTTAGCGCAGCCGATGCCGCAGCCCTGGTCGCCTACGCCAAGCCCTACCACGTCACCATCGTGCCCGAACAGGAAGCCTTCGGACACCTGCACAACGCGCTCATCTGGGAGCAGTACCAGCCGCTCGCCGAAACCCCGCACGGCGCCGTCCTCGCCCCCGGCCAGCCTGGCTCCATCGCCCTCATCCAGCAGGAGTTCGCTGAACTGGCCGCCGAGTATCCCGGCCCGTTCCTGCACATTGGCGCCGACGAGACCGTCGACCTCGGCCTGGGCCAGACCAAGGCCGACGTCGACGCGCGCGGCCTCGCGCCGGTTTACCTCGACTTCATGCAACAGGTCGCGACCGCTCTCCAGCCCCTCCAGCGCCGCCTGCTCTTTTGGGGCGACATCGCGCAGGACTCGCCCGATCTGTTGAAGGCCCTGCCGCAGAGCTTCAAGGACGCGACCATTGCCGTTGCCTGGGGCTACAACCCCGAACCGAAGGGCTTTGCCAAGTCGATCGCGCCGTTTACCAACGCGGGCTTCGAAACCTGGGTATCTCCCAGCGTCCACAACTTCCGCGTCGTGTATCCGGACAACAATATGGCGCTGCCCAACATTCAGCAGTTCACGCGCGATGGGCAGAAGCTCGGCTCAACCGGCCAGCTCAACACCATCTGGAACGACGATGGCGAGGGCCTCATCAACCAGGATTGGTACGGCATTCTGTTTGGCGCGGCCGCCGCGTGGCAGCCCGGTGAATCCTCCATCGAAGCCTTCGAGCAGAGCTACGGCCAGGTCTTTCACGGCGACGCCACCGGCAACCTGGACAAGGCGCAGCTTGAGTTGATGGCCGCGCACGCCGTACTCAAGGACCAGGCCAAGGTCGGCGACGCAACCAACAATCTCTTCTGGCTCGACCCGTGGTCGAAGGATGGCCAGAAGCTTGCCGCCGAGGTGCGGCCCTACACCCACGACCTACGCCTGCATGCTGAAGCAGCGCTCACCCTGATTGCCCAGGCGCGCGCCGCCGCAGGGCCGAATCCCGTGGGCGTGCAGGTTGCCCAGACCGGCGTCGGATCGACCTCAATGCTGTACGACGCAGCCAAATACGGCGCAGCCACCAGCGCGCTGCGTGAGCCCGACGCCATCGACGCCATGGAACTCGGTGCCCGCCGCATGGACTTTATCGGCCTCAAATTCCAACTCGCCGACGAGATGGCCGAGGGCTACGCGCACGCACTCGCCGACTCCACCAGCACCGACCGCAAAACCCGCGCCAGCGTCAATCGCGAAATCAGCGACATCAACAGCCTGAATGGCCGCATCGAAGACATTCGCAACGGTTACACCCTTATCCGCGACCTGTTTGAGTCCGCGTGGCTGCGCTCCAACCGTCCCTACTGGCTGCGCAACATTCTCGAGCAGTACGACTACACCACGCAAATCTGGCTCGCCCGCGCCGACAAACTCCACAGCGCGCAACGCCAGTGGGCCGACAGCAAAACCTTGCCCTCCGCCGAAGAACTGGGCATCCCCGCCGTGCCTGCGATCTCTCCAACCCCGCCCCCATTGCCCGCGACTCCGGTGACCGCCCCATGACGACTTTACTGAAAGCTCGGCGGCTGATTACCGCCGAAGGAGCGGTCGAACATCCGCGCATCGCGATCCTGGGAGACGGGACCATCGGCGGCATCGAATCCGGCGAGCCCGGCCCGGAGCAGACCACACTCACCCCCGCGTTCTTCGACGTCCACGTGCACGGGGCAGCCGGCCACGACGCCATGGAAGGCTCCCCCGAAGCATTGGATGCGATCGGCGCCTTTCTTGCCACCAAAGGAGTTGCACATTATCTCGCCACCACCGTAACCGCGCCGGTCGATCCAACTCTGCGCGCGCTGGAAGGCATCGCCAACGCCATCGACGCGGCCAAGCACGATCGCGAAGTCCTGGCCGCGCGGCCGGTGGGCATTCACCTCGAAGGGCCGTTCATCTCCCATGCCAAGCGCGGCGTGCATCCGCCTGCAGACATCCAGCCGCCCTCCATTCCGCTGTTCGAACGCATGCAGCAGGCCGCGCGCGGCCACATCCGGCTGCTGACGATTGCGCCGGAGACGCCGGGCGCGCTGGACCTGATTGCATTTGCAACCAAAGCAGGCACACATGTCAGCCTCGGCCACTCCGACGCAACTGCGGAGCAGACGCGCGCGGCCATCGCGGCCGGCGCATCGAGCGCCACCCACACCTTCAACGCCATGCGCCGCCTCGACCATCGCGAACCCGGAATCGCCGGCGTCGCGCTCGACGCGCGGAATCTCTACGCGGAGCTCATCTGCGACGGCATCCACGTGGCGCCGGAGTTCGTCCGCCTGTGGCTGCGCGCCAAGGGCGAGGACCGTGCGATCCTGGTAACCGACGGCATCTCCGCTACCGGCAAGCCGGATGGCAACTATATGCTCGGCGAACTTGAAGTGACGGTCGTCGACGGGCGCTGCCTGCTCACCAGCGACCTCGCGCGCGGCGTGGAGACGCTGGCCGGTTCGGTGCTCACCATGGATCGCGCCGTGGAAAACTTGCGGCGCTATACCGGCGCCAGCCTGGTGACGGCGGTACGCCTGGCCTGCCGCAATCCGGCGCGCATGCTGGGACTCGACGCCATGGGAAAGATCGCGATTGGCCGCCCCGCAAACCTCAACGTGTTTTCCCCGGACGGCAACCTGCAGCAGACCATGCTGCACGGCCGCGTGGTCGGGCCGCCCCACTGCTAAAAGGGATGCCAAGACAATAGTCCTCGTTAAGGGCACGGATTTATCCGTGCCGTAAACGCCGAATGATCATGACGGCTTTAGCCGCTGAGGTCATTCTCCGCGCCAGCAGGCCGTTTTCTCAGTGCTCTCTACGACCGTGGCAATTTAGGGACGCACCGCTACAGTGCGCTGCCTCTTCACTCGCCAGGCGTTACACTAGGGAACAAGCATTGCCGGTACACCACGCGGGGGTGGCGAAATTGGCAGACGCACCAGACTTAGGATCTGGCGGAGCAATCCATAGGGGTTCAAGTCCCCTCTCCCGCACCACACTCTCCCACCCGACCGTATTGAAAGCCATATGAGCCAGCCCAAGCAACCCTCCGAACCGCCCACCGTCACCACCACGCACGCTGAGAACTATCGCGACAGCTACGCCAACAACATCCAGGTCCGTATGAGCGTCTGGGATTTCTTTCTGGTCTTCGGCACCGCGCGCCAGGAATCGCCCGGCGAGGTAACGATCGAGAACTTCCAGGGCATCTACCTCAGCCCGCAACAGGCCAAGGCGCTGCTCAACCTGCTCGGCCACAACCTCGCCCAGTACGAGCAGACCTTTGGCACGCTCGCGCTCGAGCCGCAGTTCGGACCGCCCGGCGGACCCGTCCACTAGAGCGTGCAATCCCCCTCCCCGCATCGAATTTTCATCCCCGGCGCGCGCGCAGTCCTGCCCCTGTGGATGCTCTACCCGGTCTTCTTCGCCGCCGTCTATTTCTCCCACCTCACGCTGCTGCGCCTGCCCTACTTCTGGGACGAGGGCGGCTACTACATCCCGGCCGCGTGGGACTTCTTCAACACCGGCACCTTGATCCCCTTCTCCACGCTCAGCAACGCGCACCCGCCGCTGCCCGCGATTCTGCTCGCGGGATGGTGGCGCCTCTCCGGCTTCGTGCCCAGCGGAACGCGCACCTTTCTCTGCATGGTCACGGCTGGCGCGCTGCTCGCCGTCTATCGCCTGGCACACCACCTGCTGGGCCCGCCCGCCGCGGTCGCTGCCACGCTGCTCACCGCCATCTATCCCATCTGGTTCGCGCAGAGCACCCTCGACCACGGCGACCTCTTCGCCGCCGCGTTTACCCTCTGGGGGCTGGCGTTCTACCTCGAATCAGTCAGCACCCCTGATGCCGCTGACAGCAAACTGTCTCCCTGGCCCAAAATCTTCGCCGCCCTCTTCTTTTCCCTGGCCGCGCTCTCCAAAGAAACCGGCGTCATCACCCCGGTTGCTCTTGCTCTCTGGGAAGCGTTCCTGGCTCTGCGCGATCGCATACTCCGCCGCCGCGCCGGCTGGATTGCCGCGCTGCTTATTCCCTTCCTCCCACTCGCGGCCTGGTACCTGTACCACCGCCATCGTACCGGCTACGCCTTCGGCAATCCGGACTTTCTCCGCTACAACGCCACCGCGAACCTCGACCCGCATCGCGTCGCGCTCGGCCTCTACCACCGCTTCCTGCAACTCACCCTGCACATGAACATGTTTGTGCCCGTCACCTGCGCCCTCGCCGTATTGCTGATGCCGGCCATCGCAGGCCGCATGCGGCTCTCGCGTCCTGTGCTCAATGCCATCGCCGTCGTCCTGCTCGTCAACTGGGTCGCCTTCTCAGTTTTGGGCGGAGCGCTGCTCACCCGCTATCTGCTGGCCCTGTACCCGCTGGTCCTCCTGGTCTGCGTGGCCGAGTGGCAACGCCACCTGCGACGCTGGCAGTGGCTCGCCGCGCTCAGCGCCGCCGCATTCCTCGCCGGCATCTGGATCAACCCGCCCTACGCCTTCGCGCCCGAGGACAACCTCACCTACCGCGATATGGTCGTGCTCCACCAGCGCGCCATCAACCTGATCGCGCAGCAGTGGCCGCAGGCAACCGTCCTCACCGCCTGGCCCGTCAACAATGAGTTGCAGCAGCCCTTTCTCGGCTACACCAGGCACCCCATCAAGGCCTTCTGGATTCAGAACTTCTCCATCCAGGAACTCGAAAAAGCCGCGTCCGAACCCGGCGACTACGACCTTGCCCTGCTCTTCTCCACCAAGTGGAACCCTCCGCCCGGCGGCCTCAACCTCGCCCCCCCCAACCCCGTCGACGCTCGTTACTTCGACTTCCACCAGGACGCGTCCCCCGCCCAGGCCGCCCAAATCCTGCACGGAGATCTGGTCTGGCAAGCGTCCAGGCACGGCGAGTGGGTCGCCATCCTGCGCTTCCCGCGCATCGAGAACGCCAGCCTGCACACGCGCTAACGAGGGTCCCGAACTAAAGCGTCGTCATTCTGAGCGAAGCTCAGAATCTCTGTAGTTGCCCTTTGGACTTATTCAAGGCCACCGGTTTCCTTCACCGACTTCCGGGCCTTACAACTGCGCAAGCGCCTCGCGCGCAAACCGGACCTCTTCCGCCAGCACCTGCAGCACCCGGAACGACAGGGTCGGCTCCGTGCTCATCAGGTGAACAAAGTCGTCGCAGCCCAGCACGCTCACTTCGGCGCCGTCCACAGCTTCCGCGGTCAGCGAGTACGGCTTCGACCCTACCACCGCCGGCACGCCCAGCAGCGAACCCGGACCCGCCTCCACGCTCAGCAGCGCGTCGCCGTCCGACATGTTGGTCAGAATGGCGGAGCCACGCCTGAGTATAAAGACACCCTTGGGCGCGTCGCCCTGATGAAAGAGAACGCGGTCCCGTCCGAAGGCGACCGGCTCAGCCCGCTTCTCCAACTGTTCAATCAAATCCGGATCGGCAACAAACGCTGAAGAAACTTGCATCACGGTAGGTCTCCACGCGCCGGGTCCCGAGAACCACCAGTAGGTGCGGTCTCCGCCCCAGCGTGACATAACAGAAGTCTTTCACACGGCCGACCCATGGGGCCGTGATGATCGACACCCGCGATTGTGATGTGCCTCACATCGCGCCGACTTGCTCTGCCTCAGCACGTACCTCCGCCCGCCTTCTATAATCGTCACACCGTGGTGAGAACTCCCCCCAGCCCCATCCGACGACTGCTTCCCCTGGCAATTCTGCTGGCCGCATCGGCCTCTATCCCCCTTGTTCAGGCCCAGATCGAGACCCCCGCCCAAAATCCGGCTCAGCCCCAGGGCCCGGACGCGACCACGCCGTCGCCCGACTCACCCGCCGACATTCGCCAGCCCGGCGGCCGGCTGGTGCTGGTGCTCCCCTTTGACAACCGCTCTGGCCAGCCCAACCTGAACTGGATCGGCGATTCCTTCCCTTACACCCTGGACCAGCGCCTCACCTCCGCCGGCTTTCTCACCATTGGCCGCGACGACCGCGAGTATGCGCTCAATCACCTCGGCCTTCCGTCCGGCTTCCGTCCCAGTCGCGCCACCACCATCCGCATTGCACAGACCCTGGACGCGGACTTCGTCATCGTCGGCAGCTTCAACGTACAGGGCGGCAGCATCTCGGCGCAGGCGCAGGTCCTCGAGGTGAACCAGCTCCGCATGTCCGAGCCGCTGACGGACTCAGCCGAACTCCCCCGGCTCTTCGACGTCGAGAACGCCATCGCGTGGAAGGTCGCGCAGCGCATGGACCCGCACTTCGCGATCGCCGAGCAGACGTTTCTGGCCGCTGCGGGTGGGGTCAAGCTCAGCTCGTTCGAAGACTACATTCGCGGCACCTCCGCGCCCACCTCCGAGGAACGCCTGAAGCGGCTCGAAGCCGCCGTCACCGAGACTCCCGACTACACCGCCGCGCTGCTCGCCCTGGGCAAGGAGCAGTACGCCGCGCTCCAGTACGAAGCCGCCGCCGCCACGCTTGCCAAAGTCCCCTCCACCGACCGCCTGGCGCTGGAAGCCGGATTCTATCGCGGCCTGGCGCGCTTCAACCTCGCCAAATACGCCGAGGCGCAGACCGCCTTCGCCTTCGTCGCCAACCAGTTGCCTCTCCCTGAAGTGGTCAACGACGAGGGCGTCGCCCTCAGCCGCCAGGGCAAGGACGCCTCGCCGCTCTTCCTGCAGGTGATCGCCGCCGACCCCGACGACGCCGACTACCACTTCAACCTCGCCGTCGCCCTGCTCGGCCGCAGCGACATCGCCGGCGCCATCCGCGAGGATCAGGCTGCCTTGGGCCTTCACTCAGACGACCCCGAAGCCACCGAGTTGCTCACTCGTCTGCAGGCCACCCACGGTTCTACCGCCAACCTCAAGACCATCATCGGCGCGGAAGGCTTCGATCCCACCACCCGCATCCGCCGCACCTGGTCGGAGTCGTCCTTCCGCCAGGTCGCATTTCAACTCGACCAGATGCGCGCCATCCAGATGGCCTCGTTGCCGCCTTCCCAGCGCGCGACCCAGTACTCCCAGCTCGGCCTGCAATACCTCGCGCAGGGCCTCATCCCCGAGGCGGAGCAGGAGTTCGACAGCGCCCTCGCCGCGGACCCGAACAATGCCGCGGCCCACGCCGGCATCGCCCAGGTGCGCGAGCGTAGCGGTTCGGCTGACCAAGCCCGCGCCGAAGCCGAAGTCTCGCTGAAGCTCACGCCCAACGTCGACGCCTACCTCGTGCTGGCACGCCTGGAATTGCAGGCCAATTCCCTCTCCGTGGCCGCCTCCGACGTGGCCGCCGCGCTCAAACTCGAGCCCGCCAACGCCGCCGCCCTCGGCATCAAAACCGCCCTCGCCGGCCGCGGCCAGTCCCTCCCCTGATTAACCCGTCGTCTTCCTGACTTCTTTTCTGGTTGTCATCCTGAGCGCAGCGAAGGACCCCTGTATTTGTCTTTGCCTGTCATCCTGAGCGCAGCGAAGAATCCCCGCATTTGGTCTTGTCTTGAATCTCCGGAGGATTCCAGGCTCCCGTACCCCACGGGACCTAAGGGCCGAAGGCCCGCCATATGCCAGCCTCGGCCGAAGGCCTAGGTGGGAGCTATAGAATTCCGCCGCCCCTGCCCATTCTGCCGTATCCTTACCTCGCGGCCACTCAACCGCCGGAGTCCATCACGTGCTGCGTCGTCTTCTCATACTCCTCGCCTTCGTCCTGCCCCTTTCCGCGCAATCCCCCCTCGTCGTCAAGCTCACCATCCACGACACCATCCAGCCCATCACCGCCGAGTACCTCAAGCGCGGCCTGGACGACGCCGCCGCCCGCCACGCCGAAGCCGTCCTCGTCTCTATGGGCACGCCCGGAGGCCTGCTCGACTCCACCCGCGAGATGGTTGCCAACATCGAAGCCTCCACCGTCCCTGTCATCATCTTCATCGAACCCTCCGGCAGCCGCGCGGGCTCAGCCGGCTTCTTCCTCCTCGAATCCGCCGACGTCGCCGCCATGGCTCCGGGCACCGAAGCCGGCGCCGCCCACCCCATCCTCGAAGGCGAGACCATGGACCCTGTGCTCAAGGAAAAACTTGAGAATGACGCCGCCGCCTTCCTCCGCTCCTACGTCACCGTCCGCGGCCGCGATGCCAAGGACGCCGAAGACGCCGTGCGCAACTCGAAGTCCTTCAGCGAGTCCGAATCGCTCAACCTGCACCTCATCGACATCGTCGCGCCCAACGACAACGCCCTGCTCGCCCAACTCGACGGCCGCACCATCAAGCGCTTCAACGGCGCCAGCCAGACCCTCCACCTCGCCCACGCCAACATCGACCCGCTCCTGCCCTCCGTCCGCGAGCGCCTGCTCACCCGTCTCACCAGCCCCGACCTCGACGTCCTCCTGCTCCTCTGCGGCGGCCTGCTTATCTATCTCGAATTCAACGTCCCCGGCACCATCGTTCCCGGCGCGCTCGGTACACTCATGGTCTTGCTCGCCATCTTCGGTCTCAACTTGCTGCCCGTCCAGCACACCGCCATCCTGCTCCTCTTCGCCGCACTTGCTCTCATGGTCCTCGAAGCCAAATTCGCCAGCCACGGAGTCCTCGGCATCGCCGGCGTAATCTGCCTGGTCTTCGGCCTCGCCACGCTCGTCAACGGCCCCACCCCCGAGATGCGCGTCCACTTCGGCGTCGCTGCCGGCGCCGGCATTGGCTTCGGCCTCATCACCTTCGGCCTCGCGTGGATCGCCTTCAAAGCCCGTCAGGCCAAACGCCTCACCGGCCCGCAAGCCCTCCTCGGTCAGCCCGCGATCGCCATCACTCCACTCTCCGCACCCGGCGAGCCAATCCCCGGCCAGCCCACCCCCGACTATGCCGCCGGCCAATCCCACATCGGCCAGGTAGAAGTCCGCGGCGAAATCTGGCAAGCCACCCTCCCACCCAACACCCCACCCATCCCCGCCGGCACCCACGTCACCGTCCTCAGCATCAACAACCTAACCCTCACCGTCGCCCCGTAAACCGCGCCGCGAAGCCGCACGAAATTGGGTGCCCCATCCTAACGGCAGTTCCATCCGTTAGGATGGGTTATCGAGCGAAGCTCGACCGCCTCTCCCCACGCTGCTACGGCGCATCTTTGAATGAAACCGTAATCTTCTTCAATTCCTGCCTCGACGCTTCATCCAGCAGGAGTGCTTGCGCAACCCAGTAGTCGCCATATGCCGTCAGGGCAAGCAGCGAGTTCACATGCACCTGCTCCTTCTTCGACGGGTCCTCATAAGCGTCAATCATTGCGTCGCCGGAAAGGTACACGGTTACCAGACTGCCCCGTCCGTACCTGCAGGGACCATACGACTTGTCAGAGCATTTCCTACGATTCGCGTCGACGTTGGCGCCCCCAGGCAATATGTAAGGTGTCCCCGAGAAAAACTTCATGATCTTACCCGCAAACTCCTGAACCTTCTTCTTGTCCATCGAGTCGGGAAACTCCGCGTCAGAAAAGCAACTAGGATCGATCATCATCAAATCGCCGCCGGATCTGAACCGTCCGCTAACGGGCTCAGGAGCTTGGATCGAAAGCAACATCTTGAAGCACCGATCCACCGATCTATCCTGCGTTCGCAAACCTAACTCGATCGGCCCCTTCGGGTCGGCAACCGCGACCCATCCGTCCGGAAACTGAAACCTCAAGCCCACCGCATCGTTCGCATACATGTTCCCAGATAGCGTTCCATCGGGCAGCTCCGAAAGACTCGGTTCGTGAGAGCCACCCGCCGCCCCCAGAGGGGACAAAACAAGTGCAATAAGTATCAGCACATTGCGCACAAGAGCGACCTTCCTGCGTCGCCACTTTATACACCTGCGCAGCATAACGGCCCAGTGATTTGTGATACCACACGCCGGACGCCCCACATCTCGCCTCTGAGACGTGGGATTCGCGCCACCACTATTCCGCCTGCGTCAGATACTCCTTCAAAGCCAACTGCACCACCGCATTCAGCTTGAGATCATGCCGGGTGCCCCACATCTCGCTTCTGAGATGTGGAATGTGCGCCACGAACCCACACCAGAAATCTCGAATCGGAAGGGCACGGCTTCAGCCGTGCCAAAAAACAGCCGCGCCGAAGGCGCTTCCGCTCTGCCGAAGGCCGGAGTGAAGGCGCAGCCGAAACGACCTATATATTGATACTCTCCGCCGGGTACCCCTATTCCGCGTGCGTCAGATACTCCTTCAACGCCAACTGCACCACCGCATTCAGCTTGAGATCATGCCGGGTGCCCCACATCTCGCTTCTGAGATGTGGAATGCGCGCCACGAACCCCCACCAGAAACCTCGAATCGGAAGGGCACGGCTTCAGCCGTGCCAAGAAACAGCCGCGCCGAAGGCGCTTCCGCTCTGCCGAAGGCCGGAGTGAAGGCGCAGCCGAAACGACCTGTTTCTGCCCTCTGCGTCGCTGCCGGCAGGAATACTAGACGCCCACCGAGGACATCTCTACCATCACATCTTGCTGTTGCAACCACTGCCTTTACCCGAGATCCGCACCCACTTCTCCACAGATTTTCTTGACACGCAATCTATACTTAACCTAAGGGGCGAAAGTCGTTCGGCGTCGTGTCCAGGCCACACCCGGACAGGACCTGCAACCGACACACCTCAGGGGGAAACACACGTGAGAAATCAAAACAACATCGACGCCACCGGTCTGCCTCGCAGCCAGCAAGTCCGCGCAAAACGCGCACCAGGTCCGGATTTTCCCGGACCGATCCGGACCTAACTCGCATGTTTCCAAGACTTTGATACCAGAAGTATGGGGGGGAGGGGGGCCTGGTTGTAGGGAGACAACTTCGGTAAACGTACTTGCGCTTTTACACGCGCATCAGCGCGGCCAGGACCGCACGAAGTGCCTACTCGATAATCCGAGCCACCACATCGTAGTCGTGCGATTCGGTAATCTCCGCCCGGTAAAACGTCCCCGGCACCAGAGTCTCATGCGGCCCAAAGTCATTAATCAGTACCTTGCCGTCGATCTCCGGAGCGTGCAGCGCGGTCCGTCCCTGCCACAGCAGCTCGGTCTCCTCGCTCTCACCCTCCACCAGCACATCGACCTCGCGCCCAACCCACGCGGCCTTAGCCTTTGCGCTGATCTTCTGTTGCAAGCGCATCAGCCTGCGCCGCCGCGCCTCAATCGTCCGCTTTGGAACCTTTAGCGCCGCGTCCAGTTCGAACGCCGCCGCGCCCTCCTCGTCCGAATACGAGAACACGCCCAGCCAATCGATCTTCGCCGCTGCGACAAAATCGCAAAGCTGCCGGAAGTCTTCCTCCGTCTCGCCCGGAAACCCAACGATGAACGTGCTGCGCAGCACAATCCCCGGAACCACCGCCCGCGCCTTCTCAATCAGCCGCAGAAAAACCTCCGGCGTCCCACCCCGCTTCATCCGCTTCAACACCGAAGGCGAAGCATGTTGCAGCGGCACATCGAGATACTTCGCAATCGTCTCGTGCCGCGCCATAGTCTCCAACAACCGCGTCGTCACCTTGTTCGGATACGCATACAGAAATCGCAGCCACTTCAGTCCCGGCAACACCGCCAGCGACTCCAGCAGCGTCGCCAACCCATCCTTGAGCCCCAGGTCTTCACCCCAGCAAGTCGTATCCTGCCCGATCAGCGTAATCTCGCGCACCCCCTGCGCGACCAGCCGCTCCGCCTCGGCCACAATCGACTCCAGCCGCCGCGACCGGAACTTCCCGCGCAGTTGCGGAATAATGCAGAAGCTGCACGGATGGTCGCACCCCTCGGCAATCTTGATGTAAGCCGACGCCCGCGGCGTAGTCAGAATCCGCGGCGTCTCATCCGAGTACAGATACTCCGGCAGCGCCGCCGTAGCCCCATCCCAGTGCTCGCGCGAGAATCTCCCCTGCCGCTCCCGCAGATCGCCTTCCGCCCGCGACGCCTTCGCAATCTCAAGCTGCGCTCCAACCTCCGTCGGATGCGAATGCTGATGCACCGCACTCGCCGCCCGGCTCACCAGAATATTGAAAGGAGAATTTGCCCCAACCGCCGCCGCAGCCGGAGCGCTCAACCCCGCCGCCTCCAGGATCGCCTCCAGCTCCCCCGTCCCCACCACCGCATCGACCTCGGGAATGTTTCTGCGAATCTCGTCGCGATACCGCTCCACCAGGCACCCAGCCACGATCAGCCTGCGCGCCTTGCCCCCATTCGCCACCTTGTGCTGCACCATCTCCAGAATCGTGTTCACCGACTCCTGCTTGGCCGAGTCGATGAAGCTGCACGTATTCACCACCAGGATCTCGGCGTCCTCCGCCCGCGCCGTCAGCTCGCCGCCCGCGCGGTCCAGCAACCCCATCATCACCTCGGAATCCACCAGGTTCTTCGGACACCCCAGCGACACGAACCCCACCCTCGGCCGCACTGGCCGGGCCAGCGGAACTTCGGCACGCGCTTCCGGAACACCTACCCGGTTTTCACTGGATGTATCGAGAACAGAAGGAGCCACACTCCCATTTTACCAGTCGCCGCGCGATTACCGGCTTCGCTGCGTCCGGATCTAGGAGCCGCCGCCCGCCGCCGACCTGATCTTCGCAAACAGCCCCTCGGCAAACAGCTTCGCCTGGCCTGCCGCCGCCACGATCTTCTGCGTTGGAATGCGCAGTCCCCTGCTGATCGTCTCCACCGCGTCGACCGTCGCCGTCAGTGCCGAAGTCACCATCCCGTCCACCCGCGCCACCTGCCGCTGCGTACGCATGTTAATGTCGCTGAACGTGCTGTCGAACTGCTCCACCGCCGACCGCGCCGCCTTGCTCGTCTCTGCCAGCGTATCGCTCGCGTCCACCAGGCTGTCGGTAATGTGCTTCACCTTGGGGGCCGTGTCGTTCAGCAACGCTTGGCTGGTCTTGCTGATGTCCGTCACCACATCGATCAGGGGCAGCATCTTCCCCTTCAACTCGTCCACCGTCTCGTTCATGCCCTTCACGGCCTTGGAAGCCGTAACCGCAACCACGATCATCGCGATGGCCATCACCACCATGGCAATCGCCACCAACCCGATGAAGATCATGATCAGGCGATTGGTTCCAGCCAAATCTATATCTTGAATCCACATCGCAAAACCCATCGTTGCCATTGCAGTCTTTCTCCGCTTTCCTCAGAAACCTCTTCCGGGCGTTGCCCGGGGCGGCGCCATACTGCGGTCGCCGCCCCGGCAGGTCCGACTCTGCTTCCGGCTAGACCGGCGTTTCCACCGTAGTGTTCACGTAGGCTTCCTTGCCCGCATCCACCGCCGCCCCGACCTTGGCCTGCTGTTCGTTCACCAGGCTCTTGCCCTTCTCAACGTACTGGGTCCACTGGGTGCGGCCCTTCTCGTAGTATTCGCGGCCTTTGTCAACCGATGCAGCGGCCTGGCGCTTGCCTTCTTCCACCAGTTCAGCGGCCTTCTTCTTGCCCTGCTCGACGTACTGCTTGCCCTGCTCCACATACTCGTTCGCCTTCTGCTTCCCTTGCTCGACGAGTTCCGCGGCCTTTTCCTGCGCATCGCGTGCAGCATTCGCCAGGTCCTCGCGCGTCTCTTTGCCTGCCTTCGGCGCATACAACACTCCAATCAATGCGCCAACCCCAAGTCCGGCCAGGAACCATCCCAACCCGCTCGCTCCGCTATCGTTGTTTGCCATTGTCTTCTCCTGTCCAACCTTACGGTTTTGGCGAGAGCTGTGTTCCCTCTCGCAGATGCGAATTCCTCTGGAATGTACCACCATCCCGGCCATCTGTCCCGTCCGTCACGGCCGGCCGCGGTACGCTCCATCTTCATGTCCCTTTGGGAGACGCCGCGTTTGCCTTGGGTTGCGCTCGAACGGGACGGCCACGCGGCCTGCTTTCCCTCAGGAAGCTAAACAATAACACCTTCCAGACCGTTTTTCCGCACAATGCGTCAAATAGAAGCGATGAGCTAAGGAAGCACGGACGCTCGTCGTTAGATGCGCTTGAGGGGTCGCGTGGGCATCGTTTTCAGCCCGCACCCTCTCTGCCGATCGCTCATCCAACTCCCCGAAGCAACCGCGGGAGTAGTATGTTGGCATTGAACGCACTGCACGAAAGGGTACCAATGGACGCTCACAAAACCTCCGCGCGCTCGCCCATCCTCCTGCTGTCTCTCGCCCTGCTGCTTGCGGGGTGCAAGAGTGCCGCCCCGGATGACGCTACCCTGAACTCCCAGGTGCAGAGCCGCCTCGCATCGGACCAGAACCTCGGCGGGCAGTCGATCCAGGCGTCGGTGGTCGGCGGCGTCGTTACCCTCAGCGGCAGTGTCACCAGCGATACCGCGCGCACCATCGCCAGCGGCGACGTCGCCCAGGTCCCCGGAGTCAAGACCGTCGTTGACAATCTGGTAGTAGAACCGCAACCCAACGTGAAGGCAGTGCCCCCGCAGAAGCCCCAGAAGCCCACCGCGATGGTTGCCCAAAAGGGGCCGGCACCGCCCGCGCCCATTGTGCGCAATGCGCCCACTCCGCAACCCGCTCCACAGCCAATGCCCGCCCCGGCCGTCGCCGTAGCGCCGCCGCCTCCACCATCGCCGCCACCCGCGCCGGTCGTGCATACCATCACCCTGTCCGCTGGCGCGACCATTCCGGTCCGCATCACCCAGACTCTCGATAGCGCCAGCACCCAGACCGGAGACAAGTTTACCGGCGAGATCGCCTCCGACATCATCGAAGACGGTATGGTCGTGCTGCCGCAAGGCACCCCGGTCATCGGCCATGTGGATGCCGCGCAGGATGCCAAGCACTACAAGGGCAGCGCGCTGCTCACCATTTCGTTGACCGCCATCAATCACAAGGGCGAGCACATTTCCTGTGCCACCGAGTCCTACACCAAGCAGGGCGAAGGCCGCGGCAAGAACACCGCCGAAAAAGTTGGCGGCGGCGCGGCGGTGGGTGCCATCCTCGGCGGCATCATAGGCGGAGGCAAGGGCGCGGCCATCGGCGCGGCAGCCGGCGGAGGAGTCGGCGCCGGCGCCAACACCGTTACCCGTGGCCAGCAGGTCCAGATCGAATCTGAAACGGTCGTCCGCTTCAGGCTCACCGATCCCATTCAACTCCACGTAACCACCGGCGGGGCGTCGTCCGGGAACTCCGGCCCGGCGCTCGAACACCACACCGACCAGTAAACCCTTGGGCTCCGGCCACGTGAACGTCGAAGCAAGTCGAAGACTCATCGCTGTCCGTGCACGATTCAGTGACCCCGCCGTAACCCGGTTGATGTAAGCTACTGGGAACATCCGGCTCATCCACAGTTTCTCTGCCCTGCCGCACCCCGCGGCCCGGGCAGGCCTCCACCCGAACGAGCACGCCCTCAACCCTGGAGTTTTTTGAGGTCGCTCTTGACGAAGGCAAAGGACACTCCGGCGGGCTTCCTGGCCCTCACGCTGCACGCCCATCTGCCGTATGTGGTCAACCACGGTACCTGGCCGCATGGCATCGAGTGGCTGCACGAGGTGGCCGCAGAGACTTACCTGCCTCTGCTGCGGGTGCTGGGCAATCTCGAGCGCGACGGCGTCCCCGCCAACTTCAACATCAACCTCTCGCCCATTCTGCTGGAGCAGCTTGCCCACCCGCTCTTCGTCGCTGAGTTCCCCCGCTACCTCACTCGCAAGGTCCTCGCCGCCCGCGAGGACGAGGCCTACTTCATTCAATCCGGAGACCTTCACCTGACCGAGGCCGCACGCCTGTGGGGCCGCTTCTTTTCCACCGCACTCGACGACTTCAGCGCGCTCGGCGGCAACATCGTCCAGGCCTTCCGCCACTTCAACGACACCGGCATGATCGAGATCCTCACCTGCGGCGCAACCCACGGATACATGCCTTTGCTCGGCACCGACGAAAGCGTCCGCGCGCAGGTCCGCACCGCCGTCGCTACCCACATCCGCCACCTCGGCAAGCGCCCCCGCGGCATCTGGGCGCCGGAGTGCGGCTACCGGCCTGCGGGCTTCTGGGAGTACCCCGTGCTGCATGCCGGCGCGGACGAACCGCAACCCGGGTTCGACCGCATCGGCGTCGAGCAGGCCCTCTCTGAGTCCAACCTCGACTACTTCTTCGTCGATACCCACCTGGTCGAAGAGAGCCGGCGCATCCCCTCCCCGTACGACGCGCCCAACAGTCATCTCTCGCGTGCGCGGCAGCGGGAGCCGCTTCCCCACGGCCCGCAGCGCAACCTCTACCAGCCCTACTTCGTCGACGGCCCCTACGACAAACGCTTCGCCGCCACCGTCTTTCCCCGCGACCCCGCCACCGGTCTGCAGGTGTGGTCCGGCGACACCGGCTACCCCGGCGACGCCAACTACCTCGACTTCCACAAGAAGCGCTTTCCCGGCGGCCATCGCTATTGGCGGGTCACCGGTTCCGGGGTCGACATCGGCGACAAACTCGTCTACTACCCGCAGCAGGCAGCCGAACGCGCTCGGGAGCACGCCAGCCACTTCGTCTCCCTCGTATATCAGACGCTCGTATCCGGCTTCGACTCAGCCATCCCGCCGGTGCTCAGCTCGCCCTTCGATGCCGAGCTCTTCGGCCACTGGTGGTTCGAAGGCCCCATGTGGCTGGAGGCCGTCTGCCGCATCCTGCATGAGCACTCGACCGGCATCGCCACCATCACCTGCAGCCAGTATCTCGAGCGCTATCCGCGCGCCGGCTTCATCGCCATGCCCGAAGGCTCCTGGGGCGCCGAAGGCAATCACCAGGTATGGCTCAACCCCGACACCGCGTGGACCTGGACCCACATCTATCCCGCCGAGCTCTACGTCCGCGAGGTCGCGACCGCAGGCACCTGGCGCGGCTCCAAACTCGGCATGCGCATCGTGCAGCAGCTCTGCCGCGAACTCCTGCTGCTTGAATCCTCCGACTGGCAGTTCCTCATCACCACCGGCGCCGCGCGCGACTACGCCGAGTCCCGCTTCCTCACCCACAACGACCAGTTCCTCGAACTCAAATCCATCTGGCTGGCCTTCACCCACGACGGCGCACTCAACCAGCACATGGCCAGGCGCCTCGCTGAAATCGAACACCGCGACAGCATCTTCCCCGACATCGACCCCGGCCAGTGGGCAGAGGGCGCCTCCGAAACCCGCGCCGAAGCCCCACCTGCCGCCAGGAAATCCGTCGCCGCCGAGCACAGCGCACAAGCCGCTCGCGCCGCCAGCCTTTAGCAAGCACGTACGTGGGGAATGAAAAGGGCCGTTGTGCTTGAGGGCACGGATTTAGACGTGCCGATAACCCGCTAAGTCATCGCGGCTTCACAGACTGCAGAACACTCGTCTCTGAGATAGGCCGGGACTTCAGTCCCGGCAGGAGGGATGCACAATTGTCGCGGGCTTCAGCCCCTGGACATGCTTGTTCGCTTAATTCGGCGACGGCTTCTCCACGTGATCGATCACCATCACATCCACCATCGCCTTCGTCGAGTCCAGCTTCAACCCAACCTGCTCCTGGACTGCGGTGAACAAGCTCGGCGGCGCGCTCGAATCATCAATGGGCGGGGGGCCATGTCCGCCGAACTGGGAATCGTCAGGCGCCCACTTTACCGTGAAATCGTATCTGCCCTTCAACCCCGTCTGGTCCACCACCGGCTTATCCAGAACCACCTCCTGCAGCAGGCCGGTAAAATCCTTCATGGTTGCGTTCTTTGCCGGCAACATGATTCCGCCCGGAGTGCCCTGGAAGAACATCCCCGGCAGCGATCCGCCGCTGGTATTCTCATCCATGTTTTTCGCGCCGTCCTTACCCACCGTAAGCGCGAACACCGCAAGCTCCCGCTGCTCCTGGTGGAACGTCAGTTTGAATCGCGCCGCCATCAGCTTTTGCAGCATCGCCTTCCACTGCTTGTCACTGGGCTGGCCCTCGCCATCCGGCACTGCAGCAATGTCATATTTGTCCTGGTCCATCCAGTCCGGCGCATTCACAATCTGCTTCCCATGAATCCCGTAAGCGAACTTCATCATGCCTGCAAGCGAGATATTGTGCGTCGTGAAGTTGCGCCCATTCACTCTGAACCAGTCGCCGGGAACATTGGGATCGCTCGGCTTGATCGTAGCTACCTCGAACGACGGATCGGCGTCCGCTGCCATCGGCGTCGGCGGCTTCGGTGGCTCAGGAATATCCCATGCCGTTTCCTTGGTGGCGCGAACATAAGTCAACGGCAGCGCGCCGCCTTGCGTCCAAGTTCCTACCATGGAGTTGCCGTCAGGACTCAGCTGGCCCTCGTAAATTCCGTCGATCGATGGGATGGTGTACCGGAACGTCGTTCCCTTCAGCGTCACGTCAGAGCAGTTCATGCCCCGCGGATTCTGGTCGATGCTGTAGTCCACCGCGCTCCAGCCGCCACCCTCTTTCTTGGCTATCTTGACCACGATGCGCAGCTTTCCGGCAGGTTGATCGCCTTTCGCCGCCCACTCCAGAGTCCCTTGCCAGGTTCCAGCGATATCGCCCGGCGCGTGCGTCACAGCCGCTGGCGCAGCGGTGGCCGCCACTGGGGCAGCAGTCTGTGCCCGAACCGCACACGGCAACAGCATGACGAGCGCAACGACACATACCGTCAGTCTCTTCATGGAGCGACCTCCTTAACCTTCTAGTTCGGCGACGGCTTATCAACATGATCGACAACAATCACATCAACATCCGTCTTCTCTGCTGTCAGCTTCAGACCGATCTGCCGCTGAATCGCCGTAAACAGATCGGGAGCGTCCGGCACATCCGAGGTTGGCAGCTTCGGCGCATGCCCGTTGAACATATATAGCTCCGGCGTGAACGTCACATTCGCATCGAACCTGCCGGCAATCCCCGTCTGGTTGACCACCGGCTTGTCCAGCACCAGCATCTGCAGAAAGTCCGTGAAATCCGACATCGTTCCGTTGATCAGGTGGAGCGTCAGACCCCCGGTTCCCGGTGACGCGCCGAACCCCGGCAACTGTCCCTGAACCGTCTTGCTGGGTGTCAGCTTCTCGCTCGCCTGACCCGAGAGGACATACGCGGAAAGTTCGCGCTTCTCGTGATGAAACTTCAGTCCAAACCGATCGGCCAGCAGCTTGCGCACCATCGACCGCGCCTGCACCATGTTGGGCTGCCCCGGCAGGTCTGGGATCCCGTGAATGTCGTATCGATCGCTGTCGGCCCAGGCAGGCGAACCGACCAGTTGCTTGATCTGTATCCCGTACGCAAAAGTAATAAGGTCATTGAACGAACCATTGCGCACAACAAAGTCGCGACCGTTCAAAGTCAGTTGCTGGATCGACGTCCCTCCCGAGGGATTTGGCTTGATCGTCGCCACGTCGAACGACGGGTCCGCATCCGCCGCCATTGGCTTCTCGGCCTTCGGCGCCTCAGGAATCTCCCACGCCGTCTCCGGCGTCGCCCGCACCAGCACCAGCGGGAACGGCTGCTGCCCCTGCGTCCACGTTCCCGTCATCGTCTTGCCGTCGTCGCTCAACTTTCCTTCAAAACCACCGCCGATCATGTCGATCGTCATCTTCACGGTCGAACCTTGCTTCGTCACAGAATTTACCGGGATAGGCTGCGGCGTCTGATCGATGCTGTAGAACTTCGCGCTCCAGCCATCCTTCTCGCCCTTGTACACATTGAAAATAACGCGCAGGTCCTTGCCCACCTTTAGCGTCCCCTGCCAGTTGCCCGACAAATCCTGTGCCCGCGCCCCCGTTCCCAACATCGCAGCCAGCGCGACGATGCACAGCATCACCTTCTTCATTGAATCCACCTTCTGCAACGGCTTCCCGAGCAGCTTTCTTCGATCTCTTGCGACCCAGCCATGGTACATCTGGCGCAACTAAAAAGCGCCCCACATTCCGGCTCGGATCTGTGGGGCGCTCAACCTGTTCTGGAAGAACACCTCAAATTCAACGATGCAAACTGCAATTACGCGGCCGTCTTGGCTTCCACCTGCTTGGGCTGCGGAGCCCCAACGCCGATCTCCACCTTCACCTGCTTCGGCTTCGCGGCCTCCTTCTTCGCCAGCGAAATGGTCAGCACCCCATTCTCGTAGTTCGCCTTTACCGCGCCCGCGTCCACCGTCTGCGGCAACGTGAAGCTGCGCGTGAAGCTGCCATAGCGCCGCTCGATCCGGTGGAAGTTCTCTTCCTTCTCATTCTTCTCGAACTTGCGCTCGCCCTTCACCGTCAGCGTCTGGTTCTCCAACTTGACGTCCAGGTCTTCTTGCTTGATCCCCGGAACTTCCAGCTTCAGCACCAACTCGTGCGCATCCTCATACACATCCACCGGCGGAATGAAGTTCCCCATCGCCAGCGATTCGTCTTCAACATCCGGCCGGGCAAAGTCGCTGAAGATCGAGTTCAGCCGGTTCTGCAATACAGCTACGTCCGCCAACGGCGAACGGAACGGAACAAATCGAGTCAATGTCATCTCAATGTCTCCTCAAAGTGAATTTCCGAATCAGAGTCGTAGAGCAGCCTACCGCCGCTCCTCACCTTTATAGTCATTATAGTAGCGGATGTCAAGCATATTATGTGATACTGATCCACTCATATGTAGATCTAACCCAAAACAAATCCGCCGCCACAGCCCAGGAATGACGCCCCGGCAACTGTGACGGCAGGTTGTAACTATCTATATTTCCATCACTTAGTATATGCTCGCTCAGTTCCCGCTATCCGTCCCCCGGATAAATGCCGCCACATCCGCGTGGAACTGCTTCAGCACTCCTTCGTTGACGTACACCATGTGCCCGCTCGGGTAGTAGTGGTAGCTGATATTCCCCTGCAACTTGTCCGGAATCGGCAGGTGGTGCATCTCGAACATCCCCTCAAAGAACGGCGTTGCCAGGTCGTAGTATCCGCCTGCCAGCATCACCTTCATCTTCGGGTTCGACTTCATCGCAAACGCCAGGTCCGGCATCACGTTGGTCCCGCCCCACTGCTGGTCCGGCGGAGGCCCGTTCGGCGCGTGGTGCCGCATATCCCAGGTAAAGCCCGCCTCGTCATAAGCGCCCGGGATATAAGTCTGCTGGTCGCCGTACTTCAGGTCCTTACGCAGATAGCTATTGATCGCCGCCGTGTACGCCGCCGAAATCGCATTGCTCTGCGGGTCGTAGTCCGCCGCTTCGCTCAGCGGATCCATATCCGGCCCCTTGTACCGCGAATCCAGCCGTCCCGTCGTCGTGTCCTCATCCAGTTGCAGGTCCTTCTCGAACATTCCGCCGTCGATCCTCAGATTCGCCTTCAGCAGCAGCTCCACCGACAGGCCTGTATACTCATGCAGCTTCTCCGCGACCGCCTGCTTCTGCGCCGCCGGCAGTTCGCTCCCCGCCAGCAGCGCGCCCATGTAGTCGCCCATCGCGTACTGCTCCACCTCCTTCAGAAACGGCTCCAGCGCCGCCGGTTGGCTGGGCAGTTTCTTGTGGTAGAACGCCGTCGCCGCGTAGGTGGGCAGACCCAGCGCGTAAGCCTGGTCGACGCCCGGGTTCCACTTCGGCCCATCCACGCTGTTGTCGAAGCTCAGAATCTGCGACAGCAGAATGATCCCGTTCAGATCGACATTTTCCAGCAGCGCACTCAGCACCGCGGACCGCGGCGTGCCGTAGCTCTCCCCCAGCAGATACTTTGGCGAATTCCACCGCTCATACTTGGTCAGGAACTTCCGGATGAACCGGTCGAACGCGTGTGCGTCGCCGTCGACCCCCCAGAACGCCTTCTCTTTGTCCTTCCCGAAAATTCGGCTGAACCCCGTTCCCGGCGCATCGATGAACACCAGGTCGCTCACATCCAGCAGGCTGTACTCGTTGTCGACGATCTTGTACGGCGCACCTTCCTGGTGCTCCGTGTCCGGAGTCGCGACCCGCCGCGGCCCGAACGACCCCATGTGCAGCCACATCGTCGCCGAACCCGGCCCGCCGTTATACAGGAACGTCACCGGGCGCTGCTCCGCACCGGCATCCTTCTTGAAGTACGCCACATAAAAAACCCGTGCCGTCGCCGGTGCCTCCTCTGGCTTCTCCGGATCCAGTGGCTTTACGCCCGCATTCGGCAGCAGGTTGCCCTCAAAGTCCAGCGTCGCATCCTGCGCGTCGGTCGATCCAACCGTCAGCGTCCCGGCCACCGCTTTGTATGCGATCGCCTGCCCGCCCACCGTCACCGTCCCCTCAGTCGTCGAGTCTGGAGTCGGCGCAGCCGGCGGCGTCACCGCAGTCCCCGTCACCACCACCTTCTGCTCCTTCGCTCCGGCCGCCTTATCCTGCGCCAGCCCCAACGGCGCAATCCAAACCAGCATCACGCCCACCGCCGCCCACGCTCCGCTCTTCACACCCATCCAGTCCATCCTCCACATAGAAGTGACTCGTAGTATACCGACGCAACACGCCCTATGCCGGCCACTGACCGCCTGGCAACTCGCAACCTGCAACCTGCAACTGACAACTTCCTAGCAACCCGCTACCATATCTCCATAGGAGATCCATGCCCTCACCCGAAAGCTACCAGCTCTTGCTCGCGGCCGCGGCTGCCTGCGAAGACAAGAAGGCCGAAGACATCCGCATCCTCGCCCTCGACCCAGCCGAGAGCGGCCTCACCGATTACTTCCTCATCTGCAACGGCACCAACGAGCGCCAGAACGTCGCCATCACCGACGAGATCGAGCTGCGCCTCAAGCGCGACTTCGGCGTCTACCCCAACTCCGTCGAAGGACGCCGCCAGGCCGAGTGGATTCTGATGGACTACATCGACTTCATCGTCCACGTCTTCTCCGCGGAGAAGCGCGCCTTCTATGGCCTCGAGCGCCTGCGCAAGACCGCCACCACCATCTCGGTCGCCGATCTCAACGCCGAACTGACCGCCGCCATCGCCACCACCCGCGCCAGTCACCCCAAGAAGAAGGCCCCCGCCAAATCCCCCGCAAAGAAGGCGGCGAAAAAGGCAACAAAGGCGTCGCCGGCTCCCAGAAAGGCTGCGAAAGCCCCAATCAAGAAAGCCGCGAAGTCCCCTGCCGCACGCAGAAAAATCAAACACTGATCTGCCAGCCTGGATCTAGCCCAACCCGCAAAGAAATACGCCGCCTGCATACAGCAGACGGCGTATTTGTTTGGGCCTCACTACGTGCTAGAACTCGTAGGTGGCATTCATGCGCAGCACCCGATTGCCGGACACCGTCAGCGCCTTGTCCCCGAAGGTCACGGCGCCGCTGTACACATTGCCGAGCGAATCGGTTCCATTGTACGGAACGCCGTCGATCAGTTGCGAGTTGTAGCTTCCCGTCGGACCGTGGTTGAACACGTTCAGCGCCTGAACCCCGAACCGGAAGTCCTGGTGCTCAAACGTATGGAACGAGCGCTCAACCGTAAGGTCCGTGTTGGAAGCATGGTCCGCAAACAGGACATTGCGACTTACCGTGTTCTGCGTGGTCCCGAAGTACGACGTCACCCAGTGCGTGTTCGCCATGGTCACAGGGTGGCAATTATCGTTGGTAGCCCACCATGCAGGTCCATCGCACAGCGAGCCCGGCGCCAGGCCGAAGCCGACGACTGGATCGTCCCCTTTGATGGCCCAGTTCTGAATCGGCGCATTCTTGTTCAGCAGTATCGGCCGATCGTTGCTGATACCGTCGCCGTTCCAGTCGTACCCAATCTCAACATTGATCGGCTGCCCTGACTGGAAGACGGAAATCCCGGAGAACGTCCATCCGTTCACGACCGCTCCCGCCCAGTGATAGCCCTCTCCAGCATTCCACTTGGGCGGCTGGTAGACCGCGGAGACCACGATGCGATTGCGATGGTCAAACGCCGACGCCGCGTATTCACGCCGCCGGTTGTTCGGATACTGCAACTCGGCGTAGGTCGAAAGGTTCGCACTGGAGTCCGTGAATTCCTCCGAGCCGTCGTCCAGCAGCTTCGAGTACGTGTACGCGGCCCGGAAGGTCAGTCCGCCCCGCACCTTGTGCTGCAACTCAATCTGCCCGCTGTTATAGTTCGAGTCCGCCGTATTGTCCTCGCGGATAATCCGGCCCCGATTCGCAAACAGCCGGGCGGCCGAATATACGTCATTGATAAACGGATTGAACTCGGTCGTCGCATACTGGTGTTCCTGTCGGTTGCCAACGTACTCCACGGCCAGTACAAACTCCGCCGGCAACTCGCGCTGCACCCGCAGGTTGTACTCGTACGTCAGCGGTTCCAGCAGGTGCTGCGGGATCACGTTCGACGTATCGGTCGCCAGCGGTAGCTGGCTGGCAGGCGTATTGAAAGTTGCGCCAATAATGCCCGCCCAGTTGGCAGTTCCGCGACCAGCCGACGAAGTAATCACGTCCTTCGACGCCGCGTTCGGCGAACTTCCCTGAATGTTGTCGATGATGTTGGTGAAGATGTGGCTGTAGAAGATTCCCGCTCCGGCGCTTATCACTGTCTTGTCATTCAGCGCGTAATTGAAGCCGGCCCGAGGCCCGAAGTCGTGCGTGTTCGCCAACTCAGGCACGCCGCCCGGAAACGCCGTGGGGTTGTTGGGGTTGAATGCCGGATTCGGCAGGTAATTGAACGGTGTGCCGTTGTACTCATAGCGCAGACCGAAAGTCAGCGTGAAGTTATGCGCAATCTTCCAACTATCCTCGGCGTAGTAGTTCTGCACCCAGATCTGCGGACGAGCGGTCGGGTTGCCAAACTGGATCGTCGCGGTTCCGCTGGAGGCCGTGCCACCGTAATTGTCCAGGTAGTTCGCCAGCGCCGTATAACCCGCGGTCTGCGCAGCCGTGAATCCGATCGACCCATGGAAGTTGAACGGAATTCCGTCCTTGATGCGTTGGTCCTCGATATCGAAACCGAACTTCATCGTGTGCGTTCCCTTGATCCAGGTCACCGCATCTTCCAGTTGATAGGTGTTCTGGAACCGCCCCTGAGGAACGTTGGTCGGAATGCCGTAACCGGTAATGCCTGAAATGCCGATTCCCGGCGTAAGCGCCAGCGGATTCGCTAAGGTACTCGCTGGCAGAGCGAAGTTGAAACCGATGCGGCTCCACGCCGGACGCAGCTCATTCAAAATGTTTGGACTGAAATTATGCGTGTAGACGATCCCGGCGTTGTAGGTCACTCCCGCCTGATCGGTGTCGAATCCCGGTAACTGGTTGGGGAAGTTGCCCACGTCATACGGCACGGAATATGGAGCTTGAATGAACCGGAAACGTATTCTGTCGTTGTCTGTGACAATCAGGTCCGAAGTAGCTTCCAACTCGCGAGAGTTGGTGTCATCCCCCAACTGGCGCTGCACACCTGCGAAGTTAACCACTCCGCGGTTCATACCGCTTACCGGATCGTTACCCAGCGAAACGGTGCTTGCATAAAGGGCGTTCGTGCCGCGCAGCGATCCATATGCCGTCAGCAAATTCGCAATCCGCGGATTGGTAGCGTAAGTCTGCAGCGCCGTAAAGCCCGACGCCGTCGGCAACGTCAGAATGCCCAGGTTCGCCGTCGAGCGGTACCGGTCCCAAATGTTCGAGACAAAGAAGAACATGCGGTCCTTGATGATCGGCCCGCCAACGCGGAAGCCGAATATGTTCTCCCGCGATTTCTGCTTCGGCACCTGGTTTAGAATGTCACCCTTGTCCTCTCCGTCCAGCGCAGAGTTCAGCAGCAGTTCATATGCCGCTCCATGGAACTGGTTCGATCCGCCCTTGAACACAAGGTTTGAGACCGAGCCGCCGCGACCATACTCAGCCGCGAAAGAATCCACCAGGATCGTAAGCTCCTGCACCGCCTCCAGGTTCTCGGGTTGGAACGCCTGCCCATGCAACCCCTGGTCGTTGTTGTCCTCGCCTTCAATCAGGAAGTTATTGTCGCGCGGCCGATTCCCATTCACCGAAAATCCGTAGCCGTTCGTGTAGTTGTCGCCTGTCACCGTGGTGACCCCAGGCAGCGTCACCGCCAGTTGATACGGATTCAGTGTCGAAATGGGAAGATTGTTCACTTCGAGTGTGGAGAGCGTGTCACTCAGCTCTCCGCTATCGGTCTTCAGGGCCTCCACCACGTCGGAGGGGACCTCCACCGTGGTCGTCGCAGACCCCGGGTTCAGCGTCAAATTCACCGAGGTCACCACCGATGCATTCACCACGACGTTCTCCGCCGTCGTCTTCGCGAACGTGTCCGCAGACACTTCCACCCGGTAAACTCCCGGCGCAACCGACTCAATGCGATACGCGCCCACCTTGTTCGTCTTGGCGGTGTGCTTGTCATTGGTATCGACTGACGTTGCCGTTACCGACGCGCCGACCACCACGGCCCCGGCGGCATCCACCACGCTGCCCGCGATCGTGCCATTGGTTTCTTGCGCAAATCCCGTGGAGCCAGCTAGGAAAGCCACGCAGATCATCGCTATCCCGATTGATACCGCCGCCAAGCCAAGAAGCTTCTTCATCGATTTCTCCTTGCGTAATCAAACCCATTCCGCCAGACTTGCGGAATCACACTTAAGTCCTAGACACCGGGTAACATTGTGCTTTAGTCACTATCCAAATTTGAACAGCAATCCAATCTCCAAACCATATTCTGCCGCCAATGCCTCCGAATCGCAAATAACCCCCGCATTTTCTGTTACCTCCACGCAGCAGATTTCACTTGCTGACATTCTAGCTATGATTCATACATCCGCAATCCCATTAATCATAGTTACCCCCGTACCTGTCATTAACCAGTCATATAACCCTCATCCCGTGAAGATCCTCCTCGCCTCCATCTCTCCCGCCCGCTCCCGCGCCAAATCCGACGCCGCCGCATCCCTCGCCGCCGACTACCTGGCACGTGCCTCCCGCTATCTCCCCTGCGAAGCCCAAACCTATGCCTCCGAGGCCGCCTTCCTCGCCTGGCTCCATCATCAGGCAGCCCGCACCACCCCCGTCCTCATCCTCCTCGATAGCCGCGGCAAGCAACTCACCAGCCAGGACTTCGCCGCCCACCTCGGCCGCCTCCGCGACTCCGGAACCCAGTCCGTCGTCCTCGCCATCGGTCCCGCCGATGGCTGGTCTGCCGCCGCCCGCACCCGCGCCGGCCTGGTCCTCTCTTTCGGAGCCATCACCCTTCCGCATGAACTCGCCCGCACCGTCCTCGCCGAGCAAATCTACCGCGCCCTCACCATCCTCGCCGGCCACCCCTACCACTCCGGCCACTAGCTCCCAGCAGCCGTCATCCGGAACGCAGTGAAGGACCCCTGTATTTCGCGGCTGCTTGTTCTTGTTTGTCATTCCCGCAGGCAATCCGCTTCTGCCTTTCAACCTGCAACCTGCAACTCACAACCTGCAACTACACTAATCCCATGTCCGCCACCACCCCTAAATCCCCCACCCCCGAAACCACCCGCCGCGGCCTCATCCTCATCAACACCGGCCCCGGCAAGGGCAAGACCACCGCCGCCCTCGGCACCGCCTTCCGCGCTGCCGGCAACGGCATGCGTGTCCTCTTCCTCCAGTTCCTCAAAGGCTCCTGGCACTACGGCGAACTCGACGCCGCCGAAGCCCTCAATCGCGCCCTCGGCGGCACCGACGCCGCCCCCAACTTCGTCATCAAGCAGCTCGGCCGCGGCTTCGTCAAAGTCGGCGGCGCCGAAACCGATCCCGAAGACATCCGTCTCGTCGAAGCCGCCTGGGCCGAATCCGCCGCCGCCATCCTCTCCGGCGACTGGGACCTGGTCGTCCTCGACGAGATCAACTACGCCATCGGCTACAAAATGCTCGCCCCCGAAACCGTCGCCGACGTCCTCCGCCGCAAGCCCGAGATGACCCACGTCATCCTCACCGGCCGCAACGCCCACCCCCTCCTCGTCGAACTGGCCGACACCGTCACCGAGATGCGCGAAGTCAAGCACGCCTACCAGCGCAACATCCTCGCCCAGCGCGGCATCGAGTTCTAGCCGCTGTGCGACACTAGTCCTAAGTTCCAGAGCAATGCCCGACCTCACCTCCCTGCTCCAACTCACCTTCGGCTTCCCCTCCTTCCGTGCCAACCAGGAAGCCGTCTGCCGCACCGCCACCGACGGCCGCGACGTTCTCCTGGTCATGCCCACCGGCGCCGGCAAGAGCCTCTGCTACCAACTCCCCGCCATCGCCCGCCAATCAGCAGGCGAAGCCGGCACGGCGCTGGTCGTCTCACCCCTCATCGCGCTCATGGACGATCAGGCCGCCAAACTCACCGCCCACGGCCTCCGCGTCGGTCGCATCCACTCCGGCCTCTCCCGCGACGACACCCGCCAGGCCTGCCGCGACTATCTCGACGGCACCCTCCAATTCCTCTTCATCGCTCCCGAACGTCTGCGCGTCCCCGGCTTCCCCGAGATGCTCGCCCGCCGCAAGCCCTCCCTCATCGCCATCGACGAGGCCCACTGCATCAGCGCCTGGGGCCACGACTTCCGTCCCGACTACCGGACGTTAGGCGAACATCTTCCGGCGCTTCGGCCAGCGCCGATCATCGCCCTCACCGCCACCGCCACGCCCACCGTGCAACAGGACATCGTCGCCCAACTCCAGCTCCACAACCCCGCCCTCTTCATCCACGGATTTCGCCGCTCCAACCTCGCCATCGAAGTCGTCGAGATGTCCAAGCCCCGCCGCCACGCCTTCACCCTCGAACTCCTCGCCGCACCATCGGCCCGCCCCGCCATCGTCTACGCCCCTTCGCGCAAAGCCTCGGAAGAACTCGCCGCCGAACTTCATCGCCACTTCCCCACCGCTGCCTATCACGCCGGCCTCGAACCCTCCGTCCGCGAACATGTCCAGCGCGCCTTCCAATCCGGCAAGCTCGAAGTCGTCGTCGCCACCATTGCCTTCGGCATGGGCATCGACAAGGCCAACGTCCGCACCGTCCTCCACACCGCGCTACCCGCATCCGTCGAAGCCTTCTACCAGGAGATAGGCCGCGCCGGCCGCGATGGCCTGCCCTCGCGCTCCGTCCTCCTGCACAGCTACGCCGACCGCAAGCTGCACGAGTTCTTCCTCGAGCGCGATTACCCGCCCGCCTCCGACCTGGCCCGCGTCGCGCAAGTTCTCACTGACGAGTGCCTGATGCCCGAACCGCTCGCCCAGCGCCTGAAGATGGACTTCGACACCTTCTCCAAATCCATCGAGAAACTCATCGCCCAGGGCGCAGCCATCGTCGACCTCGCAGGAAACGTCCGCCGCAACGGCCCTACCTCCAAAAAGGAATCCTGGCGCGCCGGCTACGAAGCCCAGATCGCCTTCCGCCGCGCCCAGCTCGACCGCATGGTCGCCTTCGCCGAAACCCAGCAGTGCCGCATGACCGCTATCATCCGCCACTTCGGCGACACCGCCGACGCCCGCCGCCCCTGCGGCCAGTGCGACTTCTGCTCCCCCTCCACCACCTCCGCCCAAACCTTCGCCCCACCCACCACAGCCCAGGGCCGCGACCTCCGCACCATTCTCTCCGCCCTCGCCCATGCACCCTCCCGCGCCACCGGCAAGCTCTTCACCGACCTCGCGCTTGGTGTAGATCGCCGTGAATTCGAAGTCCTCCTCGACGCTCTCGCCCGCGCCGGCCTCATCACCCTCACCGCCGAAACCTTCACCAACGCCGAAGGCAACGTCCTCCCCTACAAGAAAGCCGCCCTCACCCACGAAGGCCGCAGCGACGACGCCAACGAACTAACCGGCGTAGTCCTCCCGTCAACCTCAGAATCCGAAGCCGCTCCCTCACGTTCGCGCAAACGCACCGCGAAGCCCCGTCGGCGCAAAGCACCTGAACCAATGCCGCAGCTAGCAAAGTCGCCGTCATCTCGACCGGAGCGCAGCGGAGTGGAGAGACCCCCGCATTCCACACGGGTCGCCACCGACTCCGGCGAACCCGCCCTCACCGAATTCCACCGCACCCGCCCTGCCCCCTCCGACCCCACCGCGGATCTCACTCCCGACCAGCTCCTCCTCGACGCCCAGCTCCGCGCCTGGCGCAAGGCCGAGTCCGCCCGCATCGGCCTCCCCCAATTCTTTGTCCTCGGCTCCTCCACGCTGCGCAACATTGTTCTCACCCGTCCCCGCACCATCGCCCAACTCCAGGCCATCTCCGGCGTCGGCCCCGGCAAGGCCGAAAAATTCGGCCCCAGCATTCTCGATCTCTGTCGCGCATAGCCGCATTCATCAGGCTCGCCCGCCCTCAAAACTGCTAAACTGGGGGTTGCAGCCTCGCTGGCCGAGCGTCATTCCCACGCTCTCCTCAAGGAAAACGATATGGCAGATCATACCCAGAACGGCAACTTCGGCTCCTCCACCTTGCGCCTCAAGCTCGGCCTCGCCGAGATGCTCAAGGGCGGCGTCATCATGGACGTCATGAACGTCGAGCAGGCCCGCATCGCCGAGGAAGCCGGCGCCATCTCCGTCATGGCGCTCGAGCGCGTGCCCGCCATGATCCGCGCCGAAGGCGGCGTCGCCCGCATGGCCAGCCCCAGGCTCATCAAGCAGATCATCGCCGCCGTCTCCATCCCCGTCATGGCCAAGGCCCGCATCGGCCACTTCGTCGAAGCGCAGGTCCTACAGACCCTCGGCGTCGATTTCATCGACGAGTCCGAGGTCCTTACTCCCGCCGACGAGACCCACCACATCGACAAGCACGCCTTCACCACGCCCTTCGTCTGCGGCGCCCGCAACCTCGGCGAAGCCCTCCGCCGCATCGCCGAAGGCGCTGCCATGATCCGCACTAAAGGCGAACCCGGCACCGGTGACGTCGTCCACGCCGTCCAGCACATGCGCCAGATCACCCGCGAAATCCGGGAGCTTACGGTTCTGGAAGACCAGGAGCTCTACCACGCCGCCAAGCAGCTCCAGGCGCCCTACGAGCTCGTCCGCATGGTCGCGAAATCCGGCAAGCTGCCCGTGCCCAACTTCTCCGCCGGCGGCATCGCCACGCCCGCCGACGCTGCCCTGATGATGCAGCTCGGCGCCGAGACCGTCTTCGTCGGCTCCGGCATCTTCATGAAGGAGCGCGCCACCCCGCTCGACGTCGAGCTCTGGAGCGACGCAGATGCCGAGGTCGGACTCTGCACCGCGAAGGACATCGGCCAGCCGCGCAACCCCGAAGAGCGCGCCGAAGCCGTCTCCCGCGCCCGCGCCATCGTCATCGCCACCACCCACTTCAACGACCCCAAAATCGTCGCCGAAGCCAGCGAAGCCGTCACCGGCACCATGAAGGGCCTCGCCGCCGCCGCCATCGAAGAGCAAAACCTCATGCAAACCCGCGGCTGGTAGGCCCTAAGCTTCGTCATTCTGGCGCACGCGAAGCCGAACGCAAGAACCTCGTGTCCTGTCTCTAAAGTCCGTCGCAGAATCCAGCGTCATTCTGGCGTGAGCGAAGTCGAACGCCAGAATCTCTGTATTTGTACTTTGGACTTTGCGATTGCAACGTCTTGCTTAAGGGCACGGCTTCAGCCGTGCCGCAAGTTCGCCCATCGGCCCCCGGCTTTAGCCGCTGAGGTCCGCCTGTCAGCACCACGATTCCTCAACCTGCGACACTCGCCGACTCAATTCTTCGGCAGCGCCTCAACAAACAACCAGAATTCCTTATTGTGCTTGAGCTTCAGCAGGCCGGCGTCCTGCGTCGGGTCGGGCAGATGGTCACCCTTCAGCGTGTTGGCGCGGCGATCGAACGCCAGTTGCAGATGGGAGCGCGCAGCCGCTGCGTCACCTGCGAAGGCATCCATCAAAGCGAGGTTGTAGTAGTAGAACGGATAGTCGGGGTCGCTTGCGATAGCAGCTTCCAAAACCTTGCGGTTCTCCTTCTGGTCGCCTATCTCGCCCAGGCACATGGAGAGCTCGTCGACCAGAATGCGATGGATGTTGGCGGCAGGGGCGTCGGAAGTGGTATCGAGCGCGCGCCTGTAGTATAGGGCCGCGGTACGGAAGTCCTTTTGATCGAGCAGGACGTAACCGAAGTAGCCGTAGTCGGATGACACTGGAGTGTAGGAGAGATCGAAGGTCAGGGATTCAATAGTGCTTTGCACATCCGCGAGCAGTGGGTTGGGTGGGGGCGTTATCGGGATTCTCGTAAAGTGCGCGCCAACGCAGGTGTTGGCATTGCCGACGATCGCAAAAACGTTTTCCTGCGGCATCGGAAGGCGAGGGAATATGCGCGGAATGAGAAATGTCTCGAGCGCGACCGGAGTCCCGTCCTTGAGTTTGCTGGCCGAGAGCTGCTTGTCGGTCACCTTGGGGAACTTTGGATCCGACAGGATGCCGGAGACCAGGGTGTCGCGGCAGCCTTCGGCGGTCGGAATCTTGCCCTCGTTGGGAAAGACAAAGTAGGAGTACTGAATGTTGTTGTCATGGAGGAGGACAATGACCGGCATAGGGCCCACAAGGTACACACTGGTAATGTCCCAGCCCGCGCCTGTGGGCACGATGATGAGGCCTGGGCCATCGGGACGAATCAGGCGCACCGTGTCGCCTTTGTATTCTCTTTGCGCGAGCGCTTGTATAACTGCCCCAGCTAAAATCAACCCGCACAAAACAGTCTTGGCCCCGTACATTGCAAACCTCGAACTCTGCCCCTAAACCCGGCACGCACTTTATACATCACGGGCGAGGTTTATTCAGCCACAAAACTAAGCCCGCTTCCGCTTCCCCTGCAAATCTTCCAGCATCACCCGTCGTAGCGCCGCGTTAAGCCGTGACTGATACCCTTCACTCCCCTCCAGTCGCAGCCACGCCAGAATGTCCGCATCAATCCGCAGCGTAACCTGCTTCTTCACCGGCTTGTAAAACGGATTCCGCACCGCGTTCTTCCAGAACTCTTCCGTCGACTCAGGAATATCCGAATAGTCGATCTCGCTATCCGGTCGCTTCGCCAGCTCCGCCAGTTCGCGCTTCCGTTGTTCTGTCAGTCGCGACTCCCCCCATGCTCTTCTAACAATTTTCCCCATAAAGCCTGCGCTCCTTCCTGGTCGCTCTCCGAGCCGAGACAATTCGAATCACCTCGTCCGAATCCCGCTCTGTAAACGTATGCGCAACGTGTAGGACGACTACATCACCGACCTTGCCAATCACCTGCCACCGAAGTTCACCATCCACAACACGGTCTTGCTCAAACACCGCGTATGGATCGTAAAAAAACTCCGATTGCATCATCGAAATCGATCCCGTGCTTCCGCAAGTTCCGTCGGGCCTTCGCCTCGTCCCACTCAAATAAGGTCATCCCTGCCACGACTATACCACAGTTTTGTAGCTACACTCCAGTAACTCCAGATCGGTGCCCCAGAGCCTCATTTCGCACCCGCACAGCGCGCAACTCACCCCACCCGCCCCGCATCGCATGACAGTACGCCAATGCCGCCGCACGCTGCGGCCACAGGAGAAATCCCGATGATGAAGATCAAGCTCAAAAAGCTCGGCATGGCACTCTGCATATCCACCGCCCTCACACTCACCCTCAGCGCGCGCGCCGCCGACCGCCAGAAGCTCGACGACCGCATCGCCGCCGCCAGCGACGTTCTGCACGAACTCATGGCAACCCCCGACAAAGGCATTCCCGACGGCATCGCCGAGCACGCCACCTGCGTCGCCGTCATTCCCGGATTCAAGAAGGGGGCCTTCGTCGTCGGCGCCCAATACGGCCAGGGCGTCGTCACCTGCCGCACCGGCCATGGCTGGAGCGCGCCGGCGTTCATCCAACTCACCGGAGCCAGCTTCGGCCTGCAGGCCGGCGGAGAATCCACTGACCTCGTCCTCGTCGCCATGTCGCACGACGCCTTCCAGCGGCTGCTCACGGACAAGGTCAAGCTTGGTGGCGACATTGCTGTCGCGGCCGGTCCCGTGGGACGCAACGCGCAGGCCTCCACTACCGAGTTGGCCAACGCAGGCTTCCTCACCTACTCGCGCACTAAGGGCATCTTCGCCGGCGTCGACCTAACCGGCGACGTAGTCAACCAGAACCACGAAGACACCGAGGCCTACTACGGCAGGAGCGTTACCCACCAGGCCATCCTCTCCGGCGAAGTCCCGGCTCCGCCGTCCGCAGCTCCATTCCGGCGCGCCGTATCCGAGCTCTTCCACGCCGACGCGATGAACGCTTCTGCCCGTTAACTCGCGCCAGCGTCGCCCCGCACTCAGCGACCGGCGGAGGATGCGCAAACCGGGCACTATGCCCGGCCCGCGCGTCCTTCGCCTGGGCCAGGTCCTCGTGGCTTCCATCTGCCTCGCTGCCCGCTTCTTTGTGCGTCCCCGCGCGCATGATAGGGTGAAATAGTCCGCTTTTGCCCGCGCGTGACAGCACAGAAACAAGGCAATTCGCCATCAGGTGGTTCCATGAATCGCATCGCCCTCCTCCTCGCCCTCGCCCTCTGCCTTCCCCTCGCCGCTCGTGCCGACGAAGCCTCACACCGCGCCAAAGCCGAGGAGATGATGAGCCTCCTTCATACCGAAAGGCAGGTCGAGCAAAACGCCGACGCCATCATGAAGCAGGTTTCCGATGTGGCGGATCAGGCCATTGGCCCCAATCCCACCCCGGATGCAAAAGCCAAAGCCGCCGACTTCGAGAAGCAGGCGCGCCAGATGGTCGACGACCAGGTGAGCTGGAAGGTAATTCAGTCGCAATTCACCGACATCTACGCGAAGAGCTTCACCGATGAAGAGCTTGACGGCATCATCGCCTTCTACAAGTCACCCGCCGGATCCGCACTCCTCACCAAGATGCCGGACATCAACCAACAGATCTCGCAGTTTGCCGGGGGCCGTGTCCAGGCAATGCGGCCGCAGTTGCAGCAGTTGTTCACGGACTTCAAGAAAAACCTCGCCCCGCCGCCGCCCTTCCTCGGTCCGGTTCCGCCTGCTGCCCCGGCCGCTCCATCCACGCCACCCGCAACCAAGCCGAATTAACCCTACCTGCTCCTGCACCCACAGCCCCCTTGTGTGGCGACCGTCACGTTCTGTACGCCCAGGTGCGTGCTAGCGTCAAAGAGGTGTGCCCTGCGCACGCTGCCACACCAGGAACCAAGTCCATTTCGCCAGGTGTTTCCCATGAATCGGTTCGTCCTTCTTCCCGTCTTGGCCTTTTGCCTTCCTCTCGCTGCCCAATCCAGCGACGCCTCCCTGCACGCCAAGGCGCAGCAGGCCGTGCTCGCCCTCCACATCGACCGCATGGTCAAGAATGCCTCCGACGAGTTCACCAAGCGCTATTCAGATACGGCCGAGCACATCGTCGGCAACAACCCCACGCCCGACCAGGTCACCAAACTCGCCGAATTTGAAAAGAGCACCGCCAAAACCATCGACACCCAAATGAGCTGGGCTGCCATCGGCCCAGGATTCGTAGACATCTATGCTCAGAACTTCACTGAGGCGGAGCTGGATGCCATCATCGCTTTCTATCGGTCGCCCGCTGGCATCGCTTTCCTCGACAAGACACCCGCACTCAATGCACAGACCATGCAGCTTCTGCAGTCGAAGATGGCGGCCGTGCAACCGCAGTTGAAAGTGTCGCTCGATGACTTCCGCAAGAGTACGGCCCCGCCACCTGCCAACTCCCTGCAACTCACCCAGCCCGGGATCGCGCCGAGATAGTCGTCTCTCCGCATCGCCCCCAAGCGCAATAGCATGCTTGGCTCCGCGATAGACTTGTTATCAGCGCCGCATTGCACCCGCACTCTCTTGCCCCGCATGACAGCGAAAACTCCAGCCTCACATCCGCTCACCATCGGCGTCCTCGCCCTCCAGGGCGCCTACGACGCCCACGTTCGCACTCTCACCGCATTGGATGCCATCCCCCGCCTCGTCCGCACGCCCGCCGAACTCGACGGTCTCGACGGCCTCATCATGCCCGGCGGCGAATCCACCACCATGCTCAAATTCCTCGAGCGTAATGGATTCTTCTCTATCCTCCAGACCTGGGTCCGCGCCACCCCCACCTTCGGCACCTGCGCCGGCGCCATCTTGCTCGCCACTCACGTCGAGCACCCTCCGCAGCGCTCGCTCGCCGCCCTCGACATCACCGTCGAGCGCAACGCCTACGGCCGCCAGATCGACTCCACCATCCTCACCGCGCCCACCTCGCTTCCCGGCCCGCCGCTGGAGATGGTCTTCATCCGCGCGCCGCGCATCCGCTCCGTCGGCCCCGGCGTCGAAACCCTCGCCACCCGCGACGGCTTTCCCACCCTGGTCCGCTCCGGCCACCTGCTCGCCGCCACCTTCCACCCCGAGCTCTCCAACGATCCCCGCGTCCACCAGCTCTTCCTCTCCATCGTCCGCCAGCACAAAGCCGCCGTGGCGTGAGAAGCGTCATTCTGACTCACAGAGTCAGAATCTCCGTCGTTGCTCTTCGGAGTAACTAAGGGCTTGTTAGCCCTGAGTTTTTCTAGTTTCGCCCGCCACAAACCCCCGCACCACCACCCCGCTCGTCTCATAGTGCGTCACCCGGTGCCCCGCCCCGTGCCCCATCTGGATCGCCTTCTTCAGCATCCGGATCAACCCGCGCGACTCTTCCTCAAACCACCGGCTGGTCGCGCGTTCCCAATCCACCACCAGGTTGTAGCTCACATCGCACTTCGGGCAACCCAGCGGCGTCTCCAGCGTCCGATGAAACGCAGCGTCCGGCAACTTACCCACCGGATCGGTCCCGCTGCGAATCGCCGCAATCGTCAAAGCCAAACCTCAGCCCTCCCTTCACGCTTCCCGCCGCCGCTTCGGCGTAAAGAATCCGAACAGTAGATGCAGCACCGCCAGCGCCAGCGCACCCAGAAACGCCGCCTTGAACGTCTGCACCTGGAACCCCGGAACAAAATCGCTCGCAAACTTCAATATCACCGCATTGATCACCAGGAAGAAAATCCCGAACGTCAATATCCCCAGCGGCAGCGTAATCATCTTCAGCAGCAGCCCGAACGTCGCATTGAACAACCCAATCACGATCACCGCAATCAGCGCCGACTTCAAGCCGTCAATCACGAATCCGTTCACAAAGTGCGCCACAATCAACAACGCCGCCGCATTCAAGACCCAGTGCAATAGCATCCGCAGCATGTCCGCCTCCTCCTTCAACTCGCTCCCCACAGCATATCCCGAACCCCTCAGAATTGGGTGCCCCACATCTCGTCTCTGAGATGTGGGCGGAATCGCCGCGGAATTCGAGACTTGTTCTCCCCAGGCGTATCATCCTCCCAGCAGACATTCCGCCCGACGGAGCCGTCATGTCGCCAGCACGCATCGCTCTTCCACTCTCATTCCTCGCAGCGACCGCGCTCCTGCTTGCCCAGCCGCCCCCCGCACCCACCACGCCTCAGCCGCCTGATTCCTCCGCATCCATCCCCACCATCCACGTCACCTCCCGCCTTGTCGTCCTCGACGTCGTCGTCACCGACGGCCACGGCCGTTCCATCAAAAAATTGAAGCCCTCCGACTTCACCATCCTCGAAGACGGAGTCCCGCAAAACCTCTCCAGCTTCACCGAGACGGACGCCATCGCCGAAGCCCCACCCGCCAATACGCACGAACCGCTCCCGCCCAACACCTTCGCCGTCCAGCCCCCCATCGCCGGCGATCTCCCCAGGACCGTAATCGTCCTCGGCGCACTCACCTTCGCCGACGCCCCCCAGGCGCGTAACGACCTCAAGAAGTTCCTCAAGACCGCGCCTCCCGGAGTCCCCATCGCCATCTTCCGCGGCGACTGGAGGGGTGTTCACCTCATCCAGGACTTCACCACCGATCCCGCAGTCCTTCAGCAAGCCGCGAACAGCGACAGAATCTTGCCCCCAATTCGACAGAGTGTGACCCTCCCCAGCGACTTTCCTCCTCTACCCAGCGATCGCCCCCCCGACGCCCGCGGCCTCGCCAGCTACCTCGCTTCCATTCCCGGCCGCATTAACCTCATCTGGATCTCCGACGGCGGTGTGCCGCCATTCGGGGAGATCTCCAGTGCGTTCCCCGAAGTCTCCAACTTGCTTCACGACCTCAACGGCACCACCAACGTCGTTCACCTCAGCCGCATCGCTGTCTATCCCATCGACGCCAACGGCGTCATCGTTCCCGGGGCCGACCGGGCGGACTTCGACCTCGATCCCATGTTTCGCAACCCCCTCACCGCGCCCCTCGTCACCACCCCAGGGCAATTGGGATCATGGGCCCTTGCGGGCACCGGCTTCTTCTCCGGTCACGACCCCAGCTTGTTCCAGAATCCCGGCCTTCAGTTCGGCTGCGTCAGACTTCAAGACCTCGCCGCCTCCACTGGCGGCCGCGCTTTCTGCAACACCAACGGCTACGCGCAAGCCATCGCCCAGGTCGTCGAAACCGGCTCGCACTACTACACCATCTCCTACACTCCCACCAATTCCAACTGGAACGGGGCCATTCGCAGAATCAAGATCGAGGTCCCACTCACCATCCTCCAGGCCCGCGAATCCGCCTCGGAAAAGCTCCAGGACGCGCTCGAAACCATGGTCGAGGCGCCCCCGCGCATCGAGTATCGCAACGCCTATCGCGCTCGCAGCACACCGGACGCGCTATCCGCCACACCCGCCTTTACCCAGAACGCGCCCGCGCCGTCCCAGCCCCAGCCGCAGTCACAGACCACCCCGGTCGCCGCTCATCCCACGCCGCCCATCACTCCCATCCAGGTCGTCATGGGCCTCGGCGCGCCTACACCCGACCAGATCCATTTCAACCTCACCGCCACGCCTGCGCCTGAGATCGAGCGCCTCAAGCCTGGCACACCGCTGCCCAAGGGAAACTTCCTCGCCCCCGCCTGGCGCGATCAACCCTACCGCAATCTCCTGCTCCACTTCTCTATCGATCCCGCGGATCTCCGCTTCACCGTGAGCGCCGGCGTCCACCACGACGTGCTTGAGTTTGTCGCCGTCCTCTATCGCGACGACGGGGCCGTCGTCAACTCCTTCTCCGGCAAGGCAACTCTTACCGTAGACGACCAGGGATACGCTCGCATCATGAGCGCACCGCTGACCTTTGACCATGCCATTGCCTCCCCCATCGAAAGCAACCTCGCCCACTACTACCTCCGCACCGCCGTCCACGAGGTCCCCACCGCCCGCGTCGGCGCCATCGAAATCCCCGTCGAATCCATCCACCTCCCCTCCGCCCAAAACCTCGCCGCCGCACAAAAGTAATCTCCATAACCCCTCCGGCTCGCTCCCCTGCTGCGGGAGTATCATTTCTCCCAGCAGAATCCCGCCCGCCGGAGCCTCCATGTCCCCCGCACGCATCGCCTTTCTGCTCTTACTCCTCCCCGCGTCCGCGCTCCTGCTCGCCCAGCAACCCGCTTCCGCCCCCGCGCCCTCCGCAGACGTCCCCACCATCCACGTCACCACCCGCATCGTCGAGCTCGACGTCGTCGTCAGCGACAGCCACTCCCACCCCGCCGTCGGCCTCAAAGCCTCGGACTTCCACCTCACCGAAGACGGCGTCCCCCAAACCATCGACAGCTTCATCGAACGCGATGCCCCGCCCCTCAACTCATCGCCCGCCGCGCCCCTTCCGCCCAACACCTTCGCCGTCCAGCCGCCCATCACCGGCAACGGCGTCATGACCGTCATCGTCCTCAACAGCTTTGGTTCCTTCACTCGCGAGCAACTCAAGTCCTACTTCCAGACCGCCGACTTCACCACCCCCATCGCCATCTTCCGCATCGACTGGGAGGGCATGCATCTCGTCCAGGGATTCACCACCCAGCGCAGCGTCCTGCTGGAAGCCGCCAACAGCAAGCGCATCTGGCCTCCGCTTGGCCCCAAATTCCACCAGGACCCGGCGAGCTTCCGCGTTACCGCCCAGGGCTCGCCCACGCAGCACCTCGCTGCCTATCTCGCCGGCATTTCCGGACGCATCAATGTCGTCTGGATCGGCGCTGCGCCCGTCCGCCAAATGGCCAGCGACTTCCCCGATGAATCCAACCCCTTCCCCAACCCGGACTCCGCGTCTCTCGCCACCATCAGCCAAATGGTCGGCGACCTGAACCACACCGCCGATGTCCGCCGTCTCGGCCGCGTCGCCCTCTATGCCGTCCTCGGTGGCAACAGTTGCTTCATGCTCGCAGCCAATGAAGTCGTCGCCCGCGTTACCGCCGCAGGAGGCCGCGCCTTCGGCTGCACCGACCCCAAACCCGCCATGGAGCAGATCGACGCCACCGGATCTCACTACTACACCATCTCCTACCGTCCAACCAACCCCGACTGGAACGGCGCCTACCGCAACATCCATCTCGACGTCACCGGCTACGCGCAGCCGCCCTTCACCTTGCGCTGGTCGCAGCTCATCACCGGCTGGGCCGACGACGTGGAGCCCACGCTGCTCTATCGCCACGGCTACTACGCGCGCGCCACGCCTCCCCCGCTTGGCCTCGATCTCGCCCCCGCAATGCTCACCAACTTGTTCACCAACCCATCCCCTGCGCCGTCCACCCCGCCGCGCCCGGGCGCACCGCAGCATCGGCTCATCTCCGTCTCGCCTCGCGGCGCTTATCCCGGGGCCCCCGCCAAACCGAGTGACGCGGCAGCAGCCTTTGGCAGCCTCACCCCCACCCAACTGCATTTCACCATCGTCACCACCCCTGCCGCCGAGCAGGACAAGATCAAGCCCCGCGGCCTGCTCCCATCCGCCAACTACCTCACCGCCGCCTTCCGCGGGGGCCCCTATCGCAATTACCGCATCCACTACTGGGTCGACCCGCAGGACCTCCATCTCGTACCCAACCCAGCCGGTGGCTATACCGACTCGCTTCAGTTCCTCGCCATCGTTTATCGCGACGACGGCGTCATCGCGAACACCCTCAGCACCGTCGAATCCGTCCAGGTCTCCGCCGGAGACCTGCAAAACGTCCAGAACTTCGGCATCACCTTCGACCAGACCATCGCCGTCCCTATCTACGACAACTTCTTCCTCCGCACCGTGGTCGCCGAATCCGACACCAAACGCGTCGGCGCCATCGAAATCCCCGTCGAAACCACCCACCTCCCTCCGCCCCCATCCATCGCCTCCGCCCAAAAACAGTAGCGGGTGCACGTGCCCCATCCAAGCCGGGTCCCCAGCCAGCTTGCTGGTTGGGGTAGAAGCTCCGCTTGGGTGGGTAAGAGTCGTCATTCTGGAGCGAAGCTCCAGAATCTCCGTATTGCCTCTCTGCCTGAATGTGAGACTGCCCCACCTTTCCACCGTTGGCAGAAGTCCAGACTTAACATCTTTAGAACACATACTTTAGGACTTGATGCAGAGGAAAGCAGCAGACCACAGCACCACCCCTCAAACCCCGAACCTCGCACCTCGAACCCATCTGTTACATTGGCCCAGCCATGAAAATCACTCGCCGCTCCGCACTCAAATCCTCCGCTCTCGCTGCCACAGCTCTCGCCCTGCGCGGCTCGCATCTCTTCTCCCAAGCCTCCACCTCGGTCGATGCCCACATCGACATCCTCCCCGCCGAGCCCATCGCCACCATCTCTCCCGAGATCTACGGCCACTTCATCGAGCACCTCGGCGGCGTCATCTACGACGGAGTCTGGGTTGGCCCCGACTCCAAAATCGCCAACACCAACGGCATCCGCCAGTCTTTCATCGACACCATGCGTGCTGTCCAGGCCCCGCTGCTCCGCTGGCCCGGCGGCTGCTTCGCCGACTCCTACGACTGGCGCGACGGACTCGGCTCGCCCGCCACGCGCCCCGCCCGCACCGCCTTCTGGGGACAGCAGGACTCCAACCGCTTCGGCCTCCATGAGTTCATGCACACCTGCCGCGCCATCGGCTGCAAGCCCTACCTCGCCGCCGACATGCGCTCGCTTCCCGCCCGCGACTTCTACCAGGAGATCGAGTACTGCAACGCGCCCGCCGGCCCCGTTCCCTCCAACTCCGCCGCCCCCGCCCTGCCCAACTCGCTCGCCGCCCAGCGCGCCGCCAACGGCGATCCCGAACCCTTCAACGTCGACCTCTGGGGCGTTGGCAACGAGAGCTGGGGCTGCGGCGGCAACCTCGTCCCCGAAGAGTACGCCGCCATGTTCCGCCGCTTCACTGCCTGGACTCCGAGCTACTCTCCAACGCCGCTCCGCTTCGTCGCCGTCGGCCCCAACGGCGACGACGTCGACTGGACCCGCCGCCTCTTTCAGTCCCTGTACGCCAACTCCGAACGCCGTCACCTCTTCGGCCTCAGCGTCCACTACTACACCTCCGGCAGCCCCACCGAGTTCGCCGCCGGCGATGCCCTCGCCTTCAACTCCGACGACTTTTACGACCTGCTGACCCGCGCCAGCATCATGGAACGCGTCGTCACCGACCACTGGGCCGCCATGGCCCAGACCGCCGAACCCGGCCAACCCCGCGTCAAGCTCGTGGTCGACGAGTGGGGCGCCTGGTATGGCAAAGGCACCGCACTCGGTCCCAACTACAACCTCTCCCAGCAATCCACCATGCGCGACGCTTTGCTCACCGGCATCACGCTGGACATCTTCCAGCGCCACGCCGACAAGGTCGCCGTCGCCGCGGTCGCCCAGTCCATCAACTGCATCCACTCGCTGATGCTCGCGCAGGAAGACAAGTTCACCGTCACCCCCACCTTCCACGTCTTCCGCATGTACTTGCCGCATCGCGGCGCGCAGGCTGTCCGCGCCGAGTTCTCCGCGCCCGCCATCCGCAACCCGCTCGCCAACACGCCCATCCCGGTCGGCGGCAACAGCTACACCGGCTCGCTCGAAGCCGTAAAGCTCCTCGCCGGCCTCTCCGGCTCCGCATCCATCTCGTCAACAAATCCCAAGCTCTTCACCCTCACCGTCGTCAATCCCCACATCGACCGTCCCGTCACCACCGAGATCGCCGTCGCCGGGGCCGCCATCGCCAGCTCCACTGGGACCGTCCTCGCGGAACCCGACGTCCACGCCCACAACGACTTCGCCCATCCCAACACCGTCCACCCCAATCCCGCCGCCACCGCCTCACCCTCCGCCGGCCGTCTCACCCACACCTTCCCCCCGGCCAGCGTCACCACCCTCCAACTCACCCTCGCCTAATCGCCGCTCAGCCGGGTGCCCCACATCTCGCTCTTGAGATGTGGGTCCCAACTCGGCTGCGCTTAATCTCCATCCTCTGCATCCAATCCCACAGATCGCCGTCCGCGCTCCTGCGATTCGAACAGGTTACAAATGCTTCTCGATCTTCAGTGGCGACCCGGCGGCTTTCCTAGTAAGCTCTACGAATCGCGTGCGCCCTGAGGTGACTCTTTGCCAGCCATCATCACGCCTCCCGATCTTGAACGCCGCCCCCGCCGTTCCGAAGAGAACGATGGCGGTCACGGCCGGCGCCCGCCAAATGGCCGCGACCTCAAGCGCACCGGCGGTGGTGGCGACAACGACAACGGCAACGACTCTCCCCAACGTCCGCGCCGCCCCGGCGAGCGCCTCACCACCTACCGTCTCGGCCTCTTTTTCGCACTCGGCGCCGTCGTCATGTTCTTCGTCGGCATCGTCAGCGTCTTCTTGCACGGCGATGCCGACACCCACATCGACGCGTACAACCGCATCATCAACAACTGGCTGCCTGCCACCATTCCGCCCATCCTCTGGCTCAACACTGCCGTCCTGCTGGTCAGCGCCGTCACCATCGAGGTCGCGCGCCGCCACATGTTCCACGAGATTGACGCCATGGAAGAGTGGTTTGGCCTCGGCAAGCCCACCTCGCGCCGCGCCCTGCCCTGGCTGATCGCGACCGTCATCCTTGGCTCGCTCTTCCTCGCCGGCCAGATTCTCGCCTGGCATCAACTCGCCGCCCAGCGAATCTCTTTCAACTCCAGCGGCAGCGGAGCCCACGCCTTCTACATCATTACCTACGCCCACGCCATTCATCTCACCGCCGGCATCGCCGCCCTCATGGCCGCGGTCATCGGCCTATTCGTCTTTCGCAGCGTCGAAAACCGCCAGATCCTGGTCGACTGCGCCGCCTGGTACTGGCACGCCATGGGCGCTCTCTGGCTCATCCTGTTCGCCCTGCTCGTCTTCTTCCTCTAACCTCCAAGCGCGCCCGCGAACTGACGCCCAGCGTAAACGAAAATGCCCACATCTCCGCTGAAATGTGGGCCCTGCTCACGCCTTGCACTCTTACCGCGTCGTCGCTACTTCTTCTTCTTTACCGCCCCTTTGCCAGCCGCTCTCTTTGCAACCTTCTTCACCGGAGCCTTAGCCGCAGCCTTGGTCTTCGGCTTCTTCACTACCTTCGCGTGCGCCTTTGCCGGGACCTTTTTCACCGCAGCTTTTGCCGGAGACTTCTTCGCGGCCTTCTTCGCCGCAGCTTTCTTCGCCACAGGTTTCGCTTGAGCTTTGGCTTTCGCGGGAACAGCCTTCTTCGCCACCTTCGCGACTGGAGCCTTCCCCGCCGCCGCCTTCGCCGCGACCGGCTTGCCCGCCGTCACCTTCGCAGGCGCCGCTGCCTTTGCCGGTGCAGCCTGCTTCACCGGAACCACAGCCTTCGCCGCAGCGCCGGCCTTCGGCTCAACTGGCTTCGCTTCGGCAACCTTGCCCTTTTCTGCCCGGGGTTTCGCACCGGCTGCTGCAGGCAATCCCTCCGCCGCCTCGCTCACAGCGGCGACCTCTTCCAGCACCCCGCCGTTCTCCGGCCGACCCTCGCCTGTCTTCTTGCGCGCTTTCGTTACCTTTCCTTCCTTCTTGCTCGCCCGTGCCCGCCGCAGATGCACCGGAGGAGGTGGTGCCGGCGGCGAGTAGGGCTCCAGATACGCCTTCATCGCCTCCTCCGTGCCCAGTTTCCCGTCCATCAACTCGAAGAACACTTTCTCCACCAACTCATCGAATCCCGCCAGGCCCGGAACGATCCGCATCTCCTGCATCAGCGTGTATGGAATCTTCTGCCGTGCCTGCGGCCACTCCGTGTAGAAGTTCTTGAACTTCGCCTGCAACGCCGCGTTCTTGGTCGAGTACGCAACCCACAGCACCACCTCGGGCCGCGCGTTCATCAGCATCTTCCAGGCAGCCGACGGAGTCGCCGCGTGCTTCCCGCTCAGCTCCGCGGCGAACTTCTTCGCCTCGCCCTCCAGCGCGTCGATCTCCTTAACCGATCCCTGCCGCGCAAAACTCCGCTTCAGCGCCTTCACATCCTTGGCTTGCATCTTCGCCGTCAGCAGCGGGAAGTGCGCCGCCGAAGCGTCCGCATTGATCCCCCGCAGTTGCAACTGCATCTGCGTCTCGCGCAGCTTCTCCAACTCCGCCGCATTTGCCTTCGCCGAACTCCAGCCCGACGCAAGCTGCTTCATCCAGCCCTCGTGCTCCAGCCCCCGCATCACCCGCAACGAGTCTTCCTCATGCACAATCTCTTCCGCCTCGTACCCGCGCTGCCAGGCCGACATCGCCGAGATGTACCCTTCGGCCTTGCCCGTCTCATACCGGGCCCGCGTCTTCTCCTCCATCTGCCAGCCCAGGCGCGCCGCCAGCCGCGCCGCCCGAATCATCCGCACCGGGTCTTCGATGAAACCGTAGTTGCTCACCAGCCGCAGCTCGCGGTTCTCAATGTCCGCCACCCCGTTCAGCGGGTCCATCAGCAGCCCATACGAACCCTCGTTCAGCGACAGCGCCATCGCGTTGGCCGTAAAGTCACGCCGCCGGAGATCGTCCAGGATGTTGGCCGCCTTCACCACCGGCTTGCCCGGCTTCGGGTAGGTCACCGTCAGCGTGCTGCCGACTTCCATCCGCACTCGGCCCGGGAAACGCACAAAGAGCGCCTGCATCGTCTCCGACTCGCCAACGATCACAGCCCCGGCTTTTTCCAGATGTTTGTGTAATTTGAGAGCGTTTCCCTGAACCACCACATCAAGGTCGCGAACCGGCGATCCGCTGGTCAAATCGCGAACTGCCCCGCCTGCCAGAAATATCGTCAGCCCCTTGCTGCGGGCGATCTCCCGTACTGCTTGTAATGCCCTCTGCTGTGCCTGGGAAAGTCGGCTTTCGAGCAGGTAGATATAATCAGCCATACGCTACGCGTTCTCTCCATCCAGCCTCAGCCGGACCTCTGCAACCGCTCTCAACCCTAACCGAATCAGTTGCTTACATCACTCTCGACAACCCGGCACAAGTGTCCATTCTAGCACTATATTGTTGACTTTGCTAGGGGATTGGCACCTTTTTCGTGACGCACCCGTCGCGCCGTGCGACAATCGCCCCAGCGGCCCGCTCTCATGTCAAATTCCCGCAAAAAGGTCATCGTCAGGCGCTTTTCCGGAGACACCCTCCCCGGCTACCTGCCCCCCGCTTCCATCGCCCATAACGACGCCATCGATCTTCTCGACCTCACCGGCCGCATTCTCTCGCTGCCCCTCAGCGACATCAAAACCGTCTGCTACGTCCGCGACTTCAACCTCGCCGACACCCAGAACCCCGAGCGCCTCACCCGCCGCACCTTTCTCGCCCGCCCCCGCTCCGAAGGCCTCTGGCTCCGCCTCACCTTTCGCTCCGGCGATCTCCTCGAAGGCCTCGCCCCCACCGACCGCGCCCTGCTGGACGCCATCCTCGACGACGCCGGCCTGTTCCTCACCCCGCCCGACACCCGCTCCAACACCCAGCGCCTCTACGTCCCCCGCGCCGCCATCGCCGAACTCCAACTCCTCGCCGTCATCACTACCCCCTCCCGCCGCGCCGCCACAGCCGATCGCCCCGCCAAGGAGAATCTCCAGGACGAACTCTTCCACCTTCCCCTCGACCCCGACTCCCGCCCCAACTAAGGCAGTTGCAGGTTGTAAGTTGCAGGTTGCAGGTTCGAAAATCCACTGCGCCAGAGTTCGCGCCAGCTTTTCAACTGACAACCTGCAACCTGCAACCTCCAACTCTCTTCTACAATTCTCCCCATGAAGCTCTCCACCCTCGCCACGCATCTAGGCGCAACCCTCCAGGGCGACCCCGACGCCGAAATCACCTCTGCCGCCGGCCTCGACGTCGCCGGCCCCGGCCAGCTCACCTTCGTCGCCAACCCCAAGTACACCCCGCTCGCCCGCACCACTCAGGCCACCGCCGTCCTGGTCGAGCCTGCGTTCGAGACCATCGCCGCCGCCACCCTCCGCATCGTCAACCCCTACCTCGCCTTCGCCCGCGCTCTGGAACTGCTCTACGAAGCCCCCACCTACCCTCCCGGAATCCATCCCACCGCCGTCATCGCTTCCACCGCGCAGATTGGCGCTGGCGCCCACATCGGCGCATACGCTGTCGTCGGCGACCACGTCGTCCTCGGCGCGCACGCCACGCTGCTGCCTCATGTCGTCATCTATCCCCACGCCCACATCGGCAGCCACTTCTTCGCCCACGCCCACGCTGTCGTCCGCGAGCGCTGCCAGCTCGGCGACCACGTCATCCTCCAGAACGGCGTCATCATCGGCGCCGACGGCTTCGGCTTCGCCCGCCAATCCCCCGCCCAGGAAGGTGGTGTCATTCTGAGCGGAGGCGTCGAAGACGTCGCAGCGAAGAACCCCCGCATTTCGTCTTCCGCTCCCGCCTGGTACAAAATCCTCCAGACCGGCCGCACCGTCCTCGAAGACCACGTCGAAGTTCAGGCCAACTCCACCGTCGACCGCGCCTCCATCGGCGAAACCCGCATCCGCGCCGGCGCTAAAATCGACAATCTCGTTATGGTCGGCCACGGCTCTTCGGTCGGCGAAGACACGCTCCTTTGCTCCCAGGTAGGCCTCGCCGGCTCCACCCACGTCGGCAAGAACGTGATCCTCGCCGGCCAGGTCGGCGTCGCCGGCCACTGCACCATCGGCGACGGCGCCATCGCCACTGCGCAGTCCGGAATACCCTCCGACGTCGCCCCCGGCGCCACCGTCAGCGGCTACCCGGCAATTGACAACCGCAAATGGCTCCGCGCCGTGGCCGTCTTCAATCGCCTCCCCGACCTGGTCCGCGACCTGCGAAAAAAGGATTCCCCGCCCCGCAACAAGGAGTAATATGGCGCGGCGTGAATTTCGCCGGCCGCAGTGACTGAGAAACTGTTCGGCGCATCCAATATGGCAGTGCAAGAGCCACCCACTTCGACCGGCCTCGAACTCGTCCGCTCGCCGGGCGTGACCGTCCTGCTGCTCGACGACGATCCCGTCAACCTGCATCTCCGTGGCGCCATCCTCCGCCAGAACGGCTACGCTTCGGTCACCGCCACTACCACCGAGGAGGCCACCCAACTCCTCGACCAAATCGACATCGCCGTCCTCGACTACCACCTCGGCGCCGGCAAGTTCGGCACCGAAGTCGCCGCCAAACTGCGCAAGCGCCGTCCCGAAGTCCCCATCATCATCATGTCCGCCACCCTCGAACGCCGCTTTGGCGGAGTCGAAGACATGCATCTGCTCAAGGGCCACAGTTCCGTCGACGACCTGCTCTCCGCCCTGCGCTCCTTCGAGGCCCGCCGCCGCGGCTCCCCGGTCGTCGTCGACGCCCGCGACTTCTTCTACTCCCGCATCTCGCTGGCCGTCGGCTCCGACGTCCTGCTCCAGATCCTCGACGCCGCCGGCAACTGGGTCTACTGCAACGAGACCTCCGCCGAGTATCTCGGCCATCCCCGCGAGTGGTTCCCCGGGCGCAACCTCTTTACCGAACTCCCCTCCACTCCCGCCGATTGGATAGAAATCCTCCGCTCCGTCGCCGAGACTCGCGAGACCTACATCGACCGCACCCGCCGCGGCCTCTTCTTCGACTCCGACGTTCCCGGCCGAATCCTCACCTGGAGCGTTCTCGCCTTCCCCATCACCCTCCACGATAGCCGCCCCGGAGTCGTCCTCACCGCCCGCATCCTCGAGCGCACGCCCACCCTCTTCGCCTGACGCTCAACCAAAAGAAAGTCCCCGCCCTCTCGCATTTGCTTGAAGAGCGGGGACCGGTTTGTATTAATCGAGACCCTACTGCCCTGCTGGAGCAGCCGCCTTCTTCGCCGCCGGTGCGGCCGCTGCCGCCTTCGGCTTCCAGAACGGATCGGCCTTGATCCACTCATCCGGCGGATAGCTCATCTTCGGATTGAACTCGAACAGGTTGACCTGCTCCGAATCGATGCATGCAGCCGTCAGTTCCCGCAGCTTCTTCATCCCCTCCGGTCCCAGGGCGGCTTCAAACTTCTTGTCGTCGTTCATGTTCGCATCGTCTTCCGCCAGCGACGCCATCTTGGAAACGGCAATATACACGCCGCCATTGTCCTCGCCATACTGGCTCTCAAACACCGCCCAGTTCGCGCCGGGAATATTCTCATATCCCTTCTGATACAGCTTCACCAGGTCCAGCCACTCAGCTCTGTGGCCCGGCTTCACCTTGTAGCTGTAGATCTCGAAGTAGCGATCGTGGACGATATCGCCGGTATGCAGGCTCAGGTCCGGGTCGTACACAAAAGTGCTCATGGTGACCCCATCCAGCAACTCTCCGTCCGCCTGGTTGGCGCGATCGAGCGTGGCCGACAGGGCCGCATTCTTCGCCATGTCGTGGTTGTCCTTCTCCCACGCCGCGAACGAGTCATACCCGAAGAAGAACAGCGCGCGCGGCCGGCCCGACAGCGACGTCGCCGCAAAGTAGTGCGTCGGCCACTTCGCTGCCGCCATCGCACTCACAAACGCGCCCTCGGTTTTCTCGTGGGGAGCACCGTCCTTGCCCGGCTTGGTGTATTCCCGGGCAATCACCAGCACTTTAGGCGGACCCGACATATCGGCCCCAGCCTGCGCCGCCATAACGCCTACGCCACCACCAACACCACACAGAAGAAAAAACGTCCCTGCACATACCCCAGCTATCTTTTTCATGTCGTTAAAGCTCCTTTGGCTTTCTGAATCGATTCGTGTCAGTTGAATTTTGACGCAGGGCATGGCAACGCAACTCTGCAGCAATGCCTGCGATTGCTGGGCCCAAAAACAAGAATGGAAAGAGTTACGAGTCCAGAGTCTAGCCCAATTCGGGCCACAGTGTCGCTGATGCAACATAATTATTTTCTTAGTTTTCTGGTCAGACCACTTGCTCTCCACTCACCGTCGGAACCCCTCCACCCACGTCCAGCCGCACCTGTTACCCTAGTCCCGGATGCGCTCTTTCAATCTTCTGCTCGCGCTTGCGGCCCTGCTCACCCTCACCGGTTGCCACTCCGCCTACATCGCAGCCACCATCGCGAACCGCACCCCCGAACCGCTGTCGCTCATCGAAGTCGACTATCCGTCAGCCAGCTTCGGCACTCAGGCGCTCGCACCCGGCCAGGACTTCCACTACCGCTTCAAAGTCCTCGGCAACGGCGCAACCGCCATCCTCTGGACCGACGCAGCCCATCACGACCACAAAAACTCCGGCCCCACCCTGCGCGAGGGCGACGAAGGCACGCTCACCGTCACCTTCACCTCCAGCCCCAGCCCTACCTGGGACCTTCAGTTGATCAATCGCAACCCCAACTGAACACCTCGCCTGCGATAGACTTGGACTCGATGCAGCGCGGTTATTTCATCACCTTCGAAGGTCTCGACGGCTCCGGCAAAACCACCCAGCTTCGCCGGCTCGCCGCCTGGCTCACGGCCGCCGGACACACGGTCGTCACTCTCCGCAATCCCGGCTCCACTCCGCTCGGCGACCGCATTCGCTCTATCCTGCTCGACTCCCGCTCCGAATCCGCGCTCGGCGCCATCACGCCCCTCGCCGAGATGGCCCTCATGTTCGCCGACCGCGCCCAGTCCATCGCGGAGGTCATCACCCCCGCGCTCGAAGCCGGCTCCATCGTCCTCTGCGACCGCTACACCGACTCCTCCGAAGCGTATCAGGGCGCCGGCCGCCGGCTCGGCAGCGAGCGCATCCTCGCCATGCACGCGGCCGTCTGCAACAACCTGCAACCCGACCTTACCCTGCTGCTGCTCCCGCCGCTCAAAGCCTCGCTCGCCCGCGCGCGCCGCCGCAACGATCACCACGCGCAAACCCAGGGCGCCGACGAGGGCCGCTTCGAGCGCGAGCCCGACGCCTTCTATGCGCGCATTCACGCCGCCTACCGCAAGATCGCCGCCCGCGAACCCCACCGCGTCGTCACCATCGCCAATGGCACCGCTGCAAACAACTCCATCGACGCCATCGAACTCCGCATCCGCGCCCTGGTGGACGAACGCCTCGCTCTCGACCCCACTCAGCGTTGAGTGCGACGAGCAACGCTTTCTAATCCATGTAGTCGAATCCGTTTCGCATGACGACCAATTGGGGATCACATACGTTCAGCGAGGACCCGTCCCTCGTGAATTTGACCTCCAGCGTATAAGTCCCGCCGCGTTCACCCTTAAAGTAGCCAATGTATTTGATTATGTAGTCTTTTTGAAATACACATTGCAACCCTCGCTGGTGGAACGCGCCTTGTGCCACAATACGCTCGTTCTCATCCCTAACTGTCCAGTCCGCCTGAAGCAGCTGTTCTTCGTTGCAGTCCCAAATCCCCACCGGCCTTGCGGTATCGCCTATCATGCAAGCCATATCTTGAATAGGAAGCCGCTTTGTAAACTGAACGATGATGGCGTAAGTCGCTTTCTTCACATGAAACGGAGGGGTTTCCACGCTACCAATTGCGAGGGAGACTGGCATTCCAGTCTCAGGAGTCCGGTAAGTGTGGTAAACCTGCTGGCCGCCACCAGACGACCCAGGAGAAAGCATGCCCGCTATCATGACCACTCTCAGTGCCATTTGATATCTAGAAACTGCGAACATACCGACCCTTTGCTTTCTTTGTGTGAAATCCGCCCCTACTTCGCACTGGCCGGCGGCACAATCCCATTCATCCGCAGATACTCCACCATCTGCCCATAGTGATCGTTGGCATGCGACACCGCGAATTGCGCCAGCGTCCCTCGCGTCATCAAAAGCGGTTCCGATATCTGAACCACCTCAAACGCGTTCGCCGGCGTCAGCGTCGCAATGGCCTTATGCCCAAAGGCAAATGAACCCGCCAGCGCCGCCACTACGTCCTCCTTCTTCGTCAACTTGGTCAGCCCCGCCATATCCACGTCCGGCTTCAGCCCGCTGGCAGTCATGTAGAAGTAGTAGTTCGCCTCCGCCACGTGCGTCGCCTGCTGTGCGAACGTTCGCACTGTCGCAAACTGCGTCGTCTGTCCCGGCACAAAGATCGCCGCACTCGGCGCAAAGCCAAACTTCTCAGCCGGCATCGCCTTCACTGCGCTCATCATCTCGCCTTCAATCAAACTCAACTGCGCATCAACCGCCTTGGCCGGCGTTACAACCGTCCCCGCAGCCGGCGCGGGACCCGCGCCCATCGCCATCTGCGCCGTCGCCGCCAGCGAACTCGCGCCCAACACCAAACCCACCGCCATCATCCGTATACGCATGACCAACCTCCTCAGAATTGAATTCTGCCGCCGAAATCGCCTCATCGTACCAGAACCAGATGAACCTCAGCCCGCCGCACCGGCCTTCAATCGGCTCGCCGCCTTGATAACCATCGTCTCCTGGATCTCGATCATCCCGGTGCCCGCCAGCTCCGTCAGCTTGGCCAGCAGCTCATCCACCTTCTCCTGCGTCTCGATGAATTCAACCTTCACCGGAAGATGGTCTGAAAGCTCCACAAACGACACCGAATGCACATGGTGGTCTGCCCCGAAGCCGGCCACTCCCTTGAATACCGACGCACCCGACACGCCGTGGTGCAGCAGGTAATCCAGAATGCTGGCCTCGCTCGCCGTAGTGTGATGCCGCGAACCTTCGCTCAGGTAGATCGAAACCTTCAGTGCCTTGCCCGCCTGCAGCATAATTGCCTCCAACCCGGCCGCCGCATCCTGCGCAACCGTTCCTCACCATACTCCGCTTGCTCGCTCTTACGAAAGCACCTTCCCCAGCGCCGCGCCCAGCGCCACTGCGATCAGCCCAAACACCAGGCTCGTTGTCACATACAGAATCGCAATCCAGAATGCGCCGCTGTTCAGATTCGAAAAGAGCTCCCACTCAAACGTGGAGAACGTCGAATACGCGCCAATAAATCCGATCGGAATCAGGTAGCGAAATGCCGGATTGACGTTCGAGTGCCGATTCAGAATCTCCAGCGACAGTCCGATAATCACGCACGCCGTGAGGTTGATAATCAGAGTTCCGAAGGGAAAGCGGATCCCCAGCCGATTGCTCACGCTGGTGCCAACCAAATAGCGCGCCACCGACCCCAACGCGCCACCCAACGCAATAAAAAAATACTTCCCCAAATCTCTTGCTCCGTTTCTCGGCCACGCGGGCCGTCACCGACACGCACTCTTCAGCACAATGTTACTTCGTTGGCCCAGCGAAAACCCCTATAACGGCTCGTAGTAACGGCTCTCAGGAAACGCACAACCCTGGCACAGCGTCCGCAGCGAACCCATCTCTTCCCTCACCACCTCGCGGTCGTAGTTGATTCCCTCGCCGCACAATTCGCACACAATGCGCGCGGACTTATACCCCGGCAGCTCCCGCGCGTGCAGCGGGATCGAGACCCACTGCGTCGAAAACAGCTCCTCGTCCGGCAGTTCGCGATAGGCCAGTATCTGCTGTGCGTTCTTCCCCTCGATGTGCGGATAAAGCTCGCGCGCGCGCTGCTTCGACGATTCGAGCGCCGCGATCCGCACCGCGCGCCCTCCCGGAATCGCCTCCAGCCCCAGCGCCGCGTCCGCTGGCCGCCCCAGATCGAGGAAGCTGGCCGCCATCTTGCCCCAGTCGCGAAACTTCAGCGCGCGTTTTCCCAGCCGGCATCCCGTAACCACCGCAATGGCATCGGTCGCACACCGGTCGATCTCCACAAACGTAACCAGCCGCTTGCGCTCCGCGCGATTGGTCAGGCCGCGCGGATCATCGATGCCCAGCAACCTGCATCCCAGCATGGCCATCCGCACTCCCAGCACTTGCCCGGCGCACAGATGCCCATGTGCAATCTCGGCTTCCCGCAGCAGGCTGTCCAGCGATTCCATGCTGCGATCATAACCCTCGCGCGCGGAAAACCACGTTTGACGGGCGTATGTCGCTAAGGTAATAATCCCATCTCCGAGGTGATCCATGAGCGAACTGACCACTACGATAGGCGCAGTGCTGAAGCAGAAGGCCGGCGAAGTGCTCTCAGTCGCACCCGACGATTCCGTCTATCGAGCCATCGAAATCATGGCAGAAAAAGGCGTGGGCGCGCTGCTGGTCATGGAGCACGGCCAGTTGGTGGGCATCGTCTCCGAGCGTGATTACGCGCGCAAGATCGTCCTCCAGGGCCACAACTCCAAAGACACTCCCGTCTCCGCAATCATGAGCAGCCCGGTCTTCACCGTAACCCGCCAGCACACAGTTGGCGAGTGCCTGCGCATCATCACCGACAAGCACTTCCGCCATCTTGCCGTCGTGGAACAGGGGACGGTTGTAGGCGTCGTCTCCATTGGCGACCTGGTGAACTGCGTCATCACCGAGCAGGAACAGACCATCCGCCATCTGCACGCCTACATCTCCGGCGCCGCGCACTAAAGCCGCGCCCATCCGCAGCAGTCTCTACGGCTCGTCGTCCGCGTCACCCTCTTCAATCAGCGAAGCCGCACCCACCACATCGAAGGTCATTGCCTCCCCTCCGATCGCCTGCAGCGTCACGCGCATCGGCGTTCTTTGCCACTCGGCCGCCTTGCATACCGGCTCCGCCGGCGTGGCCTGGGGCCACTTGCCAATCTGCTGCTGCACCACCGCGCGGCGTGCGCCAAGCTGGGCCACAATCGCGAACAGACCGCCCTTCGCCGTCGTCCCCGTCCCGCAGTACGCCGCATAGTCGCGGAACCACACCGCGTCCGAAACCGCGGCGTCGAAGTCCGGCAGATGCAGCGCGGTAATGTGGCCGGTGCTGCGGTCCACCAGCAGCCACGGACCCGGCTGCCAGCTCCATCGGGCCTCGGCATCGCCGGGCAGCGAGTCATTCAGGCGCATCGCTCGCCGGATGGTAAAGCTGCGATCGGTCACGTCGTGGGCGTCGCCGGTAGTCCACTCCTTCTGCCGGCCATCGACCATCAACGGCCGCACCTTCAGCAGCAGCGCATCCGCGGGCTTGCCTGCGCTGGGTGCGGCCTCCGGCGGCGTATACGGCACCTTGCGCACCGCCCCCAGGGTCACCAGATGGACCTTGGCCGGAGCTGCGGCATAGCCAAAATGTTGGATCGGGAAGAAAGCGGCAAGCGTCCACAGCAGCAGGCGCACAGGAGCCGAGCGAAAGGTCTGCATGCGCGCCAGACTAGCCCCCGGGAAGCCCCGAAGCAAGAGTTCTTTTCGCGTGGGCTGGCCGCGCGGCAGCCCAGGGGTGCTACCAGCCCGGCTAGGTTCGCATCTTTTCGCCGGCTAAGTTTTCATCAGGCCCCGCGTTTCCTTCAGCCTCGGCAAGGTAGTATCGTTGTGTCAGGGCGCATTCTCACGGCCCCCAAGACGTTGGATACTAGGTACACCCGCAGCAAAATAAGCTTGAGCGGTTTTTCTGACGGAAAATTGCGTTCACAATATTCCGCAGGCTGCAGTAATTTGTGAAACTGCCTGGACATTGCGGCTGACGCCGGCACGGACGAGAGCCGGGGCGTCACCGGACCCAGAAACCGCACGAACCATTCAGCAATCACGAAAGGAAACAATCGAATCATGTGGAAACCGAATCAGGCTGGACCAAACTCCCCCTCAACCCCTGAGCCCGCTCGTCCCGCTCCCCCGGCCTCGACCCCGACCGCCTATGACGCCACCCCAAGACCGGCCGCAGGCAACACCCCCGTTGCCATCCCCGGCAGCAGCGAACAGGCCACCATCGGCAAGTCGCTCTTCGTCAAGGGCGAAGTCACCGGATCGGAGTCACTCTACATCGACGGCCGCGTCGAAGGCACCATCAGTCTGCCGGGCAACCGCGTCACCGTCGGCCGCAACGGCCAGGTCGCGGCCAACATCACCGCCCGCGAAGTGGTGGTGCTCGGCAAGGTGCGCGGCGACATGACCGCCAGCGACCGCGTCGACATCCGCAGCGAAGGCTCCCTCACCGGAAACGTAGCCGCCGCCCGCATCTCCATCGAGGATGGCGCCTACTTCAAGGGTGGCATCGACATCCGCAAGCCCACCGACACCAAGGGCAGCGGAGTCGCAAACTCCTCCGAGCCCGCCATCGTCGAGGCCAAGGTCTAACCCATCGCCTTCGATCACCCGCACCGCACGCGGCCCTGGCAATCGTCAGGGCCGTGTCGCTTTACCGCGCCCTACTGGCTCGGTGGCCGCCGAATCTGACCTGGGTCCACCAGGTCGGGCGACGAAGGCGCAGCCGGCTTCGACGCCCCTGGATCGACATGATTCGGGTCGAGCGAGAACCAGTGTGCCCGCAGGTCCGCAACACTCACCGCCACCGCAGGCTTGAACCTCGCCGACGCCATATAGTCCAGAATCGACCGCCGCAGCGATGGGGTGCCCGGCCGCGTCGCATCCAGATCAATGCTGCACACCATCAACTTGCCACTCCCCACGCTGCACTCGTACAGCAGCGCAAGCTTCAGATTCCGGTTCCAGTCATCGATGGGTTGAACGATCGGCTGCAGAGCTTTGGGCAGCGTGTCGATATTCAGCGCCCGCGTGTTGTTCGTGATGTCGATCCATTGCCAGTCGCAGTTCGCCTCAGTGGGAAAGCCCGCCAGCGCCGGGTGCTTGGTATCGTTCCACGATCCCAGCATCGTAGTGCCGTTCGGATTCATCAGGTGGTTCCAGAAAATCGGCAGTGACGTGAACCTCGGATCGGTCGAGTCCAGGTCTGCGCCCTTGGGTAGGAAAAGTACCTTGCCGCCCGCAGCCAGGCGCGCCTCCGCCTCCGGCCACTTCGAAGTCAGCAGAACATCCGCCGGCACAGGCGCCTCGACTTTCTCTGGATAGACCCAGAAGTTCCAGTCGTTCTTGAAGCTGCCGCCGCCGCCGTGGAGCTCCACCACCAGCTTGTATTGGGCCGGTGCGGGCAGCTTCGCCAGTTCCACGGAGACCTTGCCCAGCGGAGTCCCTTTGCCGCGCGGGATGGCGCGCGCCGGGAAGCTGCCGCTGGCCACCACTTTTCCTCCGGGCGTAACGATGCTCCAATTCGAAGTTGCGTTAGCAAATGGTGCCGCGCCGAAGTGCGCAACTTCAATGTCCGAGGTGAACGTATCGGCGGTAGTGTAGGCGCGGTCTTTAAAGCGCGACAGTGGAACGGTGGTGTTGTTCCACTGCCGAAATTCAGTAGGCCCGGCGTACCCCTTGGTCTCCCAGAAAGCATCCAGCATCCCAATCAGCGCGCCACCCTGCCCCAGATAATCGTGCAGGTCCAGGATCTCGAAGCCGCTGTAGCTGGGCGTGCGCAGGCTGGCCTCAATCTCTTCCTTGTAGCACGCCACCTGGAACCGGCCGGACGCGTGCGCGAACTCTTTATTCCTTCCGAGCAAGCCATGTTCTTTAGCGGAATCGCGCATGATCTCGTAGTTGCCGGGAATCATGTACGGCACCTTAACAGGTTCTGGCGCTCCCGCAAACGTAGTGTTCGGCCCATAGAACTTCTTGATCACGTCAAAATCGGGATAGGCGCACCACTGCCCAACCTCGTGCCCAATCACCGGGATGGGAAAGCGCGACAGCGTCCTCTCGTAGTCGGCGCCGAACCAGCCGGAAGCGCCGCGGCCTCCGGTCACGTTATAGCCCGCGGTGTACGTAAACGGCGCCGCCGCCGGTGCAGGCTGCCCCGGCGCGGCCGGACGGACCAGGGGAGGCCCCGCGGGCCGGCCCGTACCATCGCCGTAGAGGCGGCGTGGGTCCGCGTCGTGCCATTGCTTGTCCCACCCCGGGAGCTGCGTTTGATAGCTGCCGGCGGGTTCGTTGGTTGCGTCCAGCATCACAAACGAAGGATGGTTGCCGTAGGCCTTCAGCAGGCGCGCCGTCTCGTCGTTCAGCACGGCCAGCATCTTGCCTCCACTATCGAAGTTGCTCCACATCCCGCACTCCGGCTGGAAGTAGAAGCCCAGCTCGTCGCCGGCAGTGAACGCCGCATCGGGCGGGCACCATGAGTGGAAGCGGATCCCGTTCAGCCCCCAGGCCTTGCAGATGGACACGATGCGCTTCCATGTAGCCACATCGGTGGCAGGATAGCCGGTCAGCGGAAAACCGCCCCCGTCGTGCGTAGCCCGAAGGTTGAAGAGCTCTCCGTTCAGGCGGATCTGCTTGCCTTCAGACTTGATCTCGCGCAGGCCAAACGTGACCTCGCGGCGGTCGTCCGCCGATGTTCCCGCCAGCTTCACGGTCAAGTGCTGCAGCACCGGCGTGAACTCGCTCCAGGGAGTCGCACCAGGCAGCGCAACATCAATCGTCGCATCTCCTCCGCTCACGTCCCATGTAACCGGCACCTTCGTCAAACCCACTGACAGTGTCCCGGAGCCCGCGTTCCCGGTCACATTCCCGATGCGCACTTTGATCTGTGCCGATTTCTTCTCCACGCTTGGAAATACCTGCGCGTCGTCAATCCACACCGGGCTCGTCGCGGCCAGTTCAATTCTGCCCACGATGCCGTTCCACGTACTGCCTTCCGCGTCCGACACCGAGTGGGCGTCGTAGCGGTAGGGCGGCTGCTGCATCCTGTTGTCCACGCAGATGGTGAGTCTATGCCGCCCCGGCGTCAGCACACCGAGATCGCAATCGTGCGGTGCCACCAGCGAGCGGCAGCTTCCCATCTCCTTATCGTCGACGTAAACCGTCGTCACCCAGCGCGTCCGCTCCAGCGTCAGGCCCACGCGCTTCCCATTCCACGCCGCTGGAATCTCGATGTCGCGCTGATACCAGGCGACGCCGAGGTAGTGCTTCACCGGCTGCGAAAGATACGGCACCAAAACGTGTCCCGGCTTGGTGTACTCCGCGTATTGCGGCAGCTTGTACCACGCCATATCGCGCGGCAGCGCAGCGATAAACTGCGTCTCCGCCGTAATGTCGTCGCCGTACCCCTGCGTCTGCAAGATTCCCGGCAGTGTAATACGAGTGTTGGCAGCCAGGTCCCTGGAGAACCACGCCTCCTTCACGCCAACATCGTCGCAGTCGAGCGCGAAGCGCCATTCACCGGCGAGCGATTGAACTCCAGGCAGCGGAGTCACGGCCGGCGTCGGAGCTGCATAGAGCCGATAGCTTGAGCCTGCCGCATACGCAGCCGTGGCCCCGGTCAGAGTGATGAAATTGCGGCGGGAGAGACGATTCTTATTGGACATAGTTCCTCGTAAAGTTCCTGGGACTTTGCGCCAGTGACGATGCTCCGGTGCCTCAACAGAGTCCGGTAGCTCCTCATCCATCTCCGGCCTCAATAATGCGTGTGGTTGGCGATCAGCTTCCGGCAATCCGCATCACACGGCTTCGGATGCGGCGTGATATTGGCATTGCCATACACCCGCAGAATCTGCCCGCCGCCACCACCCGGACCCCCGCCGCCACCTTCCAGCGTAATCACCTGGTCCGCGCCGGTGTGGTCGAAGTCGAACATGTGGTACGCCTCGCCCTTGAAGAACAGGGTCGCGTTCCCATCCGGCTCCAGCTTGTAGTGGAACCAGAAGAAGGTGCGTTTGCCGTTGCCGTACCAGTCGCCACGCACAAAGTTGGGGTTGCCGTTCAGCGGATGCGCCGGCCACGTCTCCAGCAGGCGTCCCTGGTTATCGAACCAGTAGAGCCACGCGCCCAATCCGCCGCCGCCCACCCCGATCTCACCCGGGGCCGTCGCCGCCCCACCGCGAAAACCTCCGCCACCACCGCGCCCGCCAGCCGCAGCTCCCGCTCCCGGCGCGCCCGGTCCTCCTGCCTGTGCGCCTCCTCCCGCCGCCGCAGGCCGCAGGCCCGGTTGCCCGCCTGCCGGCCGCGCCGGCCCATAAACCCGCCCGTTCGTCACCACCTGCGGCGTCTTCGAATCGCCCAGAATGTAGCCCGCCGTGATCTGCTGCGAATGGTCGCTCAGGTTCTGCCACAGCATCGCGCCGGTTTGCGCGTTGTACGCCAGCGTCCCCACGTCGCTCTGCCCTACCAGCAGCTCCGGCTTGCCGTCGCCGTTGATGTCGAAGAACTCCAGCGCATCCATGTGGTCGTGGTCGTCCTCAAAGTACTTCGCGTTGTTCCACACTTCTTTCCCGTTCGCATCGAGACATAGGTGGCTGATCGTCACCTCATCCACACCGTCGCCGTTCACGTCGTACGGATAGATGTAGTGGCCAAAGTAATCCTTCGCACGCAACTCGGCGTGCTGCCACAGCAGATTCAGGTCCTTGTCATACGCCGTCAGTCCAATCCATCCCCCGGTGTCCGCCAGTACCAGCAGCGTGTCCGGCCCATCCGACTCCTTGTGGAACTTCGCCACTGCCATGCGGTAGTTGTTGTCCACGTGCGGCAGCGCCGGCGCGGGCCACGGCACCTGCTTGATGACCACCCCCGTGCGTCCGTCCGCCAGCACCAGCCACTCTTTCCCGTCAGCGCTCTCGCGCCAGTGCGCCAGTTCGTCGCGCCCGGTGTGGTGGAAGTCCCACAGAATGCCCGCAGCCTCATTGCCGCGCGGATCGCCCGCGGTCGTCGGCGGGGCCGTCCAGCGCCACAGCTCATGCCCGTCATTCGCGTACACAATTACCGAATAATTATTGGTGATATCGACAATCGCGTACTTGCCGCTGCCGTCCACATCGCCAAACTTCACAATGTTCGAGCCCGCAATCGTGTACTCGTGCAGCAGCTTCACCTCCGGCGGCAGCTCCAGCGCCTTCAGATCGTCCTCTTTGAAATCCGCATTCTTCGTCAGCACCAGCACGTTGATCGAAGGCCGCGGAGTAATCGCCGTCAGCCGCACCTCGATGTTTCCCGGCTTCAGCGTAAAGTCGCCCCCGCGCACCCACTTCAGCTCACCCGTGCCGTAGGTGCCCGCATCCTCCTTGCCATCGATCTTCACTTTGAACGAGCTGGTCGCCGTGCCGATGCTGCGCACAAACAGGTGATAGACGCCCGCTTCCTTCACCGGCTCGGTCGTCGTCAAGTCATCCGCGACGCTCATGTTCACGGTCGAGTTATTGAAGAACCACGTCCCCGCCGGAAAACGTCCATCGTTCGAGTCGCCCGCTGGAATCGTCGTCAGGAAGTCCGCCGCCGGAATAATAATCGTCCCCGCAACCTGGTGCGCCGCATCGTGATGGTGCAGCGTCAGCTTCTGCTGCGCCGGCATCGGTACAGCAACAAGAGCAGCAGCGCACACAAAAATAAGAGCCAGTCGAATCCTCATGGCCGCACTCCTTGGGAGAGCTCAAAGTCCGGCGTAACGTCCACCGGAATGCCCTTCGTCGCATCCAGGGCTTGGGTCAACGCCGCAGGCATCACGTCGTACTTCGCGAACCACGCCTCCACCCCCGCGCGGTCGCCGTTCGCCTCAAACAGCAGCAGCTTCTCGTCCAGCCCCGCAATCGCCGCAGGCATGGCGGCGTAATCGACGGTGTACCGCCCGTCGCCGCCCTGCTGCAACACGCCATGTTCCACCAGGTAGTTGAACTCCATCATCATCGCCCGCCCGTGCGACTCGCCGGTACCGAATCTCAGCGTCCGCAGAATCCCCGCCACGTACGATCCGTAGATGCCGTTCAGCTCACTTGCCGGCAGCAGTTTCTGGTCGATCAGCCACTTCGCCAGGTAGATGCCGGTCACGTCCGCCTTGGCCTCTTCCAGCCCGCTGTACGCCGGCCCGATCGCTTCGTTGATATTCACCTGCTTGCCGCCAACGTGCGCGTAGGCCGGCCCCAGACCATGCGAAATCTCGTGCAGGATCACGCCCGTCAGGTAGCCTTCGCCGCTCACATCCTTCGCCTGCGCCGGCGCCAGCATCTTGCCTGCGATCGGCAGAATCACGTTCTCCACCCGCAGGTCCAAGAAATTCTTGAAGAAGATCTTCTTCGATCCCTTCTCCGCATGGATCCGCGCATCGTTAGGCAGATTGTCAGCGACCGCCTGGTACCCGTAGCGCAGATCGCCCGCGCGCAGCGGCGCATCCGCCACCTCCATCGGCGTCGCAAAGCCTGCCTTCGACGGCCTGTCCTCAGCCGCCACCGGCAGCGCCTGCTGCATCGCCGCCTCCTGCTGCTGATACATCGCCAGCTTCCGGCTCTCCGCATCGTTGCGGATCAATATGGCCGCGCCATACGAAGTCTTCACCCCCATCAGACCATCCAGGTACACCTCATACGGCGCGAAAATCACGTCGACCTTCGGGTCCTTCAGATCGAGCCACGCCACATCGCTCGAATAGTAGTCGTCCGAGAGCAACGCATCCGCGCGCAGATTCAGATAATGCGCAAACGCCGCATCAGGACTCAGCTTCGCCGCCGCGCGCAGGTCCTCCGCCATCGGCTTCACCCACTGCGCATACGCCACGTGGTAGGGATACGTATACAGCTTCGCCGGCACTCCGCTCACCACCGGCTGGCTCAGCTTCGGGTCCAGGTCCAGCGGCGCCGAGCGGACCACCGTCCACGGGCTATAGATCGCAGCCCTTTCCTCCGGGTGCGCCGCCACATATTGCTCCACTCCTGTTCGCGTCAGTCCAAACGGGTACAACTCCCGCCCCGGAACCAGCGGCTCTTCGCCGGTCACCGGGAAATTGTTATCGATCAGGTCCCACCTGCTCCCATTGATCGCGAACAGCTTCTCCAGCGCGACGCTCTGCGTCGTGTGATACATCCAGTAGCCGCCCAGGTCGCTCTGCTGCCAGTAGACCTGGTCCAGCAGGCGGCACGCATCGGCCAGCTTCGCCACCATCTGCCGTTCGCGCGGCGTCAGCCCGGCCTGGTTGTACGGCACCCGCACTGTCTTCCAATAGCTGGCGCGCTCCTCCTCATTGTGTACAGGCCGCCCGCCGGAGTTACGCGGGTAGCGGCTCTCCGCCCGCGTCGGCGCCAGTCCTCCGCCCGGCCTCGCCTGTCGCAGTCCCGGATTTGCAGCCGGAGTCTGCCCGGAGTCTTGGGCCCGCGCACCGGCCGGCAGCACCAGCGCAAGCGAGAGTAACAAACCAACGAAACGGGAGCGCACCACTTCAGTGACCTCGCTAGAAACGCACACCACTATCTCATTTGAAATTGTTCCTGCGCAACCCCGCGCCGCAACCGCTTTCCCTGCGCTCTCAATCCTCCACCATGCGCTGCAGCGCTATGGATTTCGCGTGGCGACGAACGTCACATCGCCAAACAGTCCTGACTCCGGTGGCGCCTGCACAGGCGGTCCGAAGCCTCCGCCTCCTCCACCACCAGCGCCGCCCGGACGTCCCGGAGCAGCCGGCGTCGCCAGGATATGCTTATCCGCCGGCAGCAAACGATCGCCTGCTATGCGATTGGTCCACTCGTTCGTCACTGCGATCTCCAACTTATTCACGCCCGGCTTCAGCGCACCGGTCACGTCCACGCGGTACGGCGGGGCCCACACCAGTCCCGCGGGCTTGCCATTCACCTTCACCTCGGCCAGGTCGCGCACCTTCCCCAGATCGATCCACACATGCTGCCCCGGCTTAAACCACGTCGCCGGAGCCATCACTGTCTTGCTGTAAGTCGCAGTGCCGGAGAAGTACTTCACCCCGTCAACCGCGCTATCCGTCCACGACGTCAGCTTCGTCATCTGCACGCTCGCCGGCGCGCCCCAGTTCGGCGGGAAGCTCAGCGTCCAAGGCCCGCTCAGCGTAGTCAGCTTCGTCTCCACCGGCGTCGACGCCGTCCGCGCAGGCGTAGCCGCCGCATTGCGGAAGACCACAAACACGCTCTCGCGCTCCGCCAGGTCCAGCGGGACCTCCGTAAACCCTCCCGGCGCCGTGTAAAGTGCAGGCCCGATCCCCGGCTGGTGGTTCCCCGAGCGGTCCGGCATATTCACCAGCGTCGAATATCCAGCCGTGTCTCCCGGCTTGTTGCCGGTCATCGTAGCGTCCATCGGCCGCCAAACCTGAACATCTTTTCCACTCACCCGGAAACGCGCGTTCAGATGCACCGGCTCATCCGCCTGGTTCACCACAAAATAAATGTCCGCGTCCGCCGTATGCCGATGCACCCACGCCGGCGGAAAATCCAGTGAACCCGACCCCTTGAAGTCCGGCGAGGCGCCCACACGGTGCAGAACCTCATCCAGCGTCAATCCCCAGTAAGTCATCCCCTTGCCGAAGGGGTGCTCGCACAGGGTCACGCCGTCCATGCTGCCCCACAGATCGGTGGCAAGGCTTTGTACCTGCGCATCCGCGTCGGCGCCATGCAGCAGGCTCGGCGATGCCGTAGGACGTGCTCCCATGATGGTCGCACCCGCCGCCACCAGTTCATGCAGCTTGCGCGCAACTTCTGGTGTCATTTGCGTTGTCGGCGGCAGCACCAGCACGCGATAGTTCATCCCGTCCGGCATCTCCGCTGTACCGCCAACATGGATGCGCCCATCCGCCGCCACGCTGGTGCGATTCAGCAGCACATCCGTATTCATCACGTCGTAGTCGTATCCCGCGGGCACCGCAGGCTGCAGTCCATCGCCCCAGAACGGCATCGTCGATGGCGCACCCTCCGGCAGAAGATATGCAATATCTCCCGTCGGATCGCCCTGCTGCAACATGTACTGCACCCGCGCCATATAGGTCATGAACGGCTTAGCCAACTCCGCCCACGTAATGTTGCGGTTGATGTGCGTCCCCACCATGGTGTTGCCGGGCTTGGTATCCAACGGCTGCTCCGCCGACGTGTGGAAGACGATCCGGTTCACACCCTGGGTGAACCAGTAATCCGCGATCTTCTTCAGCGTGTAGGGCGCCTCGTATCCGCCTCCGGTAAAGGTCTCGGTGGCCGTCAACCGCTTGCCATAGACGTGGGAGGTTGAGGATGCGCCCCGCACATCCACGTAATACTCTGAGTCCGGATGCAGCGCATGCACCCAGAACTCCGCCATCGGAATATCGATGTGGCTCTTGTTCAGCAGTGTATCTTCAGGAATCTCCAGTGCCACACCCGACGCCTCGGAATAAGCCCCCATGCCCAGCTTGTGCAACTCACTGTCCATGGTGCCGTAAAACGCGCCCGCGTACAGGTCCGCGAGCGTGCGCCGGAAGTCCCACAGGAAGCGGTCGCTGACATCGGCGTTGTCCACCACGCGCCCCGCCAGCACCGGCAGATACGGCGTCGGATCATAGCCGCGCCGGTTCTTGAACTGGGTGATCATGTCGTCGGTCCAGTTCTGCATGCCGGCTTCCCAGCTATCCATCGTCATGTAGCGGGTGGTCGTGCCGATCAGATCGCCGAGATACTTCTTCATCGGGTCCATGTAGCCATTGAAGTACTGCTGAACGTACTTCGAATTCAGCTTGTCCACCTCAAGTCCGCTGCCCGCTGGCACCGATGGCCGATTCCTCGCGCCGGTCAGCGAGTAGCCCATCCGCAAAATCGTCCAGTGCCCCTCCGGCACGTCCCAGTGCAGTGTCCCATCGGCATCCATCTTGCCCGTCAGGTCCACAACATTGCTCCGCGAAATCTCGGCCGTTGCCGGCGCTCCCGGCGTCGGCACCACGTCGTACACGTCCATCAAACTTCCGAATGCGCCCTTGTCCTCCCAGCGGTTCACGCGCGCATCGGAATAGAAGATCGCTTCGCTGACCCCAAAGCTTGGAGGCCCAGCCGCGAAGCCGCCGCGTGGCGCCGCTTTATCGTCCTCGCCGGTGATCACCTCCGCCGGCGACAGGCCCCGGCGGTCGAACTCGATACGGAAGAACTTCGCCGTCACCGCCGGAAAGGCAAACGTCCTGATCGACGCGCCATGATACCCCTGCGGCCCCGGCATATCCTCGATCGTGCGGAAGTTCACCCCATCATCGCTCGCCAGGATCTTCCCGATCGGGGTCACTCCACGCGAACCGAGCGACAAAGCCCGCGCCGTAAACGGCTGCTCAAACTCGTACTGCAGCCACGCCGGCCCGCCTTCCTTAGCAGGAGAAATCGTCACTGCCGTATTCAGACTGTCGTCCAGCAGAGCTTTGTCATCCACCGGCCCGCCGCTCGACGTCACCTTCGGGTGCAGCATCGTCATCGGCATCTCGTCCGCCGGCGTGCGATACGCAATCACCACGCTGTCCCGGTAGAAAGGAGGATCGCTGGCCGTTCCGCCCGCGGTCGAATCCCGCACCGACCCTTCCTTCGACGGTGGCTCCGCCAGTTTGTCTCCAAACTTCACCGGCCCCGCCACATCCGTCTCGCTCCACACCAGCCGTTTCATTGCCATCTGCTGCGTCACCCACGGCCCGCCCGCCTCGCTCCATCCCGCGCAACTGAAGATCGACATCTCCAGATTGTTTTCCTTCGCCAGTTGTGCCGAGTGCAGCACCGCGTGGTACCACTCCGGCGTGCCGAAGTTGATCTTCGGTTCCACCACCTGCCCATTGCCCGACGCCACATCCACCAGTTGGAAGCCGCCGATCCCCACCCGCTTCATCCACTCAATGTCCTTGGTGATGCCCGTCTCCGTCACATTCCCATTCGTCCAGTGCCACCACGTCCTCGGCTTGGCCGAGTCCGGCGGCGTCACAAATCCCTTCACCAGCGCGTCCGTCGGCGCTGGTGCTGCCGGCGCGCTCTGGGCAATGGCCCCGCCAACGGCAATCAGAATCGCGGTAACAGGAAGGATCAACAGGGCAACTTTGCTCGTGCGTGTCATTCGGTTCTCCAGCGTGCTCATTCTCGTTAAGGGCACGGATTTATCCGTGCCGTAAGAGTCGCATCTGCAATTCGGCTTTAGCCGCTGAGGTCAGTCTTCGAGTTGCTAACCGCCTTTCAGCATCCTCTGTAGCCCCGGGCTGCTCATGGTGGCGACAAGTCCCTCTCTCAATACTCTTCCGCACTACTACTCCAGGCGGAACTGCGCTTTCAGAAACTGAACGTAAATGTCGTAATCCGTCGGCACCATCCCGTGCGGCCCATCATGCATGTAGTAGTTCAGCCCATTCGAGAACAGCGGCACCTTCGCCGCCGGCCACACATCGGTTCCCAGGTCCTGCTTACCCAGCAACTTGTACACCGGCCCCGCGGCAACCGCAGCCAGAAACTCGCCCTTGGGATCGCTCCAGTAGTCCGTCGACCCCGTCTGCAGCAGCACCGGACGCGGCGCAATCAGCGCCAGCAGCATGTGCGCGTCGAACGGCGCCGAATCCGGGAAACCACCATACTTCGCGTAGTTCGCCGCAAACTGGTACGGAAAGCGCGTCGGCGCCGTCAGATGCGCAATCGTCTCGCCGTAGTCGCGGTGGCTCAGCGCCGCCCCGCCTTCGCCGCCGCAGCTGGCGATCACCGCCGCGAACCGCTGGTCATATGCGCCCGCCCAGGTCACCGTCTTGCCCAGCCGGGAAACCCCGTGGATCGCAACCCGCTTGGCATCCACCTGCTTGTCCGTCTCAAAATAATCCTCAACCCGGCTCATCCCCCACGCCCACGCCGAGATCGATCCCCAGTCCTCCGGCGCGCGCTCCGTCTGCCCCGGCTTCAAATACTTCGCGCGAATCCCATGCGCGAAGCCGGTCAACGTATCGGGATCGAGCTCAGCATAGTTGTAGGTAGCAACGCCAATGCCCGCATCGAGAAACACCCCAACGTCGATCTTCCCAAAGCCGCGGCCTCCAGGAGGCGGAGGAGCCACCAACTCATTCGTCTTCGGATCGCGTACCTTCTGCGGCGTGATCCCCGGATCATCCACCGCCGCCTGCACCGAACCAAAGTTGATGTCGAAGTACATCGGCACCGGCTTCTTGGCATTCGCCGGAATGTACTCCAGCAGATGAATCACCGGCCACGTCGGGTCCTTCGAAAAATGAATCGTCACCTGCTTGCGAATCGCCTTGCCACCCAGCGCCGGCGTTCCACTGTCCGTCACCTCGAAGCTCTCGTCCGCCGGCCGTCCCGGCATCACGCCATACTGCTGCGTCTCGAAGATCTTCAGGATCTCCGGCCGCCGCACGTTCCACCACGTCTTTGCGTCCTTCACTTCCTTGCCGTTGTCCAGCTTCAGCGGATCGGTCAGCGTGTACGTCCCCACCTTGTCTTCGTGGTAGTTCACCGGAATCCCGGCAATCGGATTCTCCGCCGGAGGCCCCGTTGGCGCCTGCCTCATTCCCGGCGTTGCCGGCGCCGTCGGTGCTGGTGTCGCAGGTGGCGCCTGCCCTTTCGCAGCAAGCGCAAAAAAGACTAGCAGGCAGGCGGACGAAACTCTCCTGATCGTGAGGACCATGGCGGGACGACTCCAATTTCGACGTTTGAATTTGTTCCCAGAGAGAAACAAATCGCAACTCGAAACACTAGGTTCGCCCCCACCGCCTTGTCAAGGCGGTCCGACCACATCCACCTTCCCACTTGCGGCCCCCGCCTCTACCTGCGAGCATGGCTGCCATGAGCAACCCGATGAATTCAAAGCCCGCGCTGACCATCCTCTCCGCAGCGTTCGCCGTCCTGTGCTCCGCCGCCCCGCTCTCCGCACAAACCCCCGCGCCGCAGCCCCTCGTCATCGACGCCTCCGCCGCAACCTCCGCCCCCGGTCCCGCAAACTACACCTACGACCCCGCCGACGCTAGCTCCCCCTCTGGCCACGTCCTCTCGCTCAACGCCGAATACCTCACCCTCGATGGCAAACCCTGGCTCCCCGTCATGGGCGAGATGCACTACTCCCGCGTCCCCGAAGCCGAATGGGAGACCGAAATCCTCAAGATGAAATCCGCCGGCGTCCAGATCGTCTCCGCTTACATCATCTGGATCCACCACGAAGAAGTCGAAGACCAATGGGACTGGTCCGGCCAGAAGGACCTCCGCCACTTCGTCGAACTCTGTGCCAGGCACGGCATGTACGTCGTCCCCCGCATCGGCCCCTGGTCGCACGCCGAAGTCCGCAACGGCGGCTTTCCCGACTGGCTCCTGACCAAAACCAACCAGACCCGCTCCAACGACCCCACCTACCTCCACTACGTCGACCTCTACTACCAGCAGATCGCCGCCCAACTCAAAGGCCTCATGTGGTCCGAAGGCGGCCCCGTCATCGCCATTCAGCTTGAAAACGAATACCGCGGCAGCGGTCCCACTCGCGGCACCGCCCACATCCTCAAGCTCAAGGAACTCGCTCGCACCGCCGGCCTGCGCGTGCCCTTCTACACCGTCACCGGCTGGGACGGAGCCTCCATCCCCCATGGCGACGTCCTGCCCGTCTACGGCGGCTATCCCGACGCCCCCTGGGACGCATCGATCAACCAGCTCCCACCCTCAGAGGTCTACAACTTCCGCTTCGGCAGCCGCGTCACCGGCGACATGGGAGCTATCGGCGGCCAGCAGCCCACCGGCAACGCCGCCAACTTCACCCGCGACACTCCCTTCATGACCGCCGAAATGGGCGGCGGCATGCAAGTCACCTACCATCGCCGCCCCATCGTTTCCGCCGACGACATCGCCGCCATGATGCCCGTCATGCTCGGCTCCGGCGTCAACCTCTACGGCACTTACGTCTTCCACGGCGGCGAGAATCCCGACGGCAAACTCACCACCCTCCAGGAGTCCCTCGCCACCCACTACGCTAACGACCTCCCGCAAAAAACCTACGACTTCGAAGCCCCCATCGGCGAGTTCGGCGACGAGCGCGAATCCCTCCTCAAGCTCAAAACCTGGAACTACTTCCTCAACGACTTCGGCCCCATCCTCGCCCCCATGCAGCCGCACGCGCCCAACGTCCTCCCCGCCAACGCACGCGACCTCACCGTCCCGCGCGTCGCCTCCCGCACCTCCGGCTCGAGCGGCTTCCTCTTCGTCAACAACCACGTCCGCGACTACTCCATGCCCGCCCGCGAAAACTTCCAGGTCACCATCAAGCTCCCGGGCGACAAATCCGTAACCCTCCCCAGCAAGCCCATCACCCTCCCCGCCGACGCCTACTTCGTCTGGCCCTTCAACATGGACCTCAGCGGCCTCCACCTCCGCTATGCCACCGCCCAACCCCTCGCCATCCTCGGCACCAAAGCCGCGCCGATCTACGTTTTCTTCGCAGAAGGCAACATGCCAGTCGATTTCGTCGTAGACGATGTTCCCGGCCTCCGGTTCAACCTCAAAAGCGACCCGGAGGCGAGTTGGAACCAAGTTGAACGCCACGACGGCGCTATCGGGATCAGCTATCTAAGAACTGACCCAAACAAGCCGCCCCTGCGTTTCATTCTGCCAAACGGAAAAACAGTCATAATTTACCTGCTCTCGCAGGACGCCGCCGAGCACAGTTGGAGGATCGTTGCCGGAGGTAAGAAGCATCTCTTCTGGAGCGAAGATCCCCAGGTATTCATCGACGGCAATACCGCCGTACTCCAGCGTCTCGGCGTGAACCTGTTCAACGCAGATCTCATCCCAAGCGACGCGCGTCTGACGCCACTTGATCGATCGGCTAATATTCGTCAACTGCCCGAGGGCGGCCAATTGGCCTCACTCCGGGACGGAAGACCAGCCGTGATCGAGCTCAACACCACACAAATCAAACCCGCCTCGTCCCCCGCCCCACTCCCCGCCGACTTCAAACCCTCCTCGCGCCCCCGCGTCGTCGCCGCCGCACCCACTGACGCCGACTGGTCCCGCGCCGCCACCTACTCCATCCCCATCCCCAAATCCGCCCTCACCGACACCCCCGCCGAGCAGCACTTCCTCCGCATCACCTACACCGGCGACGTCGCCCGCCTCTCCGTCCCCATCGACGGGAAAGACCATCTCCTCGACGACAACTTCGCCGACAACCGCCCCTGGCTCGTAGGCCTCAGCCGCTTCACCCCGCAACTCCAGGCCAACCCCACCCTGCAACTCTCCATCTACCCCCTCCGCGCCAACGCCCCCATCTTCTTCGAGCCCGGCCACGAACCCAAGCCCGACGCACCCACAGCGGTCCAGTCCGTCGAACTCCTCACCCAGTACACCCTCAAACTCAAACTGGTCCCGCAGACGCCCCACAAATAAGGCGCCCCCACCAAATCGGGTGCCGCATCCTAACGACAGCTTCATCGTCGTTAGGGTGGGTTATCGATTGCGGCAGCAATCGACCGCCTCGAACCTCGAACCTAATTCTCGTCCTGCCGCAGCATATGCCCGCACCGCAGATACCGGCTATGCCAGCTCAAGCTCTCCGTCAGCAGATGCGGCGTATGTTTCGCATACGAAAGCCGTGTTGCCCGCTCCGAATAATCCTTCAGCGCCGCACGATAATCCGGATGCGCGCAGTTCTCAATCACCAGCCTGGCCCGCTGCGTTGGCGAGAGTCCGCGCAGGTCTGCTAGCCCCTGCTCCGTCACCACCACGTTCACATCGTGCTCGGTGTGGTCCACATGGCTCACCATCGGCACAATCGTCGAGATGCACCCCTTCTGCGCCGTCGAAGGAGCCATGAAGATCGACATAAACCCGTTCCGCGCAAAATCGCCCGAGCCGCCAATCCCGTTCATCATGCTCGATCCCATAATGTGCGTCGAGTTCACATTGCCATAAATGTCTGCCTCAATCATCCCATTCATCGAAATCACGCCCAGCCGCCGAATAATGCCGGGATTGTTCGAAAGCTCCTGCGAACGCAGCACAATCCGGTCGCGATACGCGCCGATCTGCGGCATCAGCTCTGCAACCATATCCGGGCTCAGCGAGAACGCCGTCGCCGATGCGCTCAGCAGCTTGCCCGACTCCATCAGCCGCACCAGCCCGTCCTGGATCACCTCGGTGTACGCCGTCATCCCCTCAAACGGCCCTTCCATCAGCCCGTATAGAACCGCATTCGCAATGTTCCCCACCCCCGACTGCAGCGGCAGCAGCGACTGCGGAATCCGTCCCTTCTTCACCTCCCAGCCCAGAAACTCCAGGATGTGCCCGGCAATGCGTTTCGAAGTCTCGTCCGGCGCCTTGAACGCGGTCGAACGGTCCGGCGAGTCCGTATAGACAATGGCAACCACCTTCTCCACCGGGATCTTCAAATACGGCGTTCCAATCCGCTGGCTCGGCTCGGTCAGTGGAATCGGTTCCCGGAACGGCGGCAGCCCCAGCCCGTAATACACGTCGTGCAGCCCCTCGATCTCCAACGGCTGCGCCGAATTCACCTCCAGAATCACCTTGTCCGCACACTCAATCCACGTCTGGTTATTGCCCAGCGATGTGCTCGGAATCACCCGCCCATCCTCCAGCACCGCCGTCACCTCGATGATCGCCAGGTCCAGCTTGCCCAGGAACCCGTACTCCACCAGTTGCGCCACATGGCTCAGGTGCATGTCGATGTATTGCATGTCGCCGGAGTTGATCAGCTTCCTCGTAATCGGATCGGACTGATACGGCGTCCGCAGTTGCATCGCACCCGACATCGCCAGCGCCCCGTCCAGTTCCGGCCCCGTCGACGCGCCGGTAAACACATTTACCTTGAACTTCTCCCCGCGCAGGTGCGCATCAGCAACCTTGCGTGCCAGCGCCATCGGCACCGCCTTCGGGTAACCCGACCCGGTAAACCCGCTCATCCCAATCTGCGAGCCCGGCTGGATCAGCGCCGCCGCCTCTTCCCCACTCATCACGCGCTGCGCCAAAACCTTATTCAAAACTCTGTCATTCGTAGAGCTGGAAGCCATCGAGAACTTCTTTCCTTACCCTAAAGGGCAAACCTGCACATCAACTCGCCACACTTGGGCCACGCACAGATGCATCCGCATCGATCGCAACCCGCATTCGCTATGCTCACACTGGGCCACGCAAGAATGCACCTGCATCGATTGCGACCCGCATTCGCTTTGCTGCAATCATACTTACCCGCGCGCGCAAGCCACAGTGCGCTCCGTCACAGCCGCCTCCCGAATCAAATATCATGTTCAGACCACCCATATCATGTTCAAACCACCCAGAAATCTCCGGTTCACCCACGCCTCAACCGCGCCGCCTGTCACAAGAACCTCACCACTTGATCGGAGCTGAAAAAATCCGTCTCGTTAAGGGCACGGCTTCAGCCGTGCCGTAAGACGCCCTAAAATTGAATGGGCTTTAGCCCCTGGGGTCATTGCATGCGGATGCCAAAACCACTTTGTTCATCCCATCCAGCCCCAAAGGGAATACTCGTCCCATGACCTTCGACTGGACCCACGGCCCCCTCGCCGACGGCCTCCGCCACTATAACGCCGGAGAATTCTTCGCCGCCCACGAAGCCTGGGAATCCGTCTGGCTCCACGCCCCGCAGCCCGAAAAGACCTTCCTGCAAGGCCTCATCCAGGTCACCGTCGCCTTCCACCATCTCCAGCGCTCAAACCCCCTGGGCGCCACCCGCCTCCTCACCGCCGCGCTCCGCAAACTCTCGCCCCACTCCCCCAACTTCTGCGGCATCGCCACCACCCCCCTCTGCGATGACATCCGCGCCCACCTCCAAACCCTCAGCGCCGATCCCACCGCCACCCAACTCACCCCGCCCCGCATCCATCCGCTTTGAGGGCCCCTCAAAAGATGCTGTCATCCTGAGCGCAGCGAAGGACCCCTGTATTTGTCCTCAATCCCGCATCCCTCGCCTGGCCCTCCTGCTATACTTCTCTCAATGAACTGCCCCCTCACCTCCGCCCCCACCATGGCCATGTGCATGTGTAGCCGGCCCGCGGGTACGTGTGGGAACGCTCGAATGCGCTAATCGCAATCGACACCAGGTTCCAAACGGCTCGCGGCCTCCATGGCAAGCGGGCCGTTTTCATTGCCGCCCACAACTTCTCTTCAATTCACTACACTCATAAAGCACACACATAAAAGGAGCAGTAAATGTCAGACGCCGCCACTCCCAAACAACATCTAGCCACCCTCGCCCTCCACGCCGGTCAGGTCCCCGACCCCGCCACCAACTCCCGCGCGGTCCCCATCTACCAGACCACCTCCTACGTCTTCAACGACTCCGACCACGCCGCCCGCCTCTTCGGCCTCCAGGAATTCGGCAACATCTACACCCGCATCATGAACCCCACCACCGACGTCTTCGAGAAGCGCGTCGCCGCGCTCGAAGGCGGAGTCGCCGCCCTCGCCACCGCGTCCGGCCAGGCCGCCGAAACTCTCACCATCCTCACCATCGCCAACGCCGGCGAAGAAATTGTCTCCACCACCTCGCTCTACGGCGGCACTTACAACCTCTTCCACTACACCCTCCCCAAGCTCGGCATCACCGTGCGCTTCGCCGACGCCGACGACTTCGACGCCATCCGCGCCGCCATCAACTCCAAAACCCGCGCCCTCTACACCGAAACCCTCGGCAACCCCAAGCTCGACATCGTCGACATCGAAAAGCTAGCCGCCATCGCGCACGAGCACGGCCTGCCCCTCATCATCGACAACACCGTCGCAACCCCCATCCTCACCCGCCCCATCGAGCATGGCGCCGACATCGTCATCAACTCCGCCACCAAGTTCATCGGCGGCCACGGCACCTCCATCGGCGGCGTCATCGTCGACGCCGGCAAGTTCGACTGGAAAGCCTCCGGCCGCTTCAAGGACTTCGTCGAGCCCGACCCCTCCTACCACGGCCTCTCCTACGTCGAAGCCTTCGGCCCCATCGCCTTCATCCTCAAAGCCCGCGTCCAGGGCCTGCGCGACACCGGCGCCGCCTTGTCCCCCTTCAACTCCTTCCTCTTCCTCCAGGGCCTCGAAACCCTCCACCTGCGCATGGAGCGCCACTCCCAGAACGCCCTCGCGACCGCCAAACACCTCGAGTCCCACCCCGGCGTCGACTGGGTCAACTATCCCGGCCTTCCCTCCAGCAAGTACTACGCCCGCGCGCAGAAATACATGCCCACCGGCCAAAGCTCTCTCGTCACCTTCGGCATCAAGGGCGGCTCCGCCGGCAGTCCCTACGAAGCCGGCAAGAAGCTCATCAATTCGCTCAAGCTCTTCTCTCACCTCGCCAATCTCGGCGACTCCAAGTCGCTCGTCATCCACCCTGCGTCCACCACCCACGCCCAACTCACCGTGGCCGAGCAGGCCGATACCGGCGTCACCCCTGAGCTCGTCCGCCTCTCCGTCGGCACCGAGGACATCCGCGACATCCTCGCCGACCTCGATCAGGCCATCCTGGCCGCAAATGGAGCCACCCCCTAGTCGCCTATAACCCACGCGTCGTCATCCTGAGCGGAGCCGCTTCAGCGGCGGAGTCGAAGGACCTGCCACACCTTCGACTCCGCCACTTCCGATCGTCCCTTTCGGCCTCGTACACCTCTCGATCGGCACCGAAGACATCCGCGACATCCTCGCCGACCTCGACCAGGCCATCCTGGCCGCGAACGGAGCAACAGAATATCGGTCAAGGCGGTTCGGAACGAGATTTGCCCTAGTGAACGATGAAAAGACTGATCCACAGCCCAAACTACCGGGGCAATGTCCCCATTGTGGTGAAGAAGTCATATCCAAATGCGGCAGGGTAAGAATCTGGCATTGGGCACACAAGTCGAGGGAAGTCTGCGATCCGTGGTGGGAGAATGAGACGGAGTGGCATCGCGCATGGAAGGATAATTTTCCCAAAGCGTGGCAAGAAATCTCCGCTCTTGATCCAGAAACGGGCGAAACTCATATTGCAGACGTGAAAACCCCTCACGGTATGGTCGTGGAGTTTCAACATTCCCCGATGCCGCCAGAAGAAATGGCGGCAAGAGAGCGTTTCTACGGAAACATGATATGGATCGTCGATGGTCTGAGAGGCGATCTCGATCTGGGCCATTTTCAGATAGGCTTGGGGAGCACCCCCATTCAAACAAACCCTCTCGCATACGCATTTACGTGGTACGGAAATAGCCGCCTCATGCACAACTGGTAAGATGCGAAAGCGCGCGTGTTTATAGACTTCGGAGATAACCTAACAACAGGCTCTCCTATTCTTTGGCGGCTGGTTCTCTTTGATAAGCAAACGAAACGAGGGGCCGTCGGGCCTTATCCGAAACATTTATTGATCGCGGCTATCTTGCGCGGAGAAGAAATAGGAGTGACTTACCTTCCCTCGCCGCCAACGGCATCGCCAACTGAGAACTGACACCACCCATGACCGAAGAAGATCCAATCCCAATCCCCGAGCCCTCCTTCGAAGGCGACTTCGTCCTCGACGAAACCCTCTCTCTTGAATCCGGCGAAATCCTCGTCAACCCCACCCTCCACTACGCCGTCTACGGCCAGCTCAACGCCGATCGCTCCAACGCGGTGCTGGTTTGTCACGCCTTATCCGGTTCCGCGCTGGTAGGCACCTGGTGGCCACAGCTCTTCCTGCCCGGCGACCTCGGCCTGCTCGATCTCTCCCGCGACTGCGTCATCGGCATCAACATCTTCGGCTCCTGTTACGGTTCCACCGGCCCCGGCTCCATCGACCCCGCCACCGGCAAGCTTTACGGCCCCACCTTCCCCCTCATCAGCATCCGCGACATCGTCAACGCCCAGGTCAAACTCATCGACCACCTCGGCATCTCGCGCCTCAAGCTCGCCATCGGTGCCTCCATCGGCGGCATGCAGGTACTCGAGTGGGCTATCCTCTTCCCCGACCGCGTCGCCCGCGTTATCGCCATCGGAGTCGCCCCGCTCGGAGCCATGGGCCTCGGCCTCAACCACCTCCAGCGCCAGGCCATCATGCTCGATCCCGCATGGAAAGGCGGCTACTACCAGCCCGGCCACGGTCCCACCGGCGGCCTCGCGCTCGCCCGCGCTCTCGGCATGGTCAGCTACAAGTCCGTGCCCCTCTTTGAAGAGCGCTTTGCCCGCAAGCCCAACCGCTACGGCGACGAGAATCCCTTCATCTCAGCCTCCGCCGGGCAGAACGGCCGCTTCGACGTCGCCGGCTACCTCGACTACCAGGGCGAGAGTTTCATCACCCGCTTCGACGCCAACTCCTACATCTCCATCACCCGCACCATGGACATCTTCGATCCCGTCCGCGCCCACGAGACCCCCTACGTCGCCTACGCCCGCATCACCGCCCACCTCACCCTGGTCGGCATCTCCACCGACTGGCTCTTCCCGCCGGAAGACGTCCGCTCCCTCGCCGCCATCATCCGCGCCGCCGGAACCCGCTGCGACTACCGCGAAATGGCCTCCAACCACGGCCACGACGCCTTCCTCGCCGAACCCGACCAGCTCGTCCGCCTCCTCACCCCCGTCTTCGAATAGCACTCCGGGTGCCCATGATCCGGGTGCCCCATCCAAGCTTCGCTTGGGTGGGTGAAGATCGTCATTCTGACCCTGAGCGCAGTCGAAGGGTCAGAATCTCAGTAGTTGCTTTTGGGTCGCCCCAGAATCGGGTGCCCCATCCAAGCTTCGCTTGGGTGGGTGAAGATCGTCACTCCAGAATCGGGTGCCCCATCCAAGCTTCGCTTGGGTGGTGAAGGTCATCATTCTGAGCGAAACTCAGAATCTCAGTAGTTGTCCTTGGATCGCTCCAGAACCGCGTGCCCCACATCTTCTTTCTGAGATGTGGGATTGAGCGCTGAAGGCGCGCCATATACTAGCCTGGGGCGAAGCCGCAGGTGACGGATGGGGAGAATGTCCGAGGGCTGAAGGCCCGACATATAGCCCCCTCGCGTGCCCATCCTTCAGCTAAACGTCAGCCAGGTCCGCACCGGCTGGGCTGGGCTTTTCCCCCACATACCGATCGGCAATAATGATCTTCCGCGCCAGCCCAACCTTGCTCAGCCCCATAATGATGATCCCGTTCAAATCCAGTTCGCCCTTCAGCAACCCATGGAACGCCGACCGCGGATAGCGGTGATGGTTGTTGTGGTAACCGTCCCCGAACGTAAGCCACGCAAGGAACGTATTGTTCTTGCTGTTGTTCCGCATGTTGTAGTTCTCGTACCCAAAGGTGTGCCCGAACGAGTTCACCGCCCACACCGAGTGCTGGAACAGCATCGTCCGCAGGCACGCCGCCAGCACGCAACCCCACGCGTCCGTCAGCCCGCCGAAGGCATACCCAATCACCCATGGCAGCGCCAGCGACAGCACCGGCCACACGTAGTGCGTCCGGTCGAAAAACTGGATGATAGGATCGCGTGCCAGGTCGCGCCCGTAGATGTTGATGTCGGTAACCGTGTCGTCGAACATCCATCCCATGTGCGCATGAAATAGCCCCTTCAGCGAATCTGGGTGGTCACAGTGCCCATCCACGATCGGACTATGCGCGTCGCCGCACTGGTCGGATTGCGCGTGGTGGCGCCGGTGGTCGGTAATCCAGACCAGCAGCGAGCTCTGGAACGACATCGATCCGGCAGCGCCCAGCACATACGCGACCCAGGCAGGCGTCAGAAAGCTCTTGTGCGAAAAATACCGGTGAAATCCCACCCCCGTCCCCATGCCGATAACAAAATAGCCGACGATAAACGTCACCACTTCAACGGCATGAATCGGATGCGTGCGGAACCAGAACAGGCAGCCCACGGAACCCGCGAACGGCACGCCGATCAGGAAAGTGTTTACGATCTTCTTCTTCAGCGCGGACCCGCCAACGATAACCCCTCGTGGCAGTGCGACCGCTGCGGGCTGGTCCAACCGGGAGATGGCCACTGCGAACGCTCCAATACTCCATCAAGTGACATTCAGATGCGCAATCGTATTTGTTCGGTTCGCTATATGCCGCTCGGCTGCATTTACGTTCGCACAGCTTTTAAGAGTTCCCTGGCCTCACTCTGTTCCCATAAGCGCTGTAACTGTTGTTTTCCCTGCCTTGCGTGCCCAAGCCTCGCCCCACCCTGCTGAAAAACAAAGCTGTTGCGAGTTTGACACGCTAACCCCGCAACTTCAAGTTCCCCCGCCTCCCGGTGCTGAGTCATCTTGGTATGTCTGGTTAAGGGCACGGCTTCAGCCGTGCCGTAAACGCAGCACAATCGCCGCGGCTTTAGCCGCTGAGGTCACCGTGTGCGGGCGCCCCAAAAGCGGGTGCCCACATCTCGCCTCTGAGATGTGGGTTGAACCACCACAGAATCCTGTGTTCTCAGTGATTAGCTTTTTCTTTCCCCAAGAACCTCAGCAAAATCGCATGTCAAACCCCCAAACCACCTAACTCCATGACCCACAACGAAATAGAAATGCAGATGAGTTATGGTCAACCTGCTATACTGATAGTAGTGAGTAAGACAAAGAAGCCCGGCCATCGCGCCGGGCTTTCGCACTTAACTCTAGTTACTCCGTTCAAACCACCAATAAAGGGGTGTGGTAAATCGTATACACTCACCCGCAACCCCAATCACCTCAGCGCCGACAACTGTGGTAAATCATATACACAAAACCGTAACCCCTTTATCAACTACACTTTGTCAAAAAAAGTAGGGGGGGAGGGGGAGGGGGTTACCAGCGTGTTGAGCAGGTCTTTCACGCGAAGCGTCGAGAACGGCACGAAGTGCTCACGCGCAGCGTCGAGAACCGCACGAAGTGCTCACGCGAAGCGTCGAGCACGGCGCGAAGCGCTACTTCCCCGCGCCCTTCGCAATCAGCTGCGTCGTCGAGTAGCCCTCCACCGTCGGCACAATCTTCACCTGCCCGCCCCAGCTCATCACCTCAGCAGCGCCAACCACCGTATCCACCCCGTAGTCGCCGCCCTTCACAATCACATCGGGCCGCGTCGCCTCGATCAGCTCCAGCGGTGTCGCCTCGCCGAACACCACCACCGCGTCCACTGCCGCCAGCGCCGCCAGCACCCGCGCCCGTTCCCGCTCGCCCACAATCGGTCGCTTCGACCCCTTCAGCGCGCGCACCGACGCATCGCTGTTGATCGCCACAATCAGCCGGTCGCCGAACCACCGCGCCTGCTCCAGCACCGTGATGTGCCCGATATGCAGCAAATCGAAGCACCCGTTGGTGAACACCACCCGCTCGCCGTTCGCCTTCCACAGCGCCACCCGTTGCACCAGCTCCTCGCGCTTCAGCACCTTGTCTTCGGCATGTAGCGCAATCTGCGGAGCCAGCGCCGCCAGCAGCTCATGCTTCTCCACCGGCACCGTGCCCACCTTGCCCACCACGATGCCCGCCGCAACGTTGGCCAGCCCCACCGCCGTCTCCGGCTTCAACTTCGAAGCCAGGCACAGCGCCAGCACCGCGATCACCGTATCGCCCGCGCCTGAAACATCGAACACCTGCCTTGCCACCGCCGGCGCCAGAAACCGATTCCCCGGCCGCACCAGCGCAATCCCTTTATCGCCCAGCGTCGCCGTCAGGAACTCCAGATCCAGCTTCTGCACCAGCGTCTCCGCCGCCTCCAGCAACGGCTTCAAGTCACGCGCATCCATGTGCAGCACCGCGCCCAGCTCGCCCACGTTCGGGCACACGGTCGTCGCTCCCCGATACCGAGTGAAGTCCGCGTTCTTCGGATCGACCAGCACCGGAATATCCAGCCCTCGCGCCGCCTCGATCACCGCCTGGCAGACCTCAGCCGTCAGCACTCCCTTGGCGTAGTCGGAGAGCACCACCGCGTCGCAGCCCGGCAGATGCGCCAGCACGCTCTCCAGCAGCCGATCGTAGTCGCCCTGCGCCCGCGCGCCCGTCCGCTCGTTGTCCAGCCGCAGCATCTGCTGCTGTCCGCCCAGAATCCGCTGCTTCGTAATCGTCGGAAATCCTTCCGACACCACGAATCGCGGCGCGATCCCATTCGCGCTCAGGCACTCAGCCAAAAGCCGTTCGCCGTCGTCGCCGCCGGTAAACCCAATCACCTCCACCTGCGCGCCCAGCTTGCTGATGTTCATCGCCACGTTGGCTGCGCCGCCCGGCTGCTCGCGCCGGTGCGTAGCCCGCACCACCGGCACTGGCGCCTCTGGCGAGATGCGGCTCACCTCGCCCCAGATGTACTTGTCCAGCATCACGTCGCCCACCACCAGCAGGCGCTTGTCCGCCCATCGCTGCTCAATCTCCAGGATCACCTCGTGCAGTTGCTCGATCACCGCGCCCCCTTCGCCGAGCCCGCAATCGCAGCCTCCGCGCCAACCGCATCCAGCTCGATCCAGTCGCACAGCATATGTCCCGCCAGAATATGCGCCTCCTGGATCCGCGCCGTCACCCGCGAGGCGACCGCAAACAGATGGTCCGCCAACCCGGCCACCTTGCCTCCGCCCGCCCCGGTAAACGCCACCGTCACCAGTCCCTGCGCTCGCGCCGCCCGCAGCGCGGCAATCACATTCTCGCTGTTCCCTGACGTGGAGATCCCCACCAGCACGTCCCCGCGCACGCCCAGCGCCTCCACCTGCCGCGCGAAGACCGCGCCGAACCCGTAATCATTCGCAATCGAGGTCAAAGCCGATGAATCCGTCGTCAGCGCCAGCGACGCAATCCCCCGCCGATCGCGCTGGAAGCGCCCCACCAACTCCGCAGCCAGGTGTTGCGAGTCGCCCGCGCTGCCGCCGTTCCCGCACCACAGAATCTTGCCTCCAGCCCGCAGGCTCGCCGTCATCGCCTCTGCAATCCGCTCGAGCGCCGCCTGCTGCGCCTCCACCTGGCGCACCACCTCCAGATGCTCTGCGATCGCCGCGCCGAAGACGGTTGCACCATCCGGCTTGCTTGACATGGAACTCCCTCACTCTCTGCCCTGATGCCATTGCTATCATAACTGCGTGGCCGACCCTGCAAACAGTTCTCTGCCCCGCAGCCTGCACACCATCTTCCTCGACCGCGACGGCGTTCTGAATCAGAAGATGCCTGAAGGCAGCTATGTTACGTCCCTCAGCGACTTTCAACCGCTGCCCGGCGTGCATCAGGCCATCGCCCGCCTCAACCGCGCTGGCCTGCGCGTCATCGTCGTCTCCAATCAGCGCGGCATCGCCCTCGGCCTTCACACCGCCGCGGACGTCCTCAGCATTCACTCCGCGTTCCAGCGCGAACTGCAGGCCTACGGAGCCCACATCGACGCCTTCTACTTCTGCCCCCACGATCAAACCGGGTGCAACTGCCGCAAGCCGCTCCCCGGCCTCTTCGAACAAGCTCAGGCAGATTTCTCCGACATCACCGCCGCCTCTAGCGCCATCATCGGAGACTCCTGGTCCGACATCGAGTTCGGCCGCCGCCTCGGCATGTTCACCATCTTCATCGACGGCGACCCCACGCTACAGAAACCCGGCGCCGAATCTGCCCGTGCCTCGGCCAACCTCCACTTCGCGTCCCTGCCCGAAGCTACCAAAGCCCTGCTCGCAAGCCTCGCGAACCAACCCAGCTAACCAATCGCCCGCAGCGTCGCGCAAGTCTCGGCAACTCCCTCTTCCAGACCCGTCGGCTGCAGGTCGCATCCAAGCCCGCGCAGCCCCGTCAAGTCCGCCTCCGTAAAGTGCTGGTACCGCCCCTCCAGGTCCTTCGGGAACGGAATGTACTCAATCTCCGCCGGTCCGTGCACCGCCATCAGCGCCTTGGCAACATCGTTGAAGCTCCGGCTCGCTCCTGTCCCCGCATTCACCACCCCGCGAACCACCCTGCGGTCTTCATCGGCCTTGGGCGCGTACGGCCCAATCCCCGCGAAGAACATATTCATTCGCGCCAGGTCGCGCACATACACAAAGTCCCTGCGCTGTTCGCCGTTGCCATAGCCGCCCGTCCCGGCAAATAGCCGCACCTTGCCGGTCTCCTTCATCTGCTTCGAAAAGTGGTGAATTACTGAGGCCATCCGCCCCTTGTGCTGCTCCCTCGGGCCATACACGTTGAAGTAGCGCAGCCCCACCGCTGGGATCGGCACCCGGTCCAGCGCCACCTGGTTGCGGAAGTAGTGGTCGAACGCCAGCTTGGAAAACCCATAGATATTCAGCGGCCGTTCGTTCTCAATCGTCGGCGTAAAGTGCCCCGGCCCCGAAAGTCCGTACACCGCCGCAGTCGACGCAAACACCAGCGGCGCGCCCTGCTGGATCGCGAACGCCAGCACTTCCTTGGTGTACTGGAAGTTGTTGTCCATCATGTACACGCCGTCGTCCTCCAGCGTGTTGGAGCAGGCGCCCTGGTGCAGGATCGCCTCGATCCTCCCGCCGCCCAGCACATTCTCCGCCATCGCCCGCCGAAACTCACGCTTGTCCATATAGTCCACATAGCGCGCCCCCAGCAGGTTCTCGAACTTCTTCGCGTTGGCGAAGTTGTCCACCACCAGGATGTCGGTCAGGCCATGCGCGTTCAGCTCGTGGACCAGGTTGCTGCCGATGAAGCCCGCGCCGCCGGTGACAATCAACATAGAAACCCGCTCTCCTTGCCGCTCACTAGCTCAGCACCCTCAGTTCCGGATCCTCCACCGGCCGTCGCAGAACGCGTCCCACCGCCTGCTCCATCTCGTCCACGGTAACCGAACGAAGGCACTTCCTCGCCTCCACAATACAGGTCTCCAGACCACAGCCGAAGCAATCCGTTTGATGGTAAATGATCTGGTGCTGCTCGCCCGCCGGATACCACACGCCCGGAAGCCCATGCGCCGAAAACGCAATCACGCACGGAACCCCCACGCTCGCCGCCAGGTGCATCGGCCCCGAGTCCGGCCCCAGAAACACATCCGCATGTCCCAGCACCGCGGCTGTCTCCCGCGGAGAAAGCCGGCCGCACAGGTTCACCTTCGCGCCCGCCCATTCCTGGGCCGCAAACTCGCTCACCTCAGCATCCTCGCGTGCGCCAACCAGCACCAGCCGGTGCTCCGGATACTCGTTATGCAAACGTCCCAGCAACTCGCGCCAGTTGTCCTCGCCCCAGTCCTTCGACTGCATCTTGGTCGCCGGCCCGCATACCATCAGCGGCCCTTCCGCCAGCGCCCCCAGCGCCGCGCGCGCGGCCGTGCGCTCCACGTCGGTCAGGTGGAGACTCCAGTTTGCCGGATCGCCAGCATTCACCTCGCCCAGCTCCCTCACCATCCGGCCCAGACGCAAGGCCTCCGGCTCGTAAAGCCCCTTGCCCGCATCGAACCGCCGCTCCGCATCCTGCTCGCCGGGAAGCCCCACAATCCTCCGCACCCCGGCCATCCGGAAGAACATCCGGTCCCGCTGGACGTTCTTCCACTCACGCAGCGGCATCAGGTACACCAGCAGGTCCGGCCGAAACCTGCGAATCTCCCACGCCAGCCGCAGCAGCTCATCCACCCGGCGCGTGCCCACGGTGTAGCGCATGTAGCCATGCACCAGGCCGGAATCGCCCAGTACCGCAGCCGACGCCGGGGCCTTCGCGTGGACGGGAAAATTCGTCAGCAGAAATCGCTCCGCCCCCGGAAACGTCCGCTCGATCAGATGAAAACACGGCAATGCCACCACCGTGTCTCCCAAACTGCCCAACCGGTAGATCAGGACCCTCCGAATCGGTGACTCAGGCGGCAAGCTGCTTCTCCCATCAGGAACGTCCGCGCCCAGCGCAGGATTCCGACCGTCGCTGGAACTCATCCGATGATAAATCGAAACCTCCACCCGCTTTCCTGCTACGACCGCACTGGCTCGCGCATTGCGCTCTGGAATCCACCCGCAACCGGCTGCTACAGTTGAATGGTCCCTGGCACCACCCGCAATGTTGAACGCCCTCCAGATCGCACGCCTCCACGACGAAGCCACTCTCCGCTGGCATCAGGACACCCGCTGGCCGGACCCGCCCCCCGCCTCGCCCGCGGCCACCTTGCTCGACACCGTACTTGCCCATCACCGTGCCAACTTCGACCTCTGGCACCAGGAAGACAAGGCCCGCGAGCCCGGAGCTTCCGACGCCCGCATCGCCGCAGTCAAGCGCGCCATCGACGTCCTCAACCAGACCCGCAATGATCTCGTCGAAGCGTTGGACCTCGCCCTCCTCAAAGCCGCAGGCGTGCAGAACCCAGCCGCGCCGCTCCACTCCGAATCGCCCGGCCTGATCCTCGATCGCCTCTCCATCCTCGCGCTCAAGGTCTACCACACCGCCGAAGAGACCCACCGCACCACCGCCACCGAAGCCCATCGCCAGAAAAATCTCGCCCGCCTCGCCCTGCTCGAAGAGCAGCGCAGCGACCTCACCTCCTGTCTCGACACGCTCTGGAGCGAAGTCCTCGCAGGCCGCCGCCGCTTCAAACTTTACCGCCAGTTGAAGATGTACAACGACCCCGACCTCAACCCGGCGATCTACGCGCACCAGCCCGCCGCAAACACGGGTTGACCTTCTCCTCAAGTCTGCGTATAAAACCGGATCAAGACCACTAGATATATAGTGTGGGATGCTGACCAACTACATCCCCCGGCGGAATCTGCGGATCCAGACGCGCCCGCAGCCCGCCGAAGACAATCCCTCAAACCCGCCCGGCCCTCGGCAACAACCCACCGGCACAGTACCAGGAACACAGGAACACCGACCCAATGAAGACCGCCTCCTCCGCAACCTCCAAACGTCCACGTACGCTCGCCGGACACGCAACGGCATCGGCCGACGGAGCCCGCGCCCACGCTGTCGCCCAGTACGAATCCGCCCTTCGTCTGATGCAGGAGGGCAAGTTCGAAAAGGCCCACACTGCCTTCAACCAGATGCTCGCCTCCGCGCCGCCCGATCTCGCCGAGCGCATCCGCATGTACATCAATGCGTGCATCCAGCAGATCTCGCGCAATCAGACCAAGTTCTCCTCTCACGAGGAGCGCTACGACTACGCCATCTCCCTGCTCAACGACGGTAACTATGAGGACGCGCGCACCCATCTCAAGAAAATCATCGCCGAAAACGACCAGGCCGACTACGCCTTCTATGGCCTCGCCGTCCTCGCCAGTATGACCGGCGATGCGCACATCTGCCTTGAGCACCTCACCGAGGCCATTCACCTCAACCCGCAGAACCGCATCCAGGCCCGCGCCGACTCCGACTTCCAGGACATGGCCGACGACCCCCGCTTCACTGAACTCCTCTACCCAGAAGTCTAGCTACGGACGCCCCATGATCGCCGCAGCGTGCGCGCAGCGAACACCCAGGTTATCGTGGGAATCCTCGCGTTGCTGTCCATTCCTCGTTAACTCCGCGCGCGTCTCGCGCCGCATCGAACCTGATACCCTCGTCATCAGCCGATGTCTCATATCCTGACCTTGAATCCGACTTTGCCTTCCGAGTCCCCGACCGCCAGGAATCCGCAGCCCTCCCTCCGCGTCGTCGCCATCGGTGGAGGCACAGGGCTCTCTACCCTGCTCCGCGGACTCAAGGGTTACGTGCCCGCCCCCGCAGCTTCGCGCCGCGCCAGCGACGCCCCCGCTCGTAACCGCGCAATAGCCGAATCCGTGCCCGACCCTGCCTTCCCGCCCGGTTCCCCCGCCGATCGCCGCACCCAGCCCGCCACCTCGCCCCACCGCTGCATCATCCAGGATCTCGCGGCCATCGTCACCGTCACCGACGACGGAGGCTCCTCCGGCCGTCTCCGCGAGGACTTCAAAATGCTTCCCCCCGGCGACGTCCGCAACTGCATGGTCGCGCTCTCCGAGGACGAGCACCTGCTCGCCAAGCTCTTCCAATATCGCTTTCACCAGGGCGACCTCGACGGTCACAGCTTTGGCAACCTCTTCGTCGCCGCGCTCTCCGAGATCACCGGCGACTTCGCCCAGGCCGTGCAGATGTCTTCGCAGATCCTCGCCACCCGCGGACGCATTTATCCCGCCACCAATACCAACGTCACCCTTACCGCCCGCATGGATGACGGTTCTCTCGTCCATGGCGAGACCAGCATCACCGCCAGCCCGCGCCGCATCGTCGAACTCATCCTCACCCCCGCCGACGCCGAACCCCTCCCCGGCACGCTGGACGCCATCGCCAACGCAGACCTCATCACCCTCGGCCCCGGCTCGCTCTACACCTCGCTCATCACCAATCTGCTGGTCCGCGGCATCCCCGAAGCCATCGCCGCCTCCCGCGCCACGCGCGTCTACGTCGGCAACCTTATGACCCAGGCCAACGAGTCGCTCGGCCTCACCGCCGCCCAGCACATCGAGAAGATCATGCAACACTGCGCCGGCAACAAATCCACCGCCAGTTCATCCAGGCTCTTCGACTACGCCCTCATCAACACCGCGCCCATCTCGCCCACCCTGCTCGCCCAGTACGCCCGCGAAGGCCAGACCCCCATCGAGCCCGACCTCGACCGCATCCGCGCTCTCGGCGTCGAGCCCATCCCCGGCAACTTCGTCCACGAGGGCAGCGTCCTCCGCCACGACCCCGACCGCGTCACCGAAGCCCTCCTCCAGTTGGCCCTGAGAGATGCCAGTCGATCCAGCCAACCTTGACCTCTGTTGCCAGCGTCCAAAGAAAACATCCACGGGTTTTCAATCCGTCTGTTTTCACCTGCGCGAAATGCCCATGCTCCCCGCCACCCCTGTACCTGATACGCAAAAGGCGGTCCATTCCAATCCCATCGAAGCTCGGTTGCAACTCGCCGCGATCGTTGATTCCTCAGACGACGCCATCATCGGCAAGGATCTCGAAGGTATCATCACCAGTTGGAACGCCGCCGCGACCCGGCTCTTCGGCTACCAGCCCGAGGAGATCATCGGTAAGTCCGTGCTGACCCTGATTCCTCCTGAGTTGCAGTTCGAGGAGCCCGAAATTCTCCGCAAGGTCACCTCAGGCAAACGCATCGAGCACTTTGAGACTTGCCGCCTCAGCAAAGACGGCAGGCGGCTCGACATATCGCTCACCATCTCCCCCATCCGCGATAACACCGGCCGCATTGTCGGCATATCCAAAATCGCGCGCGATATCACCGAGCGCAAGCTGACAGAGGCGGCACTCTTCGAATCCGAACGCATGGCCTCCATTGGGCGCATGGCAGCCAGCATCGCTCATGAGGTAAATAATCCGCTCGAGGCCATTCTCAATCTAGCCTACCTGCTTGACCGCGACCCCTCCCTCGGCGACGTGGCCCGCGGCTATGCCCGGCTCCTAGTCGAAGAGATAATGCGCGTTAGTCAAATTACCCACCAAACCCTGTCTTTCTACCGCGACACCTCCGACCCGGCAGAGGTCGATATGGCTTCCATCCTGGACGCCGTCCTGAACCTCCATCGACCGCTGATACAGCAGCGGTCCATTCTCGTGTCCACGAAGTTCCAGAATTGCGCCACCGTCTGGGGCCGTTCCGGCGAGTTGCGCCAGGTCTTTACAAATCTTCTGGTCAACGCCATCGATGCACTCCCGCACGGGGGCCGGATTCGGGTCAGCGTCACCCGCTCACTCTACGGCAACAGCGTCTGCGTCACCATCGCCGACAATGGCTCCGGCATTCCACCCAACCTTCGCGGCAAGATCTTCCAGCCCTTCTTCACCACCAAGATATCCAAGGGCACAGGCCTTGGCCTCTGGATCAGTCAGGGCATTCTCCGCAAGTATGGCGGCTCCATTCGCATGCGAACCTCCACCGCGCCCAGAAGCACCACTGGAACAGTCTTCCGCGTGTGCCTTCCCCTCCGACAACTGAGCTCGCACGAGGTCGCAAAGCCAAACGGATGAGGCGACCCTCTACGCAACCGGCTGAATCTCCACTAATCCCGGCTCAACCGTCCGCTTCAACTGCCCACACGCCGCATAGATGTCCCTGCCCCGCGGCCGCCGCGTAAACGTCGGAATCCCGCCATCGATCAGCATCCGGTGAAACACCGCAACGTCCTCCGGCATCGGCTGGTGAAATTCAACCCCCGGCCCAGGATTCCACACAATCAGGTTCACCTTCGCCTTCATCCCCTTCAACAGGGCGAGCACCTCGCGCGCGTGTTCAGGCTGATCGTTCACCCCGCCCAGCAACACATACTCGAACGTCACATACTCCCGCTTGCCAAACGGAATCGCCCGCACCGCCTCCAGCAGAGCCGCAATATCCCACTTCTTCGTAATCGGCATGATCTCCCGGCGCACCGCGTCATTCGACGCATTCAAGCTCAGCGCCAGCTTCGGCCGCACCGGCTCGTTCGCAAACTGCAAAATCCCCGGCAGGATTCCCGAGGTAGAAACCGTCATCCGCGACTCCGGAATCCCCATCCCCCGCAGCACATGAACCGCCTTCATAAACGCGTCGTAGTTCAGGAACGGCTCGCCCATGCCCATGAACACCAGGTTGATCCGCGACGGCGTCTCCACCCCCTTGCCGCTGCCAATCCGCACCCGCTGCCGGTTCAGCACCGCCGCTACCTGCCCGGCAATCTCGCCCGCCGTCAGATTCCGGCGGATCCCCAGCTTCGCCGTCAAACAAAACTGGCAATTCACCGCACACCCTACCTGGCTCGACACACAAATCGTCGCCCGCTTATACCCATCCGCCACCACAGAAACGGGTGGCCCATCCTTCGCAACGTTATCGCGAAGGGTGGGTTCCGTGACGCCCGTGTCTTCGCCTTCCTCCTCCACCGCCGCCTCGCTCCCATCCCCGCGCTCGCCGCCGTCCCCGCCCGGCATCCACACCGTCTCCACGGTCTCGCCATCGCCCATCCGCATCAGATACCGTTCGGTCCCATCCACACTCTTTGCCGTCTGCACGATCTCCGGCAGCCCCACGCGATACCCCTCCGCCGCCAGCCGCTCCCGCACTTCGGCCGGTAGTGTCGTCACCTCCTCCAGCCGCTCCACCCGCTGCTTGTACAGCGCATCGCCCAACTGCACCGCCCGATACTTCGGCAGCCCCAGCCTCTCCACCACCGTGCGCAACTCCTCCGGCGCCCTCCCAAACAGGGCCTTCTCGCCCACCACCGACCCCGCGCCGACCGTGATTGAATCCGTCACCATCGCTATCTTCGAGTTTACCTGCCGCTGCCTGCTCACCCTCCCAATCCGTGTGACACAATAAGTCTTAAGGAGCCGCATGTCCGCAACCCTCACCCCACTCCCCGCGTCCCCCACCCGCAACATCCGCCGCACCCGCCTGCCCAACGGCCTGCTCGTCCTCACTGAGTCCATCCCCCACGTTCGCTCCGTCTCCATGGGTGTCTGGATCGACTCCGGCTCCCGCGACGAATCTCTCGCCCAGAACGGCATCTCCCACTTCGTCGAGCACATGGTCTTCAAGGGCACCACCTCCCGCTCCGCCCAACAGTTCGCCCGCGAGGCAGACGCCATCGGCGGCAATCTCGACGCCTTTACTGGTAAAGAGAGCATTTGCTTCAATATCAAGGTTCTGGACGAAAATATTGCACCGGCACTTGATCTTCTAACTGACCTCGTCCTCCACCCCACCTTCACCCCGGAGGACATCGCCCGCGAGCAGGGCGTCATTCTCGAAGAGATCAAAATGGATGAGGACAACCCCGACTACCTCGTCCACGAAACCTTCACCCAGAACTTCTGGAAAGGCCACTCCCTCGGCCGCCCCATCCTGGGCACCACCAAGACGGTTGCCAGCTTCAACCAGCAGATCGTATTCGACTACTACGCCGGCCGCTTCACGCCTCGCAACATGGTCTTCTCCGCCGCCGGCCACCTCCACCACGACGCCTTCGTCGCCCAGGTCGCCGACCACTTCAGCTCGCTCGCCGCCTCCAGCGAAACAGCGCTGGCTCACGTCCCCGCCCCGGCCACTTACCCGCACATCACCCTCAAGCGCAAGAAGTCGCTTGAGCAGGTTCAGCTTTGCCTCGGCGTTCCCGCCCCGCCGGTCGACTCGCCCGCCCGCTACGCTGTCTACCTGCTCAACACCATGCTGGGCGGCGGCATGAGCTCCCGCCTCTTCCAGGCGATACGCGAGGACAAAGGCCTGGCCTACTCCATCTACTCTGAGACCAACCCCTTCCGCGACACCGGATGCCTCGCCATCTACGCCGGCACCTCCGCCGAGAAAACTCCAGAGGTGCTTCGGCTTACGATCGACGAAATCCGCCGTCTCAAAGAAGACACCGTTCCGGAGGCAGAGTTGAAGCGAGCGAAAGACCAGCTCAAAAGCAACATCGTGCTTGGCCTCGAAAGTTCCTCCAGCCGCATGGCCAATCTCGCCCGGCAGGAGATGTACTTCGGCCGCTTCTTCTCCGTCGACGACATCATCACCGAGGTCGACGCCGTCACCTCGGCCGAAATCCAAACCCTGGCCCGCGATCTCTTCCGCCCTGAGACCATCGCGCTTACCGTCCTCGGCAACCTCGGTAACCTGGCTGTCGACCGTAAAGCTCTCGCATGTTGAACCGCACGCTGTTACAGTTTGTAGCGGAGCAAAAGAGTCCAATCCGCTCCAGAGGAAACATGAAGACCACCGTACTTACCCTCGAACCTGGAACCTTGAACCTCGAACTAGCCGAAGGCTTCACCCTCATCGAACTGCTCATCGTCATGTCCATCATGCTCATCCTGATGGCCCTGGCCGTGCCCCAGATGCTCAAAGTCAAAAAGAACGCCAACCAGGTGTCCGCGGTCCAGACCATGCACGTCATCGGATCGGCTGAGTTGAGCTACAACGGGCCTTACGCCGGATTCGGCTGCCCACTCTCCGTGCTCGGCGGCGATCCCAAAGCCGGCGCCCCCAGTGCCCAGGCAGCACAGCTGCTCCCCGCGGATCTCGCGGCGACCGGACAGAAATCCGGCTATACCTTCACCGTGACCTGCGGCTCCAAGACCACCATCAACAATCAGGACGTCTACAACTCGGTGGAGATCTTCGGTGTGCCCCAGACCGTCGGCAAGACCGGTGACAATGGCTACTGCTCCGACGAGAACAACGTCATCAAGATCGATCCCACCGGCGGCACCAACTGCACTAACCCGATGCAGTAATATCTCCAGGTTGAACATATGACGGAAGATCGCCCTGCTCCGCCACCGCCGCCCATAGCGACTCCCCCACCCTATCCTGCATACGGACCGCCGCAACCACGTCGTCGTCCGGCCTGGTTCTGGATCGCCATCATTGGCAGCTTCTGTGCGGTCCTCTTCATCATGCTGATCCTGATGGCCCTCGCTATCCCCCAGATGCTCAGGGTCAAAAAGAACGCCGACGAGTCCGCAGCAACCATGACCATGCGCACCATCCAGTCGGCAGAAGCCGCCTACAACGCTTCGTATCCTGCCAACGGATACGCCTGCTCCCTTGCAACCCTCGGCGGCGATCCCGCCTCCGGACCTCCTACCGCTCAGGCCGCCCAGTTGCTTGACGCGAATCTCGCGACTACTGGACAGAAGTCCGGCTACACATTCGCAGTCACCTGCGGTGCAAAGTCGACCGTTAACGGCCAGGATGTGTACACGTCCTATCAACTGACTGCGGTTCCCCAGATCGTCGGCAAGACCGGCGACAACGGCTACTGTTCCGACGAGAACAATTTCATTCTGTTTGATCCCACCGGCGGCACCAACTGCCCCCGCCGCCTCCAGTAGCTTGGCCGTCCGCCTCAGAATCTGTCATTCTGAACGCAGTGAAGAATCCCCGCATTTCGCTTGCTTCCCCGCTGCTCCTTGCGCTGCTCTGTTCCCTTTCGGCGCAGCCACAGACCACCCCGCCGCCCGCCCCTGCGCTCGTCCACCTGGTGGATGACCACTACAACCACCTGCGGACCCTGCGGGCGCGCTATACCGAGCGCTATGCCGGCATGGGGATGGATCGCACCGAATCCGGAACGCTGACGCTGAAGAAGCCCGGCCTGATGCGCTGGAGCTACGACAAGCCCGCCGGCAAGGTCTTCGTCATGGACGGGCACTACGCCTGGTTCTATACGCCCGGCGACGCCCAGGTGTCGCGCACGCCGGCAAAGCAGCTCGATGACTTGCGCTCGCCGCTGCGATTCCTGCTTGGGCGCACCGAACTCGCCAAAGAACTGGACAGGATCGCCACGACTCCGGAGGGCGCAAACTTCAAAATCACCGGCGTTCCAAAAGGGATGGCGCAGCGGGTTCGCCTGCTGACGCTCATCGTCACGCCGGCGGGCGTGATTCAGGACATGAAGATTGAAGAGACAGATGGTTCGACGACCGACTTCACCTTTAGCGGAATCGAAGAGAACGTCGCAATCCCGGCATCGGACTTCGTCTTCACTCCTCCGAAGGGAATTCCGGTCGTTGACGGCCAGGCGCCAATCTAAAGCCGCAACGTCGGCTGCCCCATAGCTTGCCCTGGGCTCGTCGAAGGGATCACCGAGCCCACCGGGCGAACCCAAAACTTGACACACCTGCTATGATGTTAATAGTGCAAAAGATAGAAAAACCTCGGGTCTACCCCGGGGTTTTCCCGTTCTTGCCCACCAATAAACCCAATGGATGGACGATCTTAGCCGTAACCCTTTTGAAAGGCATATCCTGGAGATACCAACCATCCCGCTAACCGAACAAAACAAACCACTTCCCCCCAAGATCATACCCAGGGGGGAGGGGTGGGCCTCAGCCAGCGCCATAGAAAGGAAACATTGAGCCGGACCACTCCCGCGCACACGGCAGAAATATTTTCGACCGCCGAATTCTGCTCCGCCGTCCACGCTCTCGCGCCGCGCGTTGCTGTTTTCGATTGCGACGGCACCCTCTGGTCCGGCGATGCGGGTTCCGGCTTTATGTACTGGACCATCGAGCGCGGCATCCTCTCGCCCGAGGCCATTGCACGGCTGGATGTGCGCTACAAAGGCTACCTCGCGGGCCAGGTATCGGAACTCGATATCTGCGGGGAGATGGTGCGGATCTATGCGGGGCTGCCCGATGCCGAGATGCGCGCCGCCGCCAGAGAGTTCTTCGCGACGCAGACCGAGCCAAACATCTTTCCCGAGCTGCGCGAGGTGATTCGGGAGTTGCAGACAGCGGGAACTGAGATCTGGGCGGTCAGTTCCACGTGCGACTGGGTGATCGAAGAAGCTGTGCTGCGGTTCGCAATCCCCGCAAACCGGGTGCTGGCGGCTCGGGTCGAGATTGCGGATGGCATGGTCACCGACACTCTGATCGAGGTTCCCACCGACGAAGGCAAGGTCGCTGCGCTGGCACGTGTCGGCATCACCGCGCCCGATGCGGTTTTCGGCAACTCCGTGCACGATGCGCACATGCTGGAGATTGCGCGGCGGGCGTTCCCGGTGAACCCTTCGGCGGAGCTGCTGCAGCGCGCCGCCGCGGAAGGCTGGGCGGTATATTATCCGGCCTCGGTCGCACCGCAGACCACTGAGAGTTGACGCCATGCTGCTAGAAGGGCTTCACATACCGCTGACTACGCCGTTCCATCCGGACGGACGGCTGAACTTGCGCAAGCTGGCCGCAAACGTGGAACGCTATTCACGCACGCCGGCCGCCGGGCTGATGGTGCTTGGCCCCGCAGGTGAACCCACGCTACTCTCCGACCACGAGACTCGCGAGGTTCTGCGCGCAGCCATCAAGGCTGCCGCGCCGGAGAAGGTCCTGATCGCAGGGATTGCGCGAGACAGTGTTCACGCGGCGCTTGATCTGGCGCAATTCGCCGCCGAACAGGATTACGATGCCGTGCTGGTGGGTGCGCCTTCGATCCTGGCGTCTAACTCCTCGGACCGAACCCGGCATTCTGCCTCGCTTCGCCACCTGCTCACCTACTTCCAGGCGATAGCGGATCAGTCCCCGCTTCCCGTCATCCTGCTGAGCGCGGCAGGACGTGCGATCGCCGCCCAGGCTGTGGTTGAACTGGCAGCCCACTCGCGGATCATCGCTTTGCTGGACGCCGAGTGCCGCGACCCGCAATCCGATGGCTTCGAACAACTGGTGCGGCTGACCGTTGACTCGCGACAAGAGGTCACCGTCACTCACCTGTTTGGCGCTGTCACCGGACGCATGAAGAAGGCCTCGGCGCACACAACGCTGGTTTCCGCGACAAGTCTGACTGGAGCTGCGACGGCGGTGGTGGACCCTCCGGCGGCACCGGCGCTGCGCACGCGCAGCAAAACCGTGGGGTTCCAGATTCTGGCGGGGGACACGGGAGCTATGCTCGACGGCTTGATCGCCGGGGCCGTGGGGGTGGTGCCGGAGTTTGCTGCCTGTGCTCCGCAGGCCTGCTACGAAGTGTTTGCGGCGTGGAAGGATGGGGACAGGCCGCTGGCCGAGGAGAAGCAGGCCCGGCTGCGGGAAGCTGCCCAACGGGCTGAGCTGCTGGGGCCGGGCGGCGTGAAGTTTGCGTGCGACCTAAATGGCTACTTCGGGGGTCTGCCCCGCCTGCCGCATCTGCCGCTGGACAGCGTGCAGAGGGCGGCGCTGGAGCGGCTGATGAAGGGGCTGCGGAACTAAATCCTACGCCAGCGCGGTTATGCGGGCCGCGTGGAGCTCCTGCAGCGCGAAGACGCTGAGCGTGCCCTGCTGCAGTGCAGCGATTCCTTCGGCCGCAGCACGTGCAGCGGCGAGCGTGGTGATGGTGGGAATGCGAGCGAGTACGGCTGCGCGCCGAATCGCCTTCTCGTCAAAGAAGGTTTCCTGGCCGCGGGGTGTGTTGACAATGAGCTGGATGCGATCGCCTTTGATGAGGTCGACCACGTTGGGCCGGCCTTCCTTCACCTTGAAGACGCGCTCAGGCTGAAGGCCGGCAGCTTCGAGCACCTCGGCGGTGCCGTGGGTTGCGACCAGATGGAAGCCCATCTCGACGAAGGTCCGAGCCAGCGAGACGACGGCGTCCTTGTCGTGGTCGTTGACGCTCATGAAGATTGTGCCTTTGACCGGCAGCACCTGGCCCGCGGCGATCTGCGCCTTGGCGAATGCCTCGCCAAAGTTGTCGGCGACGCCCATGACCTCGCCGGTCGATTTCATCTCCGGTCCGAGCACGGTGTCGACGCCGGGGAACTTGACCCACGGGAACACCGGCGACTTGACGAAGAAGTGCGCGCCCGTTTCCAGGTCGGCGCCGCTTTCGACCTGCTCCGGCAGCAACTCTTTGAGCTTGCGGCCGACCATGAGGCGCGAGGCAATCTTGGCCAGTGGCACGCCGGTGGCTTTGGAGACGTAAGGGACGGTGCGCGAGGCGCGCGGATTGACCTCGATGACGAAGACCTTGCCGCGCTGGATGGCGAACTGAATGTTGACCAGACCGATGACATTGAGCGACATGGCCAGCTTGCGGGTGTGGGTGCGGATGGTGCGGAGGACTTCTTCGCTTAGGTCGACCGCGGGGAGCACGCAGGAGGAGTCGCCGGAGTGGATTCCAGCCTCTTCGATGTGCTGCATGATGCCGGCAATGACGACGTCCTCGCCATCGCAGAGCGCGTCGACGTCGCACTCGACGGCGTCTTCGAGGAAGTGATCGATGAGGACCGGGCGCTCCTGCGAGTATTCAATTGCGGTACTCATGTAACGGATCACCGCGTCATCGTCGTAGGCAATGACCATGGCGCGCCCGCCGAGCACGTAGCTGGGGCGTACGAGCACGGGGTAGCCCACGCGGTTCGCGCCGGTGACAGCCTCTTCAACGCTGGTAGCCATTGCGCCTTCGGGCTGCGGGATGTCGAGCTCGGTGATGAGCTTGCCGAAGCGCTTGCGATCCTCGGCAAGGTCGATGGACTCGGGCGAGGTGCCGATGATGGGGACGCCGGCGTGCTTGAGGGGAAGCGAGAGATTGAGCGGCGTCTGGCCGCCGAACTGCACGATCATGCCAATTTCGGCGCCGCCGGAGGTCTCGTGCTCATAGACGGCGAGGACGTCTTCGAGGGTGAGCGGCTCGAAGTAGAGGCGGTCGCTGGTGTCGTAGTCGGTGGAGACGGTCTCGGGGTTGCAGTTGACCATAATGGTCTCGTAGCCGTCTTCACGGAGGGCGAAGGCGGCGTGGCAGCAGCAGTAGTCGAACTCGATTCCCTGCCCGATGCGGTTGGGGCCGCTGCCGAGGATGATGATCTTCTTGCGCGGGGTGGGCGCGGCCTCGTCTTCCTCGTCGTAGCAACTGTAGAGGTACGGAGTGTAGCTTTCAAATTCGGCGGCGCAGGTATCGACCAGCTTAAAGACGGGCCTGACGCCGCGTTTGCCGCGGAGTGCGCGCACGGCAGCGGTGCCTGCCGCGCCATCAAGGCCCCACTCCGAGGCGAGGCGCTCGTCGGAGACGCCCATGCGCTTCGCGAGGCGGAGGTCGGCGGCAGTTGCGGTGTCGGGGGAGACCGCGGCGATGACTTTGATCTCCTCGGTGATCTGCTTCATCTGGTTGAGGAACCATGGGTCCATCGAGGTGAGGCGCGCCACTTCGCGCACGGTCATGCCGCGCTCGAAGGCGTAGCGGATATAGGCGAGGCGCTCGGGATGCGGGGTGACCAGGCGCTGGGTGAGGCGGCGAGGTTCGATATCGGTGGCGGTGGCCTTCTTGCCGGTCTCAAGCGAGCGGATGGCCTTCATCAGCGATTCCTTGAAGGTGCGGCCGATGGCCATTACCTCGCCGACGGACTTCATCTGCGGCCCGAGGACTTCGTCGACGCCGGGGAACTTTTCGAACTGCCACTTGGGGATTTTGACGACGACGTAGTCGATGGTGGGCTCGAAGCAGGCGGGCGTGGCCTTGGTGATGTCGTTCTGAATTTCGTCGAGGGTATAGCCGACGGCAAGGCGAGCGGCGATCTTGGCGATGGGGAAGCCGGTGGCTTTGCTGGCGAGCGCGGAGGAGCGGCTGACGCGCGGGTTCATCTCGATGATGGTCATGCGGCCGTTGCGCGGGTCGACAGCGAACTGGACGTTGCTGCCGCCGGTCTCGACGCCAATCTCGCGGATGCAGGCGATGGCGGCATCGCGCATCACCTGGTACTCGCGGTCGGTGAGCGTCTGCGCGGGGGCGACGGTGATGGAGTCGCCGGTATGCACGCCCATGGGGTCGAAGTTCTCAATCGAGCAGATGATGATGACGTTGTCCTTGAGGTCGCGGATGACCTCAAGCTCGTACTCCTTCCAGCCGAGCACGCTCTCTTCGATGAGGCACTCGTGAACCGGGGAAAGATCGAGGCCGCGGGCGAGGATGTCGGTCATCTCCTCGCGGTTGTAGGCAATGCCGCCACCGGAGCCGCCGAGAGTAAAACTGGGGCGGATGACCACGGGGAAGCCGATCTTGGCGGCAAAGGCGAGACCGTCCGAGACGTTGCGGACGAGCTGCGATTTCGGCATGTCGAGGCCGATCTTGTTCATCGCGTCCTTGAAGAGCAAGCGGTCCTCGGCCTTCTTTATGGCTTCGAGCTTGGCGCCGATCAGCTCGACGCCATACTGTTCGAGGATGCCGGAGTCGGCGAGGTCGACAGCGAGGTTCAGCGCGGTCTGGCCGCCGACGGTGGGCAGAATGGCGAAGACGCCGTGACCTTCGGCCATCATCTCCGCCTCGACGCGGATGATCTCTTCGAGATAGACGGCGGTGAGCGGCTCGATGTAAGTGCGGTCGGCGAATTCGGGGTCGGTCATGATGGATGCGGGGTTGGAATTGACCAGCACCACCTCGTAGCCCTCGGCCTTGAGCGCCTTGCACGCCTGGGTGCCGGAGTAATCGAACTCCGCGGACTGGCCGATGACGATCGGCCCGGAGCCGATCACCAGAATCTTCGTAATGTCATTCCTGCGTGGCATTCATCTTCTCCGCTTGCTTCAGCATGGCCGCACAGGGCACGCTCTGGATGGTCCAATATACGGGCGCCTGATTGAATCGCCCAACGTATTTGTCCGCATTCTCCGGCTTGTCGATGCGGTCCTGCTCGCGGCTGTAAACCACGTGATGCGGCGGAATGGTTCCGTCGCTGCGGGGGGAAAGGTCCGCCTCGCCGAGCCAGTTTGCAAGCTCGAAACCCGGCCCGGGATCGACTCCCGGCGGCGGTACAGACTTCACCGACACGCTACCGTGAAGCGCGGTCAGCCGGCCCGAGGCATCGAACGTATAGTCGAACGCCAGCTCCGAATCGGAGTAGAAACGACGCAATTTGACCTCTTCCAGAACTCGCCCCGCGAATGACATCTCCGCGAAGACCGTTCCGCCCTGCACCCGAATGAGCGGCTTGAAGCGGTGCAGACTCCACTCGCCGTTCGACCCCTGGGTGCAGTAGACCGGCCTGGAATTGGGATCTTTGGCAAGCAGGGTCGGCGACGAGGCCATGATCATCGCGCATGGGGCAGCCACCCACCTCATCATTTCTTCCAGTCCTCCATCATCTTGCGGAAGTCGCGGAACAGGTAGTGGGAGTCGTGGGGGCCGGGGCTGGCTTCGGGGTGGTATTGGACGCTGAACATCGGATCGGTCTTGTGGCGCAGGCCGGCGAGCGTCTGGTCGTTCAGGTTGGTATGAGTGCGCTCGACGTCTCCTGGAAGCGACTCGGGATCGACGTTGAAGTTGTGATTCTGCGCGGTGATCTCCACCTTGCCGGTTTGGTGGTTCAGGATGGGGTGGTTGCCGCCGTGGTGTCCGAACTTGAGCTTGTAGGTCTTGCCGCCCAGCGCGAGGCCGAAGATCTGGTGGCCGAGGCAGATGCCGAAGATCGGCTTCTTCCCTTTGAGCTTCTGCACGGTTTCGATCGCGTAGCCCAACGGCTCTGGGTCGCCCGGGCCGTTGGAGAAGAAGACGCCGTCGGGCGAGAGCGCAAGTGTCTGCTCGGCGGTGGTGGTAGCCGGGACCACCGTGACGCGGCAGTTCTCGCGCGTGAGCATGCGCAGGATGTTCTGCTTGATGCCGAAGTCGTAAGCAACGACGTGCAGTTGATCGTGCTCCCCGGCAGTCTTGTCCTCGCCGGGAAGGAGCTGGTCGCCGGTAAGGTTGCGCGGTTCGCTGGCGTCCCATTGGTACGGCGCTTTGGTGGTCACTACGCTGGCCAGGTCGGTGCCTTCCATCTTGCGGATCGAGCGAGCTTTGGCAATCAGTGCATCCGGATCCAAATTGTCTCCAGACGCGATAATGCCGCGCATGACGCCGTTGGTCCGCAGATGGCGTACCACAGCGCGCGTGTCCACCTCGGCGATGACGGGGATGCCGCTGCGCTCGAGATAATCGTCGGCGACCTCGGTGGAGCGCCAGTTGGAGCTCATGGCGGAAAACTCGCGGGTAACCAGGCCTTCGATATATGGGTGTGCGGCCTCCGCATCGCTGGGGGTGGTTCCGTAGTTGCCGATGTGCGGGTTGGTGAGCACGACGATCTGGCCCGCATACGAGGGATCGGTGAAGATCTCCTGGTAGCCGGTGAGCGAGGTATTGAAGACAACCTCGCCTGCAGCCTCAACCGGCGCGCCGAAGGCTCGTCCGCGAAAGATGCGCCCGTCCTCGAGCGCCAGAATTGCCTGCATTGCCTACTCCTGCGGAATCCAAAAAGGAGTGGATTCAATCGATTCTATCAGCATCGGCGGGTTGCGCCCTAACCGGATTGCAAGCCACTTTTCCACGGCGACTTGCGGACGCTGAGAGAGTTGGCGCTATTCCGCAACCAGTTGGTTGCGTAGTTCGCCGAGGTGTTCGATCTGGATCACCATCTCCTCGCCGGGCTTGAGCCAACGCTGCGGTTTGCGGCCCATGCCAACGCCTGCGGGAGTTCCTGTACTGATGACGTCGCCGACCTGCAGCGGCACGATGCCGGAGATGTACTCAATGAGTGCGGGGATTTTGAAGATCATCAGGCCGGTGTTAGAGTCCTGCAGCTTTTCGCCGCCGATGGTAAGGCTGATGGCAAGAGCGTGCGGGTCGGGAATCTCGTCCTTGCTGACCACCCACGGGCCCATCGGAGCGAACGTGGGAAAGCTCTTGCCGAGGGACCATTGCGTGGTCGCTCGCTGGACGTCGCGGGCGCTGACGTCGTTCATGATGGTGTAGCCGAAGACGTGGTCCATCGCGTGGCGGGCGGGGACCTGGTATCCCGGCTTGCCGATGACCACGGCCAACTCGGCCTCGTAGTCCACCTTCGAGCTTGCCTTCGGCAGGACCACGTTGGCCCCGGGGCCGACGACCGCCGACGACAAGACAATGAAAACGGTAGGGACGCTCTGCGGCTCGGTCTTCGACTCTTTCGCGTGCTCGGCGTAGTTGACGCCGATGCCGAAGATTCGCGGCGGAGCAGGGACCGGCGCCAGCAGCTTCAGGTTGTCCATCGCAACGGTGGGTTTCGAATGCGCGACGTCGGCCTGCACGCTGGGCGCCGCGGCCATAAATGCGATGGAATCGCGGAAGCCCTCTCTGCTGAGATCGACGACGCCGCCACCGACCAAGAGGCCGGGGCGGGGGCCCCAATCGCGCTCTACAAAGGTAACCAGCTTCATGCGAGCTCCTTCCATGCCGAGCCGCCGTCGAAATTGTATGCGGCCAGCGACTCCGGCTTCATCTCGATGCTATATCCCGGGCGGAGGGGGAGTTGATATCGCCCGCGCACCATCCGGACGGGGTCGAGAAAATGTTCGTGCAGATGATCGACGAATTCGATCACCCGATCTTCCATGCTGCACGAGACACACAAGTAATCGAAGAACGAGAGGTGCTGGACATACTCGCAGAGGCCCACCCCACCGGCATGCGGGCAGACAGGAACGCCGAACTTGGCCGCCATGAGGAGTACCGCGAGGTTCTCGTTGACGCCGGCGACGCGAGCGGCGTCGATCTGGCAGAAATCGATGGCCTGGGCCTGGAAGAGCTGCTTGAACATCACGCGATTGTGACAGTGCTCGCCGGTGGCGATGCGGACGGGCTTCACTTCGCGGCGGATGCGCGCGTGACCGAGGATGTCGTCGGGATTGGTAGGCTCCTCCATCCAGTAGGGGTTGGCTGGGATGAGCATGCGGGTGCGGACGATGGCCTCATCAACGCCCCACTTCTGATTGGCGTCGACCATGAGCTGGTTTTGCCAGCCGATCTCGTCGCGCATGAGCAACGCGCGGCGCAGGTCGTCCGCGGGCTCGCCGCCAACCTTGAGCTTGAAGTGCGTCCAACCCTCGGCCAGGGCTTCGCGGCAGAGCTGACGCACCTGCTGATCGCTGAAGCCGAACCAGCCGGCAGAGGTGGTGTAGGCGGGATAGCCTTCGGCTTCGAGGCGCTGCAGGCGCTCCGGCATGCCGGCCTGGCCGCGGGTGAGGATGTCGAGGGCTTGCTCGCGCGTGAGCGCGTCGTCGACGTAGCGGAAGTCGATCGCGGAGACGAGTTGCTGGGGCGGCATCTCCGCCAGCAGGCGCCAGAGGGGCTTGCGCTCGACCTTGGCGTAGAGGTCCCACACGGCGTTTATGAGGCCGCCGGCAGCCATGTGGATTACGCCTTTCTCCGGGCCGAGCCAGCGGAACTGGCTGTCGTCGGTGAGCAGGCGTGAGAAGGCGCAGAAGTCGCCGGTGATTGAGGAGAGCGTCCTGCCTACGGCTTGCTGGGCAAGGTAGCGAAGCGCGGCCACACACAACTCGTTGCCGCGGCCGAGCGTGAAGGTGAGCCCGTGGCCTTCCAGTCCGGCATCCGTTTCGAGGATGCAGTAGGCGGCTGAGTAGTCGGGGTCTTTGTTGACCGCGTCGGAGCCGATACGCGCGCGGGACGTGGGGAAACGCACATCGAGCACCCGTGCGCGGACAATTCGAATCACATCACTGTTAGCCACCCAATCATCCTATCGCGAGCGGGGCTTACTGGCCTTTGCCGAGCCGGCGATAGTACTCCGCGACCGCGTCCTCGTAACCGGGCGGAACTGCGGGCGGTGCGGCGGTGTGAGCCTGGCCTGCCTGCGGCGCATTCGGATCGCGACGGAGTTGCAACTCCAGCTTGTCGACGTCGTTCAGCACCTTCGCGTGCAGTTCCTCCACCATCGCCGGGTTGCCGGGGAAGCGCGATGGATCAAGGTTCTGCATCTCCTTCTCGAGATCGTTGATCTCCTTCTGCGCGGCGGAGTCGCCCTTGGCATCCTGACGGAGCTGGCTTAGCTCACTCATGCCCTGCTGAATGAAGCGCTGCGTGTCCGCGGGATTGGGACCGACCTGCGGCGCGTTCGGGTTTCGCGATGAGCCGTACCGCTGGCCGCCGGTGTCGACGTTGAGGTTGGCGTCGGTGCTACCGCCGCCGCCACGGAGTTGGCCGTTTACGTACTCGCCGCCCATCGGCTGGTCCTGCCGGCCGCCGCGCTGACCAATCTGTCCCCCCTGGCCCTGGGCAACTTGATTTCCCTGCCCCGGCTGGCCGCCCTGGCCATTTTGGCCACCCTGCTGGCCCTGACCGCGTTGGCCTTGGCCTTGCTGGCCGGCCTGTCCGCGCTGGCCTTGCTGACCTTGACCCTGCTGCCCGGCGCGGCCTTGCTGGTTGTTCTGGCCTTGCTGCCCGTTCTGACCGGGCTGGCCAGTTTGTCCTGGACGCTGGCCATTCCTAGTTAGGCCCTCAATCTGGCTGCGCAGGCGGTCGACTGCGCCGAGCGCCGCAGTCTGGGTTGCGTTGTCCTGGCCGCGCGCGTTCTGTCCCGAGCCGGCAGCCTGCGCCGCCTTGTGTACCTGGTCGTCAAGCTTCTTGAGCCCGGTGGCGATCTCCGTCTCGGTCCCGTTGGAGTTCGGATTGATGCCGTCGCGCAGCCAGTCCGCGGTGCGCTGTACCAGGTTGGTGAGGTCGGTCTGATCCATCCCGCTTAACGCATCGCGCAGGCTCGACGCGGCGCCAGGCTGGGTCGGCGCCAACTCGCGTGCCGTGTCCCTCATGTTTCGCTGCAGCTTCTCGAGGTCGCCCGACATCTGCTGGCGATCGTTGGCAAGGCTCTCCCGCTCTTTTTCCGCGGCAGCGATGTCGGCCGCGCTGGGCGAGTTGCCCGCCGCGCTCTTGGCCTGCATTGCTTCGCCCGCGGCGGCCAGTTTGCGCACACGGTCTGCCTGCGCGGCCTCCTCCTTCGAGAGCCGATCCGTATCGCGACCCAGTTGGTCGAGCTTGCTGGACGCCTGCTGCTTTTGCGCACCACCCAGCAAATCCGTAGCTTCGCGCAGGCGGTCGGCGGCCTGCTTGGTCTCCGCGGCACTTTGCTGCGCCCCCTGCTGCCCGCCGGCGCGGCTCATTGCGTCATTCGCTGCGCGCAGCCGCTCCAGGGCCTGGCTCACGCGCGGGTCGGTGTTGCCGTCCTGCGTGCCATTTCGAGCCGACTGCGACCCGGACGCCTGCCCGGATCTCGACTGCCCGCTCTGCTGACCTGACTGTCCCGGCTGGCCTTGCTGTCCTTGTTGCCCTTGCTGGCCGTTCGCGCTCTGCTGACCCTGTTGGCCCTGCTGACCTTGCTGGCCCTGCATCTGCTCCATCTCACGCTGCAGTTGTTCCGCCTCGCGACGGAGCATCTCCTGCTGCCAGCGCTCCTGGAAGTTCTGCGCCTGGTTGCCCTGTTTCTGCGCGAGCTCTTCCTGCCGCTTGGCGAGCGCATCGAGCTTCGCCAGCGCGTCGTCCACCTTCTTCTGCTGCTGCTCCGCGGGAGAAGCCGTCTGGGCGGTCTCGTACTGGTTCTTCTCCGTATCCATCTCGAGGTCGAAGAGACTGGCCAGGTCGCGTCCGGCGCTGCCACCGCCTCCACCACCACCGCCGCCGCCGCGCTGCCCGAATGCCACCTGGATCTGGCGGAAGGTCGCCTCAGCGCGCAGTAGCGCCTGCAGCACCTTCTGCTCGATGGGCATTGCCTCCTGCCACTGCATCGCCTTCAACTTGTCGGCGGCGGGCTGCATGCCGGCAGCGGCCTGCTCCATGTCCTTGTCGAAGCTGTTGAACTCCTCGTTCGCCTGCGAGAGATCGCGGGTTTGCATGCGCGCGCTGAGCGCAAGTGCCTGCTGCTTCAGCGTGGCCTGCGCTTCGGAGAGCGTCTTGCCCATGGCCGATGCCTGCTCTGAAGTCGCGCCTTTCGCGTTGACCTGCTTCCAGGTGGCCGCGATCAGCTCCTTCTCGCGCCGCGCAATGTCGGTCTGGTTGTTCTGCTGGCCGCCACCGCCTCCTCCGCCACCACCACCACCGCCGCTCTGCTGCGACTGCGAGAACTCGCGCTCAAACGGGTCGACCTGAATGAAGCTGATGTCCGTCTTCGACTCGGCGTGATTGTCCTTTGCGGTCGCGTAAAGACTGACCACGTCGCCTGGCTGCAGCTTGAAGTCCTCCAGGCTCAGAGTCGCGGTTCCGCTCGCATCCTTCGCGCCCGGCTGTGCGAGGATGTTCACGGTCTGGTCCGCGCCCCCGTTGACCGAGTAGTGGAGGCTGACGTGGGTCAGGCCGAAATCGGCTCCAGCCTTGACGCCGACGGTAACTTCTTCGATCGGGCTGGCGCGATAGTCCCCCGCGGGCCGGCTAATTGCGATCTCCGGCGGGTTGGCTTTGCTGGTGGAGATGAAGTAATCCTCCGAGAGGCGCACCTGCTGGCCTTCGTCGGTCGCGGCGACATGATAGGCGCCATCCTTCTCCATGTGGATGGTGCCGTGGTAGACATTGCCGCCATCGCTCGTAAGATGCACGACCTGCCCGTCATCGAGCGCGAACATTCCGTCCTTCAGCGGGGCGGTCATGGTTACGGTGAGCGCGGCGTCGGTTCCCTCCAGCGCGCGCAGGTCACCCGCCTGCTCCTCGGAGACGGTCTTCAGGCCAGTCCACTTTGGATAGTGATACGTCACCTGCATCGATTTAACGGACGGCAGATCGACCACGCGGAATTTGAAATGCTTCGAAGTAGCCGCGCCCGCCTGTACATAGTACTCAACATTTTCCGGCAGGCCGGCGAACAAGAATTGGAAGCCCGAGCCGTCCATCTGCGGCTGCATTGCGACAGACTCCCACTTGGATGCGCTGGCGTAGCGGGCAAACAAATTGACCTTGCTGGTCGAGAGTCCGATGATCTGCGCGGCCACCATCTCGTCGCTGTTGCGGCGCACGGCGGCGTCCCCGGGAGTCACCACAATTTGATAGATGGGCGGCACATCCTTGCGCGGTCCAGTCCACAACAGCGAAGCTCCATATCCCATGAAGCCCGGACGCGCAGCGATCATCCACACCAGCACGCCGGCGCAAACGACGCCTGCGCCGAGCAGCCACGTCAGCCGCTTGCGCGGCACCAACCCCTCCGGACGCGCGGCATCGGACTCGGCAACCTTTAACGTGTCGGCGGCGAGGAGTTCCAAGAAAAGCTCACTCTGCGGCGCGGGCGCATCTTCGTTCTCCTTCTCGGAGAAGGTAACCAGCCGCTGCTGGAACTCCGGAAACGCAACTTCCGCCCGCCCCACCGAACGCCGCACGTTGAGCCGCCAAAGAGGCACGGCGAGACCGAAGCACACCGCCCCGACTACGACGGCAAGCAGCACCAATCGCGCGGGCGCGAGGCCGCCAGCCGGGAAGGCGTATGCATTCAGGATGAGGGTGAGAATGATGGTCGCGGCAAGCGCGGCAAGTGTGACCACCGCAGCCCCCCGCAGGCCGGCGTCCAGCCGCAGCCTTTGCTGCACCTGCCGGATATAGAGGTTGAGCTGCTGCCGCTTGCTCATAGTTCCTCCCGCTGCGTACCCAAGTAACGGCTGGCCAGCCCCGATTCGGCCAGCGCGACCCCCAATAATAGAAGCATAACCCACCACCACAGGCTTGACACGCTGTTTTCCGCCTGCGCCGCGGATTCTGTTGCCGCCTCCGCCGACCCCGTCCCCGTAGCGCCGCTCCAAAGTTTGAGAACATCGTCCGGAATGGTCGCCAGATCCGACTCGCGCGGATCCGGATTGACTGCGATCAGGGCATCGCGGCCATTGGCAAACTGAATCTGGTAGAAGCCTGCACGCTCAAGTTGAAACGACTCCGCTGCGGCTGCCTCCTTCAACGTCAGGGGCCGCTTTCCGTCGGGGCCGACAATGTCGACCGTGGCTTTGCTGGCCGCAGCGCCCGACTCCGCATTCACCGGGTTCCGCAACTGCACAAACGAATCCACCACGCGCGCGCCGCTCGCGCGCTCTTCGCCAGACAGGTACTTTGCCGTCTGATCCACAAATGCCACAAACGCAGGATTTAACGGCAAATCATTGGTGAGGTTGTCGAAGCCCGAGGCAAACAGCAGCACATGGCCTTCGCCGAGTTGTTTATCAATCAGCAGAGGGGTTCCGTCCGCCAGCCGCGCCACAACGCGCGCCTTGCCGGGGTCGACCGCGGCCGCGTAAAAAAACTTTGCGCCCTCCCAACCGTTCGCATCCCTCATTGAAGGATGCGCGGCGTCCGCCGCCCCAACCGTCGTGAAGCCTGCATCCTCCGCCGACCCTCGCGCATAGAAGTGGCCGTCCGCCACATTGCCGCCGTACACCGGAATGTGCTCGCGATGCGAATCCGCCATGCCGGTGGCAACCAGCACGCTGCCGCCGTCCTGCACATTCCGGATCAGCGTGTTCTCCAGGATCGACGGAACTGAGGAAACATCCGAGAGAACGACAAACGCATACTTGATGGGATCAATGTCCGAAGTCTGTTCCGGCGTGATGGGTTGGAGCACAAACGAGGCCTGCGCAGCGGCTGCCAGCGCCGCACCGAAGTAGAGCGGCGAGCGCGTGTCCGATGCCTGATGCACAAACAAAACACGCTCGGGGTCAGCGCGCTTCACGGCGAAGTTGCTGGCATCGTCATTGGGAAATTTGTCGGCCGCATCGATGCGCACAGCGCACCGGCTTTCGCCGTAGGGCACGTCGAGGCCTTCGAAGGCGACCGTCGCCCTGCCGTTCGCGGGAATGTCGACCTTCTTGGTCGCAATGGTCTTGCCGTTGACCACGAGCGAGGCCGTCCGTGTGGCCGCAGGCGTCTGATGCCCGGCAATCACCGCCAACACGCGCGCCTTTTTCGTGTCGACCAATTGCCCAGGCGCCTCCACGCTTTCGACTGTCCAGTTGGGGGTTGCGGCCGACGAACCAACGCGATGCAGCAGCAGGGTTACGTTTCCGGGCACTACCATGTCCGCAAAGTTGCCGGGCATGTTCGACTCCTGCATATCGCTGAAGAGATCGAGCTCCATCGGCGTGTGCACGGTCTCCGCCATTGCACGCATGCCACGCCCCAGTTCGCCAAAGTTGCCGTGGCCGTCGCCGGGAACGATAGCTTGCACGGCCGCGCGCAATTGGGACGAGTCCTCGGTTGGTTGCGTCAGCACGCGCATCTGGCCGCCAAGCGCAATGACCTGCGCCTTCTGCCCGGGCGCTTTGGCGAAGAGGACCGAGAGCGCACCGCGCTTCGCCTGATCGAGCCTTGTACCCGCAGCGCCCGCTCCAGGCGGGGCGTTCATGCTGAACGAATCGTCGACGGCAACCAGCAGCAGCTTATCGCTCGCCAGCACTGACTTATGGCGGAAGAATGGCCGCGCGAACGCCAACGCGAGCAGCAGCACCAGAGCAGCCCGGAGCGCGAACAGCAGCAGATAGCGCAGCCTGCGGTGGCGCACCGAGCTCTGCGTTCCCTGCTCGAAGAACATCAACGAGCTTACCGGGCGCGGCACCGTGGTCTGCTTGCGCAGAAGATGCACGTACACCGGCAATCCCACCGCCAGCAGCCCAGCCAGAAACCATGGTGCCAGGAGTCCCATCACGCGCCTCCCAGTCCGGATATGCGGCCTGAGCGCCGCAACGTGAGGTATTCCGTCAGCGTGCGGTCCAATGGCTTGTCGGTGGTAAGCAGGTGATAGCCCATTCCCGCCGCCTGGGTGCGGTCGCGCATCTGCTCCAGGTGGTTGTCCATTTTGGCGCGATACTCAGTCTTCACATAATCGGGAATCACCTCGAGTTTGCGGTCGGTCTCAAGGTCGACGAGAATCGCCGGTCCCTTCATCTCCGGATAGATCTCCTTCGGGTCGAGCACGTGGAAAAGCACAACTTCGCTGCCGTGAAAGCGCAGCGGCTCGATCGCCTTTACGATTGTCTCCGGCTGCTCGTAGAAATCCGAGATGACAATCACGATCCCGCGGCGATTCAAAAACTGCTGGAAGTGCTGCATGGGCTTGCCAAAGTCGGTGCGCGCAGCGGGCTCCGCCTGCTCCAGCCCCGCGAGCAGCCGGTATAACTGCCCCTGCCGCGTGGACGGACGGATGTAGTTGCGGACTTCGTCGTCGAACACGATCAAGCCCGCGGGGTCGTGCTGATTATGGAGCGCCAAATAACAAAGCGATGCCGCCATGTACCGCGCGTAGTCCATTTTGGTAACCGCGTGCGACGTGAACTTCATCGAGTTGCTCGCGTCCAGCAGAAGTGTGAGTTGAGTATTGGTCTCGCCGCGGTAGCGCTTGAGATAACAGCGCTCCGTACGCGCAAACAAATTCCAATCGACATGGCGCAGATCGTCGCCCGGCGCATAGGCACGATACTCCGCAAACTCCAGGCTGAAGCCGAAATCCGGCGAGCGGTGAAGGCCAGCGACGAAGCCGTCCACCACCGTCTTCGCGACCAGGTCCAGGCTCGATATGCCGTGGAGCACCGCGGGATCGAGAAACCGCTGCAGCATTACGCCTCCGTTGACTTACCCACTTGCAACCAGCAAACCTTCAGCTTTCTCTTGGCGGCGGCAGGTGTGCAATCAGCCGCGTCAAAATCTCATCCTGATCGATCCGTTCCGATTCAGCGTGGAAGTTCAGCAAGATGCGGTGGCGCAGCACGGGGATAGCCAGCGCGGTGACGTCTTCGTAGGTGACGTGGTAGCGTTCGCGGCTGAGCGCCCGGGCCTTTGCGGCGAGCACAATAAACTGGGCTGCGCGGATGCTGCCGCCGTAGTTCACGTATTTCTTCACGAAGTCAGGTGCGTTCTCGCTTTTGTGCCGAGTTGCCCGCACCAGGTTCACGACATACCTTGCGATCGACTCGCCAATGGGCACCATGCGCACCAGGTGCTGAAACTCGAGTAGCTCCTCGGCATTCGTCACCGCCGAGATCTGGGGGTTTTTGGTCGCGGTGGTCAGGTCGACTACCTTCAGTTCTTCGCCGGCGCTGAGATAATCCAACACCGCATTGAATAGAAAGCGGTCCAATTGTGCCTCCGGCAGCGGATACGTGCCCTCCAACTCAATTGGGTTCTGCGTGGCCAGCACGAAGAACGGCGCCGGCAATTTGTAGATGTGTCCGCGTACCGTGCACGAGCGCTCCTGCATTGCCTCCAGCATTGCGGCCTGGGTCTTGGGCGGAGTGCGATTGATCTCGTCGGCGAGTACGACATTGCCGAAGAGCGGGCCCTCGACGAACGTCCACTTGCGATGGCCGGTGGTTATATCCTCTTCGATAATGTCCGTGCCGGTGATGTCGGACGGCATCAGGTCCGGCGTGAACTGGATGCGCTTGAAGGTCAACCCCAGCGTCTGCGCAATGGTTCGCACCATCAGTGTCTTCGCCGTGCCGGGCATGCCGGTGATGAGGCAGTGACCGCCGACAAATAGCGCGATCAGGATTTGATCGAGCACGTCGTCCTGCCCTACGATAACCTGCCGCACCTGCGCCAGAATGCCGTCGCGCACTGCCTGGAAGCGCTCAATGCGCTGCTGCAACGCCGCCGCGTCCTGCTTCAATCCAGCAATTGCGCCCATGTTTGCTTCCTCTCTCGTTCACTTTGGTTGATTTGTAACCGGATTGGAATCTTGTCCGGTTTTGCCGGCTTCAATCTCCAACAACAACTTCTGTGCGTCCTTGAACCCCGGAGCCGCCTCCAGCGAGGCCAGCACACTGTCCTCCGCCTTCGCCTTGTCGCCCCCGGCGTAATATGCCTTCGCCAGATCGAACTCCGCCGACGCCATATCCAGCGGCTTCATGGCCAGCACTGCCTGATACTCCCGCACCGCGCCCGCGTAGTTACCCTGCGCCAGCCACAACCCACCCAGCTTGCGATGCAGGTCCTCATCCTCGGGATAGATGAAGTTGAGCTGATCGAGGGTTGCGGCTGCAGCCGCAGGATGTCCCAAATCGACTTCGAGCGAGGCTAATTTTTCCAGCGTCTTCGGGCTCTCGCCGCCGAGAAGCTCGTACAACCTGAGCGCATCTGCCGCTAGCTGTTTGTTTCCTTTGATCAACTGTGCATTGGCCACAATCTCATACGCGTTCGCATCCTCAACATATTCCGGATACAGTTTGATCACCGCCGCCGCAGCCGCAATCACACCATCATCGTCGTTCTTCTCCGACATCCCCACCAGCGCCTTCAGTTGCGCACGCCACGCATCAAAGTTTGCGACTGTGGTGCCGACGCTCTTGTCCAGCCACGTTGCATAGTCCTTGTCGAACTGCTCCGGCGACTCATGCAGGTTGTCCTGGATTGCCTCCGGGGTCGTTTTGAGCGCGGCAAAGGAATGCACCATTCCCAGGATCGCATCGTTCCCCCAACGCTCGCTGATGTAGTCGCAGATAGTCCCGGCCTGCCAGTAACTCACCAACACTTGCTCCGGGTATTCCGGAAAGATAAACCCCTGATCCATCTGGGTTACCGGTAGCAGTTTCTTCGCCTTAATCGCAGCAACTACATCCGGAGTAAGGCGGTTCGCCCATCTTGGATCCGCCTGGCCTTCTTCGTGGACAGCTAGGCCCTCGGTAAACCAGCGCGGCACACGGTAGTTTGTGGCCGACAATATGAATACGTGACTCATCTCGTGCCACAAGGTCGCGCCCCAGTTGAATTCCCCTGGAACCCGCCCTGAGGGCGAATCCATGGCAACTACATTGCCAAACGTGACGCCGAGCGCGCCCAGCCCGGGCATTCCCATGGTGCGTACGGCGAAGTCCTCGTGGTTGGGATACACCTCCAACTGCACCGGCCCATCCAGCTTCATCTTGTACTTCGCCGTGTAAGTCGCAATAGCTTTGTGTAGCTGCTCCGAGAAATAAGGCTGCAATAAATCCGACTCATTCTTATATAACCGGAGAATTGTAGTTTCGTCTGTGATTGTCACAAAGTTCTTGTAACTATCCAGCAGCTTGAGACTGTTTCTTGTGGCTGCATCCTGCTGGCCATTGTCATAGCTCTCCTCCAATAGCCGCTGTGGCTCGTCCTCCTCGCCCAGACGCATCAGGTTGATCCCCAACTGGGACCGCGCCGACCAATCTCGTGGATCGGCCTCAATTGCCTTGCGATAGTAGGCGACCCCTTCCGGATAGCGCCGGTTCAGGACCAGGTGTGAAGCCACAATCGCATAGCCTTTGCCGTATCCGGGGTTGACTGCCTTGATTTTGGCCAGCCAGGCATCCGCATCAGCATTCTTATCTGCAAGCAAATCCGCAGCGGCGAGCGTTGCCATAGCGTTTAGTGCGTCGGGGTTGAGCGCGATTGCCGTGTTCGCCTCCTTTACAGCTTCATCGGGCTTCGCGTCCTCTAGCAGCAGGTTAGCGGCAAGTTCGTGCGCCGCTACAAGCTTGGGATCCAAAGCGATCGCCTTGGCAATGTATTCCTCGGCCTTCTCGTCGAAGCCGTCGGCACCCAACATCGCCAGACCGAGATACGCCTGCGCATTCCCAGGGTCCTCCGCCAGAGCATCATTAAACTCGGCTGCCGCATCCGGCGGCTGTGAGCGCTCATAGAACAACATTCCCCAACGCACCTTCCACAGCGCCGGACTTTTCGGCTGCGCCACCGCAACCTTGAACTCCTCGTTTGCTTGCTCCCACAACTGCTTTGTCTGGTCCCATGGCGCCCCACTGCCCTCAGCCAGCCCCCAATAGCCTTCCGCCATCTGGTAGGCGTCGCCGCTGTGCGCCAGAGCTTCAAAGCAATCCGTTGCCTCAGCCTTCTTCCCGTGCAAGCGCAGGGCGCGGCAACCGTCGGGCGTTGCGGTCGCGGCGAAGCACTCGCCAGCCGGGGCAAGCATCAGCAGCAACAGCGCGCCTTGGAGCCAATTCTTCACTTGTCCAACTCCGCCTGCACCTTCGCCAACTCCAACAACGCCGCCGTTAGCTCCTTCTTGTACTCGCCCGGCTCCATTGCCGCCTTTTGGTACTTCAACTCATCGATCTTCTGTTCCAGTTCTTCCTTCTTCGCCATCAGGTCGCGCTTGGCCGGATCGTTCATGGACGCCTGTGCCGCGCCGATCCGCACCACGGTAAAGGTGGACATCAGCGCACCCTCGCGTCCCGTGGCTGCCGCCAGCGAGCGCACGGCGTCGCCCTTGCCGGTATCCTCGAACTCCGGATGCTCGGTTGCCAGGCGTTTCTGCGATGTATAAAACTCCGCGGTCTTGCGGTCCGCGTATACGAACGCCTCCATGGCAGAGATCGAGTCGCTCTTGTCGGTGTCCGCCAGCGGGTCCTGCAGCGCCTCGACCCAATAGCGCGCAAACACCGTGGCGTTCTTCTCAGTGCCGGACTTGGTCGCCACGATGACCGCGCGGCCCGGCCGCTCCAGCACCGGAACCGCGCCGCCGCTCGCACTGGTTGTGTCCACAATAAGCTGGCGCCTGGCCGCAACCTTGTCACACAGCGCGCCCAGTTCCGCGGCGGAGACGTCCGGTCCCACGAGGTTGAATTTGTATTCGACGCCGTCAAAGCTTCCGTGGCCGATCAGCGTGAGGACGAAGTCGTCTTCGGGCTTGGCGTCGCGAGCCACCTCCGCCATCACCTCAGTGAACTTTGCCTTGGTCGACTGCTTGCCGGTGAGGGTGTAAACGTGCGCGCCGGTTGCGGTCTTGAATATCTTGTCCAGATCGGTTGCGTTGGCGGTAAACCGCTGCTCATAGTCCGGCTCACCACCCAGTCCAGCCACCGTAACGTAGAACGTGGCCGCTCGCGCTGAGGCGCAGACAAGCCCGCAGGCCGCAGCCAGCAACGAAGAACCGAGAACGAACCGCGACCGCCGCGTCCTCATACGACACCCCACTTCCGCCGCAGCAGCCAGTCTGCCGACATCAGCCCCAGCAGCGCCAGGAACACTGCGGGCATGTCCCAGAGTTCCTTGGTGTCGCGCACCGAAATCCCTGCCTCAGAGTACGAGATTTCCTTCGGCAGCCGGTCCAACTGGCTCTGCTCCCAGTAGCGGCCGCCGGTCTCGTCGGATAGCTTCTCCAGTAACTCCCGATTCTGTTCGGTGTGGAAGTTCTCTGCAACTCCATCCTCTCGCCGAAAAGAGACCACGTCTTTGCCTAGCTCGTTGCCCCCGCGATCAGCTGTAATCTCCGCCACGTAGCTCCCCGGCTTCTCCGCGGTCCAGTCCATGGCGTAAGTACCCGGAGTGTTAGGCATCGGTGTCAGGTCCACTACCGCTGACAAGTCGTCGGGCCCGATCACATGCGCGGATACATGTGCGTCGGCAGCCGGAGTGAACTCCTGGTCGCGCGCCACCACTGTCATCTGCACATGGCCTTCGTCCATCAGCGTCTGCTGCGGCATGGTCGCAGTTACCTGCCCGGGCGAGTCCTTCGCCAGCCAGCGTAATAGTTGCTGCCAGAAGAGATCGTGCGAAGGGTCATTCAGCGGCGAGTTCATCTGCCAGCGCCACGTGCCCGAGGTCGCCAGCAGGGCGGTCTTACCGCGACCATAGCTCTGAGTGACGAGCAGGGGCATGGTGTGGCCGGCCATCATCTGCGCCAGCACCGTCGCCCCCGGCTTGGGCGCGCCGGGGTCCTGGTAGTCATTGAGGTAGGGCAGTTTACGCCAGCGATCAATGTTCGCCGCGCGATCGTCCAGCAGCCGGGTGATTGGACTCTCAGCGCCTGCGGGGGTCAATTGCACGGTCGCCGACTCGCGGTGGAACGTACCCTTCTGGTTGGGCAGGAATGTTGGAAACAGGTCCGCGAGACTGGACGAGGCCCAGCCTCCGTCGCCGAGGGCGAACCGGCCGCCGAGAAAAAGCAGCCCGCCGCCGCGCTTGTCCACGAACTCGCGCAACAGTTCCTGCTGCACCGGGGTAAAGTAGTCCGACTCCACGCTGCCGAGGATGATCGCCTGATACTTGAAGAGGTCCTCCGCCTTCGAAGGAAATCCGTCGGCGAGTTCGCCAGGGTCGGAGATTCCCTGCCGGTAGATTTTGTTCTCGGTGGTGCGCAGCATGGAGACGATCTGCACACCCTTATCTTGCTCCTCTGCGCGCCGAATGAACTTGAACTCCCAGCGCGGCTCGCCCTCAACGTAGAGAATTCGCCGCGGCTCCGCGCTCACATCCACCAGTCTGGTCACCGCGTTGTTGGCGGTGTTCTCTTCTCCCGGCAGCAACTCCAGCGCGAAGCCGATACTCTTGACGCCGGCGTCGCCCGCGTTGAAGAACATGGTTTCGCTCTGGTCCACGCCGTCCCGATCCAGAGCCACTTCCCTGGTTGCGAGCAGCTTGTCGCCGTCCTTCACATCGAGCGTCGCCTTCTGCCCGGCGTAGCCATGCTGATGAAAGCTGACGGTCGCCGTCATGCGCGAGTCGGCCATTGCTTTGGCGGCGACCACGGCGTCGTCGATCTCCAGGTCGTGGGTGGCCTTTTCCTTGCCAAACCCGATGGTCTGCACCGGCAACCGGCGATTGTGCAGCGCGTTGATCGTCTCCAGATCGATGCCCCCGGAGTTTTCGGCGCCGTCAGTGAGCAGCACTACCGCGCCCACCGGGAGATCGCTGGTCTCTGCGGCCAGTTGCCGCAGCCCCGCGTTGATGTGGGTTGCCGCCGCGTCGGCGTGCCACTGGTCCGGCCTCTCCATCCGCGTCAGGGTGCTGTCCAGGCGATAGGTGCGGGTCTGGAACTTCTTCTCCAGCCCCGGAAGCAGTTTGCCCAGGGCCTGCACTGCAGCCGTCTCCCGCGCCGTCACCCCATCGGCTCCCGCGTCCGCGATGCTCATGCTGCGCGAATCGTCCACCAGCACTGCGATGATGTTCTGCTGCGACTTCAACTCTGCCACGGTTATCGCCGGCTCCCACAACAAGAGCAGCAGCAGCGCGATCATCGCCGCTTCCAGTCCCCAGATGAGCCAGGCCCGCCAGTTCCGCAGCCGCGGCGCCGCCTGCGGGAGCTGCCTCCAGATGAGCCACGCCAACCCGGCTGCCGACCCAACAATGAGCAGCACCAGCAGCCAACCGGGCCACGCGCCCAGCAGGATGAATTTGCCCTTGGTGAAGACCGGAATCGGATACTTAAAGAAGAATTCAAACATGCGAAGGAGGTTCGAGGTACCAGTTCGAGGTTCGAGGTCAGGTCCTAGGTTCAAGGTAAGAATGTCATCCGCAAAATGTCTGTCACACTGGGCGCAGCAAAGAATCCCCGTATTGGCCTTTGCTTTTGCCCTCGCCCTCCCGCCTTGGATCGGTTCAATCGGTGCCGATCGGTGTTAAGCCTTTGCCGCTTTCTCCCTCGAACCTCGGACCCGGTACTTCGAAGCCTTGGTTAATGAGTCATGCTGTACATCACGTAATTCAGACCCACGCGAAACGCCATCGATGCAAACTGCTCCGGGTAGTCCGGATCGTCAGCCCACTCCCACGCATCGCCGAGGTGCATGTTGTGGCAGATCGCGACCACCAGCCGCCCATGTTCGTCGCGGATACCGCGCCACTTGGCCACGTATCCATCGTTCTCATAGGTCCGTCCGGAGCGAATGTACTGCTCGCCCGGAACCTGAAAACGGTCGTCCATGTCGTACAGGACGTGGAAGATCTCGTCCTTGTCGGTAAGGTCTTCGACTGGGTACTTGTTTGCGTCGGGAAAGATCTGGCGCATCCCGCGCATGAAATCCTCCCAGTCCTGGGTGCCGTGAAAGTCGTCGACCATGAGGAAGCCGCCCTTCAGCAGATACTCCCGCATGCGCTTGGCTTCGTCATCGTTGAAAGACCAGGTATGCACCATGACCGCATAAACGAAGGGGTAGTTGAAGATGTCGTCGGTATCCGGGCTGACCACTTGCTCGGTGTTACGCCCCTGGATGCGGGTGAGCCGGTTGAGCGCCATCAGGAACTGCCGGTCGGCCTTGGGATAGTCCCGCGACCAGGTGGCCCCCCAGCCGCGTCCATAACCGCCGCCGAAGCCTCCGTAGCCCCCGTACCCGCCCGCGCCCATAGCTGTGGTGTAGCTGAGGCGCGACCAGGAGAACTCCGCCTTCTGGTTGCCCTGACCGTTGATCTCGCCCCAATCGGCGATCCGTTGCGCGTACAGACCCAACGCAACCGCCAGCACCAGTATCGTCACCATTGCGGACTGCAGCAGGAGCTTCATCCAGTGAACCCTCCCTATTGCCGGAGGATGGGACCCGCGCCCCCTTCCACCGCCCGGCCTTGCCCGATCTCGTGCCTGTGTTCCGTACCTTATCAGGTTTTACTTGTTCCTATAGACGAACTCGGCCTCCAGTAGTTGCATTCTGCCCAGCAGAGGTCCGTGGGCGACTTGGCCTTACTGCACCCCTTTCAAACAGTTCCCTCACCGTGAGACGATGGGCCGTGTGAGACGCGGCTTCCGACCCTTTGCTCCGTCCAACCCGCAGGAGACTCCATGAACCGCCGCGACCTGCTCAAACTCGGCCCACTCGCCCTTGCCGCCGCAGCCTCACGCAGCGGCTCGGGGCAGATGGTCATGCTTCCCGGCGCGCCAACTCCCGAGGGCACGCCCGCGCAGACGCCTGCGGCTGGCTCCGCCGACATCACCCTGCGTATCGCTCCCGTCACTGTGGAGCTTGCCCCCGACCGGATTCTCTCCACCATCGGCTACAACGGAACGTCGCCCGGCCCGGTGCTGCGCATGAAAGAGGGCAAGCCGGTCACCGTGAATGTGATCAACGAAACCGACACGCCGGAGACGGTTCACTGGCACGGGTTCCTCATTCCATCGGAGGTCGACGGCTCCGAGGAAGAAGGCACGCCCACGGTTCCGCCGCATGGCAGCCGAACCTACAAGTTCACGCCTGCGCCCTCTGGCTCGCGCTGGTACCACTCCCACGCCATGGCCATGGCCGACCTGCACAAGGGCACGTACACGGGCCAGTTCGGCTTTGTGTACGTCGAGCCGGCGGCAAACCCCGGCAACTACGACCAGGAGTTGTTCCTCGCCATCCGCGACTGGGAGCCGTTCTTCACCACCCAGATGGTGGATATGGACGCCGACGAAGACCCCAACGCCCCGCAGCCCGAGCGTCCCGCGGTGCTGAACACCGCGGCCAACGGACTCGAGGTCAACTCCACTACTTATTCCCTCAACGACAAGGCGCTCGGCGCGGGCGAACCTATTCGGGTCACGCAGGGCCAGAGAGTCTTGTTCCACTTCCTGAACGCGAGCGCCATCGAGAACCGGCGCATCGCGTTCGGCGGCCACAGATTCCAGGTGATCGCCCTCGACGGCAACCCCGTCCCCAACCCGGCGCTGGTCGAGACCCTCTCGCTGGGCGCGGGCGAGCGCGTCTGCGCCATGGTGGAGATGAACAACCCCGGAAACTGGATCCTGGGCGCGCCGGAGGACCTGATCCGCAACGCCGGGCTCGGCGTCCTGGTTGAGTACGCCAACCAGCACAAGCAGCCGCAGTGGATCGCACCCGCCTCACTCAAGTGGGATTACACGATCTTCGGCAATAAGGCCGACCCCGCCGGTGGACCCTCGACTGCCCAGAACAGCGCCGCGGCTCAAAACATTGACATGGTCTTCGAGAAGGTCCCCGGAGGCGCCGGCAAGTTCAACACCTTCACGGTGAACGGCAAGCCCTATCCGCACGAGAACGAGTTCGTGCTGCACCAGGGTCAGCGCTATCGTTTGACCTTCCGCAATCGCACCGATGACGCCCATCCCCTGCACATGCATCGCCATCAGTGGGAGCTGATCGACATCAATGGCAAACCCACCGCAGGGGTGATCAAGGACATCGTCGTGGTCCCCTACTACGGCCGCGCAATGGTCGAGTTCACCGCCAGCCAGCCTGGGCTGACGCTGTTCCACTGCCACATCCAGGCGCACATGGACTACGGCTTCAAGGCGCTCTTTCGCTACGGCTAGCTGGCCCGCCGCGACGATATTGTGTCGGCGGGCACGCACTGTGCTGTCCTCTGCCCTTAGAATTGGGGGTGCGATGGAACTGAGCACCGAGCTGAACCACAAACTCGATACGCTGCGCGCAACGCTGGCTTCGCTGGAGTCGGTGCTGGTGGCGTATTCCGGGGGGACGGATTCCGCGTACCTGGCTTACGTCGCACATCAGGTGCTGGGCGATCGGACGCTCGCGGTCATCGCCGACTCGCCCTCGCTGCCGCGCCGCGAGCTTGCGGCTGCGCTCGACTTCGCAGCGGACCGGGGCATTCCCACCCACATCCTGCTGACCCGCGAACTGGACGACCCAAACTACGCGCGCAACGACCGCAACCGCTGCTTCCATTGCAAGGACGAGCTGTTCACCCAGATGGAGGCGGCGCGGCTGCAGCTCGGGTTCAAGCATATTGCTTATGGGATGAACGTCGACGACCGTGGCGATTTTCGGCCGGGACAGAAAGCCGCCGCGATGCACAATGCGCTTGCGCCGCTGGCAGTTGCCAACCTGACGAAGCGGGAGATTCGCACGCTGGCCCGCGCAGCCGGCCTCACTCTGGCCGATAAGCCCGCCAGCGCGTGCCTCTCGTCGCGCATCGAGTATGGGCGCGCAGTAACCGCCGAAAACCTAGCGCAGGTCGAGCGCGCCGAGGATGCATTGCACGCGCTCGGCTTTCCGCACGTCCGCGTTCGCCATCACGGGGAGCTGGCGAGGATTGAGATTGCTCGGCAGGACCTTCCCTGCGCGCTGACGCTGGACATGCTGGATCGCATCACCGCGGCGCTGCTTCCGCTCGGCTTTGTCTACATCACGCTCGACACCCAGGGCTATCGTACGGGCTCGATGAACGACGTACTCCCGGTGTCGGCCATCGCGTCTGCTCGCTAGTTGGCCGGCCAAAGAGTTCTTAGAGAGATTCTTCTGATGCGTATTGCCTATCTTGATTGCTTCGCCGGCATCGCCGGCGACATGTTTCTGGGGGCGCTGATTGATGCCGGAGTTCCGCCGCAGGTGCTGCGGGACGCAACGGCTGCGCTCGGCGTGGGCGCGAGCCTGACGATCGAGAAGGTCGTTCGCAGCGGCATTTCCTGCACCAAAGTCAATGTGCTTGAGGGCGACCATCCCGCGGAACAGTCGGAACCGAGTTACACGCATCAAGCTGAGACGCAACATCAGCACAACACCGGGCATGCACACGATCATGCGCACGCGTCTGCTGACGCTCACGACCCTGCGCACACTCACGTCCATGAGCGTTCGCTGACGGCGATCCGCACGCTGATCCAGGGTGCAGCGCTGGCTGAACCGGTGAAGCAGACCGCAATTCGCGCCTTTGATCTGCTCGGCGAAACCGAGGCTCGCATCCACAATGTTGCCGTCGACGATATCCACTTTCACGAGGTGGGCGCGATTGACGCGATTGTGGACATCGTTGCCGCCAGCGCAGGCATTTATCATCTCAATGTTGGAGCCTGGTACTGTTCGGCCGTCAACGTCGGCGGCGGCACGATAGTCTGCGCGCATGGAACTTTTCCCGTGCCGGCGCCTGCGACTGCGGACCTGCTGCTCGGCTGCCCCACCTACTCGGCCCACGTGCAGCAAGAGCTGGTGACGCCCACAGGAGCTGCGCTGCTGCGCGTGCTCGATCTGGTCTTCGGGCCCCAGCCGGCCATGCGCGTGGAGCAGATCGGCTACGGTGCAGGAACACGAAGCTCAAAGGGTTTTCCAAATGTAGTGCGCCTGAGCATCGGCGAAGCAGCAGAGCCGGCCGAGATTCCCGGCCAGTCCCAAAGCGAAACCGTCACGGTGCTGGAGACCGCGCTGGACGATCTCTCGCCGCAGGTGATCGCGCATGTTGCCGAAGCTGCGCTGGCGCTTGGCGCACTCGACGTGATGCTGACGCCCGTGATTATGAAGAAGGGCCGCCCGGGCACATTGCTGACAGTCCTATGCAGGCCAGCCGACGCGGGGGCACTGGAGCGCCTGATCCTCAGCGAGAGCAGCACGCTCGGGTTGCGCATCCGGCAGGACCGCCGCTTGTGTCTTGACCGGCGCCACGCCACGGTTTCCACGCCGTATGGAGTGATCCGCATCAAGATCGGCTCGCTTGCCGGGGAGACGCTGAACGCGGCCCCGGAGTTTGAGGATTGCCGCGCCGCCGCGGCCAAACATCACATCGCGGTGAAGCAGGTTCAGCAGGCCGCCATCGCAGCTTACCTGCAACAATTCCCGCCAGGCGAGGGCCGGTCATGACCTCTTCTGCGCTGCTGGCACTGCTCGCGGAAGTCGAGCGTGGGGCCCTGACTCCCGAGGCCGCCGCGGACCGGCTGGCTACGCTGCCCTTCGAGAACCTCGGCCACTCGCGGGTCGATCATCACCGCAGCCTGCGCGCGGGCCTGCCCGAGGTTGTCTTCGCCGCGGGCAAGACCCCGGAGCAGACGGTGGAAATATTCTCAAGCCTGGCTGCCGACGGCGTGGACGTGCTGGCAACTCGCGTCGATGCAACCACTGCGCAGGGCGTACTTGCGCGCCATCCTGCCGCAGTCCACAACCCGGTCGCGCGAACCGTCGCCCTACGGCAATCGCCGCAGACGGCAGCGCCACAGGGACACATTGCGGTTGTGTGCGCGGGGACCAGCGACATCCCCGTCGCGGAGGAGGCAGCCGTAACCGCCGAGACTTTCGGAGCGCGCGTTACGCGCCTTTACGACGTGGGTGTCGCCGGCCTCCATCGCCTGCTGGCGGTTGGTGAGGACATTAAGTCGGTCCACGCAATCATCGTGTGTGCGGGTATGGAAGGCGCGCTGCCCTCGGTGGTAGGAGGTATGGTCTCAGTGCCGGTAATCGCGGTGCCGACGTCGGTTGGTTACGGCGCTTCGTTTGCCGGCGCTACGGCACTGTTGGGCATGCTGAATTCGTGCAGCCCGAATGTGACCGTGGTCAACATCGACAATGGCTTTGGCGCGGCCTATACGGCGGTCCTTATTGCGCGCGCATCGGCGAAGGCCCACCACTCCTGATGGTGGTATCTTACTTTTGGGCTGAGTTGGGCCCAAAGCGACGATGGGCGGATCCAACCCAAAGCAACCTGTCAGCGCTACCGCCATGGAACGGTGGCCATGGGTGGTGCGCGGTCTGCTGGGATGCCTAACAGCCGGGGCGGCGGTTGCGCTGACTTACTCAGTCAAGCCACTGAATAATTTTCCGCTGATGCTCGCGTTCCCCACAGTTGTTTTGACATGCTGGTTCCTGGGGATGTGGGGCGGCGTTGCGTGCGCCGTCACGGAAGCGGTCCTGGTCGATCACTTTCTCACCAATACTCAAGTGCGCTTCTCGGTTGGGTCGGTACGCGAGGTGATGCGGCTTAGTGTCTTTCTAGCGGTGTCGCTCCTTCTGGGGTGGGCGATTCGGAGATTGGCGCAGCAACGCGCCGAGTTGCTAACCCAGGGGCTGCGGCAACGATTGATCCTCGCCGATGCGGAGCGCAAGGTCGCCGAAGAACGCGCAAGGGCCAGCGAGGCTTTGCGCGACCGCGACGATGTGCTGCAAATTGCGCTGCGGGTCAACGGTATGGGTCTGTGGGTGTGGGACCTGGAAAAGAACTGTGTCCAGTGGTCCGACGAAGTATATCGGATCGTCGGTCGCGAACCGGGGTTCGTAGAGCCGGCCCTGGCCGCATGGTTGCGGTTTGTCCATCCGGAGGACGCAGAGAGGGTGCATGCGGCGGTGGTGCGGTCGCGCGACGACGGGGAGGAGTATCACCAGCAGTATCGCGTGCTGTGGCCCGATGGAGTAGTGCGATGGGTGGAATCGCAGGGCAGGTGCCAGCGCAACAGCGAGGGCCGGGTGACGCGGGTGGTGGGAGTGCTGGCTGACGTCACCATGCGCAAGCAGCAAGAGGAAGCAATGCTGCGAGCAGAGAAACTGGCTGTCGCCGGCCGCCTGGCAGCGTCAGTCGCGCACGAGATCAACAACCCGCTGGAGGCGGTGGCGAACCTGCTCTATATGATTACCCACTCCGAGACCGCGGAGGAGGCGCGGGCGCAGGCGCAGCAGGCACTGGACGAATTGATGCGCGTCTCGTTGATCACGCAGCAGACGCTGAAATTCCATCGCCAGGCGGGCACACCGAAGATCACTAAACTCTCGGAGGTGGTGCATTCGGTGCTGGCACTGTTTCGCGGCAGGCTGCGGACATCGCAGATCGCGGCGGAGGTGCAGGCAGAGCGGGAGGTAAGCATCGCGTGCATGCCGGGCGAGATGCAACAGATCTTTGCGAACCTGATCTCGAACGCCATCGACTCCATGCCGCAGGGCGGACGCCTGCTAGTTCGGCTACGGCCTTCCTGTGACTGGCTGGACCGGAAGGTTGCGGGGATGCGAATCACGCTGTGCGATTCCGGCGCGGGCATGGACCCGGCGACCAAGCAGCGGATATTCGAGCCTTTTTTCACGACCAAGACCGAGACTGGGACCGGGCTCGGCCTGTGGGTGGTAGCACAATTGGTGGAGCGGCACCACGGGCGCGTGCGGGTCTGGAGCACGCAGCGGCCAGGAGCGAGCGCGACGGTGGTCTCCTTGTTCCTGCCGCTTGGAGGCGCGACGGCGACCGACCTGAGAGGCGATGCGGTCGCACAGGCGGTCGCGTAGATCACGCTCAAATCGCGGCAACTCCGCTATCTTGCTGCCGGAGCCAATGCGTCCTGAGCCTGGGCCATGCGCTGCTTGAGCCATGCGAGCCATGCGTCCAGCCCGCCCTCGGCCGTCGAAGACGCGCGCACAATCTCGATGCCTGGATGCACCAGCCGTGCATTGGCCTCGGCCACGTCCGCGTCGAACGGCACGTACGGCAGCAGATCTATCTTGGTGAGGAGGAACAGATCGGACTTGAAGAAGATGGACGGGTACTTGAGTGGCTTGTCCTCGCCTTCGGTCACGCTGAGCAGCACGATCTTCGATGCCTCGCCGAGGTCGTAGCTCGATGGGCAGACCAGATTGCCGACATTCTCAATGAAGAGCAGGTCGATCTGGTCGAGATCCCATGCGGCCAGATGCTTCTCGATCATGCGGCCGTCGAGGTGGCAGGTGCCGCCGGTGGTGATCTGCTGCACAGGGAAGCCATACCGCGCCAGACGCCGCGCGTCGTTGTCGGTCTGAATATCGCCAGTGAGGACGCTTACGCGGGTCGCCGGATCGAGAGTGGCAAGCGTGCGCTCCAGCAGCGCAGTTTTGCCGGAGCCGGGGCTGCTGATCAGGTTCAGGCAAAGCACACCATGCTCGCGGAACCGCTGGCGCAGCGATTCGGCGATAATCTGATTCTCATTCAGCACTTTTGACTTCAACGGCAGGCGTTCCATCGGTCTCTACCTCCAGATAATCGAAATCCAGTTCTTCCCCGCTGATCAGCGTGGTGTTGCTGCTGGCACACCCTGGGCAGCGTGCGTTGTATGCGACCACGGTAAACTGGTTGCCGCAATCGTTGCAGATGCGACGCTGGGGACACACCCGGGCGTCCAGTTGCAGGCCCTCCCACTCCGTACCAGTGAGCACCGCCTCGAAGCAGAAGGTGAGCGAATCCACATCGACGGCGGACAATTCGCCAATCCGCAGGCCGACCCGAATTGGCCGCGCACGGGCGTGGTTCGCCAGTTCCTTGCGGACCGCGGTGAGAATCGACTCCGCAATAGAAAGCTCATGCATGATGCGTCACCCATCGCCAACAAAGACGATCCCCTGCCGGCCTGGAACCCCTACAACATTGATCTTAGGGGATGCGGGCCGCCTTTGGTTCCGCCGGGTGTGATAGCCATCACCGACTGTCATATGTACCGAAGGGTAAAAAGACCTTGGTCGGCGATTATCTCCGGCCTCGGTTGCGCGGTCGCCGACCGGCGTCGCCGATCGAGTACTCGTCTTCGCGTAGAAGCAGGAGGAGCCCTTGCGAGCCTATCCTATGCCGCCACTGCCTTCCGACGACAAGCGTTGGAAGATTGTCAACGGGACTATGCGGCGCCATGGCTACGCCCGCAACGCTCTGATCGAGACCCTCCACACCGCCCAGTCCTCGTTCGGCTATCTGGATGAAGCCGCCATCCGCTTCATCGCCTTGTCTCTGCATGTGCCGCTGAGCCAGGCGTATGGGGTAGTGACCTTCTACCACCACTTCACCATGAAGCCGGCGGGCAAGCACACCTGCACGCTGTGCATCGGGACTGCCTGCTACATCAAGGGAGCGGACAAACTGGTTGCCGAGGCGCAAAAGTACCTGAAGATCAAGCCGGGCCAGACCACGCCGGACGGCAACATTTCGCTGATGACCGCCCGCTGCGTGGGTGCATGCGGCCGCGCTCCCGTGATGGTGGGAGACGGCGAGTTGCACGGACTGGTTGAACCGGCGCAGTTGCTACAGCATTTAGAAAGTTGGGCGGCCAATGACTAGCGAAGAGCTGCTCCAGATTGCGGAAGCGAACGCGGCCGAACGCAAAGGGTTCGACTACGAAGTGAATGTCTGCGCGGCCCTCGGCTGCATCTCGCAACACAGCGACAAGCTGAAGGATGCCCTGGAACGGGAAGTTGCCGCCTCCGGCAAGCGCTGCCATGTGCGTCAGACCGGCTGCATGGGCCTGTGCGCCGCTGGACCTCTGGTCCGGGTGGAACCCACCGGGACCATGTATGGCAGCGTGCAGGAGGGGGACGCCAAGGCCATCGTCGACGCGCTCGGCGGAAAGCCCGTGGAGCGACTCGAGGCTCACCTGGAGAAATACTTCCACGGGCAGGAGTACATCGTCCTGGAGAATTCCGGACACATCGATCCGGAGAACATCGACGAGTACATCAGCCGCGATGGCTTCCAGGCGCTGATGACGGCGCTGACGCAGATGACTCCGCAGGCGGTGATCGAGCAGATTTCCAAGAGCGGTCTACGTGGGCGCGGTGGGGGCGGCTATCCGACCGGCCTGAAGTGGGGCACCGTGGCCAAGGCGCACGGCGCGCAGAAGTACGTCATCTGCAATGCCGACGAGGGCGATCCCGGAGCCTTCATGGACCGCAGCGTGCTGGAGAGCGATCCGCAGCGCGTGATTGAAGGCATGGCTATCGCCGCCTACGCGGTGGGCGCCACCAAGGGCTACTTTTACGTGCGTGCAGAGTATCCGCTGGCCATCAGCCGGCTGGTAGTCTCGCTGCGCGAGGCGCGACGCAGAGGATTTCTGGGCACCAACATCTGCGGCACCACATTTGCCTTCGACATCGAGATTCGTATCGGGGCGGGCGCATTTGTCTGTGGCGAGGAGACGGCGCTGATCGCCTCTATCGAGGGCCTGCGCGGCCAGCCGCGTCCGCGGCCACCCTATCCGGCAGTCTCCGGTCTGTGGGGCGCGCCTACGCTCATCAATAATGTCGAGAGCTTTGCCAATGTCGCTCCCATTATCCGCAACGGGCCGCAGTGGTTCGCCGCCATTGGCACGGAGAGGAGCAAGGGTACCAAGGTCTTCGCCTTGACTGGGAGAATTGTCAATACCGGCCTCATCGAGGTCCCCATGGGCATGACCCTGCGCCAGATCATCTTCGATATCGGCGGCGGGATTCCCGACGGACGCAAGTTCAAGGCCGTGCAGACAGGCGGACCTTCGGGGGGCTGCCTGCCTGCGGAGCACCTGGACCTGTCGCTGAGCTACGATGCCCTGATCTCCGCGGGGTCCATGATGGGCTCGGGCGGCATGATCGTCATGGACGACACATCGTGCATGGTGAACGTGGCCCGCTTCTTCATGGAGTTCTGCATGACCGAGTCGTGCGGCAAGTGCGTTCCCTGCCGCACCGGAACCGCACAGATGTTCAACCTGCTAACGAAGATCTGCGACGGCGAAGCGACGCATGCGGACCTGGACCTTTTGATCGACCTCTGCGACGTGGTCAAGCACACTAGCCTTTGCGGCCTGGGCATGACCGCGCCGAACCCGGTGCTGAGCACGCTGCGCTACTTCAAAAACGAGTACCTCGAGCACATCGACAACAAGCGCTGCCCGGCCGGAGTCTGCGCATGCGCCGGCAAGGTGCGCACGGAAGAAGAGGTGACCGTATGACCCCCGCCGTGGATGTCAAAACCCTGGTTATCGACGGCATCGACGTCAGCGCCCGAGCCGACCAGACGGTACTGGAGGTTGCGCGCGAGAACAATATTTTTATCCCGACGCTCTGTCATCTCGACGGGCTGTCCGATGTCGGTGCCTGCCGCCTCTGCCTGGTCGAAGTGAAGAACTCGCCCAAGCTCCATCCTGCCTGCGTGCTGAAGGTGGAAGAGGGCATGGAGGTGACTACCAAGTCTGACCGCCTGCTGCACTACCGGCAGACGATTCTGGAGCTCCTGTTCGCGGAGCGCAATCACGTCTGCTCGGTGTGCGTCGTCAACAACCACTGCGAGTTGCAATCCATGGCGCAGTCGCAGGGAGTGACCCATGTCCGCCTTCCCTACCGCAATCCAAAGCTGACGGTGGACGCATCGCACGATCGCTTTGTTGCCGACCACAATCGCTGCATCCTGTGCACGCGATGCGTGCGCGTCTGCGACGAGATCGAAGGGGCCCATGTGTGGGACGTGATGGGGCGCGGCATCGATTCGCTGGTGATCACTGATCTCATGCAGCCCTGGGCAGAGTCTACCTGCACACGTTGCGGCAAGTGTGTGAATGTATGTCCGACCGGCGCACTGTTCGACAAGAGCAAGCTGGGGTCGGACCATCCCAAGTACCCCGACTTCGTGCCCTACCTCAACATGATGCGAGAAGTGCGATGACAAAGATCAAACTGGCAACAGTGTGGCTGGACGGATGCTCGGGATGCCACATGTCTTTCCTCGACATGGACGAGCGGCTGCTGGAACTCAGCGACGGATTCGATCTGGTCTACAGCCCGCTGGTCGACTTCAAGGTCTATCCGCAGCAGGTGGATGTGGCCCTGGTGGAGGGCGCGGTCAGCAGTGTCGAGGACGAGCACAAGATTCGCCATATTCGCAAACACACGACCCTGCTGGTTGCCATGGGCGACTGCGCCGTGACCGGCAATGTTCCGGCCATGCGCAATCCCTTTGGTCCGCTGCCCATCCTCGATCGCGCCTACCATGAAAATGCATCGATCCAGCAGCAGACGCCGTGCAAGATTGTGCCCGCTTTGCTGGATCAGGTGCGGCCGGTGCGCGAGTTCGTCGACGTGGACCTGTACCTGCCCGGGTGCCCTCCATCGGCGGATACCTTCTTCATTACCCTGACTGACCTGCTGGCCGGCAGAATGCCGGACGTTGCAAGTCTGACCCGTTTTGGCGCATAGGAGAGCAGCATGTCGCGGACAATCACCATCGACCCTGTGACTCGGCTGGAAGGTCACGGCAAGATCACGCTCAAGACCAACGTGCAGGGCGAGGTCAGCGACGCGTACTTCAGCGTCACCCAGGTGCGCGGCTTTGAGAAGTTCTGCGAAGGCCGCCCCTATTACGAGATGCCCAGCCTGATGGCGCGCATCTGCGGCATCTGCCCGGTGAGCCATCTGATCGCGTCCGCCAAGGCATGCGAGGCCATCATGTCGGTGGAGATTCCGCCAACGGCCGCCAAACTGCGCCGCGCGCTCAACCTGGCCCAGACCATCCAGTCGCACGCGCTCAGCTTCTTCTATCTCGCCTCGCCCGACCTGCTGCTGGGCATGGACGCGGACCCCGCCAAGCGCAACATCTTCGGCGTAGCCAAGGCCTATCCCGAACTGGGGCGGGCCGGCATCGGGCTTCGCCGGTTTGGCCAGCACATGATCGAGTTGCTGGGGCGCAAGCGGATTCATCCCGGATGGGTCGTGCCCGGCGGGGTCACGCAGCCTCTGGACCCGGCCAAGCGCGATGAGATTCTCAGCTTTATTCCGCAGGCGTATGCGGAGGTTAAGCTCGCGCTCACCGCCTATAAGCAGATCACCGAGCGGTTTCAGGACGAGATCGACAGCTTTGCCAACTTCCCCGGCCTGTTCATGAGCATGGTCAACGAAGATGGCGGACTCGAGCTCACTGATGCCGGGCTGCGCATCATTGGTGCGGCGGGCAATATCTTGCTGGATAATCTCGATGCCAGGCACTTTGACGAGCAGATCGGCGAAGCGGTCGAGCCGTTCTCCTACATGAAGTTTCCCTACTACAAGCATCTGGGCTATCCGGCGGGCACGTATCGCGTGGGACCGCTGGCCCGCCTGAACATTGCCAGCCATGCAGGCACGCCGCTCGCCGACGCCGAGTTGATCGAGTTCAAGCATCTGGCCAACGGCCCGGTGCTGGGATCGTTCCATTACCACCACGCGCGGCTGATTGAGATACTGCATGGGATCGAGGTCATCGAGCAGCTCTTCTGCGACAGCACCATTCTGGACAAGCACGTGCGCGCAACCGCGGGCGTGAACCGGCAGGAGGGCGCCGGCATCGCAGAGGCGCCGCGCGGGACCCTGATGCACCACTACAAAGTCGACGACAAGGGGCTGATGACGTGGGCGAACCTGGTGATTGCGACTGGCCAGAACAATAACGCGATGAACAAAGGCGTGTTGCAGGCTGCCCAGCGCTATGTGAAGGGCGACAAGCTCACGGACGGCATGCTGAACCGCGTCGAGGCCGTGATCCGCACCTTCGACCCGTGCCTGAGTTGCTCGACCCACGCCTTTGGCCAGATGCCGCTGGTCGTCGAACTGCTCGCACCCGATGGCACCACGCTGGACGAGATTTCGAGACCGTGATGAGCGCGGCCACACCACACTCCAACCAACCCAGGCGCGCGCTGCTGCTGGCATGCGGCAATACCTTACGCGGCGATGACGGCGTCGGCTGGTGCATTGGCTGTGCGATCGAGCTGCAGCTTCGACGCACCGGCCTGACGGTGGTGAGAACTCGCCAATTGCTTCCCGAACATGCCGAAGCGATCAGCACGGCGGACGTCGTGGTCTTCGTCGACTGCTCTGCCGTCAGCGCAGCAGGCACGGTTTCGACCATCTTGATTCAACCTGCGGAGAGCCTTCCCCACACTCTCACCCATCACCTGGACCCGGGATCGCTGCTGCGGCTGGCCCACGACCTGTATGCCCGCACGCCCGCGCACGCGGTAGCCATCACTGTAGGCGGCGAGTCATTTGAAATGACGGACCGGCTGAGCAGGACGGTGAAGGCCGCCGTTCCCAGGGCGCTGGAAGCAGTTCGTTGCGCGCTATGCGGTTCACCTGCGCCAGAGACCATCTCGCAGCCCTGCTGTTCTCAGTAGTCCCCAAGGCTGGGCCTGCCATTTCCCGATAGAATTAGAGCCTGCCCCTTTCAGGGCCCTCTGGGAACGCCTCTCCATGCCCCCCGCCAAGCCACGCATCCCAACCAAGACTCCTGCGCAGCTTCGTGAAACTCCCCGATCGCCGCTCGAGGTTGTCGATCCAATCTGGCTGGTCAAAGCGCTCGCGCTAAGCCTGATCGCAGCGGTCATTTGCGTCTACGCAACGCTCTGCCTGCTGGTGTATCAGGGCGAGTGGCAACTCGTGCTGCATCCCGTGCGCGCCATCGACCGCACACCGGCCAGCGCCGGCCTGGATTTTGAGGACGTTCGCTTCGGTGCTGCGGAGACCGGCCAACCGCGCCTAACCGGCTGGTGGATTCCGGCCCAAACCGCGCCCCCGCCCGGCGCTGCTCTCAGCCTGCAGACCATACCGAAGTACGCCGACTATACCGTTCTCTATCTTCATGATGGCTCTGGCTCGCTCTCGAACACCGTCCCCATGATCGCCCGCCTGCACCAGGCCGGCTTGAACGTCTTCGCCATCGACTACCGCGGCTTTGGCGCCAGCGACGCTTCCATGCACCCAAGCGACGCCCGCATGGCCGAAGACGCGGCTGCCGCGTTCGACTACCTCACCTCCACGCGCCACATCCGAGCCCGCAATCTGATTCCCTACGGATCGGGCCTGGGCGCGTATCCGGCCGTCGAACTCGCCGGCGCGCATCCAGAGTTGCCCGCGGTCATCCTCGACAACCCCGACCCCGATCCCGCTTCGACCGCTGCCGCGTGGCACCCGTCGCACATCATCCCGGTGCTGCTGCTGTTCGGCAAGAGCTTCGCAATCGCCGGGCCCCTCGCGACGCTCGCCACTCCGAAGCTGTTGATTGCAGGTGGGCCAGCGGCGGTCTCAGCCGCCCGCGACATCAACCAGTTGCAAGCCATGTTCCAACAGGCCGCCAGCCCCAGATTTGCAGTCACCCTTCCGCCCGCAGACAGCGAAAACGCTTACCAGGCTGCACTCAGCCGCTTTCTCGACCAGTACCTTTCATCCCGCTGACATTGCCTCGCGCGGCTCATTCCGCTCGAATCGGTTGACTTGAGCACTTAAGGAGTGAAGGCTCCCGGTGTTCTGGGAGCCTTACGTATTGGTGGGGAGGGGTCGTGCGGATAGGGGAAGCCAGGATTGAGGGAACTGCCATCCCGACATATTAGTTGTTACATTCAATGAGACGCACTCTGCTGGGAAAAGTTGCTCAATAATCCTGCAAAATGTATTTTTACAATACCACAAATTCTAAAAACTGAATAGTCTTGCCCCAAGAATCCTGCCGAGAATCACGATTTGACTGATTCCATTGTACTTAGCTTGAACCGGTGCGACTGTCTGCCAATTCCAGCGGCGCACGCCGAATCTGGCCTGACCCACAGCCCAGTAGGAGCGAGTTCGGGAGCAAAGTGGGACGACCGAACGATCGACCGCAGATTCTCAGGGCTGGAGTCAAAATGGACGATCCAGCCGTCAATGGAATATCGTATCTACGCCTCTCCACAGCAGTCCTGTGAGCCGCGAAAACTCCGAATTCCTCCACCTCTGAAAGGTAGCTCTGCCCCTGAATGTCATCCAAAACAGTTACTCGCCGCGAGTTTGTCGGAACCTCGACTTTTATGGCATTGGGATTGCCGGTTGTACTCGGCCGGACATACTCCGCTTTCGCCGCACCCTCTACGAGCGGGCCGTACGTTCCGCCCAAGTCCCCCCGTACCACGCTGAATTTCAACTATGACTGGAGGTTCATTCGGGAGGATGTCCCGGGCGCCGAGGTTCCCGCCTTTGACGACGCCAACTGGGCCACGGTAGCGACGCCACACAGCTTCAACGACGTTGACTCCTTCCGCAAGATCATCTCTCACGGCGGCGGCGACACGGGAACGTATAAGGGGCTGTCGTGGTATCGCAAGCACTTCAAATTGCCTGCGGAGCTCGCCGGCCATAAGGTCTTCATCGAGTTCGAGGGCATGCGCCAGGCCGGCGACATTTACCTGAATGGCAAGCAGGTCGGGCTTTACGAGAACGGCATCACCGCATATGGCATCGACATTACCGACGCACTGCAGTTTGGCGCCAGGGAGAACGTGCTTGCGGTGAAGGTGGACAACACCACCCGTTACCTTGAACGTGCTTTCTGCGCGGCGAATCCGAAGAACCCGGATGGCTCGCCCTGCGCACCGGTGGGATTTGAGTGGAACGCTAACGACTTCAATCCTGATCACGGTGGCATTAACCGGCGGGTGTGGCTGCATGTAATGGGCAAGATCCACCAGACGCTGCCGCTCTACTGCGGACTGGAGAGCCAGGGCGTGTACGTTCATGCCGCAAACTTCGATATTCCGAAGAAGACGGCGGATGTGACGGTGGACGCCGAGGTTCACAACGCTTCGGGCGACCGGGCGACGGTGGGCTTAACCGTGGCGATTGTCGATCACGAAGGTCATGTGCGGGCGCAGTTCGACGGCGATCCGGTGGACATGGTCGACGGCGAAAAGAGTGTAATGTCGGCAACGGGCGGATTGAAGGACGCGCGCTTCTGGAGCGTTGAAGACCCGTACCTGTACGACGTGTACACCATCCTGAAGGTCGATGGAAAGGTTGTCGACGTCAACCGGCTGGAGACGGGCTTCCGCAAGACCGAGTTCAAGGGCGGCGTAGGCACAGGCGGCGTGTACATCAACGACAAGTTTGTTTACCTGAAGGGATTCGCGGAGCGTTCGGCCGACGAATGGGCGGCAGTGGGCGCGGGCTATCCCGACTGGATGCATGACTTCACCGCCAACCTCATTCGCCAGTGCCATGGCAATTACATGCGCTGGATGCACATCTCGCCGCAGAAGGTCGACGCGGATTCCTTTGCGCGGTTCGGAATCATCCAGATTTGCCCGGCCGGCGACAAGGAGCGCGACGTCACCGGACGGCAGTGGGACCAGAGAGTCGAGGTGATGCGAGATTCCATCATCTATTTCCGCAATAACCCCAGCATCCTGTTCTGGGAAGCCGGCAACACCGTGGTTGCGCCGGACCAGATGCAACAGATGGTCGACCTGCGCAAGCAGTGGGACCCCGACGGCGGGCGCGTGATGGGCACGCGCGGCGACAGCAACAACGCGGCCAACACGGCCAACACTCCGATTGCGGAGTACTACGGCGTGATGATGGCCCAGGACCGCGGCGTGGATGGGCTGGCCGGGCCGACTGCGATGTTCCGGGCCTACTCAGCCGAGCGGCGCGATCGCGCGCCGATTGTGGAGGCGGAGGACCTGCGCGATGAAGGCGCGCGCCGTTACTGGGACGACTACTCGCCGCCGTATTACGGCTTCAAGAAAGGGCCGAACGACACCTATCAGTACACGTCGGAGAGCTTCGCGCTGCAAGCGGTCAAGCGCTATAACGACTATTGGGAGAACCGCATTTCCAACACCGATCCGGCGCACTCGAAGTGGTCGGGATATTGCTCGATCTACTTCACTGACGAGGATGCGGACGGACGGCAGGACTCGAGTGAAGTAGCGCGCGTGAGCGGCAAAGTGGACGCGATGCGCCTGCCGAAGGAGATTTACTACGCGTATCGGGTGATGCAGAGCGAACAGCCCGACCTGCATATTCTGGGCCATTGGAGCTACCCAGAGACCCAGCCGAGCGGTGACAAGACGGTGAAGACCGTTTACATCATCGCGAACACGGAGACGGTGGAACTGTTCGTCAACGGCAAATCGCTGGGCGTTAACTCGAAGCCTGACAACGGATGGGCCTTCGCATTTCCGGCGGTTGAATTCGTTCCGGGCAGCCTGAAGGCGGTGGGCAAGAACGGAGGCAAGGTCGCGGCGCAGCAGGAGTTGACTACGGCCGGACCCGCGGTAGCGCTCAAACTGACCCCCATCGTTGGGCCGAAGGGGCTGCTGGCCGACGGCGAGGATGTGGCGCTGATCGACGTCGAGGTGGTGGACGCGAAGGGCCAGCGCTGCCCGACAGACGATGCGCGGGTCGACTTCACTTGCGCGGGGCCAGGCATCTGGCGCGGCGGATACAACAGCGGCAAGGTCGATTCGACCAACAACCTGTACCTCAACACGGAAGACGGGATCAATCGTGTCGCGGTGCGGTCGACGCTGACGGCCGGGACGATCACGGTAACGGCCAAGCGGGATGGGTTGAAGCCGGCGCAGGTGCAGCTTGCGGCCAAGCCGGTGGTGGTGACGGACGGAATTGCGACGTTCATGCCGCAGCACCTGCCGGGGCCGGCGGAGAAGTAGGGCGATCCTCCAACGCAAGGCGCATGAGCAGAGCGTCGTCAGTGGGGTTGTGGTAGTAGCGCGAGCGGCTGCCTGTCTGCGTAAAGCCGAGGCTGGTGTAGAGAGCGATGGCGCCGGTGCCGGCGGCGCGTACCTCGAGGACGACTTCGGTCGCGCCGTGGGAGCGGCACCAGTCGAAGACAGCGCTGCACAGGGCGCGGCCCAGGCCGGAGCGGCGGGCGGCGGGGGCAACTACGACGCTTTCGAACTCGGCAACGCAGGTGGCCGCGAGTTTGCCCGGCGCTGGATTGACGAGTCCGACAGCAAAACCCACGAGCAAGGCGCCGCCGTAGGCGACGATGAGACAGCGTTGCGGGGCAGATGCTTGCCCGCTGCGCTCGTCGCCGGCAGCGGCGAGTACGGCAGCATACGAGGATGGCGGCCAGTGCGGCGCGTTTTCGGCGGCGCGCTCGAGAGCCAGGATGGCGTTGAGGTCCGAGGCCGTGGCGGGGCGCAGTTGAACTTGCGGAGGCGTCATGGTGCGTGAGTCTCGGGCACGGCGACGTGCGCGGACGATCCGGAGTGGGACTTCGAGGGGCATGGTTTCGCGAAGATCTCGGCGTCAGTGCGGCGCAGGTAGTTGGCGTCGAGGGCGGCGGGTGAGTCGAAATCGCCTTGCCGGATGCGGTGGAGGGCGAGGGGCAAGGCGTCTTCCGCGGTGGGCTCGGCGAGAAGATGAGGGGCGAGTTCAGCGAGGGATCCAGCGACTGCGGGCTCGCAGACGACGATGAGGTCAGCAGGGTGCTGGCTGAGAGCGGCGAGGAGTTGATCGCGGCTGAGGAGCGATTCGCGGAGGCAGACTTCGTCCAGATAGACGCCGGAGTAGAACTCGCCGCGGCCGGCGTCGAGGAGGGCGTGGACGAGGGCGGCAGCAGGCGGCTGGGCGAGATGGGCAAGCACGGCGAGGCGGGAGATTGCGACCAGCGGGAGATTGAGCGCATGACACAAGCCCTTGGCGGCGCTGAGACCGACGCGGACCCCGGTGAAGGAGCCGGGGCCGTGGACTACGGCGACGGCTTCGAGCGATTTGAGGCTGAGTCCGGCGCGGGCCGCGAGGTCGCGGATGGCTGGGACGAGGCGCTCGGATGCGGTGCGGCCGGGCAGGCTGGCGGCGGTAATGCTCGCGGTGTCGGCCAATGCGACGCTGCCGGTGGTGCCGCATGTGTCGATGAGGAGGAGTTTCATGGCTAAACCATAAAGTATGTCTTCTAAAGAACTTAAGTCTGGACCAAGTCCAAGCATTGCCTATTCTAGTTATGCGGGTCAATTTGCTTACCCGCCCCCCTGTCTATACACGCAACTAATTGATTATAAGTTGTTTACTGCGTCGGATATACGGCTTGTATGTATTTTCGCGGGCCTTACGCGCAGGAACGGGAATCTCCGAAGAACAGCCCGCTGAGACACACGAGGAACCGGACAATTGGGTCTGTTGAAGGCAGAGCTAGCGGCCACCTGAACCCTCCCTAAATTATATGGGCGGTGTCAAGCAATTGAGCTTTCTTGCCAGGTCCGAGAGGTGCAGGAAGAGGCGCGGCGGGGGTTTACTTTCCGGTTGCCGGAGGATGGATATGCGATTAGAGGATGCACGGGCAGAGACAGATGGGCGTATGTTGCAGGAGTCCGGCCGCTGCGAGTCAAGTTGGTTACCAAAGTTTGACCTGACTTCGAGTAAAAAAGAGAAAAGGACTCCTCCTGCGGCTGAATTCGGTGTAGAATTTCGGCACTTAGCTCTGAATGCGGTTGGCCCTGGTAGTTCACTCATTTCCATTGGCTGTTTTGAATTTGGAGGAACGACTATGGAGTTTCTGCGCAAAGGGGGGGATGTGGCCGGCCGGCTGGGAACGATCCGCTCCGACAAGCGGGGCGGAGCGCTGGTTGAGTTCGCGCTGACGTTGCCGGTGTTCTTGATGCTGATCACGGCTATCTTCTCGTTCTCGATGGCGATCTACGAGAAGCTGGAGCTGGCGGAGGCGGTTGCAGCCGGCGGGCGATATCTAGCGTCGGACCGGGGCGATTCAGACCCGTGTAAAGACACTGCGGCCGTGATCGCGGCTGCGGCGCCGACGCTGGCTTCGGGTGGCCTAACCTATGCTTTTTCGATTAATGGCGGAACTGCAACTGGGGCTACATGCACGGGCAGCTCGGGCGCCAACAATATGGTGTCGGGTGGCACGGCCCTGGTGTCGGCCGGTTATACCTGCTCCATCAAGGTCTATCGGTTTACTTTCACGGGTTGTACTCTCGCTTCGACGATCACGGAGGAAGTCCAATGACGCGCGGGCGGAAGACGCAGTTTCTAGGGGTGCTTCGGGACGAGAGCGGACAGGTAATGCCCTTTATGGTGTTGGTGTCTGTCCTGTTTCTCGGGATGGCGGGACTGTCGATCGACCTGGGCCGCACCTACGCCAGCTATCGCGAGTTGCAGGCTTCCACGGACGCGGCAGCCCTGGCTGGCGGATACGCCATGGCGCAGAGCGGCGCCACGACCACAACGGTTACGTCTGTGATCGACAAGTTCAGCTCGGAGAGCGGTGGTTACAACGTGAATCCGAACCTGCCGAGCGCAACGGTTTTGCCCCCCACCTTCAGTTGCGTCAACAACAGTTACACGACGGGGGTGTATTGCAGCGCAGGGATATCCTGCACCGCCAACTCGGCGGGCTGTAACGTTGTCCAGGTGGTACAGACGGCGGTGATTCCGACGATCTTCATCCGAGCTTTACACGCCTTCCGCGTTAGTACCGCCCAATCGTTGACGATACAGGCGACTTCGACGGCGTTGATGCTGGGCTCGGTGAGCTCACAGTACAACGTGGCGGTGATATTGGACTCGACGGGGTCGATGGGCCAAAACGACCCCGACGGCAATTGCACCACGGGCACGACGAAGGAAGTGTGCGCGCTGAAGGGTATTCAGGATCTGCTGTCCGGTCTGACTCCGTGCGGCCCTGGGAGTTCCACTACCACCTGCAAATCAGCGTTCGATTCGGTGGCCGTATTCACTTTTCCCAACTCGCAGGCGAACACGACCACGGACGCGACTTCATGCTCCGGAACCACTCCGACCAGTGTTCCCTATTCGGTGATGGTACCGGGGACGGCCTGGTCGATGCCCACGGGCAGCCAGCCGAATTACCTGGTCACCACGAGTGGTCCCAACAGCAACGGTTTCCAGGATGACTACAGTTCTACCAATGCGGCTGGCGGCTCAATCGTGACCACGACGGCCAACCAGCTTGAGATCGCGACCGGGGCAGATACGGGCAGAAACTGTCAAGGATTGACGCAACCTATCAGCGGACAGGGGACCTACCTTGCGGGAGCGATTTATGCGGCGCAGTCTGCGCTGATCGCTCAACAGAAGGACGAGCCGGGATCATTGAACGCGATTGTTCTGCTGACCGACGGCGCTGCGAACGCAACGAACACCTTCACCACCACAACCGGCACAACATTGACGGCGCATACCACACCGGCCCTGAACACGAATGGCACTTATCCGTCCATGAGCGATCAATGCGAGCAAGCGATCGGAGCGGCGCAATACGCTGCCAGCAACGGCACCTCGGTTTACATTGTCGCCTACGATGCGCAGACAACGGGATGCACTACCGATACCTCGACGTACGCGGATCCATGCACTAATCTGCAGAAAATGGCCCTGAAGGCTGGGTCGACCACTCCTTATCCGGCGTATTTCTACTCGGACGCCACGACAGCGAACCACGGGGCGTGCACGTCCACCGCGAATCCGAACCTGACGCTAAGCCAGGTGTTCGGACAGGTGGCAGCATCGTTTACGACGGCGCGACTGATTCCAAACTGACATTCTTGGGACAACCCTGGCAGAAGTGTGTCCAAAAGACGACGTGTGTCTGGGGGAAATGCGTTCGATCATGGCCCTGGAGTCATTATGAGCGGGCCGGTCATGCAGGACACGCCCGGCCTATGCGGTCTCGCTGAGGGGATCGGGCTTGCAGGCCTTAGAGCATCGACGTGACGTTTCTGCGTGGGGCAAGTATCGTTAAGAGAAGGCGACAGCGCACGTCCCCGGACGCTGGCCTGAAGAGTTCAGCATGCGGATGAGGGAACACGGCTGAGACAGAAACCGAAGCGGATTCCCTTCGGGAATGACAAAACGAGAGAGCCGGACACACGAATGACGATGAAGACTGAGGTTCCCGCGAAGGCGGATTTCTCCGCGGAGATGGCGGAGTGGATTGAGGCGTTCGACGACGTGGTTGCGCAGGAGTGGGAGAACGCCGCGGAGTTGCTGAAGGCGCTGCGGCAGCGCGGGCGTGAGGCGGGGGTCGCGGTACCGAATGAGTTTGCGACGCCGTTCTGCAACACAATTCCGAAGTACGATGAAGTCCCCTACCCCGGCGACCGCAAGTTGGAAAAGCGGATCGAGGCGCTGATTCGCTGGAACGCGATGGCGATGGTGCATGGGCAGAACAAGAAGGACGCGGGAATTGGCGGACATATTTCGACGTACTCGTCGCAGGCGACGCTGCAGGAGGTGGGGTACAACCACTTCTTTCGCGCGAAGTACATTGCGGAGGACGGGTCGGAGCAGCCGGGCGATTTGATTTACCACCAGGGCCATGCGTCGCCGGGGGTGTACGCGCGCAGCTACCTGCTGGGGCGATTGAATGACGACCATCTGAAGAACTTCCGGCATGAGTTGAGGGATAAGCCGGGACTATCGAGCTATCCGCATCCGTGGCTGATGCCGGACTTCTGGAATTTTCCGACGGTGTCGATGGGGATCGGGCCGCTGAACGCGATCTACCAGGCGCGGTTTATGCGCTATCTGGAGAACCGCGGGCTGCTGAAGAAGGTGCCGCGGAAGATCTGGGCGTTCCTGGGCGATGGCGAGACGGACGAGGTGGATACGCTGGGCGCGCTCTCTCTGGGCGCGCGAGAGAAGCTGGACAACCTGATCTTTATTGTGAACTGCAACCTGCAGCGGCTGGATGGGCCGGTGCGTGGCAACGGTCGCGTGATCGACGAGTTGGAGAGCGTATTCCGCGGGGCCGGATGGAACGTGATCAAGGTGATCTGGGGATCGGACTGGGATGAGCTATTTGCGCGCGACCATAGCGGGCTGCTGCTGCGCAGGATGGAAGAGTGCGTCGACGGCGATTTCCAGACGTACAAGGCGAAGGATGGGGCGTATCTGCGGAAGCACTTCTTCGGGAAGAATCCGGAGCTGCTGGAGTTGGTGAAGGACTATACGGACGACCAGTTGATCCACCTGCACCGCGGCGGACACGATCCGGTGAAGGTGTACAACGCGTACAAGCGCGCGGCAGAGCATAAGGGTGGGCCGTCGGTGGTGCTGGCGATGACGGTGAAGGGCTATGGGCTGGGATCGGCGCAGGCGCGGAATGCGACGCACAGTGAGAAGAAGCTGGGGGACGATGCGCTGGCGGCGTTTGTGAAGACATTCGACATTCCGATTCCGGAGGAGTCGGCGTTGAATGGGACGCCGTACCGGCCGCCACAGGACGCGCCGGAGATTGTGTACATGCAGCAGAAGCGCGCCGAACTGGGCGGATATCTGCCGATGCGGACGGTGCCGGCGAGTTTGTTCAAGGCACCGGAGCTGAAGTTCTTCAAGGAGTGGACGGACGGGTCGGGCGGGCGCGCGGTGTCGACGACGATGGGGTTTATTTCGATCCTGCGCGGCCTGCTGAAGGATGGGGAGATTGGCAAACTGGTGGTGCCGATTGTGCCGGACGAGGGACGGACGTTTGGGCTGGAGTCGGTGATCCGGCAGGTGGGGATTTATGCGCCGGAGGGTCAGCGGTACACGCCGCACGACAAAGACATGCTGCTGTTCTACCGCGAAGAGCAGGATGGGCAGATTCTGGAGGAAGGAATTACCGAGGCTGGTTCGATGGCGTCGTTTACGGCTGCGGGACAGGCGTATTCGACGTACAAGGTGCCGACGATTCCCTTCTATATGTACTACTCCATGTTCGGGTTCCAGCGGATTGGCGACATGGTGTGGGCGGCGGCGGACGCGCGCTGCAAGGGCTTCCTGATGGGCGGGACGGCGGGGCGGACGACGATGCTGGGCGAGGGATTGCAGCACCAGGACGGGCACAGCCACGTGCTGGCAAGCACCGTGCCGACGTGCGTGAGCTACGATCCGGCGTTTGTGTACGAGCTGGCGGTAGTGGTGCAGGACGGCTTGCGGCGGATGTACGAAGACATGGAAGACTGCTTCTTCTACATCACCATGTACAACGAAGACTACGCGATGCCGGCGATGCCGGAGGGCGCGCGGGAGGGGATTCTGCGGGGGATTTACAAGTTCCGCGCGGCGACGAATGGAGAGGCTACGGTGCAGTTGTTCGGGTCGGGGCCGATTCTGAATGAGGTGCTGCGGGCGCAGGAGATGCTGGCGGAGAAGTACCAGATTGCGGCGGATGTGTGGAGCGTGACCAGCTACACGGAGTTGCGGCGCGAGGCGATTGCGACCGAGCGCTGGAACCGGCTGCATCCAGCGGAGGCGGAGAAGAAGACGTATATCGAGACGGCGCTGGAAGGTGCAAAGGGACCGATCATCGCAGCGAGCGATTATATGAAGTCGCTGCCGGATGTGCTGGCTCCGTGGCTGGTACTGGACGGAAAGAGCAGGCTGGTGACGCTGGGGACGGATGGGTTCGGACGCAGCGACAACCGCGAGCACCTGCGGCGGCACTTTGAGGTGAATGCGGAGTCGATTGTGGGGGCGACGCTGTCGCGGCTGGCGCGTGACGGTAAGATAAAAGGCAAGAAGGCCCAGGCGGCGCTGGCGGAGTTGGGGCTGGATGTCGAGGCCAAGGACCCGGCGCGCGCATGATGGCTGAGAGTGCGGACGCAGGAGCCGCGTGGGAAAACCCGCTGATTCCGAACGCGAAGCTGCGGCAGATCTATCGCGCGATGGTGCGGCTGAGGACGCTGGCACGCGCGCTGCCGGCGGGAGGCCGCGATGGGTTGAGCCTGGAGGCGTGCCTGGTGAGCACGTCGGTGGACCTGGGGCCGGGAGACCTGGTGAGCGACGCGGTTGCAGGCGGGGTGGTGGAGTTTCTGCGCGGGGCCGGCTTAGGTGCCGTGCTGCGGCCGGGTAAGGCGAAGAGCAAACGCGGGCCGGTGGCGGATTGCGGGTCGGCGGCGCGGTTGCCTGGCGGGATGGGGATTGCAGAACGGATATGGGCGGCGCTGGGCGCGGCGGCGGCGTTGAAGGCTGCGGCGGCGCAGGCAGGAGTTGAGAACAAAGCGGCGGGTGAAAGCCCCAAGGACACGCGCGTGGTGGTGGTGTATGTGCCGGCGGGTGAGGTTCCGGTGGCGGTGTGGCGGAAGGCGCTGACGTTTGCGGTGAAGCATGAGCTTCCAGCGGTCTTTGTGGTGCTTCCGGCGCGCGGCGGCAAGGGGCGGGCAGGTGGGTTGGTCGCGTTGGCGCTGCGATGCCGCGTGCCGGGGATTCCGGTGGACGCGGACGATGCGGTGGCGATCTATCGCGTGGCGCAGGAGTCGGTTGGGCGGGCGAGGATTGGCGGCGGAGCGGCGCTGATGGAGTGCGTGCCGTTTGCGGTCGAGGGCACGGCGGCGAAAAGAACTGCGGCGGACGGGCTTGCGGGGCTGGAGCGCTACCTGCTGCAGCGTGGCATTGCGACGAAGATGTGGATGGAGCGAGAGGCGAAGGGGTTCGCCAAGCGGGTGGCGAGGGAGAAGACATCCAAGTAGGGGCAGGGTCTCCGGCAACTTTGTGAGGCGGTGAGGGCTCCGGGCGCAGTTACACTGGAGAGGGTGATGGACCGGAGTCTCGAGGTGCGAGTGCGGACAGTTATTGCGCTATGGTTTGTTGGCGTTGCGAGCCTGGGGCTGAGTTTCGAGACCGCTCGTGCCGCGCAGGCAGCACCGCAGACAACGCCGGCAGCGCAGCAGACAGCACCGCCTCCGACGGACCAGACGAGTCCACCAGCGGTGGCACCGGCGCCAACTCCGGAGAACCAAGATCAGATTCAATCGCTGCCGGGGTATCGGCAGGGGCAACCGGAGCAGGGCCAGCCTGCAGGCGCTGCTCCGCCTACGGGCACAACTCCGGCCGCGGGAGCTCCGCAGACGATGCCGGCGCCGCAGCAGGCGCCGCCGCCGGTGGTGACCCCCGAGGCGCCGACGCCGCAGACGCCGTATACGGCGATGCCTCCGTATGCACCGAGCGGGACGCCGGAGAAGCCTGGGCAGAAGCCGGGCGATGCGCTGGGCAGCGCTTACATTCCGGTGGATAGCTGGGTGTATCCGGCGATGATGCGGCTCTATTCGCTGGGGTATTTGGACACGATGTACCTGGCGATGCGGCCGTATACGCGGCGAAGCGCGCTACACATGCTGCAGGCGAGCGAAGATGCAATCCTCGGGAGCGACGATGCGCAGGCGCAGGAGATTCTGGCGGCGCTGCTGAGCGAGCTGACCGACGAGGGGATTACCAGCGAAAAGGTTGCGGGGACTGAGCGCGGGACGGTGTACGGGTTGCAGTCGGCCTACACGCGGGTGATGGGGGTTTCGGGGCCGATTCTGCAAGACAGCTTCCACCTGGGGCAAACGTTTTTCAACGACTACGGGCGCCCGCATGAGCCTGGTTTCAACAACATTACCGGCTTCTCGACGCTGGAGGAGCAGGGGCGGTTCTCGCTCTATGTGCGCGGCGAGTACCAGCATGCGCCGGGCGCGCCGGGCTACTCGCAGGCGCTGTCGACGACGCTTTCGGAGTTGGACCACCAGATTCCGTTCTCGGGATACAACGATCCGCAGGCGACGATTCCGACGGGACCGATCGCGGCGCAAAACCCGTTCCGGCTGGTGGAGGCGACGCTCTCGTATCACATCCTGGGGCACGAGATTTCGGGTGGGAAGTCGGACGCGTGGCTGGGACCGGCGATGGGCGGCGGAATGGCCTGGTCGAACAATGCGGAGAATATTTACTCGTTCCGGATCAATCGGGTTGAACCGCTGAAGATTCCCCTGTTGTCGCGGATTCTGGGGCCGGTGCGGTATGACTTTTTCTATGGAAGCCTGAAGGGGCACACCGCGCCGAACAACGACTATGTGCACTCGGAGATGTTCTCGTTCCAGCCGACGCGGGACTTCCAGTTCTCTTTCCAGCGGACGATTGTGTTCGGCGGCGAGGGGCATGAACCGGTAACGCTGCATACGTTTCTGAAGGGATTCTTCAGCGTCAACGACACCAATCCCGCGCTGAAGTATTCCAGGGACGATCCTGGGGCGCGTTTTTCGGACTTCAGTTTCTCTTACCGGCTTCCGTTTGTGCGGAACTACCTGACGCTGTATGCGGACTCGGAGACGCATGACGACGTGACGCCGATCTCGGCCCCGCGGCGCGCGAGCTACCGGCCGGGGGTTTATCTCTCGCAGTTTCCGGGAATGAAGCGGCTAAGCCTGCGGGTGGAGGGGGTGTCGACCGACTGCTCGACGTCCGTCTGCCAGGGCGGAAACGAGGCCTATATTGAAGTCGTCCAGAGGCAGGCGTACACGAACAAGGGGAATATTCTGGGCGACTGGATTGGGCGCGAGGCCAAGGGGGGACAGGCGTGGCTGGCGTATCACCTTTCGGGTAATGAGTGGGTGGATGTGCAATGCATGCGCAAGCAGACGCCGGGGGATTTTATCCCGGGCACGTACAACGCGGCGACAAATACGTACGGGCCGGGCGGCACGACGCAGAACCAGTTCCGCGTGGACGTGGTGAAGCGGATCGGGGCGAATGTTGAGGTGAATGCGTGGTACCAGCACGAGCGCTGGGTGGCGCCGATCTATATGCCGGGAGTGCAGAGCAACAATGCGTTCACGGTGCAGGTGACGTTCTTCCCCAAGCTGAGGACGACGGCGCGATAGGTTATGAACAGAACGTGGCACGAAAAGAACAAAATGCCCGCGAAGCCTTCGCTGGAAGAGCGAATTGGCTGGCATATCGAACATGCAAAGCAATGCGGATGCAGGCCAATTCCAAAGAGCTTATTGGCGAGGATTAAGGAACACAAACCGAGAGCAAGATGAACGACTACGACAGCTTCTAGTGTGCGGTTGATTCAGTGTAGAAGCGGTCGAGGTCGGCCTTCATCAGCTTCTGGGCTTCGGTGTTGAGGTAGACCATGTGGCCGGAGGGGTAGTAGCCGAACATGATGTTGCCAGTGAGCGCGGGTGGAAGCAGCATGTGGCTGAGGTCGTACTCGGTGGCGAAAAAGGGCGTGGCGAGATCGAAGTAGCCGTTGGCGGAGAAGACGCGGAGTTTGGGGTTCTTGCGCATGGCGTCGGCGAGGTCGACGGCGGTGTCGGGCAGGGCCTGGTCGGAGTTCGGACCTGACTCGCCGCTGGGATGGTGCTTCATGTCCCAGGCCTGACCGAAGGAAGCTGAGACAACATAGGGGTCGCTGCTCATGTACTTCAGTTCCTTCTGGATGTAGTCGTGGAAGGCACCGACATAGGCCCCCTCAGGGCCGGTATTGGAGGGATCGTAGCCGGGAGTTTCGCCGGCGGAGTCAACGTCCCAGCCCTCGAAGCGCGCGTCGTAGCGACCGAAGGTGCGGTCGTCGTCGCGGAGAAGCTCCTTGCGGAACCGCGCGGGCGAGATGCGCAGCTTGGTCTCCTTCACATACTGGACGCTGAGGCCGGTGAGGTCTGCGACCTTTTGGGCGATGGCGTCGAGCTGTGCCGCGGGCAGCTTGTCTCCCTGAGCGAGCGCCTCGGCGTAGGGGCCGCGCGCGAACTCGCGAGCTTGCTGGACGGCTTCGGCCATGGTCCCGGTGTGCTTGCCCTTCTTGTAGTAGTAGGCAATGGCGGTGTAGGACGGCAGATAGGCGATGGCCGAGGTGTCGTAGCCCGGGCTGCGCACGTTGTAATTCAGGATGGAAGAGAGCAGGGTGACGCCGTTGAACTGGATGCCGTCGTCTTCGAGCGCAGCGACCAGGGCGGCCGAACGTGGCGTGCCGTAGGATTCGCCGAAGAGGAACTTGGGAGAGTTCCAGCGCTGGTTGACGGTGATGTAGCGAGTGATGAACTTCTCGAAGGCATGAACATCCTGGTCGACGCCGGTGAAGTCCTTGGCGGTTCCCTTGCCGACGAGGCGGGAGAAGCCGGTCATGGGAGCGTCGATGAATACGAGGTCGCTCCTGTCGATGAGGCTGGACTGATTGGTGACGACCTGGAACGGCGGCGGCGCGGAGGCGTCGGGGCTGTCAGTCACCACGCGCACCGGACCGAAAGAGCCCATGTGCAACCAGATGGTGGCGGAGCCGGGACCGCCGTTGTAGAAGAAGGTGACGGGACGGGTGTTGGGGTCGGCGCCGTCCTGGGTGTAGGCGACGTAGAAGATGCTGCAATTTGGCTTGTCCTTGTCGTCCTTGATGAGCAGGTTGCCGGCGGTCGCGGTGTAGTGGATGGTCTGGCCGGCAGCGGTCCAGTCATGCTTGGTGACGGACGAGGTCTCGGGCGGAATGGGGATAGCGGTGTCGTCGGGCTTCTCGGTTTTGTCTGCCGGCGCAGCCTGGGCGGGCACGGCAGCCGGGACGAGGAATCCAAGCACAAGCAATCCGAGGGCGATGGAGAGACACCACTTGATCCGCGTCATGGACACTCGCTTCCTTATGGTTTATCGAGCGAAACAAAGCTATGATAGCCGACTTCCCGTAAGCGGCACATTAGGTTTGGCGGCGACGCAGGCCTGAAAGTAGGCGAGGGACTTCTGAAGCCCGTCGCGGAGCGCGACCTTCGGTTCCCAGCCGAGCAGGGTGCGGGCTTTGGTGATGTCGGGGCGGCGGCGGGCGGGATCGTCCTGCGGCAAAGGCCGGTGAACTATCTCGGATTTCGAGCCGGTCACGCTGAGGACCTCCTGTGCGCACTCCAGCATGGTGAACTCGCCGGGATTGCCAATGTTGACCGGGGTGTGCTCGCTGGAGGCGGAGAGGCGGACGATGCCGTCGATGAGGTCGGAGACATAGCAGAAGCTGCGGGTCTGGAGGCCGTCCCCGTAGACGGTGAGGGGCTCGCCGCGCAGCGCCTGCATCATGAAGTTGGAGATGACGCGGCCATCGTTGGCCTGAAGGCGCGGGCCGTAGGTGTTGAAGATGCGGACCATGTGGGTGTCGACGCCGTAGTAGCGGCGCCAGGCGGTGACGGCGGCTTCAGAGAAGCGCTTGGACTCGTCGTAGACGGAGCGCGGTCCGATGGGGTTGACGCGGCCCCAGTAGGTTTCGACCTGCGGATGGACCTCGGGGTCGCCGTAGCACTCGGAGGTGGAGGCGTGGAGGTAGCCCGCTTTGTGCTGGCGGGCGAGATTGAGGGTGTTGATGGTGCCAGCGGAGCCGACCAGAAGAGTTTCGGGGCCGAGGCGATCGTAGTCGACGGGGCTGGCCGGCGAGGCGAAGTTGAAGATGTAGTCGACGGGGCCGGGGTCGAAAGGGAGCGTGATGTCCTGGTTGAGGAAGTTGAAGCGGGGCTCACCGGCGAGGTGGGCGAGATTGGCCATGCTGCCGGTGGAGAGGTTGTCGACACCGAGGACAGAGTGGCTGATGGACTGTGCGAGCAGTGCGTCAACGAGATGCGAGCCGAGAAAGCCAGCGGCGCCGGCGACGAGGATCTTTCTGGGGGTCATGTGCTCCGTTTCTGACCTTCGCAGCTATATACCTGCGGGGGCGGCGAGTTCGGCGTCGCGGGCAGGATAGACGGCGGGGCGTCCTATACTGATGTAGGTGAATCCCTGATCGTGCATCACTTTGGGGTCGAAGAGATTGCGGCCGTCGACCACGATGGGGTAGCGCATGACGGTGTAGAGGCGCTTGAGGTCGAGCTTGGCAAACTCGGCCCAGTCGGTGAGGACCAGCAGCGCGTCGGCGTCGCGGGCGGCGGCGTAGGCATCTTCGACGTAGCGGAGTTGCGGGCCGGCGGGGAGTTCCTGTTGGGTGCGCTTGATGGCGGCGGGGTCGTAGGCGGCGATGGAACAGCCTTCAGCGAGGAGCATCTCGACCAGGTCGATGGCGGGCGACTCGCGGATGTCGTCGGTCTCTCCCTTGAAGGCGAGGCCGAGGACACCGAGGCGCTTTCCGCGGAGCGTCCACAGCGCGGAGCGGACCTTGGAGAGGAAGCGCTTCTTTTGCAGGGTGTTGATTTTCTCGACCTCGGTGAGCAGGTTGAAGTCGATGCCGAGTTGGTCGGCGACGGAGCGGAAGGCGGCGACATCCTTGGGAAAGCAGGAGCCGCCGTAGCCGATGCCGGGGCGCAGGAAGCGCGGTCCGATGCGACTGTCGAGTCCAATACCGCGGGCCACCTGCTCGATGTTTGCATCGGTAGCCTCGCACAGGTTGGAGACGGCGTTGATGAAGGAGATTTTAAGCGCGAGGAAGGCGTTGGAGGCGTGCTTGATGATCTCCGCCGACTTGGTTGAGGTCTGCAGCAAAGGCGGCGGATGGGCGGTGGAGCAGACACCCGGAATCGCGTCCGGCTGAGCGTAATAGGCACCGCTGGTGAGCGGCGCATAGATGTCGGCAAGCAGCGCCGCGGCAGCTTCGCTGTCGGCACCGACAACGATGCGGTCGGGGTGCATGAAGTCCTGGACCGCCGTGCCCTCGCGGAGAAACTCGGGGTTGGAAACCACGTCGAAGAGGTGGCGGGCGACACCATTGCGCTCGATGGCGCGGCGGATCCACTCGTTGGTGTAAACAGGGACGGTGCTTTTCTCGACGATGACCTTGTAGCTGGTGAGCGAGCGGGCGATTTCGCAGGCGACGGCTTCGACGTAGGAGAGATCGGCGTCGCCGGTTTCCGACTGGGGTGTGCCGACGGCGATGAAGATGGCGTCGCTGCCGCTGGTGGCTTCGTGGAGATCTGCGGTAAAGCGGATCCTGTTTCCGCGGTAGCGCTGGAGCAACTCGGGGAGGTGCCGCTCGTGGATAAGAGTGTCGCCGGACTCGAGGGCGGCGACCTTGCGCTCGTCATTGTCGACGCATACAACATCGTGGCCGATTTCGGCGAAGCAAACAGCCGCGACCAGTCCTACATAACCGGAGCCAACAACTGCAATTTGAATGGGTTTGCTCATGGTCTCCCAGCGTGGATGTCATTTACACGGACAACACCATCAGTCTAACGGACTTCCTGCGCGAGCGAAATTCTATTCGGGCGATGCACCGGGCGATCCCCCAAGGGTAACGTCGCGGTTAACTGGAGCATCTCCCTGGCGGACAACTACCTGCAGCCCAATGATCAGGGAGCTTCCCCCCTTCCTCACGTGGGGCGGGTCGGGTAGACTAGCAGGAATGGGTCCCCAGAAAACGCAATTGCCTCCCGCTATCGGCGCGTCTGACCCACAGCGGCCGGGCGGCATGGGTGCCGAAGCCAGCGACACTTCGTTGTCCGAGGCAGTGTCGACACTGCGCAAGCGGAAGTGGATCCTGATCCTTGCAATGGTGCTCGGTGTGGTCTACGGCGCTTACAAGGCGGCTACCCAACCCAAGCTGTATCAGGCAGCCAGCATCATCCAGGTCCACAATGGGGCGTCGAACGCATTCCGGGTGGAAGAGTCTTACGACTTCAGCGACGACACGCAGACCAAGATGAACTCGGAGGCGCTGATTCTGCAGAGCGATACCCTGCTGTATACGGTTGCCCGCGAGATGGACCTTGCGAACAACCCGGATTTCCTGGGGGCGAAGGGTCCGGTACCCCATGCTTCGATCGACGACTCAAACGTACGCGCGAATGTGGTGAACATGTTGAAGAGCAACTTGCAGGTGTCTTTGATCCCACGCACGGAGATGATGAGAATCAGCTACATCAGTCCGAGCGCGCGACTGTCCGCGGAGATCGTGAACCAGGTGGTCAAGGATTACATTCTGCGGTCCTTCAGTACACCGGTGAAGCAGACGGGGCACGTGGCCGACTTTCTTGCCGACAACATGGACGAACTCAAGTCGCAGTTGGAGCGGGCGCAGGACCAGATGATGAACCTGCAGCGCAAGCTTGGGGTGCTGGGCTACAGCACGGACTCCGCGCACAGCCAGTTGCAGACGTCGCTGGAAGACCTGCTGTCGGCCGAAGAGACCGCCAAGATCGCACGGATGACCACCGAATCACGCTACCGGATGGTCTCGTCCATGGACCCGAACACGATCGGAGAGTCGATTGAGACGACGCCCGGCACCGCGCCCGGCGAGTTGAACCAGTTGCGCGCGCAGCTCGCGGCGGATCAAGCGCAATATGCGGATCTGGGAGCGACGCTGGGTGCGAAGAATCCAAGGATGCAGGCGCTGCAGGACCAGATTGCCGAACTGACCAAGACGATCAGCGAGGAGCAAAGCCGGCTGGTGATCCAGGCGAAAGAATCCTATCTGGCAGCCAAGGCGTCCGAGGACAAGATCGAGCAGGAGCTCGATACAAAGAAAAAGGAAGCGTACGACCAGGGCAACGACATGGTCGAACTCTCGGTCGTGCAGCGCGAGTATGAGCAGGACCGCGCTCTGTATGAAGGCCTGAAGCAGCGCCTGGAGACGGCCAAGGTGGAGTCGGGCCTGGATGCTTCAGAGGTGGACCAGGTGGACGCGGCGCTGCCGCCAGTAAGACCCACGATGGAATCGCCCGGTCGGATCATCCTGACGACCACGCTCTTTTTCCTGCTCGGCGGAATTGTGATTGCCTTCCTGGTCGAGAGCCTGGATACAGGGCTGCACAACATCCAGGAGATCGAGCAGGTGATGGAGATGCCTTCCCTCGCGGTTATTCCGAGGTCGAAGCGGTCGACCCCGGAACAGGCGGCGGCGGCGTCTGCGGTACAGCGCAACATCACCGTTCTGACTCAGCCCAAGTCACAGTTTACGGAGTCATTCCGCTCGCTGCAGACCTCACTTCTGCTGGCCACGGCGGGGCAGCCGCCGAGGTTCATCCTGTTCACCAGCGCAACCCCCTCAGAGGGCAAGACGACCGCGGCGAGCAACCTGGCGTGTATCCTGGCACAGGGCGAGGTGCGGGTGTTGCTGATCGACGCAGACCTGCGCCGACCGAGCGTGCACCACCGCTTCGGGCTGACGGGAAAGGCCGGACTTACCACCGTCCTGGCGGGCACATCGAGTTTCGAGGAAGCCGTGCAGCGGGTTCGCGAATTGCCCAACCTGGACGTTCTGCCCAGCGGCCCGGTGCCTCCGTTCCCCACGGAGATGCTGAGTTCGGAAGCCATGAAGGCATTGCTGGAGAAACTGGGGAAGCTATATACGCATGTGGTCATCGATTCTCCCCCGATCCTTTCGGTGACCGACGCCGCGATTCTGGGACGCATGGTCGACGCTGTGGTGCTGGTGGTTCGCCACGGCAAGTCGAGCAAGAATGTGATGCGGCGGGCGCGCGACCTGATGATCCGCTCTGGCGCGCCGGTCGCCGGCCTGGTGCTGAACGCGGTGGACGTGGCCTCTCCCGAGTATTACGGATATTACGGATATACGGGGTACTCGTACGGATCCGCGGACGCCGACAGTTGGGAGACCCAGTCTGTGTCCGCGGGCGATGCCGAGGCAGAGAGGAACGCCAAGCGATGACCAGAGGCTTCCTGACCGAGATTTCAGCGACCGCCAAGAGGCCTTTCGTGCCACGGCCGAGCGGGATTGCGGCTGTTCTGCGCAGGCGGGCACGATGCGTCCTGGCGTTGGTACTGGCCGCGTTTTTCTGGGCCGGTGGGGCAGGATGGGCATTCGGACAAGACCTGTCGGGGGCCCAAGCCGGAACGCCGGCTCTGGGCGCAGCGTCGAGCGAGGCTCCGGGGCAAACAGCCACGCCCGGCGCGACGGCACTGGCCGGCGAGTCGATGCTCTACCCCGGAGAGGACTTTAAGCTGGGCGCTGGAGACCTGATCGAGGTTAGCGTTTTTCAGCAGGGCGACTATCACGCCACGGTGCGCGTGGATGCGGACGGAAACGTCCTGTTGCCCTTCATCGGCAGCGTGAATGTGAAGGGCCTGACCGTTCGGGCGGCCCAGCTCCTGGTCGCGGATCGCCTGCGAGCCGGACAGTTCTATAGGAACCCCGAGGTCACGATTCAGGTGCTGGACACAGTCAACGGCTCAGTGATGGTGACCGGGGAAATTCACGGTATCGTTCCGGTGGCGACGGAGAGGAGCCTGAGGGAGGTCCTGTTGATCGCTGGCGGCCTGCCGGCGACCGCGAGCCACACGGTTAAGATTGTCCGCCCCGGGCTGGCCGATCCGATCGTTGTGGATCTCGGCACCGACCTGGCATCCAGCACCGCGGCGAGTGTTCCCGTGCGCCCACACGACATCATTCAGATCACGCGTGCCAGCGTCGTTTACGTTCTGGGAGCGTTTTCGCACCAGGGCGCGGTGCCGCTGGACCAGGCCGCGCCGCTCACTTTGCTGCAGTTGGTCGCGCTCAGCGGAGGAATTGGATTTGAGGGCAGGTACGACGATCTCCGGCTGATTCGCACGGTGGGACCAGAACGCAAGCTGGTCGAAGTCGATATCAAGAAGGTGCGCGACGGCAAGGCGCCTGACCCGGTGCTGCAGGCCAACGACATTGTGTTCCTGCCCACGAATGCGATGAAGGCCATGCTCAAGAGTCTTGGGTCGGGCGGAGTAATCGGACTTGTCTCAGTCCTGGTTGCGGTACATTCTCTGTAGAAACGGACCTCAGGTGCGGGAATATCTCCGGAAGGAGACAACGGGGAGATTGAAGACCAGGATGACCTCCGAACCGGAACCGCAATTCCCCAGAGCCGGTCGACGCGTGCGACTGGCCTACCTGGTAAGCCATCCCATCCAATACCAGGCCCCGCTGCTGCGGCGCATTGCCCAGGAGCCGGACATTGACCTCACGGTGTTCTTCGGATCGGATTTTTCCGTGCGCGGTTATCGGGACCAGGGCTTCGGTGTGGGGGTGATGTGGGACGTCCCGCTGCTTGACGGATACAAGCATGAGTTCCTGCCCAGACTGCGCGACGGGCAGGACGTAGGCATCATGACGCCCTTGAACCGCGGCATCGTCAGCAGGCTGCGCGGTCACGGTGACGGTACGGCGTTCGATGCTCTGTGGGTACATGGCTATGCCAGCGCGAACTCGATGCATGGAATGATGGCGGCGAAAGCGCTGGGGATTCCAGTCTTGCTGCGGGCGGAGTCGTGGCTGCGCGATCGCGGACGCAGCGGGGCTACGCTGGCGCTGAAGAACTTGTTCTTTGCGGGCCTGAAGCTCATGGTCGATGGCGTGCTGCCGATCGGGACGCTGAACGCGGAATACTGGCGCCACTACTTCGGCGACGATGTCCCGCAGTTCCTTATGCCCTATGCGGTGGACAACGGCTACTTCGCCGAGCGGGCGCGCGAGGCGCGGGCAGGCCGTGCGAGTCTGCAAGCTGAGCTTGGCCTCGATCCGGCGCGGCCGGTGATCCTGTTCGCGTCGAAGCTGCAAGCGCGCAAGCACTGCGATGATTTGGTGGAGGCATACGCCCGGCTCTCGCCTGCACCCAGGACGGAGCCGGGGCCGTATCTCGTGATTGTGGGAGACGGCGAAGAGCGGGCGGCGCTGGAGCGGCAGACAGCGGCTACGGGTTTCAGCAGCATTCGCTTCTGCGGCTTTCGCAACCAGTCGGAGCTGCCGCGGTTCTTCGACCTAGCTACGGTGCTGGTGCTGCCTTCGCGGCACGAGCCGTGGGGACTGATTGTGAACGAGGTGATGAACGCGGCCCGGCCGGCAATTGTGTCGGACGATGTGGGCAGCGGGCCCGACCTGATCGAGGACGGAGTGAACGGTTGCATCTACCCGGTGGGCGACGTAGACGCGCTGACGAATGCGCTGCGGCGGGTGCTGGAGGTGCCGGGCGCCGCCGCGGCGATGGGACAACGCGCGTTTGAGCGCATCCGGAGCTGGGACTTCGAAGAAGATGTGAAGGGGCTTCGACGCGCGCTGGCGGCCGTTGTGCCGGGGTTCGAGGCGTAGAGCGGTCAATACACTATGCGGATTCTGCACGTCATTCCGACGCTCGACCCGGCCACGGGAGGCCCCACCGAGGTGGTGCGCGTGCTGCTGAACTATGGCCCGGAAGATTACGAGCAGGAGGTGGTGACGCTGGATGATCCCGGCGCGGGCTTTCTGCGCGAGATTGAGTTTCCGGTGCATGCGCTGGGGCCGAGGACCTCGGTTTATGGACGCAACCGCAAGCTGATTCCGTGGCTCAGGGCGAGCCGCGAGCGGTTTGACGGCGTGGTGGTGCACGGGATGTGGCAGTACACCGGCTACTCGGTGTGGCGGGCAATGCGCGGGCGAGTTCCCTATATGGTGTTCCCGCACGGGATGCTCGACCCGTACTTCAAGCGGACGTTCCCGTTGAAGCACCTGAAGAAGTGGCTGTACTGGCTGCCGGTGGAGTATTGGGTACTGCGCGGTGCGACGCGCGTGTTGTTTACCTGCGGGGCGGAGGCGGAGTCGGCCAAACAGAGCTTCTGGCTGCACCGCTGGAACGCACGCGTGGTGCCCTTTGGGACGATTCCTCCGGCAGGCGATACGGAAGCGCAACGGGAAGCGTTCTTTGGCGCTTGTCCGGCGGTGCGGGGCAGGCGATTTGTGCTGTTTCTGGGGCGGATCGATCGCAAGAAGGGCTGCGATCTGTTGGTGGATGCGTTTGTAAAGCTGGCGGCACGGGACCCGGGGCTGGACCTGGTGGTGGCCGGCCCGGACCCGCAGAACTGGCGCGCAGAGCTGGCACGCGGGGCCGAGGCTAGCGGCGTAGCAGAACACATCCATTGGCCGGGAATGGTGCGGGGAGATGCGAAGTGGGGCGCCTTCCATGCTGCGGAGGCCTTTGCCCTGCCGTCGCACCAGGAAAACTTCGGGATTGCGGTGGCGGAGGCGCTGGCGTGCGGTAAGCCGGTGCTGCTGTCGGACAAGGTGAATATCGCGGCGGAGATTGCCGCAGACGGAGCGGGGCTGATGGAGCCCGATACGGCTGCGGGAACGGAACTCCTGCTGAAACGCTGGATGGAGATGCCGGCGGCGGAGCGAGAGGCGATGGCGGCGCGCGCGCGCGATTGTTTCCACCAGAGGTACGATATGCGCGAGAATGCAAAGACGGTGGTGCGGGTATTCGAGAAGCGGTTGTAGGTTGCAGGTTGCAGGTTGTTAGTTGGGGCAAAGGCAGATGGCGAAAGAGGCACAGTACAACGCGGCGGAGCACATTTCGGCGGAGACTGCGGCAGACCCGTATCTGCGGCCGGCGTTTGCGGCGAGCGACCGGGCGCGGCGCCTGGTGTGGAACGTGTGCCGAGTGCTGCTGTATCGTCCGTCGCCGCGGCCTCTTCATGCGTGGCGGGCGTTCCTGCTGCGGTGCTTCGGCGCGAAGATGGGACCGGGCTGCCACTTCTATCCGGCCTCAAAGGTATGGGCGCCTTGGAACCTGGTGTGCGCAGACCAGGTGACAGCGGCGGACGGCGCGGAGATCTACAACCCGGCGCCGATGCGCTTCGGCTCGCACACGATCCTGTCGCAGGAGGCGTTTGTATGCGGCGCGACGCATGACTACGACGATCCGCGCTTTCCGCTGCTGGCCTACGCGATGGACTTTGGCGCGTATGCGTGGGTGTGCGCGCGGGCTTCTGTTGCTCCCGGAGTGAACGTGGGTGAGGGCGCCGTGCTGGGGCTGGGATCGGTGGCGACACGCGATCTGGAGCCTTGGGGGGTGTACGCCGGCGTTCCCGCGGTGAAGGTGAAGGAGCGGAGGCGGCCGGGGGGATAGGCCTAAACCCACATCTCAGGAGCGAGATGTGGGGCACCCGGCGTGTTTTCGGCAGCTTAGCCGCGGAGTTTGTCGAGCAGGTCGGTGGGATGGACCGGCTTGGCGAGGATTTCGAACTCGTAGCCATCGAGGCGGGCCTTCTCCAGCAGATCGGCGGTGGCAGCCTGGCCGGAGAAGAGCAGGATCTTGCAGTTGGGCATCTTCGCGCGGGTGGCGATGGCGGCCTCGATGCCGGTCATTCCGGTCATGATGACGTCGGTGATGAGCATGTCGGGCTGGAAGCTGTCGAGAGCTTCGATGGCCTTCTCGCCGCTGTACACGGCGCGCGCCTCAAAGCCGGCCTGATTGAGAATGATGGCCAAGGTGTTGGCAATAACCTGTTCGTCGTCGGCAACGAGTACCTTGCGTTTAATCGGTGCTGCGGCTGGCGCTTCAGACATGCGGAGGGTCCCCAGATGAATGGTGTGAGAAAAGTAGGGGGTAACGTCTTCCAGATGCCCCACAACTAACTCTGGACGTACCTGATAATGATACGCTGACGGGAGCGAAGGATGCCCGGCAGCGGTCTTAAATCCTCGCCCCGCCACGGGTAAAATCAACAAAAAAAGAAGAATCCATGCCGCAGACGATCATCCGTGCCGAACACGTCGAAAAATACTACGCCCAGCCCAGCGCGAACCGCATCCAGGTAATCGCGCCCACCGACCTGCAAGTGCTCTCCGGAGAGATTCTGGCGCTGCTGGGGCCCTCGGGCTCGGGCAAATCGACCCTGCTGCGCATGCTGACGGGCCTTTCGCAGCCTTCGGCGGGACAGGTGTATTGGCACGATCAGCCGATCGCCGCGTGCGAGCCCAATGTTTCCATTGTGTTCCAGAGTTTTGCGCTGTTCCCGTGGCTCACGGTGCTCGAAAATGTGGAGGCGCCGCTGCAGGCGCGCGGCATGGACGCGGCGGAGCAGCGCCGACGGGGCTTGAAGATCCTGGACACGGTTGGGTTGGACGGCTTCCAGACGGCCTACCCCAAGGAGCTTTCGGGAGGGATGCGGCAGCGGGTGGGGTTTGCGCGGGCGCTGGTGGTGGAGCCGGAGGTCCTGTTCATGGACGAGCCGTTTTCGGCGCTGGACGTGCTGACGGCGGAGAACCTGCGCAGCGAGCTGCTGGAGCTGTGGCAGAAGAAGACGATACCAACCAAGGCGATCTTCCTGGTGACGCACAACATCGAGGAGGCGGTGCTGCTGGCGGACCGCATCATCGTGTTGGGGCGCAACCCGGGAGTGGTGCGAACGGACTTCAAGGTGACGCTGCCGCATCCGCGGGACCGGAAGAGCGAGGCGTTCACGCAACTGGTGGACTACATCTACAAGGTGCTAACGCAGCCGGGCGCGCAGCCTCCGGCGCTGCCCAGCGTGGCTGTGGGCAAACCCGCCGCAGAGCCGCGTCCGGCGCACTACCAGGAGCTGCCGCACGCGCGTCCGGGCGGCATCGCAGGACTGCTGGAGCTGCTGCTGGACCACCACGGCAAGGACGACATCTACCGGCTGGCCGACGACCTGGGATTCGAGATCGACGACCTGCTGCCGATTGTCGATGCGGCGCAGATGCTGGGCTTCCTGACCGTGACCGAGGGCGATGCGGAGATCACACCGGCGGGCGAGGCGTATGCGAACTCGGAGATTCTGCGGCAGAAGGAGCTCTTCCGCAAGGCAGCGCTGGACAATGTGCTGCTGCTGCGCCAGATCGTACGTGCCATCGATGCGAAGAGCGACCATACCGTTCCGGAGGAGTTCTTCCACGATCTGCTGGATGAACAGTTCACTGAAGAGGTGACGCTGCGGCAACTGGAGACCGCGATCAACTGGGGCCGGTATGCCGAGCTGTTCGACTTCGACGCGGCACGGCGAAGATTCATCCTGCCCGAGCAGCAATCCGGGCCGCCCGACGAACCGGGCGCCACCGTCGCTGATTCCGGCTCGGAGATCGACGAGTGAATCCGCTGCACGACAACGTCGCCTACACAAGCGGGCGGGAGACGCTGGCGCGCTCGCAGGTGTTGCGGCGCACCTGGCCGCTAGTGATGGACCTGACGGTCGCGGCGATTGGGCTGGCGATCTTCTACGCGATTGTGCGCATCGCGATGCTGTGGGCGGGGCCTCCGTCGGAGCAGATGGTGGTGTCGCTGAGCCCGCGCGCGCTGCCGCAGTATGCGTTCTATTCGGTGGTGCGCATCTTCCTGGCGTATGTGCTGAGCCTGGTTTTCGCGGTGAGCTACGGCTACCTGGCCGCGTACAACAAGCGCGTGGAAGCGTTCATGATAGCCGCGCTCGACATCATGCAGTCCATTCCGGTGCTGAGCTTTCTGCCGCCGGTGATGCTGGCCATGATCGCGCTGTTCCCTACCCGGCACGTGGGTGTGGAGCTGGGCGCGATTGTGCTGCTGTTTACCGGCGCGGTGTGGAACATGGCGTTCAGCTTTTACTCGTCGCTGAAGAGCATCCCGCGTGAGCTGCGCGAGGCCGCGGACATCAACCGCTTCTCGTGGCTGCAGCGGCTGGTGCAACTGGAGCTGCCGTTCGCCGCGATCGGGCTGGTGTGGAACTCGGTGATGTCGGTGGCGGGCGCGTGGTTCACGCTGATGGTCTGCGAAATGTTTCACTTCGGCAAAAAAGACTTCCGGCTGCCCGGGCTGGGCTCGTACCTGCAGACCGCCGCGGACCAGAAGGATGGGAGAGCGATCGCGTGGGGCGTGATTGCGATGGTCGCGATCATCGTTGCCATCGACCAGTTGATTTGGCGGCCGCTGATCGCGTGGAGCGACAAGTTCAAGTTCGAGCAGGTGGAGAACTCGCAGCACATACACTCGCCGCTGCTGCACCTGTTTACCCACTCCAATGTGCTGGCGGCGGTTGCGCGGCGAACCACTGAACCACTGAACGAGGCGATCTACATCAGGCTGGCGGCGCGGCGGAAGAAGCGGCTGGCGCGGATCGCCGAGCATCCACAGACCGGCGAAAGCATCTCCGAGCGTGTGGTGCTGTCAGTCCTCCTGGGGCTGGTGGGCGTGGGCATCCTGATGGCGGCACAGCGCGCGATAATGCTGGTGCGGCCGGTTGAGGGCGTGCAGTATCTTGCATTGCTGAAGGGCGCGGCGGCCACGTTTCTGCGCGTGAACTTTTCCCTGCTGCTGGCGGCGGCGTGGACAATTCCCGCAGGCGTGGCGATCGGGTCGCAGCCTCGGCTGGCGCGACTGGCGCAGCCGCTGGCGCAGATCGCGGCCTCAGTTCCGGCAACGGCGTTATTCCCCGTGGTTTTGCTGCCCTTGATCAAGCTGGGCGGCGGGCTGGGGATCGGATCGATTGTCCTGATGTTGCTGGGAACGCAGTGGTACATTCTGTTCAACGTGATTGCCGGTGCGATGGCGATCCCGACCGATTTGAAGGAAGTGGCGACACTATTCCGGTTCTCGAAGGTGGAGCGCTGGAAGAAATTAATCCTGCCCGGGATATTTCCGTATCTGGTTACGGGGATGGTGACGGCCTCTGGCGGTGCATGGAACGCCAGCATCATTGCGGAGTATTACACACTGGGCGGAAGGACCCTGACCACACTTGGACTGGGTGAGCAGATCACTGCAGCCACAGCGAATGGGCAGTTCCCAATCATTCTGCTGGGAACGATTCTGATCTCGATGATGGTGGTGACAACCAACCGTCTGGTGTGGCGCCCGCTGTACCGGCTGGCCGAGACACGCTACCGGCTGGACGGATGACAACCCTGGATGGCGATTGCTGTATGCTTTTTCGAGAGCGATGCAGCGGACGAGTCCGAAGGTCTGCATCCCGAGGGTTTCGGATTGCGCAAGGCTGCACTGGTTTCGAGCATCGCGGGATTAGTCTGCCTTTCAGGCCTTGGGATTCCCGTTCCCGGCCAGGAACCCGGCGGATTTGGCGGCGTCTGGAGCTACGGCGTCTCGGGGACGTATAGCCCCGATTCCAGCCATATCCTGATCGGCGATTCCGAGAAGCGGCAAATCTGGACGCTCGGCGCCGAGTATAGCCACGTGCTGCGCAAGGGCCCGTGGCTCCGCTTCGATTACGAAGCAGCGGTGACGCCGGTGTGGGAGGAGAGAGACCCGACTGTGACCGGCACGGAGTTTTTCGTTTCCGGGCAGCCGATCGTTACGCCGCAAACGCCGGTGCGCGTAGTGAATATAACCCATCTGCCCGTGGGAACAATCCTGACGGGGAGTGGCACCTTCGCACCGGTTTATGCGCTATTTGGAACGGAGAACACCTACGCCGCTGCGATTACGCCGCTGGGCGCACGCATAAGCGCCATGCCGCGCTGGAGGGTGCAGCCGACGTTTGCCATCGATCTCGGCTTCGTCTTCAGCTCGCGCGATCTTCCGATCGACGATGCCACCCCATTCAACTTCATGTTTGCGATGGGCCCGGGCATTCAGTTTTACAGCGACGCCCACACTTCGTGGCGGCTGGAGTATGTCTATCGCCACTTCTCCAACGCAGGCCTGGGCGATCAGAATCCGGGCGTCGACCAGGGGGTGGTGCGGTTGACGGTGAGCCGGCATCGCTGAGCCCGCGGATTCACACCCCCGGCGAATGCTAATCTAAGCCCATGAAATTCGGCGTGCTGGTGTTTCCCGGTTCCAACTGCGACCACGACACATACAACGTAATCGGCGGCGTGATGGGCCAGCCGGTGACCTATCTGTGGCATGAGTCGCACTCGCTGGAAGGCTGCGATGCGATCCTGGTGCCGGGCGGATTTGCCTACGGCGATTACCTGCGCACGGGCGCGATCGCGCGCTTTGCGCCGATCATGCAGACGGTGCGGCGCTTCGCCGATGCGGGCGGCCTGGTGCTGGGCATATGCAACGGCTTCCAGATCCTGTGCGAGGCGGGCCTGCTGCCGGGCGCCTTGATGCGTAACGCCGGCCAGCGCTATATCTGCCGCCAACTCCACCTTCGCGTGGAGACCAACAACTCGCCGTTCACCGATGGCCTAACGCGCGGACAAGTGCTGCGCATGCCCATCGGGCACATGGAGGGCAACTACTTCTGCGACGGGGCGACGCTGGAGACGCTGAAGCGGGACGACCGCATCGCCTTCCGCTATGCCACCGCGGGAGGTGAGATTACGGCGGAGGCGAATCCCAATGGGTCGCTCGAGAATATTGCCGGCGTGCTGAGCGAGCGGCGCAACGTGCTGGGCATGATGCCGCACCCCGACCGTTCCAGCGAGGCGCTGCTAGGGTCGGCGGACGGGCTCGCGCTCTTCCAGGCGATGGCGCGCAGTTTGACAACGGCGTAGGGCGGCATTTTTGGGCAGCGGTGTTAGTCTTGCGGTGCAATGGTAGATATACATCATCATCTTCTGCCCGGGCTGGATGACGGGGCCAAAGACATGGAGACCGCGGTCGCGATGGCGAAACTCGCGGTCGCGGACGGGATTACGCACGTCGCATGCACGCCGCATGCGAACGGCACGTACTCGTTCGACCCAGAGGTGAACCGGGCCAAGACCAACGAGTTGCGCGAGCGGCTGAGCGAGCAGAACATTCCGCTGACGCTGGGCAGCGGCTGTGACTTTCATCTCTCCTTCGACAATGTGAAGCAGGCGAAGCTGGAGCCGGCACGGTTCAGCATCAACGGGCTGGGCTACCTGCTGGTGGAGGTGCCGGACTACGGTCTGCCGCCGGGCCTGACCGAGACGTTTTATGAGTTGCAGCTCGCCGGGCTGACGCCGATCCTGACCCATCCGGAACGCAACCCCACGCTGCAGAAGGAACCCGGGCGCATGAAGGACTGGCTGCGCGGCGGCGTGCTGATCCAGGTCACGGCGGACTCGCTGACCGGGCACAAAGGCAAGCAGGCAGAACGCATGGCGCTGAAACTGGTGGAAGACCGCTGGGTGCACTTTCTGGCGACCGACGCGCACAATACCACTTCCCGCCCGCCGCGGATGCGCGAGGCGCACGATCTGGTCGCGACCAAGTTCGGCGCGAGCTACGCGCACGCCCTGTGCCTGACGAATCCGCTGGCCGTTTTTCTGGGCAAGCAGTTTGAGGTCGCGGAGGAGCCGCACGGGATCTATGAAGAGGTGAAAGAGCCGAACTGGTGGCAGCGCGTGGCGGGAGCGCTGACGAAGAAGTAGAGCACATCGCGCTGGAACTCCCAAACAACAATTACGGAGATTCTGACTCTTCGAGTCAGAATGACGCCGCCAGAGTCTTGAGCCGACCCGTAAATCCGTTACAAGCCCAGGCCGCCGTCGACGGCGAGTAGCTGGCCGGTGATGAAGTGGGGCGCGGTGGCGAAGAACAGCACCGCCGCTGCGACGTCCTCGGGGGTCCCGTTGCGCCCCATCGGCGTGCGCTCGGCGAAGTGGGCGTAGGCATCGTTGACTTCGCCCTGAACTATCATTCCCGGCGCCACGCAGTTGACGCTGATCTCCGGCGCCCAAGCCTTGGCCATAGTCTGCGAGAGCATGTGCAGTGCGGCCTTGGACGTGCAGTAGTGCGCGTGCGTGGCCCATGGATGCGAGCCGCCGAGCGAGCCGATGTTGACGATGCGGCCGCCGGCCTCGCGCAGATGCGGATAGGCGGCCTGCGCCACCAGAAACGGCGCGCGGGTGTTGGTGGCGAACATGTGGTCCCACTGGGCCACGGTGATCTGTTCCAGCGCGGCGGACTCAAACACACCCGCGTTGTTGACGAGAAGGTCCAGCCGCCCGAACTCGTCGACCACCGCGGCAACGGCTTCCTCAATGCTCTGGGGATCGGTGAGGTCGGTGCGCACGGCAAGCGCGTCCACATCAAAGGCGGCGAGGTCGCGCACGGTCTCTTCGGCCTCGGACTGCGAGCCGAGGTAGGTGATGGCCACATTGGCGCCGTTTGCGGCCAGGGCCATGGCAATCGCGCGGCCAATGCGCTTGGCCGCGCCAGTGACCAAGGCGGTCTTGCCCGCGAGGGGACGCGGTGGGTCTTGCGATTCAGTGCTGTGAGGCTTTGGCATCGCGGACGGCTACGGCTGCGGCGGGCTGCTGCTGCCGGGGCTGGGCGAGCTGCCAGTGGTGGAGGAACTGCCGGACGAACCGGGGGCGGCAGGAGAGCTTGCCGGCGTGGCCGGCTTTGGACGGATTGGCACCTGGACCCCAGGTTGCAAATCCGAGGGCTTGCCCTGGTTGTCGACGTAGGTGGAGATCTGCGCGCGCGGCCGGATCATGGAGATGGTGATCTCACGACTGGACTCATTGACCTGGTAGTCGTCGGCAAAGGTGGCGAACCCGTCGGCGATCACCTGAATGCGGACCTTGCTGCCGGTTGGGATGACGTCAATGATGGCCTTGCCGTCGGGATGGGTCTTGACCTCCAGGCTACCCTCGTCCACACCGTCCTTGTACGGGTGGAAGACCACGTGGGCACCATCGATCGGCTTCTTGTTGAAGCCCTTGAGCACGGTCACCTCAATGTGCGAAGTATCCGGGGGCGCCTTGTACTTGCGGCCATGCTGCTGCGGCTTGGCATTGTCGTCGTCCTGGGCGTGCAGGGGGGTAAGGGAGGCAAACATTGCCAGCGCGGCAAACAGACAGAAGACAGACACAGGACGGGGTGAAATGCGGGAAATCATTCGCCCATTTTACGCCGATTGGGAGCAAAGTGGTGTTGCCGGGAGGGTTGCACGCTATCCGGGGCGAAGGTGGGCTGGCCCTGGCGGAATCTGCGTGACTTTCACTCATATTTTACACAGGCCGGGTTGACAGACTGGGGAGCTATGGCCTATCGTTAGCAATCGAGGGGTCTGAGTGCTAACGGTGCGTCAGACCCTTTCCTGCGGCGCAATTCGAACCGAGCTCCGGCAAGGCGCCGAGGCAACCCGGGCCGTACCCCAAGGAATTGCAACTAACTTTCTTTGCAACAAGGAGATATACGCAATGGCAACAACAAAGTTTACCCCCCTGCACGACCGTATCCTGGTCCGTCGCGTGGAAGAGGGCGAGAGCATTCGCGGCGGCATCATCATTCCCGATTCAGCCAAAGAGAAACCGCAACAAGGTGAAGTGATCGCAGTGGGCAAGGGCAAGTCGAACGACGAGGGCAAGGTATTTCCGCTGGACGTCAAGGCTGGCGACACCATCCTCTTCGGCAAGTACTCCGGCACCGAGATCAAGCTGGACGGCGAAGAGTTTCTGATCATGCGCGAAGAGGAAGTTTTGGGCATCGTCAAGAAGTGAACAGGGCAACGAGTGGCGTTCCCCGCGAAGGAATGGAAAGAATACGGGGATCCTTCACTTCGTTCAGGATGACAACCCTGAGATTATTCAGGATGACAACTAACATTCGACCGGCTGTGAGCCGGTAACAGGAGCAACACAATGGCAAAACAGATTCTGCATGGAGAAGATTCCCGACAGGCAATTCTGCGTGGAGTCAATATTCTGGCTGACGCGGTGAAGGTCACGCTCGGCCCCAAGGGACGCAACGTCGTAATCGAGAAGAAGTTCGGTTCGCCGACCATCACCAAAGACGGCGTGACCGTCGCCAAAGAGATCGAACTCGGCAATGCGCTGGAAAACATGGGCGCGCAGATGGTGCGCGAGGTTGCTTCGAAGACCTCCGATGTGGCCGGCGACGGCACCACCACCGCGACCGTGCTCGCCCAGGCAATCTATCGCGAGGGCGTGAAGACCGTAGCTGCGGGCGCAAACCCGATGGCGCTGAAGCGCGGCATCGACAAGGCGGTCGAGGCCATCATCGGCAAGCGCGACGAAAATGGAGTATCGTCCGGCGGCGCGCTGAACAAGCTGTCCAAGCCGGTTTCCGGCGACATGATTGCGCAGGTGGGCACCATTTCGGCCAACTCCGACGCACAGATCGGCACCATCATCGCCGAGGCGATGAACAAGGTCGGCAAGGACGGCGTGATCACGGTGGAAGAGTCGCGCACCATGGAAACGCAGCTTGAAGTGGTGGAGGGCATGCAGTTCGACCGCGGCTACCTGTCGCCCTACTTCGTGACCGACGCGGAGCGCATGGAAGCGGCGCTGGAGAACCCATACATCCTTATCTATGAGAAGAAAATCTCTTCGATGAAGGATCTGCTGCCGCTGCTGGAGTCGATTGCGCGCACTGCCAAGCCACTGCTGATCATTGCAGAGGACGTGGACGGCGAAGCGCTGGCGACCCTGGTGGTGAACAAGCTGCGGGGCACGCTGAACGTGGCTGCTGTGAAGGCCCCAGGCTTCGGCGACCGCCGCAAGGCGATGCTGCAGGACATTGCCATCCTGACCGGCGGCAAGGCGATCACTGAGGACCTCGGCATCAAGCTGGAGGGCGTCAAGATCGAGGACCTGGGCACGGCAAAGCGCGTGACCATCGACAAGGACAACACCACCATCATCGACGGCGGCGGCAAGGACGGCGAGGTTGAGGGTCGAGTGAAGGAGATCCGCGCCCAGATTGAGAAGACCACCTCCGACTACGACCGCGAGAAGTTGCAGGAGCGGCTGGCGAAGCTGGTAGGCGGGGTTGCCGTCATCAAGGTTGGCGCAGCTACCGAGACCGAGATGAAGGAGAAGAAGGCGCGCGTTGAGGATGCGATGCATGCAACCCGCGCGGCTGTGGAAGAAGGCATCGTTCCCGGCGGCGGCGTGGCACTGGTGCGCTGCATGCCGGCGGTGGATACGGTGATCAAGGGCCTGGAGGGCGACGAGAAAATCGGGGCAACGATCATCAAGCGCGCGCTGGAAGAGCCGTTGCGCCTGATCGTCTCGAACGCGGGCGAAGAGGGTGCGGTGGTTATCGGCAAGATCCGCGACTCTAAGGATGCCAACTTCGGCTACAACGCGGGGACGGACGTGTACGAGGACCTGGTCAAGGCCGGCGTCATCGACCCGACCAAGGTGACGCGGACGGCGCTGCAGAACGCTGCCTCGATTGCGGGCCTGATGCTGACCACCGAAGCCATGATCTCCGAGATCCCGGAGAAGAAGGAACCCGCCGGCCACGGCGGAGGCGGCGGCGGCATGGAAGGCATGTACTAGACTTCCCTGCCCTGCAAGCCAGCAAGACCGAAGCCCTGAAGCGAGTTGAATTCGCTTCAGGGCTTTTCTCTGCCTCAAAATGCACAACAAAGCTTTGCGTCAGCGTCCTCGATGTGTATACTTGCGCCGTTCCCCGGGTAGCACCTGGGAAGAGTCTTGAAGGCATTTGTTTTCAGTGTGTTTCACCATCACAAAAATGGATAAAGGAGATGGTATGGGAAAAATCAACCTCGGCCGCGTACTGCTCGCAGGCATCGTTGCCGGAATCGTGTCCGACGCTTTGGGGTATTTTGTAGATGGAGTCATTCTGGCGCAGCGATGGGCCGACGGCATGATGGCGCTTGGCCGTCCTGAGTTCACCTTGGCCCAGATAATTCAGTTCAACGCCCTCGGACTGATCGGCGGGATCGTGCTGATCTGGCTTTATGCAGCCATCCGGCCTCGCTTTGGAGCAGGAGTGGGGACCGCGGTGATTGCGGGCGTGGCCTTCTGGGTTATCGGTTATCTGCTTCCCAACCTCGGGTTCATGTGGATACCTGGTCTCTTTTCCAAACATCTGACGGCGTTCACAACCGCTGGGAATCTGGTCGAGTCGGTGATCGGGGCGGTTGCAGGTGCGGCCCTCTACAAGGAATGAACCAGCTAGCGTAGATCAGTCGCAGTCAAGTGATTTCACGAGCCGCTGTGCAGGCCCCAGGATGAGAGGGTCTGCACAGCGTTTTGGTAGTGTCCGGCGCAAACCCGCCGGCCTTGCGGCTGTCTTACTTGATGTGAAAGCGCGACTGGAACTGCAGGATGAGCCCGCGCACCACGGCGGGCCAGGGCATATCCCGCTGGCCGTTAAAGGTCTCCGCCCAGAGCAGGTGGCCGCGCGATCCGTCGGGCCTGACCGTATAGATGCGAAGAGTTCCCAGGCTGGCGTCGCCTACGCTATCGTTCAGGACTCCCTGATCGTCGACGGGTATCATCAGAAAGGCGAGGTCCGCCGGGGCGCCTGGCGCGACGATGGTCTTGCCAAGCTTGGTGCTAACGAAGGCCGTCAACCGATCCCGCGCTACGCCGTCTGCGTTGTGAGTTTCGATGGCTGCGCTGCCGGCAGCGCTGAGCGCCTTCTGGAAGGCTGCGCCGTCGCAGTGGTAAACCTGGTCCTTCAGAGTACAGCCGCCTAAATCCTCCGTGCTGGTTTGGCTTTGCCCGTGCGTTGGCACCGGCGATAGACCCAGCAGGAGAGTTGCTACGGCGATCAGGGAGGCGTGCGTGAACAGCCGGCGGCGCGAGTGGCGTGCGATGAGGCGGGGCCGATTCATCATGGCGAGGATTTTACTCCGCTGCGGCGCAGGCAAGAATTGCTGCCGGCGCTACTCCTGGTTGCCGGGCAGAACTTCGGCGGGCGCGTGCAGCTTGGATTTTCCGGCCGTGAACTTCACGTGGACCAGGTCCCGCTGAGCATCTTTGCCTGTGGGCGCGGGGAAGGTCGCGATGTAGGTCTCCGCGATGGCGTGCTGGAACTGGGCCAGAAACGGGGCCGTGGAGACGGGATTGCCGACACCCTCCCAGTAGCTGATGCCGCCCGTGGCCTGGGTGACCTGCGCGAGATAGTCCTGGCCGCTATTGTCGGCTGAAGCGCCGCGGATGCCGGCATCGCTGTAGTAGATGGCGGATACCGCGACGCCCGCGCGCTGCGCGTCGGTGATCGCGGCGTCGACGTAGGGGCTTTCCTGGTTCATCACGCTGGTGCTGCCGTTGTACGGGTCAACGCCGTTGGTGATCATCATGGCGAAGCGCGCCTTGGGCCGCGAGGATGCGCCCACTCCGGCGACGGAAGACGAGGAAGCGCCGGAGCCGGGCCAGTGCTTCACGAAGTCCGAGAGGCAGATGTAGGGGCTGGCGCTCATGCCCGGGACCCCTTCAGGGAGGTGCAGCGTGGAGGCGGCCTGGGCGTGGTCGGTGGTGAAAGACTGCTCCGCGACGACGTGGCCGTATTGCATGAAGCCGACCAGGACCTCGACGCCGGGCGCCAGGCTACGGACGAAGGCGCGCAGGTTGTCGAGCTCGCGGCCCATGCTTTCGCGCAGGCCGTCGTCGATGAGCAGCGCAACCTGGGCGTTGGCGGGAACGACGGGCGTCCACTCGCTGAGCGGTTCCTTGCGGTCGTTGACCGACACGGTCAGATCGGAGGCATTCGCCGGGGGCATGGACTTGAGATCGACGCCGACCAGCACCTGCGTCGGCACGAGGCCCTCCTGCTGGGCCGGTGCCGCAAGTCCAAGCGTGAAGGCGGAAGTAAGCAACAAAGCGGTGGAGAAAAGTCTCGTCATAGCATTCAGTTAGACGCGGATGGGGCCCGATCGTTGTCTGCGCAACGTGCAATTACACCACGACCGGGACGCCGCCGTCTGCTCACTCCCCGCCAATGCGGAGCTTCAACCCGGCCCGCACCGTGAATGGGAGCGACGGATAGCCGATGGGCCCGATGTGCTGCTGGCCGAGCAGGTTGTCGAGCTCGGTGAAGACCGTCACGCGCCGCTTGATGGCGTACATGAAGTTGGCATCGAGCTTGGCGTAGCCGAAGTCGAGGCTGCGGTTGGGGAGGATGAGGGAGTTCGTGCCGGCCAGATCTGAGTAGTCGAGGAAGGTGGAGTCGTCGGAGCGGCTGGCGAACGCGCCCTTGAATGCGGCTGTGAGGTTGGTGCCCGAGTACTGGGCGGCAAAGTAGCCGGTATTGGGCGGACGCCGGAACGGACGCGCGCCGATGAACGGCGATTCGCCGATGGGGATGTTTGGGAAAGCCGGGTTGGTCTCGGGAAAGCCGCCCGGAGTGACGGACAACGCGGAACTGGCGAACGACTGGTCCACCTTGGCATTGAGATAGGTGTATCCGGCGTGGAGGAAGAGACGGCTGAAGGGCCGGTACTCCAGTTCGGATTCAGCTCCCTGCGCGTGGAAGGCGAGCGAGCCGACATCGGCGCCATAGAAGTTGGGAACTCCGCCACAGTTGGGGTTGGTGCTGGGGCATAGGTTAATGCCAAAGTCCTGCTTGAGGGTCCCCGAGTCAACATACTCAATCTGATGGGAAAATGCGTTATGAAAATACCCCGCCTTGAATATCAGCTTGGCGCGGTAGATGTTCTGGTCAATGCCCGCATCGAGGGTCCGCGTACGCAACTCCCGGATGGGGGTGATCCTATAGGTCTTGATCGCTGCCGTATCGCCCAGCGCTTGAAGCTGAGTGTAGAGGCTGGAGAAGTCGGTGGCCAGGGACGGCTCCTGCACCCCGGTCGCCACGTTGACGCGGATTTTCGTCCCGCGAAACACCTTCCCGCCCGGCCGAACCGGCACATAGGCAAGTCCGATCCTGGGTGTGCCCGCGACGCCGTAAAGATGGTTTTTCTCCACTGCACCGCCGGCTGAGTAGAAGATGCGGTTGAGGATGTCGCCGCTGAACTGCAAGATGTATTCGAAGTTGGTGCGCTGGATCGCCTCAGCCTCACCATAGACGGGATAGACGAAGCTGCCGCGCTCGTTCTCGTAGCGGAAGCCGAACAGCCCGACTATGCGCTTGGGGAAGGTGTAGTCGGTTTGGTAGTAGAGCTCGTCGCGGTTGGAGTCGGCGAAATCCTCCTGGGGATAACAACTGGCCGGATTCGGAGTACCGCACCCATACGCTATCGCGGCCTGGCCGGTTGCAGCATAGCCGTTGGCGCCGCGGATGGTTACCTTATTGCCGTAATAGGTCTGGTCGCCGTACTGGTCGATCACCAACTGGCCGACCGGATAGAAGGTGGTGAACTGCTCGCGCTTGCGGGCGATGCCGTAGCGTGCGAGATTGTGCCAGTTCCCTTCCAGCGTGTTCTGGATGGTGAGGCCGGAGTAGAGGTCCTGATCGGCCTGTTTGGCTGCGGCGGAGATGCCGTAAAAGTCGTGTGCGTCGGGCTCGCCGCTGGCAGAGACGGCGTTGCGCAGGGTGAAGCGCAGCGGAGTGGTTGCGGTGAGGTCGTAGCCAAGGTTGGCCACTGCGGTGCCTGAGTGGTACTCATCCATAGGCAGAGCGTTGGAGGTGTCGACGCGCGAGAATCCACCGAGATAATCGGCCCGCTTATAGGCGCCGCTGACGGTGCCTTCGTTCTGGTAGGTGTGGAAGTTGCCAGCGCTGCCGGTGTAGTTGACCACGGGCTTGAGGTCGCTGCCGCGCGGGGTGCTGAAGGCGATGGTCGAGGACGCTGCGTCGGAGCCATAGAGGACGGAGTCGGGGCCGCGGTAGATTTCCAGGCCGGTGACGCCGCTGGAAGAGACGGTGCCAAAATCGAAGCGTCCGCCGACATCTTCTGCCGGGATGCCATCGATGAGAACCTTGTTGGCGTCGGAGTTGCCGCCGCGCACGAAGAGCGAGGTGAGGCCACCCATCTGGCCCTGTTGCACGATGTCGACTCCGGGAGACTGGCGCAGCGCGTCGGATATGCCAATCGTCGTTGCCAGATCGAGGTCGGGAATCAGGGTGACCGCGGAGCTGGACTGCTGGACCGGCGTGGGCACCCCGGTGGCCGTCACCGTGATCTCCGCATGCACCGCGGCGATTTCGAGCACGATGTTCTGCGTGATGTCGTCGGTCGAGCCGCCATAGAAGTCCTTGCCGATGCCGGGAGCAAACGTCGCCGCGGACGTCAGCAGGACAAAGCGGCCCGCCAGGGTGGAGCGGATCTCGTAGGCACCGTCCGCGCCGGCAATGCCGATAGCGACGGCCTTTTGACCCTGAATCAGTTGAATGCGCGCGCCGGAAACGGGCAGGCCGAGCGGGTCGGTGACGACTCCGCGAACCACCACCGCGCGGGCCGGCGGAACAGAGACCAGAAGCAAGGATGGAAGCAAGAGGAAGGCGGCGAGCGTCGAGCATCTGCGCAAAGCAGACGCACGCAAGAGAGATGCGGCCACTTGACGGCCGGAGACTGCGGACATGTCGGAAACTCCTACGCTCCCCCCCGGGAACGTGGTACCTGTACGCAGCGGAACCGGTCTCCTGACTTACGCGGGTGCATGCCGGCCGATGATCTTGACTTCCCTTCCCGTCGCCTGGCGGCTTCAGTGGGAAAATCCTGGCTGACATTCACGGCCCTCCGGTGAGGGAGGGACGTGCGCGCTTACAGTTGCGGGGCAGTGGCGGAGTTTCACCGCGCTTCCCGAACATTCCGTTGCGGGCATGGGTTGTGGTGGCGCAACCGGCAACTTGAGGGCCAGCCGCAGGACAGGATGAGATTCAAGTTTAAGGCGATCCTGTCGGCTAAGTCAAAAATCGCGTATTCCGGGGTGTTCTCCACGGAGAGGTTCGGCGCTCGCTCGTTTTCTTGCTCAACCCTGCCTAACCGGTTAAGCTCTCGATGTATATGAGCAAGGGACGTTGTCTGGGCCTGGTCGGCGGACTTGGAGTGGGGGCGACCATCCACTACTACCAGAAGCTGGCCGATGCGCATGCTGGGCGCGGACGCACCATGGACATTGTGATTGCGCACGCGGAGACGTCGCGCGTCTTTGAGTATGTTCGGGCCTGCGATCCAGGCGGACTCGCCGAATACCTCAATTGCTTTCTGCGCAGGTTGAAGGCCGCTGGCGCCGAGGTTGGCGTCATCCCGGCGGTTACTCCGCTCTACTGCTTGCTCGAGTTGGCAGCTTCGAGTCCCCTGCCTCTCATCAGTATGGCGGACGCTGTAGCGGCGGAACTGGCCGTGCAGGCGGCCCGGCGCGTCGCCGTCTTCGGCACCCGCTATGTGATTGAATCGGGATTTTACGGCCTGCTGAAGGGCGTGGAAGTGATTTGCCCGAGCCCGGACGAAGCGGACCTGATCCACGGCATCTATACGGAACTGCTGCGCCAGGGGCGGGGATCGGACGAGCAACATCGGCAACTGACCGCGCTCGCGCAAACGCTGATGGGCCGCGACCATGTGGACACGGTTCTGATTGCGGGTACGGACCTCTCGTTGATCTTCAACGAGTCGAATACCCACTTCCCTCACATCGACTGCGCGACCGTGCACCTCAGGGCGATCGTGACGGCGCTGCTCGACGATGCGCCGCCGGTTTCGCGGTAGCAGTGGTCACACCGCCGCAAGCTCAATCGAGGGCAGAGGCAGTTCGTCGTCATCTTCTTCCGGCGCCTCAAGAAACGCGTCAAACAGCGTTGCGTACAAACCCTGCCGGCTCGCCAATCTCTTCCGCCGCGCGCGCAGAAACTCGAAGCGGAACGGCGAGTTCTGCTCCGTCTCGCGAAGGAACTCCGGCGTGAAGTATGAGTGCGAGTCCGCGACCGCGCCGACGATCAGCGATCGCCAACTCATGCGCAGCAGGTCCTTCAACATCGGAGTGCCATGCGGCAGGTCGTCCATGCGTGCGCCAACGCTCTCGCTGAAACACAGCAACTGGGTGGCGAGGGCGTCCAGCGGAGTGCCCTGGGTGGCGGCGCGAGAGAACAGCGTGGTCGAGCCACGCTCGAGGTCCTCGCGCACGTCCTGCAGATCGTCTCCCAACTGAAGCAGGACGCCCCACGCGAACGCGAAGCGGCTCTCCCGCTCGCTGAGCCAGCCATGGGCCAGGCAGGCGTCGGCGAGCACGGAGCTGCCGCCCTTGGCACAACTCATCCGCAATACGTCGGGGTCAGTGCATGGGTCACCGCCGGTCAGTTGCGCGACGCTGTCCTGCTGCGCGCGATGGATCGCCAGCAGGCAGTCGAAGACGTGGGGATGGACCGCGCGGGGATACTGCCCCTCGATCAGCTCCACCAAAGCCCACTGCGCGGCTTCATGGCTGTTCTGGGCGGAGATTCGCTCGCCGCGGAGGCGCTCCCGGAAGCGCTCGCTGAAGCGGCGCTTTACCTCCGCGGAGATGTCCGGTCGGTCGAGGAAATTGTCGGTATACGGATAGAGGAGGCTGTAGCCGAGGATGGAAGGCGTGAGTTCCACGCGCGCGCCGAGCAGCGGCTGCAGCCCGCACGCGGTCCATGCGTTGCGGCAGGCCTGGATGATGTCGGGCATGCTCAGGCTCTCGTCGAAGCGCCTGGCCCACCGCGCCAGCCTGGTGCCCACGGGCAGGAAGTCGCCGGTAAGAAGCTGGACCGCATCGCCCGGCAGGTCCAGTGCCGCCGCGGAGAACCGCGCGAACGATGCGGTGATCCGTTCCTGTGCTTCAAGCCGCTCCGCCCTGGTGCGCGGCGAGCGCTTTGCCTCGCGCTCCACCTCGCGCAAGGCTTTGTCGTAGGCCTGCTCGCGCTTCTTCTGCTGGTCCGGGTTGTAACGCGAGCCAGCGCGCGCCTGCCGGGCAGCGCAGCCGTTCCAGACCTCGATGGTCTGCGCAGCCTGCGTCTCCACCCACGACCAGCTATACGTTTCCCGCATTCTGCCTGGAGTTACGAAGAATCGAGTGGAACGGTTCCATCGCGATCAATAATCGGTCGCTGGCGGTGCGGCTTACGGAATCAGCAGCACCTTGCCAGTGGTCTTGCGCGCCTGCAAGTCGCGGTGCGCCTGGGCGGCTTCGGCCAGCGGATAATTGTGCTCGAGGCGCAGCTTGAGGCTGCCTTCGCTGACCCAGCGAAGCACGTCGCCGGCGCGCAGTTCCAGCTCCTCGCGGGTCGTGGTGTAGTCCTTCAGGGTAGGGCGGGTGACGAAAAGCGAACCTCTGGTCGAGAGCTGAATCAGGTCGAACGGCGGCACCGGCCCGCTCGATCCGCCGTAGAGCACCATCATGCCGCGCGTCCGCAGACAGCCCAGGCTGCCTTCGAAGGTGGTCTTGCCCACGGAGTCATAGACGACCGGCACGCCCCGGCCGCCGGTGAGCTGGCTCACCTTGGCCGCGAAGTCCTCGCGGGTGTAGAGGATCGCCTCGTCCGCGCCGGCGCGATGAGCAAGCGTGGCCTTCTCCTCCGTCGATACCGTGGTGACCACGCGCGCGCCCAGATGCTTGGCCATCTGGATCAACAGCAGCCCAACCCCGCCCGCGCCGGCGTGGATCAGCACATCGTCGCCACGCTGGATGGGGTAGGTCGAGTGCGCCAGATAGTGCGCCGTCATTCCCTGCAGCATGGCCGCGGCCGCCTGCCGGGTGCTGACGTCCTCGGGAATTGCGATCAGCTTCGAAACGGGCACGACGGCATACTCGGCGTAGGTCCCCATGACGTGGCACCAGGCCACCCGGTCGCCAACTTTGGCTGAGGTCACGTCCGAGCCCAGCGCGATGACTGTCCCGGCTGCCTCCTGGCCGGGAATAAACGGCAGTGGCACGGCATAGCGCCCCTCGCGCTGGTACACATCGATGAAGTTGACGCCGCAGGCCTCGATCTGGATGAGCACCTGGCCTGGCCCCGGTTCGGGTGTGGGCAACTCGCGGAACACCAGCACGTCGGGTCCGCCGGTCTCGGTAATCTGGATGGCTCGCATAGTGCTTCCATGGTACGCCGGCTGGCGGATGCGGCAAGTGCGTCTGTTTCCGCCCGTGAGTGCATTTTCGGCGACAACCCGCCGTGCGCTCCACCGCGGTTTCTGCGACAATACTCTCTGCATGCAACCTGACAATCTCATCTCGCTTAAGGACGACATGGTGGCCTTCATCGCCGGCCACGGCATGCGCCGCTTCAATGGATACGTCACGGAAGAAGTGCCTACGGTGATCTTTGAGGACGAGGATCCCGACGCCTGGAAGGACTTTGTGGAGCACGCCAAGGCTGCCGGCGCCAGCTTTGTGACCATGAGCGAGGTGGTGCTGGAGAAATCCGACATCGCTATTCTGCTGCAGCAACTTCGCGATCAGGCGTACCCCGACTCCGACGCGCCCGAGATCGATGACGCCGAGTACCTGGTGAACCACGTGGGCAAACTCGGCTACCTGCAACTGGGATTCGCGCACCAGGGCGTGATGTTCCTCTACGAAACCTCCACCGAGTGGTACGAGCGCTTCCAGGAGTTGATTGAGACCGTCACCGACCTGGGCGGCATCGTTGTCGACGACCACGACGAAGACTAGAAGCGCCCGGCAGGCGGTTTCCTGGTTCCCGTTGATGGTCGTAATTCCACATTGCAGTGAAGGAACCTGGTTTTGCCCTCGTCCGAAAGCCTCGACGTTTCACCCGAATGGGTTGCTAAGCTCGCTGACCCGCGCGCTGTCACAGCTCTCGCCGCGCAGCTTGGCTGCCCACTTCCGATTGCACAGATACTCGTCTCGCGCGGCATTGACTCGGCTGCCGCTAAAGCCTTCCTCAACCCTACGCTCGACAAGCTGCTGAATGACGCGGCCAACGACCCGAAGCAGATGTTGGGCATGGCGGTCGCAGTTGAGCGGATTCTCTCCGCCATCCGCGCCGCCGAGCCAATCCTCATCTACGGGGACTATGACGTCGACGGCACGACCGCGACGGTGCTGCTGAAGACCACGATCGAGCGGATTGCGCTGGCGATCGACCCGCAGAGCTCCGCTCAGGTGACCTACCACGTCCCGCACCGGATCCGCGAAGGGTACGGGATGCAGAACGCCATCCTCGGCGAAGCCGCTGCGGCCGGAATTCGGCTGGTCATCAGCGTGGACACAGGCATTCGCGCGGTCGCCGAGGCCGCGGAGGCGCGTGCGCTCTCGCTCGACCTGATCGTCACCGACCACCATCTGCCCGACGGCGACGCGGCCCTGCCCGACTGCCTCGCGGTCATCAATCCGGTCCAGCCCGGCTGCCCGTACCCCAACAAACACCTGTGCGGAGCCGCTGTCGCCTACAAGCTTGCCCAGGCCCTGCTAGAGATCGCCGCCCCGCTCACCCGCGACCCCGCAGCGTTCCGCGCGCGTACCCGCGGCGTGCTGGTCCCATCGTTCTTAAAGCTGGTCGCCATCGCCGCCATCGCCGACTCTGTCCCGCTCACCGGCGAGAACCGCGCCATCGCTGCGCTGGGTCTGGCGGCGCTTGCGAATCCCGTCCAGCCGGGTCTGCGTGCGCTGATGCAACTGGCGAAGATACCGCTGAACAGACCGCCGACCGCGACTGAGGTTGGCTTTCGCATCGCTCCCCGCATTAACGCCGCAGGCCGCATGGACATTGCGGACGACGTGGTTGAGCTGTTCCTGACGCGGAACCCAGTCCGTGCGCGCGAACTCGCGGTCAAACTCGACAACCTGAACCAGGAGCGGCGAAACTCTGAGGCGCGCGCGCTTGACGCCATCGACCGCGAGTTGCTTACCCTGGTCGATACGGATGGCGCGTACCCTCCCGATTGCCTGATCCTCGACGACCCGGAATGGCATCGCGGCGTGCTGGGCATTCTTGCCTCGCGCGTAGTGGACCGCACCGGCCGGCCGGCCCTGGTGATTACTCACGCCGATGGCAACGCCCACGGCTCCGGCCGCTCCATCCCCGGCTTCCACCTGCTGGACGCCATCACCGCCGCCGACGCAGCGGACCCGGGCGAGCCGCTATTCACCCGCTTCGGAGGCCACGCGCATGCGGTCGGATTCTCGCTGCCATCCGACCGGCTGCCGCTGCTGCGCGCCCGGATGAGGGCCTATGCGACTTTGCGACTGACAGCTTCGCTGCTGATTCCCCCGCTCGACTTCGACGCCGAACTCACGTTCGCCGACCTTACCCCCGAGTTGGCCGCCTGGATTGCGCGCTGCGGACCCTTTGGCATCGGCAACCCCGAGCCCATCTTCGTAACCCGCGGCGCAGCCCTCGCAGCGCCCATCCGCCTAATCCAGGAAAAGCATATCTGTCTGCAACTGAGGCAGGCCGGCGATGCACAAACGGGCCCTGCGATTCCCGCCCTGGGGTGGAGCCGCGGCACCGCCAACTGGAGGGCGCTATGCTCGGGCCTTGGCCTGACCGAGGGCTCCGCCGTCGACGTGCTCTACCGGATCAGGCAGAACACCGGCCCGTACGCCGGCCCCCATTTCGGCGGCATGGAGTTCGAGCTCTGCGCCCTGCAACCCGCCGCTCGGCCCGGGTGATGCCAGGCCCTGGCTCGATCGGCCCCGAAGCCCATCCTTGCTGTCGCTAATCGGCCGACAATGGCATGATGACGAACTCGTCACCAACAATTTCTGGGTCGTTTCGGAAAAAAATGTGTCTTATATACTGACAGATAAGCACATGGCCTCTACCCCCAAGTCAAATCGCGCAACGTATTATGTAGTTTGGGGGGCAGCCCTCTTCCTAATCATCCTGGCAGTCTATGCTGTCCGCTCGCTTACCCGCGAGCAGGTGAGCGTCCGCACCGCCCAGGTTACCTATCAGGATCTTGAAAAGAGAACCACGACCACCGGCGAAGTTGAACTGTTGGACGATTTTGGAGCCCACGCGCAGGCCGCCGGCCAGGTCCAGGCGATCTACGTCAATGTCGGCGACAAGGTCAAAGCCGGCCAGTTGCTGCTGAAGATGGATGATAAGTTGGCGCTGGCGAACCTGGCCCATGCCCAGTCGACGCTGCGCGCCGCTGAACTCGCGGCCAGCGACATTGAGCACGGCGGCACGCAGGATGAGCGCAATACGAGCGAGGCGGACCTTAGGCGGGCGAGGTTGCAACTCCAGCAGGATGAAGCCGACCTTACCGCCAGACAGAAGCTCCAACAACAGGGGGCGGAGTCGCCTGCCGGGGTGACCGCCGCGCAAAACCGCGTCCAGGCGGATAACAACCTGATCCGCAGCATCGAGCAGCACAGCACCCAGCGCTATGACGACGCCGACCGCGCTCGCGCCCAGGCGCAACTCGAAGATGCGCGCGCCGCGGTCGCCGCTGCACAAAGCGCCTACGATACCGACGACATTCACAGCCCCATCTCCGGCACTGTCTACTCAATCCCGGTCTCCCAATACGACTACGTCGACACCGGCACCGACCTGATCTACGTCGCGGATCTCAGCCGGAAGCGCATCATTGGATACTTCGACGAGCCCGATATCGGCAGTCTGGCAGTGGGACAGCCAGTCAAAATCACCTGGGAGGCCAAGCCGAGGATGGCGTGGTATGGACAGGTCTCGCAGGTGCCCACCACGATCGTGAAATATCTAACGCGATTTGTCGGCGAGTGCCTGATCACGGTCGACAATGCCGATGTCCTCGAACCCAACGCCAACGTCAACGTCACCGTGACCACCGCAAAACACACTCACGTCCTCACTATCCCGCACGACGCCTTACGGGGGACTACCGCACAACCCTACGTCTTCCGCATCATCAACAACAGACTCGTCCGCACTCCCGTCGAGCTAGGCACACCCGAAAACCCGGCCATTGTCAACGTCGACGAAGCCGAGATTACGGGCGGTCTCGCTGAGGGCGACACTGTTGCCACCACCCCAACCACTCCCCGCGACCTGAGCGATGGTCTTGAAGTGAAAACCGTTCAATAACCTGCGAACGAATCTCCTGGACCGCATGCTTCTGCATTCTCCAAATCGCCTGCGTTCCCCGGCCAATCCGGCCGGGACGCCGCATCGTTTCCGCCAGTTCGGCACGCTTCGCGCCGTGCTGGCCTGCTCCCTGTTTCTCTCGCTTCCGCCTTCAGCGGATGGGCAGATATCGCTGACGACTGCGGTCGATCTGGCCCTGCGCAGCAACCCGCGTGTTCTGGGAGCCAAGGACGATGTGAATAAGGCACAAGCACAGCTCTCTCAGGCGCGCGACGCGTACATCCCCGCTGTCAGCATCGGCGCCGGCCTCGGCCAGGCGTACGGATATCTCCCCAGCCCGCCCACGCTCGCGACCGCCACCGCGGGGTCGGTCGTGTTTAGCGTGTCACAGTTCGACTACATCCGGTCGGCCCGGTCGGGCTTGAACGCAGCACTGCTTGCGCTCCAGGATGTGCAGGAAGCCGTTGCGCAGGACACGGCCCTCGCCTTCATCGCGCTCGACAACGACGAGCGGCACGAGCAGGTTGTACGGCAGCAGAATGAATTCGCCAGCGCTCTTGTCACCATCGTTCAGGAACGCGTCGACGCCGGACAGGACACGCAGATCGACCTGACCCAGGCCAAGCTCACCGCCGCCCAGCTTCGCCTGTCCGAACTGAAAGAGCAGGATGACATCGATGTCGACCGCGACCACCTTGCGCGCCTGATCGGCCTGCCCGCTGCGTCACTCCAAACCGACGGGAACTTTCCTGCGATCCCGGTTCCCTCGGACGCGACCAACCCGACGCCCAACGGCTACGCCAACTCTGCGGTGGCCGCAGCCTTTGCCAGCGCGGAAGCCAAACGACAGCAGGCCAAGGGGCAGGCCCGCTCGGGATTCTGGCCCGAGATCAATTTTGTCGCCCAATACAACCGGTACGCCACCTTCACCAACTCCTTCGGAACCCTGGAGACGTTCAGCGGCGCCCATATCGGTGCGGACGAAGCTGCCTTCGGCGTCCAGATTTCCCTTCCGTTCTTTGATAAGGGACGCAGTGCCAGAGGCCGCGTCGCAGCCGCCGAAGCCTCGCGCGCCCTGCACGACGCGCAGAGCACCCAGATCGACGCTCTGGACAGCCAGACGCGCCTTCGCCACACCATCGACGAGCTTAGGGCGCAGGCCGAGGTCGCCACGCTCCAGCAGCAACTTGCGCAACAGCAGCTTGACATTCTTCGCATCCAGCTTCAGTCGGGCAATGGCAACCCGAACGGCCCGCAGATGAGCCCGAAGGACGAGCAGACTGCCCGTATCGCGGAGCGGGACAAGTACCTGGCCGTTCTCGATGCCAGCTTCCAGCTCCTCCAGACCGAGATTCAACTGCTGCGCCAGAGCGGCGAACTGGAATCCTGGTTTAAGTCGGTGATTTCCGCCCCGACCAACGCTTCGCCGCAGAACAGCCTTCCTGCCAGCCCCGCGCCGCGACCCTAAGCACCCTACCTCGACAGCAGGAACACGCCCGCACAGACGAACAGCGCCGCAAGCCAGCGGCGACGATCGACGTTCTCCTTCAGGAACAGCTTGGCCGCAAACGCGTTGCCCAGAAAGGTTAGCGACGCGCTCGCAGGCGCGGCCAGCGATACCTCCACGTTGGAGAGCGTGAACAGCAGCGAGAAGAAACTGAGCGCCATCGAGAACACGCCCAGCAGAAACATCGGGCTCGACACCACCGCGCGCACCGCCCCACCCAGCCCGGACTTCGCGCGGATCAGATCAAGATCGCCAATACGCCGCATCGCCCCGGCGGTGAGCACGTCTCCGGCGACCGCGGTGGCGGCAACGGTCACGATGGTCACCCATGTCTCCAGAACGCTGGTCTCAACGCCCGCCGCGACCATCATTTCGCCCCACCCGTCAGCGCGCGGGCTGTCTCTTCCAGCGGGTCCATCAATTCGTGTTGGGTCAGCGAAGGCCCGTTGGCAACAAATCCGACGCCGCAGACGATCAGCACGATTCCACCCCAGCGGGAGAGGCTAACGGTCTCGTGCAGCCAGAACTTTGAGAGCAGCGCCACCACCACGTACCCGAACGCCGTCGCCGGCAGGACAAAGGTCAGGTCGGCCCAACTGAGCGCGGTCAGGTAACTGGCGAAGAAGCCCAGCAGGCATAGTATCCCGGTGATTACCCATGGGTTGCGGATTGCGGCGAGAAGCAGGCCGAGGTGCCCCAGCGAGACTGGCCCCATCTGCTTCATACCATGCGACAGCAGCGTGTCGCCTACGGAAGCTGACAACATGACGGCAAGCAGAATGAGATAGCGCTGCGGAGAAAGAGTGTGCTTCATCTATTTCAATTCTAGAAGAGATGCGCACCGCCATGCGTGGAGAGCGTTGGCTAAAACGACACGTTTGCCGGCGAGGTCACCTTCATCACCGACTGGTCCCCCGTCTTCTGCTTCCACGCCGCGCGGATCGCCTCGATCTTCGCCGCATTCGCCGCCGTCGCCGGATAGTCGATGATCAGCACCTTCGACCGAATCCGCTCCGGTGCGGTTTCGCCTTTGCCCTGCCACTGGCCGTAGACGTCGATCACCGAGAGCCCCGCCGGGAACCGCGGAGTCACTTGCTGGTCGAGGAAGTCGCGCCATGCAGATTCGGAGACGCCTTTGTCCGGCGCGCCGGCGGGACCGAGGCCGAAGTAGAGCCGGGTGTCCACCCAGTGTTGCGCGTGGGCAGGATGCGCAACGTCACCTTTAAGCGTGGAGCCCGGTACCGCTTGTGCGGAAAGTGCTGACGGGGGTAGCCCGAATGCGAGGAGCAGAACTGAGGCCGGCAGAAGCTTCTTGAGTGTCGCCATGGTCCCAGAATATCGCACCAAAGAAAAACGGCCAGCCTAAGCTGACCGCTTCCTCAAAACAGAAACCGAGCCTACGCGCCCTGGCCGACAGACTCATGCGCCTTCAGGGCAGAGGCTGCGCGGGCCGCCTTGTTACGCTGGCTGCGCAGCTTCATGAACGACTTCGCCTCAGTGTAGAGACGCGGCAAATCGCGGTTCCTGATTGACTGCCACACCACGCGCCACGCCTGCTTGGGCCGGAAGAAGTACTCGTCGTAAAACTTGTGCACCATCGACATCACGTACTCGACCGGCAGGCCGGGATACTCGATGTGCGCCATCTGGTGGCCGCCATCGTCCATCATGGCCTCATTGGTGATGAACCCCTTCTCCTTGGCGTAGTCGAAGAACTCCGTCCCAGGGAAAGCATGGGCAACCGAAACCTGGATGGTCTCGCAATCGAGCTGCTTGGCGAACTCGATGGTGTTGCGGATCGACTCGCTCGTTTCGCCTGGCAGGCCGAGGATGAAGTCGCCGTGCACGAGCAGGCCGAGCTTGTGGCAGTCGCGCTGGAAATCGAGTGCGCGCTGCACGGTCGCGCCCTTCTTGATGTTCTTCAGGATCTGCGGATCGCCGGACTCGTAGCCAACGATCAGCAAGCGGCAGCCCGCATCTTTCATCGCCTTCAGCGTGTCGTAGTCGGTGGTGACGCGCGAGGTACACGACCACGTCAGCCCCAGCGGCTTCAGCTTCTCGCACAGCTCGATGGTGCGCGCCTTCTGGATGTTGAAGGTATCGTCGTCGAAGAAGAACTCCTTCACGTGGGGGAAGAGCTTCTTGGCGTTGGCCATCTCGGCGGCCACGTCGTCGGTCGAGCGCTTGCGCCATGCGTGGCCGCTCAACGTCTGCGGCCACAGGCAGAAGGTGCACTGCGCCGGGCAGCCGCGCGTCGAGTAGAGCGCGACGAACGGGTGCAGCAGGAAGGGCACCGTGTACTTGGTCACGTCCAGGTCGCGGTGGTAGATCTCCGTCGCCCAGGGCATTTCGTCGAGCTGCTCCGGAGTAACCTGGGGCCGGTCGGGGTTGTGCTGGATAACGCCGTTCTCGTCCTTGTAGCTGATGCCGAGAATCTCGTTGAGCGGCTTGCCCTGGGCAAACTCCACCACGGAAAAATCGAACTCGCGGCGGCAGACGAAGTCGATGGCGGGACACTCGTTCAGCGCCCGGTCGGTCGAGGTGGTCACCGGCGGCCCGACGAACGCAATCTTGATCCTGGGATACCGCTGCTTGATCATCTCCGCGGCGCGCTGGTCGCCGTCCCAGCCCATGGTGCTGGTAAACAGGACCAGAAACTCGTAGTCCTTCAGAATCTCCACCACATCCGGCCACTTCAGGTGGTGCGGCGGCGCATCTACCAGGCGCGACCCTTCCAGCATTCCGGCGGGATACGTCAGCCAGACCGGGTACCAGTAGGACTCGATTTCGCGGGTTGCGGGCCAGCGGCTGCTGGCGCCACCATCGAACTTTTCAAAGGAGGGAGGATTCAGGAACAGCGTCTTGAGGGGCGTTGTCATTACCATCAAGTTTACCATTTCTGGCCGCTAATCGGCCTTCGATCGCAAGCGAATTCGCAGTGCCCGCGCAGATGCCGGCCGCTGAGACGCCTGCAGCTAAACCGCTGATTTTGTGACGATTCCTCAGGGCACGTTGGGCACTGCGGCCGGCACGCTCACAGCCGGCACAACCGCTGGCACGGGAGGGCCCGCCTTCTTCTTCCTGTGCACCAGCCGCGCCAGGTCGGGTCCGAACTCCAGAATCTGCCCACCGAGCGCGCCAAACAGCGTCACCGACGTTCCATTCTCCAGCGTCAGCGCCACGCCACGCTCATTGGCCGGATAGTAGGAGTTCGAGATGGCGCCCGAAATAAAGTTCCCCAGCACGTTCGATACATTGGGCTGCCATTTGCCGTTGTCGCCTTTGCAAATCACCGTTGATCCCGCCGCATATAGAAAGCGCTTGAAGATCGGTCCCGTCCCTTTGCGGAAGTAGCGCGGGTCCTGATGCAGCAGTTGCGGCAACAGCGCATTGCCCACCAGAGCGCCATTTACGTTGTCTGCGTAGTTCGCGCCCACGCGCTTGATGTAGCCGTGCGCGTTCCAGCCGTAGCCGTTATTGTCGCCGACCAGCTCACCGTATCCTCCGCCAATCACGATCGCCCAGCCAATGTAGAACGGATCGATCGCGCTGTGCAGGGCGAGCTTCCACTTCTGGCCGCCGGTCAGGGGCACCGCCTGGCCGTTCATCACCACCTGGAACTGCGGCATCACGCCCAGCAGGCGCTGTTTCTCTTCCTTCTTCAGGTCCTGCTCCGCCTGGTCATGCTGCTTCTTCTTGGCCTCGGCAGCAGCGGCAGCGGGGTCCTGTGGGGTCGCGGAATCGGTAGCCGGCGCGCTCTGCAGCGAGGTAGAGGACGTTGCCGCCGGAGTTGCCGGTGCGGACCCCTGGCCCGTCGCAGCCGCAGCGGCACCTGTCGTAGGCGCAGCGGCGCCCTGGTCGCTGGTCTGCGCCACGGGAGCATCGGGAAGCAGCATTTCCGCGCGCTCGACCGCTGCCTGAGGGACGAGGTGCGGGATCTGTGCCTGGGCGATGGGCAATGCAGGATACGACGAGATAAGGACCGCAGCCGTGGCCACAACGAGCCTGGCGGTTTGAAGTGGCTTCACTTAGCAAGTTTATCCCAGTCGCGCTGGTCTTGCCCGTCCGCGGTCCACATTTCGCTACGCCGTTTGGGGGAGCAGCACGCGCCTTTGCGGTAGGCTTGGACAGCAAGGAGAACCTATGCAGTTCGAAATGGAAAAGACGCCGCACCGGCAAATCTACAACCTGCTGATCGGGCTGGTGGCCCCGCGGCCCATTGCCTGGGTCACCAGCATGGATGAAGAGGGCAAACTGAACGCGGCGCCCTTCAGCGCTTACAACTACCTGTGCACCGATCCGCCCATTGTCGGCATGGGCGTCACCAACCGCTCCGACGCCCGCTTCACTCCGAAGGACACGGCGCGCAATATCCGCCGGACGGGTGAATTCGTGGTCAACGTCGTCACCGACGACCTGCTGGAGAAGATGAACATCTGCGCCACCGACTTCCCGGCCGGCGTGAACGAGCTGGAGATGGCCGGACTGACCACCGCGCCATCGTCCGTCGTCAAGGTCCCGCGCATCGCGGAGGCCCACGCCGCACTCGAGTGCCGCGAGTTCACCTCGATGGAGATTGGGCGCTCGCGCATCATCCTCGGCCGGGTGGTGGCGATGTATGTCGAAGACCGCTTCGTCGTGCCGGAACAGAACGGCGCAGGACCCTACATCAGGGCTGACGAACTGCACGCGGTTGGCCGCATGAACGGCCTGGGCAACTACGCACTTACCCGCGACGCTATCGTCACCGTCCCCCGCATCTCCTACGAAGAGTGGCAAAAAGGCACACGCTGATGCCTAATTCTCCGACGGCAGCTCGATGTGGTCGATGACGATCACCTCGACCGGGCCCTTCGTCGGAACCAGCTTCAGGCCGAGTTGCTCCTGCAACGCTGTGAACAAAGTTGGCGCGTCGGCATCTGCCGGTGCGTCGGAGGATGCCGCCGGCCCGCCGGGCTGCTCCGGTGACCAGTCCAGCACAAAGTCGTACTTTCCCGTCAGCCCCGTCTTGTTGGCGATCGGGCCATCCAATGAGAAGAAGGGCTGGTTCGCCAAAGCATCCAAGGTTTGGCCCTTGGCAGTCATCTCCATAACCGTTGCCGATTTGCGCAGAACCATCAGGCCCTGCCGCATATTCTCCGGCTTCGGAGGGGCACCCGGCGGCGGCAGCGGTGGCGGCTCCGTGCCCGATTCATCTGGTGGAGGCTCCTTTGCGGGCGCCAGCCTGGGTCCGCTCTTTGCCACCACCAGTTCATACATCGGCATCTCGCGGGTTTCGACGTGAGCCACAAGCTTGAATCGATCTCGAAGGAGCGCCTGCAGCATCAGGGACTTCTGATTTCCTTGCTCTCTTGGCGGCATCTTCTGCATCTCCGCAAACACGGCATCGGGAATCTTCCCCTCGACGTCGTAGTGGATAGTGTCGATCCAGGCTGGTCCGCCCAGGACGCGTTCGGACGCCCGACTTGGCGGGAGACCATAGGCTATGCGGACGATGTCGCGCGCCGTTCCACCGATGGTCCGGACTATGTTCGGTGGGGGCCACGCAAGCGGGGGAGGTGGCGCTCCTTCCTTGATCGGCTTGATGGTCGCAACTTCAAACGATGGCAGCGGTCCACTCGACTGCACGACCTGCCCCGGCGCAGGCATCCCTGCCGCGGCGCTGAGCGCGCCCGTGCTTAACGCCACCGCAATCAGGTTTGCAAATGCTCGTCGAACCCTTTGATCTCTCATCGCAGCCTCCGAAGGCGAGACGCAATAGTCTCACTGTCAAGCGAAATCAGTCCAGATACTCGCGAATCCACGGGTCGCGCGAGTGGATGAGTTCTTCCGTGGTGCCATGGAACGCGACGTGGCCTTCATTGAGCATCAGGAACTTCGTTCCCGGATCGATACCGCGTTCCGGGCCGTCCTTCGGGATCGGCTTCATTCCGCAGGTGGGATCGTAGCGATGGGTCGCGAGCGTGAAGGCGTCCTGCAGTCGATGCGTCACCAGCAGCGACGTAGTGTGCGACACGTCGCGCTGCTTCATCACCAGTTCGATGATGGTGGTCGAGGTGATCGGGTCGAGCCCGCCGGTGGGCGAGTCATAGAGAATGAGATCGGGCTGGCTGATGATGGCGCGGGCAATGGAGACGCGCCGGCGCATGCCGCCGGAGAGTTCCGGCGGGAACTTGTCGATTGCCTGCTCCAGTTCGACGAACTTCAAGGCTTCCACTACGCGCGCGTGCGCCTGGTCCTCGGGGACGTGCTCTTCGTGCAGACGGTACGCGACGTTGTCCTCCACGTCCAGCGAGTCGAACAGGGCCGACTCCTGGAAGACCATGCCGATGTGCGCGCGCAGTGCGAACAAGTCGCGCTCGGGCATGGTGGTAATCTCCTGGCCGAAGATGCGGATGGACCCGGAGTCGGGCTTGAGCAGGCCGTTGGCGAGCTTCAGCAGCACCGACTTCCCGCAGCCGGCCGGGCCAAGCAGGATCAGCGTCTGCCCGCGTTCGACCGAGAACGAGATGTTTTTGAGCACCGGCTTCAGCTCAAACGCGATGGACACATCGGTGAACGCGACGACCGGGGTTTGATCGTCCTGCAAATCGATGGTTGCGGCGCCGGGGTTGGGGATGGCTTCGGTCATAGCGCCCCTAACTGCCAAAGATGCCGATCATCGCGCGGGTGACGAGCAGGTCGACGACGATGATGAAGACTGAGGAGATGACGACAGCCTGGGTCGTCGCGCGGCCCACGCCCTGCGTCCCGCCGGTGGTCTTCATGCCGCAGTAGCAACCGACCGTGGCGATGATGAAGGCCGAGAAGAGCGGTTTGGTGAGTCCCTGCACGATGTCACCGTGGACCAGGCCACGGTAGGAGTCGTGCAGGTAGGTGCTCGCGTTCAGGCCGAGGATCGAAACCGACATCAACGCACCGCCGGCGATCCCGAAGGCGTCGGCAATAATGGTGAGGAAGAAGAGCATGAACACGGTGGCCAGCAGGCGCGGGGCCACCAGCTTGCGGATTGGGTCCGTGCCCAGCGCGCGCATCGCGTCCAGTTGCTCGGTTACCTTCATCGAGCCGATTTCCGAGGCCATGCCCGCGGCGTTGCGGCCCGATACCATCAGACCGGTCAGGACGGGCCCCAGTTCCTTGACCATCGACAGCGAGACCAGCGAGCCGGTCATGGAGACAGCGCCAAACTCCGTAAGCGCGGTGGCGGACTGCAGCGCCAGCACGCATCCCGTGAAGAACCCGGTGAGGACGATGATCGGCAACGAGCCGACCCCGATCGAGTCCATCTGGGTGATGATGTCTGCCCAGTACCGAGGCCGCGTGAACAGGGCCGAAATGGCCGAGGCGCACAGAATGGAGTAATCCTGCACGGCCGAGGTCCACTGCTTCAGATAGGCTTCTGGGGATTGTAAGGCCATGGCTTCTGACGGTCAGGTTATCAGATGCACGGCCCGGCGCAGCGGTGTGAGCGAATTTGACTGGCCTGGACGGGGCGCGGCTGTAGCCAAGACAACATCGTCCATGCTCACATGGTTGGCAGCCGCGCGAAAGTGAGAAGATAGAAGCATGATTGCGGAATCGCCGGCCGAGACCATGTTGGCCGCCGTCTTACACGGCAAGGAAGACCTGCGCATGGAGCGGATCCCTGTCCCCCACGCGGGCGATGGTGAATTGTTGTTGCGGGTGGGCGCGGCGCTTACCTGCGGCACCGACCTGAAGGTGTATCGCCGGGGCTATCACGCCATCATGCTGAGACCGCCTATCGTCTTCGGGCACGAAGTCGCCGGCACCGTCGTCGTAACCGGTCCCGGCATAACCGAATTCTCCGTCGGAGACCGCGTCGTCCCGATGAACTCTGCTCCCTGCGACACCTGCTTCTTTTGCCGCCACGGACAACAGAACCTTTGCGAATGTCTCCTCTTCAATAATGGCGCCTACGCCGAGTACATGCGCATTCCCGCGCGCATCGTGGAGAAGAACACGCTGCTGGTGCCTGCCGGCGTGCCTCTGGAGTATGCCGCGCTCACCGAACCGCTGGCGTGCGTGGTGCAGGGACTCAACGAGACCGGCGCGCAGGTGGGCGATACTTTGGTTGTGATCGGCGCCGGTCCGATTGGCCTGATGTTTATCCACGTCGCGCATCTCCGCGGCCTTCGGGTGATCGCCGTGGTCAAGCGCGACGACCAGGTGAGGGCGGCGCGGCGCTTTGGCGCATGCGAAGTAGTGCAGATCTCCGAAGACCCACACGGCGGCACCGACACGGTGAAAGCGGTGCGAACACTCACCGGCAACTCCCGCGGCGCCGACGCCGTGATCGAGGCCGTGGCCACGCCGGCCACGTGGGAGGCTGCGGTTGCCATGGTGCGCAAAGGCGGCGTGGTCAACTTTTTCGGCGGCCCGCCCAAGGGCACCGTGGTCAGCCTCGACACCAACCGCCTCCACTACGGCGACATCACCCTAAAGGCCAGCTTCCACCACACCCCTGCAGCCTGCGCCGCAGCCTTCACTTTGGTCTGCAGCGGAAAGTTCAAGTGCGCCGAGTTCATCACCCGTACGGCGCCGCTGGAGGAGGTGCCTGCCGTCTTCGCGCGGATGATGACCCGCAGCACGGACAACATCGCCGACATCAAGACCGCCGTCCTTCCCAACGGCTACCGGCCCAGCGCCCACGGGAGGAGCCAATGACTGGTCCGGTCGAACTTGCGCCTCACGAGACCGCCGCGATGGACTCGCTCGCCGGTGCTCCGCCCGAGTATCAGACGCCGGAAGACCGGCCCACGCTCGACGAAGCCCGTGCCTGGTGCCACGCGCTCGCCACCACGCACTACGAGAACTTCCACGTCGCCACGTTCTTCCTGCCCCGGCGGGTGCGCCCGCACTTCGAGAGCGTTTACGCCTTCTGCCGCGTCTCCGACGACCTGGGCGACGAGGTTGCCGGCACCAATACCGCTCTGAGACTGCTGCAAACCTGGGGTTTGATGTTGGACCAGTGCTACGACGCGCCCCAGCAGTCCCGCCATCCAGTATTTGTCGCGCTGCGCGAGACCATCGTCGCCTGCGATCTTCCACGCAGGCTTTTCCACGATCTGCTCCGCGCCTTCGAGCAGGACCAGGTGAAGACGGAGTATTACACCTGGGACGAGGCAGTTGAGTATTCGCGCTACTCTGCCAACCCGGTTGGCCGGCTGGTGCTGATGGTCTGCGGGTACCGCGATGAGCAGCGCGCGCTGCTCTCCGACAAGATCTGCACCGGCCTGCAACTCGCCAACTTCTGGCAGGACTGCGTGCGCGACTCCGAAATCCCGCGCCGCTACATTCCCGCCGAATACATGGAGCGCTTCGGCGTGGCCGAGGGTCAGATCGCTGGCCGCGTCTTCACCCCCGAGTTCTGCGCCATGATGCGGGCGCTGGTGGACCGCACCCGCGACCTACTGCGCCAAGGCGCTCCTCTGAGTGAGATGGTCGACGACGAACTGGGGGTCACCCTCGATCTTTTTCGCAAGGGCGGCGAAGCCATCCTCGACGGTATCGCCACGCAAAAATATGACGTGCTCCGCGGCCGCCCCGTGGTGACGCGGCGCAGAAAGCTGATGCTGCTGCTGAGCGCGTTGATCGGGAAGATCCGGACGCGGCGCAAGGCTGGAGCCCCAATCGCGTGAGCGAAGCACCGAACGCGCCCCGCACCGCCAACCGCAACCCACGCACCGCCGAGGCGTACCGATTCTGTCGTGAGGTCGCTCGCCGCGAGGCCAAGAATTTTTACTGGGCCTTTCGCGTGCTGCCCCGCCCCAAGAGCGACGCCATGTGCGCTATTTACGCCTTTATGCGTCGCGCCGACGACATTGCCGACGACGAATCCAAGACGATAGAGCAGCGGCGCGCCCAAATGAAGGAGTGGATGGGCGCGTGGCGGGCCTCGCGGAATAGTTCGGGCGGAGCTGGGGTCGATGATCCTGTGTTTCTCGCGCTTGGAGATACTCTGCGGAAATTCGCGATCCCTGAGACTTTGATCGAAGAACTGGTTGCAGGGATGACGATGGACCTCGAGCCTTCGGCCGCCGTGCAGACTTACGCAACCTTCGAGGACCTCTACCGCTACTGCTACCTCGTCGCTTCGGTGGTCGGCCTGGTTTGCATCCGCATCTTCGGATACACCGACGTGCGCGCCGAACAACTGGCCGAGGAGACCGGCGTCGCGTTCCAACTTACCAACATCCTGCGCGACGTCAAGGAAGACATCGAGCGTGGCCGCGTTTATCTTCCCATCGACCTGCTGGATGAGTTTGGCGAGAACGTCGACGAACTGCGCGAGTTGGCGGCGGGCCGCACCATGACCGAACGCGAGCGCGGCATGCTGGCCACGCTGGCGATCCGCGCGGAGAAGTACTACCTCGCCGCCAACAAGCTGATCCCGCTGCTGGATCGGGACAGCCGCGCCGCCATGTGGGTGCTGGTGACCATCTATCACCGCCTGCTCGAGCGCATTGCCGATCAGAGGATGGAAGTCTTTCGCGAACGCATCGGTCTTTCTACCGCCGAGAAGCTCAGAGTTCTCGCCCGCGGCGCAGTTATGGCCGCGTGGAACCGGGTGGTGGGGTGATGCCCGCCAACGCCAACCGGCGCGATGTGGCCGTTGTAGGCGCAGGCACAGCGGGCCTCGCGGCTGCGGTTGCCCTGGCCCGCGATGGCGCGGGTGTAACCCTACTGGAGCGCCGCCCGTTCGTCGGCGGCCGCGCTTACTCCTACTCGCATCCGGCACTCGGAGAGATTATCGACTCGCAGCACGTCGTCGTCGGCTGCTGCACCAACTTTCTGGATCTGATTGCACAGGCCGGAGCCGCCGATTCGATTCGCTGGTATGACGAACTCTGCTTCCTTGAACCAACCGCCGCGGGTAGTCCGCGCCAAAGCTGGATCGGGTCTGGCGGCCTGCCCGCGCCGGCACACAACTCGCTTAGCTTTCTGCGTGCGCCCATGCTCACGCTCCACGATAAAGCGCGAATCGCGGCTGGCCTCGCGCACTTCCTCCGCGGCTGCCCGGCAACCGACGAAGAAAGCTTCGCTGCATGGCTCAAGCACACTCGCCAGACCGACCGCGGCATCCGCCACTTCTGGGAACCGGTGGTCGCGGGCGCGCTCAACGACGGCTTCGAGCGCTGCTCCACAAAATACGCTGCCAAGGTCTTCCACGAGTCGTTCCTGCGCTCGCCCGAGGCTGGCCGCCTGGGCATTCCCGCCGCGCCGCTCAGCGAGTTCTTTCAGCCGGTCGTCGACCTGGCGCAAAGTCTCGGCGTCGACGTCCGCACCAACGCAAGCGTCGAAGCGATCACGCGCACTGTGGACGGCCGATGGAAACTTGAGACTCGCGAAGGCGAGGTCGAATCCGACGCAGTCATCCTCGCGACCGGCTTCCGTCAGACGCAGGACTTGATCCAATCCCTTACGGTGCCGGGCGCTTCGCCGGCAATCCCGTTCGACAAGTTCTTTGCCGCGCCCATCACCACGATTCATCTTTGGTATGACCGCGAAGTGACTGATCTCGATCATGCCGTGCTGCTTGACACACGCATTCAGTGGGTGTTCGCTAAATCGCGCATCCGCCGCTGGGAACCTGCCCGCGGCAGCTACCTCGAACTCGTCATCAGCGCATCCTGGCCGGAGATCGACATGCCGCGCGAGCAGATCCTGGCCTCCGCCCTGCGCGAAGTTGAACTCTTCTTCCCCCGCGTCCGCGAAGCCACGCTGCTGAAGAGCGCCGTCCTGAAGGAAGCCCGCGCCACGTTTTCGGTCACGCCCGGACTCGACCGTTACCGTCCGCCGCAGACCACCGCATACCCCAGCCTTTACGTTGCGGGAGACTGGACCGCGACCGAATGGCCGTCCACTATGGAAGGCGCGGTGCGCAGCGGACGCATGGCTGCCGGCGAGTTGCTCGGCAAGCGCACACGTTTCCTCGCTCCTGAGACACCCGCCACCGGACTTATGCGTTGGTTAAGCCGTGCTCCCTAGTCAAGCTGCGCAGCAGAGCTAGAACCTTCGGCCGAAGCCAATTTCTCTTCCGCCTCGCGCATCTCCGCGTTGGCTTGCTCGTACTTTGCAGGGTCGTCGCCTGCCTGGTGCCACATCTTCTCGCCCGCTTCCAGGTCCTGCTTCGCCTGGGCCGTGTCTATCTCCCCCGGACGCAGCGCCGTCTCCGCCAGAATGGTCACCCGCTCCGGCAGCACCTCGACGAATCCCCAGGCCACGAAGAATTTCTGGTCGCCGGAAGTGCCGCCGTGCAGCCGCACCTCGCCTGCGCCCAGCTCCGCCAGCAGCGGCGCAGCGCCGTACAGAGTCTCCAGATACCCCGAGCGCGACGGCAGTTCTACCGCCTCCGCTGTAGCATCCAGCAGCAGCCGGTCCGGACTTACCAGCCGCACCGTCAATAGCCCCGAATTTGCACCCGCCTCAGCCATTTTGCCTTCACCCGGCGCCGACCTCAGGGGCTAAACCCCCTTCGATTCTGCGCCCTTTGTCGGCACGGCTAAAGCCGTGCCCTTAACGAAACCTGACTTCAACGAAACCTGACTTCAACGAAACCTGACTTCAACGAAACCGCCTTCAACAAAACTGACTTCAACGAACACTGCCCTGCAGCCAAACTGCTTCTACGCCGTCTGCTGCATCTTCTCCGAAGCCTTCAGCACGTCTTCGATGCCGCCCTTGAGATAGAACGCCTGCTCCGGAATCGCGTCGTGCTTGCCTTCGATGATCTCCTTGAAGCTGCGCACTGTGTCTGCGACCTTTACGTAGGCGCCGGGAATGCCAGTGAAGACCTCGGCCACATGGAACGGCTGCGACAGGAAGCGCTGGACCTTGCGGGCGCGCGCAACGGTGGTCTTGTCCTCTTCGGAAAGCTCGTCGATGCCCAGGATCGCGATAATGTCCTGCAGGTCCTTGTAGCGCTGCAGAATTCGCTTGACGCCCTGGGCCACGTCGTAGTGCTCCTGGCCAACGATGCGCGGCGAAAGAATCCGCGAGGTCGAAGCCAGCGGATCAACCGCCGGATAGATGCCCAACTCGGACAGCGGCCGCGAGAGCACGGTGGTGGCGTCCAGGTGGGCAAACGTCGTCGCCGGAGCCGGATCGGTCAAGTCGTCCGCGGGCACGTACACTGCCTGCACCGAAGTCACAGAACCCTTCTTGGTCGAGGTGATGCGCTCCTGCAACTCGCCCATCTCAGTTGCCAGGTTCGGCTGGTAGCCAACCGCCGAAGGCATGCGCCCCAGCAGCGTGGAGACCTCGGAGCCAGCCTGCGTAAAGCGGAAGATGTTGTCGATGAAGAGCAGCGTGTCCGCGCCCTCGCTGTCGCGGAAGTGTTCCGCTACAGTCAGGCCCGTTAGAGCGACGCGAAGACGCGCTCCCGGCGGCTCGGTCATCTGCCCGTAGATAAGCGACGCCTTCGACTTCTGAAAATCCTTCAGGTCGATAACCCCGGACTCCTGGAACTCGATCCAGAGATCGTTGCCTTCGCGGGTGCGCTCGCCCACGCCGGCAAACACCGAGAAGCCGCCGTGCTGGGTCGCGACGTTATTGATCAGCTCTTGGATGATGACGGTCTTGCCCACGCCGGCGCCGCCGAACAGGCCGATCTTTCCACCCTTCAGGAACGGCTGGATCAGGTCGATGACCTTGATGCCGGTCTCGAACATCTCCTCGCTGGTCGACTGCTCGTCAAACGCGGGAGCCTGGCGATGGATGGGCGCGAACTCCTTCGAGTTGACCGGGCCGAGTTCGTCTACGGGCTCGCCGAGCACGTTCAGCACTCTGCCCAGCGTCGCGCGGCCCACGGGAACAGTAATGACCCCGCCGGTGTCGATCGCCTTCATCCCGCGCACCATGCCTTCGGTCGCAACCATGGCGATGCAGCGTACGCGGCCTTCGCCCAAGTGCTGCTGCACCTCGACGATCACCGAAAGCGGTTTGGGCACGTCGAACCCGTCGGAGACAATGCGCAACGCCTGGTAGATCGGCGGCATCGTCTTCTCTTCGAACTGCACGTCAACGGCCGGTCCGCTGATTGAAATTACTCGTCCAATATTCTCTGCCATAGTCTCTTCGTTCCTAATCTCTTCCGCCAACTAAAGCGCCGCAGCGCCGCTTACAATCTCGATGATTTCCTTGGTAATCGCCGCCTGGCGCAAACGGTTCATGGTCAGGCTCAGACTTTCGATCAGGTCTTCTGCATTCTTGGTCGCAGCGTCGGTCGCGGTCATGCGCGCTGCGTGCTCCGCGGCCGCCGACTCCAGAAGCGCATGAAAGATCTGGGTGGTCACATAGCGCGGCATCAGGTCGCGCAGCAACTTCTCCGGCGGTTGGTCGAAGATGTAGTCCACGTCGGCGGTGCCGAACTTCTTCGCTTCCTCTTCCGCGCCCTCATCCACGGGCTCCTGGATGGAAACGCCCGACGTGCTGGCCGCCCGCGCCGCCGCTTCTTTCTGCTCCTCGGTCATCTCTTCGGCCGCAGTAATCTCCTGCGAGCCGAGTTTGCGGATCGGCAGCAACTTCTCCACCACCAGGCGCTGCGAGATTACCGACTTGAATTCGTTGTAGACGATGTACACGGAATCGATCTCGCACCGCTCGTAGCGCTGAATGATCGAACGCACCATCTCCGACACGTCATCGAAGTCCACGCGCAACAGCAGGCCCGGATGTTCCGCGACGACCTCAATCGGCTGCGCGCGATGGCGCACGACATCGTAGTGGGTAGACAGGTCGTTGTCGTAGTGCCGTTCGGTCTTCTCGTAGTTCGCCGCTGCGACTTTCTTTTTGTAAAGCGCAATCGCCTTCTTGCCCACCGGCTCCAGATCGATGTTCTGACCCAGCTTGCGGCGCTCGTCGATGAACCGCTGTGCTGCCTTGCCGATGTTCGAATTGAAGGCGCCGGCAAATCCCTTGTCACCCGCAATCACGATCACCAGCACGTTTTTCTCTTCGCGCTCGATCAAAAGCGGATTTAATATCTCGCCGGTTTCCTCGCTGCACAGGTCGGTGCGGCGAACCATCGACACCAGCACGCTGGTCAGCATGCGCGCATAGGGACGCGCCCGCATGGCGCGGTCCTGCGCCCGGCGCAGCTTCGCCGCCGAGACCATCTTCATGGCCTTGGTGATCTGCCGCGTGTTTTTCACGCTGCGGATGCGCCGCCGAAGATCGAGTACGTTGGCCATGGTCTACTTGCTGCCCGCCATCGCGGGCGCCGGCGCGGGCACGGGCTGTGCCGCTGCGGGTGTTGGCTGTGGGGCTGTAGGTGTTGGCTGCGGGGCTGCAGGGGTTGGCTGCGCGGTTGCAGCTTCCTTCGCGGCCGCATCTCTCTTATCTTTCAGGTCTGCGAGGAACGACGTCTTGAAGTCCTTCACAGCAGCGGTGAGGCGCGACTTGATGTCGTCGTCCAGCGCCTTCTTGGTCGCGATATCGGTCAAGATGGCAGGCGCCGACGTCTCCAGGTAGGGATAGAAGCCGTCCTCGAATGCGCGCAGGTCCGGCACCTCAACGTCGTCCAGCAGCCCCTGCGTTCCGGCAAACAGGATCGCCACCTGCTTCTCCACCGGCAGCGGCTGGAACTGCGGCTGCTTCAGCAACTCGGTCAACCTGGAGCCGCGATTCAACTGCTGCAGCGTCACCTTGTCGAGATCGGACCCGAACTGCGAGAACGCCGCGAGCTCGCGGTACTGCGCCAGGTCCAGCTTCAGCGTGGAACCCACCTGTTTGGTCGCTTTGATCGCCGCTGCAAAACCCACGCGCGACACCGACAGGCCTACGTTGACCGCCGGGCGCACGCCGGAGTTGAACAGGTCCGTCTCCAGGAATATCTGCCCGTCGGTAATCGAAATCACATTGGTCGGAATGTACGCCGACACGTCGCCGGCCTGGGTCTCGATGACCGGCAGCGCGGTCAGGCTGCCTCCGCCCAACTTGTCCGACAGCTTCGACGCCCGTTCCAGCAGGCGCGAGTGCAGGTAGAAGACATCGCCCGGATAAGCCTCGCGGCCGGGCGGCCGACGCAGCAGCAGCGAAATCTCGCGATAGCTCACCGCGTGCTTGGAAAGGTCGTCGTAGATCAACAGCGCGTGGCGCCCGGAGTCGCGGAAGTACTCGCCCATTGCGCACGCCGCGAACGGGGCGAGGTACTGCATCGGTGCGGGCTCGGACGCGGTTGCCGCGACGACGATGGTGTACGCCATCGCGCCGTTCTCTTCCAGCGTCTTCACAATCTGCGCGACCGAAGACCGCTTCTGCCCGATCGCGCAGTAGATGCAGATCAGGTCCTTCCCCGCCGAGTTGATGATGGTGTCGAGCGCAATCGCGGTCTTGCCCGTCTGCCGATCGCCGATCAGCAACTCGCGCTGTCCGCGGCCAATGGGGATCATGGTATCGATCGCCTTAATGCCCGTCGCCATGGTTTCGCGTACGCCCTGGCGCTCGACCACGCCTGGCGCCAGCCGTTCCACCGGAAGCCGCTGGTCGGCGGCAATCGGCCCCTTGTCGTCGATGGGCGCGCCCAGCGCGTCCACCACGCGCCCTATGAGCGCCTCGCCCACTGGCACCGACATAATGGTGCGGGTGCGCTTTACCTCATCGCCTTCGCGGATCTCGGTGTAGTCGCCCAGCAGCACGGCGCCCACCTCAGACTCGTCCAGGTTCATCGCCAGGCCGGAAATGCCGTGCGGAAACTCAAGCATCTCGCCCGCCATTACCTTGTCCAGCCCATGCAGGCGCGCAATGCCGTCACCCAGAGAGATCACGGTTCCGACCTCGTCCACCTGGATGCGCTGCTCGTAGTTCTCAATCTGCTGGCGGAGCAGCTGGGTTATCTCATCCGCGTTGATCTTTGCCATTTCGTTTTTTGCCTCAATCCCTTGCTGAATCCTATCTTTGCTCAAAAGCCTTCGGCCGCCGCTATGCGTTCACCAGCCTCCGCTTGAGCTGCTGCAATTGCGCGCGCACCGATCCGTCATAAATCGTTGATCCAATCTCCACGACAGCCCCGCCCAGCAGACTGGCGTCTTCCGCGTAGCTGGCGCGAACGCGCGCGCCGGCGAGTTTCGCAATCTGCTCCTCCAACTGTGAGCGGTCCGCCTGATTCAGCTTGCGCGAACTGGTAATCCGTGCCTCAACTGCACCTGCGTGTTCGTCCACCAGATCCCGATATGCCGTCAGAATCTCTTCCAGCTCATTTAGCCGATGGTGTTCCAGAATGACCGCTACGAAGTTACGCACCTGGAGAAACATCCCGATGCGTGCTGCGATCGCATCCAGCACCTTCAGCTTCTTGCCCATCTCAATCGAGGGGTTCTCGAGGAACTCCCGCAGTTCGCCGCTGCCCGCCAGCGTATCGGCAAAGTCGCGCAACTGCTGCTGCGCTGCTGCCGCATCCAGGCGCACCGATTCCGCAACCTCGGCGAAGGCGCGCGCATATCTGGGGGCGGAACTGGCCATTTAGTTCTGTCCCTTCTTTGACTCATCGCCGGCCAGCCGCTGCGCAAATCCCTGCACCAGCAGCCTGTCGGTCTCAGCCGATACCACCAGTTTGCGCGCCGCCTGTTCAATCGCGAGTTCCGCTGCGTGCTGCTGCAGTTGCTTTTGCGCATGCATGGTCGCGGCGGCAATCTCCTGCTCTGCCGAAGCCAGTATCTTCTTCTTCTCTTCCTCGACCGTGGCCTTGATGCGCTGCTCCTCGGTGGCGGAATCCTGCTCCGCATGGGCGCGCATCGCGGCAATCTCGCCATCCAGCTTCGCCAGCCGCTCTTCCACGCCACTCAGCCGTGCGCGGGCCTCTTCGGTCGCGGTCCGCGCATCCGCCAGGCTCTTCTGAATCGCCGCCGTGCGATTGCGAGGAACCATAGCCGGGAAAGCCTTCGGCAGAAACACCACCACCAGCCACCCGACGCCCAGCGCGAACAGCACAAAGTTCCCTAACTCCGACAAAGTTGACGCGCGCTCAGTGCCAATGCCCAACTTCCTGCCGAGCCACACTACCGAGGGCGACTTGCGATACGCGTCGTTCTCGTCCACTTCCTGCTGATTCTTGTCGGGCGGTTGCGCCGCGGATGTGCTGGCCGCGCCCGCCGCCTGCGCCGACAGTTGCCGCACAGGTGCCCCCCCGAGCACAACCGCAAACGCCAGGACCGCCAGCAAACTCCTCAACCGGCTTCTGTTCACTGCGCCGCCTCCGGCCGAGCTTCCGCCGGCATCACCGCTCGCATGATCTTTTCGCTTAGCTCAACACTCATTCCCTCGATCTGCAGTTCTGCGATGGCCACGCTCTGCTCGATCTCACCCTTCGCCGCCTGCACCTTCTCGGCGGTCGCAACGCGCGCCTCGGCCAGCGCCTGGTCGCGCTCCGCCTGCCATTGCTTCAGCCGCTTCTCCCTGGCGCTGTAGATATCCGCCCTGGCCTTGCGCAGCCGGTCTTCATAGTCTGCCGTCTTGGCCTCGGCAGCAGAGATTGCGTCGCGCGCCTGTTCAACCGCACCCGTGGTCCGCGCACGCCGCTCGGCCAGCACGCGGTCCAGAGGCCGCCGCACCAGGAATCCGTAAGCAACAACCAGCAGCAGGAATAAAACCATCGTCGGCACAGAGCCGAGCACAAGTCCACCGAGTTGATTCAGTATTTGATCCATGTTGGAGCAGGCCGTGGGACTGCCAAAAATCCTTAGAACCGCCGGGGACGGACGCGGCCTTTGAGTGTTGGGTACACCTAGTTCTAACAAAGGCTTAACAGGGGTGTCAAACCTCCATAACGCGATAATCGCCTGACCAATTCGATATTCGCACAGGTCTCTTACGCTGGTGCGCGGCGTCAAAAGACAGCTTGTGCACAGGGCCAAAAAACATTTTGACAAACGCTCACGGAGGTCTAAACTTTAGTTACCACCAAGACCCTATGTCCTGGGTCGTACAGGTCGCGTGCAAGGGGACACCACCTCCGCTCCCCAACAGGCGGCCTGTTCTGTTTAACCTTCGTGCACCTGGTCCGATGGCTCTGAGGCCCAATCAGCCGCGCTCGCGAAACCTGCGATAGCGTTCCAGCAGCGACGCCGGTCCGCGCGCCGTCAGATACACCACGTTTCCGGCAAAGCTCTTTTCGCCCAGCACCGCACCGGCCTCGAGCGCAGCCAAGGCCGCACCCTCCGATTGCGGCAGGCGAAACCTCGCCTCCGCCAGCGGGTCCGCGACCAGCGCCTGGTCGATCGCCGCGAGCAGTCGATCCAGCCCAGTCTTTGTCAGCGCTGACACCGCGATCGTCGCCTCGCCACTCGGTCCACTCACCAGCCGCACCCGCTCCGACTCCGACAGTAAGTCGATCTTGTTCAACACTTCGATCACCGGCTTGCCCTGCACATCCAGTTCGCCAAGCACCTTCTCCACCTGCACCTTCTGCTCGTCCAGCATCGGGCTGGATGCATCGCGAACGTGCAGCAGCACCTCGGCGCGCTCCACCTCTTCCAGTGTCGCGCGAAAGCTGGTTATCAGCGTGTGCGGCAGGTTACGGATGAATCCCACCGTATCCGACAGCAGAATCTTCCGCCGGCTGGGCAGTTGCAGTTGCTTCAGCTTCGGATCGAGAGTTGCGAACATGCGAGCGGACTCCAGCACCCCGGCTTCGGTTAACGCGTTGAACAGCGTGCTCTTGCCTGCGTTGGTGTAGCCCACCAGCGCGACTACCGGCACGGGCACAGCCTCGCGCCGCTGTCTCTGCTGGCGCCGGATGCGCCGCACTGCCTCCAGTTGCTGCTTCACATGGTCGATACGCAGGTTGATCTTGCGCCGGTCGGTTTCGAGCTGGGTTTCGCCCGGTCCGCGGGTACCGATTCCGCCGCCCAACTGCGACATCGCTTTGCCCCGCCCGGCAAGCCGCGGAAGCTGATACTCAAGCTGCGCCAGCTCCACCTGTAACTGACCCTCACGCGTCCGCGCGTGGCGCGCAAAGATGTCCAGGATCAACTGCGTCCTGTCGATTACGCGGCACGGCAGCCGCTTCTCAAGATTACGTAACTGAGTTGGTGTCAAATCATGGTCGAACAGCACCAGGTCCGCGCCGCTGGATGCCGCCACGCCCGCAATTTCGTCGAGCTTGCCGTGCCCCACCAGGGTGGCCGGATCTGGCTTTGCGCGGCGCTGCACCACCGTTGCCGCCACCTCGGCGCCTGCGCTCCGCGCCAGCTCCTCGAACTCGGTCAGCGATGCGGCAAAATCGAGATCGCCGCCCGCGCCGACATGAGTCTGCGCCGCAGGAACCTCCGCTGCCTCCGACCGCATTGCCGCGGCATCGCGAGCCAGCTTCGCTGCTGCGGTCAATTTCCGCCGCTGTCCCGGAAACTCCACCGCGACCAGCACGGCAGACTCCTTCCGCGCACTTGCGTGGGTCAGGGTACGAGCCGCGCACGCCGCCTCCGCCTGTGCTTCCACAAGGCTCACCTGCGTCCTCTTGTTCTTGTCGTTTCGGGGCTGGGTATGTTGGTCTGCCTTCAACTCTCGGCTCAGTCGCCCGCAACGCCGGCAACTTCACTGACCACTCCCGCAACTCCACCGGCCCCGCCCTGCGCGCGGGCCTCCGGCTTGGCGTCGGTGCGACCGTCAGCATGCGGCCCTACCCTGCCGCTGACCACGGTGGAGATCGCGTGCTTGAAGATCAGTTGCTCCTGTGCGTTGTTCTCAAGCAGCACCGAGTACTTATCGAAGGACCGGATCTTGCCCGTCAGCTTGACCCCGCTCACCAGGTAGATCGTGATTGGGCTCTTGTCCTTGCGAACCGTGTTGAGGAAGGTGTCTTGAATATTCTGTGCCGGCTTAGATTCCATGGTGCCGATCTCCTTTACGTGGCTCGCTGCCTAGGAAAAAGAAACGCCCGGGCCCCGTCTTGCTCCCCTGGAATACATCCCCGACTACAGGCTTCAATACGGACATAATTCCGAACCTGTTCACAATACGAGCATCGCCCCTTATTTTCAACTCAGCGGGCCCGATTGATCCGCAAAACTGTCGGTTTTCTGACAGTTGCCCGGCGGGGGACGTTCCATCACCTGCCACGCCTGTACTGTTTGACGCAGGCCGGTGTCAAAAAGTCTCAAGGGGGCCGCGTTGTACCATTGCTTCCGTGCCCAAGCCTACACCGCAATCGATTCCTATGTTCGACTTCTCCCGCCAGTTCGGTCCGCTGCGGCAGGAGATACTCGACGCCGTCGCCCAGGTCTGCGACTCGCAGATCTTCATTTTCGGCCCCCGCGTCGCCGCATTTGAGAGCGCCGCGGCGGCGGCCTGCGGCGCCTCCTTTGCCATCGGCTGCGCCAGCGGGACCGACGCCCTGTGGCTGGCGCTGGCCGCGGCCGGTATCGGCGACAGCGCCTCCAGCACTCGCGCCGGCAGCGTTCCCGACGCCGTCATCACCACCCCCTTCACTTTCTTCGCCAGCGCCAGTTCCATCCTCCGCGCCGGCGCCCGGCCTGTCTTCGCCGACATCGACCCTCTCACCTTCAACCTCTCGCCCGGCGCGGTCGCCGAACTGCTGCGCAGCCCCGCGGGCCGCGAGATCAATGCCATCCTGCCCGTCCACCTTTACGGCCAGTGCGCCGACTGGGACGCCTTCGCTGCCATAGCTCGCGACCACCCGGGACTGCTTCTGATCGAGGATGCCGCTCAGGCATTCGGCGCAACCTGGACTTCGCCCGGCCAGCCTGGCCGCCCCGCGGGCTCCCTTGGCGCCGCCGCCACGTTCAGCTTCTACCCCACCAAGAACCTCGCCGCCTTCGGAGACGCCGGCCTCGTCACCACATCCAGCCCGCAGCTCGCAGCCCACGCACGCTCCCTGCGTGCCCACGGCATGACCCGCCGCTACTACCACGATGAGGTCGGCTGGAACTCCCGCCTGGACGCCATCCAAGCTGCTGTGCTCGAGGTCAAACTGCGCTACCTTCCCCTGTGGAACCAGTTGCGCCGCGATCGTGCCGCCCGCTACGACCAGCTCTTCCGAACCGCGGGGTTGGCCGCCGCGCCCGCCACCTCTCCCACCGGCGCTTCAACTCGGGACGGCATTGTCCTTCCCTACACCGATCCGCGCGCCACGCACGTCTTCCACCAGTACATCATCCGCGCGCCGCGCCGCGACGAGCTCCGCGATCACCTGGCCGCCCATGGCATCGGCAGCGAAATCTACTACCCCGTCCCACTCCACCTGCAGGCCGCCTTCAAAGACCTCGGCTACAAGCACGGCGACTTCCCCCACGCCGAACGCGCCTCCGCCGAAGTCCTCGCCGTTCCCATCTACCCCGAGCTCCGCGACGACGAACAGCAAACGGTGGTCGAAGCTATCCGCTCCTTTTACGCCTGAACCGCCGAAGCTCGTAGACTGCTCACTCAGTCAATCCGCCAGGACGACCGAATCTCCGTCCCAGGCCGCAGCATAGCCAGCACGGGGCAGAGCTGATCCTCCGCAATTCGAACGGCCCGATCCACTGCACCCGCCTCGAGTGCGTCGCCACGAAGGTGATAGATCATTTCGATGGCCGTGAGCATAGTTGGGTGCTTGTCCCGGCGCTCGGCGTTGGCCTCCACCTCCACAGACGCTACCCTGGCTCCCATCCTCTTGCTGAGTACCTGGTAAAGGGTGTTTCCGGCACACGAAGCCAGACTGGCCAGAAGCATCTCCAGTGATGTGGGTTTCTTGGCGGGCGTGGCGGGATAATCCACGGCCAGAATCTGGTCGCGTACATGTACGTCAACGCGCATGTCGTGAAGGTGAACAGCGCGAACAGAAAGATCGGCGCGCATGAAACTCCTATCTCTGGAGAGGGGCAGAATTATATGCGAGGAGAGCCCTTCCTACCGTTTCTTCTTCGCGGCCTTTTCTTTATGCTCTTCGGCCACGGGGTGCGCCTCTGGCTCATCCTTGTACCCCGGCGCGGCCACCCGCCGGACGAGATTCCCCTCCAGCCGATAGGTCTTGGCAATCGTCCGTCCCGCGGTCACCATCCCCGTCACCGGATCGGGGACCACCGGCCCCGCATCCGCCGCAAGCACCCGGTAGGTGAAGGTCGGCAGCGGAGTCTCGGCGACAACCGCTTTCCCGTAGGGGTCCTTCTGCATGGCGATCGCGACCGGCAGATACCCTTCTATATTCTTCTCGCGGAACGCTGTCTCATAGCGATGCATCTTCAGGTTCCACGTAAATACCCGCACCTGGTCGAAGTCGTACGGCAGCCCCGCGGTGTAGGGCGCCATCAGGGTCAGGTAGTTCGGAATGTTCTTGTCGTCCTGGTCGACCCCCGGGTCGTTCACGGTTGCCAGCAGGTACGCCCCGACGATCCGCTGTCCCTCAGCGTACTTGGTGACCGAATCCGGCGCGTCGACATCCACATACCGCGACAGCAGCCAGCCCGTGCGCCCCTGCGCATCTCGCGCCAGCCACCAGTCCTCCATTGCAATCGGCGGCGCAATTGAAGCGCCGGGTCCCACAGCTTCGTTTCCCTTGACCGTCTTCCCCGGCGCCACAGGCTTTGCGGGAGCTACCCAGCCGGGCGCGGGCTTGGGCAGCGTGGCCCGTTCCAAAAGCTGCACCTTGTCGCCCTCCGGCAGCCGGTAGAACACCTCGGTCTGCCGGCCCGGCTTAAGGTGCAGGTTCACGTCATCCCGCACCACCGCCGACGCCACCGCCAGATTGCCCTTGTGCTCCTTCCCCAGCGCCTGAAATGCGTCGAAGACCTCCTGGGTCGCCACCGCCTTCTCGTCGATCCAGCCCTCTTCGCCCTTGGGCGTCTTCACCCGGAAGTACCGGCGCGCATGCTCCACGACCTCCAGCCTTTCGCCGTTCTCTACGGTCCCGGTGCGGTTGGTAACCGCCGCCAGCCGGTCGCGAAGAAAGGTCTCTTTGGCCGTTACATACACGTATTCGGCTTGCGGTCTCGGGCGCAGGCTCGAACATCCGCCCAGAATCGCAAAACCCAGCGCAGAAGTCAGCAGAAACATCCCAAAACCCCGCCCAGGGGCACGGCGACCGCGCCGGCGCAGGCGGAAACCAGTACACATGAGCATTCGGGAATCGGGCAACAGGCAGAAAATAGCGTTCTTGTCCAGCACATTTTCCAGCATACAGCGGGCTGGACCCAAATCGCGTTTGTCAGGTAGGTACCGCGGGGCAGCCACGGCCGCGGAGTCGTTTTATTTCCTTGAAAAAAGCCCCCTTTGGGTGTTTTCCGGGCTTCCCGGAAGGGCGGGAACCAGCCTCGATTCCCCGGCAGCTTCTCAACCCTTAAAAATGAGTCTTGCGCGATATGCCGTCTTGCGCATACAGTTGCGTACGGAAACAAACTCAATACAGGAAATCACTCCAATCCTTTTCCGGAATCCAACTCCGCCCATCGCATTCGATTTGATCGTTCACATCACACGTCAACTGGTAAGGAGGCCCACATAATGGCCAGTAATGAAATCGAAATCCTCGACCCCACAGCATCGGTCGGGAAGCTCAAGAAAATCGCGGCAGGTCACGCACTGAATCGCAGGCACTTCCTCGCTGCCCTCGGTATGACCGGAGCTGCGGCTGGCGCAGGAATGATGTCGGGTTGCTCCACCAGCAATTCCGTAGCGGTCACGACTGCATCGACGGCGCAAGTTGACATGCTCAATTTCGCTCTCAACGTGAAGTATTTGCAGGCCACTTTTTACTCTTTCATCGCCAAAGGCACAGATCTGACCGGTTCAGCCGTGACCAACAGCGGCCCCGTCACCGGTGCACCAACCGCCGCGTTGTCGTTCGCTGGCGTCGCTGGCGTCACCAACCCCCAGCAGGTCACCGACATACTCAACGAGATTTACTACGACGAGAAGAACCATGTCAGCACCCTGCTGGGCCTGCTCGGCGTTTCAGCCGTATTCAGGCCGGCTATCAATCTCGCCGGCTTCGGGACCATCACCGCAACCAACGCCCTGTCGATCGCCAGGCTACTGGAGGATGTTGGGGTAACCGCATACGCGGGCATCATCGGCAGTCTGTCCAGCAGCGACATTACCCTGCTGGGGCAGATCATGGGTGCGGACAGCCTCCATGCCGGAATTCTCCGCCTCACCGCCCTTCAGAATCCCACCGTCGCGGCCTACATCAAGGCGGACACGATGGATGTCGCCCCCTTCGATCTCGGCGCCACCTCCAACGCCGGCCCAACCGCCAGCGGAGGGTTCTTCGCCACTGCCGGGGCGTCCACGGCCAGCACAGCAACCCCCGCCGGGTTTGCCTTCACCCGCACCATCTCGCAGGTGTTTTCCATCCTGTTCGGTACCGAGACGGCCACGGGCAGCAACACGACCGTCACTCTCGCAGCCATTGGTACCACCTCGGGCGGCTTCTTCCCCAACGGCGTGAACGGCAACCTCAATAAGGTATAGACCCGGAGAAACACATCGGATCCAACTCGACGCGATCGCAACCAACCATGACGCAATCTGTTCCTACATTTCGCAAGCCAATTGACAAGGAGGCCAACGCAATGGCCAGCAAAGAAGTAGAAGTCCTCGATCCCGCGCCAACGGTCGAGAAACTCAAGAAATTCGCATCCGAACGCGTCCTGAATCGCAGGCACTTCATCGCCGCCCTCGGTGTCAGACCGATGTCCTCAATTTTCTGCTCAATATCAAGTACCTCAAGGCGACCCTGTACTCCTACGTCACCCAGGGCGCCGATCTTCCCGCCGCCGACTTCGCCAACCTCAGCAGTGGCGGCGTCTTCAACGCGCCCGGAAAGATCACCTTCGCCGGAGCCGGACTGGTCACGACTGCGCAGATCACCGATCTTTTTAACGAGATGTATTACGACGAACTGAATCAGTTGATCGCCCTGCGTGCGCTTCTCGGAGCTACCGTCTCGAACACTGGGGGCCCTGGAGATGCCGTTGTTGCGAACAGGCCGACCATGAACTTGCTGGGGACGGGAGTCACGACAACCGCCACCACGACCATGACCCAACCGCAGTTCATCGGCTACGCCCGCCTGCTGGAAGACCTGAGCGCCTCCGCCTTTGCCGGCGCCACTGTGTACCTCACCGGGACCAATCTCGAATACGTCGCCCAGGCTCTCGCCGTTAACGGCTTCCACTCTGGCGCGGTGCGCCTGATCGCTCAGCAGACCGGTGCCTACTACTACAGCGGACAGGAAGTCACTTTGGGCTCTGCTGGCGCCGGCTCTGCCAACTCCTTCAGCGGAGTTACCCTCGCAGGCAGCCCAATCGTTTACTACACGACGCCCACAAACGCGATTGTTGCTGGATCTGACGTCTCGGGACCCGGTATTGCGGAAGGCACCGTCATTACTTCAGTCGTTCCCCCTACGGTATTCACCGGCAACATCACCGCTGGCTCCAATCTCGTTACCAACGTTACAGTCACGCCCTCCACAGCCACCATAGCGCCGGCAGTCGGAATGACCATCTCCTCCGGCACCGTGATTCCCACCAACTCAATCATCACGAACATTAACGGAAGCACAATTACTATTGGGACGGTCACGGGATACACGTCGGCGACTACGCCCAGCCCCATCGTCAATGGCTTGACTGGCATTTCCGGCTCGGGCGGCACCGGAATGACAGTCGGTACCTACCCACTGGCATTTTCCGGCGGCGGCGGCGGGACCGGCGCGGTGGGTACGCTGACTGTACTAACTGCTACCACGTTCAGCGTTACCCTTACGAACCAGGGATCAGGCTACACCTCCGCTCCGACGATTACGGCTACAGGACTTACTGTGTCAACGGGTGGGACACTGCCTACGGTGACTGCCACCGTGGCGACCCAAATCACCACCACGGCCAGCGGCATCACATTGACCCTGGGATTCCTTTGCCTTACCACCAAGAGCAGCAACACACTGACCGGCGTATCGTCTACCGCCGGACTGGTCGCGACCAGCGGACTGGCCACGGGACAATTCCTGAGCGGGACCAATGTTCCCACCGACGCAACCATTTCGGCGTTCAGCCCGAGTGCCAACACGGTCACATTCCAGGCGGTCGGCGCTACGGCGTTGGCTGCTTCCGCGTCGAGTACGGTCACGCCCACCGGCAATGTCACCAACGGCAGCCCTGTGATCACAGTAGTATCGAGCCTCAGCGGCATCGCTATCGGGATGCCGATTTCCGGTACTGGCATCCCTTCGACCGCAACGGTGGCGGCTGTGGGTTTCACTCCCGTCGGCAACACCATCACCATGTCCGTGAACGCTACCTCTACTACACCGAACTCCACCGCCACGGTGGCTCCCACCTGCTTCCTGACCGCCGGCAGCAACCTTGTGACCGCGTTGAGCAGTCTCAGTTCGCTGAATGTCGGCGCCACGGTTACGGGTACGGGCATACCCAGCGGAACAACCGTCGCTTCGGTTGGCGGCGTCAACACCATGACGCTCTCGCAGAACGCGACCACGACAACTGCGACTACGATCAAAGGAACGCCGAACGCCATTCTCGCGTCCGGCAACAATATCATCAGTTGCGTGTACCCGCAGACTGGCCTCGCGTCCGGACAACTGATAACGGATACTCTCGGCTTCATCCCCCCGGGGCAGACCATCACCGGAGTCAGCTCGGGTAACTACACCATCACGATATCGGCGCCCTGCACCGGTTCCACGGTGGTTTCAACCCTGCAATCTTTCACTGGCACCGTCACCGTCAGCGACTACACCATTTCGTCGATATCGCCGACGACGGTCTTCACCGCTACTTCCAATCCCCTTGCGGTCGGGCAACCGATTAGCGGCCCGAACATTCCTGCGGGAACGATTATCACGGCAGTCAGTGCGTCCACCAGCTCCATCACGATATCCGCATTGCCCAGCGCCGCCGCCGGCGCGCAGATCGTGGGAGCGGCTCTGGTCACCACGTCGGCGCAAGTCATAACCGCCTCGTCACTCCAGACCGTTACGGTTACCACCATCACCAACGTCAACCCAACGGAAACTGTCACGATTCCCAACATCGAAAACGTCACACTCAACCTGTTGGGCAATGTCGTTCTGTCAGAGAACGCCACAGTAACCGCGGCGACCGGTGCTACGCTCACCTTCCTCGCGTCGGATCCCATGGACGTCGAACCCGACGATCCTGGGACAATATCCTTCGCGGGCGTTGTCACCAGCGGCAGTGCGTCGGTGACTTCGGTATCGAGCATGACGGGACTGGCGGTTGGGTTGCTGGTTGGCGGCCCGGGAATCGCAGCGGGAACGACGATCGCGACGGTTACCCCGGCCTCCGGGGCGACGCTTGGGTCGCTCACGCTCTCGACTGCCGCGACTGCCGGCGCCACAACGCCGACCAATCTGGTAGCCTACCAGACTAACGCGGCAACCCTTGCCGCAGGTGGCCCGATAGCAATCCCGGGGACCAGCCCAGCCGCATATCAGGGCTTCTTCGATACTGCGGGGGGCGCTACGTCCAGCGCGAACAACCCTGCCGGTGCCGTCTTTGCCCGCACCTTCTCGCAAACCCTGGCCGTGCTCTACGGTTCAACGGTGGCGCAGACCTACGAAGGAGGCTTCTTCCCGAATGGGGTCGGCGGCAACATCAACAACGTATAACAAAATGGTTGTCGCATAACGCGAAAGCAGCAATGAGAAGCCCGCATCCCTATCCTGAGATGCGGGCTTTTCGTTGCTTCCTGCCTGCTGCTTCCTGCCTGCTGATTCCATTTGCGGCTCTGGTCTGGAGCCAAAGCCGCACTCTCAATGCGTTGCCGCAATCGCCACTGCGCCCGTCGGGTCGGTTCCCGTCGCGGCCGATGCCGCAAAACTGAGCTGACCCGACGAGTAACTGTACATCGCCAGATCGGGGCTCCCGTCATTGGCAATTGCCAGCAGATATTTCCCGCTGTTGTCCACCGCCAGCCCGACCGGGAACACTCCCAATCCACTGGAATAGGTTGCGGGACTTAGCGCCGTTGGCGCTCCGTTGCTGCCGACGCTGAACCCGGAGATGGTGCCGTTCGTAAGGTCCGTTCGGTTCGCGACATAGAGATCCGTGCCCGCTTCGTTCAGCACCATTGCGCCTGGCTGGACTCCGGTTGCCGCTTGCGCGACAAAACTCGGCGATAATCCCGACCCGACGCTATAGGCTGAAACCGCCCCGGCTGATTGGCCGTTGCTGCGGGCGATATATAGAACCGAACCACTCGAATTCACCGCCAGCCCATTGTCGCTCAGCGCGTTCGACCCGGTCGACAGAGTTCCCACGGTCGTCCCAAACGCGCCGCTTGAGGTAGTGAAACTGAACACCAGATCGCCTGCAGTTCCAACTGCGACATAGACGTACTGTCCATTATCCGGCGAGATTTTAATCGCCTTCGGCACAATCGCCGGCGACCCGGTGGGGAAGGTGTAACTCACACCCGATCCCAGTTGCACCTGACCCGATGAGAGTATCTGATACTCATCCACAATCGCCTGATTTACCAGGAAGCCATTGGCGTCGAGTCCCAGCAACCAGTTCCCATCCGGCGATACGTCGATCGAAACCATGGAATTCGACCCAAGATTGTTGCTCATGAGCAGCGTCAGCGCCCCGCCCGTCCCTATCGAATATGAATTGACGAAGCCGTATATTCCATTGGTGCCCGCAACAAAGACCCTCGAGTTTGCAGGATTCACCGCTACCGCAGTCGGAACGAACGTCAGCGAATATGGCGAGTTTGACACCGCCGTCAGTGTCCCCATGCCTACCGAAAAACCCGCCAACGTCGGCGTATTCCCATTGGTCGGCGCATTCGCCACATACACGTAGTCGCCCGTGCTGCTGGTGCTGCTGGTCAGCGATCCCGGGTACACCCAAAAATTGCCGCATCCAGTCGTCAAACTCAAAGCCCAGATGCCCATCGCCGCCGCCACTCGCCCTAAACGCCTCATGGTCCCATTCCCTTCCCGCTTCCATCTTCGCAGCAATTGCATCCGTCGCACACTCTATAATCGGCGGGGATGCTTGTCGCCGCATACCGTCGCCGTCACCGCCCACGCCGTTGCGGAACCCTTGCAGCGCTGGTCGCGCTGGTTTCGCTTGGGCTCAACTCTGCCAGCTTGGTTGGGCAGTCTCATTCATTCGACTCTGCTGCAGCCCAAACGGCACTCTCGCCGGCAGATCTCGACCGCGAAATCCACGCCGACATGGCCTTCCTCGCCGACGATGAACTCCACGGCCGCGGCTCCGCCACCCGCGACGAGCACATCACCGCACTCTTCGCCGCCGCGCAGTTCCTCGCGCTCGGCCTCGCCCCTGGTGGCGACAATGGCACCTTCCTGCAGAAGGTCGCTCTGCCCTCACCTCTGCCGCCGTCCCTCCGCCAGCGCCTCTCCCAATTCGAGGACACCCCGCGCAGCGCAACCTGGAACGCCATCGCCATTCTGCGCGGCACCGATCCCGCCGCCGGCGTCATCCTGCTCAGCGCGCACCTGGACCACCTCGGCATGCTCAAACCGGATCCCGCCCATCCCGACGCCGACACCATCTACAACGGCGCCGACGACGACGCCTCCGGCACCACCGCCGTGCTTGCGTTCGCCCACGCTTTCGCCGCCGGCTCGCGTCCACGCCGCACCATCGTCTTCGCCCTTTTCGGCTCGGAGGAGATTGGCGGCTTCGGCAACGCCGGCTTCCTGGCGCATCCGCCCATCCCGCTCGCCTCCATCGTCGCCAACCTGGAGTTCGAGATGATTGGCCGCCCCGATCCCGCCGTTCCCGCAGACGCCCTCTGGCTCACCGGCTTCGACCGCTCCAACCTTGGTCCCGAGCTTGCCCGCCACGGCGCCCATCTCGTCGCCGACCCGCACCCCGCGCAGAACTTTTTCCGGCGCTCCGACAACTTCGCCCTCGCCCGCCAGGGGATCGTCGCCCAATCCGTCTCCAGCTACGGCCTACACAAGGACTACCACCAGCCCTCGGACGAGCTCTCCAAAATCGACTTCCCCCACATGGTCAACGCCATCGCCTCGCTGGTCGAGCCCATCCGCTGGCTCGCCGACACCTCGTGGCGGCCCACGTGGAATCCAGGCGGCAAACCATAGGCTGGATGCAAAGGAAAGGCGGCCCATCGCTGAGCCGCTCTTCCCTTCCACGCGATATCACGTCAGGTCGAAGCGATCGAGGTTCATCACCTTGCTCCAGGCGGCCACGAAGTCACGTACGAACGCCGGCTGCGAGTCGGCGCACGCATAGACTTCTGCGAGGGCCCGGAGCTGAGAGTTCGAGCCGAAGACGAGGTCGACGACAGTGCCGGTCCACTTGAGTTCGCCGGTGGCCCGGTGGCGCCCCTCCAACACGCCTTCCGACGTAGCGGACTTCTGCCACTTCGTCTTCATGTCGAGGAGGTTCACGAAGAAATCATTGGTCAACGTTCCAGGCCGCTTGGTGAAAACGCCAAGTTCGGATTGCCCGAAGTTCGCATTCAGCGCACGCAGGCCACCGATCAGGACCGTCATCTCGGGAGCGGTCAGAGTCAGCAGGCAAGCCCGATCCACCAGCAACTCAGCCGCGGATCCCTCCTGCCCCTTTCGAACATAGTTGCGGAACCCATCTGCAGTCGGCTCCAGTACCGCGAAGGAGGCCACATCGGTCTGCTCCTGCGACGCGTCAGTGCGCCCCGGCGAGAAGGGAACCTTCACGTTGTGGCCGGCCTTCTTCGCAGCGTCCTCGACGGCCGCACAGCCACCCAGAACGATCAGGTCAGCCAAGGAAACTTCCTTCCCTCCGGACTGCGCTCCGTTAAAGTCCTTCTGGATCGCTTCCAACTTCTGAAGGACTTTAGCCAGTTCGGCCGGCTGGTTGACTTCCCAATCCTTCTGCGGCGCCAGGCGAATGCGCGCCCCGTTCGCACCGCCGCGCTTGTCGGTGCCGCGGAAGGTTGCAGCCGACGCCCAAGCCGTCGTAACCAGTTGGGAGGTGGAGAGCCCGGAGGCGAGGACCTTCGCTTTCAGGTCAGCAACATCCTTCTCATTGATCAGGATATGGTCGACTGCGGGCGTGGGGTCCTGCCAGACCAGCGGCTCCTTGGGAACGAGTGGGCCGAGATACCGTGAAACAGGCCCCATGTCGCGGTGCGTCAGCTTGAACCAGGCCTTCGCGAAGGCGTCCGCAAACTCCTGCGGATTCAGCAGGTAATGCCGGGAGATCTTCTCGTACGTAGGATCAAATCGCAGCGCGAGGTCTGATGTCAGCATCGTCAGCGAGTGCTTCTTTGAGGGATCGTGTGCATCCGGCACCGTGCCCTCCGAAGCTCCGCCCTTGGGCTTCCACTGCTGGGCTCCTGCTGGGCTCTTCGTCAGCTCCCATTCATACTTGAACAGGTTGTCCAGGTACTCGACGTCCCATCTCGCCGGGTTCGTTGTCCACGCGCCTTCCAGGCCGCTGGAAATGGTATTCACGCCGACGCCGTTGCCAAGGCTATTCTTCCAGCCCAACCCCTGCTCTTCAATCGGAGCACCCTCGGGCTCACGGCCAACATACTTCTCAGGATTGCCAGCACCATGCGTCTTACCGAAGGCGTGTCCGCCGGCGATCAGCGCAACCGTCTCCTCGTCGTTCATCGCCATTCGTGCAAACGTCTCGCGAATGTCCCGCGCCGAAGCAACTGGATCCGGATTGCCGTTCGGCCCTTCCGGATTGACGTAGATCAGACCCATCTGAACGGCGCCTAGTGGGTCTTCGAGCTGACGGTCGCCGCTGTACCGCTTGTCTCCCAGCCATGTCGTCTCTGGCCCCCAATACGTCTCGTCTGGCTCCCATACATCGGCGCGTCCGCCGGCGAAGCCGTAGGTCTTGAATCCCATTGACTCCAGCGCCACGTTGCCCGCAAGAATCATCAGGTCGGCCCACGAAATCTTCCGGCCATACTTCTGCTTGATCGGCCAGATCAACCGCCTCGCCTTGTCCAGGCTCACGTTGTCCGGCCAACTGTTCAGCGGAGCAAATCGCTGCAAACCTTGGCCCGCGCCGCCGCGCCCATCGGCAATACGGTACGTGCCGGCGCTGTGCCACGCCATACGGATGAACAAGGGCCCATAGTGACCGTAGTCTGCAGGCCACCACGCCTGCGAATCCGTCATCAACGCATGCAGGTCCTTGATCACCGCATCCAGGTCGAGGCTCTTGAACTCCTCAGCGTAGTCGAACGCCTCGCCCATGGGGTTGTTGAGCGGGGAGTTTTGATTCAGGAGTTTGAGATTCAGTTGATCGGGCCACCAATCGGGATTCTTGCGGGCGGCGCCGTGTGAAGTCGTGACTGCACCATGCTCAGCAAGGCCATGCGCAACCGGGCATTTCATTTCGTCTGACATACATCACCTCGAGAACAGTTCGTTAGCGAATCATCCTAAGCCTTCTGGCACGTGGCGCAAACACCGATCACATCCACTGCATACCGTTCCGCCAGAAACCCGCCGGGGAGGCGGCTGCGCTTCGTCACCAGCCCAAGCTCCTTCTCTCCAATATCCGTAGTCTTCCTGCACTTCGAGCACACCATGTGATGATGTGGCTCGCGGTTCATCTCCACGCGCACGGAGCCGTGATGCATGCTCATCTTTTGGAACACGCCGCGCTCAACAAACAGATGGATGTTCTTGTAAACAGTCGCCAGCGAGATTGCCGGCACCTTCTTCTTCACCCGCGCATAGATCTCCTCCGGACTCGGATGGCCATGCATCGTCCTCATCACTTCGTACAGTACCTGCCGCTGGTGCGTCACCGCGATGCCATTCTCCCGGCATAGCACACGAAACGGTTTGGACTCATACACCAGCACAAGAATGAAGTGTAAACGATAAGTATTATCGTTCGATAAAACGCACCTGTGGATAACTTCCATGTCAGGAGCACGCCCGATTGCAGGTCGTTGAGGCCTCAGTTCAGCCGTTCCCGCTCGGTCTTGCCGAACCGCGCATCCAGCGGCTTCCGCCCAGCAAAACCGTCTTCCGTCGAATGCCAGTAGCCGATCTCTTTCTCGCCCAGTTTCCAGCACAGCAGCACGGTCTTGCCATCCATCACGCACGGAAAGTCCAGCAGCCCTTGCTCCAGGTCCTTCACCTGCACGCCGATCTCGTCAATCTCGGCCAGCGTGTCGCGGGCCTCCTCGAGCGCCTTCTCGCGCTCCGCCTTTCGCTTTGCTGCCTGCGCGACGTTCACCTGCATTCCGCCCGCCAGGAAGATTCTCTGGGTGAGCTGTTGCATCTCGAACTCCAGCTCGGCTGTCCTAACTCCCGCCGCCTGCGCCTTGCGCAGCAACGCTTCCAAAACCGGTAACAGTGTCTGTGCCTCGTTCAACGTAAATATCTTGCTCAATTTCCGATCTCCAGCATTCGATCCAGCGCCACGCGCGCCCAGTGCTTGACTTCATTGTCCACCCGAATGCGGTTCACCACGCGCCCCTCCACCAGATTCTCCAGCGTCCATGCCAGGTGCTGCGGCGATATCCGATACATCGTCGTGCACAGACAACCCGACTCATCCAGCGTAATCACGCGTTTGCCCAGCGGCCGAAACTGCTTGGCCAGCCGGTTCACCAGGTGGATCTCCGTTCCCACCGCAAAGCTTGACCCCTCCGGAGCGCGCTCAATCAGGTCGATGATCCGCTCCGTCGAACCCAGCGCATCCGCCTTCTGGCAAACCTCCCAGCGGCACTCCGGATGCACCACCACCTGCATTCCCGGCTGTTCGCGGCGCACGCGCTCCACATGCTCCGGCAGAAACCGCTGATGCACGCTGCAGTGCCCCTTCCACAGCACCACCTTCGCCGCGCGCAGCCGCTCCGGCGCCACGCCTCCATTGATCTGATACGGGTCCCACACCACCATCTCGTTCAGCGGAATCCCCATCGCAAATGCCGTATTGCGCCCCAGATGCTGGTCTGGCAGAAACAGAATCTTCCCCGCCCGCCGGAACGCCCACGCAAAAGCCGCCCGCGCATTCGACGAAGTGCATACCAGCCCGCCCCGTTCCCCGCAGAACGCCTTGATGTTCGCAGCCGAGTTCATATACGTCAGTGGAACAATGCCTTGGCCGGCAACCACGCCCGCGCGCTCCAGCGACTCCCAGCAGTCTTCCACTTGCCCGATCTCCGCCATGTCGGCCATCGAGCAGCCCGCGTTCAGGTCCGGCAAAACCACCTGCTGCCACGGCTGCGCCAGCACGTCTGCCGTCTCCGCCATAAAGTGCACGCCGCAGAACACCATGTATTCTGCGTGTGTCTCCGCGGCCACCTTGGAGAGTTTGTAGCTGTCGCCGGTATAGTCGGCAAAACGGATCACTTCATCGCGCTGATAGTGGTGGCCCAGAATAACCGCCCTGGCGCCCAGCGCTTCCCGGGCCGCGGCGATCCGTTCGTCCATCGTGTCGTCCGGCAGCGCGAGGTAGTTGTCGAGCGAGCAAGTTTCTCCCGCAGTCGCTAGCGGGGCATCTTCCAGCAATAGTCCATTCACAGTATTCCGCCTTCAGTCTCGGCTGCGCAGCGCGCGTCTGCTCGTCGCAGTCGCGGCATCCGCATCCAAAACGGGGATGTTGAAAGCATTCCTACGCGGGCATGCAGCGGACTCACTGTGCCCACTCGAACTTCCGAGCCGGCACCCAATCCGCGGGGGTGTTGCCGCCCTCTTCGTGCTGGCACGACCGTCAGAGTCGCGCTTCATTGATTTTAGACGAATCCGGCCTCAAGAACGATGCATTGCCCCGCCGTAACGCCGCTTCCTGCTCCGCCGAGCCGCATCGCAACCCATTTGTTTCCATCCCCACCCAAGCCGTATCATAAGGGCATCTATGCCGGGCTTTGAAGACAGCGCCGTAATCGTTCTGCTCGCACTGCTGCTCTTCGGGCCGAAGAAGTTGCCTGTGCTCGCGCGTCAACTCGGCAAGCTGATGGGCGATTTCCGCCGCGCCAGCAACGAGTTCCGCTCGCAGATGGAGGAGGAACTCCGCATCTCCGAGCAGGCCGACCGCCAGAAGCAGATTGCCGCCATCGAAGCCACCGCGCAGCCAACTCCGGCAATCGCTGCGCCAGCCGAGTCCGCGCCCGAGGGAAGCTACATGCAGGAGCCGCCGGCCCGGCCCTCCATCGCCTCCGCGGCCGAATCCACGACTGATTACCCGCAGAACTATCCCGCGGACTCCCCGGCCGAGGCCTCGCCTGCAGCCGCTGCCGAACCGGCCCCAGCTCCTGCTCCCACTCCCATCGCGACCTCCGGCGACCTCAGCATCATGCCCCCAACCACCGGCCTGCCCATCCCCAACTCAGCGCCGGCCAGCGCACCCGACGCCGTTCCGGCCCAAGTGTCCGAGCTAGAAACCGAGACGTTGCATGGATGACACCAACGCCCTGGACCGGGCCCGCAAAGCCGTCTCCGACCGCGCAGAACTCCCCGGCATGAGCCTGATGGAGCACCTCGAAGAACTGCGCAAGCGCATCATCAACTCCCTGATGTATCTCGGCGGCGGCATGGTCCTCGGTTGGATCTTCCGCACACGCCTGATGGATTTTATTCGCCGCCCGCTGGACGACCTTCATCTCAGTCTTTCGTACCCGCATCCAACTGATCCCCTCAATTACCAACTGAAGACGGCGCTGGTGGCGGGCGCCATCGCGGCTAGCCCCTTCATCCTCTATCAGGTGTGGCTCTTCATCTCACCCGGCATGTACAAGAACGAAAAGAAGTACGTCTGGCCGTTCATGAGCGCCACCGTCGGACTCTTCCTCTGCGGCGCGTGGTTCGGCTATCACTACGTACTTGAAAACGCAGTCAAGATCCTCGTCTTCGGATTCGGCAAAGGCTTCCAACCAGTCCTCATGATCGATGAGTGGACCAGCTTCTTCCTTTCCATCATCCTCGGTCTCGGCGTCTGCTTTGAGCTACCCATCCTCATCTTCTTCCTTGCTCTCTTCGGCATCGTCGACGCCAAATTCCTGCTGCGCCACTTCCGCTATGCCATCCTCGCCATCTTCATCATTGCCGCCATCATCTGTCCCATGCAGGACCCTTTCAGCATGTGCCTGTTCGCCAGCCCCATGCTCTTCCTCTACTTCTTCGGCGTAGCCATCGCCTGGTATGTTCATCCCAACCGGCGCAAGCGGAAGGAGGCACCTGCCGTATGACCCAGACCTTCGACCAATCCGATCAGCCCGTGAACAGCAAAACGCCCGCGATTCTGAGCGTAGCTCGGAATCTCTGTATCTGCCTTCCGTTGTGGCTTGCCCTCACCCAACCCGCTGCCGCGCAGAGACCCGTTGCCGTGCAGAAGCCCGCCCCTGCCGTCAGCGGCCAGGCCATCTACTCACTCACGCAGCAGTTCCTCGCCGTCGCACCCAAGCGCTTCAACGGCTCGCCTGGCCACCTGGCCGCCGAGAACTTCATCAAGGATCACTTCAAACTCGAAGCCGCCAAGGGCAACTTTGAGACCGACCAGTTCACCGCCAACACCCCGGCCGGCCCGCAGGTGATGCGCAATTACATCGTGCGCTACCCGGGCAAGAAGGACGGCGTCATCGTCCTCGCGTCTCATTACGAAACCAACTACCCGCTCAAGGACATCGCTTTCGTCGGGGCCAATGACGGCGCCTGCACCACCGCCCTGCTCATCGAACTCGGCAAGTACTTCCGCGACCACCCACCCCAGGGCTACTCCATCTGGCTGGTCTTCGACGACGGCGAAGAGGCGGTGAAAGCGTGGACAGCCAATGGTGGTACGGACAATCTCTACGGCACAAAGCACCTGGCCGCCAAATGGTACGCTGACGGTACTCTGAAGCGCGTCAAGGCCTTCATCGTCGCCGACATGATTGGCGATAAGGACCTCGACATCCTCGAAGAGATGGGCTCCACGCCCTGGCTCCGCGACGTCTTCCGCCAGGCCGCCGCCAACACCCACCACAGTGCGAACGTCTTCCAGACCGAGGGCGACGAGGAAGACGACCACCTGCCTTTCCTCAAGCGCGGCGTCCCCTCCCTCGACGTCATCGACGTCGACTACGGCCCGCACACCGCCGCCACCCCCGACGGCTACCACCACACCGCCCAGGACACCATCGACAAGATCAGTCCCCAATCTCTGCAGATCTCTGCCGACCTCTTCCTCGAAACTATCCGCCTCATCAACCAACGCTGATCGCGACTCGCGATAGCATCGTAACGTGCCTCCCACGCCTCTCAGCCAAGCGTCCGCGACCCTGAGCGAATGGATCGGCTTCCACTTCGCCCTGCTCCTGCTGCTCGCTGTCGAGTTCGTCTACGCTCGCCGCCAGAAGCGGCTTGGGCGCGATCCACTCCGCACCGCCATCGCCTGCACCGCGCTCTGGATTGCCGCCGCGCTGGCCTTCGCTATCTTCCTGCGCCAATCGCTCGGGGCGACCAGCTCCGTCCAGTACCTCGCCGGCTATGTGCTTGAAGAGTCGATGTCCGTCGACAACCTCTTCGTCTTCCTTCTGCTCTTCCGCCTCTTCCAGATCGACCGTGCCCACCAGCCCAAGGTCCTCTTCTGGGGAGTCGCCGGCGCCATGCTGATGCGCGGCCTCTTCATCGCCGGCGGCATCACCCTGCTGAACCGCTTCCAGGCGGTCAACTATGTCTTCGCACTCATCATCCTCGTCGCCGCCATCCGCCTGCTCGTTCCCTCCGCTCCAAACCATCCCGCCGCTACACCTCGCTGGATCGCCCTGCTAAAGCGCTTTCATCCCGTCAGCACTCGCCGGGACCACTTCATCGTCATGGAGAATGGCCGCCCCACAGCGACCATCCTCCTGCTTGCTCTCGTCGCCATCGAACTCACTGACATCGTCTTTGCGCTCGACTCCATCCCCGCCGTTCTTTCCATCACTCGCCAACCCTTTCTCGCCTACACCTCCAACATCATGGCCGTCATGGGATTGCGCTCGCTCTACTTCCTCCTGATCGGCATGCTCACCCGGCTGCGCTTTCTTCACTACGGCCTGGCTGCGGTGCTCGCCTTCGCCGCTGTCAAGATGCTCGCCTCGCACTGGATTGAGATCAGCCCCGCCGTGTCGCTCGTGGTCATCCTCGCGCTCCTGGCAATTACAATCAGCGCCTCCCTCTGGGCGCCAGGTAACCGGAAAAGTTAACTCTTCCGCTAATGGAAATACTTTGCCACCCGAGTTGGCAAAACCTTTCCCAGAAACGGCACGGGTCGCCCGCAGGTTGAACCAGAACGCAGTCCTGATGCAGGCAAACTTCCAACCCATTCGCTGAAGCCCCCTGAAACCATACACTTGTCCCCGGCTGCGCAATCCACTGCACTTTGGCCCTCCCATTGCTATCTACCGGGCATACGACGAGGTTCGTCGCACGCACGCGAACCATGCTCGGAGGGCCCAATGTATCTTCTTTTCGCCGCGCCGGCTTTGTCCTTCGTGGTTATCCTCACCATTTCGCTCTACAGTGAGTTCGCCACCAGCGCCAACCTCTAGCGTCATTTCCGTCAACGCCCGATCACCCGAAGGAGGCTCCCATGACCGTCTTTCACTACGCTCCCTTCCCGGTTGCGCCTGCGCTAATATTGGCTGCGGTGCTCGCCTTGACGCTCCTCGAGCGCCTCACATTCAAGGCAGTACAAAAGATGGCGAGAGCCAGAGTCATAGCCCGGGCTAGAAACGGAGTCCGAATGGGCTATCGGCAGGAGCGACGCTACTAACGCCTCACTGGTCGACATACCGCAACTCGCCATCGCGCATAACCGAGTGCTGCGCCGCACCGGCCCGCTCCGGGAAATCCACCCGGTAATGCGCACCCCGGCTTTCTTCTCGTCCCAGCGCAGCCTGCACCATTACCTCAGCCACTGCATGCAGATTTCGAGCCTCCAGGGTCCTTCGCGTTAGTTTGCGCGGCCCCGCCGTTAGGGAACCCGATCCCCGCATCGCCGCCAGCCGCTGCTGCGCGCGCCGCAACCCAGCCCCATCCCGCAGCAGCCCCGCATCGCGCCACATCAGCCCCTGCAACTCCGCGATCCAAACATCGACCGCCGAACCCTCTGCTGCAGCCGCAGCGATCTCGGCGTTCCCGCCTCGAACCTCGAACCTCGAACCTTGAACCTCTCCAACCATCGCCTCCGCAGCCAACACCCCAAACACCAGCCCCTCTAGCAGCGAGTTGCTGGCCAGCCGGTTCGCTCCATGCACTCCTGTACACGCGGCCTCGCCGGCCGCAAATAGCCCCGGCAGCGACGTCCTCCCATGCACGTCCGCCCGGACCCCGCCCATCAGGTAGTGCGCAGCCGGCCGCACCGGGATCAGGTCCCGCGCCAGTTCCAGCCCGTACCCCGAAAGGAACGCCGATATCCCTGGAAACCGTGCCTTCAAGTCAATCGTCGCGCCCACCGCGCGCATGTCCAGATGCACGCCCCCATCCAATCCCTCGCGCGTAATCGCCCGTGCCACGACATCCCGCGGCGCCAGTTCCAGCCGCGCATCGTACCGATGCATAAACCGCTCTCCGTGCCGGTTTACCAGCCACGCACCCTCGCCTCTCAGCGCTTCGCTCATCAGGAACCGCGGCGCCCCCTCCAGCGCAAACGCCGTCGGATGAAACTGCATGAACTCCATATCCATCAGCTCCGCGCCCGCGCGATACGCCATCGCAATCCCATCCCCGGTTGCCACCGCGGGATTGGTGGTTTCGCTGTAGACCTGGCCCGCACCGCCGCTTGCCAGCAGCACTGCGCGCGCCCGCACCTCCAGCAACCCTCCGTCCGCATCCAACAGCGTCGCGCCCACCACGCGCCCGGCGTCAGAATCAACCACCAGGTCCACGGTAGTCGCCCACTCCATCAATTCCACACGTGCCAGCCCGCGCACATGCCGCAGCAAGGACACCGCAATCTCCCAACCCGTAGCATCTCCATGCGCGTGCAGAATCCGCGGAAGGCTGTGCGCGCCCTCCCTTGTCTTCATCAACTCGCCCTGCCGGTACCGATCGAACTCCGTGCCCCACTCCAGTAGTTCCTCCACGCGCCTCGGTCCCTGCTCCACCAGCACCGCCGCTGCCCGCTCGTTCACCAGGCCGTCTCCGGCCGCAATCGTGTCCGCCAAATGCAGCGCCACATCCTCGTCGCCGCCCATCGCCACGGCAATCCCGCCCTGCGCATACGCCGTGTTCGATTCCGCCAGGCTCTCCTTGGTGACGACGAGAACGCTGCCCGCCTCCGCCAGCCCTGCCGCCGCGCGCAACCCGGCAATCCCACCACCCACCACCAGAAAATCCACCACGCGCATCCCTTAACGCTAGGCCATCCACTGGCCTTTGTCATTTCATCGCAATGTCATCCTGAGCGTAGCGAACGGAATCCCCGGCCAGAAATTTGCCTTTGTCTTTCAACTAACAACTAGCAACTAACAACTGACAACTTCTCTGCGATACCATCGAACTACCGTGTCTTCCATCCGCGTCACCACTCCGCAAGCCAACTACGACGTCGCCATCGCTCCCGGTCTTCTCCGCACTCTCTACCCCCGTCTGCGAAAGCTCAACGCCGGCCGCCCACCCAAGACCTTCGTCATCACCTCGCCCGGGATCTGGGCCCTCTGGCACGATCGCTTCCTCGCGAGCTTCCCAGCCGACGCTCGGCCGCCCGTCCTTTTTCTCCCCGCTGGCGAACGCTACAAGCGCCTGGCCACTGTCGAGTCCCTCGCCCAGCAACTCGTCCTCGCCGGCGCCGACCGCGACGGGATACTGCTCGCCTTCGGAGGGGGCGTGATTGGCGACGTCACCGGCTTCCTCGCCGCCATCTACATGCGCGGCATCCGCTACGTCGGCCTGCCCACCACCATCCTCGCCCAAGTCGATTCCTCGCTCGGCGGCAAAACCGGCGTCAACCTCGCCACCGGAAAGAACCTCATCGGCAGCTTCCACCACCCTCTCGCCGTCTACAGCGACATCGACACCCTCCGCACCCTTCTCGCAGCCGAACTCCGGGCCGGGCTGCAGGAAGCGGTGAAGGCAGGCATCATCTATGACGCGAAGTTATTCCGTTATCTAGAACAAAATGCAAAAGTAATACTCGCGTACGACCTCGTCTCCCTAGGCCGCGTAATCACCGCGAGCGTCAAGGTCAAGGCCGATGTCGTCTCCAAAGACGAGAGAGAATCCGGCCTGCGCATGATCCTCAACTTCGGCCACACTATCGGCCACGCCATCGAGGCCGCCACCCACTACCGCAAACTCCTCCACGGCGAAGCCGTCGCCTGGGGCTCTATCGCCGCCCTGCACGTCTCGCTCAACCGTGGCCGCATAACCAACGAAGAATTTGCCCGCATGGCCAATCTCATCCTTCGCTATGGCCCCATCCCGACCTTCCGCGCCGATCCCATCAAGTTAGTCGCCCTCACCTCTGGGGACAAAAAGAAGCGCAGCGGCCGCCGCGCCTTCGTCCTAACCACCGGCATCGGCCACACCGAAATCGCCTACGACGTCACCGACGCCGAACTCCTCGCCGCGACCCAAGCCATGCTCGCCGACATGCGAGTTGGAGCGGTGCGTTGACCCCCCAAACCGATCCCAGTCCCGGAGCCCGCCCCGCCGGCATATCCTCGCCCGACGAAGCAGCCCAGAACATCCAGCAGATGTTCTCCACCATCGCGCCCACCTACGACCGCGCCAACCACATCCTCTCCGTCGGCCTCGACCGCACCTGGTGGAACCGCACCGCCCGCACCCTCCAGCCCATCCTCCAGCGCCCCGAGGCCGTGGTCCTCGACCTCTGCTGCGGCACCGGCGATCTCACCCTCGCCCTCGACAAATACCGCCCGCAACCTGCAACTGACAACCGTCAACCTGGGACAGCGCCGATTCTGGCGCTGGACTTCTCCCACACCATGCTCACCCTCGCCGCGAAGAAGTTCGCTGGCCGCAACATCCAACTCATCGAAGCTGACGCCCTCCGTCTCCCGCTCGCTGACAACTCTGTCGACCTCGCCACCTCCGCCTTCGGCTTCCGCAACCTCACTAGCTACCCCGCTGGCCTCGCCGAACTCCACCGCGTGCTGCGCCCCGGCGGCGAGATCGCCATCCTCGAATTCAACCATCCAGGCGGCCTCATCGGCTGGCTCTACTCTTCCTACTTTCACCACATCCTGCCCACGCTCGGCGGCATCATCTCGCGGAATCCGGCGGCGTACTCGTACCTGCCTCACTCCGTCGAGCGTTTCCCCCGCCCTCCGCATATGAAGCAATTGATCGCCGCCGCCGGTTTCACCAACCCCGCCTGGACCAGCTATACACTCGGCACCGCGGGCCTCTATCGCGCCGTCAAGTCATCGAACCTTCCTTCGTGATATCTTCCGTCTAATCCTCTGAGCAGCCCGGGCCCCAGCATCATCCAACGAGGTCGTGACCGTGATCGACTCTGTCGGCCCCGCCAGTCCCATCGCCCGCAGTGCCCTGCGCAAGGCCACTTGGCGTCTGATCCCGCTGATCGCGCTGGGCTACGGCTGCTCCTACATGGATCGCGCCAACATCAGCTTTGCCGGCCTGCAGATGAACCAGGCCCTGCACTTCAGCGGCGCGGTCTATGGATTCGGCGCGGGCCTGTTCTTCCTCAGCTACGCCGTCTGCGAAGTGCCCTCCAACCTCGCACTCCACCGCTTCGGCGCCCGCCGCTGGCTCGCGCGCATCATGTTCACCTGGGGCCTCATCGCCATCTGCATGCTCTTCGTCCGCACTCCCTGGCAGTTCTACACCGCCCGCTTCTTTCTCGGCATGGCCGAGGCAGGTTTCTTCCCCGGAGTCATCTTCTACCTCATGCAGTGGTTTCCGCCGGAGCAGCGCGCCCGCGCCATCGGCCGCTTCTACATCTCTCTCCCGCTCAGCGGAGTCTTTATGGGTGCGGTCGCCGGCGCGCTCCTGAATCTCAATGGTCGTGCGCACCTCGCCGGCTGGCAGTGGCTCTTCCTCGTCGAAGGCCTTCCGCCTATCCTCCTCAGCGTCGCCTTCCTGCTGCTGCTCCCCGACAAGCCCACCGACGCACCCTGGCTCACAGAACCCGAGCGAGACTGGATCGTCCGCAATGTTGAGCACGAAGGCGACCACATTCACCACCCGGCCGAGCCCATCCACCGCATCCTCATCGACCCGCGTGTCTGGCAGGTCGGCATCTTCGGATTCCTGCTGCTGACCTGCGCTTATGGCTACGTCCTGCTCCTTCCCCAGATCGTCCAAAGCTCCACCCATCTCAGCGTCACCCATATCGGCTTCATCACTTCCGGCATCAGCCTGCTTGGCGTCCCGGCAATGCTCCTGGGTGCGAAGTTCTCTGATCGTACACCGGCGAAGCGTCATCAGCATGTCATTCCCTGGTGCATCCTGATGGCGCTGGGGCTGGCCGCCGCAGGCTTTTCGAACGCGCCCGGCATCACCATCCCAGCGCTCTGCTGTGTCAGCATCAGCTTTAGCGCAATGCAGGGTGCCTGGCTGGCCATCGTCCAAGGGCTCTTCCGCGGCCGGTCTGCTGCCGCCGCCATCGCCGCAATCAATACCCTCTCAATCCTCGGCGGATTCATCGGCCCTTACTTCATGGGTCTGCTCAAAGACCTCACCGGCAACTACCAGCGCGGACTCGCCATGCTTAGCGTCCCCATGCTCGTCGGCGCCGGCATCATGTTTTACCTCAAACGCCAGTCCACGCTCATTCCAGAACCAGCCATCGCCCCGGTAACGATTGCCGATGCGCTGGAGTCACCAAACCTGTAGCATTTCTCCCATGAGCCCCACGGCCATGCACGAAGCAGCAGCCAGCCGGACGCCGCCCACGCCGCACGCGGTTAAACGCTCGGCAGCGGTCTTCTCCGTCATCGCCGCGGGTATGGTCACGCTGCTAAAGCTGCTTACCGGCATCCTCACCGGCTCGCTCGGCATGTTGAGCGAGTCCGCGCACTCCGCCATCGACCTCATCGCCTCCGCCATCACCCTCTTCTCCGTGCAGGTCTCGGACCGCCCTGCCGACGAAGACCACAACTACGGCCACGGCAAGGTTGAATCGCTTTCCGCCTTCGTGGAGACCGGCATCATGTTCGCTTCGTGCCTCTGGATCGTCAGCGAGGCAGTCCAGCGCATGGTCTTTCACCATCACCTCGCGCTGCGGCCCTCGGTGTGGCCGTTCGCTGTGCTCTGCTGCTCCATCGTTGTCGATTACACCCGCTCCCGCACGCTCGGTCGAATCGCACGGCAGTTCCGCTCCGACGCGCTCGCCGCCGACTCGGTCCACTTCGCCACCGACATGTGGGCGTCGCTCGCCGTAATGCTGGGCCTCGCCGCCACCTTCGCCGGCGAGCGCTTCTCGCGGCCGTGGCTCGAGTACGCCGACCCGATCGCTGCGATCCTGGTCGCCGGAGTCATCCTGCGCGTCAGTTGGCGCCTCGCGCGTTACACCGTCGACACGTTGCTGGATGCCACGCCCACCACCGACCCCACCAGCGACCAGCCCTTGACCAAGGACCAACTCCGCGACAACCTCATTCACGATCTCACCGCCATCCCCGGCGTGTTGTCTGTCGACCGTTTGCGCACCCGGCGCTCGGGCGCGAACTACTTCGCCGACGTCACCCTCGGCATGCCTCGCAACCTCACGTTCCAGCGCTCTGAGCAGCTGACCATGGCCGCCACCGAGGCAGTCCAACGCCACCTTCCCGGCGCCGATGTCGTCATTCACCCGGTTCCGACCGCGTCCATAACTGAGAGCATCCACGACCGCGTCCGTGCCGTCGCTGCCCGTCGCAACCTCGCCATCCACGAGATCAGTGTGCAGCAGATCGACGGCGGACTCCACGTGGAACAGCACCTTGAAGTGGACGAGACGATGCCCCTGCGCCAGGCCCACGAACTGGTCACGAACCTGGAGGCGGAGATGCTCCGCGAGATCCCCGCGGTCTCTTCGATCCTCACCCATATCGAGAGTGAGCCTGCCACCATCGAGCAGCCCGCTTCGCTCGAGCGCGACCGCGAACTCGAAGTCCGCCTGCGCAGTGTAGCCGCTGGATTTCCGGAGATCCTCGATATTCACGAGGTCTTCGTCACTCGCCGCCGCGCCCGCAGTGGCGATCGAACTGACGAGCACATCCAGGTCACCTGCCATTGCACGCTGCCCGACGACCTGCCTATGGCGCGCGTTCACGCTGTTATTACGGCGCTGGAAGGCGCGTTCAAGCTCGACGCGCCGGAGGTCGATCGCCTCCTCATCCATCCGGAACCCGCCACCGACAACCGCCGCTAACACGTCGAAGCACTACGGGCAACCCAAGCTATGGCCACGTTGCCGGCGGCGCCGACGGATTGAGGTTCGTTGGGAAAGCGCAGAGCGCCGGTTTCACTTGCCCGGCAGTGCGTAGATGACCTCGCCCGGACGCGTATAGTGCAGCTGTTCGCGCGCCTGGTGCTCGATCGCATTCGGGTCGCTCTGAAGCCGGTCCACGTGGCCCTGCAACTGATCGTTCTCGTGTTGCAGTAGCTGCATCTCCTGGTTTAGCTGGTGGGTCTCGTGCCGCTTCTGCTCAAACACCGTCAGCCCGTTCGCCCCGAAGACGACGTGATATCCAACCGCCAGGGCGAGTGCCGCAGCAGCCAGCGTCGCGGCCTTCCGCCGTCCGATGAAAACGGCCCCGCAGGCCGCACGCAAAGACGCGAAACGACCCGGGCTCTTCAAAACTGCAGACTTCACTTCCATTTTTCCAGTTGAGAGTCAGCCATCGCCCGCGTCAAGACCCAAATCCAAAGGCATGCACGGGAGGAATCAAGTTCGTACTTAGCAAGTCGCAATTGAAGCCGCCAACGTGTCTGTGTCCGGGCACCCAGCGCACAATTCTCCGCCGCTTGGTATTCTTGTCTTGTCGCATTGCTTTGCCGCACGGGGACCCTTTCAAAACCACGTTCTCTGCTAATGCACTGCCACTTGAATCGCGCCGCTGAACGACCACCTGCAGCGCCATCGAAGGGATAGCCCATGCAATCCACATTCCCGATCCAGCTCGGCGCCACCCAGGACCCTGGGGAGTTCGCCCGGACCCGCGCCGGCAGGATCTCTCTGGCGATCTCCGCGACCGCCTTCGTCGCCATCTGCGCGCACGTCTCCATACCGCTTTATTTCACGCCGGTGCCGGTCACCCTGCAAACCCTGGCCGTCATTCTGATAGGCCTTGCCCTCGGTCCGGCCGCCGGCTTCTCCGCCATGCTGCTCTATCTCGCGGAGGGGGCGATGGGCCTGCCGGTATTCAGCCCGCACGGCCCGGGCGGAGTCGCCCAACTGCTGGGCCCCACCGCCGGCTACCTGTTCTCCTATCCGCTCGCAGCTGCAGCGGCGGGCAGCCTGGTCCGAGCCGTCCGACTCGGCCGCTCGCAGTTTCCGGCAGCGCTTTTCGCCGGATTTGCCGCCAGCGTCATCATCCTCTCCACCGGCGCCGGATGGATCGCTCTTCTTCTGCATCTCACCCCGGGCGCCGCATGGCACATGGCCATAGCCCCCTTCCTGCCAGGAGAAGTCCTGAAAGTCACAGCCGCCGCGGGCGTATTCACCGCCCTTCGCCGCTGGCATCGCTCCTGAACTCCACTTCCCCACTCACTGCATCACTTTCCCGAGGAACAGCCAAAGACATGACCGCGACCGGCACCGCCATCCAGGAAATCTCTATCGCCCACAGCCCCGACTCCGACGACGCCTTCATGTTCTACGGGCTGGCCACCAACAAGGTGCGGGTCCCGGGCTTCAAGTTCTCGCATACCCTCACTGACATCGAGACCCTCAATCAGCGCGCCATCCACGAGGCTTTTTACGACGTCACCGCCATCTCCTTCCATGCCTATCCCTATCTGCAGGACAACTACACCCTGATGGCCTGCGGCGGCTCGGTGGGCGAAGGCTACGGCCCCATGGTGGTCTCGCCGCGCAAACTCTCCCACGCCGACATTAAGAAGACGCGCATCGCCGTGCCCGGCACGCTCACCACCGCTTTCCTCACGCTCAAACTCTTCGCTCCCGAAGTCGAGACCGCCGTCGTTCCCTTCGACAAGATCATTCCCGCCGTCGTTGCGGGCGAGTTCGACGCCGGCCTCATCATCCACGAAGGCCAGCTCACCTACGGCAACAACGGCCTGCTCAAGGCGCTCGACCTCGGCCAGTGGTGGCGCGAGCAGACCGGCCTGCCCCTGCCTTTGGGCGGCAACGCCATCCGCCGTTCATTAGGCAAAGAGACCATGCGCATCACCACCAACGCACTGCGCGATAGCATCCAGCACGCCCTCGATCACCGCGACGAAGCGCTCAGCTACGCCATGCAGTTTGCCCGTGACCTCGACCCCGCGCTCGCCAATCAGTTCGTAGGCATGTACGTCAACGACCGCACCCTGAACTACGGCGAAGACGGCCGCGATGCCATCCGCAAGCTGCTTGAGATGGGGTACGACCGCGGCATCATTCCCACCCGGGCAAAGGTCGATTTCGTCGACTGAAGAATCATGCGGCAGGCGCTCCGCGAAGCCGTTTTCCCGAACCAACCTGTGCTATTCTTTTCAAGGTGGTTGCGCGCAAGAGGCCTCGAAACCCGGGCTCCGTCGCAGGATCGCCCCTCCCCCAAAGAGGCCGCAGTACAGCGGACGCGTAGCTCAACTGGCAGAGCATTCGACTCTTAATCGACAGGTTGAAGGTTCAATTCCTTCCGCGTCCACCATCCCGCCCTTCATCCCGGCTTAACCCTATTAACCATTCGCACGCGGGGCGCTCGCAGCTGTGGCTCGATCGTTGGCTATTATCAACGCGGGTGCGGTTACCAGCCCATCTGGCGCATCCGCTCTAGGATGATCGCGCTGTAATGATCCATGCGACCCGGCCGTCTCTTCAACGGCAGCGGCAGAACCGCGGCGAGTTGGGCCGCCTGTTCCCGGCCGATATTCCTGGCCGACGTCCTGTAGTACGCATGACCTGCCGCATCTGCGCCATAAATGCCCGGCCCCCATTCCACCTCGTTGAGATAGAGTTCCAGAATGCGCTGCTTGCCGAGCACCAACTCAGCTACCGGCACCAGTGTGGCCTCCGCGCCCTTGCGCAGGATCGAGCGGCCCGTTCCGAAAAACAGGTTCTTGACCAACTGCTGCGTAATGGTGGAGCCTCCGCGAATACGACCGCCGTCCACATCGTCTTCGGCGGCGATTTCCATCGCGTGCCAATCGAATCCGTGGTGCTGGTAGAAGCGTGCGTCCTCCGCGGCGATGACCGCGTGCTGTAGATCGGGAGAAATCTGGTTGAGCGGAACAAATTCGTACCGCTCGTGATACGGCCTCCCGCCAACCCACGCCTGCATCCGCCGCTCAACATGCACCGCGGTAGTCGGCGGGTCGATCCACCGCATGGCCACCAGGGACAGTGCAGCAAGCGACCATGCAAGCACCACGGCGAGGCCAAGCCATCGAAGAAAGGTTCGAAGATGGGAGCGGCGTACTCCCTTCCGAGGAAGGGTCTGGAAATGTCTGTCTGACCTGGCAATCACATTTTCAGGATAGACGCCTGGAACAGTTACGCGTGGCTGGGCCGTATGCGCCGGCCCAGCTACGCCTCGTTTCTGCTTAATAGACTGGCCGTGCCATCTGCGAGTTTACCTCCTGCCCTCTCAGCTTCACTCTGCTGACGTGCACGTCATACCCGGTGCCCGGCAGCAGTGACTCCAGCGTAAACAGGTCCGTTCCGCCGGACTTCACCTCGCGGCAGCGGTACACCCCGACCTCACCCTGCGAGTCTTCCGCCCCATGCGTCGGCGTGTCGAGGAAGCGCTGCGCGTCCGCCACACTCGCGGTACCGTGCGCCGAGCCGCCTTCCAGCTCTTCCGCAGCATACGACCGCACCAGCTTGGTCCAGTACCGCGCCAGCAGCCCCGGATCGGAGAAGATGTCCGCCCAGATCACCTCGCCGCGCACCGCGACCACCACTCCCACAGCATGTTCCTGCCGCAATGTTTTCAGCGCTTCTTCCCGCGACTTCACCACGCTGGCAGCTTCCTCATCCACCTTCGCCGCTACGGCCTGCGACTGCACTGCCTTCGCATAGCTGGTCGTCCCCAGCGATCGCGCCGGCGCACCCTCGATGTAGGCTCCGGTCAGATTTGTGGAGCCGGTCCCGCCATACACGCCGTGGTCCGAACTCGCAGCCGTATTCGCCGACGGGGGCGGCGCCGCAGCCTTGGCCATCGCACCGATCGCCCCGCTCACCGAGTCCCACACCTGCTGCTGGTCCTTCGCCACCATAGCCTGCTGCCGCACCGCTGGCTGCACCATGATGCTCTGGTTCGCCGCCTTCGCCGAGGTGCCGAACTTGTCCGAACTCTCCGTCCAGCGTCCGTGCTCGATGCAGAACACCGAAAGATCGATCGGGTCGGCGCCCGCCGGCACAATTCTGTCCTTCGCGATGATCCGGTCCTGTTTGCCGCCAGTCACAATCTCGCCGGCCAGCAACAGCAGCGGCCGCTTGGAGTTGTTCACCAGCACCAGCGTATTCACCTGGTCGCCCTGGTACACCTGCGAGACCGCACCGCCGCGGGACCTCACCAGGCCTCGCACCTTGCCCGCCTCGGTCACCTCAACCTCACCGTTCTTCAGGCCCTCATCGAGTGTCAGAAACTGGTCGCCAGGCAGCGACTTTCCGTCGTCCCGCACCACCGGAAACAGCGTCAGGTCGCCGCTCTCGATCGGCTTCAGCACGCGGTAACCGCTCCCATCTGCCCCGCCCGCCGCCACCGGCTGCCATCTTCCCGTCGCCAGAACCACAGCCATCACCGCCAAAACCCCTGCGCCGAACCGAATCGCTCGTACTTTCTTCATCGCAACCCTCCCTTGTCAGCGGATTCACTGCCCGCCTCCTGACTCAGGAACGCGCCCCAAGCTACACCTTGCATGTTTTTTTCGCGGAATCCTATCCGCCCGCGTCCAAACCCGCCGAGTGCCACGTCCAAACTACTGGAGTATCTTCAAAGTCGTGGACACGGCCTCCCAATCCGGCGAGTTGACCCTCCCCTTGCCGTCCGCCGAACCCACCCTGGCCGCGTCCCCGGACTCCGAAGCCGACCTCGCCCACGCAACCGTCACCGGCCTTCCGCCGGCGCTCATTCAGGAACTCTGGATCGCTGCCGACGCCGAATCCTGCGCTCTCACCCGCGAAGAGTTCAGTGTTGCGCTCGCAGCGATCGGCGCCAAGCACCACTGCGGTCTTCCCCAAAACACGGATACAGATACCCGTCCAACTCCCGCACAGGAAGCCGCTTTCTACCGCGCGCTCCGCCTTCCCGAACTCGCGCTCGCCCAGGCCTGCGCTCTCGGCCGCGATCCCGCCTGGCAGCGCTTCCTCAACCTATACCGCTCTCCTCTCACCCAGGCCGCCATTGCCATCACCGGCTCTGCCACTCTGGGTCACGATCTCGCCGACTCGCTCTACGCCGAACTCTTCGGCCTTACCGAGCGCAGTGGCCGGCGCAACTCCCCGCTCGCGTCCTACTCTGGCCGCGGCTCCCTGCTCGGCTGGCTCCGCACCACGCTGGCCCAACGCCACATCGACCACCACCGCCGCACTCACCGCGAAACTCCGCTCGACGATCTTGACGCTGCCGCGCCCGCACCGGCCAGCGCGCCCCTGCCGGCCGAACTCGACCGACTCGCCCTTGCCGTCTTGCGCACCCTCGAAACGCTCACCCCTGAGGAACGCTTCCTGCTCGCCTCCTACTTCCTCGACCAGCAGACACTGTTGCAAATCTCGCGCCTTCTCCATGTACACGAAGCCACCGTCAGCCGCAAGCTCAAACGCCTCACCGCCGATCTGCGCAAGCAGCTTCTGCGCAACCTCCAGTCCGGCGGTCTCAGCAAGCGGGCCGCGGAGGAAGCGCTGGGCGCCGATCCACGCGACCTCGAAATAAACCTGCGAACACAGTTGCAAACTTCGCAAACTTCCTCGTTCTCCGATCAGACAACGCGCACGCAGCCGACTCTACCCGGGCAAGAACCGGCACCCAACCAACCTCCGGCAATCGAATGAGCACACTCTTCCAACCCGGCCAGCATCCCGACGCGGACCAACTCAACGCCTTCGCCGAACACGCGCTGCCTCTCCACGAACAGCAGGCGACGCTCGCCCATCTGGCCGCCTGCGCCGACTGCCGCGCCGTCGTCTACCTCGCACAATCGGCCGTTCTCGAAACGTCCGCCCAGCCGCAGCCGGTCGCTGCACCTCGGCCCTGGTTCTCTGGCTGGATGCTGGCATTTCCCGCCGCAGCAGCGCTTGCTTGCCTCATCTTGCTCACCGTCCACCTGCGCAACGCCGCGAACGCAAACAACCAGATCGCAGTCGTCAATCCGGCACAGGCCGACAAGACTCCTCCGCTTCCGCCGCCCGCCCCACTTCCCGAACCTGCCGTCTCGTCAAAGTCCGCTCCTGCACCAGTCCGGACGCCACAGGCTATGGCCGCGCCCTCGCCCCGTGCCTTCGGCATGGCGAAGCAGCCTGAAATGGCGGCCGCAGCCAACGCGCCTTTGGAGAAGAAGTCCTTCCACGGAGCCATGACCGGTGCCAGCTATGCCCCAGTTCCTCCGCCGCCCGCCGCAGCGGCACCGGCCGACACCATCGCCACGGACGCTCCGCCGCAACTGGCCGGTATCGGCGGCAACGCCCCCCGCCGCGAACTTCGCTCGGCCTCATCGCAGTACGATACAGGTCGCGCTCAAGCCCAGCAGGCTCCGCCTCTGCCTCCGCCACCCCCTCCCGCCAACGCAAACTCCGGCATCTACGGAGGCACCGGCCAGACCAACCTCAACGAAAACTACATCGAGGGTGTCCCCACCTCTTCCGCCTCTCCACAGGCCGTCACAGGCTCCGCAGCCGATGCTGTAACGGTGGGCGCGCTCGCGATGGACACCGGTGCAGCTGCCACCTCGCAGGCGAAGCAGCTTCCCGTGCTACCCAGTCATCTTCCGGCGCTCTCCATCAGCTCGAACGCCCACCGGCAGCTAGCCATCGACACCGCCGGCGCGCTCTTCCGCAGCGAAGACGCCGGCAGTACCTGGCAGCCAGTCCCGGTGCAGTGGACTGGACGCGCCATCAGAGTTGCGCTCGTCCCATCCCCCAATGCGCACCTGCTTGGCAGGAGCGCCGGCTCACTCAGCGGCCCGCTCCCTGCCGCTAAGGCAGCAGCCGCGACCTCCCCGCAGCCCCCGACCTTCGAACTCACCACCGACTCTGGCGACCATTGGATCAGCACGGACGGACAAGCCTGGACGCGCAAGTAATCCCGTGCGCCGCCGTCCTTCCTCCTGAAACAGTCCCGATTGAGTCTTCGGATCACCCGGCTTCGTCTCTTTGATATAGTTCTTGCGCTCCTAAAAATAGTCCTAGTGGTTGAAATGAGAGGTCGCATCATGTCCAAAGCCCCCCTGCTCGCTATGTCCGCGTTTCTAGCTCTGTCAGTCGTCGCCACCCCATCCGCGCCGGCGCAGACGGCCGCCCCGAAGGTCGCCAAAGTCACCGTAAACCAGCCTGTCACCCTCACTGACAGCGGCGACTCGTGGACCATGGACAACGGCATCGTCAAGATGACTGTCCTCAAGCGCAATGGAAACCTGTCCTCGCTGGTCTATCACGGGGTCGAGGTCCTAACCCGCGGCGAATACTGGGAGCAGACGCCCACCGGCACCATCACCGCAAGGGTGACGATTGACCCCACGACCAACGGCGGCGAGCGCGCCGAGGTCTCCGTGCTTGGCGTCAATCCCGGCGACCTCAATAATCCCAGCCCTATGGGCGGCCCGCCGGGCAGCGGTGTACCTGCGGCGCAAGAGCAGCGCGTTCCCGCAGCCCCCGGCGGTCCGGGCGCAGGCAGAGGCCCGGGAGGTCCGCGTCCCAGCGGTCCGCGCGGCGGAGGCATGGACATCGAAACCCGCTACACCCTGGAGCGCGGCACCAGCGGCTTCTACACCTACGCCGAATACACCCACAAGGCCTCCTACCCGCCCGCGGGCGAAGGCGAAAGCCGCTTCATCCTCGAATCGATGAACCGCACCTTCGACTGGCTCTCTGTCGACAACGACCGCAACCAGCTTATGACCTCCGATGACGACCTGCGCAAGGGCGTGGTCATTCACGCCAAGGAGCAGCGCATCCTCACCAGCGGCGTCTACGCCAACTCCGTCGAGCACAAGTACAGCTACAACGCTGTCATGTACAAGCTTCAAGCCTGGGGATGGTCCAGCACCAAAGACCACATCGGCGTCTACTTCATCAACCCGTCGAACGAGTACATCGGCGGCGGCGCGGAGAAGCTCGACCTGATCGACCACATGAGCGGCACCCTGCTCGACTACTGGACCAGCGGCCATTACGCTGGCGGCGCCATCAATCACATCCCCACCGGCGAAGATTGGAAGCATGTCGTCGGCCCCATCTTCGTCTACTTCAACTCGCTCGCAGACGCCAAGGACCCCACGCCGGCTGACCTGGACGCCTTCCACGCCTCTTACGGCAGCGGCATGCCCGCAGTTCCCGCGGCCTGGCGCGACAACCAGCTCGCGCTCTGGAACGATGCCGTCGAGAAGTCCAAGGCCGTCAAAACCGCCTGGCCCTACGAATGGGTTGAGGGCGTCGATTATCCGCACCACGACGGTCGCGCTACGGTGACTGGCCAGCTCGTGCTGGACGATCCCCAGGCCGCCAGCAAGCGGCTGCCGCACCTCACCATCGGCCTCGCCCACCCCGACTACATCAATACCTCGGGCGGATTCCAGCAGCGCGCCGGCAACGGCAACATCGTCACTTGGCCGCACGATGGGGACTACTACCAGTTCTGGGCCGACGGCGCGGAGGATGGACACTTCACCATCCCCAACGTCCGGCCGGGCAAGTACACCCTGCACGCCTTTGCCGACGGCGTCCTGGGCGAATACGCCAAGACCGACATCACCGTCGAGGCCGGCAAGCCGCTTGATTTAGGCAAACTTACCTGGCAACCCGTCCGCTACGGTCGCCAGATCTGGGAGATCGGCTATCCCGACCGCACCGCCGACAAGTTCTACAAGGGCGACGGCGCGAACTACTGGCTCTGGGGCTGGCCGCTCCGCTACGGCGACCTCTTCCCCAACGACATCACCTACACCATCGGCAAGAGCGATTACCACAAGGACTGGTTCTTCGAGGAAGTCCCCCACTCCGACACCGACGCCTGGAAGAACCCCGCCGCCAAAGATCCCCTCAACCAGCGCTTCGGCTGGGTCAACCTCCCGGACGGCCAGCAGGACATGTGGCGTGCGTGGGGCCACGGCCGCGCCACCACCTGGACCGTCAAGTTCACCATGCCTAAAGGCACTAAGGGTGACGCCATTCTTCGCATCGCATTGGCCGGAGCGGACGGCGGCAATGGCACTACGCCCGCCGCCCCAGGCAGCCTGACCATCGGCGTCAACGGCAAGGACGTCGGCACTCTGCACCCCGTCGCGACCAACGCGCTGCGCTACAACACCGACAAGGGCGTCTGGTACCAGTACGTTCAGAAGTTCGACGCCTCCCTGCTGAAACCGGGGGAGAACTCCGTCACCTTCACCGTGCCCGCCGGCGATGTCACCACTGGCGTCGTGTGGGACTACGTCCGCCTCGAACTCAACGACGGCAGCAAGGCGTATCCAGCCGCGCCGGACAGCGGCCGTCCCGACGCTCCTGCAGCCCCCACCACCGCCTCCCGCTGAAAGCTGGGTACTGAGGGGTCGTCATTCTGGTTCTGCAAGGCCCGAATATCCTGGCGCGGGGCGGGGTTATGTAGTCGCTTGTTGCTCCCGCGCATGCCCGTTGTACTCTTAAGAGATGACCCCACAAATCGGCGGCGCCTGCTTTTGCGCGCGAGGCCCCGCTTGACGACGAGGCCGTGGGAAGTGCTTTCGGACCGTCGCCCGTACGGCGCGCGCCCCGCGCTTCCGCTGGGTTTGGCTGGCCTGTTGGTGCTGGGCGGCGATGCCGCCGGCGATATGCTTCTCGGCGGTTGTCGTCCAGCGGGCTGGCTCTGCTCGCAGCTGCTATCGTGCTCGGCATTGCGGCGATGGCGATGGCCGTGAACGGGGCCGCTTCCGATCGAGTCGCGCCCGGCAACTCCAGGCGCTTATGGTGGATTCTGGCGGCATTGCTCGTGCTCCACGGCGGCATAGCCTTCCACCTGCTGCGGTCCCACGACAACGACTTATCCCCAAGCGGCCAGTTTTCCGAGTCCGATCCCCGCCGGATCGATTGCTATACCTTTGAACTCGACGCCGCGAAGAAGCTGATCCGCGGCGTCAATCCCTACGGAACGACGCAAGCCGACATCTACGACGCGGAACACACCAGACAGTTCTATGGCCCAGGCTGGGTGGTGAATGGCCGCGTGCAAGTGGGCTTTCAGTATCCGCCGGTGACCTTTCTCGCTGCGGTGCCCGGCTATCTCATGGGAGATGTTCGCTACGGATTCCTTGCGGCGGTTATGCTGGCCGCGATCTTCGCGTTTGCCGTCGTGCCAAATGTGCCGGGTCTCTGTTTCGCCGCCTTACTTCTGCTGAATCCCATAACGTTCATGGTCGAAGACCGCTGCTGGACTGAACCGTTGGTGTGGATGCTGCTTTGCGCTACGGTCTATGCGGCGGTCAAGCGGCCACGCTGGCTGGCTCTGGCTCTGGGTCTTTTTCTTGCTTCCAAGCAGTTCGACCTCCTGGCGCTCCCACTTATCGGAATTCTTCTCCGGCCGTTCGCGTGGAAGGCTTACTGGCGGCTGCTCGGCGCGTCGGTCGCCATCGCCTTGGCAACCCTGCTTCCGTTCGCGTTTCCGCACCCTGGGGCGCTGTGGCACGACCTGGTTCTCTTTCATTTCGCGCAGCCGTTTCGTCCGGACGCTCTCAGCTTTGGCGTCGTTTATCCGCCCTACATGAAAATCGGCCTGCTGCTCGTGCTCGCCTTCCTCGCCTGGATCGCGCGACGCGGCACCGGTCGACCCGCGCTCTTTCCCGCCGCCTTCGGCATGGCCTTGCTGCTGTTCGTCGCGGCCGGCAAACAGGCCTGGATGAACTATTACTTTCTGATCGGCCAGTCATTGCTGCTTGCCGCAGCCATGCTTTGGCCCGCTTCAACGGCAGGTGCGCCAATGCTAAACCGGAAAGATCGAGCAAATCCCACACTGGACGAGCGTGCGCATACCTGAGGGGAGGATCGTTCGCTCCTCAATTGGCCACACCCCAGAGGCCGGAAGGGAAAGGGGGTACCCCGAGATTTGCCGCACCGCCACGTCTCGTCTAACCTATCCCCTGTGCCATTATTCAGGACAACGTCACGCATGACCCGCCGCAACTGTCGCCGAACGCTCTCTCTCGCACTCCCCCTCGCGCTCTGTGCCGCGCTCGCTACCATTCCCGCGCTGGCCCAATCCGCCCCGCCGGCCGATCTCCCCGACGCACCCACCGCCTCCGTTAGAACCGAGCCTGTCCCTACCGGCCCAACCGTGGTCATCGACACCAGCATGGGCCGGCTCACCTGCAAGACGTTCGAAAAGCAGGCCCCCAACGCAGTCGCCAACTTTATTGGCCTGGCCGAGGGCACCAAGGACTGGACCGCGACCTCGGACGGCCCCAAGCAGCATGGCAAGCGCTTCTACGACGGCCTCACCTTCCACCGCGTCATTCCCGGCTTCATGGTCCAGGCCGGCGACCCCGTCGGCGACGGCACCGGCGATCCCGGCTACTTTATCAACGACGAGATCGATCCGGCGCTGACCTTCTCTGTCCCCGGTCGCCTCGCCTACGCGAACTCCGGCCCCAACACCAACGGCTCGCAGTTCTTCATCACCGAGGCTGCCGTCGACGAACTCAGCGGCCACTACACCATCTTTGGTCAGTGCGACGCCCACTCCGTCCTGCTGGTCGCCTCCATCGCCCGCGTCCAGCGTAACGCCAGAGACAAGCCCCTCACTCCCGTCGTCATCAACCACGTCACCATCGTCCGCGACGGCCAGCCCATGCCGCCGGAACCCAACCCGCCCGCACCAGCAGCGCCGGCGCCGCCCGCACCTTAGCTTTTGATTTTGTCTTTGTCTTCAACTAGCAACTAACAACCAGCAACTAACAACTGGAGTCATATGCCAACCAAGCCCGGAACCTACGCCACCTTCAAGACCACCCACGGCACCATCGTCTGCGAGTTGTTTGAGCAGCACGCGCCCCAGACCGTCGCCAACTTCATCGGCCTCGCCGAAGGCACCAAGGAGTGGAACTCACGCTCCAAGAAGGGCGCCAAGCTCTACGACGGCACCGTCTTCCACCGCGTCATCCCCAACTTCATGATCCAGGGCGGTGACCCCGAGGGCACCGGCATGGGTGGCCCCGGCTACAAGTTCGCCGACGAGACCAAGGGCTCGCCCCACCACTTCCAGAAGCCCGGCAAGCTCGCCATGGCCAACGCCGGCCCCAACACCAACGGCAGCCAGTTCTTCATCACCGTCGCCGACACCAACTGGCTCACCGGCAAACACACCATCTTCGGCGAAGTCGTCGAGGGCTACGAAATCGTCGAGAAGATCGCCACCGTTCCCACCGGCGCCCAGGACCGCCCCCGCACCGCCGTGGTCCTCGAATCCGTCACCATCGAACGCATCGCCTAGCAAACAGCAGAAGGCCCGCTCGATGTGGGCGGGCCTCCTGTCTTATCGGTTCAATCGGCGTTGATCGGTGTTAAGCCTTTGGCTTACTGCATTCCAATCACCGTGCAAAGCTCCTTCACCGCATCCGCCGACTTATTCAGCGCAGCCTGTTCCTCAACCGTCAGCTTGATCTCGATGATCTGCTCCAGGCCCTTCGCGCCCAGTTTGCACGGTACGCCAACGTAGAGGCCCGAAATGCCATACTCGCCTTCGAGATACGCAGCACACGGAAGGATCTTCTTCTTGTCCTTCAGAATCGCCTCGACCATCTCGACCGTCGCCGCCGAAGGCGCGTAGTAAGCAGAACCAGTCTTCAGATATTTCACAATTTCCGCTCCACCATTGGCCGTACGCGTCTCGATTTCCTTCAACCGCGCAGGTTCAATCAGCTCAGTGATTGGAATTCCCGCAACCGTCGAGTAGCGCGAAAGCGGAACCATGGTGTCGCCATGGCCGCCAAGAACAAAAGCGGTCACATTCTCGACCGACACATTCAGTTCCTCCGCAATAAAGGTCCGGAAGCGCGCCGAGTCCAGCACGCCGGCCATGCCGATCACCCGCTCGCGCGGGAATCCGGCCTTCTTGTAAGCAGTCTGCGCCATCGCGTCCAGCGGATTGGCAACAATAATCAGGATGCAGTTCGGCGACGCCGCCACCGCCTTGCCCACCACGTCCGACATAATCTTGAAGTTGGTGTTCAGCAGGTCGTCGCGGCTCATGCCCGGCTTGCGCGCAATGCCCGCCGTAATCACTACGATGTCCGAGTTCGCCGTATCCGCGTAGTCGTTGGTGCCGACCACCGCCACATCCCGCTTCTCAATCGGCATCGCCTGCAACAGGTCGAGCGCCTTGCCCTGCGGCACGCCCTCGATCACATCGATCAGCACCACATCCGCGAGTTCTTTCGCCGCAATCCAGTGGGCCGCCGTCGCACCGACATTTCCTGCACCTACAATCGTTACCTTCTTCCGCATCTGTTTTCCCTTCAGTTGTAGTTCGTGAAAGTGTCTGTAGCTATTCTCGTCTTTTTGCAATCGCGCATCTGCTGCAAGCGTCACATATTCGCGATCATGCGCGTCGCAAACTCACTTGTCTTCGCCTTCGTCGCGCCTTCCATCTGGCGCTCGAAGTCGTAGGTCACATACTTCTGCCGAATCGTCTTCTCCATCGACGACTCGATCAGCCGCGCCGCCTCTTTCCAGCCCAGAAAATCGAACAGCATCACGCCCGAAAGAATCACCGAGCCGGGATTGATGACATCCTTGTCCGCGTACTTCGGCGCCGTTCCATGGGTCGCCTCAAAGACCGCAAAGCCATCGCCAACATTGGCGCCGGGAGCAATTCCGAGTCCGCCGACCTGTGCGGCCGCTGCATCCGAGATGTAGTCGCCGTTCAAGTTGGTCGTTGCCAGTACCGAATAGTCGCTGGGCCGAATGATGATCTGCTGGAAGATCGAATCGGCAATCCGGTCATTCACGAGCACCTTGCCCTTCCACTTCCCTGCTCCGTGCGATTCGCCGATCGAGGCCAGCACAGCCTTTACCTCGGCTACCACCGATTCGCCAAACTCCTTTGCCGCAAACTCGATTCCCGGCTCGATCAGCGCCGCGTTTTCCTCCGCCTTAATTCCTGGGTTCGCTTCCACATTGCCCAGAATCCAGCTTTCGCGCTCGGTTACCACATCGGCGCGAAACTCCTCGGTCGCCACCTCGTATCCCCACTCGCGAAACGCGCCCTCGGTGAACTTCTGAATGTTTCCCTTGTGCACCAGGGTCACAGTCTTGCGACCCTCCTTCAGAGCAAACGCAATCGCCGCGCGCACCAGCCGCTTCGACCCCGTTATCGAGATCGGCTTCACGCCCACGCCCGAATCCAGACGGATTTTCTTCTTCCCGCCCTTCAGCATGTCGTCGTTCACAAACGCGATAAACTTCTTCGCCTCGGGCGTGCCTTCGCGAAACTCGATGCCCGCATAAATGTCCTCGGTATTCTCGCGGAAGATAACAATATCGACCAACTCCGGATGCTTCACCGGACTCGGCACACCGGCGTAGTACTTCACCGGCCGGATGCACTGATACAGATCCATCAACTGCCGCAGCGCTACATTCAAACTGCGAATACCACCGCCCACTGGCGTCGTCAGCGGCCCTTTAATCGACACGCGAAAGTCCACCGTCGCCTTCACCGTGTCGTCCGGCAGCCACTCCTGCGACTTGCGGTAACTCTTCTCGCCGGCCAGCACCTCGTACCACTCCACCTTGCGTTTGCCGCCGTATGCCTTCTCCACCGCCGCGTCGAAGACCCGCTGCGAGGCCTTCCAGATATCACGGCCTGTCCCATCGCCCTCGATAAACGGAATGATCGGATGGTCGGGAACGGTGTAAATGCCGCTCGCATATTCAATCGGCTTGCCATTCGCCGGTACGGGAATGCCGTTGTAGCTTGTCTGCATGTAGTGGGTAACTCCAGAGATAAAGCGAAATAAGTCAGCATTCGAAGGCTATCACCCGCGTTAGACGCATGGCAACGAAGCGGCGGCCGACCGATACGGCAATCCGCCTTGCGAAGGCAATGCCGCCCAAAAGAAAAAGGCCCGCCGAAGCGGACCCTTCCTTGAAATGCACCTGCTCTAGAACTTGTTCCACAGGAGCTGATTGTAAATCTCGTGATGGAATTGGACCTCTGCCGCCTTCACAATGGTTCCCAGCAGCCGCGGGCAGCGGTCGGCCGCGGCCTGCTTCAGGTCGGCGTACCGGCCTTTCACATCCTCGCCCAGCAGCGTCGTGGTCCACGCTGAGTCGCGGAAGTCGTCGATCGCCGAATAGATGTTGTCCGGCAGAAACCGCTTGGCCTCGCGCAGATTCTTGACCTTCGAGATGTCGCCATGCAGCCCGGTCTTGAAGATTGAATACAGCACCAGGTACGGATTCGCATCCGGCGCGACTGCCCGCACCTCGAGACGCGAAGACCTCTCGTTGCCGATGGGAACCCGAACCATTGCCCCGCGGTTGACTGCTGAAGCGTTGAGCTGGTTGGGCGCCTCGAAATGCGGGTCCAGCCGGCGATAGGCGTTGACGCTGGAATTCATCAGCAGGCAGATATCCAGTCCATGGGTCAAAACGCGGTCCACAAACTGCCACGCCAGCTTGGAGATCTTCTCCTCGCCCTTCGGGTCCCAGAAGAGATTCTTGGAGCCCTTTGAGACCGACACGTTGGTGTGCATGCCGCTCCCGTTCACCCCAACCACAGGCTTCGGGAGAAAGCTCGCCGTCATTCCCATCTGCGTCGCGACGGTGCGGCAGATCAACTTGTAGAGTTGAATCTGGTCCGCAGCGGCGACCACCTCGCCGTATCCATAGTTGATCTCGAATTGCGAAGGGGCAACCTCAGGGTGGTCTTTCTCATTCTGGAACCCCATCGCCCGCTGGACTTCCGCGGTGGCATCGATAAACTCGCGCAGCGGGTCGCCAGGCAGCGAATGGTAGTAGCCTCCCTTGTTCACATACTCGAAGGACTCGGTGTCGTGGTACTGGCGCTCTGCGTCGATCCCGTCAAACAGAAAGCCCTCGATCTCGTTGGCAGCATTTAGCGTGTAGCCGTTTTTCTCGTACATCTCGTTCGAGAACTGCTTGAGGATGCCGCGAATGTCCGCCCGGTACGTTCCGCCCGTCTTCTCGATCACGTCGCCAAAGACCAGCACCTTGCCCGCCCCGAATACGTCCGCTGGTGCCCAGTAGAACGCACCCCAGTCGATTCCCAGGCGAAGATCGCTCTCCTTCTGCGCCGTAAAGCCGCGGATCGAGGACCCGTCGAAGGTCAGGTTGTCATAGCTCTTGACCAGGAACTTCTTGTCGTAGTCGAGCATGTGCAGCCGGCCTTCGAGGTCGCTGAACAGAACGGTGACGGCCTTGATGCGCGGCTCATCGGTGAGATACTTCAACCGTTCTTCCTGGATGGCGCTGGGAGCTACGCGGTTCTTGCGTTGTTCCTTGGCCATCAAATTCAGATCTTCCAACTCTGCATACGAAAGTTCCAGAAAATCACGATATTCGTTCGACATGATGCTCCTTAAAACCGGGGATTTGATTGGCGCGTTGTCCGCATCTCGCCTTCCCCGGAACCATCATGCCTGGTGAGTTTCAGAGACCCCGAGAGCAGCCATCGTGCGTCGTGATAAAAATACCAGAGATTACCTCGAACTGAGGATCCGGCCTCCGCATTTAACGGCTCCTTTGCACAATTCCTGGGGCTAACTTGCGCTGCACGCCCTGGCTCCGACATACCGCCGCGCACCACATTTCAGACGCCTCAAGCATCGAAACGGCTGGACGATGCCAAAGCTGTAACCACTTGGCCTTGTCGTTGTGATAACTTTGACAAGTTCCATAGCTTGGCGTCCGGCCACGACACCGCAGGCCGCCACATCTCACCATCCCTCCGGAGGGTCTTCCAAATTGGGCATGAACATGGTCCCCACGCGCCTTTTCTTCACCAAGGGCGTAGGCAAACATAAAGAACGTCTCACCTCCTTCGAACTCGCTCTCCGCGACGCCGGCATAGCTGCACAAAACCTGGTCCGCGTCTCCTCCATCTTTCCGCCGAAGTGCAAACTGATCCCCCGCAAGGAGGGACTCAAGTATCTGAACCCAGGCGAAGTAGTCTTCGCCGTTATTGCGGAGAACTCCACGCGCGAGGCTCACCGGCTGGTTGTCTCCAGCATTGGTGTCGCCATTCCGACCGACCGCAACACCTACGGTTATCTCTCTGAACATCACAGCTTCGGCGAGACCGAGGAGCAGGCCGGCGACTACGCGGAAGAACTTGCCGCCGAGATGTTGGCCACCACGCTCGACCTTGACTTTGACCCCGATAAGAGCTGGGACGAGAAAAAAGAGATTTATCGCATCTCCAACAAAATCGTTCGCACCGCCAACGTCACCCAGTCGGCGGTTGGGGACAAGAACGGGCGCTGGACCACTACCATCGCCGGCGCTATCCTCCTCTTCGACGACAAATAACCCGAACCTGCGAGAATAGGGGAGGCGCTGGCACTCGCCGGCGCCTTTCTCTTGCATCTGGAGTCACCGCAATGGCCGCACCGGCAACCCGCATCGCCTTGATTCAGATGTCCTGCGCGCCCACCACCGCGCAGAATCTTGACCACGCCGCCGACCTCGTCCGCAAGGCTGCCCGCTCCGGCGCGCAGATTGTCTGCCTGCCCGAGCTCTTTCGCGCACAGTATTTCTGCCAACGCGAAGACCATGCGCTGTTTGCCCTCGCCGAGTCGATTCCCGGCCCCAGCACGGCCCGCCTCGCCGCGATCGTTCGCGAACACAAGATCACGCTGATTGCCAGCCTCTTCGAGCGCCGCGCGCCCGGCCTTTATCACAACACCGCCGCCGTACTGGACCATGCCAGCGAGGCCCCAGACAACATCGTGGGGGTCTACCGCAAAATGCACATTCCCGATGATCCGCTCTACTACGAAAAGTTCTACTTCACCCCCGGCGACCTTGGATTCCGCGCCTTTCCGACCAGCCACGGAAACATAGGGACGCTAATCTGCTGGGACCAGTGGTACCCAGAGGCCGCGCGGCTCACGGCTCTGATGGGCGCCAACACCCTCTTCTACCCCACCGCGATTGGCTGGCACCCCAGCGAGAAGGCCGAGTTCGGCGCAGCCCAGTACTCTGCCTGGCAGACCATGCAGCGCGCGCACGCCATCGCCAACGGCGTCTTCGTTGCCGCGGTCAACCGCGTCGGCCACGAGCACGGTGACGTCGTCCATGATGGCGTGACCATCGAGGGCCCGGGCGACCACACCCCAGCCTCCGGCCTCGAGTTCTGGGGTGGCAGTTTTATCGCGGACCCTTTTGGCCGCATTCTTGCGCAGGCGTCGCAGGACAAGGAAGAAACTTTGATGGCCGACCTCGACCCAGCGCTGGTCGAGATCACGCGCCAGCACTGGCCCTTCCTGCGCGACCGACGGATCGACGCGTACGCAGGCATCACCAGCCGGTTCGTTGACTAGACGCGAACCTCGTCCACTTCAGTAAGCCGCGTGTATCTACTGTCCCATGCCCGCCATGCCGCGCATGATGTTGAGAGCGGCGGGTCCGAGCAGAACGATGAAGATGCTGGGAAAGATGAAGAACACCAGCGGGAAGATGATTTTGACGGTGGTCTTTGCGGCCATCTGTTCTGCGAGCTGACGCCGCTTGACGCGGATGGTGTCGGCGAAGACGCTGAGGGCGCGCGCGATGGGCGTGCCGAAACGCTCCGTCTGCAGCAACATGCTGGCGAAGGCGTCGATATCGGCGAGTTCACTGCGCTTGGCCATGTCCGCCCAGGCTTGGATGCGGGGCTTCCCCGCGCGCTGCTCGCGGTTTATCTGGAGCAACTCTTCCGTAATCTGGGGATGGCTAATGCCGAGTTCCTCGCCGACTCTCAGCAGCGCCTGATCGATGCCAAGGCCGGCGTCGACACAGATCACGAGCAGATCGATGGCGTCGGGGATGCTCCTGCGGATCTTCTCGCGGCGGCGCTTGATCAAGCGGGTGAGTACGATGTTGGGCGCTATGAAAGCAATGCTCGGAAGTGCGATCATCCAGAACGTCCGAACTAACGGAACAAAAGATCCCGCGACAAACGCAAGTATGGGGCAGAGTATGCGCGCGGCGTTGTAGACGTCGGCGGGAAACGTGCCCTTGTATCCGGCGTTGGCCAGGCGTTGGGGAAGGTCTGCCGCATCTGCCAGGCCGAGGCGTGCGCGGATCCAATGCATTACGGCGAACAGCCTGCGGCCCGCGGCCCGGACCAGTGGAGCATTTCTCCTGTATGTCCCGTCGCGGTAAGTGACTTCACTGATGCGCTGCATGGTTGCGCGCGAGGTGCGCGTAAACAGATAAACAACGGCGAGCGCGAGGGCGAAAAAAACCGTTGCTCCGAAGGTGAGATTGAAGAGATTGGTCATGACGGACGGTTACACCTGAACATCGACGATCTTGCGAATGATGAGCGATCCGATAACGATAAGGGTCCCGCCGGCATAGAGCAGCTTCTGCCCGATGGGGTCGTGAAAGAGCGCGCTTGAGTAATCGGGCGTGGTGAAGCTGATGAGCGCGAGCAGAACGACCGGGAGCAGGGCAAGTATCCATCCGGTGAGACGCCCCTGCGCAGTCCGGGTGCGGACTTCACCCTCGATGCGGACACGTTCGCGGATCACGTGTGAGGCCCGGGTCAGGATCTCCGTCAGGTCGCCACCTGTCTCCTTCTGAACCAAAATGGCCGTGATGAGGAATTGCAGGTCCCTGGATGGGACGCGGGCGCCCACCTGCAACAGCGCATCGCGGAACTGGAGTCCCAACCTCTGCTGCTGGTAGACCTGAACAAATTCAAAGGCGAGCGGCTCAGGCGATTGCTCCGCCACCAGTTCGATGGAGGAGCCCATGGAGTGACCGGCCAGCAGAGACCGGGCCATCAGGTCGATGGCATCGGGCAGAGCGGCGTTAAAGCCCTTGAGGCGCCGGCCGCGCTTGATCCTAAGCAGGACGCAAGGGAGGGCTGAGCCCGCCAGGATCGCAGCAGCGGCCAATGGGAGGGCATGCGAGATGAAGAAGGTGAACAGGCCACAACCGAACCCGGAGCCCACGCATGCAAGAACGGCGCCACCCACACTCATGCTGCTGTCGGCATGGATCAGGAGCACCCGGAGTTTCTTCGAGAACCGGTAACGTTCGAGGAATACACCAACGCGGTAGGAGAAGCCTTGTTGCTCAGCTTTCCCCAGGTCGTCCCCATAGGCGACGGCTTTTTGAATTTGAACCGACTCCTGAATTCTTACCAGTCGCCGCCGCGCCGATTTGCTCGCCGCCACGGGGCCGGTAAAAAACATGAGAATCGCAAAGCTGGGCACCAGCGCAAACAGAAACGTAATGGCAAGCGGGCTCACGGCTGGCACTCTCCTCTCTAATTCCCTGACCTATACTTCGACGGAATGGTCGAGAAGGTTGAGGCCAAGCGGGATTCCCGCAGCCTTCAGCCGTTCCGCGAACTTGGGCACGATGCCGGTGGAGTAGAAGCGGCCCTTGACGTTGCCGCTGGGACCCAGTCCGAGCTTCTCGAAGAGGTAAATGTCCTGCAGGCTGATTACGTCTCCACTGGTCCCGGTGATTTCGCTGATGTGGGTCACGCGGCGGGTGCCGTCGCTCATGCGCGAGACCTGGACAATGAGATCGACGGCCGAGGCGATCTGCGCACGAATGGCCTTCTCGGGTAATGAGACCGAGCCCATCATCGCCATGGTCTCAATGCGAGCGATGGCATCGCGGGGATTGTTGGCGTGGATGGTGGTGATCGACCCGTCGTGGCCCGTGTTCATGGCCTGGAGCATATCGAGCGCCTCTTCGCCGCGAACCTCTCCCAGGATGATGCGGTCGGGGCGCATACGCAGCGCATTGATCACCAGTTCGCGCTGGCGAATCGCCCCCTTGCCTTCAAGATTGGGTGGGCGGCACTCCAGGCGGGCTACGTGCTCCTGCTTGATCTGGAGTTCCGCGGAGTCTTCAATGGTGACGATGCGCTCGGCGGCGGAGATGAATCCGGAAAGCACGTTGAGCAGCGTGGTTTTGCCCGAGCCCGTACCGCCGGAGACGACGATGTTGAGCCGCGCGCGGACCGCGCTGCGCAGGATTTCGAGCATCTGCGGCGTCAGCGCACGATGGCGCAGCAGATCGTCGGAGGTAAGTGGAATGGCGCCGAAGCGCCGTATGGAAAGCAGCGGGCCGTCGACAGCGAGCGGCGGTATGACAATATTGACGCGCGAACCGTCTAGCAGGCGGGCATCCACCATGGGCGATGACTCATCAATGCGGCGGCCCACCGCCGAGACGATCTTGTCGATGATGTGCATCAGGTGGGCTTCGTCCTTGAAGACGATATTGGTCTTCTCAATCACTCCGCGGCGCTCGACGTACACGGTCTTGTAGGTGTTAACCAGAATGTCGTTCACGGTGGGGTCGTGCAGCAGCGGCTCGAGCGGTCCGAGTCCGAAAACCTCGTCAAGGATGTCGTGCGCGAGCCGATCGCGGTCCGGAGCGCTGAGCGGAGCGCTTTGTTCTGCGATGAGCTGCAGGATGATGGCGAGCAGCCGCTGGCGTCCGGTTTGTTCGTCAGCCTGGATGGCGGCGAGTTTTTCCAGGTCCATGCGGCGGATCAGTTCGTGGTGGACGGAAGTTTTCAGCGCGTGGCGCGCCGTTTCGCCCAGAGTGACCCTCAGCTCGGGGACCGCCACCGGCTTCGTCGGCGGAGTCATGTACATCGCAACTTCGGGCATTGGGGCCACCTCGATTCAATTTCGCTGGAGACTTGACGGCGCGGCTCTCAGCGCAGGAACTCGAACAGCCTTCGCTTTCCCGCCGGCGGTTTCGGGCTGCTCATACCGTTGACAATTCGGCTCGCCCATTGGGCTAGCGCCTGGTTGAACTCGGACCGGCGTTGCGGCGGAATCGGCTCGCCGTCGTTGATGGCGCGCTGCAACTCGAAGTAGTTGTTGGGTATCGCAATCGAGATGGGAAAACGGACCGCTTTTTCGATCTGGTCTGACGTAACCGAATCGGTAGCCGTGGAACGGTTAACCACGACGCGAAGCTTGCTGGTTGCGGACTCGCTGAGGGAGAGATTCTCGACCAGCCGGGCCAGGTCGCGCAGCGCGGCAACGTCCGGCGTCGAGACAATATAGATCTCGTCGGACTGGTCGACGATTGATGTCTTGGAGTCCTGCAAACTCACCGAGGAGTCGATCAGGACATAGTCGTACTCGCGGCGGAGAAAGTCCATGACCTGCTCGAATTGGTCCCCCTTCGGTTCGTGCGGCCCACCGGACATCTCGGGAGATGCGATGACGTCCAGACCGCTTCGGTGGCGGATGACGAAGCCGTTGAGCAGTTCGGAGTCGAGTCGGTCGGAGTTGCGGAGCAGTTCGTCGAAGTGATACTGCGTGTCTTTCAGACCGAGGTATAGCGCGACATGGCCGAGCTGTGGCCTGTGGTCGATCAGCAGTGTCTTTTTGCCGTGCTGGCGGACCAGGTGGGTGGCCAGGTGGACGGCGAGCATCGTGGTGCCTACACCGCCCTTGGCGCCGAAGAAGGCAATCACGCGCCCGATGCCGCTTTGTGCGCGGGGATCGACCGCCATCACTGCGTGGAAGCGCTCGAGCGAGGCGGCGAGTTCGACCGGATTGACCGGCTTGGTGAGGAACTCCGTGCATCCCTTGCGGACAGCGCGCAGCAGAAGCCCTGCGTCCAACTGCGTGCCGATACCGACGATGCTGATCTTCTTGAGAAATATCTGGTGCAGACGCTCCGTTGTCTCCAGCGCCAGTTCCGTGTCGCGGTCGAAGTCGATGAGGGCGACGCAGGAGGCAGCGTTTTTCAGCAACGGAGAGAACTGCGGGCGCTTGTCTGACGTGATGTAGTCGCGAAACTCGCCGGTGAAGTGCGCCCCCACGACTTGGCCGGCTGCAGCGGTGGCGGCATTGACCACGGTCTCGTCTGCGCAGACGCTGAAGATTGCCTGGCTGGGCCGGTCGGGGGAGTTAATTTCGCTGGTCATGGAAGCTCCGGCTTGGTCCCGGTCGCGGGTTGGGACTGCGGTGTGCTCGCGGGCGTCCCCGATTGTGATTTGCCGCGGGTGGACGCATCGAAGCTATCCGCGTCGAGGTTGGGAACGACGAACCTCGGCTGCTCCGCGTCCGAACCGGGGTTGGAGTTCAAAGGGTCCACCACGCTGGCGGTGACGATGATGACGAGTTCGACGATCGAGTGATTGAAGTTCTTCGACCGGAATAGCTGACCAATCACAGGAAGATTGGCGATGCCCGGAACCTTGCTCATAATCTCCGTAGTGCGGTGGTCGAGCAGGCCGCTGACCGCGAAGCTCTGACCGTCTCGAATTTCCACCTCGGTCTCAGCACGGCGCGTGGACAGGGCCGGAATGGTGAAGCCGGAGATGGTGACGGCGTTGCTGTAGTCCAGCGTGCTCACCTCGGGCGAGAGCTTGAGCCGGATGGAACCGTCCGGGTTGACCGTCGGCGTGAATTCCACCTTGACGCCATAGGGCCGAAACTGAATCGTGACCGTGGCAGCAGTTCCCGCGCTTCCGCCCTGGACCACCGGAAATGGGAACTCGCCGCCGGAAAGGAACTGTGCCGTCAGACCGCTGAGCGTGGTCAGCGTGGGCTCGGCGAGCACCTGCAGAATCTGTTTCTGCTCCAGGTCCTGGATCGTGAGTCCAAGGTTGAGCTTTGAATTGTAGAGAAAGATGTTCAGAGGATCGCTGACGCTGAAGGAGGAATTGCTTGCGACCCCGGTGCTCGCGAATTGTCCGGTTGTGGCTTGGACCGCGGTGCGGCCGCCGGCGAAGATGTTGATGCCGAGTTGCTCGAGGCGGGTGCGGTCCACCTCCACGATGCGGAGCTTGAGCTGCACCTGCTTGCCATGTACGGGCACCACACGCAGCGAGTTGACGACATCCTTCGCATAGAGCGACGCCATTTTGAAGGCCGCATCGGACGCGGCGTCGGTGGCGACCGATCCGGTCAGGAATATCTTGCCTTCGCCTGCCTCGGCGCGGATGGAGGAGCCGGGAAAGGCTTGTTCGAGCGAGCTGCGCAGGGCACCGGGATCGAGGTCCGCGAAGACGGTGTACAGGCGCTGGCCGCCATCCTCACCCCAGAGCACCATGCTGCTGACGCCCGCGGCCTTCGCGGTGAGAACGATCTCCGCAGTACCCGAGGTGTAGGTCTGCAGCACGGCCGGGCTGCCAACATAAATGCGGCGCAGCGGAACAGCCGAGGTTAGGACGACGGAATGGCCAACGGTCACGTGGAGCACGTCAGCCGCCGTGGCGGATTGGATGGCAAGGGGCAAGGACGCTGCTTGCTCGGTCTCCGCGAGCGTCTTGTTTGAGACTGCTTCCGTCTGGCAAGCGGCCGGCTGCAGCGCACCTACACCGATCAGCAACAAGCCCATCAGTGAGGCGGCGCGGCTGCTGGCGTTTCGGCGCGGATTGGCTGCGTCTAAGGGGACCGAATTCGGGCCTTGACAAGTCATTGTCCGCCCCCGAAGACGCTTTCGATCTCGTGGCGCTTGGGCGGCGCCTGAGGCTGCGGGATTGCAGGCCGGACAGCACTCTGCACAGTCTCGGGGCGGTTGGCCAGTTGCGAGAGCAGCATAATCGTCTCGCCGGTGCGCCCGGCATCTCCGCCGTTGCGCAGGACGAAGTGGATCGCGCCCTGGGTGCTGGCAAGCACCGCGCGCTGCGACTCCTCCGGAGTGAGCAAGAGCGTAACCACGGTGACGTCCGAAGTTTTTCCCTCGGGGTCGGGCTCCATCTGGTGGCCCGTGGCAAGCACGACCGCGTCTTCGAGCACGGTGGCCGTAAGCGGCTCGGGCGAGCGGCCCGAGCTGTAGGTAACCAGCACGTCGACGTGAGAGCCGGGCAGAAGAAAACCGGCAACGCCGACGACCTCGTCGGAGCGCAAAGCGATGGCGCGCATGCCATCTGGAATTCTGGTGGCAAGGCCCAGGCTGGAGCCAATGGCAGAGAGGTCGCGATCGACGATCGGCTGTCCTTTGGCGAGTGGGAAGAGAAGCGCGCGGCCGTTGACGTCGGCGATCCGCGAGAAGGTGCCGTCGATGGGGACTTCGCCGGGCCATGCGGGCAGTTCGGTATTGCCGGGGTTGAGGACTTCACCTGCCTGAATGGTGCGCGAAGGCACTGCGTACTGAGTGATCGGCGGCGGCGCAGGCGGCGCGGCCAGCTTTCTGGAAACGATCCAGGTACACAGGCCGGACGCGAAAAGGGCGAGCACAAGAGCAATAAGGATGCGTTTGGGGTTCACAGATACGCCTCCCACGTCAGGGCGCAGATCGTGAACAGACAACCGGCTGCGATGGGCAGCGCAAAGGGCAGGCGCAGCGTACGCGCATTGGTCAGATTCAGCTCCGGGTGCGGCCGAAGACCGCGCCGGCCATGATGGAGAAGCAGAGCGCCGGCGTTGCCGAGCGTCTCGCGCAGGCGGCCGCGGCAGAGGCTGACCGCAATCGCAAACACTCCGCCCGCAATCGCGGTGGCAATGACCACCAGGCGGAGTTGCGCCAGTCCGGAGATGCACCCGACCGCTGCCATCAGCTTGACGTCGCCGGCACCCATGCCTCCAGCGACGAAGAAGATCAGGAAGATGGAGCCGGCGATCAGGCCGGCCAGCGCCGAGTCTGCCAGCGCGTGCCCGCCGCCGGCGATCCAGTGGATTATGAGTCCCGCGACCATTGCCGGCCCGGTAACACGGTTCGGAATCCTGCCCTCGCGGAGATCATGGACCGCGCCGATGCCGGCACACAGAAGCGAGGTCCCCGCAAATACCATTTGCTGCTGCACAGCGTTCATACCTCGCGCATACTTCGCGCACTTCGGTTTCGCAGACCTTCACCAGGCGAAGTTGATGAGGGAGTTGGCGACAGAGTTGAAGGCGTCTCCGATCGGGCCGGTGAACCCGGACATGGCCAGAAACGACCCCAGCCCAACCAATCCCGCAACCAGAGCGTACTCAGTCAAATCCTGGCCGGATTCGCCCTGAATCAAAACAACGCCCATCGCCCTCTTCATCGTCGTCATGGATCGTCTTTTCAGTGATGTTGCTTTTTCGGTTGGGCACAGTTCATGGAAGCGAGCGGCGCAGTTCACGGATGGCAGACTAGGAGGCTTGGCGGCGAGATGCCATTGCATCACGCCGCGTCCCCGCCCGCTCCCCTGCGCTTCCCATGTCTTATGCGACCAATCGACCCGGAAAATGGTCCGGCTAGATGTTGTTGGTGAGGCTGTTGCCGACCGTGTTGAACGCGTTCCCGATCTTGCCGGAGAGGCCGGTCATGGCAACTACAGCGCCGAGACCGATCAGACCCGCAACCAGAGCGTATTCGATGAGGTCCTGGCCTGACTCGTCTTTCATGAAAGCGACAAACGCTTGCTTGATTTTCATCATCATGGATCTTTCTCCTATTGCTTCGTATAGGCCCCGCATCGACTCTCGGTCGATGTGAGCTCTGATTGACCTATCGGGCAGGCGGGAGAAAGCTTGAGGCTGCGGATTCGATCGGCAACCTTTGGTAACGTGCGGCTTTGCCTCCAGGAGTCGAACTACCTGGTAAGTTCGCGAATGAGTTCGCTGAACCCCGGCCACTTGGCGCAGAGTTCCCGGCGCGTGGCGGTTTCGTAGTCCGCAAACTCAAACCCGGGGCTGACCGTGCAGCCGAGCAGCGCCCACGCACCGCCGGGGACCAGGCGCGAGCCCTGCATGGTTCCACGCAGAACAATCTGCTGGGGCCGCTCGCCGAGGTCCAGGCGTTTGCCGATGCGGACAACGGAGCCGGTTCCGTCGGCGTGGAGTTGGAGCATCTCGACTGGATCGCCCGCATAAAAGTGGAAGATCTCGTCGGAGCGGAGGCGATGCATCTCGCTGAAGGTGCCGGGCTCCAGCAGATAGTAGATGGCGCTTGCGGTGTGGCGTGGGCCGGGATAGCGGCCGTCGGCGAAGGCCGCAGGCGGCAGCAGCTCGCCCGACTCGTAAGTACGGATGTAGAAGCCGCCTTCGCGGGGATGCGGCGTGAGGTCCAGGATTTTCTTCACTTCGTCTGCGGTCATTCGCATCCTCTCGCGCTATGCTGTACAGAATCCATTCCCTTCACTTTACTGCGAGTCCCAAATCCCTATGCTTGCCCGCCTGGAACGATACTTTGGTTTTGCGGCCCACGAGACGACGTGGCGGACGGAGATACTGGCCGGCCTGACCACGTTTATCACGATGGCGTACATCATCTTCGTGAATCCGGCGATCCTGTCGCAGACGGGGATGCCGCTGGCTGCCGTAACCACGTCGACATGCCTGTGCGCGGCGATCGGGTCGATCCTGATGGGTGCGCTGGCCAACTATCCGCTGGCGCTGGCGCCGGGCATGGGGCTGAATGCGTACTTTACCTACACCGTGGTGAAAGGCATGGGCGTGCCCTGGCAGACGGCGCTGGGTGCGGTGTTTCTCTCCGGCGTCATCTTCCTGCTGCTGACCGTCGGCGGCATTCGCCAGAAGCTGGTGGCGGCGATCCCGCACCAGTTGCACGCGGCAGTTGCGGGCGGAATCGGGCTGTTCATTGCGTTTATCGGGCTGAGGAATGCGCAGATCATTGTGCCCAGTGCGGCGACCACGGTGACGCTGGGCAACCTGCACGCGCACGAAACGCAGCTTGCGATCTTCGGCATCGTGCTGATCGCGGTGCTGCAGGCGTACCGGGTGCGGGCGTCGATGCTGATCGGCGTGCTGGCCACGCTGGCAGCGGGGATCCTGATGCACCAGGTGAAGTACACTCCGTCGACCTTCAATCCGATGGCTATCCGCGATACGTTGTTCCATCTGGACATTCGCGGAGCGCTGAAGATGAATGCGCTGGAGATCATCTTTGTGTTTCTGTTTGTGGACCTGTTCGACAACATTGGGACGCTGGTGGCGGTGACCGAGCGCGCCGGGCTGATTGCCGACGACCACACCATTCCGCGGCTGGACAAGATCTTCTTCGCCGATGCGACCTCGACCGTGATCGGGTCGCTGGCGGGGACGTCGACGGTGACCAGCTACATCGAGTCGTCGGCGGGCGTGGCGGCAGGCGGACGGACCGGTGTGACCGCGATCGTGACCGGACTGCTGTTCCTGGTTGCGATCTTCGTGGCTCCGGTGGTGGGAGCGATCCCCGACTTTGCCACGGCGCCGGCGCTGATCCTGGTGGGGGCGCTGATGCTGGGCGGTGCGGCGCGGATCGACTGGTTGGAGCCGCGAGTGGCGATTCCGGCGTTCCTGACGCTGATCACGATTCCACTGACCTACTCAATTGCGACCGGGCTGTCGTTCGGGCTGATCAGCTACGCGGCACTGGAGCTGGCAACCGGGCGCGGGCGGCGGCAGCACTGGATGTTGTATCTTTTGGCGATGCTGTTTCTGCTGCGGTTTATGTATATCAAATGAGCGTTGCCATCCCCTGGGTATATACCCATGATTGATTGATGGGGGGCGACTTGCGGCTCCGTGTATACGGGCTTAAACAAACTTTCCTAGCTATCTGCGCTGGTGACGTGTGACGGTGGATACAGGGTGGGCCGGGTGGTGGGTGTAACCTTGTGCCGAATTTCCGGGAGAGCTTATGCGTGCGGGCCTGATACTTGCGGCGTGCGGATTGGTGTTGCTGGCGGGTTGTTCGGGTGGGGTGGTTGGCGGAAACGAGACTGAGGGTCCGCAGCAGGTGGGGGTGGCAGGGGCGAAGCTGACGGGAGTGGTGCATGGGGGGCAGAACCCGATTGCTGGGGCGCATGTGTATCTGTTCGCGGCGGCGTCGGGTGCGGGGGGAGCGGGAGCGGCGGCGTATGGAGGGAGGGGGATTGTGGCGTCGGCGAGCAATATGTCGCAGTCGCTGCTGACGAGTGGGACGCTTGACCAGGGCGGGACGGCGACCAATGGCGACTACTATGTGACGACGGACTCTGGTGGGAACTTTTCGATTTCGGGCGACTACACGTGCACAGCGGGACAGCAGGTGTATTTGTATTCGCTAGGCGGGGACCCAGGGCTGGGGACGGGCGCGAATGCGGCGGCGGGGTTGATGGCGGCGCTGGGGAGCTGCCCGACCGGCGGGAATTTTCTGTCTGGGAGTACGCCGATCTCGTACATCGTGGTGAATGAGGTGTCGACGGTGGCGGCGGCGTATGCGATGGCGGGGTTTGCGACCGATGCGACGCATGTGGGGAGTTCGGGGACGGCGCTGGCTCTGACCGGGATTGCCAATGCGTTTGCGAATGCGGCGAATTTGGAGACGATCTCGACGGGCGTGGCACTGGCGACGACTCCGGCAGGAAATGGGGCGGTGCCGCAGGCGGAGATCAATACGCTGGCGAATATATTGGCGGCGTGCGTGAATTCGAATGGGTCTCTCGTGAGTCCGGCACCGTGCTACCAGTTGGAGATCGCCACACGTGTGTCGTCGTTCGATACCGCAAAAGCCGCGATCAGTATCGCGCAATCTCCGGTGACGAATGTGGCAGAATTGTACGCGCTCTCGTCGTCGACGCCACCGTTCGCACCTGCGCTGACCGCGCAGCCGAAGGACTGGACGGTGCAGATTTCCTTCACCGGGGGAGGATTGACCCTGTCCTTCAGCACCCTGGCCATCGATGGGAACGGGGATGCGTGGGTTGCGGAATATGCTGCGAACGGTGCGATCGAGTTGTCGAGCACAGGCGCGATCCTGTCAGGGACGGGCGGTTATTCGGGTAGCGGCTTCTTGACCAGCCCTCAGCGCGTGGCAATCGATCCATCGGGCAACGCATGGTTCACGGGCGGAGGCACGCCAGGTATTGTCGAGTTCTCCGGTGCCGGCGGTTTCCTTGGGAGCTATGACGTCTCCATAAACGGAGGGGGATCGGTTACGGCCGGGGCTAATGGGATTGTTGTCGACGGGTCGGGGAACGTCTGGGTGCCAACATTTAACGATATCGCAGAATTCGGGAATAGCGGGCTTCTTGTTGGGGTTATTCCTTCGTCGGCGCAATGGGACAACCCTGGAGGATACGCTGGTGGCGCTGCCGATTCATCGGGGAATGTCTGGGTCGCTCCATATTTTTCCTCCACTCCGAACTTCCTTACCATGTTCTCGACCGCGGCGAATGGGGGAACCGGGTACTTGGTGCAACCCGGTGGCGGCCTAGACTATCCGTGGGCTATTGCAATCGACGGCTCGGGCAATGGTTGGGTCACAAATAACGTGGGTAACAGCGTCAGCAAGGTGTCTAGTGCCGGCGTGGCGCTATCTCCTTCCAGTGGCTTTACCGCCGGTGCTGGCTTGGTCGCTCCCTATTGCCTTTCGGTGGATGGGGCCGGCAACGTGTGGGTGGGGGCAGATACGAGCGAGAATATCGTCGAGTTCAATAACTCGGGAATCCTCCTCTCTGGGGGGAGCGGCCTTCGCACGGGGGATCAGAATCCGATCCTCTCGATCGCTGTCGATGGCTCCGGGGATGTCTGGACCACAGTGGACAGCAATTCCGTCAACGAGATCATAGGGGTGGCAGCGCCGGTGGTGACGCCTCTGTCGGTAGGCGCGAAGAACAACATGCTGGGGACGCGGCCGTAGGTTTCCTAAGGGATGGCGAGACGGAGTGCTGTGGCGGGTCGGTGGCTCGATTTTGCGGATGGACGAGTGAGGGTAGCGATGAAGCGTTCGATTTACCTGTTTCTTGGTTGTGGGTTGGTTCTGCTGGTTGCGTTGCCGCTGCGGGCGCAGACGGGGTGCACGGATTCGCCGGAAAACCCGACGGTGGTGCTGGCGCTGGTGGGTGGGGTGGGGGCGTTGTTCTCGGCGCGGTGGGCGCGACGCAATACGTTGCGGCGGTAAACGCCTGCGACATCGGGTCTTCGGCAAGGTCAGCGCTTCGGGTGAAAGCGGGCGGTTTTCGGGCACGCCTTCGCGGTCGCCTGTCAGCCCTCGGCGGGCTGGAGGCGGCGGGTGGCGCGCTGGAGTTCGACGACGGGGCTGTTGGTGAGGAGTTGCAGGATGCGGGCGCCGTCGGAGTAGGAGCCGGTGGCGGAGCGGAACGGGAGCAGGTTGAAGGCGGCGGCGAGGAACGAGAACGAGGCCATAAGGGCGAGGAAGAACCAGGCCGGCTGCCAGGGCGCTCCCTGAGCGTGGAGCGCGGCCCAGAGGAAGAGCGGGCCGGTGCAGATGTTGACCATGGGGCCGGCGGCGACCATGCAGATGTCGTGCCAGGCGGGCTGGCCGGGATGGGTGGGCTGGACGTGGACATTGCCGCCGATGACTGCGGAGGTCTTGAAACGGAGGGTCCACTTCCCTGCCTGCTTGCGCCACTGGAATGGGCCGGCGTTGAAGCTGAGCAGATGCATCCGGAAGGCGCGGGCGACGAGCGCGTGGCCGCCCTCGTGGAGCACAGCGGTAACCAGGGTGACGAGGGCGATGAGCAGAAGCCAGAGCATGCCGGAGACAGTGGGCAGATGGTGAATGCGAGCCCATGGGCTCCAAAGACTGATGACCTTCCAGGTGGCGAGGATAAAGAGGAGGGTGGCGGCGCGGTCGAACCAGGGGCTGGTGCGGTCGCCGGGGACAGGCGCGGGTTTGGCGGGGGCGACCGGGGGTGCGGAGACGGTGTCGCGGCGGGAAAAGACGATGAGGCCGGCGATGCCGGCTGCGATCAGGAGCGGCTCCGGGCTAGCCAACGTGATGTGGCGGGCGAAGCGGAAGACGAACAGGCCGGCGGCTATGTCGACCAAACAGGCTGCGATGGCCCAGGGGCTGCGGATGGCGGAAGGGTTGCGGGTGGTCCAGCAGGCCATGGTAAACAGCAGCCCGGCGGAGAGCAGGCCGGCGAAGGTTGCGCAGGCGAAGAGCGCAGGCGCGCTCCGGGCGCCTATCTGATGGATGAAGAGGGCGATAGCGGTGGGAAAGAGGAACATCGCCGTAAGGGCGAAGGACCAACGGAGCGGGGATCGGAGCGCACGCATTCTGGATGGAGGTTAGCGGGGATGGAGCGGTATGTCTATGACGCTACCGATGTAGATGCGGGGCTGGTGAGATGGCCCTCGGCCAGCGGTTGCGGCCCGGGTTCGTCCGGTGTGGAGGCGGGGACGGTCGGGGATACGACGGGGCGATCGGACGCGGTGCGGCCCTGGAAGAGCAGAAAGACGGTCGCCAGGCCGATCAGGAGCACGGTGAGAGCAGGGACGGCAAAGGTGTGGGTGGAGTGTGCGACCCAGAGCAGATAGAGACCGGCAAGGATGGAGATGATGGCGGCGGCGATGCCCCATGCCTGCCGAAATGGGCTGGGCTTAAGAGTGACCCGCCACGCCTTGATAAACACCAGGGAGAGCAGGAGATAGCCGGTGAGAAATATCCAGTGACGAAGCGGAGAGATGCCGCGCTGCGCGAACCTGGTGTCGACCAGGACGCGCAGACCTGCCATGAACAGGAGGATCGCCTGGAGCGCGAAGAAGGTGTTGATCCGTCTGCGAAGAAGTCGCATGCTGGCGAGAAGGTTATGCGCGGCTGAGGGTGCCGTCTATCACCCTTAGGCGGTAGAAGTGAAGCAGTTTGCGCGAGTAAAAGAGTCTGCCCCACGATCGACGCGACGGCAGACATCGTCCGAGTCGATCCCTTCGACAGGCTCAGGGCAGGCTGTGGGCACCCGGGCTACTTGGGAAGATCGGTCAGCTTCGGCTGTTCGGGCTTGGGGGCGAGGGTTTCGGCGGTTGCGCCGGAGTCGACGCCGTCGAGCGTGGCCTGGAACTGGATGAGCTGCTTGATGGCTTCGTAGGATACGCCGGAGATGGGGAGCAGGCGGCCGTTGGCGGAGAGCATAGGCGTCTGCTCGACGCCGGCGTCCTCGGCGAGTTTGATGTCGGCGTTGACGATGTCTTTGGTGGCCTGGGTGGCGGCGCAGGCGGCGATGGCTTCGGCGTTGAGGCCGGCACGCATGGCTGCGGCTTTGAGCACGGTATCGTCGGTGGTGGGCGATAGACCTTCCTGAGTTTCGAAGACGCCCGCGGCGAACTTGAAGAAGCCGTCATTCGACTGCTTCTGAGCGCAGACGCCGTAGGCCGCGGCCTTGAATGCGGAAGAATGAATCTCCACCAGCGGGAAGAGCTGGAAGACGACGTGAGCTTTGGGGAAGTCCTTGACGATGTCGTCCATGACGGATTGGACTTCTTTGCAGTGCGGGCATTGCAGGTCGGCAAACTCGACGAGTTCGAGGTCCTTGCCGGGTGCGCCGCGCCAGGCGCCGTTGGCGCGCTGCTTGAGCAGGTCGCGGGTGTCGGCGAAGGGAGTCGCGCCAAAGGGAACGACGCCTCCTGCGCCCTCGCCGATGGCGTGCTTACCGTCGGGCGTGACGAAGAAGGTGGCGGCCTGCAACTGCGCCTTGGGGTCCTTGGTGGTGATGAAGACAGTGACCTTGACGACGCCGGGAGCGGAGGTGGTCTGAATGCCCTCGACGCGCCAGAGGCGATTGGTGTCGGAGCCCCACACCTGATTGAGGAACGAGTTGACGGTGGCGACCGTGGGCGTGGGCGCGGTGAAGAACCTGGGGTTAACCGGTGGTAGCGGATCGACCGGCGCGGCGGGAGCGGGGGCAGGCGCGGAGGGAGGGGCCGCCGCGGGGCTCTGGGCCGCGGGCGCCTGGGGCGCAGGAGCGGCGGGGACACCGGCGTCCTGGGCGAATGCGGCGGAGGCGGTGAGTGAGAGGATGACTGCGAGCGCTGCGGCCGGGACCCAGCCCGGAAGTGAGTTCAACTGCGAAGCTGTGCGATTCAAAATGGTGTCCTTTTTCGGGGTATGGGTTTCGGAGGCAAGTTCTGCCATTCCATTCTATCGAGGACGGCGGAATGGCGCGCGCCGATTCGATGCTGCAACGGTTTTGACGATTGCCGGAGGCGCGGGGCAGCCAGGTCGGATCTAGAGTTCGACTTTGACGGCAATGGGGAAGCGGCGGCCGGTGCCGAAGGATTTCTGCGTGACTTTGAGCACAGGGGCGGCCTGCTGGCGCTTGTATTCGCTGCGCTCGACCAGGGAGAGAACGCGGCGGATGAGGGCGAGATCAATTTTGTCGCCTGCTTCGGTGCGGGCTGCAAGGATTTGGTCGGCGGAGCAGTAGCGCTCGACATAGGCTTCCAGAATTGGGTCGAGGATGTCGTAGGGCGGGAGCGAGTCGGTGTCGCGCTGGCCGGGGCGGAGTTCGGCGGAGGGGGGCTTGGCGATGGTGTTGCGGGGAATGATTTTGCGATCGCGGTTGGCATGGCGGCTGAGGGCGTAGACGCGGGTCTTGAAGACGTCGCCGATGACGGCGAGGGCGCCGACCATGTCGCCGTAGAGGGTGCAGTAGCCGGTGGACATCTCGGACTTGTTGCCGGTGGTGAGGACGAGCGCGCCGAACTTGTTGGAGAGCGCCATCAGCAGGGCGCCGCGGATGCGCGACTGGAGGTTCTCTTCGGCGAGGCCGAAGGGCGTGCCGGCGAAAAGGGGCTCGAGGGTGCTCTGGTAGTGCTGGAAGACATCCTGGATGGAGACGAGTTCAAACTGGATGCCAAGATTGGCGGCGAGCGCGCGAGCGTCGTCGATGGAGCCGGCGGAGGAGAACTCGCTGGGCATGCCGATGCCGAGGACGTTTTCGGCGCCGAGAGCTTCGACGGCGATGGCAGCGACGAGGGCGGAGTCGATGCCACCGGATAGGGCGACGAGGGCTCTGGTGAAGCCGCATTTGCGGACGTAGTCGCGAGTGCCGAGGACGAGAGCGGACCAGGTAGCGGGGATGTCGCCGGGGTCTTCGGTGTTGGGGATGTGCGCGAAAGGCTGGTCCGCGTCGAAGAAGACCAGGTCTTCAGTAAAGGATGAGGCCTGGGCGATGAGATCGCCGGTGGGTCCGAGGACGATGGAAGAGCCGTCGAAGACGAGCGAGTCGTTGCCGCCGACCTGGTTGACCATCACGACATAGGCGGAGTGGCGGCGGGCGATGGCGGCCAGCATGTTCTGGCGCAGCAGGCGCTTGCCGGCCCAGAAGGGCGAGGCGGCGATGTTGAGGATGAGGCGCGGATGGACGGCGATGGGATCGGGGAGGGTGGCCCACTGGCGCATGAGTTCGTCGACGGGGTCGACTGGGTAGAGCAGTCGCGGCCAGAAGCCCTTGTCGTTCCAGGCGTCCTCGCAGATGGTGATGGCGAGAGGTTGCCCGTTGAGCAGGGCCAGGGTCTGGTGCTGGGCGGGCTCGAAGTAGCGCTGCTCGTCGAAGACGTCGTAGAACGGCAGAAGCATTTTTTGCTGGAGGAAAGTGACGCGGCCGCCGGAGAGGAGCGCGGCGATGTTGCGGGCACGCTTGCCGACAGGCGGCTGGCCTTCCGTGGAGACGACGGCGAGGGCAGTTCCGCAGAGAATTGCCGGGCCGGTGGTGGTGTGAGCGGCGATCTCATCGAGGGTCTGCCGGGCGCGGGCGAGGAAAGAGGCCTTTTCGAGGAGGTCGGCGGGCGGATACCCGCAGACTGCGAGTTCGGGGAAGATGACGAGGTCGGCGGGCGGACCTGAATTGGGGGCGGCGGCGCGGGCGGTGAAGTCGAGGATGAGGCGCGCGTTGCCGGCGAAGTCTCCGACGGTCGGATTGATTTGGGCGAGGGCGAGAATCATAAAGGCAGTTGTTAACTGCTAGTTGTTAGTTGAAAGCAAGAACCGGCAACTACCGAAAGGCAGTTGCCAGTTGCTAGTGGTTAGTTGACAACGACAACCGGCAACTACTTCCAGTTTACTGCCCGGGCTGTGATTTCTGTTGGAAGGGGTTTTCAACTAACAACCAGCAACTAACAACTATCAACTGTCCTTAGGAGCCGGTGCCGGAGAGGACTACGCCAACGGTGCGGGCGAGGATCTTCATATCGAGCCAGAGGCTCCAGTTTTCGACGTAAGCGGTATCGAGGGAGATATAGCTGTCGAAGGAAGGGTCCTGGCGGGCTTCGACCTGCCAGAGTCCGGTCATGCCGGGAAGGACATCCAGTCGGCGGAGATGCGCCAGGTCGTACTGCTCGACCTCGCTGGCCAGGGGCGGGCGCGGGCCGACCAGGCTCATGTCTCCGCGGAGGACGTTGTAGAACTGGGGCAGTTCGTCGAGCGAATACTTGCGCAGTACCCGGCCAACGCGTGTGATGCGCGGATCGTTGGCAATCTTGAAGAGTATGCCGTCGCGCTCGTTCTGGTCTTTGAGCTTGTCTCTGAGTTTGTCTGCGTCGGCGCACATGGTGCGGAACTTGTAGCAGGTGAAGGTGCGGCCCTTGCGGCCGGTGCGTTGGGCGCGATAGAAAACGGGGCCACGCGAGTCGAGTTTGATAGCGGCAACCAGAATGAGTACGACGGGCCAGCCGAGGAGCATGGCGAGAGTGGCACCGGTAACGTCGAGGGTGCGCTTGAGCAGGAATGTGCCGATGGGGAGGTCACGCCGGTGCAGCGGGATGGTGGGAAACTGGCCGATGTACTCGACCGGGGCGTTCCAGGCGAGGCCGTCGTAGAGGTCGGGCACGACGCGGACGTCGATGCCGATGGCGCGCGCCTCCTCCACCACGCCGATGACCAGCTTCTTTTCGGCGGGTACAGAGAAGAAGATTTCGTCGACGAAGAGGGAGCGGGCGAGGGGAAGGCAGTTGCGCACGTCTCCGATGATGTCGGCATCGCCGGACTCGGCCTCGTGCTCGGTAAGAGCGACGAAGCCCTTGAAGCGGAATCCGAGGTGGCGGAGCGATTCGAGATGATTGCGCAATGCGTGGGCGACGCGCCCGGCGCCGACGATGAGGACGTTGCGAGTTTCCACGCCTTCGCGGTAGCGGCTGTAAACCACCTTGCGCCAGATGGCGCGCCGGATGCAGAGGAGGGCGGTGGCGAAGACGACCAGAAGAAGTATGATCTCGCGGGAGATCATTTCTGCGTGGCGGAGATAAAGCGTCCCGCATAGCAGGAGACCGGCGGTGAGCGAAGCCTGCACGGTCAAACGCTGCTCGTTGAGGCCACTGCGGTTGAGGATGGGGCCGTAGAGCCCGTACGATCGCGCCAGAATGACTAGGAGCAGGCCGAACCAGGCCACATAGACGAACATCATCCGCTGCGCGTTCAGGTAGAGGTGCAAAGCAGCCGGGTGCAGATCGCTGGGGGCGCCGACCCGGAAACGCAGCGCGATAGCAGCGGCAATGGCAACAGTTAAGAGATCGAGGGTGGCCCAGAAGAGACTGGTAACCGAAGGACGGTGAAACACCCCCAGACGAACCGGCGGCGCCTCCGTGAGCATCGGCCGACTTCGCCCAGACACTACAACTTGCTCGAGATAATCCGGTGTCGCCATGGCGAACGGCTCTCTCACTCCATCGACGCGCAATCTGCACGCCGAAACATTGTTGCCGGATGATTCCCGGCGTTAAGCAGCTTCACAGTTCCTGAGGGTTGAGAAATCGCGATCAGTGGATCTGAATACTGGAAACCCACGAATTCCGAATTACTCTCGCTACGGGGAGACTGCACTCAATGCCACTAATTGAAAGGACCCATCCCGAGTGAGATGTGTCTGATTTGAAGCAAATGGAGTGAACCCTGCCAGCCTTCTAAACTTTATTCGAGGATACTGAAAACAAAGATACATGGCAATCCCTTCGTTGGCTACGTGAGTAAGGTGGCGCAGGCGACAGAGAGCTATGCGGGTAGAACCAGAGCGTCCAGGGCCAGGAATTCCTGCAATACAGGGTCATCACTGCGATCCAGCGCTTCCATGGTGCCGAAGAAGCGGGCCTTCCCCTGGTGGAGGAAGACGACTCTATCGGCCAGTTTGCGGGCGAAACGCATATCGTGCGTTACTACGATGCTGGTGAGGTGCAGTTGGGTTTTCAGACGCTCGATGAGGCTGCCGAGAAGGTGGCCCATAAGCGGGTCGACCATGGTGGTGGGCTCGTCGTAGAGGACGGCCTCAGGCTGGGCGGCGAGCGCACGGGCGATGGCGACGGAGCGCTTCATGCCGGTGGAGAGGTCGGAGGGCAGGACATCCTCCATGCCGGCGACACCGACCATTTCGAGCATGCCGCGGACGATTTGCTGGATCTGGTCCTCGGCGAGGTCGTGGCGCTCGCGCAGAGGGAAGGCAACATTTTCGCCGACGGTGATGGAGTCGAAGAGCGCGCCGTTCTGGAAGACCATGGTGACCTTGCGCCGGACTTCCTGCAATTGCTTCTCGTTGAATCCGCAGATGTCCTCGCCGGCGACCATCACCCTGCCTGAATCGGCGCGCAGGAAGCCCATCAGGATCTGCAAGGAGACGGACTTACCAACGCCGGAGCGTCCGAGGATGCAGAGGGTTTCGCCAGGCGGTACGGAAAAGCTGACGTCGTCGAGGACGACCAGGCTGCCGAAGGACTTGGAGACGTGTTCGAAGGCGATGTAGGGGCCGGGTTGATTGCGGCGGTCGGGTACGGCCTCGTTGGCGGCCTCGTTCTGCTGAGCAGCCTCGGCCATGAACTCCTGGACGGTCTCCTTGTCCTCGGGAGCGACTTCGGAGGTGAGGTCTTCCTGCTGGAGCGGCGCGTCGGTGGGCGGGATGTCCTGCGGCGAATTGTTGGCGCCGGGGTAGGCGCATTCGCCCGGCTTGCGATCCGGTTCTGCCATAGGTGTGTCTCTATGATGCACGATAAGGGACAATCCCGGGAAAACCTGAGAGATTCAGGTGTCGAGGGCGGCGATGCAGGCTTCGGCGAGGGCGAAGTCCTGCCGAGTATTGAGGTTGGTGAACCAAAGGGATTGGGAGGCTTGCTGGGCGGCGGTAAGGGCGAGGCCGTCGTCGAGGTCTGATCGGGAGAAATCGGCGGGAGTGAGGCGGTTGGCGAGGATTTGATCGACGGGCTGGTCTTGCTGCAGGGCGAGCACATGGGCTGCGGCTTCGAGGACTGGCAGAAGCTTGAACTCCTCCAGCGCTATGGCGGCGGCGATGGATGGAGCTATCTGCCGGTGGAGCAGGCAGACTGCGGGCTGCGGGCGGCCGTCGGCGGTGAACATGGCTACGCGGGTAGTTTGGTCGCGCGCGATGGTGCGGGCGGACCAGCGGTGGAGGATCGCCGCGGGAAGGAAGGGCAGATCGACGGCGAGGATGAGGTTCCAGTCGTGCGAGGAGTGGGTGAGCGCGGCTTCAATGCCACCGACCGGACCGCAGCCGGAGTGCAGGTCGGGGACGAGCGGAGCATAGGCGGCGAGCGCGGCGTTGCCGCCGAGGATATAAACGTCGGTGCAGATGCGGCGGAGCTTGGCGACGGCGTGGGCGATGAGGGGTTTTCCGGCTAGTTGCAGGAGGGCCTTGTCGGTTCCCATGCGGGAGCTGCGGCCGCCTGCGAGGACGTAGCCGGAGATGGGAAGCGGAGTCAAGACAGGTTCGGCCATCACGGGGCGAGGTTGGTGAGGAAGCGGATGATGGACTCGATGCCTCGGTAGAAGTTGGCGAGGTGGAATTTCTCGTTGGGGGCGTGGAGGTTGTCGTCGGGCAGGCCGAAGCCCATCAGGATGGTGGGCGTGCCCAGCTCGCGGATGAAGTCGCCGACGATGGGGATGGAACCGCCGCTGCGAATAAAGACGGTGTCCTTCTTGAATACGTCGTGCATGGCGGCGGTCGCGGCGCGAACGTATGGATTGTCGGTGGAGACGACGATGGCGTCGCCCATGTGAATGAGGCGGACGTCGAGCGTTATTCCGGCGGGGCAGAGGGATTCGACGTAGGACTTGTAGAGGGCGAAGGTCTCGGCAGGGGTCTGGTCGGGGACCAGGCGCATGGACACCTTGGCGGAGGCGCGGGCGGGGATGACGGTTTTGGCGCCAGCGCCGATGAAGCCGCCGGGCATGCCGTGGACTTCCAGCGTGGGGCGCGCCCAGGTGCGTTCAAGGACGGAGTAGCCGGGCTCGCCGGTGAGGACAGTTGAGCCGACTTCGGTCTGGCGGTAGTGCTCCTCGTCGAAGGGGAGGGATTTCCAGGCGGCGAGTTCGGCGGGGGTGGGCGTGGCGACTTGGTCGTAGAAGCCGGGGATGAGGATGCGGCCATTGGCGTCCTTGAGCTTGGCGATGATTTCGCAGAGGGCGAAGAAGGGGTTAGGCGCAGCGCCGCCGTACATGCCGGAGTGGAGGTCGGTACGCGCGCCGCGGGCCTCGATTTCGGTGTAGATCATGCCGCGCAGGCCGACGCAGAGGGTGGGCAGATCAGGCGCAAACATTTCCGAGTCGGAGACCAGGGCGACATCTGCGGCGAGCTGGGCCGGATGCTCGCGGACGAAGGCGGCGATTCCCTCCCCTCCAACTTCTTCTTCACCCTCGAGGATGACGCGGATGTTGATGGGGAGTTTGCCGGACGTGGCGACGAGGAGAGATTCGAGCGCCTTGACGTGCATCCAGAGCTGGCCCTTGTCGTCGACTGCGCCGCGCGCGTAGATGTTGCCGTCGCGCTCAGTGGGCTCGAAGGGCGGCGAGAGCCACTCGTCGAGCGGGTCGGGCGGCTGGACGTCGTAGTGAGCGTAGAGCAGCACAGTGGGCGCAGGCTTGCCATTAATGGGCGTGGCGCGGAGATGGTCGGCGTAGACCAGCGGATGGCCGTCGGGATGCGCGGCGGAACTGGTCTCGATCAGGCGGACGTTCTCCATTCCGATGCGGCGGAGCTCGGCGGCGACAAACTCGGCGGCGCGGCGGGTGTCGGCGTTGTGCTCGGGCAGGGTGGAGATGGAGGGAATGCGCAGGAGACTCTTCAGTTCTTCGACAAAACGAGTCCGGTTGTTCTCCGCAAAAGTTACTGCTGCTTCAGACGTCTTCATCACACCACGCTTTCTTGCTGCTTGGTTGCAGTGAGCTTATGGTCGGCGCTTTGCACGCAAACCACCCAACAGTATATGGAACATATGGACTTCGCGCGCGGATGGTGTGTGCCCCGCAGAAATGCGCCTGCCCCGGGGAACCCGTAAGCAGCAAACGGCCATCTATTGAGCATGGGCCCTTTGCCTGATAAATCGTCGCTTCGCGCAAGTGTTTTGGCCTTCGTTTTCGGCTGTTTGTTGCTTTCGAACAGGTTGCACGCTCAGCAGGCGGTTGGGGCCGACCTCCCCGATGCGCCGACGCCGGAGCCGGTTGTGGTTGCAAGCGGAGGCGCGACGCCTTCTGCGCATTCCGATCCGCAGACCAAGCGAATCCTGGGGATTTTTCCGAACTTTCGCGCGGTGAGCGCGGAGGCGCACCTGCCGCCGCAGTCGGTCGAGGACAAGTTCGAGACCGCGTCGCGGGACAGCCTCGACTATTCCGCGCTGGTGCTGCCGGCGGCGTTGGCGGGTTACAGCGAGATGACGAACGCGACACCGGAGTTCCGCTCGGGCTGGCCGGGCTATGAGCGCTACTTCTGGCATACCTGGGTCGATCAAACGAGCGAGAACTATATGGTGGAGTTCATCGTTCCGGCCCTGGCCCGCGAGGATACGCGGTACTACACCATGGGCCCGGGCGGAGGCCGGAAACTGAGGCGGATGGGATATGCGTTGAGCCGGGCGGTGGTGACACGCAACGACGCGGGCAAGGAAACCTTCAACGTGAGCGAAGTGGTGGGAGCAGGCGCGGCGGCGGGCATCTCGAACTTCTACTACCCGCGGCAGGAGCGTACCTTCGCGAAGACAGCAGATAAGTGGTCGGTGAATATCGGTGTGGATGCGGCCGGCTCCATGATTCGCGAGTTTTGGCCGGACATCAACCACTTCCTGTTCCATGGCAACGTGCCCATGGCAAATCACTAGCCTGCGAGCGAGAATAGATGCATGGAGAATTCTTCGAGCGATTTGGCAACAGCTAAGCCGGCGCGTGCCTTCCGGGGACAATTGTGGGACGCAGCGAGGTACGCGGCGACAGGGCGGTTTGTGGCTGACCTGGCGGGCGGCGTAGTGGAACTGCTGGCCCCGCAGGCTGGTGAAGCGATCCTGGATCTTGGCTGCGGCGATGGGGCACTGACGGAGAAGATTCGGGCGACCGGCGCAGTGGTGACCGGCGTGGACGCCTCACCGGGGATGGTCGCGGCGGCGCGCGCGCGAGGGCTAACCGTCGATGAGGCGAGTGGCGATGCGTTGCGCTACGAAGGCGAGTTCGATGCAGTGTTTTCGAACGCGGCGCTGCACTGGATGCCGAATGCCGAGGCGGTGATTGCCGCGGTATGGCGGGCGCTGAAACCAGGCGGGCGGTTTGTGGCGGAGATGGGTGGGTTGGGGAATATTGCGGCGATTCGGGTGGCGCTCGAGGCCGTGCTGGCGAAGTACGGCATTGATGCGGAGGCGGTAGCGGCGAGTTTTTATCCTTCTCCGGCGCACTATCGGCGGCTGCTGGAGGCCGCTGGATTTGCAGTGCGGTCGATGGAGTTGATTCCGCGGCCAACGCCGCTGCCCGCCGGGATGGAGGCGTGGCTGAATACCTTTCGCAATGGAGTTCTGGATTTGCTGGGGGCGGAAGACCGGGCTAGAGCGGTAGCGGAGATTATTGCGCTGCTGCGCCCCGTGCTGTGCGATGCGGACGGCAACTGGACCGCGGATTACGTGCGGCTGCGGTTGGCCGCGGTGCGGGGCTGACGCTCGCTGAAATTCGACTTTGACGCCTGGAGTTTCTCGCCTCTTTTCCACACGCCCAACCCTGTCAACAAATATCACACAACTCACGTCGTCCCAGTAAGATGTGCCGAGGTGTTTTCCTCGCCATCGGCGTAAGATAGAGATAGGGTTCAGACTGGCACACGCGCCCCACATTGCAGGGCTCGTCCCCTGAACCTAAGTCCAACAGGTACGTACTCCACTCTCGTACTTCTCCGTATCTAACCCATTTAGAAGATGTACTTTAGGACCTAAAGTACGGGGGGAGGGGCCGGCCGCTATTGGATTACCCCGTTATCGTGGAGGAAATGCATCCAGAGGAGGATGCCTTTCTGGTTTTCGGCGGGAGGGAAGTTGCCGTGGCCGCCGCCCACGACGATGTCCTGGAGGTTGGGAACCCCGGCTGCGTCGAGGGCCTTCTTGAGTTCCACGGACTGGGCGGGGTCGACGGAGTGGTCGCTGTCCCCGTTGATGATGAAGGTGGGTGGAAGGCCGGGGTGGATATAGGTCATGGGGGACATCTCGCGGGCACGAGCCAGCATGGCGGCTGTGGCCTCGGGCCAGCGCGGTGCCTGGCCACGCGGAGGCTGGACGGGAGCGGTGTCGTCGAAGTCGGCCGCGGTTGATGCGGTGGGCTTAGCCGCTGGGACCGGCTTCGGGGCGGCGGCTGGGGTGTCGCGGGGCAGAGGCAAATCCATGCCAAGCCACTGGTGAACGGAGTCGGAGGAGCCGTGGGTGAGGGTTTCGGCGAGATTGGTGGGGCCGTACATGTCGATGACAGCGACAACCTTGGGCTGGTCGGTACAGCCGGGCGGATCGAACGAAGCCGGCGCGTACCCGGCCATCAGCGCGAGATGGCCGCCGGCTGAACCGCCCCAGGCGATGACCTTGTTGGGATCGAAGTTGTATTTGGCGGCGTTGCGCTTGATCCAGGCCATGGCACAACGGACGTCCTGGACTGCGGCGGGAGCGGGGGCGTCGATGGCGTTGCGGTACTGGATGGCGACGACGCTCATTCCTGCAGCGAAGAAGGGGCCGAAGCTGTTTGAAGAACTGGGGCGGTCACCGCGAATCCAGCCGCCGCCGTGCATCTGGATAACGACGGGTGTGGGCTTCGACGAGGGGACTTGATAGACGTCGAGGTGGAGATCGAGCGTGCCGGCGGGGCCGGTGTTGGGAATGGGCGTGCGGATGCCGTTGGGCGTGCCGGGGTTCGGGGACGCCTCCGCGCTGGGGTTGGGGATGTGGGGGACGGTGGCGTAGACGATGTTGTCGGTTTCAACGGGCTTGACGGAGTGCCATTGGGCGGGGTCGGCCCAGGCGGGACCGGTAGCGGCGGCGGGGGCAGCGGCCGGAGTTGGAGCTGGGGTCTGGGCGGCGGCGGACTGGCGGAATGAGATAGCAACGACTGTTGATATAAACGCTGCAGCTAGGGTCAGTTTGCGCATCGCGTCTCCTCGCACTTCGGGTGGCGACCATCGTAATGGGCAGTGAGGACGAATGCCAAATCGGATGATTCCCGGATGACAGAGGAATTGTTGGGCTGGTACGCTTCTCGCCATGATTGCGATGACGAAGACTTCATTTTGTGCCGCAGCGGCGGTGGCGGTTGTGCTGGCTGGGTTGGCGAATGCGCAGGTTGTGGGGCAACCGGGGTCAGCCCCGCCGGTGCCGAATGCTCCGCCGCAGGTGAATCTGCCGCAGCGGGCCCCACTGAACCCGGCTCTGCCGACGGTGTTCGTCGTGGGCGACTCGACGGCGAGCAATGGCAAAGACCTGGGATGGGGATCGCATCTGGGAGACTACTTCGACCTGACCAGGGTGAACGTGGCGAACCGCGCGATCGCGGGCCGCAGCAGCCGCAGCTATATGGACGAAGGCCACTGGGACAGCACGCTGGCCGAAATCAAAGCCGGCGACTATGTGCTGCTGCAGTGGGGGCAGAACGACGGCAGCGATCTGGGCGGCGCGGGAAGCAAAAATGCGCGCGGTGACCTGCGGGGCGATGGCGATGCGACCCAGGATGTGATGCAAGCGGTGGGACCGAAGGCCGGCCAGGTGGAGACGATCCACACCTACGGCTGGTACAACCGCAAGTACGTTGCCGACATACTGGCGAAAGGCGCGACCCCGATGTTCCTGTCGATGACGATCCACAACACCTGGAAGCCGGACGCGACCGGCACGCTGCACGTGGCGCTGGACATGCGCTTTGGGCCGGTGATGTGGAAGATCGCGCAGGAAGACCATCTGGCGTTCATCGATATGGCACCGGTGGAGGCGACGCGGATGGAGTCGGTGGGCAAGGACAAGGCTTCGCTGTGGTTCCCCATCGACTATGTGCATACCAGCTCGGAGGGCGCGGACCTGAATGCGCAATCGGTGGTGATCGCGCTGGAGATTGCGAAGAGTCCGGTGCTGAGGTACCTGAAGGTGCCGCTGCCGATTCCGCCGGATGCGGTTGCGGCGACAAAGGCGTCGGAGGAATCGCTGGCAGCCAACGTGGATCAGGCATCGGTAACACCGCCCCCGCGCTGAGCCTGGGGCAAGTAAGATGGCCGCAGGTGATTGGAACGCCCGGCATTTGCTCAGTCAGAATGCCGGGCTCATCTTTTTGTCCCGAGGATCGCTAGTTGGGACTGGTCAGCGGAGTTGAGGACGGGCTCGGGGGGACCTCGTGCTGGTTGGGTGGGATCGGCCCCCCGGACTTAGGCGGGTAGTCCGCGAACATGATCTTCAGTTCCCTGTCGACGTTGTCCAGGTTTGCCTTTTCCTGTGGAGTGGCGGGACTGAAGCCCACTTTTACCTGGCCATCGTCGCCGCCGGTGGCCGATCCACCTCCCGCGGCAATTCCGCGCCAGACGAGTTTGCCGGTGGCCCCGTCATAGATGTCCACGATCAGGGTGCCTCCGTGAATCTGGCGCGGCTGGGCAGCGGAGTCGGAGAAGCCACCGCTGCCCCAACCACGATGCCAATCGAGATTGGACAGGCCGCGGTAGAAAGCGACATACTGCTCCGGGTTGTTGGCATCTATGGCCGTGATGATAAGGTCACCCTTCTTGTCCTTGGCGCTTTCGTTGAAGCCGTAACCCTGAATGACATTATTGATGTCGGCCGAGAGGCGCGGTTCGATGAGCGGGTCGGATGCCTGGATCTTGCCCCAGGAATAGCTCTTGATCTGGTTGAACTGGTAGGAGTGGTCGTAGTCGACGTTGACGTCCTGCGCGAGCGATGGGGCGCCAGCAAGTATGGCGGCGAAGAATGCGATTCCAAGCGATCGTGTGAGAGATGTCATAAAGCCTCCAAGAGTCTGGGCGAAGTTCCACGAGGCAGGACACTTCGCCCGTACCGCTTGGATGCGCAGCGAACGGCGATTGGATAGCTGCGGGGTTGCAGGAGAGGCTTTGCAGCGCGAAGGTGCGGGAGGCTGCACGGCCTCAGATCACACTATCGTTGCGATGGATGACCAATTCCCGCGGTTCGCGAATTGGTTTGGCCGCACGGCGCTCACGGTCCGGGCGAGGCCACGCCAGCCGGAGGCCTAGGACTTCTTGTACTTCGGCGGGTACTTGCCGATCAGCAGAGTGACGGCCTTGTCAATCTTCTGGTCGTTCTTGTCCTCGCTGGTGGCCTCAGTTTCCGTCACCGTACCCCGCCACAGGAGCTTGTGGGTTTTGGTGTCGTACATATCGATGACCAGCGTGTCGACGGGAACGTCATTCAGGGTGGCCTGAGAATCGAGGAACCCTGCGCTGCCCCAACCGCGCTGCCAGGCAAAATCGCCGATGGAGTTGTAGAAGGTGGTGAACTCCTGCTTGTCCTGGGTCGCCTCGACCGCGGTGATGCTGACGTCGCCGCCCTTGGGCACCTCAGTCATATAGCGGCCCGCCATGTCGCGGTTCAGAGCAATCGTGATGCGGTCCTCTACAGCGGGGTCGGTGGCGTGAAGTTTTGCCCAGGTGTAGGTTTTGAACTTGAGAAAATTGACCGTGTGGTCATAGTCGATAGTGACGGTCTGCGCCAGAACCGGCGTGGCTGCCATGGCTGCGCCCACAAGGGCGGTGGCGAATACTCTTGCGATTGACTTCATGAGAACCTCCAAAATATTCGGGGGAATCAAGCTCTGTCCCACTTCGGTTCAGGTGGCCCAATTCAATTGCTGCTTCTAAGCATGGAAACGTATGTGGGGGCTGCAAAGTCTCTATCATTCCGTTATTTGCGTGTAAAAGATTGTCACCGCGTGTAACGAAAGCCTCAGCTTCTGCTCTCTAGCGCAAACATCGCGTAAACTTGTACTTGGGCAAATTGGATGCCTGAGGACTTGATGAAGGATTCCCAGCTTGTTTAACAAATTGCTTGCTAAGGTCTTTGGAACCAGCAACGAGCGCGCGGTAAAGCGCATGCTTCCGGCGGTCGAGCAGATCAGCGCGCTGGAGGCGGCGGTCAAGGCGCTGACGGACGATGAGTTGCGCGCGAAGACCGCCGAGTTCCGGCAGCGGGTTGCGGACTCGGTGGCCGCCGAGAAGATCGACCCTACTGATCCAGACGCTGCCGATGCGATCCGGGCTGCAGAGAGAAGGGCGCTCGACGAGATTCTTCCTGAGGCGTTCGCGGTGGTGCGCGAGGCGGGGGTGCGCACGGTCGGCATGCGCCATTTCGACGTGCAACTGATCGGCGGAATGGTGCTGCACTCGGGCAAGATCGCCGAGATGAAGACGGGCGAAGGCAAGACGCTCGTGGCAACGCTTCCCTGCTACCTGAATGCGCTGGCCGGGCACGGCGTGCATGTGGTGACGGTGAATGACTACCTGGCCAAGCGCGACGCGGAGTGGATGGGCAAGATCTACGGATTTCTGGGGCTGTCGGTGGGCGTGATTGTGCATGACCTCTCCGACGAGCAGAGGCGCGAGGCGTACGCGGCGGACATCACCTACGGAACCAACAACGAGTTCGGATTCGACTATCTGCGCGACAACATGAAGTTCGAACTGAAGGACATGGTGCAGCGCGGACACTACTTCTGCATCGTGGACGAGGTGGACTCGATCCTGATCGACGAGGCGCGGACGCCGCTGATCATCTCCGGGCCCACCGACCAGACCACCGACAAGTATGCGCGGGTGAACCTGATCATTCCGAATCTCGAAGCGGGTGAGCTGATTGAGACGCTGGAAACCAAGACCTGGTCAGGCGACTTCGTGGTGGACGAGAAGGCGCGCGCCATTACGGTGACCGACGAGGGTTGGGAGAAGATAGAAAAGCTGCTGGGCATCGGCAACATCGCCGATCCGGAAAACTGGGACCTGAAGCATCACGTCGAGGTGGCGATCAAGGCGCACCACCTGTACAAGCGCGACGTGGAGTACGTGGTGAAGGAAGGCGAAGTGATCATCGTCGACGAGTTTACCGGCCGGCTGATGCCGGGCCGGCGCTGGTCCGACGGGTTGCACCAGGCGGTGGAAGCGAAGGAGGGTGTGGCCATCCGCAAGGAAGACCAGACGCTGGCGACGATTACCTTCCAGAATTACTTCCGCATGTATAAGAAACTCTCCGGCATGACGGGCACGGCGGAGACCGAGGCGGCGGAGTTTGACAAGATCTACAAGCTGGACATTGTGGTGGCTCCGACCAACCGGCCGATGTGCCGCATTGAGAATTCTGACGTGGTGTACCGCACGGCGAAGGAAAAATACTTTGCCGTGGCGGATGAAATCACGCGCCTGCACGAGGCGAAGCAGCCGGTGCTGGTGGGCACGACGTCGATTGAGAAGTCGGAACTGCTCTCGGAGATTCTGAAGCGCAAGGGCGTGCGCCACGTGGTGCTGAACGCGAAGTTCCACGAGAAGGAAGCGGAGATTGTGGCTCAGGCGGGGCGGCTGGGGATGGTGACGATTGCCACCAACATGGCCGGCCGCGGAACCGACATCCTGCTGGGCGGCAACCCGGAGTTCATGGCGCGCCAGGATTTAGTCAAGAAGGGGGGCGCCCGTGCGGTGTCGGCCGCGGAGGGCGCGATCTCGCCCACGGCCGGGCCAGGAATGAGGCGCTTCTACTACGCGAGCCAGGAGTTCGAGACGACGCAGGAGGCGTGGGACGCAGCGATTGCGTCGCACCTGACCACGGCGGAGAAGGAACACGAGGCGGTTGTCGGGGCCGGCGGATTGCACATCCTCGGCACGGAGCGGCACGAGTCGCGGCGCGTGGACAACCAGCTTCGCGGACGCGCCGGACGGCAGGGCGATCCGGGTTCGTCGCGCTTCTTCCTCTCGCTGGAAGACGACCTGATGCGAATTTTTGCGCGCGAGTGGGTGAGCACGCTGCTGCAGCGTCTGGGCATGGAAGAAGGCGTGCCGATCGAGAGCCGCATGATCTCCAAGCGGATCGAGGCGGCGCAGAAGGCGGTGGAGACGCAGAACTTCGAGTCGCGCAAACACGTGCTGGAATACGACGATGTAATGAACAAGCAGCGCGAGGCGGTGTACGGGTTGCGCCGGCAGTTGATGGAGGGTGTCGACCAGAAGCAGTTGATCACGGATGATTACGTGTCGACAATCCTCTCGAACATTCTCGAAGAGAACGCGCCGGAGAAGTCGCACCCCGACCAATGGAAGATGGATGCGATCTTCTCGCAGGTGTATGACGTGTTCGGCGCGAAGCTGAACGAGGGGCCGGGCAAGATCGACGTCAGCCAGATGAACCGGCATGAGCTGGGCGAGACCATCTTTGAGAGAGTTCGCGCGCGCTACGACGTGAAGGAGCAAATCCTGGGTGCGCCCGCCATGCGCTATCACGAGCGCATCGTGATGCTGAGCGTGCTGGACGGGTTGTGGAAGGACCACCTGCTGGCGATGGACCACCTGAAAGAGGGCATCGGATTGCGCGGATACGCGCAGCAGGACCCGCTGGTGGCGTACAAGAAAGAATCGTTCGAGATGTTCGAGGCGATGATGATGCAGTTTCAGCAGGACACGGCGCGGCACCTGTTCCGGATGCAGATCATCGGACCCGACGGCCAGCCGATTGAGACGGCCGAGCAGATGCCGCAGCGGGTCTCCGAACTTCCGTCGCTCTCCCCGCCGGTGCAGCAGCGACTTCCGATGCCCGGACAGGATGGCGAGGGGCAGGCCCACGCGCCGGTGCCGATTCCAACGCGCGCTCCCTCGACGACCATCGACGAGTTGGAGCGGGAGTTTGCGCGGAAGAAGAAGCGCGAACTGGAGCAGGCACGCGCGGCGGGCGCCGGTGAAAGCACCAATGGCAGCAGACCACGCGTGACCGGAGAGAAGGTCGGGCGCAACGATCCATGCCCGTGCGGCTCGGGGAAGAAATATAAGAAGTGCCACGGGGCGCAGGCGTAGGCCAGGTTCGAGGAAAGAATCGCGCGGCGGCTACTTCTTCTCGAGATCGTCCATGAGCAGCTTGGCCTTGGTGGCCAGGTTTCTTGCTCCCTCGGCATCGCCGGAGTTGAGCGCCTTCTTCGCCTGATCGATAAAGTTGGTAATCTGCCGGATCTGTTTCTTCTGAGCATTGGCGGTGCTTGCCGGGAGACCCGCTATTTGCTTGAGGATCGATGCGATCAGATCCTGCGCTTGCTGCTGGCTTTGCGGCGCGGCGTCGCCGCCGGCAGAGAGTGTGCCAATAGCTAATGCAGCAGGTTCAGGTGCACTTGCAACTTGAACAGGAGGCTGGGGTTCCTCTTTCGGAGAAGACTTCCTCTTGGGGGCCGGCCTGGGCGGAGAAGGCGGCAGCGGCAGCGGCGGTTCCAACTCGGGCGGGGGCAGGGCCGCGATCATCAGAGGCGAGTCAGGAAGCGGAATGATCTCCAGGTCGACTGGCGCGTGCGCTGCGCTGGGAAGCACGTACGGCACGGGCTTATGGTGGCATCCGGTGAGGCCGGCAGCGAGGACGAGCAACAGCGCGGGGACGCGAATGAGCGTGGCGGCGAGACGCTGTGCGAGATGGTGGCGCCGGATCAAGCGATCTCCTTCCTCTCCATGGTAGTAGCCAGCGGGTCGGATGGCTCGACAGTGCTGGCGAGAGGCGGCTGACTGCGACCCTCCTTCGCCGACGCGCTGGAGATGGGAATCTGAAGGGTGAAGGTGGTGCCGTGCTGCGGCGAGGCAGGGTCGGCGTCGGAGCGGACCTGCATGACCCCGCCGTGCAACTGAAGAATGCGATAGGTCATGGCGAGGCCGATGCCGCTGCCGCGGGGCTTGGTGGTGAAGTAGAGGTCGAAGATGCGCGGCAGCAGCGCCGCGGAGATGCCCACTCCGGTGTCGGCGATTTCGACGATGGCGAGGCGCTGTTCGCGCCGGACGGAGACACGGACGATGCCGCCGGAAGGCATTGCCTGCATGGCGTTGAGCAGGAGATTGAGGAAGGCCTGGCGCATGAGTTCATCGTCCACGCGTACGGGGACGGGCTGCGGCGGGGCCTCGGACTCGATGCTGACGCCGTGCTCCTTGAGTTCGGCGCGGACTAGGTCGAGCGTCTGGTCGATGACGCGGATGAGGTCGTGCTCGCGGAGTTCGAGATCCATGGGGCGGGAAAAGTCAGCGAGGGTCTGCACCACGCGGTCGAGGCGATGCATCTCGTCGGTGAGGATTTCGACATGCTTCTGGGCGCTTGCGCGCTCGATGGGGCCGGCTGCGAGTTTGCCGCGCAGCAGTTCGAGGTGGACAACCATGGCGTTGATCGGGTTCTTCACCTCGTGACCGACGTTGGCGGTGAGCCGGCCGATGGCAGCAAGGCGGCGCGCAACCTCCATCTCCTGCTCGAGTTCGAGGGCGGAGCCGGTGTCACGCAGGGTGAGCAGGGTGCCCATATCGTGATCGGGTTCGATGCGATTGCCGTTGGCGCGGGTGTTGCCGATGTGGTCGAGGGATATCTGCACCTGGCGGCCATCCTCCAGGGTGACGGTGTCGGCGGAGATCTGGGCGCCGCGATCGAAGGCCGCCAATACGGCAGTGCCAAGCCGCGTTTCGGGCAGGAAGATCTGATCGAGGCGCATGCCGACCATATCCTCGACCGCAGGGGCCTCGGAGCCGTCGTCGGGGCGCACGATGAAATGGGCGACAGAGTCGGAGACCATGACGGCGCGGCGGTCCGCCGTGAACAGCAGCACGCCATCGCGCAAGGTGTCGAGCATCTGATTCAAGTTGGTCTGGAGAGCGGTGTAGCCCTCTTCCTGGCTGCGCATCTGGCGGCCGAGGCGGTCGATGGTGCGGGTGACGCGGCCGACCGGATCGGCCTCGCGGGACGGCGCGTCGAGCAGCAGTGCGGGCTGGCCGGGGATGGCACTGCCGGGGCCATCGCCGCGAGTCAGCGTTAGGCGCTCCAACTGTTCGCCGATGGCTTGCAGCGGGCGCAGCGCAACCGCAGAGAGCAATGCCGCGACCAGCATGGAGGCCAGCGTAGCCAGCAGCACGAACTCCAGCGCGGCATGCAGGAACGGCTCGTAGGCTTTGCTCAGAAAGGTGGTCCGCACCCCGACGTGAACTGTCAGGAATGGCAGGTGGTTGCGGTCGAGCGGCACGGCGATATCGAGTACCTTGGGCTGCCCGAAGATCTCGCGCATCTGGAAGAAGACATTGCCGTCGCGCAGGCGATCGAAGCTGTCGCGATAGGGCGCGCGCTGGTTCAATGCATCGGGATCGGTGGACAGCATGGTAAAGCCGTGAGGATCGGTGATGCTGACGTCCTCCACCGTAGGCGAGTAGCGCAGAATTCCATCCATGGTGCTGGAAAGGTCGTCGCTGTTTCGCAAGGCGTCGGTTACGGCGGCATACAGCGCCTCGTCGGCCTGGTCCGGCGGCACATTGGGGGGCGGAGGATTGGCGGCGAGGCCGGTCCTGAGGGCCTGCTCGGTGGCCAGCAGCACCTCGCGGGCGAGCACATCGTTGGCCGCGGAGGTCTGCTCGATGCGCTGGCGGAGAAGCTCGCCGAGGAAGAGGACAGACAAAACGAGCACGATGCCGAAGGTGAGTCCGGTGGCCGTAAGCACGAGCTTCGTTCTGAGGCGCATGGGACTACTCCGCCGTAACCGCCGGCACTTCAACCGCAGGGGCCGCAGCGTCCGAAGCGGCGGCGGCACTTGAATACTCCTTCAACTTGTTCTGCAACGTCTTGGGAGTGATGCCGAGGATCTCGGCAGCCCGGGTCTTGTTGTTATGGGTGGAGACGAGGGTCTTGAGAATGAGCTGGCGCTCTGCTTCATCCACCGTGGTGCCGACTTCGACATGGATGGTGCGGGCGTCGTCACGCGCGGGCGGCGCGGCCTGGGCTTCGGATGCGGGAGCGAGTCGGGTCGCGTATCCAGGTTCGCCGAAGTTGGGCGGCAGGTGCTCGACCTGGATGAGACCCGAACCGGCGAGGATGGTGGCGCGCTCGATGGTGTTGCGCAACTCGCGCGCGTTGCCGGGCCAGTCGTAGGCCAGCAGCCGCTTCAGCAGGTCCGGCGCGATGCCGGAGATGGTGCAGGAGTGGCGCTGGTTCATGTCGTCGATCATCTTCGCGGCGATGGCGGGAATGTCCGCGGCGTGCTCGCGCAACGGAGGCATGTGGATATTGAAGACATTCAGGCGATAGAAGAGGTCGCCGCGCAGTTGGCCGCTTTGCACCGCCTGCTGCGGGTCCTTGTTGGTGGCCGCGATCACGCGCACGTCAACCGGCGTTTCGGCCTTGCTGCCCAGGCGGCGGAGCTTGCGGTCTTCGAGCACGCGGAGCAGCTTGGTCTGGGTGGCGGCCGGCATCTCGCCGATCTCGTCGAGCAGCAGCGTGCCCTCCTCGGCGAGCTCGAAGCACCCGGCGCGGCGCTCGATGGCCCCGGTGAACGCGCCTTTCTCGTGGCCGAATATCTCGCTCTCGATCAGCGTCTCCGGGATGGCAGCGCAGTTGACCGCGACGAACGGCTTCAGGCGGCGGGAGCTAAGATCGTGCAGGCAGCGGGCGGCGAGTTCCTTGCCGGTGCCGCTCTCGCCGGTGAGCAGGACCGAGACGTTGGACGGTGCGATGCGCTCGATCATCTGGAAGATCGCCTTCATCGGCGGCGACGAGCCGACCAGTGCGCCGAGCACGCCGGCGTCGCGCGACTTGCGGCGGGTGGTCTCGAGTTCGACGTTCGAGTTCGCCTCACGCTGGCTGTTGGCGTTCTGCAGGATGGTGCGGAGGCGCACCGGATCGATGGGCTTGGGGATGTAGTCGTACGCGCCCAGGCGCATCGCCTCGACGGCAGACTCGATGGAGCCCTGCGCGGTGAGCACGACCACCACTACGCCCGGCTGCAGATCCTTGATGCGGGCGAGCAGCTCCATGCCGTCCATGCGCGGCATCTTCAGGTCCGTGACCACGATGCCGGGGGACCACTGGCGCACACGGTCCAGGCCTTCGACGCCGTCGGCGGCGCCTTCCGCACGAAAGCCCCACGAGGCCACCAGCTCAGTAAGCCCGGTGCGGGCGTGCGCTTCGTCTTCCACGATCAATACTTTTTCGAGCACTTTCACCTTCCGTACTGCAGCTTTCAGTATCCATTCTGCGGCGATGCAGGAGCAAGCGAGGCCAGTCCCCTAGATTGGATGCTGTTTTGGCACAAATCGTATGCCTACAGTAGCTTCCGGGACGCGGTTAGTGCGGCTATGCTTAGGTCATGTCCGATTCGCCCGCTGTCCCGCTTGCCCCTGAGATAACTCCGCAGGCATTTGCCGAGCTTCGCGCTGCAAGCCACGCGGGGCCGGCTACTGACGCGCCTGTTCTGTTGGATGTGCGGGAGCCGTGGGAGTTCCAGGCGGCCAGCCTGCCCGATTCCCTGCCGATGCCGATGGGCGATGTGACCTCGCGAGCACATGCGGAGCTCGATCCCGACGCGCACATTGTGGTGATTTGCCACCATGGGCAGCGGTCGCTCTCGGTGGCGATGTGGCTGCGGGGGCAAGGGTTTGAGCGGGCGCAGTCGCTGGCCGGCGGGATCGATGCGTGGTCGCGGGTGATCGATCCCAGCGTGCCGCGGTATTAGCTTAGGACGAATTGACGCTCACGCGTTGGTTAGTGTCGAATTCGCACTACGAGGTGATTCCTCCATGGGAACGCAGGCACGCTTTCCGCTTCGCATCTGTCTTGCCGCGTCGTTCACGTCGCTCCTCTGCTGCTTTTCCGCAGCAACCGCCCAAGCGCCGACGTCAGCGCAGAGCCCGCCGGCGAAGTTTGAGGTCGCCAGCGTCAGGTTGTCCCCGCCGAATGCCGATCCGAAGACCGGCCTTTGGAGCCGTCCGGGAGTTGGCCGGTTCTTCGCGAGCCACGTTCCGATCACCTTGCTTATCCAATTGGCATACGGCATCGACCCGAGCCAGATCGCCAACAAGCCGGGCTGGATGGATGCCATCCTCTACGATGTGGATGCCAAGCCGGAGGTAGGAATATCCCTGACGCGCGAGGAACTGAAGCCGTGTCTTCAGGACCTGCTGCAACAGCGATTCCATCTGGTGGCGCACATGGAGACGCGCTCAGGACGCGGATATGCACTGGTGGTTGCTCAAGGCGGCCCGCACCTGGCGCCGGCGAAGGAAGGTCACTTTCCAGGTCAGCGCCACCCGGTATCATCCGGACACCTGCATGCCTATAACTGTTCCATGTCGCAACTCGCCCAATATCTCACCTCCGCGGCCGACTTTCCCGTCGCGGACCAGACCGGCCTGACTGGCAGCTACGACATCGATTTCAACTACAACCCGAAGCCTGAGGCTGAGAGCGCCCTGCCCTCTCTCGACGTTGCGCTCAAACAGGCAACAGGTCTACTGCTGAAGCCGCAAAAGGTTCCCGTGGAAACACTGGTAATCGATTCGGTCGACAAGGTGCCGACGGAGAATTGATCCGAGCTAGCGGGCGCGGGGGTGGGTTTCGTCGTAGACGCGCTGGACCTGGGTTGCGGTGAGCTGGGTGTAGCGCTGGGTAGTGGAGAGGCGCTCGTGGCCGAGCATCTCCTGGATGGCGCGCAGGTCGGCGCCTTCTTCCAGCATGTGGGTGCCGAAGGCGTGGCGCAGCGTGTGCGGATGCACATCGGAGGCGAGGCCACGGGAGAGCGCGATGCGCTTGACTAATCTCCCTACACTTCGGGTGGTGAGGCGCGCGGTCCCCCGCGCGCGCAGATTGATCACCAGCGGACCATCGGCGACAAGGTCGCGCTTGCCGGAGGCGCGCAGGTGCGCTTCGCGCTGCGGCAGGTAGGCACGGATGGCGAGGGCGGCCTCGTCGCCCAAGGGGACGTAGCGCTGCTTGCGGCCCTTGCCCTTCACCAGGATGGCGTCGTTCTTCCACTGGATGTCGGGCAGGTCGATGCCGACCAGTTCGGAGTTGCGGATGCCGCAGCCGTAGAGCAGCTCGAAGATCATGCGGTCGCGTTCGGGCCACGCGGCGGCGTCGTTCTTTGTGGCCACGCCTTCGCTCGTCTCCATGGAGTTCAGCAGGCCGTTGACCTCTTCCATGCTGGGCACGCGAGGAAGATGCTTGGGCAGCTTGGGCGTGCTGACCAAGACGGCGGGGTTCAGAGCAATCTGGTGCTCCCTGGCCAGCCAGTGGAACCACGAGCGGATGGCGGCGAGAGCGCGCGCGGCGCTGGCTTTGGTGAGGCCGCGGTCGTAGAGCAGTCCGAGGTAGGCACGGATGTGCAGGTGGTCGACGGCCGTGATCTTTGCGTGGATGCCAAGCGTCTCGCGCAGAAACGCGGCGAAGCTGAGTACCTCGCGGCGATACGCGCGCACGGTGTGGGCGGAGGCGTTGCGCTGGTTCTGTAGCATGGCGAGAAACTGCTCGCCGAGCGTTTCGAATTCGCTGAAGAGGGTTTTCATCTGGCTACCGCCGACGAAGTTGCAGCCGCGAGGCTGTTCCCTGCTCGCTGTTCCCTGCTTTCTGTTCCCTGTTCCCTGTTCTCTGCTCCCTGCCTTCTCTGGCCGCGCGGGTGGTGCTCGCGGTGGACGCGCTTGAGGTGTTCCATGGCGACGTGGGTGTAGACCTGCGTGGTGGCGATGTCGGCGTGGCCGAGCAGGCTCTGCACACTGCGCAGGTCGGCGCCGTGCTCCACCATGTGGGTGGCGCAACTGTGGCGCAGCATGTGCGGGCTGGCCTTGCGGGCGCCGTCGCGACTGCCGGCGGCGGCGCGCACCATCTCCCACACCCATTGCCGCGTAAGCGCGCGTCCGCGCACGCTGAGGAAGAGCGCTCGCTGCATGCGGCCACGAGCCAGTGTGGGACGGCCGCGCTTGGCATACTCATCCAGCGCCTGCACGGCGCGGCGGCCGAGCGGGACGATGCGCTCCTTGTCGCCCTTGCCGCGGACCTGGGCGCGGGCCTGGTCGAGATGTAGGTCCTCTTCTCCGAGAGCGACGATCTCGCCGACGCGCAGGCCGCCAGCGTAGAGCAGTTCAAGGATGGCATGGTCGCGGAGAGCGAGCGCGGCGGCGTCGGGCGCTATATCCGGATTGCGGGCAGCGGCGGCGCTGCGGTCGAGCATGTCGGATACTTCGGTTTCGGCGAGCGACTTGGGGAGGACCTTCCAGCTTGCGGGGCTTTCGATGGTGACGGTGGGATCGTGCGCGATGCGCTTGTCCAGCAGCAGCCAGCGATAGAAGCCGCGCAAGCAGCTCAGCTTGCGCGCGATGGAGCGGGCGTCGACGTGGTTGCCGCGCAGGTGCGCCATGAAGCCGCTGACGTCGGCTTCGACCGCCGTCAGCAACAGCGCGCCGCGATTTTCAAGCTGCTCCGCGAACTGCTCCAGATCGCGGGTGTAGGCCTCGCAGGTGGCCGGACGCATACCTTTTTCGACGCGCAAATAGACGATATATTCGCGCACCGTCCTGGTGTTTCCGTGAAGTTTCTCATGCTCTGGTTTCCGGCCCTGTATGCTTGCCCGCATGGCTCAATTATCAGCGGGCGGCAGGGGTGAATTGGGCGCATTGCAGGGGTGGCATCTACCTCGACAGCACCGCATTTGATAGCATCCGACTGGATAGCAAGGAGAGGCTACCATCGGGGGTGACCTATGCCGGTCTGCGAACATCTCGCCCACAGCCATTTCGTAGCGCCAAAGGTGCACGTCTGCGCGGAGTGTGTGGCCATGGGCGACACCTGGGTGCACCTGCGGACGTGCCTCCAGTGCGGGCACGTGGGGTGCTGCGACTCCTCGAAGAACCGCCATGCCACCAAACACTTCCAGGTGACGGGCCATCCGGTGATCGCGTCCGCCCAGCCCGGCGAGCGGTGGCTGTGGTGCTACGCCGATCAAGAGTGGAAGGAGTAGGGCGTTCACACGCCCTTTTCCCGCTTCGCGTCGTTCTTCCGTTGGTCGGCCGCAATTTCGTGCGGACCATGCGGTATCTTTCCTGCATGCGATTCTTCCGCGTTTGGCCGGCGCTCGCGGCTGTCTGCCTGTGCGCGGCTTTGGGTCCGGTGTTCGCGCAGACCAGAGTTCTGCGCGAGATCACCTTTACCGGAGCGCCTGCCTACTCGCAGGCGGAGCTGCTCGCCTTTACCGGGCTGAAGCGCGGAGGCTCTGCCACGCAGCAACAGATCGAGGATGCGGCGCAGCGCCTAGGCGATACAGGGCTGTTTGAAGAGGTGAACTTCTCCGGCAATGACCAGGGAATCGTCTACACGCTGAAGCCGGCGGCTGCGAGCACGATGCTGCCGGTGCGCTTTGGCAACCTCGTGTGGTGGCAGGACGCGGAGATTCAGCAGACGCTGAAGGCGCGCGTGCCGCTCTATCGCGCGGATGCCATGCCGACCGCGGGGAATATGCGCGACAGCATCGCCGCAGCGCTGACGGCGATGCTGGCGGAGAAGGGCGTGGCGGGTGCGAGGGTAGGCTCGCGCCTGAGCAGCGCGGGCGCGGGAAGCCCGGTGGACCATGTGGTGTTTGCGATCGATTCGCCGGCGGTGATCATCCGCTCGCTGAAGCTGGTGGACGCCTCGCCGGAAATGCAGGCCGAGTTGGAGCGCGTCATTCTCGACGTGACCGGGCATCAGTGGGACCAGGACGCGAGCTATCCCGACATTGCATCGCGGGTGAGCGATGTATACCGCAACGACGGGTATCTTGATATTGCGGTGGTGAAGCAGGAGCATTCGGCCCCGGTGATTACTGCAGACAATATCGGGCTCGACGTGACCGCAACCTTGAGCGAAGGCGCGCAGTACCATGTGGCGCAGCTTGCGTGGCCGGGCTCGGAGATGTTGTCGGCGGCGGACTTCGCCAGGCAGGCGACGCTGAAGCCGGGAGCTCCAGCTTCTCCGGCAGCATTGCGCGAGACGCTGCACTTGCTGACCAACGCGTACGGAGCGAAGGGCTACCTGGATGCGAAGGTGCTGGCGCCGCCGGCGATCGACCGCGTGGCGCACCGGGTTTCGTACAGCATCAGTGTGGAACCCGGGCCGCAGTATCACTTCCGGTCGGTGATGTGGCCCAGCGTGAGCGAGGCGCAGGCGAAGGCGTTCGACGCGGCGTGGAAGCTGAAGCCGGGCGACGTTTACGACAGCACGTATCCGGTGAGGTTCCTGGAGGAAAATGCCATGTTGCGAAGCCAGGGTTACAAGATGAATGTGGTGCTGAGGCGGGACCGCAGCGCGCTGACAGTCGATCTCAGCATTACCTTTGCGAAGGGCGGGGCCGCGCCGCCGGAGTGACGGCTACTCGACGGGGGGCTTGGCGTTGTAGCCGTCGCGGGCGATGACGGAGTACTTGAGGGGCTTGCCCTTTTCGTCGGCCATCTGGAGAGGCTGACCTTCGTTGTCGACCAGGATGACCTTGATCTTGCGGTAGCTGCCGTCGTTCGCGGAGTTGGTGGGGCGATAGGTGAGGATGTACTGGTTGCGAATGGAGTTGTTAATCTGGGCGAAGTCGTCAGGCAACTCACCCTGGAAGAGAGGCGAGAAGCTGAGGCCGCCGGTCATGGCGGCGAAGGTCTTGAGCTCGTTCTGGGCCTGAAGATAGTTGAGCTCGCGCATGCCGCCGCCGGTTCCCATCTCGTTGAGCAGAGCGCCGGTGCCGATGGTGAAGATGGTGACGTTCGGGGTGGCCTTGATCTTGGCGAGCATCTTGTCGAGGGTGAGCTTGGAGAAGGTGTCGCGGCCGGTGCCGATGAGGATGATGTATTTGCGGCCCTCGATGCGGCTTACGCGGTCGAGCGTTTCGTAGAGGGCATCGAACATATCCGTATCGGAGAAGCCGGGCATGACCAGCGAGTTCAGGCTTTGGGCGATGACCTGTTTGTTGTTGGTGAAGTCGGAGAGGATGTGGGTCTGCAGGTCGTAGGTCATGACCGCAACGTAGTCGTCGGGATGCAGCGAACCGAAAAAGGCGATCGAGGCGTTGCGCATGTCGTTGATGACATACCAGGAGTTGGCGGCAAACTCCAGCAGCATGACCGCAGTGATGGGGGTCTGGGTGATGCGCACGCTGTCGACCTTCTGCTCGACGCCATCTTCGAGGACGAGGAAGTTCGGGGCCTTGAGGCCGGGGACGAATTGGTGGTTCTTGTCCAGGATGACGCTGACGTCGAGGTTGACCATGGGCACATCGACGCGCAGCGAGTAGGTTTCGCCGTTGGGGTTCTTGACCTTGGGTTCAGCCGGCGCGGGGGGTAGCGGCTCCTCAGACTCCTTCTTCTTGGGGATGACAATGGGGCCGTTGTCGACGGACGGGCCGCCGGAGTCGGGGGTCTGGTCGGGGCTTTGGGCGGCGGGCGTGGTTGCGGGCGGCTGGGATTGCGCGGATTGGGCGTGGGCCGGGGGAAGGCCGGCGGCGAACGGCACGAGTACCGCAGCCAGGAGCAGCGCCTGGAGACTGAGGGAGCTTGCTGAACCTGAGGGGCGCACGCGCGGCGGGTTGACTGGGGCTCTCATAGAGTTATTTTCCACCTGCTGCGGGTTTGACGCGGCGGCACGGCAACACGTTTACGGGAAGGCCGGCTTCGCCACTTCTCAAGAAGCATGACATAAATATATTTTCCGCGATGGCAGGCAGGATACCGCGAGGTGGTTGAGCGCGGCGTTGAGCGGGCTGCGGGCGGTTTGGTCTGCTTGGCCTGAGCCGAGTTTGTTTCTGCGTTTCGGGTGGTTTGGTACTGTGTGGACCCTTCTCTATGTGAAAACCAGCGATTCGCTGATAACAAATGGGTTGCGGTTCTGTATATACGGATCGGCATTGATGACAAAGGGGTTGCGATGACGTATATACAAACCAAATGTGTCGGTTTGCCTGCCGAATGGACGGGGAGCGGCTGAACCCGTGATGGAAAATTTTGAGATATCGCACCCGGAGAACAGAGCCAGACCGACGGTCGCGCTGCTGTTTGCTTCGAGTTCTATTATATCGTGCCTGTCAAGCTATAGGGGCGCTGAGGTTGGACTCGTGGCTTGACGCGCCGTGTCGACCGAGGTATAAAAGGTATCGCACCTAGTTATGGAGGATTGATGGCAACAGCGTATGCCAAAAGTGAACTGAAAGTGGCCGACGAGTTGTATCTCGCATTGGCGTTGCTTCACCGGGAGCAACCGGAAGCGGATGCTTTTACGGTTGACGCGGTAGTGAGGAGAGCCGCACAGGAGGGTTTTGGGGCACGTCCTGAGAGCCTGCGCGCTCATGCACACGGGCATGCGGCGGCCAATCTGCCTCCTGGGAGGAATGGCCGGTATCGGCTGCTCTTCAAACAGGAGGACGGGCGCGTTCGGTTGCTGCGAGCCGCCGATTACGTTCACCCGGATCGCCACCAGAAGTTCTATCCGGAGTTGCAGGATATTCCTGAGAAGTATCACGAGTTGGTGGAGTGGTCGAAGAAGCGCCGCGAGCAACGAGCAGGCGATGTGGACGCCCGCGGCAGTGGTTGGCTTGCGGGGCTTCATCAATTGCGGGGATTGGGCCGCGATGCGTGGCGGGGAGTGGACCCGGATGACTATGTGCGCAATCTGCGGGAGGGTTGGGAATGAGCCGGGTCTTCCTGGACACCAACATTTTTATCTATCTCATCGAAGATGAAGGCGAGTTTGGACGCAAGACCGTGGAGTTGATTGAACGACTGACGGCCCGGCGCGATTTGGTCTATACCTCGACATTGACGCTGGGAGAGGTTCTAACCCTACCGCTCTCCAAGGGCGACACGCGATTGGCCGATCTGTACGAAGAAAAGCTGGGCTCACCCGGCGTTCATTTGCTGGACTTCGACAGGGTTTCGGCGCGGAACTACGCCCGCATCCGGCTTGACCGATCCATCAAGGCTCCCGACGCGATGCAACTGTCGATGGCCGCTGCGGCACGGTGCGATCTGTTTGTAACCAACGATGAGAGGCTGAGCAAGAAAGTGGTCGACGGCATTCAGTTTGTCTGCGGGCTGGATCGGGTTCCGGTTTGAAGTCCCAGCAAGGATCAAAGTCTCTATTGTCTGCAATTGGTCTTACAGGAGGTCTGCATGAGCTACTACACGTATGAAAACTGGCACGCGAGAGGAGACAGGGCTCGAGTGCATGTTGGGGAATGCAAATTCTGCAACCACGGCAAAGGGCTTTCTGGCGGAACAGACCCGGCACGTGGCAAATGGCACGGCCCCTTCGATTCGATAGTCTCTGCAAAGGCCACTGTGCGCGGCGTCACTCCGATATTGCATAGGTGTGCCGCTTAGTCGTATCACAATTCGGAAGGAGAACGACCAATGAGTGTAAGGAGCATCCTCGGTGTCGCACTGTTTCTGTTGTTCGCGCCCGTTACTTCTAACGCTGCTGGGACAGTGACAAGCGGAAACGAATTGATTCCGATGTGTAAGGCTGCCCAGCGAATGGCCGCGACCCTCCGGAGCGGCCAAGGGACTGTGTCCGTCGAAGATTCTAATGATGCGTACCACTGCATAGGCATAGTGCAGGGCGTGTCCGAAACGCTGGACGACTGGACTGCGATTGATACTAAGCTACAACACCTGGAAACTAAACACGCTTGCACGCCAGCCGGAGTGACTTTGGAGCAGGAAATCAAAATCTTCCTACTCTACGCAGATCAGCATCCCGACCAGCTCCACGAAGCTGGAAGCTCCCTCCTGATACGGGCGCTCGTCGAGGCTTTTCCGTGTAAGTGACTTGCAACACCCTTTCGCCTACTACCTGTCGCCGGACGGCGTGTAGTGAGCGTTGCTCTAATCCGCGCCAGCCCTGACTTATCGCAGCGACTTATTTCTGGCTGGATGAGGCTAAGGGCGAGCGGCTATAGTCTAAAGGTAGGTGAGACTTTCGATGCGGACGATGAGGGGCGGCTGGCTGGGGCTGATCGGGCTGGCGTGCGCCGGGCTGGGCGGAAGCCTTGGGGCGCAGGTGGCTGTGGCAGGAGCTGCGCCCGCGGTGGCGGGCGGTGCGCCAGGCGCAGCAGCGGCGATGCCGCCGGTGGCCCCGATTGGCGCGAAGTTCTTCCCCCTGGCCGAGGTGCGGCGAGGGCTGCACGGGGTTGCGTATACGGTGTTCGAAGGGGTGACTCCGGAACCGATGCAGGTGGAGATTCTGGGGGTCCTGACGGATGCGATCGGGCCGGGGCAGGACATGATCCTGGCGCGGCTGAGCGGGGACAAGCCCGAGTATACGGGCGTGGTGGCGGGGATGAGCGGGAGCCCGGTGTATATCGACGGACGGCTGGTGGGGGCAATCAGCTACCGGATTGGGCAGTTCTCGAAGGAGGCGATCTGCGGGATTACGCCGATCGAGCAGATGCTCGAGGTTCGGGATGGGCAGGCGCGGGGTGGGGTGAAGCTGGCGGGGGTTGGTGGTGGGCAGGAGCAAGGACAAAATGCGGGGGTCCCTCCACTGCGCTCCGCTCCGGTCGGGATGACGAATGTCGCGGCGGGTGGAGGTGAGGTGCAGCCGATTGAGACGGCGCTGGTGTTTGGCGGGTTTTCGCAGGATGCGGTGGCGCGGTTTGGGGGGAAGTTTCGCGAGTTGGGGATGAGTCCAGTGGCAGGGCTGGGCGGCGCGGCGGCTGCGGGGACGAAACAGCCCGAAGCTCTGGTTCCGGGTTCGGCGGTGAGCGCGATCCTGGTGCGGGGCGATCTGTCGATCTCCGGGACGTGCACGGTGACGTACGTCGACCCAACGCAATTGCTGGCGTGCGGTCATCCGCTGACCCAGTTTGGGCCGGTGTCGATGCCGATGACCAAGGCGGAGGTGGTGGCGACGCTGGCGAGCCCTCTGAATGCATTCAAGATCATCAATACGACGGAGACGGTGGGGTCGTTTACGGAGGACCGCGCGTCGGCGATCCTGGGACGGTTTGGGGTGGACGCGCGGATGATTCCGGTGGCGGTGGACGTCGTAGCGGCAACACCCGGCGAGGCTGCGGAATCTGGCGTGAAGCAGGTTTCCGCGCAGGTGGAAGGGCCGGGAGCGCGGCTGCCATTGCCCGACGGGACCAGGGGCGGGATGCACTTTGAGGTGCTGGACAACCGGGAGTTGACCCCTTCGGCGATGATGGTTTCGGTGTACCAGAGCCTGTCGGGTACCAACCAATCCGCCGAAGAGATGAGTTACCGGATGGACGGCGAGCTGACCCTGAAGGGCCTGCCGCCGGTGCGGCTTGCAGGGATCATGTCCTCGACGGAGCAAAACGCGGGCTCGATTGGCGCGGCGCTGTACGTGAATGAGAAGTTTTCGCAGCTATACAACAACGCGGTGGAGCAGCCTGAAGTTACGGGGCTGCGCCTGAAGATGGAAGAGATCCCGGAGCGGCGGACCGCGGTGCTGGAAGGCGCGCGGCTGGGACGGACCGAGGCGCACGCCGGGGAGACACTGGATATCGAGGCAACGCTGCATCCATACCAGGCGGAGGCGCGGGTGGAGCGGTTGACGGTGAAGCTGCCGGACAGCCTGATGCCCGGGCCGCTGCGAATTGTGGTGAGCGACGGGGCGACACTGGACCGGTTGACGACGCCGCCGGCGACGGGGCCGTTCGGGGCGGTGCAGCACCCGATGGCTCTGGCCGACGTGGTGGCGCAGATGAACCGGGCGCATACGAACGACCGCATCTACGTGACGCTGCTGGACCACACGGCGCAGGCTGAGTTGGATGCACAGTCGCTGCCGGGCGTGCCGCTGTCGATGGCGAACGTGCTGGAGCCGCTGAAGGCCGCGCAGAAGATGCAGTTGACGGGCGAGAGCGTGGTGGAAGCGGGATCGATGGAGACCGGGTACGCGGTTTCGGGGTCGCAGGTGCTGACGCTGGATGTTCGCTAGGGCCATGCCGGATTACCCATGGGATATTTGGCTGCTGATGTAGCATCAGATGTGCGCCTGCAAGGGCATACGAAACGAGAGAAATGAAGACTCCGATGAACGCGGTTGAGATCCATGGATTGGCGGTGCACGCTGCGGGCGCGCAGCTGGTGCCGTACCGGTATGAGCCGGGCGAGCTAAAGGCGAATGAGGTGGAGGTAAAGATCTCGCACTGCGGGGTGTGCCGCTCCGATATTCACCTGATCGACAATGACTGGGGGAACAGCAAGTACCCGTTCGTTCCCGGGCACGAGATTGTGGGGACGGTGTCGGCGGTGGGCGAGGATGTGAAGGACCGCACGGTGGGCGAGCGGGTGGGGATTGGCTGGCAGGCGGATAGCTGCGGGATCTGCGAGTGGTGCCGGCAGGGCGACGAGCATCTGTGCGCCAATTCGCAGGCGACGTGCGTGGGACGGAATGGGGGATATGCCGATGCAGTGCGGGTGAACTCGCGGTTTGCGATCCCGGTGCCGGCGGGGTTGGAGAGCGAAAATGTTGCGCCGCTGCTGTGCGCTGGAATTACGGTGTATGCACCGATGCGGAAGCACGGAGTGGGGCCATTTTCGCGCGTGGGCGTGGTGGGGATTGGCGGGCTGGGACATCTGGCGTTGCAGTTTGCCAAGGCGTTCGGCGCGGAGGTGACGGCGCTTTCGACCTCGAAGGACAAGGAGGAAGAGGCGCTGGAGATGGGCGCCAGCCACTTTGTGAACACGCGCGACATGGCAGAGATGAAGAAGATTGCCGGATCGTTCGACTTTTTGCTTTCGACGGTAAACGCAGACCAGGATTGGCAGGCGCTGATAAGCAGCTTGCGGCCGAAAGGGACGCTGTGCCTGGTGGGCGTGCCGCCGTCGCCGATGTCGATCCAGGCATTTCCGCTGATTGACGGTCAGAGGTCGATCTCGGGGAGCCCGATTGGCAGCCCGCGCGATCTGTACGAAATGCTGGACGTGGCGGCGCGGCATGACGTAAAGGCGATCACGGAACGCTTTGCGATGGTGAAGGCGAACGACGCGATTGCAAAGGTGAAGAAGGGTAAGGTGCGGTACCGGGCGGTGCTGGCGAATTAGGTCCAGTTGCAGGTTGCAGGTTGCTGGTTGTCAGTTGAAAGACGGGGGTGGGGCTTTGGGCTCCGCCTCTTTTCGTTGGAGAGGAAGTAGACTGCGAATATGACGATTCGGAACGGGTTGAAGCTGGGCTGGCTGGCGGTGCTGGGTGGGGTGATTGCGGGCTGGGTTGGCGCGGGAGCAGCGCACGCGCAGGGGACCAAGCTGTGGACGGTCGAGCGCTACGATGAGATGGAGCGCGGGACGACGGATGGGGTGGCAATCCGCAGCGATGGACGGATTGAGGCCGGGCCGGCTACTTCCCTGCTTTACCAGACGGGCGGGAACTATGTGTGGTCGGTGGCGGCGGATGCGGCCGGCAACGCCTATGTTGGGATGGGCGGGACGGCGGCGGGCGGCGCGGTGGTGATGCGGGTGACGCCGGACGGCAAAGCTGCGAAGGTCTTCGAGAGCAAGGAGCTTGGGGTGCAGGCGCTGCGGCTCGGCGCGGATGGACAGATGTATGCGGCGACTTCGCCCGATGGCAAGGTGTATCGGCTGGGAGCGGCTAGCGCGGATGCGGCTGTGGTCTTCGATCCGGCGCAGACGGCGGAGAAGCCGAAGTATTTGTGGGATGTGGTTCAGGCTGCGGGCGGTGCGGCGGGTAAGGGCGCGGACATCTATGTGGCAGCGGGTGGGCCGGCGGTGGTGTACCGCGTGCCGGCGGGCGGAGGCAAGGCTGAAGTGGCATTCAAGACGACCGATCAGCACATCCGGTGCCTGCTGATGGGGCCGGATGGAACGCTGTGGGCGGGCAGCGACGGCAGCGGCGTGATCTACCGGTTCAACACGAAGGTGGCGGGAGCGAAGCCGTTTGCGGTGTACTCCGCACCTAAGATGGAGATTACGGCGCTGGCGATGGATGGCGCAGGCAACGTGTATGCGGCGGGAGTGGGGACCAAGCCGGCGCCGGGAGCGCCGAGGCCGGGGCTTCCACCGCTGCCGGTAACCGGTGCGGTGGGCGTGACGATCACGTTTTCGCAGCCGGGGTCGGCGAATGCGGCGACGGCGAATACGCTGATCCCGGAGGGATCGGAGGTGTACCGGATTGCGGTGGACGGAAGCCCGGACAAGCTGGTGTCGCTGAAAGACGACGTGGTGTATGCGCTGGCTTTCCACGAGGGGAGTTTGCTGGCGGCGACGGGGAATCGCGGGCGGGTGTATCGCGTGGATACAGCCGTGCCGGGGCAGTTCACCGACGTAGACCACCTGGAGGCGGCGCAGGGGATAGCGTTTGCGGCAGCGCCGGGCGGGCTGCTGGTGGCGACCAGCAATAGCGGCAAGGTGTATCGGCTGGCGGACAAGCCAGCGGCGGATGCGACCTATACCAGCGAGGTGTATGACGCGCAGGGGTTCGCGCAGTGGGGACGGATTGAGTTGAGCCCGGAGGCTGCGGGCTTCGATTTGTTTGTGCGCAGCGGAAATGTGGAGAGTCCGCTAATGGGCTGGAGCGAATGGGCGCCGGTGGGGAAGCAGGGTGAGGTGACGGTGCCGGGCGGGCGGTTCGCGCAATGGAAGGCGGTGTTGCGCGCGGGCGGGAGCCTGGATTCGGTGGGGCTGAACTACCTCGAAAAGAATATGGCGCCGGTGGTGGATGAAGTGGTGGTGCAGGCGGACGCGAGGGTCGCGGCGAATCCGGTCCAGCCGCAGAATGCGACGGTGCAGGTGAGCTTTCCTGCTCCGGCAGGCGGGAACGTGCAGGCGTTTACGCCGGACGTGAACGCGCAGCCGTTGATGGCGCAGAAGGACAAAGGCGCGGTGACGGCGCGCTGGGCGGCGCATGACGACAATGGCGACGACCTGATTTATTCGGTGTGGTATCGCGGGATTGGCGAGCGGAACTGGCGGCTGCTGAAGGACAAGATCACGGAGAAGTATCTGAGCTTCGACGCGTCGCTGCTGCCGGATGGGAACTACGAGGTGAAGGTAGTGGCGAGCGACTCACCCAGCCACACGGAATCGGAGGCGCTGACGGGTGAGCGGGTGAGCGAGGAGTTTGTGGTGGATACGACTCCGCCGGTGCCGGGCGTGCTGACGGCGACGCTGCTGCCGGGATCGCCGGCCAAGATTCACGCGACGTTTAGCGCGAAGGATGCGACTTCGCCGATCAGCCATGCGGAGTACAGCGTGGATGCGGGGCCGTGGCAGTATTTGGAGCCGGTGGGGCGGGTGTCGGATTCGCAGGAGGAGCGGTACGACTTTACGGCGACGGTGCCTGCTGTGACCGGCGATGCGGCGGCCGGGGTGGTGAACCCGGCGGAGCATGTGCTGGCGGTGCGGGTGTATGACCGGTATGAGAATGTGGTGGCGGTGAAAGCCGTGGTGCGGTAGGCCTATGCGTTTTGAACTGTTTGTTGCGGCGCGGTATCTGCGGGCCAAGCGGCGGCAGGCGGTGGTGGGCGTGATCACGCTGATTTCGGTGATCGGCGTGGCGGCGGGCGTGGCCTCGCTGATTATCGCGCTGGCGATTACGAATGGGATGAGCAAGGACCTGCAGGAAAAGCTGCTGGGATCGACGGCGCACGTTCTTCTGATGCGCGTTGCGAATGACGGGATGAGAGATTGGCGGCCTCTGCTGGAGCGGCTGCGTGCGCTGCCGCATGTGACGGCCGCGGCTCCGGAGTTATTTGAAGAGGTGCTGATTGCACGTGGGGCGAAGAGCGGCGGGGCGCTGATCGATGGAGTGATTCCCGCGGACCAGAATACGGTTTCGAGTTTGCTGGGGAGTGTGAAGAAGGGATCGGCGGAGGCGTTGGAGCCGCTCGATTCGCTGCCCTGCTCGGGTATGGCTGATACAGGCGTGGTCTGCCTGAAGCAGCCAGATGGCACAATCGTGCGAGAGCCCAGCCATCTTGCGCCGCCGATTGTGATTGGGCAGGATATGGCGGAGACGATTGGGGCGGACGTTGGCGATACGGTGATCGTGATCAGTCCGCAAGGGGAGCTTTCGCCGTATGGCCCGCTGCCGAAGTACCAGAGGTTTGTGGTGGCGGGGATCTTCAAGTCGGGGTTCTATCAGTACGACTCGAGCTATGCGTTTATCCGGCTGGGGGACGCGCAGAGGCTGTTCAGCGAGCCGGACCTGATCTCGGCGATCAGCTTCAAGGTCGACGATATGAACAAGGCCGGCGCGATAGGACGGGAGATTGAGGCAGCCGCGGGCAAGGGATTCGAGACCACCAACTGGATGGAGCAGAATCGCGAACTGTTCCGCGCGCTGGCGCTGGAGCAGATTGTGACGTTCATCGTGCTGGCGCTGATCGTGTGTGTGGCCGCGCTGAATATCCTGATCGCGCTGACCATGATGGTGATGGAGAAGACGCGGGACATCGCCGTGCTGATGAGCTTTGGCGTGAGCGAGGCGCAGGTGCGGCGGATATTCCTGCTGCAGGGGCTGCTGATTTCGGTGATTGGGACAGCGCTGGGGCTGGTGGTGGGGTACGCGCTGAGCTGGGTGGGCGGGCATTATCACCTCCCGCTCGATCCGTCGGTGTATTCGATCGACTATCTTCCGTTTGCGCCGAAGGCGGTGTACGCGTTGTATGTGGCGGGGGTTTCGCTGGGAGTGAGTTTGCTGGCTACGCTGTATCCGAGCAGCAGCGCGGCCAAGGTTCTGCCGGCGGAGGCGCTGCGGTATGAGTAGACATCGGGTGGGAGGGTAGTAATGGCGGCTCGATTGGAGTATGGCAAGCTGGCGCCGGAGGGGTTGGAGAAGCTGCGGGCGCTGGAGCATTACCTGAACACGGGCACAGGGCTGGAGCCGGTGCTGCTGGATTTGGTGCGGCTGCTGGCTTCGCGCATGAATGGGTGCGAGTACTGCATCAAGCTTCATGCGGACGCGCTGCGCAAGCTGCATGAGCCGGAGGAGCGGATTGCGGCCGTGGCCGATTGGCGGGAGGCTGGCGCAGGTACAGGCGGCGCCTATACGCAGCGGGAGCGGGCGGCGCTGGCCTGGACCGAGGCAGTGACGAATATTCAGGATGGTCACGCGCCGGATGCGGTGTATGACGAGATGCGGGCGCACTTCAGCGAGGTGGAGGCGGTGAATTTGACGCTGGCGATTACGACCATCAATGCGTGGAATAGGCTGGCGATTTCGCTGGGGGATTATTCGGGGCATGCGGGAGGGGTGAAGTGAAGGACAAGAATAAAAACGAAATACAGGGGTCCTTCACTTCGTTCAGGATGACGACCGCCTTTGAGACCTCGGGGGAACCATGCCGGTGATGCTGCGGGCGGAGGGGTTGACGAAGATCTATCCGGCGGTGGCGGGGAGCGGGGGCACGGGTGGAGACGGTGAGCGCGGCGAGGTGGTGCTGTTTCGCGGGCTGGACTTTGCGGTGGCCGCGGGAGAGATGGTCGCGATTGTGGGTGAGAGCGGGTCGGGAAAAAGCTCGCTGCTGCATCTGCTGGCGGCGCTGGACCGGCCAACGGAGGGGGATGTCTGGGTTGCGGGAACGCGGCTGGGCGGGCTAAACGCGCGGCAGGCGGCTGAGTTCAGGAACCGCGAGGTGGGGTATGTGTGGCAGTTCCACTACCTGCTGCCGGAGTTTACGGCGGTGGAAAATGTGGCGATGCCGCTGTTGGCGCGCGGGGAGGGACGAGCGGAGGCGCTCGACAAGGCGCGGATGTGGCTGGGTGAGGTTGGGCTCGCCAGCCGCGCGGAGCACCGGTCGGGCGAACTAAGCGGCGGCGAACAGCAGCGGGTGAGCCTGGCGCGGGCTCTGGTAACCGGGCCTAAGTTGTTGCTGGCGGATGAGCCTACGGGAGACCTGGACGGGAAGACGGCGGAGGCGGTGTTTGGGCTGATCCAGAAGCTGCATGGGGAGCATCCGCTGACCAGCGTGCTGGTAACGCACAACATGGAGTTTGCGATGCGGTGCGGGCGGGTCCTGCGGTTGCGGGATGGGGTACTCCAGGAGCAGTTGTAGGTTGTCAGTTCTCAGTGGTCAGTTTGAGGGCGGCGAAGGCGTGCACCAAATTTGGTGCGATTTTGGCATAGCGCACATCCAATAAGAGTGTTACGGTAGTCAAAACTTTCGCGTCATAGGGAATATTTGACGTACCCGTTACACTGTTAAGAGTGGAATGGGTGTTCTGTACCCCGGAGGTCCGTTTTCCGGTGACACCCTGAAGGGTTTTCGCGAGCGACTGGCGCGGAGACGGGCTCGACCGATGGTGCTGCACCGCGCTGAAGGGCAGGTGCAGTGGCCGGCTTGAAGGGGGAACATGTTCGAACGCTATACGGAGAAAGCGCGCCGCGTAATCTTCTTTGCGCGGTACGAGGCCAGTCAGTTTGGGTCGCCGTACATCGAGACCGAGCACCTGCTGCTCGGGTTGTTGCGGGAGGACAAGGCACTGACGAATCGCTTCCTGCGGTCGCATGCGTCCGTGGAATCGATTCGAAAGCAGATTGAAGGGCACACGACGATACGGGAGAAGGTGTCGACCTCAGTCGATCTGCCGCTCTCGAACGAGTGCAAGCGGGTGCTGGCGTACGCGGCGGAAGAAGCCGAGCGGCTCTCGCACAAACATATCGGCACGGAACATTTACTGCTGGGATTGCTGCGCGAAGAGAAGTGCTTTGCGGCGGAGATCCTGACCGAGCGCGGGCTGCGCCTGCCGGCAATCCGCGAAGAGCTGCAGCGGACGACGCAGGAGAAGGCGCCGCAACAGCAGAGCAGCAAAGGGCAGCGCGGCGAGCAGTCGATGCTGTCGGAGTTTTCGCGCGACCTGACTCAGAGCGCCATGGACCAGCAGCTCGATCCGCTGGTGGGGCGGGACAACGAAGTCGAGCGCGTGATCCAGATTCTGTGCCGGCGGACCAAGAACAATCCGGTGCTGATCGGCGAGCCGGGCGTGGGCAAGACCGCGATCGTGGAGGGGCTGGCGCAGAAGATTGCGGACGGCGAGGTGCCGAGCTTCCTGGCGGACAAGCGAGTGCTGGCGCTGGACCTGTCGCTGATCGTGGCCGGGACGAAGTATCGCGGACAGTTTGAAGAGCGGCTGAAGACGATCATGAAGGAGTTGATGGAGAACCAGAACTCCATCGTGTTCATTGACGAGTTGCATACGCTGGTTGGTGCGGGGTCGGCGGAGGGTTCGCTGGATGCTGCCAATATTCTGAAGCCGGCGCTGAGCCGCGGCGAGATCCAGTGCATTGGCGCGACCACGCCGGCGGAGTATCGGAAGTCGATTGAGAAGGACCGGTCTTTGGAGCGGCGGTTCCAGGCGGTGAAAGTTCCGCCTCCGAACGAAGAGGATGCGATCAAGATCATCCAGGGGATCAAGGACAAGTACGAGAAGTTCCACGCGGTAAGTTACACCGACGATGCGATCAACTTTTCGGTGTCGCATTCGAGCCGGTACATTCCGGACCGGTTCCTGCCGGACAAGGCGATCGATCTGATCGACGAGGCGGGAGCGCGGGTGAAGCTGCGCCAGACTTCCCTGCCCGAAGAGCTGACCGAGGTGCAGAAGCGGATCAAGTTCATCGTGCACCGGATGGAGAACGCGATTGCGAACCACGAGTTCGAGAAGGCGCGGTTCTACTCGGACGAGGAGCGCAAGGAGCGGGAGAACCTGCGGGCCCTGCGCGATAAATACCATCTGGATGATTCAAGTGCGGGGATTGTGACGCGCGAAGACATCGAAGATGTGGTGAGCCGCTGGACGGGCGTGCCGATTACTTCGATCAAGGAAGAAGAGACGCAGAAGCTGCTGCGGGTGGAGGAAGAGCTGCACAAGCGCGTGATCTCGCAGGACAAGGCGATTTCGGCGCTGGCGCGTGCGATCCGGAGGTCGCGGGCTGGATTGAAGAACCCGGCGCGGCCGATTGGGAGCTTCCTGTTCCTGGGGCCGACGGGCGTGGGCAAGACGGAGATGGCGCGCACGCTGGCGCAGTTCCTGTTCGGGAGCGAGAAGAGCCTGATCCGGTTCGATATGTCGGAGTTCATGGAGAAACACTCGGTGAGCAAGCTGATCGGGTCGCCTCCGGGATACGTGGGCTACGAGGAAGGCGGGCAGTTGACCGAACGGGTCAAGCGGTCGCCGTACTCGGTGGTGTTGCTGGACGAGATCGAGAAGGCGCATCCGGATGTGTTCAACCTGCTGCTGCAGGTATTTGAAGACGGCCAGTTGACGGACGGACTGGGCAACACCGTCGACTTCAAGAACACGATTGTGGTGATGACCTCGAACATCGGGGCGAAGCACCTGCAGAAGCGCGAAGGCCTGGGCTTCCAGAGCGGCAAGGAATCCATGATTCTCGACAAGATGGAGGAACTGGTTAAAGGCGAGGTGAAGCGCACCTTCAATCCGGAGTTCCTGAACCGCGTCGACGAGATCATTATCTTCATGTCGCTGACGAATTCGGACCTGATGCAGATCATGGAACTGCTGGTGCAGCAACTGAACACCAACCTGGTGCACAAGGCGATCACGCTGAGTGTGACCGACGACGCGAAGCAGTGGATTCTGGAGAAGACCTCTTCGGAGCGGAACTACGGGGCGCGGCCGTTGCGGCGCGCGCTGCAGCGGTTCGTCGAAGATCCGCTGTCGGAGGCGCTGATCGCAGGCGGAATCGTGCAGCGGCCGGCGTTCCTGGAGGTTTACCTGGAGAACAACCAACTGTTCTACCGACCGATTTCCGCGGATGGCTCGGGAGACGGCGACGACAAGGTGGCCGGACTGGCGCTGACGACGGTGTAGAAAGTTGTCGGTTGCAGGTTGCAGGTTGTTGGTTGAAAGACAAAGACGGTAGACTCAACGCCTCGGTGAAAAGCGCCGGGGCGTTGTTCTATTTGGGAGACAAATGGAGGAGGCGAGATGGAGGAAATGAATCGCAGGGATTTTGCGGGGATGGTGGCGGCGTTGCTGGGAACCGCGGCGTTAGCGACTGCACAGGCTGAGGGTCAGGCGGCTGCTCCGGCTGCGGGTGCAGCAGCGGCGCCGCGGCAGTTAGCGGAGTTGAAGTCAGGAGTCTTCAAGCCGCAGCCGGGACGCGGGATGGTGGGCGGGCATGAGTCGCACCAGTTCCTGGCGGGGATGCTCGCGGGCGGCACGATCCGTCTGGAGATGCATGAGTCAGTGCAGCAGGCGGGTGCTCCGCATGAGGCGGTGGGGACGCACAAGCACAGCGAAATATGGCTGATGCAGAGGGGCATGGCCACGCTCTATCTGAACGGGACCGAATACACGATGAACGCAGGCGATGTGGGACTGTGCTACGCGGGCGACGAGCATTGGATCGCGAATAAGAGCGACGGCGAGATCGCTTACTTTGTGGTGACGGTGGGGCCGCCGGAGTAGTTGCTAGTTCTCAGTTGTCAGTTTTCAGTTGTCAGTTGAGAACGGAAAAACTGGGGCAGATTACATCAGGGACTGGACGCTCTTTACCGCGTCCGTAACCACGCCGGTGGCTTTGTCGACGACATCTTCCACCTGACCCTTGGTGCGCTTGATGGTCTTCTGCGCTTCCCGGCTGAGGTACTCAGCTTGCTCCCGGAGGTAGCCGGCGGCGTCTTCGAGGTAGTCGACGCCATCGTTGATGTTCTTCTTGATCTGGCGGCGCGTTTTTGCGCCAGGCTGGGGAGCGTAGAGGAGAGCGACGGCAGCTCCCGCCGTTACGCCCAAGCCAAAAGCGATCCAAACGTTCTTTGCACTCATACTGTTTCCCTCGCGAGCTAGATATTGTCGCCTGGTGATTAGACTGCCCGAGGCTGGGATTGGTTGTGTTAAGTTTGCGCGAGGGGATGTTAGCTAATGCCGGCGAGTTCCCTGGCACGGACGAAGACGCGGGCGAACATTGTGCGGTCCAGGCGGCCGGTGTTGGTGTTGCGCAGCGAGGGGTGGTAGCTGCCAAGCAGGTGGAGGCCGTTGGGCAGGGTGTACTCGGCAGCGTGGGCGAAGCGGTAGTCGGAGCGGCGGGCGATGATGCCGGCCTGCAACAGGTGGGCAAGAAAGCCGTCCCAGGCAATCTTGCCGAGGCAGACGACGACGCGGACTCGGGGCAGCGCGTTGATCTCGGCCGTCAGGTGGACACTGCAGTTGCGAATCTCCTGGGGTGTGGGCTTGTCGCCGGGCGGGGCGCAGCGGACGACAGAGCCGATCCAAGCGTCGCGGAGGCGGAGGCCGTCGTCGCGGGAGACGGCGCGGGGCTGGGAGGCGAAGCCAAGTTCGTGGAGGACCGGGTACATGAAGTCGCCCGAGCCATCGCCGGTAAACGGGCGGCCGGTGCGGTTGGCTCCGTGGGCGCCGGGAGCGAGGCCGAGGATGAGCACCCGGGCGCGGGGATCGCCGAAGCCGGGGACCGGGCGGGCCCAGTAATCGTGGTCCTGGTAGGCGCGGCGGCGGGTCTCGCCGATGCGGGCGCAGTAGTCGCGCAGGCGGGGACAGAGCTGGCAGGCGATGATCGAGTCGCGGACGCTGTCCTGGCCGGAAGCCGGGGCCGGAAGCCGACGGAGAGACTTGGGCTGAGAGACCCGAAGCGGGGGCGGCGGGCTGGGCGCGTTGCGACGGATCGATTTCACCGGAGAGGAATTGCGGGCGTACGAGCGAAAACGCACACGACCGCCATGTAGATAGAATACATGCGAGCGTAAGAGAAGGATGGGCGTGAACTTGGAAGACCCACGGGTCGGCAGGATGTATCTCGAGCACGTGAAGGAGTGGTTCTCCGCGCTGTACCACCAGGTTTGGCGAAGGAACGTGATGCGGTCCGGCTGGGTGACGGGCTTTCTGCTGGGTTGCGTCCTGGTGGGGCTGACCATCGGGTATCGCGAACACATGCGCGGCAATTTCCACAAACTTAAGGCAGAGATGGCGGACGCGCGCGAGGATGCTCCAGTACCGCGGCCCGGAGGCCAAGAGGCGGTGTCGTTGATACGGACACGCCTGATGGGCGACTCGACGCCGGAGTTTCTGTCGGTGACGATGTTGCCCGGCCGGGGGATGAATGTGCTGCAGATTACGGCTTATATTCCCGGCAAAGGCGAGGTGAACCTGATGGCATCGCCGACGGTCGAGGGCGCGGCCAAGGCGATGACCGGCAAAGGCGAGGACGCGGACGGGCGCGCAAGCTTGACCATGGGAAGCGCATTCGAAGCGCCGTGGGCGGGCCGCATCTGGGGAACGCCGATCGAAGGCGGCCGCGTCGCTACGTCCTGGCAGGGGCAAACAATCACTCTGCCATCGGCAGAGAGCGGCAGTGCGAGCGCCGTTGCCCGGGATGGGCTAATGCTCGCGGAGCCATCGGACTCTGTGCGGACATCGGCCTTGCCCGACGGCGGAGACACAGAGGCAACCTTCAATGCCGGAGATTTTGGCGGGCGGTGGCCGTCGAAGACTCAAATCGCCATTACCGTGCTGCTCGGCGGCCGTTCGATCGACCTGACCATGACGGCACGCAACACGGGCGATGAGCCTGAACCGATCGGCCTGGGATGGGAGCCGCGGTTTGCGATTCTCGACGGCAACCGGCGCCAGTTGCGCCTGCGAATTCCAGGAGAGATGCGGGCGGAGGTGCGCAATCGCGACAAGGATGTGCCCACGGGAGTGCTGCTTCCGGTGGCGGGCACAGCCTATGACTTCACGGCGCATAGCGGGGCGAAGCTGGGGACAATGGACCTGGACGAGTGCTTCGTTGCGCTCGAACAGAATCTTCTGGACAACGGGCCAATCGCGGAGCTGAGCGATCCCGTCAGCAATTACGGGCTGCGGCTGACCGCGCTGAGCCCGACCATCAAGGCGATGCGCGTGGTTGCACCGGCGAATGCGGATTTTGTGTCGATCGGACCACAGTTCAACTACCCCGACCCGTTCGGGCGGGAGTGGGAGAAGCAGACTGACACGGGGATGGTGGTGCTGCAGCCGGGGCAATCGACGCAGTGGAAGGTGCGGCTCGAACTATTCTCGCTGGCCGGCGGTGAGCCGCCGATGTAGTGGGAAGACGCGCGTCACTCGGGTTGCGAGGGTTTGACCCTTCCCAAGCAAGACTCGTAGAGTGGAAGAGAGGCGTCGGTCGCGCTCGACGTCAAGGTGCGGAGCGGCGCGGCCCATTTACAGGCGACCCTGGAAGGCATTGATTTGAACCCGAGTGAAATGACGGAAACAAACGAGATAGCGACGAGCGAGACTGCGGACCAGGAGCTGAACGCAGCCGCCGAGCACCACGAACACGACCATGATCACGATCATGAGCACGGCGATCACGATCATGAACATCAGCATGGGCCGACGCTGAATCCGCAGTTGACGCGCGAGGTCGAGGTCGAGGTCCCGGCGGATGAGGTCTCAAAGGCCTACAAGACCGTGATCAAGCGCTACCAGAAGCTAGCACGCATTCCGGGCTTCCGGGCGGGCAAGGTGCCGGAGTCGCTGGTGCGGTCGAAGTTTGCGAAGGAACTGCGCCAGGAGGTGCTGGAGTCGCTGGTTTCGGAGCGCTTCCGGACGGCGATCGTGGAGCGGAAGCTGCAGCCGGTGTCGGAGCCGCAGTTGCTGGACCTGCAACTGACGGACGGCGCGCCACTGCGCTTCAAGGCGGCGTTCGAAGTGCTGCCGGAGTTTGATGTGGCAGGGTACGAGACGGTGCGCGTGGAGAAGCCCAAGACCGATCTGACCGATGAGGAGTTTGCCGCGGAACTGGACCGCATACTGGACAGCCAGGCGACGGTTGAGCCGGTGGAAGAGGAGCGCGCACTGGCGGAAGGCGACTGGGCGGAGATCCAGTTCAAGGGCCAGATTCGGCCGCTGGCGCAGACCGTGACCGAAGAGGGTGTGACTGCCAAGGAGCCAGCCGCAGAGCCCTTGACCGGCGAAGATGTGCTGATCGAGATTGGCGGCAAAAACACGCTGCCGGCGTTCAACGATGCGCTGCGCGGGACCAAGGTTGGGCAGGAGTTGACGTTCGAGGTGGAGTATCCCGCGGACTTCGGCGACCGCAGGCTGGCGGGACAGACGGTGAGCTACGATGTGACCGTGAAGGCGATCAAGCGCAAGACCTATCCGGAGCGCGACGCGGAACTGGCAAAGCATCTGGGCGGCAATGAGACTTGGGAGGAGTTCGAGAGCCAGTTGCGGGAGCGCGCGGGCCGGCGCAAGAAAGAAGCGCTGGAGTCCGGTGCGAAGAACAAGATGCTGGACGAGTTGATCGGGCGATACCACTTTCCGGTCCCGGAGTCGTTCGTGCAGCAGCGCGTGGATGCGCGGCTGGAGCGCGGATTGCGGGCGCTGGCGCAGCAGGGCATGAAGGCGGACGACATGCGCAAGCTGGATTTCGGGCGGCTGCGCGCGGCCCAGCGCGACGAGGCCGAGCGCGAGGTGCGCGCATCGCTGGTGGTGGACCGGATCGCGGACGCCGAGAAGGTCGAGGTGAGCGATACGGACCTGGACAACGAGGTGATGATGCTGTCGATCCAGACGCGCGAGCCGTACGATACGCTGCGCGAGCGGCTAACCAAGGATGGCGGAATGGCCCGGCTGCGCGAAGAGATGCGGCGGGAGAAGACGAGCAGCGTGCTGTATGAGAAGTTGGCCTCGTAGGGTTTAGCCAGATGCAAATACGAATACAGGGGTCCTTCACTGCGTTCAGGATGACGGCGTAAGTCAAAGAGGAAGAGGGAGCGATATGGGATTAGTACCGATGGTGATCGAGCAGACGAGCCGGGGCGAACGCGCCTACGACATTTACAGCCGCCTGCTGCGCGACAACATCATTTTTCTGGGCACGCCGATCGATGACAACATCGCGAATGTGATCATCGCGCAGATGCTGTTCCTGAGCGGCGAGGACCCGGAGAAGGACATCCAGCTTTACATCAACTCGCCCGGCGGTTCGATTACGGCCGGGCTGGCCATCTACGACACCATGCAGTACATCAAGAACGACGTGGTGACGTTCTGCATCGGGCAGGCGGCGTCGATGGGCGCGTTTCTGCTGATGGCAGGCAAGAAGGGCAAGCGGTTCGCGCTGCCCAATGCGCGCATCCTGATCCATCAGCCGTCGATGGGTGGGTTGAGCGGGCAGGCGACCGACATCGACATTCACGCGCGGGAGATTCTGCGTATTCGGGAAATCACGAATAAGTTGATGAGTAAATCTACCGGCCAATCGCTGGACCGGATCGAGCGGGACGTGGAGCGCGACTTCATCATGACGGCGGAGCAGTCGAAGGAATACGGCATCATCGACGACATCATCGACCGTCCGCGGACGTAGTTCACGGGCGGTTCGGTCTACAAGCCCCGGCCTCGCTGCCGGGGTTTGTTGTTTCTTTTGATAAGTGCATGGCGAGGTTCGGGGGTAACCGAAAAGGTGTATTCGGGTGACTTCCGTCACGCTGGGTGGAGGCGGGTTCGGGTGTAGACTTAAGAAGTCCCCAGCACGACCGGTCCGCCCAGGAGTTGCCGCAACCATGAAAACATCCCGCGGTTCAGACGAATCGCTTCGCTGCTCGTTTTGTCACAAGTCGCAGGATGCGGTCGCCAAGCTGATCTCCTCGCCATCCGACTATCCCAGGGCTTACATATGTGACGAGTGCGTTGGGGTGTGCAACTCAATCCTGGAAGATGACCGCAGCGAGGTTGTGCCTGGCGTGGCACCGGCACAGCTTCCGAAGCCGCAAGAGGTCAAGGCATTTCTGGACGAGTATGTGATCGGGCAGGACCAAACCAAGAAGAAGCTCGCGGTCGCGGTCTACAACCACTACAAGCGCATCCAGATGAACAAGACCCGCTCGAGCGATGTGGAGTTGTCGAAGTCGAATATTCTGCTGGTGGGCCCCACGGGTTCGGGCAAGACGCTGCTGGCGCAGACGCTGGCGAAGATGCTGGATGTGCCGTTCGCAATCGTGGATGCGACCACGCTGACCGAAGCCGGGTATGTGGGCGAGGATGTGGAGAACATCATCCTGAAGCTGCTGCAGGCGGCCGAGGGCGACGTCACGCGCGCGCAGAGTGGAATCATCTACATCGACGAGATCGACAAGATCGGACGCAAGGACGAGAATCCGTCGATCACCCGCGACGTTTCGGGCGAGGGCGTGCAGCAAGCGCTGCTGAAGATCCTGGAAGGCACGGTGGCGAACGTGCCGCCGCAGGGCGGACGCAAGCATCCACACCAGGAGTTTACGGCGGTGGATACGACCAACATCCTGTTTATCTGCGGCGGGGCTTTTGTGGGGCTGGAGAAGGTGATTGGGCGGCGCATCGGCAAGAAGGCGCTGGGCTTCCGCGCGATTGCGGACCCGGACGCGAAGGAAGGCGAAGTGACGCCGATCCGGGCACAGCGCGATGCCGAATTGCTGCGCCAGGCGGAGCCGCAGGACCTGCTGAAGTATGGGTTGATACCAGAGTTTGTGGGCCGGCTGCCGGTGATGGGAATACTGGACGAGCTGGATGAGGCGGCGTTGATCGAGATCCTGACCAAGCCGCGCAACGCGATCCTGAAGCAGTATGCGAAGCTGTTCGACTACGAGAACGTGAAGGTGACCTTCTCCGACGACGCGGCCAAGGAGATTGCCCGCGAGGCGCTGCAGCGCAAGGTGGGGGCGCGCGGACTGCGCATGATTCTGGAAGAGTTGATGCTGGACCTGATGTACTACGTACCGGGGAACAAGAAGATCACCGAGCTGCTGATCACGGCAGAGATGGTGAAGAAGCACGCCCTGACCCTGCCCATGCTGCTGGAGAAGGCCGGGTAGTCACTGCGTTACGGTGGTAATCGCGTCTCTTGTCCAAATTGACAACGTAGCTGCGTAAATGTGGGTACTTACGCATAAACCTCCGTGCGATTCGCGGTGCTCGTACTGTAATTCTTTGCCGTTACCCAAAAGTTAGGGATGCGGTTTTCGCCTGAGGCATTACAATCACTGGAAGCGTTGATCCCGGGTTGCACCCTGGGCAGCGGATCGTGCGTCTAATGGGAGAAGCATGGCGAATCAAACCAAGACCGTTTTGACCGGCGAAGTTCGGAAGCTGCCGATGATGCCGATCCGCGACATGGTCATCTTTCCCCATATGATGACTCCGTTCGTGGTGGGACGGGAGTCGAGCGTGCGGGCGCTGGAAGAGGCGCTGACCGGCGACCGGAAGATCTTTCTGGCGACCCAGCACGACGCATCGGTCGACGAACCGAGTGCAGACGACATCTACGACACCGGCACGATTGGAAACATCGTGCAGAGCGTGCGCATGCCGGACGGCAACATCAAGGTGCTGGTGGAGGGTGTGGAGCGGGCGCGCTCGATTGAGGTGAACGACGAAGACGGCTTCTTCGTCGCCACGGTGCGCACCGGCAAGACGCAGCTTGAGGTTACGCCGCAGGTGGAACAGCTGATGCACCGCGTGCACACGCTGTTCGAGCAGTATGTAAAGCTACAGCAGTCGCTGAACCACGAGACCATGGCAGCCAGCGTGCGCATGGACGAACCGGCCAAGCTGGCGGACACGATTGCGGCCAACCTGCAGCTTGGCATCGATGAGAAGCAGCAGCTTCTGGATGTCTTCGACCCGGAGACGCGGCTGGCGCGCGTTGGCGACGTGCTGGATGTGGCCATCGAGAAGCTGAACATGGACCGCACCATCCAGTCGCGGGTGAAGCGGCAGATGGAGAAGGCGCAAAAAGAGTACTACCTGAACGAGAAGATCAAGGCGATCCAGAAGGAGCTCGGGCGCGGCGAGAAGTCGGAGTTCGACGAGTTGAAGAAGAAGATCGAAACCGCGGGAATGCCGAAGGACGTACTGGAGAAGTCGCTGCAGGAGTTGAAGAAGCTGGAGGCAATGCCGCCGATGTCGGCCGAATCGACCGTCTCGCGCAACTATCTTGACTGGCTGCTGGCGGTGCCGTGGAAGAAGCGCTCGAAGGAGATCCGCTCGATCGAACATGCGGAGACCATCCTGAACACCGACCACTATGGCCTGGAAAAGATCAAGGAGCGGATCCTGGAGTTCCTGGCGGTGCGCCAGTTGGTGAAGAACCCCAAGGGATCGATCCTGTGCTTTGTTGGGCCTCCCGGTGTGGGCAAGACTTCGCTGGGGATGTCGATCGCGAAGGCGACGGGCCGTAGGTTTGTGCGCATGTCGCTGGGCGGCGTACGCGATGAGGCGGAGATTCGCGGGCATCGCAGGACCTACATTGGCGCGTTGCCGGGACAGATTATCCAGTCCATGAAGAAGGCAGGCACCAAGAACCCGGTGTTCATGCTGGACGAGATCGACAAAATGGCTTCGGATTTCCGCGGCGATCCGGCCAGCGCGCTATTGGAAGTGCTGGACCCGGAGCAGAACGGATCGTTCCAGGACCACTACCTGGACGTGGAATACGACCTGTCGAACGTGTTGTTCGTGACCACGGCGAACGTGCTGCACACCATTCCCAGCGCGCTGCAGGACCGCATGGAGATTCTCCGGCTGCATGGCTACACCGAGCTGGAAAAGATGGAGATTGCGAAGCAGTATCTCGTCCGCAAGCAGCGCGAGGCTACGGGGCTAACCGAGGCGCAGATTATCTTTGAGGACGACGCGCTGAGGGCGATCATCCGCGGATATACGCGCGAGGCGGGCGTGCGCAACCTGGAACGCGAGATTGGCAATGTGTGCCGCAAGGTGGCGCGCAAAGTTGTACAGGGCGGACCGGAGCATCGCGAGGTGCTGACCGGCGACAACCTGGGCGAAATGCTGGGCGTGGCGAAGTTCCGTGACTCGCAGGTGCACGAGAAGAGCGAGATTGGCCTGGTGACGGGGCTGGCGTGGACGGAGGTCGGCGGCACGCTGCTGCAAACCGAGGTCCAGGTGCTCGATGGCAAGGGCAAGCTGACCACTACCGGGCAACTCGGCGAAGTGATGCAGGAGTCGGCGCAGGCCGCGCTGAGCTACATACGGTCGCGCGCGCAGCACCTGGGACTGGGCAAGGAGTTCTACCGGCACGTCGACATCCACGTGCACGTGCCCGAGGGAGCGATTCCGAAGGACGGGCCATCGGCGGGCATTACGCTGGCGACCGCTTTGGCGAGCGCGCTGACCAAGATCAAGGTGCGGCGCGATATCGCGATGACGGGCGAGATTACGCTGCGCGGCAAGGTGCTGGCGATTGGCGGCCTGAAGGAGAAGCTGCTGGCGGCACATCGCGCGGGCATCTTCGAGGTGATTGTGCCCGAGGACAATCGCAAGGACATGGCCGACATGCCGGAGTTGCTGAAGACCGAGATGAAGCTGTACTTTGTCGAGGAGATGGACGAGGTACTGCAGATCGCGCTGGAAGAGAAGCTGCCGGAACTGGCAGAGGAGACACCGCCGGCGCTGGCCGCTGTGATGCCGCCGGTGCTGCCGGCAACGCAGCCTGTCGCTCACCAGTAGAAGCTTGAAACGAGCGAGAGAAAGCCGGGCCCACTCTGGGCTCGGCTTTCTGCATTGATGCGCCAGCTAGGTGGCGCGACTACCGGAAACGAAGTGCATGATTAGGGAGATCACCGCAAACAACAAGAGCAGATGAATAAGCAGCCCTGCGGTTTTGAACATGAAGAAACCGCCGAGCCACATCACCACCAGGACAATTGCGAGTACGAGCCACATGGGCAATCCTGCTTTCTAAGGGCAGAAGAAGTCTCGCGCTGAACGCGACGATTATCTTCTATTGAGAGAGACAGGCAAGGAATTGAGTTGCCTGGCGTCGCAACAACTCCTGGGTTATTCCATCGGATAACGCTGTGCCACGCGATGGCATCTATCGAACTTGCCAGCAAGACCGGCTGCCCAAGGAGGACCGATGCTCATCCTGTTGATTATTCTTCTGGTGCTGGCGCTTGGCTCATACCCAAGATGGCCGTATAGCCGCAACTGGGGCTACTATCCGAGCGGCGGCTTGGGTTTGGTCCTGCTGATTGTGCTGATCGTCGTGCTGTTCAATCGTTGACTCCGAACATCCGCCATGCATTTTCAATGGCCGCCGGCGATCGAGGGGATCAGCATGACCTCGTCGCCATCCTGAAAGGCGTAGGCATCGCCGCCGAGAAAGCGGATGTCTTCGTCGTTGATGTAAATGTTGATGAACTTGCGCAGCTTGCCGTTCTCATCCTTGATCTGGGTGGAGAGCGCGGGAAAGGTTTGATCGAACTCCGAGAGCAACGCAGACAGGTTTGGCGCGGCCGAGTCGAACTGCTTGCGGCCATCGGTGTGGCGCGTGAAGGCGGTGGGAAGCACAACTTTGATTTGCACTAGCGTTCTCCTGTGGCGATGAGTTCCGGTTCGGGTTCTCCGTCGAGCGAGCGGAGGCAGGCGTCGAAGTCGGCGAGACGCGGGCGAATTGCGCGAGCGTCGAGGTGGTCGTAGCAGCCGGCGAGGGCGTCGGTGGTCTTCAGGCCATTTCCGGTGATGCAGATTACGGTCGTCTCCCCGGGCGTGATGCGGCCGTCCGCGTAGAGGCGCGCGGTGACTGCGGTAGTGACGCCGCCTGCGGTTTCCGTAAAGATGCCTTCAGTCTCGGCGAGTTCCTGGATGCCGGAGACGATCTCGACATCGGAGACGTCTTCGGCCCAGCCTCCATCTTCACGGATCATCTTCGCGGCGGCGGGGCCGTCAGCGGGCTTGCCGATGGCGAGCGAGCGGGCAATGGTATTTGGCTTCTGCGGAATGATGTCTTCGGTGCCGTCCTTCACCGCGACGGAGATGGGCGAGCAGCCGGTGGCCTGCGCGCCGAAGAAACGCACGGGACGAGCGGGCTTCTTGACCAGGCCAAGGAAGATGAGTTCCTGGAATGCCTTGCGGATTTTGCGGATCAAGCTGCCGCCGGCCATGGGCACGACCACGTTGTCCGGCAGGCGCCAGCCGAGCTGTTCGGCGATCTCGTAGCCAACGGTCTTCGAGCCTTCGGCGTAGTAGGGGCGCAGGTTGACGTTGACGAAACCCCAGTTGTACTCGTCGGCGATTTGGATCGACAGGCGGTTGACATGGTCGTAGTTGCCGTCGATACGAATGAGGCGGGCGCCGTAGACGAGCGTGTTGAGAATCTTCGCGGGCTCCAGGTCCGCGGGCACCAGGATGCAGGCCTTGAGGCCGAGGCGCGCGGCCTGCGCAGCGACAGAGTTCGCGAGGTTGCCTGTCGAGGAGCAACCCACCGTATCGAAACCGAACTTTTGCGCATTCGCGAGCGCGACTGCAACCACGCGGTCCTTGAAGCTCAGGGTCGGAAAACACACGGCGTCGTTCTTGACGTGGAGGGTGGAGGCCCCGATGCGCGCGCCCAGGCGAGTGGCGCGAATCAGCGGCGTGAAGCCGACCGGCAAGTCAGGCTGGAAGCCTTCCGGCACGGGCAAAAGTCGCGCATAGCGCCAAATGCTGGACGGACCGCGGGCGATGGAATCGCGCGTAAAAACGCCCTTGGCCGAGAGCAGGTCATAGACGATCTCCAGCGGCGCGAGACAGTCGGGGCAGGCCGAGAGCGGCCGGTTGCCATAGCGCTTGCCGCACTCGCTGCACATCAGTTCATAGTTGGTGCACGAATAATCCATCAAAGCTCTCTCCGAGCGAGGAGAGACGATTGCTGCGATCAAACTCTCTCTCGGGGGCGCCGCGAGCGGCGAAGGAAGGAGAAATACGGGTGCAGGCCTGCCCGGCTCTGCGAGCTCCGAATCTCATGTTCCCTGCGCCTATACGGCCAGCCAGGAGAGAGTTGACACCGGTACCACGTTCTGTCCGGTTGTCGTGGCGTCACAGGGCTCGTCCCTCAACCACTCTGCATGAAATTCAAATCTGCGGTTAGGCAGACTGGAATATCTACTTTTAGCACAGTCGCAATTTGGATACAACCAAGGGCTATGGTTTGTGTAAACTTGGCGGCATCGAGGTAATCATGAAAGCGCTCATGCTATTTGGTGCAATTGCCATTGGCTCACTTGCGTTTGCGCAGGCCCCAGTTCCGAATCCAGCCACCGCGCACGCTCCCGATGGCGGGACCTTCACGCGTATTCAGAGCATCGCGGTCTTGCCTTTGACCAATGCCCCCTTCACCGCGACCGTGACCACCGACTGGACAACTCTCCTGGCAGACGGCTCAACCGCGACCGTAAAGAACCATCGGACCATAGCGAGGGACAACGCCGGAAGGATCTTCGAAGAGAGGCGCGCCTTCGCACCCAACGGAGACACGCAGCCCACCCGGATTACGGCGCTCGAATACTCGGACCCGAATCTGCATGAGTTTTACAGTTGCATACCTGCGCAGAGAATTTGTTATCTGAGCACCTACGTCAGGCCGCCGATGGCGGCGATGCCAAGTGGCATGGGAGGCCTGGAACTGTGCGGGTGCGCGACTCCGCCTGGACAAGGATATTCCGTAACCCAGGAGGCGCTTGGGCAGCAGACGATTGAGGACCTGGATGCGATCGGCTCGCATGAGATTACGACGCTGCCGGTCGGACAATTCGGCAATACGAGGTCGGAGCCGATTGTGAAGGAGTTCTGGTATTCGCCGCGGCTTGGCTTGAATCTGATCACCAAGCGGTTCGACCCGCGCTCGGGGAGCGAGAACTTCATTGTGAACCATCTCTCGCTGAACGAGCCCGATCAGAGTATCTTCGAGCCGCCGGCCGACTACCAGGTGGTGCGCCAGGTCGTGGTGAAGCAAGGTACAGCGCCAAGCGCGAAGTAAGTGCCGCTATCGGGTCGCGGACGCGGACTCTATTCTGCAAGGTCGTAGTTCAGGTTTTGGCCAAGCCAGCGCTCGACCTCGGCCACACTCATCCGCTTGCGCTGGGCGTAGTCGGCAACCTGGTCGCGGTCGATCTTGCCGAGGCTGAAATACCGCGATTCAGGATGGGCGAAGTAGAGCCCGCTAACACTGGAGCCAGGCCACATCGCAAACGATTCCGTTATCAACATTCCGGTGTTCGCCTCGACATCGAGCAGACGCCAAATCGTTCCCTTCTCGGTGTGGTCCGGGCAAGCGGGGTATCCCGGAGCAGGCCGAATGCCGCGATACTTTTCGTGAATGAGTTCTTCCGGCGTGAGATTCTCTTTACGACCGTAGCCCCATTCGTCGCGTACACGCTTGTGCAGGCATTCGGCAAAGGCTTCCGCCAGGCGATCGGCAAGGGCCTCGGCCATGATCGCGTTGTAGTCGTCGTTGTCGGCGCGGAAGCGGTCGCATAGTTCTCTCAGGCCGATGCCGCTGGTGACCGCGAATGCGCCGATGTGGTCGGCCAGCCTGGTCTCCCTGGGTGCGATGAAGTCGGCAAGTGAGCGGCAGGGCTCATTCCCTTCCCGGTTCGCTTGCTGGCGGAGGAAGTGGAGCCGCGCCAGTTCGCCTGCGCGCGTAGCATCCGTGAACAGCGCAACATCGTCGCCAATGGCGTTGGCGGGAAAGAGGCCGTACACGCCGCGCGCGGTGATCAGGTTCTCCGCGATGATTCTGTCCAGCAGCGCGTTGCCTTCCTTGAAAATCAGCTGCGCCTGTTCGCCGTGATCTTGGTGTTCGAGGATGCGCGGGTAGATGCCTTTCAGGCCCCAGGTGTGGAAGAACGGCGACCAGTCGATGAATTCGCGCAGCGTGACGAGCGGGAAGTTGTCCAGCACGCGCACTCCGAGGACTGCGGGGGTTGGCAGGTCTTCCACGCGCCATTGGATCGACGTGCGGCGGCTGCGCGCGGTCTCCAGGGAGACGGCCTGCTGGCGCGGCGCGGCGTGCGACCGGCGCAGCGCCTCGTACTCGACGCGATGCTGCGCCACGAACTCCTCCTTGCCGTCGTCGCTGAGCAAGCTGGTGGTGACGGGAACGGCGCGGCTGGCATCCAGCACGTGGACCACCGGCTCGCTGTAGTGCGGCGCAATCTTGACGGCTGTGTGCGCGCGGCTGGTGGTCGCTCCGCCGATAAGCAGCGGCAGCTTGAAGTTCTGGCGCTCCATCTCCCTGGCGACGTGCACCATCTCGTCGAGCGATGGTGTGATAAGGCCGCTGAGGCCGATCATGTCCGCCTTCTCCAGCTTGGCGCGCTCGAGGATTTTCTCGCAGGAAACCATGACGCCCAGATCGATGACGTCGTAGTTGTTGCAGGCGAGCACCACGCCGACGATGTTCTTTCCGATGTCGTGAACATCGCCTTTGACGGTCGCGAGAATGATCTTGCCCTGCGCCTTGACCACTTCGCCGGCCGCGACCCTTTCGGCCTTCTCAGCCTCCATGTACGGCGTCAGGTGGGCGACGGCCTTCTTCATCACGCGCGCCGACTTCACCACCTGCGGCAGAAACATCTTGCCGGCCCCGAAGAGGTCGCCGACGACGCTCATACCGGCCATCAACGGGCCTTCGATGACCAGCAGCGGGCGGCCGAGCTTGACGCGCGCTTCCTCGGCGTCGATCTCGATGTAGGTGTCGATGCCCTTGACCAGCGCATGCGACAGGCGCTCTTCAACCGTGCCGTTGCGCCACTCTTCGGCTTTCTTTTCCGTCGCGACCTCGCCGGCGCTTGCGGCCTTCAGCTTCTCGCCGAAATCGACCAGGCGCTCGGTCGCATCGGGACGGCGGTTGAGCAGCACGTCCTCGACCTGCACCTTTAACTCCGGCTCGATCTCCTCGTACACCTCGAGCATGCCGGCATTCACGATGCCCATATCCATGCCCGCGGCGACAGCGTGATAGAGGAACGCGGAGTGCATGGCCTCGCGGACTTTGTTATTGCCGCGGAAGCTGAACGAGATATTCGACACACCGCCGGAAACCTTGGCGTGCGGCAGGTTTGCCTTGATCCAGCGCGTGGCGTTGATAAAGTCCAGCGCGTAGTTGTTGTGCTCCTCCATGCCGGTGGCGACGGTGAGGATGTTGGGATCGAAGATAATGTCTTCCGGCGGAAAGCCGACCTCGATCAGAATCCTGTAGGCGCGCTCGCAGATGCGGATCTTTTCGTCGTAGGTCGCAGCCTGGCCGTTCTCGTCGAACGCCATCACCACCACCGCTGCGCCGTACTTCAGCACCTTCGCTGCATTCTGGCGGAACTTTGCCTCGCCCTCCTTCAGCGAGATGGAGTTGACGATACCCTTGCCCTGCAGGCACTTCAGGCCGGCCTCGATGACCTCCCACTTGGAGGAGTCCACCATGAAGGGAACCTTGGCGACCTCGGGCTCGCTGCCCAGCAGTTGCAGGTAGCGCGTCATGGCGGCGACGCCATCGATCATGCCCTCGTCCATGCAGATGTCGATGATGTTGGCGCCGTTCTCCACCTGCTGGCGGGCGACGCTGACGGCTTCGGGGTACTTGCCCGCCTTGATCAGCTTAGCGAACTGAGGCGAGCCGGCGACGTTGGTGCGCTCGCCGATCATGATGTAGACGCCGGGCTGCTGAGTGAAGGGCTGGCTTCCGGAAAGACGAAGCGGCTTTGTCTCGTGCAACGCGCTCACGCGACGACCTCTCTCAGCAGCGTACGCGGAGCTACGCCTGCGAGGGCTTTGGCGATCGCGGCAATGTGTTCGGGCGTGTTACCGCAGCAGCCGCCCGCGATGTTGATCAGGCCTTCGTGCGCGAAGTTACCGAGGGAAAGCGCCATGTCGTCCGGCCCCAGATCGAAGCCGGTCTCAGAGAGCGGATTCGGCAAACCGGCGTTGGGATAGCAGGAGATGGCCACGTCCGCTTTCTCCGACAACTCGCTGAGAAACGGAAACATCAGGTCCGGGCCAAGCGAGCAGTTCAGCCCCACGGAGAGCGGCTTGACGTGCTTCACCGCGTTCCAGAAGGCTTCCGTGGTTTGCGCGGAGATCAGCGTCTCGCCGCCACGGCCGACCGCTGCAGAGATCATGATGGGCAGTTCCCCACCCTTCGCGGCCTGGCCGTCCTCGTCAAATACCTCGCGGATGGCCACCAGCGCGGCTTTGGCGTTGAGCGAGTCGAAGATGGTCTCGACCAGCAGCAGGTCCACGCCGCCCGCGATAAGGGCGCGCACTTGCTGTTTGTACGCAGTGCGAACCTGATCGAAAGTGACCACACGGAAGCCGGCGTCGTCGGCGTCGGGCGAGTTGGAGAGCGAGACGGTGAGCGGCCCGATCGCTCCGGCGACGAAGCGCTGGCGTCCGGTGTCATTGCCAACGCGGTCGGCCCACTCGCGGCACTGGCGAGCGGACTGCTCGTTGATCTGGCAGGCGAGGCTGCTGAGCTCGGGCGAGTCGATGATCTTCTGGTAGAACTCGGGGTCCTTGCGGCCGCCGTGTTCGCGCGGATCTTCGACGAAGAACTCGCTCTGAGTGATGCTGGTGGCACCAAAGGTGTTGGTCTCGATGATGTCCGCGCCGGCCTCCAGGAATCGACGATGGATGTCGCAGATCATCTTCGGCTGCGTGAGCGAGAACAGGTCGCCGTTGTTCAGCAGGTCCTTGGTGGAGTTCTTGAAGCGTTCGCCGCGAATGTCCGCTTCCTTCATGCCGTAGGCGCGGATGGTCGTGCCCATCGCTCCATCGATGATGGCAATGCGGCTCTCAAGAATCTTCTCCAAAGGATGTGGATGGGACTTGATCATATCTGTCTGATGGCTCTGCGAGTGCAGCGGATTCAGGAGGATGGGCTAGGCGAGAAGTCCCGCTTCGTCCTTTGCTGAGGCAACCGCATCGGGCATGGGCAGCGTCGGGACGAGCAGGTCTTCCTTGCGCATGACCAGCGAAGTTGCGTTCAGGCTGGCGAGTTCGAATCCGTGGCCGTGGGTGATGGCGTCCGTGGGACAGGCCTCGACACAATAGCCGCAGAAGATGCAGCGGTTGTAGTCGATGTTGTAGACCTTGGCGTAGCGTTCGGCGGAGGAGATGCGTTTCTCCTCGGTGTTTTCGGCGGCCTCGATGTAGATGCAGTTCGAGGGGCAGGCGGCGGCGCAGAGGAAGCAGGCGACGCACTTTTCCAGGCCATTCTCGTCGCGCTGGAGCTGGTGCTTGCCGCGGAAACGCTCCTGAAGATGCGCACCGCGCAGCGGGCCGGGACCGTCGGGGTAGTTTTCCACCTCGGTCGGCTGGAAGATCTGCCCCAGGGTGATGCTCATGCCCTTGGCGATGGCGGCCGTGTTCTTCAGGATCGACATACCTTGAGTATACGACGGCGGCGCGATAGGCTGGAAGGCACGAGGCGATAGAACTCTATGGTGAAGCGTGTAGTTTTGGCGGGTTTGGTTGCGGTGTGCGTGGTGGGTTTTGGTGCAGTGGCAAAGGCGCAGGCTGGATCGAGCGGGATGGCGATGGCCAAGCCGCAGGCGCCGCCTTCGACTAGCTTGACGCTGATGGTCGATGGCAAGGCCACGGTGTTCTCGACCGCGGAGTTAAAGGCGATGGCGCAGAAGACGGTTCAGGTCCACAACGCGCATACCAATGCGGATGAGACTTACTCAGGCGTTCCACTGGGCGATCTGCTGGTAAAAGCCGGCTTTGTGGCGGACAAGACCACGCAGCAGAAGATGCTGCGGAGCTATTTGCGGGTTGAAGGGACGGACAAGTATTGGGCCGTTTATTCGCTGACCGAGGTGGAAGGTTCAGAGCACGACGGCGACGTGATGGTGGCGACGTCGATGAACGGTGGTGGACTGGGCGCGGACGGCGAGCTGAAGCTGGTCTCGACCGAGGACAAGAAGCCGCAGCGCTGGGTGCGGAATCTGACGGCGATTACGCTGAAGTCGGCGGAATAGACGGCCCCTTGGCAAAGGCGCGCGGGATGTGGTTCACTTTCGTGCATGGCTAAGAAGACATCTCGCCGCAACTTTCTCCGGACGGCCCCTGTTGCCGCCGCGGCCGGCTTCACTCTCTCCAATTCGCTGATGGCGATGGCCCAGGCTGCGGGTGCACCGGGCGCCGACCTGGTTGCTGCCGCGCAGCCGTTCAAGCTGTGGACTTCGAATGAACTGGCGGACGACATGAAGGCGCTGGATGCGAAGCCGGGCGACAACCGGCTGATTGACTCCAAGGCAATTCCGGTGCAGATCATCCTGACAACGGAGAAGCACCACAATGCCACCGAGTTCGAGTGGCACGAGAATCGCGACCACATCGTGCAGATCATTGACGGTTCGACACTGTACGAGGTTGGCGGCACGCCAACCGGGACCAAGGTGATGCCGGGACAAGGCGAGTTTCATGCGACCGGATCGACGGGCAGCAAGTCGATCATCATGGTGAAGGGCGACATGCTACTGATTCCGCGCGGCACGCTGCACAAGCGGAGTACCGAGGACAGCGTGACGTTCATGCTGATCTCAAACCCAAATGTGGTGAAGTAGCTGCGCCATCGTCGAGGGGCAATCGGACGCGTGATATGGTGCGGTCATGAGAAGCCTGCTCCTTCAACTTCTGGTTGGGGTCTCGTCCCTGCCAACGCTCGCATTTTGGGCCCAGTCGCCGCACTCGCGAGCCCAACTTGTGTTCCCCGCTCCTGAAGTTCAGAACATCGCGAACGACCAGAGTCAACTGGAGAACCATCCTGCGCTGCGGCGGCTTGTTGCTGCGCGCTTTCCAGAGGCTGGAGCCTCCTATGTTTCGCTTGGCGCGCTTGGAAATGGAGCCATCCTTTACAACGGCGATCACAACGGCGACCGATGCGGAGCCACCGGGAACTGCGAGGTCAATCTGGTCTTCATGGATCACGGCCACTATCGAGTGGTCTACCTTGCTTACGGGTGGGCTTATGCGGTGGTGAAGGGCGGACGGGCGGTACCCGACGTCTTTGTTGAGGCTAATATGTCGTGCTGTTCCGGCACGATCGTGCGCCTTCGGTTCATCGGCGGCAAGTTCGTGAACGACGGGTGCGACTACGTCGAGGAGAAAGCCGCCGGAGACGACATTCGCGACCCGAAGAACGACACAGTGACTGGCTGCTCCGCGAGCCCGTAAAGGCAGCGAACGAATCCGCTTTCATTCGATGCCTAGTTTCTTCCAAATTGCGTCGATGCGGGCGACGACGGCGGGGTCTTGTTTGAGCATGGCGGGCCAAGGGCGGGTGAAGCCTTCGGCGGCCCATTTGCGGGTGGCGTCGATGCCCATTTTGCTGCCGTAGTTGGGCAGGCGCGAGGCGTGGTCGAGCGTATCGACCGGGCCAAGGGTGAACTGGATGTCGCGTTCCGGGTCGATGTTGTTGGCGACGCGGAGGGTGACTTCGGCGAGGTCCTGCACGTCGCAGTCCTCGTCGACGACGATGACGCACTTGGTGAACATGGCCTGGCCCATCGCCCAGATGCCGTTCATCACCTTGCGCGCGTGGCCGGGGAAGGACTTGCGGATAGAGACGATCATCAGGTTGTGGAAGACGGCCTCGGGCGGGAGGCAGACGTCGACAATCTCGGGAAGGGTGAGTTGCATGAGCGGGAGGAAGATGCGCTCGACGGCCTTGCCCATCCAGGCGTCTTCCATGGGCGGCTTTCCAACCACCGTCGCGGCGTAGATGGGGTCGCGGCGATGGGTGATGCAGGTGACGTGGAAGACGGGGTACTGGTCCTCCATGGTGTAGAAGCCGGTGTGGTCGCCGAAGGGGCCTTCGGTGCGGAGTTCGGCGAGGTTGACGTAGCCTTCGAGGATGTACTCGGCGTGGGCGGGGACTTCGAGGTCGACGGTTTCGGCTTTGACGAGCTCGACGGGCTTACCGCGGAGGAAGCCGGCGATGAGATACTCTTCCACCTCGGGCGGTGCTGGGACGATGGCGGCAAAGGTCGTTGCGGGATCGGTGCCTATGGCGACGGCTACTTCCATGCGGCCTTCGCGGACTTTGGTGAGGGTGGTTGATGGGATGGAAGCCGGGTCGGAGGCGGGGGCGATTCCGCCGGAGGTCTGGGCCATGATGTCGACACGGGCGGATTCGTCCCCCACCCGTGACGGTGAAGCTGTCACGAATGGGGCACCCGGATTCGGGGCCGGATCTGTGGCCATGCGGAGGTGGTCGCGGAGATGTTCGGCGGCGTTCTTCTGACGCTGCCAGTGCATGCCGGTGGTCTGGCCGTCGTAGACCTGCATGCGGTACATGCCGACGTTACGTTTGCCCGATTTGGGGTCGCGGGTGACGACGCAGGGGAGGGTGATGAAGGGACCGCCGTCCTGGGGCCAGGTGGTGAGAACGGGGAGCTTGGTGAGGTCGATTCCCTTCCCGCCGTCTTCGACGCTGCGGCGGATGACCTCTTTGCAGGCGGCGTCCTTGGCGGGGATGACTTTGGGGAAAAAGCTGCCGATTTCGGCGAGCTTGGGAAGCATCTTCAGTTTGTCGAGCAGGCTGGCGGGCGATTCGGGACGGATGAGGGTGCGGATGCGATCGGCGATGGCGTCCAGCGAGTCGGTTTCGAGCGCCAGGTGCATGCGGCGGAGCGAGCCGAACTGGTTCATCAGGACTTTGGCGCCGGGAAAGCCAGTTACGTTCTCGAAGAGCAGGGCCGGGCCGCCGGCCCTGGGTGTACCGCGACCGAGCTTGGCGGTGCGGTCGGCGATCTCGGACATCTCGAGATAGGGGCTGACGGCCTCGCGGATGCGGCGGAGTTCGCCGGCCTTGTCGAGCTTGCTGATCCAATCGCGAAGATCGGTGTACGGCAAAGGAGAACTCCTGAAGCTCGTTATCTTTCGACTTGAGGAGGGTACCACCCTCCTGGGGTATATGCGCTTGTTTGTATCAAAACAAAAGGCTTATTTGGCTCGTAGATACGGCTCCATAAATAATAGTCCGGGCGGGCTCTGGGGCGCCCAAACTGACGATTCTCGAGCTTTCAGCTAAGCAGCTTTAAGCTGACAGTTAGAGCGCGGCGAAGCGGTAGATTCGGAAGTCCAGGTGGGTGGTGGAGAAGGCGCAGGCGGCACGATCCTCCGGGGCGAGCGGAATGCTGCCGGCCGCCAGGAGTACGATGCCGGGCACAGCGTCCACCAGGGGCGCCTGCTGGGGCTTGGCGTAGATCAGGTCGATGGGCGCCGAGCGGGTAAGCGCGAGGGCCTGGAGGCGCTGCAGCAGCGGCAGCATGACATACAGGTTGAAGGAGTTGTAGATGTAAAGCACGACGGGCGAGTCCGGGATGGGGGCCGCGAGGGCGTCGACGTTGAGGATCTCGATATTGCTGCAGAGGTGGGGCGCGGCGCTCCACCTCGTCAGGTTGCGCTCGGCGATGGCGGTGAGCGCGGAGCTCAGTTCCACGCCAACGATGCGCTGGAAGGGCGCGTCGGAGGCCAGCATGAGGACGCGGCCTTTGCCGCAGCCGATGTCGAGGAAGGTGTAGTCGTGGACGCCGTGGGGTGTGGCGGCAAGGGCCTGCTGCCACTGGTCGAGAACGCCACGGAAGCCCGAGGGGGCGGTGCCCCAGTAGGCGTTGATGTGGTCGTCGTGGGCGTGGCCGGAGGCGAGGTGTTCGGCGAAGAGCAGGCCGCTGGTGTCCATCCCGTGCTCGAGATCGAAGGGGTGGGTGGGGACCGGGGCTGGGAAAAACTCTCGGTGGATGCGCTTGCCGAGGATGCGGGCGGTGCGCCAGGGGCCGTGGGTGCGGAGTTTATTGCCTAAGCGTTGGACCGGAGAGATTCCCATATTGAAATTGTAAGGGAATCGTAAAAAAGTTGTAAGAAAGTCGTAAAGGAGGGCTCGAGACTCCAGAGACCCGGGAGCACGAAATTGAGCGCTGGCCTGCGCGAAATACGGGGATTCTTCGCTGCGCAGAATGACAACTCCAGGATGAGACGACTGTTCAGACTTTGAGGAAGATTTTCTTGCGCCAGAGGAGCCAGTTGGGGAGGAAGCAGAGGGCGGTGAAGGCGAGGGCGAAGAGGACGGAGGTGACGTTAGTGGAGTCGTGGCGGGCGAAGAGGTGGCGGTAGGTCCAGAGCCATGCGGTGATGCGGGCGGATGGGTTGGCGGGATTGACGAGCGCGCCGGCGGGGACCTTGATCCAGAGAGCGGTTTCGACGGTCAGTTCGGAGACGACGAAGGCGGTAATGGCGTTGGACCCGAAGACCAGCCAAGGCCAGAGCAGGGCTCTGCCGATGGGCTTTTGGTTGAGGCGACGGATGTCTATGAGCCAGTAGCAGAGGGCGAGGAGGAGGAGGGACCATCCGGCGCTGAAGAGGACGTAGGAGCTGGTCCAGAGGTTTTTGTTGAGGGGAAACCAGTGGGACCAGAGCAGGCCGGCGAGAGCGCATTCGAAACCAGAGACGCTGAGGATCGAGAGGCAGCGGGCGGGGGTGATCGCTGTGGCGGCGAAAGGCAAATACAGGGGTTCTTCGCTGCGCTCAGAATGACGGCCCTCCTCGTTGACGCGGCGGAGCCAGAGGCCGGTGAGGCAGCCGATTAGGGTGGTGGCGATGGCGGGGAGGGTGGAGAGCAGGCCTTCGGGGTCGCGGGTGTGGTTGTAGAGCGATCCGGTGTGGAGGTAGTGCCGGGTGAAGGCGTTGAAGCCGCGGTCGAGCCAGGCGGCGAGATTTCGGTCGGGATCGAGGAATGGGAAACCGTGAGTGGGAACGCCGAATCCTGGGACGGGAACGAAGCGCAAGAGGGCCCAGTAGCCGACCAGCAGCGCGGCGGTGGTGGCAGCCAGGATGCGGGCGCGGTGGCGCGTGTTCCAGACCGCGAGGCAGATGAGGCCGGCGACGAGGTAGCAGACGGCGATGCGGGTGAGCACTCCGAAGATGCGGAGGTGGGTGAGGTGGAAGTGGGGGAAGGCGGAGAGAAACATCTTGATGGCGAAGATGGTGAAGGCGCGGCGGAACATGTGCAGGGCGAGCGAGCGTTTGCTGTCGCCTCTGGCGATGCGGGACGAGAGCGAGAGGATGATGGAGACGCCGACGAGGAAGAGGAAGTTGGGGAAGACGAAGTCTGTGAGAGTGAAGCCGTTCCATTCTGCGTGGTCGAGTTGGGAGTAGACGTGGGACCAGTCGCCGGGATCGTTGACCAGGATCATGAGGGCGATGGTGAGGCCGCGGAGAACATCGACTGAGAGGACGCGTTGCGGGACTGGCTTGGCGACGGATTGCATGCGGAGCCATGGTACTAGGTTCGAGGTTCGAGGTTCGCGGTGGGCGCAAAGGTCGGGGTGAGGAGAATTCGGTTATCGACTATCAGCGATCGGCGATCCGCGTTTAGCCGCGAGACGTGATGCGGGTCACTGAATCGCGACCCCTACAGGCCTATCTTTGGGGCGCGCCTGATCCAAGGAGACCCCATGAAGACGATAGTTGCGTTGGTGGTTGGTGCGCTGGTGCTGTTGCCGGCGACTTCGATTGCGGGAGAGCGTTTTGACGGGAACTGGCAGACGACGCTGACCTGCCCTGCGAAAGGCGACACCGAGGGCTACACCTGGAAATTTCCGAGCGTGATCCAGAACGGTAACCTCCGCGGAGAGCACGGGACGGCGGGCGCGCCCGGATACCTGCTGGTCGAGGGCAAGATTGGGGAGGATGGCAACGTCAAGGTATCGGCCAGCGGCATTGTCGCCTCCCGGCAGTATGCGCGCGGGGTTTTCGCGGCGAAGGGCGAGAGTTACAGCTACGACGTGAAGGTCCACTTCACGGAGACGGAGGGCTCGGGCACGCGCGAGACGGGCCTCGGCATCGTAGGGCGCCCGTGCACGTTTGAGTTTACGAAGCAGGCGGCTGCTACTCCGGCTGCTACTCCGGGTGCTGCTCAATAGGACGTGGCACGGGAACCTTTTCGTGCCGGCGGTGTCTAAGCCCGTAGTACGCATTCCCTCGCAGATGCGCACCGATCCGATTTTCGGAGGTGCCTTATGTTCGAAGGAAGTCTGGTTGAGTCGCGCGGGATGGTCGTTTCGAGTACTCAGCGGTGGACGGCGCTGGGTTCGCTTACCTTTCAATTGGCGGTGGCGGGGTTGCTGCTGGCGATTCCGCTGGTGCGGCCGCAGATTCTGCCACCGTTCTCGGTGGCGCCGCAACTGGAGGTGCCGCTGCCGGTGAAGCCGCCGGTGCCGGTGGTCCAGACTCGGACGGCGTCAGCCTCTGCCACGGCGATGAGTGTGCCGGCAGTAGGGCCGCAGGCGGCGGCGACGCGGCGTTTTTCGTTTCCCCTGATAGGCGCGCCGGAATATGGACCTGCGCCTCCGTTCGACCCGAATGTGCGCATGGGGTCGGGAGGGCCGGGGGTAATCCCAGGCTTGAGCTCGATCGGCACCGGACCTGGGCCTGCCGTGTCGGTGGTGCGGCCTGAGAAGATGCCGGGGCCGTTGCCTGTGTCCAGGGGAGTGACCGAAGGGATGCTGCTGGCGCCGATCCAGCCGGTGTATCCGCCGATTGCGCGGGCGGCGGGGGTCCAGGGGACGGTGGTGATGGAGGCAGTGATCTCGAAGACGGGGCGGATTGAGAGCCTGCACGCGCTGAGCGGGCCAGATATGCTGCGAGGAGCAGCGCTGGCGGCGGTCCAGGCGGCGCGGTACCGGCCTTACCTGCTGAGCGGCGAGCCGACCGAGGTGCAGACGACGATTACGGTGGTGTTCAAACTGGGGAGTTAGCTGAACCCGAAGGCTAGAAGATTCCCGGCACCAGGTGCCAATGCACTTTGGCACAGTATTCCGTATAGCCGGGCAGATTCTGCGCGAGAAACTTCTCCTCGTCGAAGAGCCGCCAGACCAGACCGAGGACCGTGAGGCTGGAGGGGATAAGGCCCCAATAGGAACCGAGCGCCAACGATGTTCCGGTGAGGTACACAGCCGCACTCGCATACATTGGGTTGCGCACGATGGCGTACGGACCAGTGGTGATCACGGTTTGGTCCTTGGCGATCTCAATGGTGGCGGAGCCAAATGAGTTTTCTTTGAACACCCGATATACCATCCATAGCCCAGCCACGATTAGAACGTCGCCCACTATCGAAAGCCACCATGGCACATTCGACCAGCCGAATCGACGATCAAGCGCGGGAACGATGAAGGTGGCGATGCCCGGGATCGCCGCGCACAACACAATGATCTTCTGGATGGCCCTTTTCTCTGCCGCCGGCCCGTACTTGGTCCTGCCTTCGAGAAGTGTCGGGTTTTTTGTTATCGAGAAAGTGAGCAGAACCGAGGATACAGTGACCACCGCGAGAAAGGTCCACGCCTGCCAATAATGGAGAGTCCCCGCCGCCAGAAACTGAGCGGACCCGAGAACAACACAATTCACGACCAGCGTGAGCCACATTCTTGCTTTAGGGCTCTTCATGATCCAAAGCTAGCACCGATAACGCCGATGCAACCGATTTTGAGCAGGCAAAGAAGAATCCGCGTTCAGGCGGACTTGAGCCGTGGCGCGGGGGCAATGACCGCGGGCTCTGGGAGTTCGGAGTCTTCGACGTAATCGTGCAGGGGGTAGCCAGCTTTCTTCCAGCCGTCGAAGCCTCCGCGTAGAGGGCGGACGCGGGTGATGCCGAGGCGGTGAAGCTGCATAGCAACCTTGGCGCTGGTCTCCTCGGAGGGGCAGGTGCAGTAGAGGATGATGTCGCGGTCGCGGGGGATGCGGTGGGCAAGCAGAGCCAGCTCCGTGGGCCCGATGCGGACTGCGCCGGGCAGGACGCGGGGGTCGGGCAGGTAGTCCAGCGGGTGGCGGAGGTCCACGATGAAGGGTGGCGGGACGCATTCGAGCATCCCCTTGAGTTCGTGAGGCTCGAGGCGGAGCTCGCGGACCTGGGCGACGAAGCGGCGCTGCTTGACCACGCGCCAGAGGAAGAATCCGGCGACCATGAGGATGAAGAGTACGACGGCGAAGTGGCTGAGCAGCGCGAAGAACCCCTGGCTGCGCTTTGCGATGTCGCCGAAGAAGCGACCGGCGAAGAGGAACGAGAGCGACCAGAGCAGGGTGCCGGAGAGGTCGTAGAGCAGAAAGCGCGGGTAGGACATGCCGGTCTGGCCGGCAATGGGAGCGGCGACGGTGGAGAGGCCGGGGACGAACTTGGCGAAGAGCAGGGTTTCGGCGCCGCGGCGGCTGAAGTAACCCTCAGTCTTGGCGACGCAGGTTGAGGCCTCCATCGACATTTTGCATAGCAGGCGGATGACGCCACTGCCGAAGCGGCGTCCGAGGGTGAACCAGGTGGAGTCGGAGATGATGCAGGCAGCGATGACCGCGAGCAGAGCGGGAGAGAAGTGGACGCGGTGGGTGGCGCTGAGGGTCCCGGCGGTGAGCAGGAGTGGGATGCTGGGGACAGGCATTCCGAGCTGCTCTACCAACACCCAGAGGAAGAGGATGGCGTAGGCATGGCCGACGAAGAACTCGATGGCAATCGGCATGGCGGGAACTCCTACCATGTAGATGAGCAATGCCGGCGCTTGGATGTCAAATTTCTACGGCGGCGCCGCCAGACCGGGTAGAACTGGCCCGATGGAAAGAAAGACAGTGCTGTCTCCGAGGATTCATCGAACTGGGGCGCTGGTGCACCCAGCCGGACCCGCCGGACTACATGGCGGGAGGATGGTGGGGGTCGACGCTTTCGCCGGCCTTGGGAGCAGCTACGCTCTTGACTCCGCCGGGGTTCACCGAGTCGCGCAGTTCCTTCGACGGCTTGAAGAAAGGGACGCGCTTGGCGGGTACATCGACGCGTTCGCCGGTCTTGGGGTTGCGGCCGATGCGCGAGTTGCGCTGGCGGGTGCGGAAGCTGCCAAAGCCGCGGATTTCAATCTTGTCGCCGGCTTTGAGCGCGCCTATGACGGACTCAAAGAGGGTGTCGACGATGATTTCGCCGTCGCGTCGGGTTAGATCGCCGAGAGCGGTTACTCTATCGACCAAGTCGGCCTTCGTCATCGTATTGTCTCCTTGCATGGTAGTGGTAAATCTAGCTTATCGCTGATTGTAGATGGGATGCAGGATTTGCGGCAGTCGTAAATGGAAAAATTTCCAGCGGGGCCGGTTGGCGGCGGGGGTCCCCCCGAGGGGCAGTTTGCGGAGGGCCCGGGTCGCCCGTCCGGCCTGGGGCTGGTGTCCGGGCAAAAAAGGCGGCACGAACGGTCGGTTGTTCGTGCCGGGAGGCCAGTGACGCAACTTATATCGACCGGAGCACGCTGCCAACCGCGGATCGGCCGAAAACCTGGAGCGGAGCCCGCTCTCGGGTACAGAATATCACGCCCGAAGCGAGCGCGCGGCCTGGCGCCGGATGATGGATTCAGGCGCTGCGGGCCACCGCGAACCCGGTGCTGAGCTTGCCTGCCATCTGGGCGTCGCGCGCGGTGATGCCGCCGGCGTCGTGGGAGACGAGCGCGAGTTTGACGCGGTTATAGCGAATATCGATGTCGGGATGGTGGCCGGCCTGCTCAGCGAGGCGGGCCACGCGATTGACGAAGGCGATGGCCTCGACGAAGCCATTGAAGGTCCAGAAGCGGACCAGCATTCCGTTTTCGATCGCCCACTCGGGATACTTGCGCAGCAGATCACGGATCTCCTGCTCGGACAGCTTCTGTTTGCCGGTACTGATTGACGTGTGTTTGCTGGATTGGGGTGGCGTGCGCTTGCTGGATTCCATGGAGGCACCTCCAGAAACTGATTGCACAGGGATGGTATTCCGACCCGGGACGGAGCGCAACTGGGCTAGGACAAATACAGGGGTCCTTCGCTGCGCTCAGGATGACGGCGGTTTGTGCTGGCCAGAATGCGGCTGCGGCGGGAGGCAAGTGCTATACGGCGATGGCGAGGGCGTCGGATGATCCGAGTTCGACCTCCCGGCGGAGGCTGCTCCACAGCGTTTCGGGCATGGTGAGGAAGACCTGGACGATGCCGGGGTCGAACTGGGTGCCGCTGCAGCGGACGATCTCGGCGCGGGCCTGACCGAAGCTGAGGGCCTTGCGGTAGGGGCGGTCGGAGGTCATGGCATCGAGGGTGTCGGCGATGGCGAAGATGCGGGCGCCAAGGGGGATGGCTTCGCCGCGCAGGCCGCGCGGGTAGCCGCTGCCGTCGAAGGTCTCCTGGTGGGTATAGATGATCTCTGACGCCTCGCGCAGGAAGGGGATTTTGCGCACCATCTGATAGCCGAGCGCGCAGTGCTGGCGCATGATCTCGGTTTCCTCGGGGTCGAGCTTGCCCGGTTTCAGCAGGATGCGGTCGGGGGTGGCGATTTTGCCGACGTCGTGGAGGAAGGCGCCGCGCGCGATGACGCGAAGCTGCTCCGCATTGAGGCCGATCTTGCGGGCCAGGGCGATGGTATATGCGGTGACGCGGCGGGAGTGGCCCTCGGTCTCGGCGTCGCGCAGATCGAGGGCATCGCCCATCACCTCCAGGGTGAAGTCGTAACTGCGTTCGAGGTCGTGCATGGTGGCGCGCAGACGGCTGGTGCGGGCGGTGATGATCTCCTCCAGATTCTGGCGGTACGCAGCGTTCTGCTGCTGCAGGCGGCCGTGCTCCAGAGCGTGGGCGACTGCGGCGAGAAGCTGGCTGTGGTCGAAGGGCTTAAGCAGGAAGTCGACCGCGCCGCGACGGAAGGCGCTGACGGCGACGTGGACGTCGTGCGCGGCGGTGAGGATCACCACCGGCAGGCCAGGGTGGTTGGTGCAGATGCTGTCGAGCAGGGTGAGGCCGTCGGCGCCCGGCAGCATCACGTCGGCGAGGACCAGCCGGCAGCCGGGATCGTCCTGCAGGTGCCGCAACGCGCGCTCCGCGTCCACCGCGGGAGTGACGTCGTATCCGCTGCGTTCGAGCAGGGAGATGATCAGACCGAGTGTCACCGACTCGTCGTCGACGACCAGGATGTGCTCCTGCCGTCCCGGCAGATCTTCCGGCTGCGCCGTCTTCGATTTCCGCTGCATGTCCTTGAAGCTCTCCGGCGCTGATGCGACGGCTGGTCCGGCGGACCGCCATGCCTGGCGCCTGCTGCACTTATCGGCGCTGCCGCGGAGGCGCATCAGCACTTTATGATGGAGCGATACCGACAAAGATGAGGTGGAACCAACATGGAACAGGAAAAATGGAGCGCGGTGGACGGCTACATCACGGAGAGGCTGGTGGCGCAGGACGCGGCCCTGGACGCGGCGCTGAAGGCGAATGCGGCAGCGGGATTGCCCCTGATCGACGTGGCCCCGAACCAGGGAAAGCTACTGCATGTGCTGGCGTTGACGAAGGGGGCGCGGAGGATCCTGGAGATTGGCACGCTGGGCGGGTACAGCACCATCTGGCTGGCGCGGGCACTGCCCCCCGGTGGCCGGCTGGTGACGCTGGAGGTCGACAAGAAACATGCGCGGGTGGCCCAGGCGAACCTGGATCGCGCGGAACTGGCTGGAGTTGTAGAGATTCGCGTCGGTCCTGCGGCTGACTCGCTGGCGCAACTTCACCAGGAGGGCGCGGGACCGTTTGACCTGATCTTCATCGACGCGGACAAGGAGAACATTCCGGCGTATCTGGGGTGGGCGCTGAAGCTGGCAGAGGTTGGGACCCTGATCGTGACCGACAACGTGGTGCGCGAAGGAGCGATCATCGAGGCGGCGAGTACGGATCCGGATGTGCAGGGTGTGCGCGCGATGTTCGAGATGATGGCCGCAGAGAAGCGGCTCGCGGCGACCGCGATCCAGACGGTGGGGAGCAAAGGCTGGGACGGGTTCGCGCTGGCGGTGGTGGTGGGTCCAGGGGTAAAGGCTTAACACGGATCAATGCGGATAGAAGCACGGATCAAGAGCAGGGCTGGGTAAGGACAAGCAAGAGCGAAACGGGTTGCAGTCAGGATTTCTTCTCAGGGGTGCGAGCGGCGGTGCGAGAGGCGCGACGCTTGGTGGCCCAGCCCTCCTTGGTGACCTGTTGCGCGCGGCCGATGGCCAGCGCATCGGCGGGAACCGGGCGCGTGATGCAGGAGCCGGCGCCGACGTAGGCGCCGTCGCCGATGCTGACGGGCGCAACCAGGGTCGAGTCCGAGCCGACAAAAACGTTGTCACCGATGATGGTGGTGTGTTTATGGACGCCGTCGTAGTTGCAGGTGATGACGCCCGCGCCGACATTGGTGCCTTCGCCGATGATCGCGTCGCCGAGATAGGTGAGGTGGTTGGCCTTGGAGCCGCGGCCGAGCGTGACTTTCTTGGTCTCGCAGAAGTTACCCACGTGCGCGTCCGCGCCGATGTTGCTCTCGGGCCGGAGATGCGCGTAGGGGCCAAGCACGGCGCCGTCGCCGACCTGCGCGCCATCGAGGATGCAGCCGTTGCGCACGGTGACATTGTCGGCGAGCGTGGAGTTCTGGATGACCGAGTAGGAGCGGATGCGGCAGTCGCTGCCGATCTGCGTGGCGCCGAGCAACTGGACATAAGGCTCGATGATGGTATCGGGGCCAACCGACACCTCGGCGTCGATGACACAGGTGTCAGGTCGGAAGATGGTGACGCCCTCGGCCATCAGGCGGCGCGCGGCGGCGGCGCGCATGGCCTGGTCGAGATGCATTACCTCGGCAATGGTGTTGGCGCCGAGCACCTGGTCCACGCTCTCGGCCTTGAGCGCGACCACGCGGCGGCCGTCAGCGACCAGCATGGCGGCAACGTCGGTCAGGTAGAACTCACCGTGGGCATTCTCGGTGGAGAGCATGCTGAGCTTGGAGAACAGGGCCGCGGTATCGAAGCAATAGATGCCGGAGTTGATCTCGGGCGTGTGGAGCTGTTCGCGGGTCAGCGCCTTCTGCTCGACGATGGCGGTGACCTCGGGCGAGGCAGGGGAACGGCGCAGGACGCGACCGTAGCCGGTGGGGTCCGGGGGAACGGCGGTGAGGATGGTCATGGCGGCGCCTTCGAGCAGATGCAGCTCGCAGAGCGAGGCCAGCGTCTCCGGCCGGATGAGGGGAACATCGCCGGAGAGCACGAGCAGATGCCTGGGAGCGCGGTTTCCGGGCAGTTGCAGGTGGGCCTTGAGCACCTGCATGGCGTGGCCGGTGCCGAGCTGCGCCTCCTGCAGGACGAAGTTGACGCCGGTGAACGCCACCGCGGCGCGCACCCGGTCCGCCTCGTGCCCGATGATGCAGTAGATGTCTTCCGCGCGAACCAGCGTCCTGGCCGCCGCGATGACGTGCAGCAGGAGGGCGCGGCCGCCCACCTCGTGCAACACTTTGGGCCGCTTGCTTTTGAGCCGCGTGCCCTTGCCCGCGGCCATGATGGCTACCGCAAAACCTGTCGCTTCCATGCCCGCTATCTTCTCACGGCGAATCGACATTTGGGCGGGGAGTTAATGCCCGGGTTGGTTCCCCGGTCCTCCAGCAGGCTTGCCTGGCGGCGGCGGGATGGTGATGTCCAGGTCCGTGACCTTGCCCAGCGACGAGAGCGGCGGCTGAATCTGCGGCTTGTTGCCCACGACTAGGATCGCCAGCTTCGACACATCGATGTATTTGTTCGCCACGCGGCTTACGTCGGCGGAGGTCACCTTCTCGACTCCATCCTTGTATTTCTCGAGGAAGTCCGGCGGATAGCCGTAGAAGGCGAGCATTACCTGCTCGTTCAACGTCTTCTCCGGGGTGTCGTAGTTGAAGATGAAGGAGTTCATCACCTGGTCCTTGGCCTTGCGCAGCTCTGCCGGGGTTGGCGGGACGGTCTTGAGGCGGCCGATCTCTTCGAGCACAGCGTTGGTGGCGGCTACCGTGGTCGTGCTCTTGGTGCCGGCCTCACTGCGAAAGACGCCGGGGTGGTCGTAGGCCGCGCCGAAGCTGCCGCCGACGTCGTAGGCGAGACCGAGCTTGGTGCGCACATACTGGACGACGCGCGAGCCGAAGCCGCCGGAGAAGACTTCGTTCATCACGCTGAGGGCGTAGTAGTCGGGATTGCTCTGCTCCGTGCCGAGGCCGAGGATCCCGACCGTCGACTGGTCCACGTCCTCCTTGTCGGCGAAGTAGACGCCGGGCGTGGGGCCGGGAAACTCGGCTTTGAGCGGCGCAATGGCCGTGCCGCGCGGCAGCGGCTCGAAGACCTTGCGCAGCTTGGCTTCCATCTCGACCGAGTCGAAGTCGCCCTCGACCGAGACGATCATGCCGTTGGGCACGACGGTGCGGTCGTGCCACGCCTTCAGGTCGTCCACGGTGACCGCGGCCACGGTGGCGTATTCGGCTTCGCGGGCGTAGGGGCTGTCCTTGCCGTAGACCAGCTTGGTGGACTCGCGGCTGGCGATCGAGTCGGGTTCGTCGTTGCGGCGCGAGATGCTGGTGAACAGGCCGCGCTGGGCGAGCGCGAGTTTGTCGGGCTTGAACGCAGGGTGGAGCAGAAGATCGACGGATTCGCCGAAGACGGTGTCGAAGTCCTGCTTGAAGCTGCCCCAGTCGAGGTTGGTGGTCGCTCCGCCTCCGCCGGTCTCGATGCTGGCCGCCTTCTGGGCAAGCTCGGCGTCGAGCGCGTCGCCGCTGGTGCTGGCGCTGCCGCTGGTGCGCCACGCCTCACCGTAAAGCGAGACCAGGCCGGTCTTGGCGGCGGGCACGTCGCGGCTTCCGCCACGGATCAGGATCGATCCGTCAATGAACGGGAGTTCGTGGTCCTCCTGCAGGAAGAGGACGAGGCCGTTGGCCAGCTCGATGCGCTTTGGCTGCTGGGGTTTGAAGGCGTGCAGCGGAGGGATGGGAATCTTCGTCCACGGCTGAGCCTGCGCAGGTGCGGCAGACTTGGCCGCGGGCGGTGCGGCGGGGGCGGTCTGGGCCAGCGCAGACTCACCCGCAAATAGCAGTATGCAGGCTGCTACGGCGATAGCTGTGCGGGGCTTGAACTTAGTCGCGGTCATGTTCATTTCGCACCTCCTGCGTCTTCCACGGCGGGTGGCGCGGGCGGCGTGAACTCGATGCGCGCGCTGGTGCGGTTACTCTCGAGGAAGACCTTGTTAGCTACGCGGCGAACGTCGCCTTTGGTGACTTTGTCGATCCGGTCTAGTTCGCGGAAGAGTTCCCGCCAGTCGCCGTAACGCGTCTGGTACTCTGCAAGCTGCTGGGCGAGGCCGCCGTTATCGGCCAGTCCGCGCAACAGGCCGGCGCGCGCACGGGTCTTGAACATCTCCAGCTCCTGGTCGCTGACGTCGCTCGATTTCAGCTTGTCGATCTCCTTGTGGATGGCGTCGCGCATCTCGTCGGGCGTGTGTCCGGGCACGGGAACGGCGTAAAAGGCGAACAGGCCGGGATACTTCTGACCAGGGAATCCGCTGAAGCCCTCGGAGTCGGCGGCGATCTTCTGGTCGCGCACCAGGCTCTTGTAGAGGCGCGCGGTGCGGCCGTTGGAGAGAATGTCGGAGATGGCGTCGTAGACCGAGTCGTCGGGGTCGCGGTAGTCGGGCCGGTGATAGCCCTCAAGATAAAAAGGCTGAGCCGCCTCGCGAATGACGACCGATTTCTCGGCAAACTGGGTCGGCTCGATGGTGGTCATCGGCTCCGGCTTGGGGCCCGCGGGGATGGGGCCAAAATACTTGGTCAGCATCGGAATGGCGTCGGCTGCCTTTACGTCACCGACTACCGCGATGACGATGTTGGCCGGCACATAATACTTTTTGTGGAAGGCATCCGCCTCGGTCGCGTTGACCTGGCTGATCTCGCTCTCCCAGCCGACACCGGAGCGGCCATAGGGGTGGGCCACGTAGGCGGTCGCGAGGAACTGCTCCACCATGGCGCCGATGGGGTTGGAGTCGATGCGCATGCGGCGCTCCTCCTGCACCACGTCGCGCTCCTTGTAGAACTCGCGCTCTACGGGGTGGGCGAGGCGCCCGCTCTCCATGTAGGCCCAGAGCTCCAGGCGGTTCTCCGGCATGCTCCAGAAGAACTGGGTCGAGTCCTCCTCAGTGGATGCGTTCAGGTCGACTGCACCGTTCTGCTCGGCGAGTTCGGCGAACTGGTTGGGGATGACGTATTTTTCCGCCGCAGCCTGCGCGTCCTCGAAGACTTTCTTGAGTTCCGCGAGCCTGGCAGCATCCTGGCCGACCAATTTGCGGAATTCGGCATCGTATGCGGCGTAGGCAATTTCGACCTTGGCGAGCGCGACTTTTTCCGCGGGATAGTCGGTGGTGCCGATCTGCTCAGTGCCCTTGAAGGCCATGTGCTCGAACATGTGGGCGAGGCCGCTGGCGCCCTGCGGATCGTCGGCCGAGCCCGCGTCGACCAGCGTGTAGTAGCTGAAGACGGGCGCCTCCGGCCGCTCGCAGACGATGAGGGTGAGGCCGTTGGGCAGGACCTTGACGGTAGTCTTCTTCTCGAAGCCGGCGAGGTACTGCGCCATGCTCGCGGCGCTCTGCGCCCGCGCGGCAACTCCCCAGCCCATGGCAAACGCCAACACTATGCCGACCAGACGACGTATTCGCACGAAGGATTCCTCCATCTAAAAGAATGAGGCTAGTTAACAATACCGGATCGGTGCATGGGCGAGTCCAGGCACCGGCCGAAAAGGCCAGCCAAACTTCATTTGACGGAAGGCAAGCTCTTCCATAGTCTTGCAGCGTCTAAGGGTTTTCGCGCTGGGGTGCGATACCGATGAAACAGATTCGCAGGGTCGCGGTGTTGGGTGCGGGGACCATGGGGTCGCGGATCGCCGCGCACATTGCCAATGCAGGATTGCCCGTGGTGCTGCTGGACATGGTGCCGCCAGATACGCCCGCCGATGCCGGCCCGGCAGTCCGCAACAAGCTAACGCTGGCTGCGCTGGATGGGCTGAAGAAGTCCAAGCCAGCGGCGTTCTATACGCCGGATTCGGCGCGGCTAATCACGCTGGGCAACTTCGACAACGATATGGCGCGGATCGCCGAATGCGACTGGATCGTCGAGGCGGTGGCGGAGAATCTCGAGATCAAACGCGCGCTGCTGGCGAAGGTGCAGGCGCATCGCAAGGTGGGCACCATCGTCACCACCAATACCTCCGGACTGCCGGTGGCGAGCATTGTGGAGGGGATGCCGGAAGAGCTGCGGCGGCACTGGTTCGGCACGCATTTCTTCAATCCGCCGCGCTACATGCGGCTGCTGGAGATTATTGCGACGCCGGAGACGGACGCTGATGACGTGGCGACGATTGCGGCGTTCTGCGACCTGCGGCTGGGCAAGGCGGTGGTGCGCGCGAACGATACGCCCAACTTTATCGCCAACCGCATTGGCACGTTTCATATGCTGAACGCGATGCGCTTGATGATGGCGCAAGGGCTGACCATTGAAGAGGTGGACGTGCTGACCGGCCCGGCGCTGGGTTGGCCGAAGACAGGCACGTTCCGGCTGGGCGACCTGGTGGGGCTGGATGTGCTGGTGCATGTGGCGGCCAATTTTGCGCCCAAAGCGAAAGAGATTGGCGATGAGCGCGCGGATGTCGGCGTGCCGGAGTTTGCTGCCGCGATGTACGAGCGCAAGTGGCTCGGCGACAAGACCCAGCAGGGCTTCTACAAGAAGGCGGGTAAGGATGAGCAGGGGCGCGATGTGCGGCTGGCGCTGGACTGGAAGACACTGGAGTACCGGCCCGCTGAGCGGCCGAAGTTCCCTGCCCTGGAGATGGCCAAGACCGTGGAGCCGGCTGCGGCGCGCATCGCGCAACTGCTGCATGGAGATGCGAAGAAGGATCAGGCGGCGGCGTTCTACTGGCCACTGCTGACGGAGCTTTTCACGTATGCGGCCAACCGCATTCCGCCGATGCCGTACCCGATTGCGGCAAGCATCGTCGAGATCGATACGGCGATGAAGACCGGCTTCAACTGGGAGTTGGGGCCGTTCGAGATGTGGGACGCGGCGGGCGTGCGCGCGACTACGGAGAAGATGCGGGCGCTGGGGCAGCCGATTGCGGCGAATGTGGAGAAGCTGCTGGCCGCGGTGGGCGAGTCGGGGGATGCCAGATGGTACCTGGGCGACCCCGCTGCCGCATCGGGCCGCATCTTTTTCGATGCGGTCGCCGGCGTATACGAGCCCGTGGTTGCACCGGAAGGGACCGCCAGCCTGGCTGTGATCAAGGCGGCGCGGGGCGTGGTGCGGAAGAATGCGGGAGCGTCGGTCGTCGACCTGGGCAACGGCGTGGCGGCGATTGAGCTGCATTCCAAGATGAACGCGCTGGGCGACGATATCGTGTCGCTGATTGCGCAGACGCTGAAGCCGGCGAGCCAGCAGGTTGCGGACTTCGAGGCGTTCGTCATCACGGGCGAGGGGGCGAACTTCTCCGTCGGCGCGAACCTGATGCAGCTCCTGCTGACGATGCAGGAGCAAGAATGGGATGAGATTGAGCTGGCCATACGCGCGTTCCAGAACATGACCCAGGCGATCAAGCTGTGCCCGCGGCCGGTGGTGGTTGCGCCGTATGGCATGTGCCTGGGCGGCGGCGTGGAGATTGCGCTGCACGGGGCCGCGCGGCATGCGCATGCAGAGCTTTACATGGGGCTGGTGGAGGCCGGCGTCGGGCTGATTCCGGCGGGCGGCGGATGCAAGGAGATGCTGCTGCGGGCGATCGAAGCCGCGGGTGCGGTGCGCCCGGACCTGCGCGGCGATGAGCTGGTGGTGTTCGAGGCGTTGAAGAAAAACTTTGAGACGATTGCAATGGCGAAGGTGTCTACCTCGGCTGCGGACGCGCGGACGCTTGGGCTGTTGCGGATGGGCGATGCCATCACGATGAACCGCGCGCGGTTGCTGACCGACGCGAGCTTGACGGCGAAGGCGATTGCCGATGCGGGCTACTCGCCGCCACTGCCACGGACGGAGATTCCAGCACCGGGCCAGAGCGTGCTGGCGACGCTGAAGCTGGCGGTGTGGACCATGCACGAAGGCGGGTTCATCAGTGACCACGATATGAAGGTGGCGAACTGGGCGGCGTATGCGCTGTGCGGCGGCAAGGTGCAGCCGGGAACGCTGGTGAGCGAGCAGTATCTGCTGGATTTAGAGCGGGAGGCGTTTCTGTCGCTGTGCGGAGAGAAGAAGACGCAGGAGCGGATTGCATTTACGCTGAAGACCGGCAAGCCGTTGAGGAATTAGAAAGACAGTTGTCAGTTCTCAGTTCTCAGTTGTCAGTTGGTGAAACGTATGAGGGACGTCATTATTGCTTCGGCGGTGCGGACGGCGGTGGGGAAGGCGCCGCGGGGAGCGCTGCGGACCACGCGGCCGGATGATTTAGCGGCCTATGCGATCAATGGGGCGCTGGAGCGGGTGACGCAACTTGACCGGTCGGAGATTGAGGATGTGATTCTGGGCTGTGCGATGCCCGAGGCGGAGCAGGGGCTGAACATTGCGCGGGTGGCGAGTTTTCGGGCGGGGCTTCCCGTTGAGTGCTCCGCGATGACGATCAATCGCTTCTGCTCTTCGGGGCTGCAGTCGATTGCAATGGCGGTCGATCGGATTCGCGGCGGCGGAGTCGATGCTATTGTTGCGGGCGGCGTGGAGAGCATGTCGTTTGTTCCCATGGGGGGCAATAAGCCGTCGCTGAATCCGTGGCTGGTGGAGAGCTATCCGGGGTCGTACCTGTCGATGGGGCTGACAGCGGAGCGGGTGGCAAAGCACTACGGCATTACGCGGGAGCAGATGGACCAGTTCGCGCTTGAGTCTCACCGGAAAGCAGTGGCCGCAATTGCGGCGGGGCGATTCGAGGATGAGATTGTGCCGGTTCCGGTTACGAATACGGTGATCGATGCGAAGGGCACGGCAAAGACCGTGGAGTCGGTGTTCAAGGTGGATGAAGGGCCGCGAGCGGATACGTCGCTGGAGGCGCTGGCGAAGTTGAAGCCGGTGTTTCATGCGAATGGCACCGTGACGGCGGGGAATTCGTCGCAGATGTCGGATGGGGCGGCGGCGGCGGTGGTGATGTCGGCGGAGCGCGCGGCGCAGCTTGGGATTCCGGCGATGGGGCGGCTGATTGCGTTTGCGACCGCTGGCTGCGATCCGGAGGAGATGGGCATCGGACCGGTGTTTGCGGTGCCGAAGGCGCTGAAGATGGCCGGGCTGACGCTCGATGATATTGGGCTTATCGAACTGAATGAGGCGTTCGCGGCGCAGACACTGGCGGTGATCAAGCTGCTGGGGATGGACCCGGGGAAGGTGAATGTGAACGGCGGGGCGATTGCGCTGGGGCATCCGCTGGGCTGCACCGGCGCGAAGCTTACCGCTTCCCTGCTCCGCGAAATGCCGCGGCGTGGCGTCCAATACGGCATGGTGACGATGTGCGTTGGTGGTGGGATGGGCGCAGCAGGAATCTTTGAGGTTTTGCAGAAGTGAAAGGTCAGAACATCATGGGCACGATTACTGAACCACTTGCTTCCACTGCCAAGCGCATTCCCGGTGGGGCGTTTCTCATTTCGGATGCGACGCCCGCCGACTGTTTCTTTCCTGAGGATTTCAGCGAGGAGCAGAGGCAGATTGCGCAGACTGCCGCGGACTTCGCGACCAACGAAACCCTGCCGGCGCACGATGCGATTGAGGCGAAGGATTTTGCCGTAACGCGGCGGCTGATTCGCGAGGCGAGCGATTTGGGGCTGACCTCGGTCGATATTCCCGAGGAGTATGGCGGCCTGGAGATGGACAAGGTGACCTCGGCCATTGTCTCGGAGAACATCGGCAAGCAGGGGAGCTTTTGCGTGATCTTCGCGGCGCATGTGGGCATTGGGACGCTGCCCATCGTGTGGTACGGCACGCCCGAGCAGAAGCAGAAATACCTGCCCAAGCTCGCGAGCGGCGAGTACGTGGGTGCGTATGCGTTGTCGGAATCCACTTCGGGATCCGATGCGCTGAATGCGCGGACGCGGGCGGTGCTGTCGGCGGATGGGACGACGTACACGCTGAACGGCGAGAAGATGTGGATCACCAACGCGGGTATGGCGGATATCTTTACCGTCTTCGCGAAGTGCGCGGTGCCCGGTTCGGGCAAAGATGGAAAGCCGGATGATGAAAAGCTGACGGCGTTCCTGATCGAAAAGGGGACGCCGGGATTCACGGTAGGGCATGAAGAGCACAAGCTGGGGATACGCGGGTCGTCGACGTGTCCGTTGATTCTGGTGGACTGCAAGATTCCGGCGGCGAACCTGCTGGGCGAGGTGGGCAAGGGGCACCACATCGCGTTCAACATCCTGAATATTGGGCGCTACAAGCTGGGTGCGACCGCGCTGGGTGCGGCCAAAACGGCGCTGAACAATGGCATCCGCTATGCGAAGGAGCGCAAGGCGTTCGGCAAGGCGATCTGCGAGTTTGGGCTGATCCAGGAGAAGATTGCCGACTGCGCGGCAGGCATCTTCGCGGGCGAGGCGCTGTGTTACCGGACGATTGGGATGATCGATGCGGCGCTGGCGGGCGTGGGCAAGGGCGATACGGCGGAGATTCAGAGGCGCATCGAGGACTATGCGGTGGAGTGCTCGATTGTGAAGGTGTGGGTGTCGGAGATGCTGGACACGGTGGTCGATCATGTCGTCCAGATCTACGCGGGCTACGGCTACGTGGAGGAGTACCCGGCGGAGCGCCACTATCGCGATTCGCGCATCAACCGCATCTTTGAGGGGACCAACGAGATCAACCGGCTGATTATCAGCGGCTGGATTCTGAAGTCGGCGGTGTCGGGCAAGCTGGCGCTGCTGCCGGCGATCAAGGCGCTGATGGACGAGGTGATGGCTGGGCCTGTGCCGAAAGAGGAGCGCGAGGGGCCACTGGCCGCCGAACACGACCTGCTGGCGAACGCCAAAAAGTTGACGCTGTTTGCCGCCGGCGCGGCCACGCAGAGGTTCAGCACCAGGCTGGCCGACGAGCAGGAGGTGATGGGTGCGCTGGCCGACATGATCACCGAGATACTGACCATGGAGAGCGCGATCCTGCGGGCGGACAAGATCGCGGCGAAGGGTACCCCGGCCGCCGCGGCGATCCCGGTGGCGCTGGCGCGGCTGTACGCCGCCAAGTCCATGGATACAGTAGAACTGGCCGCGCGCAGGGTGTTGGCGGCGGCAGCTGAGGGCGACGCGCTGCGGACCCAGATGGCAATCCTGAGGCGGCTGGCGAAGCACGATCCCACCGACACGATCGCGCTGGGGCGCGAGATGGCCGGGCATATGGTCAGGGCTGGGAAATACTCGATCTAGCTCCTACCGCAACCTTTTGTTGGTCGGTTGGTCTAAGCTTGTAAGCCAGATAGGGAGAACCGTCGTCTTAGTCGTCAGACGGTTCTCGTTGTCGGGCTGTGCTGCGGGTTGCAGCCCAACATAGGCCCTAACCTCTTTGGAACACAGGATCGATCCATGGCTTGCACTTCGCTCCCCCGGCTTCTTTTCAAGTCAGCAATCTACTTCGTTGGGCTCGCCGGAGTGGTGGTTACGGCGGCCTCGGGCGCCGCCCAGAACCGGATTACCGCTGAGGTATCCAACTCCAGCCGGGTCGCGATTGCCGGATCGGTTCATCCCCTGGCGCAGTCGGGGATGGATCTGGGTCCCGCGCCCGCGGCGACCAGGCTGGGGATGTCGATCCGGTTCAACATGACGCCTGCGCAGGAGGCGGCGCTCGATCAGCTTCTTGCCGACCAGCAGAATCCGGCCTCGCCGCGCTATCACCAGTGGCTGACTCCGGCCCAGTATGGGGCGCAGTTCGGCCTCTCCAGCGCCGACATTGCCAAGGTTACGGCGTGGCTGACGAGCCAGGGCTTCATGGTCACCGCGGTCGCCAATGGCGGGACGTTTGTTCTCTTCAGCGGCACCGTGGCGCAGGCGCAGACCGCCTTTGGGACCAGCATACGCAGCCTTTCGTTGAACGGCGAAATGCACTTCGCCAATGTCACCAACGTGCAGGTGCCCAGCGCCTTTGCGGGTGTGGTCCAGGCTGTTACCGGGCTGCACGACTTCCGGCTCAAGCCACGGATTCGCGCCAGCACGGTGAAGCCGGAGTTTACCTCGTCCCAATCGGGAAACCACTTCCTGGCGCCGGGAGACGTTTACACCATCTACGGCGTGAATACGCTGGCCGCGACCGCCAACGGCACGGGCGAAACCATCGCGGTCGTGGGGCAGGTGGACATCTTCCCGGCGGATGTGACCGCCTTCCGCAGCGCGGCCGGTCTGAGCACCACCAATCTGCCCGTCACCATCCATGCGTATGGCACGGATCCGGGCTTCGCCTGCACTCTGGCAAATCAAAACCTCTGCGGCTCAGAACCCGAGCAGGGCGATCTTATCGAGTCCTCGATTGATGTGGAGTGGTCGGGAGCAATGGCGCCATCGGCGACCATCGACTTTGTCAACGCCCCTAACGTGGAGCCGGGCCCGACCTGCACGCCAAACGGGACAAACCCGTGCACGGACTCCATGACCTACGCGATCGATAACAACGTGGCCCCGATCGTCACCTCCAGCTACGGCAATTGCGAGGCAGCCTGGGGTTCGACGGAACTGATTGCCACGAACGCCCTCTTCAAGCAGGGCAACGCGCAGGGGCAGACGATCATGTCGGCGGCCGGCGACCAGGGGGCCACGGACTGTGACAGCGGAGCGACCCCGGAACTGGGATTCGCCATCGAAGGCGACGCAGTCGATTTTCCCGGCAGTTCGCCCTACGTGACCAGTATGGGGGGCACCCAGTTCAACGGCGATGCCGAGGCTACCGGCTCTGGAACCACCTGGGCCGCGACCCAGTACTGGGCGGGAACATCGGGCTCCGACCTGGTCTCCTCCGCGCTCTCCTACATCCCCGAGGAGGTATGGAACGATACCACCACCGGCCTGGATTTCGGCGGAGGCGGAGGCGGATCCAGCGCGTTTTTCACCAAGCCCGCGTGGCAGGTGGGAATAACCGCCGCGGATGCTTCGCGCGACGTGCCTGACCTCGCACTGGCCGCGGACCCCAACCACGACTACTTTCTCTTCTGCGTGAATGTTGCCGCAGCTGAGGGTGCCCAGTCCTGCACCAACGGATTCCGCATATCCAACGGCGACGTGGACGGCGGGAATCCGGAGGGAGGCACGTCGTTCGACTCCCAGATATTCGGCGGAATGCTGGCTCTGATCGAGCAGAAGCTCGGCTCCAGGCTCGGCAACATCAACCCAACCCTGTACGCCCTGGGGAGCAGCACCTATAAGACATCCGTGTTCAACGACATCACCACGGGAAACAACTCCATGCCGTGCGTTGTGGGAACGCCGAACTGCGGCAGCGCAGGATCCACCGGATTCAGCGCCGCCGCGGGCTACGACCTCGCCAGCGGCTGGGGCAGCGTGAATGTCAGCAACCTGGCGACGGACTGGACCAAGGTAACGCCGATCACCGGTGGAACGCCTGGAGCCAACACCTCGACCACCACACTTACGACGTCGGCAAGTACTGTGGCGTCGGGCAGTCCGGTAACACTGACGGCGTTGGTGACGGGCGCGGCGGCCACTCCAACCGGTACCGTGCAGTTCCTGGCGAACAACGCCGCCCTGGGCGGCCCGGTGACCTTGACTGGAAACCCCGCAACGGCACTCTACCAGTGGGCCACGACCTGCGCCAGCCTCGGCCAGAACGTAATGGCCGCCTCCTACTCCGGAGACGTGAACTACCAAGGTTCGAAGGGACCACCGCTCGACGCAGGGGAGGCTGGGAATACCGGAGGAACAGGGTACTCAACCAACGGTTCGGTGGTGGTCAATCCGCTTGAAGTGCAAGTGACGAGCAATGCGTGCCCCACCTTCGCGCTCTCCACCACGACTTCGTCCGTGACGGTGGCTGCGGGCGGCACCATCCCGGCCGTCACCATCAGCGCCACGCCGGCCAACGGCTTTACCGGCCAGGTGACCTTCACGGCCACGGTCAGCTCCACCAGCGGCTATGCTCCCACGTTGACCTTCACCCCGGCAACTATCACGATCACCTCTTCGGCCGCGGTGACCACCTCGCTGACGTTGTCCGGCATCACGGCGGACTTGCACATTCCCAACGCACCCGGAAGGTCTGACCCGGGCACGACGCTGGCACAGCGTGGCAGAGCACCTGCCACCGGAGAGCGATGGTACGCCACGGGCTCGGGAGTGACCATTGCGTCGCTGCTGCTGCTGACATTGCCGCGCCGCAGACGCCGCCTTGGCGGGCTGTTGCTGGTCGCGCTGGCGATTGTGTTAATTGGCGGAGCGACCGGATGCGGCGGAAGCAGCCAGTCCGGACCTCCGGTCACCAGCACCAACCCGTATGCCGGCGACTACTATGTCACCGTGGTCGGGACCTACACCTCCGGCAGTCAGGTGATAACCCAAAGCCAGCCGGTGACCTACCTGATCAATTAGCGCTGTTCCGACAACGCACAAAAGCCCTGGTTGCCCTTGCGGCGGCCAGGGCTTTATTGCGCAGGTGGAAGCGTTTATTGCGATTCGATACGGTCGGCCATGGATAACTCCATGAGCTGGTCCTGGGCGCTGAAGGCCGGGCCGGTCCTGGGCGCGCGCACGTAGCTGCCATCGGGCTGCAGCAGGCGCGCCTTGACGTTGTCCTTCAGATAGGCCCCCAGAATCTCGTCGCGCAGACGCGCAGACAGCGCGGGATCGTCAACCGGGAACACCACCTCGCAGCGCTCGAACAGGTTGCGCGGCATCCAGTCGGCGCTGCCGCAGAAGACCTCAGGATGGCCGTCGTTGGCGAAGCTGAAGATGCGGCTGTGTTCGAGAAACCGGCCCACAATGGAGCGCACGCGAATGCGCTCGCTCACGCCTTTTACGCCCGGCCGCAGGGAGCAAATGCCGCGCACAATGAGGTCAATCTCCACTCCTGCCTGCGACGCTTGGTACAAGGCCTCGATGGTCGCCTGGTCGAGCAGCGCATTCATCTTGGCCACGATTGCCGCCGGCTTGCCTGCACGGGCGTGGTCGCGCTCGCGCGCAATCAGTTGCAGGATCGTCGGCGCCAGGTTGAGCGGCGCAACCAGCAGCGGGGCGTAGCTCTCGGATTCGGCCTTCGCCGTCAGGTAGCGGAACACCGCCTGCGCCGCAGAGGTGATCTCCGGCCGCGACGTCAGCAGGCTGACGTCGGTATAGAAGCGCGCGGTCACGGAGTTGTAATTCCCCGTGCCCAGGTGCGCATAGCGGCGGACTACGCCGTCGGGATCGCGGCGCACCATCAACGCCAGCTTGCAGTGGGTTTTCAAGCCGAGGATACCGTGGTAGACACCGACGCCGGCATCCTCCATCTCGCGCGCCCAGCGGATATTCGAGGCCTCGTCGAAGCGCGCCATCAGCTCGACCACTACCGTCACTTCCTTCGACTGGGCCGCCTCAGTGAGCGCTGTGAACAACGGCGAAGCCTCACTGGTGCGATACAGCGTCTGCTCCATGGAAACCACCGCCGGATCAGCGACCGCGGACTCGACGAAGTCCTCCACAGTGGCGTAGGAATCGAACGGGTGGTGCAGCAGGATGTCCCGGGTCCGCAACTCGTCGAACAGATTCGCCGACTTGGGCGAGAGGTGGAGCTTGCGGCCGTGGAAGCCCGGGAACTTGAGATCGGGGCGCGCAACCTCGCTGTATAGATTCATCAGGCGCAGCAGGTTCACCGGCCCCTTGGTGCGGAAGACCTGCACCGGTTCGAGTTCAAAGTTGGTGCGCAGCCGCTCGACGATCTCCTCGGGCGCGCTGTTCTCGATCTCCATGCGCACGGCGTCGCCCTTGCGCCGGTTGTGCAGTTCGGCCCGCACGCTCTCCAGCACGCTGCGCGACTCCTCCTCCTGGAGGTACAGGTTGCTGTTGCGGGTGACCCGGAACGGCGCCCGCGAGAGCACCTCGTACCCGCGGAACATGCGCTCCACCTGCGACTCGATGAGCTTGTGCAGCATGATGAAGTCGTTGCGCCCCTCCACGCTGCAAGGAAGCGGGATCAGGCGCGGCAACGCGCGCGGCACGGTGACCACGCCCAGCGCCGCGGGAGGCCTGGGCCCCGACCTGCCGCTGCGCTTGGACCGCAGCAGCAGCGCGATGCACAGCGCCTTGTTCAGCACCCGCGGGAAGGGATGCGACGGATCGATGGTCACCGGGGTCAGCAGCGGGTCGACCTGGGTCTCGTAAAAATCGAGCGCATAGGCGCGCGCACGGTCGTCGAGCTCGCGCCAGTTCAGCAGATAGATGTTCTGCGCGCGCAGTGCGGGCCGCAGCTTATCGTTCCAGCAGGCGTATTGCGCCTCAACAAACTCGTGCATTACCACGCTGAGCCGGTCCAGCCGCTGCTGCGGCGTCTGCCCGCCCTCGTCGGCGCGCTGGGGCGCGTTGTATCCGTCCTCAATGTGCTGCAGCAGGCTGGCCACGCGGATCTCGATGAACTCGTCCAGATTGCTCGCCGTGATGGCCAGGTACTTCACCCGCTCCAGGAGAGGATTGCTTGGGTCCTCTGCCTCTTCAAGCACCCGCTTGTTGAAGAGCATCCACGACTCGTCGCGGCCCAGGAAGAGGCTTTCGCGGTCGGGCGCGCCGTTCTTCGCCGCCGTCTTCGCGGCCTCCCTGGATGGGTGCTTTACGGCTTTCCGGCGCGTGGCTGGCTTGCCTGCACTGCTCGACGGCGTGCCGGTGGATTCCGTTTCGGCTGTGGTCGTCTCAGTCATACAGACAATATGAGACTATCGCACGAGCAAGGAAATGACATAGTGACGGCCCGGTCAATTTCACCTGCGCACGAAACCCTCGCATTAACGTACTATGACGACATGAAGACTACGGCTGAGGAAAATCCTGCCGGTTCGGGACCTGAAGCTGGGGCCGCGGCCGCAATTACAGCCGCGCCCCGGCAAGCACCTCATGCCGTGCTGCAGGCTGCGTGCGAGCCGATCTTCGATCTTCGCCTGGTGCCCTTCCCGCCCGAGTACTGCGCAGGCGCGCGCAACGCCGTCACCACCTGCCTGCACATCGGGCCCGCGGACAAGGTCACCCTCATCACCGACGAGGCGTGCATGCAGATCGCCGCGTCGATCGTCGCGGAACTCGACCGCATCGGCTGCACCTGGAACGCCTTCGTGCTGGAGGCGCTTGCGCCCCGCCCGGTTGCCGCTATGCCCGCGCTGGTGCTGGATGACATGGAAAGTTCGCACGCCTCCATCTTCGCCGTCGAAGCCCAGCCCAACGAGACCCACTCGCGCATGCAGATGACCGACGTCGTCAACCGCCGCCGCATGCGCCACGCCCATATGGTCAACATCACCGGCGAAATTATGACTCAGGGCATGCGCGCCGACTTCAACGAGATCGACCGCCTCTCGCAGGCCGTGCTGGAGCGCCTGCGCGCCGCCACCTACATCCGCGCCACCACTCCCGCGGGCACCGACATCCACGCGCAACTGACACCCGCGCACCGCTGGTTCAAGACCTCCGGCATCATCAGCCACGGCCGCTGGGGCAACCTGCCCGGTGGAGAGTGCTTTACCGCGCCCGGTGAGGTCAACGGCGTCTTCGTGGTCGATGGCGTCGCCGGCGATTTCCTGTGCAAGCGCTACGGCATCCTGCGCGGCAATCCGTTGACCATCGACATCGAGGGCAACCGCATCGCCCGCGTCCGCTGCGCCAACAAGCACCTGGAGCGCGACTTCTGGGCCTATACCCACACCGACGCCAACTCCGACCGCGTCGGCGAGATCGCCATCGGCACCAACATTGGCGTCGAGCGCGTGATCGCCAACATCCTGCAGGACGAAAAGATGCCCGGCATGCATCTCGCCTTTGGCGACCCCTATGGCGCCCAGACCGGCGCGCCGTGGAAATCTTCTACCCATCTCGACGTCGTCGGCCTGGATTTCAGCATCTGGCTCGGCGATGCCGACGGCGAAGAGGAGATCATGCGCAATGGGCTGTTTACCCTCGACAGCTAAGACGCGCTGCAGCGGCAGCTAAATGCTGGTCACGAGCGCGCCTGCCTCCAACGCGATCGCCCGGGGAAACAGGATGTTGTTCTCCAGGTGAATGTGCTGGTGCAGGTCCTGCTCGAACTCGCGCAGACCGTCGTAAAACGCGTGATACGTGGGGCACGCGCCTGCGGGCGTGGTGAAGTGATGGCTCAACTGGCGAATCTCGGCGAGCAACCCGCCGGCAGCATCATGCTCCGCGGTCATCATGGCGATCGGGTTGGCGACCGTGCCGAAGCACCCACGCGGCAAGGTGCTGCCGGTCTCGAGCGCGCGCTCCAACTTTGTCACGTAGGGGAACAGGACTACTTCTTCCTTCGCCAAGTGCTGGGTCAACTCCTCGTCCAGCAGCGCCAGTTTGGCCTGAATCAGCGGTAACTCGGCCTGGGTGTCGCCATGGCGGCGAACCACCTTCTCTGCGAGTACGGCCAGGCGGGGCAGCTCACTCTTTACGTACGCATGATGCGTGGCCACGATATGCGCGCTGAGCGCCTCCAGCGAGGCCTTCGACCAGTCTTCGGCAACGGGCGCTGAGCCCTGCGCTGCGCTTTCCAGCGCGGCCAGCACCGCGTCAACTTCAAGATTGCTGGCGGCGCATGCCTCGGCGAGCGGCTTGCGTCCGCCGCAGCAGTAGTCAATTCCGAATTGCTCGAACACGCGGATTGAGGTGGGTTGGTCCAGGGCAATCTCGCGGACGGTCTGGGTTGTGGCTGTCATGATCTTCTCCTTGGAACCACCTTAGAAGAGATCGTTCTGCGCCGCAGCGACTTTAGTCACTCCACGCAGAATTGATGGCATCTGGGCCCGGGCAGGCCTCTGCTTTGCGCTGCTAAACTTTCTCCCATGCCCACGGAACGCATAGACCTGGCGGCTGTGCTTGCGAAAACCGCGCTACTGTCCGGCCTGACCCCCGCAGAACTGCAGTTGCTGGCAGCGCGCACGGTGCGCAAGCCCTTCCAAACCGGCGAACTCCTCTTTTCCGAGGGCGAGCCCTGCCACGGCCTGCACATCATCGCGCGCGGCAAGGTGCGCATCTTCAAAACATCACTCGGCGGCCGCGAGCAGGTGCTGGCCGTCAACACGCCCGGCGAATCCGTTGCGGAGTTGCCGGTCTTCGACGGCGGCCCATACCCCGCGTCCGCCGTCGCCATCGAAGGCACAGTGATCGCCTTCATCTCGCGCCGCGACTTCCAGGCCTACTGCATGGAGCACCCCGCCGTCGCGCTGAAAGTCCTGGCAACCGTGGGCGCGCGCCTGCGCAGGCTGGTCGGCATCATCGAGGAGCTATCTTTCACAACGGTTCGCCAGCGGCTCATCTCGGCGCTGGTGCGGCTCGCGGAGAGCGGCGGCAGGCGCACTGAACGCGGCATTGAGTTCCAGTTGCCCGCCAGCCACCAGGAACTGGCAAGCCAGCTTGGCACCGTGCGCGAACTGATCTCGCGCAACCTGATGCGGCTGCAAGCCGAAGGTCTGCTGGATGTGGACGCGCGCCAGATCGTGGTGAAGGACATGAAGGGCCTGACCGCGCTGCTGAACGCAACGCCTTAGTTCACGCTCTCCTGATGGCCGTAATCGTCCGCATGCGGCACCAGTTGCATATACACATCGCGCGGGATATTGGTCTGCCAGTGCCCGGTTGCGCGCGCCGCGCCGATCAGTCCGAAGAAGACCAGCGCCAGCACAGCGGCAACCATGCGCGGGTCGAGCGTGCGATTCCGCCAGCGAGCCCCCGTGCCCAGAAGCCTGCGCGGCGGCAGCGCGAGTTGCAGCGCGTTCTCCGCCGGACACACGGCGACGCACTCCATACAACTGGTGCACTCCGCGGACCGAATCTGCACCAGCCGGTCTACCGGAAGGCTGGATCGGCAAGCCTTGTTGCATTTTCCGCAGTCGATGCAGGCCTGCGCATCGCGGCGGATTCTAACCGGGCTCAGCGTGGAGACCAGCCCCATCAATGCGCCGTACGGGCATAGAAACCTGCACCAGAAGTTCTGGATGAAGATGGAGAGCAAGACCAACACCGCGATCACGGCTGCTCCGGTGATGCTCATCTCGCTGAAGAAGTTGAGCATCTTGACGTCCGCGATGATGCCAAACGGCGCGACCAGGAAGTCGTTCAGTGCCTCCACCGACATGCTGGCGACGATGTAGAGAAAGAAAGCCATCAGCAGATACTTCAGGCCGCGCAGAGGAATGTCCAGCCAGCGGGGCACGGTAAGGTTGCGGCGCATGAACTTGCGCCCCAGCTTCCACAGGTATTCGGAGGCCGTGCCCACCGGGCAGAGCCACGAGCAGAAGGTCTTCTTCAGCAGCAGGCTCGAGAGCAGGAATACGGCGCCAAGCACCATGGCCGCCGGATGGATCGCCGGCACGTGATGGGTCGCGAAGAAGTACTTCAGGTTCATCAGGCCAGCGATGGGGAGCCAGCCATCCACTCCGGCCGGCCGTTCAAAATAACGCGTCTGTCCGCCGCTCTCGAAGTAGCGAGTCCACAGCAGAAACTGGACCGCAAGCCAAAGATTTAGTCCCAGAAACGCAAACTGCATGGTGCGGCGGACCTGCTGGGAGCGGTCGCGCATCCGCCTGCGCACCAGGGGCTTCTTTGGCTTCGCCTGGACTTTTTCCGGGACGGCTACTGCGACGGGAGACGTGGGCGCGGTCGACATTGACATCCTTCCAATACCCACCGTATCCGGCCACCGCAGGGTCCGAATAGGACTTAAGTCACAACGGGATCCCGCCCGAAGGGAGATGGCACGATGCAGGTAAAACGCGGTAGGATGTAAGCCGCACCCGGGATAACCGCGTAGAGCCAGATAACCCGCATGTTACAAAATAGATAGCAGCGAACGATTGAGCGTTGGGCAGGCGTTTTTTCGACAGAGAGGGAGAGGCAGGGCCAGACCGGCTGCCGCCCGAAAGGCATCGAACCGATATGAAGATCAGTCAACTTGGCACTTCGGATATGTGGCTCTCGCCCATCGGCTTTGGCGCGTGGGCAGTCGGCGGCGGCAATTGGGCGATGTCGTGGGGCCCCCAGGACGATAACGCCTCCATCGCGGCGATCCAGAAGGCCATCGATCTGGGAGTGAACTGGATCGATACCGCCGCGATCTACGGCCTTGGCCACTCCGAAGAAGTCGTCGGCAAGGCGGTCAAGGGGTCCCACGTCAAGCCCTTTATCTTCACCAAGAGCGGCATGGTGTGGAACGAGAAGCGCGAGATCAAGCGCACCCTGCTGGAGATTCGGCGCGAGGTCGAGGACAGCCTGCGACGTCTTCAGGTCGAACGCATCGATCTCTACCAGATCCACTGGCCGGTGGAGGATAAGGACATCGAAGTGGGCTGGAGCACCATGGCCGCCCTGAAGCGCGAAGGCAAGGTGCGCCACATCGGGGTGTCGAACTTTTCGGTATCGCAAATGGAGCGCTGCAGGGAGATTGCGCCTATTACCTCGCTGCAACCGCCGTACTCGATGATCAACCGTGCGGCCGAGGCCGAGGTCCTGCCCTATTGCCTGGATCACATGATCGGCGTCATCAACTACGCGCCCATGCACTCCGGGCTGCTGACCGGGGCCATGTCCAGGGAGCGCCTGGCCAGTCTCCCGGCCGACGACTTCCGCCACAACGCCAAGAACTACCAGGAGCCCCAGTTCAGCCGCAACCTGGCCATCGCCGACTTTCTGAAGCAGATTGGCGCGCGCCACGGAGTCTCGGCCGGCGTCATCGCGATTGCGTGGACCCTGGCCAACCCCGCCATCACCGCGGCCATTGTGGGCGGCCGCAGCCCGGAACAGGTCGAGGGCGTTTGGCCGGCCGCCAAGCTCCGCCTCTCCAAGGACGAGATGCAGGAGATCGAAACTTTCCTGGCGGCCCACCCGGCACCCTGAAATGAATCCACCCACGCCGGGCCCGACCGCAGCCATGATGCGGCAAATCCAGGCAGGGAAAGGCGGTTTCTCCGCCCGTCCGGCCATGGTTACCTTTTCCCGCAAAGGTGTACCTATGTGCAACTAATGTGCCATCGCTGCCTGAGAAAATGGGTGTCACAATCGTTCGTGTAGCATAAACTTTGGTAACCAAGAGACTCCAACTGGAGCGCTGCAGAGGTTCTCAAAGGAGGAATCTTGACGGCATGGCAGAAACCCGTTGAAAGGGTCGCCGTCCGGACCGCCGTCCGATTCCCGCTGAGACTAGCGCTTCATCTGAAGACGGAGGACGGAACGATCGAGGCCACCACCAAAGACGTCTCCTCCAACGGCCTGCTGTTCGTCGCTGCCAGCCTGCCAAGGATTGGCAGCAGCATCGAGTTCACCATGGATATGCCGTCGGAAGTGATGGGCTCGGCCACCGATGTTTCCGTCCATTGCATAGGACGGGTCGTTCGCCATCAACATTCGGAAGATGAGTCGATGGCGGCTGCAGTGATTGACGAGTACTTTCTCAAGGCCTAACCATGACGTTGCCATTCAATTCGGACCAGGGCTTCAACAACGGCCACGGGCAGTCCGCTGGAAACGCGGGAATTCGCGTCATCCTCGCCGATTCCCAGGCGATCTACCGCGTCGGCATGAAAAAGGTGTTTGCGCTGGAAGACGATATCCGCGTGGTGGCGCAGGCCGAGAGCCTGGCCAATCTGCACACCGCACTGCAACGCTATCCGACCGACGTGGTCCTGCTGGAAGGCCAGCTTATTGCCGGCACCATCGACGCGATCCCGGACCTGGTACGGCGCTCTCCGGATGCAAAGCTGATTGTCCAGGTAGTTGAAGCCGACGAAGCCAACATCGTGGAACTTTACCGTCGCGGCGTGCGCGGGGTCGTGCCCCGGTCGATCTCTCCCGACCTGCTGATCAAGTGCGTGCGCAAGATTGCCGATGGCGAAACCTGGATCGACAACCAGTCCATCAGCTGGGTGATTGAGGCCTACCGCTCGCAGGCGAGTTCGCTGACCAACCCGCGGGTGCAGCCCAAGCTCTCAAAGAAGGAGCTGGCCATCATCAGTTGCATCACGCGTGGCATGCGCAACAAGGAGATCGCGTACCAGATCGGCACCACCGAGCAGGTGATCAAGAACTACCTGCGCAAGGTGTACGACAAGCTGGGCGTCTCCGACCGGCTGGAGCTTGCGCTCTATTGCCTGCACCACCAGTTGCTGAAGACCTACCTGCAGGAGCCCGAAGCGATGCCCCTGCCTCCGGTAGCTGAGGATACGCCGCTGCGCGCGAAGATGTAGCATTCGGCAATGTCTTTTGCCGGCCACTTTCGCGCTCTCACCACAGTCCAGCGCAATACCTTCTCCGCCTGCTTCCTGGGCTGGACGCTCGACGCGTTTGACTTTTTCCTGCTCACTTTCTGCCTTACCGCCATCGCCGCCGGCTTTCACTCCAGCCGCAAGCAGGTGGAAGAGGCCATCTTCTGGACCCTCGCCATGCGCCCGGTGGGCGCGTTCCTGTTCGGCGCGATGGCCGAGAGGCTCGGCCGCCGGCCCACGCTGATCGTCAACGTCGTCGCCTTCTCTGCCTTCGAACTGGCCTCGGCGCTCGCGCCCACGCTGCACAGCTTCCTGGTGTGCCGCGCCCTCTTCGGCATCGCCATGGGAGGAGTCTGGGGCGTCGGCGCTGCCCTCGCCCTGGAGAGCCTGCCCGCGCAGAATCGCGGCTTCTTCTCCGGCCTGCTGCAGGAGGGCTACGTCTGCGGCAACCTGCTGGCCGCCCTGCTCTTCGCGGCCATATTTCCGCACCTGCACGGCGCCGGAATGCTCGCCAACTGGCGCGTCCTGTTCATGATCGGGGCGCTGCCCGCGCTGCTTGCCTTCTACCTCAACTACAAGGTCGAAGAGTCGCCGGCATGGCTCGCAACTCACCGCGGCCACGGCTCAACTGCCGCGCAGATGCGCCCCCGCGTTGAACTGAAAGTCTGGTTTGGCTATCTGCCGATCTTTCTCTTCCTCATCCTGCTGATGAGCGCGTTCACCTCGTTCAGCCACGGCACCCAGGACCTCTACCCGACCTTTCTGCAACACGACATGCATCAAAGCCCATCGCACACCGGCCTGATCGCCGCCGTCGGCAACATCGGGGCACTGCTGGGCGGAGTATGCTGCGGGGCACTCTCGGAGAAACTCGGCCGCCGCCGGACCATCGTGCTCGTATCCCTGCTTGCCATTCCCATGGTCCCGCTGTGGGCATGGTCGCACTCGGGGGCGATGCTTGCCGCGGGAGGTTTTCTGATCCAGTTCATGGTGCAAGGCGCGTGGGGCATTATCCCCGCCCACCTAAACGAACTCTCGCCCGCACCGGTCCGCGCCGTGCTTCCGGGCTTCGCTTACCAGCTCGGGAACCTGCTCTCTTCGCGCAACCAGATCTTTCAGCAAACCTATGCCGACCACCACAACGCCGGTGCGCTGAACGTCGCGCTCTCGGGCACGGTGGTGGTTGTGGCCATCGTGGTTGCCGGCGTCACGGCGCTGGGGCCCGAAGCCAAAGGCGCGGACCTGGGCTGAACGTGGCGTGTATCGCCAAACAATTTATCGCGCAAAAAAGAGACCGCCGAAGCGGTCTCTCTTCCCTTAGACAAGCTGAATTGCGGTTTAGAACGTAGCCTTCAGCGAGAATTGACCGAAGCGCCGTTCATCGTGGTTTTCGCCGAGGGCGAAGGTATTCAGACCGCCCTTTTCCGCGAAGACCGGGAACGCCGCACCGATGGTTCCGGTGTTGGAGACATCGAGGGCATATTCCGCGGTGTACAGATTGTGATGGTTGAAGAGGTCGAAGGCCTCGGCACGGAACTCAAGGCCGACGCGCTCGCCGACTTTGAAGTTCTTGGTGACCGCGCCATCCGTACTCCATGCTCCCGGCCCTCGCAGCGAATTCCGGTGCATCATGGTGTTTGGAAACGGCCCAAAGTCCGAGATGCCCAGGGTGGGGTTGAACGGCGCCAGACCGTTCTGCTCCGGAACCGTCAAGATACTGAACTGGTTGACCCCAATGTTCTTCGGAGCGCCAGCTTTGTGCCGCGCAAACGGTGTAACCGGCACAATTCTGGGCACTCCAGCGTAGCCGTTTTCGTTCCAGCCGTAGTCAAAGACGGAGAACGGGGTCCCGCTGCGTGCGCTGAAGATGCCGGAAATGCCCCAGCCACCGCCGAGCACGGACATCAGATCGCTGCCGCTCTTGAACCAGGGGGTGTTCCAGATCGGTGATATGACGATGCGGTTGGGGACGTCGAAGTCGGAGGGGCCCCAGTCGAGCTTCGGGTTCGCCCCATCCAGGTACCCAAGGTTGCCGATGTAGCCGGAGCCGCCTTGCGTACTGTCGGAGAAGGTCGAACTGAGATCGTCCAGGGAATGCGACCAGGTGTAATTCGCAATCAGGCTCAGCCCTGTCCTGTGGAAGTCCTGCATCTGATACTTCACATTCAGGGCGTCGTAGGCGCTGGTACCGCCGCTGCCGCGAACATTGACTCCGGAGAACTGCGGGTTTGGGCGCGTGAGGCAAAGGTTAGAAAACTCGACACTCGAATAGGCGCAACTGCTCGTCGCCCCGGTGCCGGAGGTGAACTTCAATGGTGATCCAAGGTAATTCTGCGCACCCCCGATCGGGTTCCCGACGATGAGGTCGTAAAGATGGACGCCGTGCGCCCCGCTATAGGAGACCTCGATCACCGCGTTCTGGGCGACCTTGCGCTGTAGCGAAAGGCTCCAGAACTGGGTTTGCGCGACATTGATATTCTCGTTCACATTGCGCAACTCAGCCGGCGGCAGACCCGTGGCCGGCCCCGCTGTACCCAGGGCCCCCAGATCGCTATTGGTCACCGGAGTGTTGAAAGTTTCCAACGTGGCGTAGCTGGGCACGTTCTGGATCATATTGAAGGTAACGTTGCCGAAGTTCCGCTCGTAGCTAATGCCAAACCCGCCGCGCAGGCTGGTTCGGCCGTCGCCGGTCAGGTCCCAGGCGAAGCCTATGCGGGGAGAGATCGTTCCCCATCTTGGCTCCCAAAGCTTGCCGATCGGGCTGTTCGGAGCGGTATAAACCGAACCGGTTGCGACCTGCTCAAAGATATTCAAGCCCTGGCCGTAGTAGAGGTTCGAATCGAGGTTCTGGTTGTCGTTGTGCTGCACGCCATAGTGCTCGTAACGCACACCATAGTTGAACGTCAACTGCGGTGTGACCTTGTAGCTGTCCTGCGCATAAGCAGCCCAGTCCTTATACCGGTAGCTGCGGGCAAATCCCGGCGAAGTAACCGGGGGCGTCACTTCGCAAGCCGCAGTCAGGGTTAGATTGCCGTAAGCGTCCTGGACGCAGGGCAGCTTGCCTTGCGGATTGACCGCTGCCTCGTAATACTGCAATTCGCCGGCAACCATCTGCTGCAGGCCGGTCTGCAGGCCGGTTTGCAGGTATTCCACCGCCTGGGCATAAGCGCCATAGGCGGAATTCATCTGGATGTAGGTGTCCTGCCCGCCGATCTGCATGGAATGCCTTCCCCTGGTATAGGACAGGTCCTCTCCAATCTGCACTGTGTTCTGCGGTCCGCCGTACGGTTCCCCGCCGGCACCTGGTTCCGAGTAGTTTTCAAGTCCTGGGAACTGGAACGGTAGGGGGAGGTTCGCGCCGCCTAACATTAGCAAAGGCACACTCTGCTCGGAAGTGTTATAGGACTGGGGATTGGCAAATCTGGAGAAGCTGAGCTTGGTGTTGCTGAACAACCCAGCGCCGAAACTGTGGCTGATCGAGTAGAGATACATCGTGTTCGAAATCTGCTCGCCTACGTCGTATTGGGGATAGGCGCTGTAGAACTGCGTGCCGTTGAACTCGTTCTCGCTCTCCTTGCCGTAGCGGAAGAACATCTGCGTCTTGTTGCTCAGGTCGTAATCCACGCGGCCGATCAAACGGTAGGTATTCTGCGGAAGGTCACCGCCGGCGTCTGCATTGGCATTGAAGTTGACCTGGCCGAGGATCGGCGTAGAGGCCGGAATAGCAGCGCCGGAGGCAGTCTTAAGGGCAATTCCCAAATCCGACTGGTCCTGGGTGCTGACAATGGGGTACGCCGTGCTGCCGTACGCGCTGAAATAGGACTGGACGCTCGGAGCCGTCAACGCCAAAAATTGCGGCGTTGCGATATATTCCGACTCGACCGCCGCGCTGCGTACCCGCGTCCACTCCGTGCTTTGGAAGAAGAACAGCTTGTCCTTCTTCACTGGGCCGCCGATCATATATCCGAACTGGTTCCGGGTATAGACGCCCTTTGGCGTGTCGTTTACCACGTTGTTATAGGTGTTTGCCGTATAGGCCGAGAGGCGGTTGAACTCCCATACCCCGCCATGCAATGCGTTGGTGCCCGACTTGGTCGTCACATTGACGACCCCGCCGGATGCGCGCCCATACTGCGCAGCAAAATTATTGGTTATGACACTGAACTCCTGAACCGCATCGATCGGTACCTGTTCGCCAACTATCTCGGAGAACACACTGATGTTTTCCACCCCGTCCATCAGAATCTCGGTGCCGGACTCGCGCTGCCCGTTCATGGCATAGCCCACCCCGCGCGTCGAGAGGTTCTGGCCGCTGTTGCTGTTGGGAGTCGTGTCGTCCCCATTGCTGACATTTCCGGACAGCATGACGAAGTCATACGCATTCCTGGTCAGACTCGGCAGGTTGGCCATCTGCTCCGTGCCGACGACTTGCGAGATCTCTTGTGTTTGCGTGTTCACTGCCGCTCCGCCCTCGGCAACCACCTCTACTGCGGTGGTGGTAGCGCTCAGGGAGAGTTTCGCGTCCAGCGTAATGTGGCTGCCCACCGTCACTTCAACCTTTGCCGTGTACGACTTGAAGCTGCCGGAGGTGACGGTCAACTGATAGATCGCCGGCTCGAGGCCAACCAGCTGGTAGGCGCCGGTCTTGGAGGTTTGCGTACTGTGCTCGGCATTGGTATCCAGATCTGTGGCGGCCACCGTCGCGCCCACCACCACTGCCCCCGTGGGATCGGTGACCGTTCCCGCGATCTGCCCAGCCTCAACCTGCGCTCTGGCTGTCACGCTCAGCCCAAGGCTGAGTGCCAGCATGACCACTAAAGCAACAAATCCGAGGACTGACCTGTGCGATACGCTCTTGGGGGTGATTACGACTTCCATGGATGACCCTCCTGGGGGAAGAAAACTCTGTCTTACGTGTAGCTGCGGTTAGTGCTTCGATGAGTGCTTCGGCTTGCGTCGGTTATCGGCGAAGTTAGTCGGTTATCGACGAAGTTAATGGCCCAACTAAGAACCATCAGAGATTTATTGGCACGTGTAGTACCAAAGTTGTAGACCGAAAGAGTTTGGCAAATAAAGTGATACAGCAAACGGATAGTCTTCCAGAAACATCAGCGACTTACGTCAAGAATGGCACTAAGAATTTCAGCCATTCTCGCAATGGAGAAAAGTCGGGGTCTGTGTCCGCGATCACATAAGCAGATGATTCCTATGTTAAAGGGCTATGAAAATCTGTATACATCGCCTACTTTTGGTTGGAGCCGGCTTTCGGCGGGCCTCGCATGACGTAAGGCGAGCCCACCCGGGTCCACTCAGCAGCGCTGGTCCGGCACACCTGGAATTGCCGCATCTCGACCGATTGAACCCGTGTCGAGAGCCGCAAAAAAGACCTGCATAAGTATTTCAGGCGCCAGAGGAGGATTGGGTCGAACCAACCCGGGAAAGCGCCCGTGCTTACGCCATCACTCGCGCCGCCGCACGAACGGTTTGCCGGCGCACGGTAAGCGCCTCGATGCGATCGCGCAACACCGCAAAGCCCGAACCTATTCCCGTGGGCACCGCAATCTCACCCTCCGAGCTCACGGTCACCTCCGGCTCGATGATGTCCTCGACCCAGTAGCGCTTGGAGGCCGACACATCGCCCGGGAGGGTGAAGTTCGCCAGCGACGATAGCGCGATATTGTGCGCGCGGCCGATGCCGGTCTCCAGCATCCCGCCGCACCACACGGGAACACCGCGCTCGGCGGTCGCATTGTGCACGGCAATTGCCTCAGAGAATCCGCCCACCCTTCCCACCTTGACGTTGATGATCCGGCACGAGTCCATGTCGATCGCCGCCAGCGCGTCGCGCCGGGTGCGGATGGACTCGTCCAGGCAGATGGGCGTGTCCAGGCGCTTCTGCAGCATGGAGTGGAAGTAGAAATCGTCGTACCACAGCGGCTGCTCGATCATCATCAGATCGAACTCGTCCCATTCGGCGATGTGGTCGATGTCGACCACGCGGTAGGCCGAGTTGGCGTCGCAGCTTAGGCGGATGTCGGGCCAGCGCGCGCGCACCTGCTCAAAGATCTTGGTGTCCCAGCCCGGCTTGCACTTCAGCTTGATGCGTTGGTAGCCGGCCTCCAGCTCCTGCGCAATCTTCTCCATCAGCGCCGCCGGTGACGGCTGGATACCGATGGATACGCCGCAGGGAATTTCGCTGCGCACGCCGCCGAGAAGCTCGGCCAGCGGCATCTTCTTCTTCTGCGCTTCCAGGTCCCACACTGCGTTCTCCAGCGCGGCCTTGGCCATTCGGTTTCCGCGTACCTGCCGGAACAGCCCTGGACAGCTTCCGCCGCCGACCAACTCCTGCCCAACCAGCCGCGGCGCCAGCTCGGATTCGGTGACGATCCAAGCGGTGTCTATGCTCTCTTCGGAATAATAGGGATGCTCGCCGGCAACGCACTCGCCCCAGGCGGTCAGGCCATCGGACTCGATCTCGACCAGCAGAATGCGCCGGGTGGTGGTTAGGCCAAAACTAGTCTCAAACGGAAACGCGAGCGGCATGTTGATCTCGCGCAAGTGAACTGCATCGATCGTCAGCATAAGTAGTCTCGTCCTGTCGTGCTCGTCTGTTGGATGCTATTTCCTGTCCTGCGTCTCCGGTTCTTCCAGCCCGCTCACTGGTCCGAGCAAAAAACAGCCATCGCCTTGCGAACTGCGTTCGTAGCCGGTAATTCCCAGCCCGCGAGCGAACGCGGATTCCAATGCGAGCCGGTTGCGAGTCTGAAGTTGCTCAGCCAGCTTACGCTGGTCCGGGTTCCGTTTCCAGTCTCGAATCGCCGCCGGGACTGGCACTTGCACCAGAATCTGTGCGGCATCGATCTCCGTGTTCGCACCGCCTTCGCCCAGTTCGCCGAGCGTGCGCCGCACCCGCTTCGACCTTAGCCACCACTCCGCAACCAGCCGGTCGGTGGGCAGGCCACCTTGCAGCAACGAGGTCGAGGGGCCATAAAAATCAGGCATATAACGCCTTGCAATTGCGCCCAGCCGCACAATGTTCAGATGCGCGTTCTTGATCTCCAGCGGGTCGAACGTCCACTCCATCAGGTCAAAGCCGCGGCTGAGCGCATCCTCGCGCTGGGCCAACTTCAGCCGCCGCCCTAGCCCGGCGTTGCGATACTCCGGCAGCACCGCCAGCATGTGCGAGTGCAGGTATGGCTTACCGGCGCGGTAGCCGGGCAGCGCCATGGCGAAGCCCACCATCACGTCGCGGTCGAAGGCACCGATCACCTGGCCGCCGATGCGGTCCGCCACAATGAAGACGCGCTTGGGGATCAGGTCGCCATCGCTATATCCCCAGACCGCGAGTTGCACCTCGACGCAGCGCTCGAAGTCCGCCGGCGCCTTTACCGGCGCAATGCGAACCTCAGATTGAGCGGGTATCTGGGCACTTTGTTTCGTATCGCTCATGGGCGTAGCCCGTCCGGCGCGGTGGAGTCCGGCCCATCTGCCGCCGAACTCTCCTGGCCGGCCTCGTCCGCGCGCTTGGCGCGATTCCAAAGCGCGTCCAGTTGCTCAGGTGTCAGCCGAGCCAGCGCGTCGTACCCTCTCGCCATCGCTTCCATCGCGCGGAAGCGGGCGCGGAATTTCGCATTCGCCAGGCGCAGCGTCGACTCCGCATCCACCTTCAAGTGGCGCGCCAGGTTGATGGCGGTAAACAACAAATCGCCGAACTCCTCGCTCACGCGCGTGTGCTCCGCTCGGTCCGGGTCGGCCAGCTCTGCTTTCAATTCGACGATCTCTTCCTGAAGCTTCGCGAAGATTCCCTCCGCGCTCGGCCAGTCGAAGCCCACCTTGGCTGCGCGCGATCCCAGCTTCCCTGCCTCCAGCATCGCCGGCATAGTGCGTGGAATGTCGTCCAGCCCCGACGCCGCGCCCGCATCGCCCGCGCGCGCAGCCGCAGCCTCCATCTTCTCGGTCTGCTTGATCTGCTCCCAATTGCGCAGCACCGCGTCGGCGTCGGCTGCATCGGCCAGCTTGCCTTCAACCGGAAACACGTGCGGATGTCGGCGCACCAGCTTTGCGTTCAAGCCTGCGGCGACGTCGCCAATGTCGAAGTAGCCCGCCTCCGCTGCCATCTGCGCATAGAACAGGACCTGCAGCAGCAGATCGCCCAGCTCATCCTTCAACTCCGGCCAGGCCCGCCGCTCGATGGCGTCGAAGACCTCATAGGTCTCCTCCAGCGTGTGCCGCTTGATCGAATCGAAGGTTTGTTCGCGGTCCCAGGGGCATCCGCCGGGCGCACGCAGCCGCGCCATAATCGCAACCGCTTCAGCCAGCGGCGCAGCAGCCGCCTCCGCAGGTCGCAGCCCTCCTGCCGGTTCGGTTGAGGCAGTCTCCACTTCGGCCATACCACTACTTTACCCCCGCGGGTGGTTTGGAGCAGACAAGACGCGTTTTACGGTAGAGTGAGACGCGCTTAGCGGCGCACAAAGCGACGCGCCCAGCGTGGCCGGGCGCGTCCTAGTCCAAAGAACGGTAAATGCCTTTTGCCCAGGATCAATCCCCGCCCGATGGAGAACCTTGACTCGCGCTGGTCTGAGTCATGTTCGACATCAGCTTGATCTCGACGCGACGGTTCTCCGCGCGTCCTTCACGGCTGCTGTTATCGGCCACCGGATTGTCCTTGCCGATGCCGATCAGGTAGAACTTGTGCGGCGGAATGTTGTACTTGGTCGCAAGGTAGGTGACCACCGCGTCCGCGCGCCGGTTGCTCAGCGCGTAGTTGTACTGCGCGTCGCCGACCGAGTCGGTTCCGCCGGTCAACGCCAGGATGTACCCACGCGTCTTGTCCAGCGAGGCCGCGATTTGATCCAGTTGCGCCTTGTCGTCCGCCGTAAGCACGCTCTTGTCAAACGCGAAGGTCACGCTCACGTCCGAGAGCTGCGTGTAGTTGTCCAGGTTGGCCACCACGCCCGTCAGTGTGTCGACACGATTGACTGCTTCCTGCGCGGATTGCGTTGCTGCGTCAGCGGACTGGCCCGCGGCCTGCGCATGCTGGTCGGCTGCAGACGCCGCCGCATCAGCCCTGGCGATGCCTGCCTGCGCACGCTGGTCGGTATCGGTGATGTCGCGATGGTCCTGCGCCGTCTTGGCGTCGAGTTCGTTGGTCTGCTGGATCAGTGGCCCAGTCTGCGAGCGCACGTAGTTCTTGGTCGAGCAGCCGGTGGTCAGCAGCAGCGCCATCGCGCTGGCTAGAATCGTCACGCCATATGCCTTACCGTGGGAGGCAAGGGTGAGTTTGGGGGCGGCAGAATCGTGGGTCATGGTCGGGTTCTCCTGCGCAAAGCAATTTGGCCCAAGCTTTGACAACTTGAATAACAGCAATCCCGGTGCCATACCTTGGCTTCCGTATAAATCGTGCTAATTCATATACATATAAGAATGCAGCGGCCTGATATCGAGGCGAATCGCGAGTTGGCGCGGGTAAGATTTGCGCGGTTCCGCGTCAAACTTACGCTGCGCCAGCTCGTCGGTTTGCTCCCTCCAGCCTCGCGACTAAACTTAAATCCAGCGCTCCATGGATCTCCTCGCGAAAATCCGCTCCCTCCCCACCTCGCCCGGCTGCTACCTCTACAAGAACGCCGAGGGCGAGGTGATCTACGTCGGCAAGGCCAAGAACCTGCGCGCCCGCGTGCGCTCCTACTTCCTGGCCGCGTCGCAGGCCAACGCCAAGACCGGCTCGCTGATGCGCGAGGCGGTCGACGTGGACTACATCACCGTTGCCAACGAGCACGAGGCGCTGGCGCTCGAGAACAATCTCATCAAGCAGCGCAAGCCGCGCTTCAACATCCTGCTGCGCGACGACAAAACCTACCCCTACATCAAGCTCACACTGGCCGACCGCTATCCCAAGGTCTTCGTCACCCGCCGCCTGCGCAAGGACGGCAGCGCCTACTTCGGCCCATATTTCCCTGGCAACCTCGCGCACCGTCTGGTCGACCTCATCCACCGCAGCTTCCTCATTCCCAGTTGCAAGGTCGATCTCTCGCGCTACCATCCGCGCGCCTGCCTGCAGTACTACATCAAGCGCTGCCTTGGCCCCTGCGTGGAAGGCCTGACCACGCCGGAGATTTACAAGCAGACCATCCGCGACGTGCAACTCTTTCTCGACGGCAAGCCCAGCGAACTCGAAGCTCGCCTGACCGCGCGCATGAACGAGGCCGCCGCGGCTGAGCAGTACGAGTTCGCCGCCCGCCTGCGCGACCAGATCATCACCGTCCACCAGATGCACGACAAGCAGCGCATCGCGACGGCCGACAATGAGGACGCCGATGTCTTCGGCTTCCACTATGAAAACGGCATGCTGGCGGTAAATCTCTTCCACATGCGCGGCGGCAAGATCGTCGACCGCCGCGACTTCTTCTGGGAGGACCTGCCCGACCTGATCGACGAATCGCTGAACGAAACATTGTCGGACGACCCGTGCGCGCAACCGGAAACGGAAGAGGTCGCACCCTGCCTCGATCCCGACCCGTCGCGCCCGGCGCCCGAAATCCACGCCGACTCCCCCATCGTCGAAGAGTTCTCCACCCTCACCGACCCAACTAACAACCTGCAACCTGCAACTGACAACTTCTCGCCCGCAGCCTTCTTCTCGTCCCTGCTGAAGCAGCTCTACCTCGACCAGAACTACGTTCCGCGCACCGTGCTCGTCCCCGTCGACTTCCCCGACCGCGCCGTTCTTGCCGATCTGTTGACCGAGAGAACAGCCCATCGCATCGAGATCCTCGCCCCGCAGCGCGGCGAGAAGCGCTCCCTGGTCGACCTCGTCTGCCTCAACGCCAAGCAGTCCTACGACCAGCGTTTCCGCGTGCTGCAGCCCAGCATCAAGGCCATCCAGGAAGCTCTCCAGGACCTGCTGACGCTGGACGAGCTACCCCGTCGTATCGAATGCTTCGACATCTCCCACATCCAGGGCGCGGAGACGGTCGCCTCCATGGTGGTCTGGGAAGACGGGGCTATGCGCAAGGCCGACTATCGCAGGTTCCAGGTGAAGACCGTGAGCGGTGTCGACGACTTCGCCTCCATGCGCGAGGTCGTCGGCCGCCGCTACAAACGCCTGCTCGACGACAAAAAGAAGATGCCCTCCCTGATCCTTATCGATGGTGGCCTGGGCCAACTCGGCGCGGCAGCCGAGGCGCTGGCCGAGATCGGCATCCAGCCGGGCACGCCGGATCAGCCCGCGCTCGCGTCCATCGCCAAGCGCGAAGAGGTCGTCTACGTCTACGGCCAGGAGTCCGATCCCATCGTGCTCGACCGCCGCTCGCCCGTGCTGCACCTGGTGCAAATGATCCGCGACGAGAGCCACCGCTTCGCCGTCACCTACCATCGCAAGCGCCGCGAGATGCGCGACCGCGACTCCGAACTCGATGCCATTCCCGGCGTTGGCCCGCGCACCCGGCAGCGCCTGCTGGAACACTTCGGCAGCGTCCGCGGCATCCGCCAGGCCAGCGAATCCAATCCAGACGCGCTCACCGCGGTCGTAAGCGCCGCCACCGCCGAAAAAATTCGCCGCCACTTCGCGGACGAGAGCGAGCCCGCCGCTAAGTCTCAGCTCCCCATCCTCCGCTAGCTGCGGACGCGGCAACAGCCCCTCGCGCCTCTTCACCCTGCTCAATGCCCCGGCGCAGGCGCAGGCGCTACCGGCGGAGTCGGCGGAGTCGGCAACGACTTCCGCCCCTGGCCAGCGTTCACCTTCTCCAGATCATCGAGAGACATGTCGCCGCTCATATGGATGAACGTCAGCTCCCTGCGCTCTGCCGCGATAATCACCATCTCACTGCCCTCATGGTCCGGCGTGGAGCGCGAGCAGATGTCCGTAGTCCCATCCTTGTCCTTCACATGTATCGAACAGCTCCAAGTCCCGTCTTCCAGCTTCTTCCGGTACACCTCCACGTCGTCGGGGTTGTACATCCCCTCCTTGGGATACTCGTACGAGCGGACGACCATAAACCGCATCTTTTTCGCCAGGCCTGCCGGCCCGCCTCCGTGGATCATCCCCATCATGCTTGGGTCGAGGTTCACGTCCGATACCTCGCTTGCCCCCTTTTCGAACTTCTCCGTACCGGCAAACAGGTCGTCCTTTACCTGGCCCACGCGCGTAACGCCGCCGCCGGTCTGCATCTCCACACCCAGCCCGCGTAGCTCCAGCGGCTCCAGCCGCGCCAGCATCAGGCTCTGCTCGACGGCCAGCTTCGGCTCCAAGGTCGCCAGCCTCGCCATCATCAAGCTCTGCTCGACGGCCAGCTTTGGCTCCAGCGTCGCCAGCTTCGCGGTCATCAGGCTTTGCTGAGCGGTCATCGTCGCCTGCACCTGCTGCACCAGACTCTGCTGGGCAGTCATACTCGCCTGCGCCTGCCTCATCGCACTTTGCTGAGCTACCATCTTTGCCTGCTCCGCCTGCATCCGCACCTGCGCCGCAGCCGCGTTCTGGTCCATCCCGCTCGGTGCTGGCGCAACCTGCGCGCGCGCCGCCGAGCCCATAAGCCCCGTCACCAGCAACCATGCCATCGCCTTCATCGCCATTCCCGCCTTGTCTCCTGTCACCATCACCGTTCTCCTCCGTTCCTGTCTAAACTTCAAATTCCCGCCTCGCGTATCGGTTCTCAATCTCTCAATTCGATCCCGGCCCGCGCCAGTTGAGCCCGCGCGTGGTCCAGCGTCTCGTCCGTAATCCGGATTCCTGCCTCAAACTGCCGCTGCGCTGCTTCTGCCCTTTGCTGTTGTGTCGCTTCTGCCTGCTCGCGCTGGTGGCGCATGTGAGTCTGTTCTCCAACGAAGACGCCCACGAGCAATGCCGCTGCAACGGCGCCACTGGTCCATAGCGGCCGACGGCGAGGCATCGCCAACACCCTCGCGCGCGGTGCTTCGCGGGCCTCCGCACGTGTCAATACGCGCTCGGCGAATCCCTCCGGCGGATCGACCGCCCGCATGGCTTGCGTCAACTCCTGTTCGAACTTCGTCAATGACCCTTCAGGCTGATTCACGGACATACTCCTTCATGGTGACTGCCGCTTTGCGGCGCAAAAGCGTAAGACCCCGGTGCAAGTGGCTCTTGACCGATGCGACCGACTGGCCCAGCATCCGCGCAATCTCGTCGGGCAACATCTCCTCCTGGTAGCGCAGCACCACCGCGACCCGCATCGGCTCCGGCAGCGTACGCAGCAGGTCGTCGAGCCGGGCCTGCAGTTGCACGCTGCTGACGGATGCGCCGTCGACGTGCTGCTCCTCGACCCATTCGTCCGCATCGGCCTCGGGCCGGAGGGCCTGGCGGCGCAGCGCGTCGATGGCGCGATGCGTGGCCACCCGGCGCAGCCAGTAGCGTATGTGGTCGTCGCCGGCCAACCGTTCGCCACTGCGGTGCAGTTCGAGAAAGACATCCTGGGCAACCTCTTCCGCGGTAGCGTAGTCGCCGGTAACGCGCAGCGCGACGGAGAACACCATGCGCTGGTGTGTTTCGATGAGTCTGCGGAACTCGTCGTTCGCGATCGCCATACCGCTCTCATCCTGCCTATACGCCAAAAGAACCGCAATAGGTTGCAAGAATTTTGGGTTTGCGAGAACATCGTGCCCTGGGCGAGTAGGATGAAGAGCAAATCGCTGTCAAGGACGACCGGAATGGGGGGACCATGGCGATTGCAACGGATTTGGCGGGTAAGCCGGCGGGGTCGGGGATCGACACACCCTTCGTCAACGAGCCCTTTCTAAACTTCGCCGATGCGGATGTGCGCTACCCCATGCTGGAGGCCCTCACCGGGGTTCGCTCCAGGCTCGGCCAGGAATACGACCTGGTCATCGGCGGACACCGCCTGCGCACCGAGGCCAAAATCGTCTCCCTCAACCCGGCCCGGCCCGCCGAGGTCGTCGGCATCCACCAGCGCGCCGACGAAAGCCATGTGGAAGCGGCGATCGAGGCCGCGCAATCTGCCTTCGCTACCTGGTCGCGCGTGCCCGCACCCGAACGCGCCGCCCTGCTCACCCGCACCGCGGCCCTGGTGCGCGAGCGCAAGCTGGAGATGTGCGCCTGGCTGGTCTACGAGGTGGGCAAAAACTGGGCCGAGGCCGACGCCGATGTTGGCGAGACCATCGACTTTCTGGAGTTTTACGCCCGCGAGGCCCTGCGCCTGGACGCCGCGACTACGCCCATCCAGTATCCCGGAGAACGCGACCAGTTGCGTTACATTCCGCTCGGAGTCGGTGCGGTCATTCCGCCCTGGAACTTCCCCCTGGCGATCATGGCCGGCATGACGTCGGCGGCCATCGTCTGCGGCAACACCGTAATCCTCAAGCCCTCCGGCGACGCGCCTACCATCGCCCACGTTTTCTTCAGCCTGCTCGAAGAGGCCGGCCTGCCCGACGGCGTCGTCAACTTCTGCCCCGGCGCCGGCGCCAAGTTCGGCTCTGCCATCGTCGCCCATCCCCAGACGCGCTTCATCGCGTTCACCGGCTCGAAGGCCGTCGGCCTTGAAATCCACGAGAGCGCGGCGAAGACTCAGCCCGGCCAGCACTTCATCAAGCGCACCGTGCTGGAGATGGGTGGCAAAGACTCCATCCTCGTCGAGTCCGACTGCGACCTCGACGCTGCCGTGGAAGGCGTGGCTGTCAGCGCGTTCGGGTTCAACGGCCAGAAGTGCTCCGCATGCTCGCGCGCCATTGTGGACGCGGAAATCTACGACATCTTCTGCGAACGGCTGCGGGACCGCGTCGCGGCCATCAAGCAGGGCGACCCCGCCGATAACTTCTACGCCGGCCCGGTCATCAACCAGGCCGCGTACCGGCAGATCCTCGACTATATCGAGATTGGCCGGTCCGAAGGCCGCGTGATCGCCGGCGGCCATGCCGTTGAGACGCCCGAAGCAGGCTTCTACATTGCGCCCACCGTGATTGCGGACGTCGCGCCCACCGCGCGCATCGCGCTCGAAGAGATCTTCGGTCCGGTGCTGGCCGTGATCAAGTCGAACGGCTTCGACGATGCCCTGGCGATCGCGAACAATACTGAATACGGCCTGACCGGAGCACTCTACTCAACATCCAGTGCCAAGCTCGACCGCGCGCGCGAAGAGTTCCACGTCGGCAATCTCTACTTCAATCGCAAATGCACCGGCGCCATGGTTGGCGCGCACCCGTTCGGCGGATTCAATATGAGCGGCACCGACTCCAAGGCCGGCGGTCCGGACTACCTGCTGCTCTTCACCCAGGCAAAGTCCATCGCCGAAAAGTTGGGCACCGTCACCGCTTAGGCTGTTGACTACCGGTAGCGATAGAGTTTCACCTTCTGGATGGTCGGCCCATCCGCCGCGAATCTCAACCCGCTGCCGGACTGGTTCGCAGCTGCTGCATCTGCGAGTTTGTAGTTCAGCAGAATATCGTCCCCATTCAGCCAGCGTCCAGGAACCCATTGACCGTCCACATAGTTGCCGGCCTGCACCTGCGCCAGCCCGGCAATCGGCGATCCCGGCGTATTCGGAGAAAAAATAATCTCCGCGTTGTTGGCGGCTATCACATATTCATCCGGTCCGGTAGCGATCACCAATGCGTAGGTCGGCACCGCCTCAGTCGTCGTGGAGGCGACCGCAGTCGACCGCCGGTTCTGCACCGCGCCCACGGTCAGGGTGTAGTTGCCAATCGAGAGGGTCTGCTTCTGCTGCGCGCTGACCACCACCGCCCCCATCGTCCCCATACCCTGATGCTGCAGGATCAACGGCGCAAGCTGCCCGAGGACCGCGTATCCCCTGGCCAGCGGCGTGTTCTGGGGATCGGGCGGAGCAGCACCCGGCCCCGCGCTGGCCGCAGCCAGGCGGCCCATGTTATCGATGCCGAACGGCGAGTAGCCGATGCCGTCGTGTTGCCCGATCGCATAAAACGCATTGGCGACTCCCATCGCATCGCCGCGCGACTCCGGCACAAACAGCGGATTGCCGTTCTGATGGAACTTCGCGACCCATTCCGCAAAGTTGGGCAGGTAAATATCCGGAGCGTTGATGTCGATCTGCGGGCCGCCGGCGCGCCAGATGTCCAGCACATGCGGCTCCGGGCACCCGCTCGGGTAGTCTCCCGGGCCGCGGTCCTGAGGCTGAACAATCCACGTATTGGTAAACACCGGCACCGGATACTCAGCCTTCCCCGCCTGCGTAATCCGGCCCATGTAACGCGAGTAGTTCCACGCCATGAACGCCTCGTCGGTCGGCGCGCCCTCGCCGAAGACCTCCGTCCACGTTCCGCTGGCTTTGTCGCCCGCCGCATCCCATAGCTTCTTCAGCTCCGGCCGCAGCGTCGCCTGGTGCGCCTGCAAATAGTCCATCAGTTCCTTCGGCACCGGCTTGGCGAAGGCTGCATCCGCCGCCGCGCTGCGGTCGCGCGAATCGCCCAGCACGCCAACCTCGTTCTCCATCTGGATCATGATGACGGTGTGCTTGCCGGAATCGACCTCGCGCAGGTGATGCATAAAGGCGGTGTAAGCCTTGGAATCCGCCCGCAGATTCTCCTCGCTCAGAGTCGACAGCACTTCAATGGACTTGCCCGAGGCAATCTGGACGCGCGGAAAGCGTTCCTGGTTCGCCTTGACCCACGCGGGCGCGAAGCTCGATATGCCGTTCTTCCAACTGCCGAACCAGATGAAGATAATCTTCAGGTTTTCCTGCCGCGCCGCGGCCAGCAGGCTGTCCACCAGCGCAAAGTCATACTTCCCTTCCTCCGGCTCAAACTGCGCCCACGACATTCCGGTCAGCACGGTATTCAGGTGCATTTTGGCCAGCCGCGGCCACACCGGCTTCATGTATTCCTGGCTCGACGAAGCCGTGTTCGCCAGCTCTCCGCCCAATACCAGGTACGGCTTGCCGTCCACGATCAGTTGTGTCGTCGTGCCATGCTTTTCCAGATGCGCGATTGCCTGCGCCTGGCCCAAAGCCGTCGCCGCGACGCACACCACTACCGCCAGCCCGAAGCTCAACCTGCTCCATCCCATACTGTTTCTCCTTGCTTCCCGGCACGCCCGTCTCTCGCACGCCGATCGCAACCCGGCATCACCTCAGGTACGGCGGCCAGGTTCAGCGACTTACAGAGGGAGCAACCGCTCCCGGCGGAAGTGTACACGGCGAATCAGAGGGAACCAAGACCAGCGCCGATCCGGTGGTGGCTCAGTCGGAAAAAGAGGCTGGCAGCATAGCTCAAAGGCAAGTAACATGGGCGTCATGAACTGGCACCCTATCTTGTCTGCCGCAAAACTCCTTGGCACGGCAGCAGTGATCGTCGGGATGATCGCCATTGTGGTCTTCGGCCAGGCTTCACAATCGCGGCAACGCCTCGCCAAATACAAAAAGAGTGGCCGCTTTGTGGACTTGCTCAAGATTTTCTCCAGATACTGAGTTGGCGCAGAGAGATTTCAGACTGACCCACTTCCCGCCAATCCAGCGCGCAGGCAACTCAAGCCGACTTCGCCTGCAGCAGGTCGCTGGCGCGCGCGGCAGCCTCGGCCAGCACGCGGTGGTGAATAGTAAACAGCGCCAGCTCCAGCCGGTCGGAGACGCCGGTCTTGTCGTAGATGCTGCGCAGGTAGTTCTTGATCACCTGTTCCTTGGTATTCAACTGGGTCGCAATCTGCTTGTTCTTGCAGCCCTGGGCGATCAGCGCCACGATCTGCATCTCTTTGGGCGTGAGCCAGTCGCGTATCCGGGCGCCTACCGTGTCCTGCGCCACGATGGAAGTCACATTGGAGCGCTGCACGCACCGTTGCCCCGCCCCCACCCGGCGAATGCAGTCGATCAGGTCGACTCCGGGGACATTGCGGAAGAGCACGCCGTCCAGAGCCCGGGTCAGGTCTTCGCCCACTTCAGTGCCGTTCTCGGCGATCAGGATGGTGCGGGTACTCGCCGCCTGGGCACGCGCGAGCACGGCGCGCACGTCCAGTTGCATGCTGGCAGACACCAGCAGAATGGCGTTTCGATAGGCGTCGAGCGCACGCGAAAGCCGGGCCGGGTCCTCGCACTGGGCCACGATCTGCATGTCGTCCTCCAGCGCCAGAACCCGGGCCGCGCCAGCCCGGAAGATCGCCTGGTTGTCGGCAAGGATGATTCGGTTCATCGGATACAGCCTCCTCAGGCACACAAAACCGTCAATCCTCTCATCGGCGGCACTCGCGCGATGCAGGCTGGATGTCTACAATTCGTACAGCATCCCCGGGAATCCGGTTCAGCCTCCAGGTTCCCAACCCAAGGTTAACGCGGCCGGGCCGGTTAGGGGAAACCGGGCTTTCTGAACCCTCTCCGGATCGGCGAGAATCGAATCAGAACACTGTTTTCTGCATGCCGAAGTCGGGCCCCGGCGGCGCAGCATCTCACGCACTATGCCCAAGCCAATCCTTCTCGCCATCGACGACGACACCAGCGTACTGGAAGCTGTGGTGCAGGACCTGCGCCGCAACTACGGCCAGAACTACCGCGTTATCCATGCCGCGTCCGGGCAGGCTGCTCTTGACATCTGCCGCCAGTTGACCGAGCGCAAGGAAATCATCGCCCTCTTCCTCTCCGACCAGCGCATGCCCGGCATGACCGGCGTCGACTTTCTGCAGCAGGTTATGCCGCTGTATCCGGAGGCGAAACGAGTGCTGTTGACCGCGTACGCCGACACCGAAGCCGCCATCCGCGCCATCAACGCGGCCAAGATCCACTATTACCTGAACAAGCCCTGGGACCCGCCGGAGGAGAAGCTTTACCCCGTCCTCGACGACTTGCTGGAGGCCTGGAAGCAAGGCTACAAGCCGCCCTACGAGGGCATCCGCGTCATCGGCCTGCGCTGGTCGCCCACCGACCACGCCGTGCGCGACTTCCTCTCCCGCAACCGCATTGAATACAAGTGGATGGACCCGGAGAGCATGCCCGAGGCAGTCGTTCTGCTGAAGGAGAAGGGCTTGGACGACGCCAAGCTGCCGGTCGTCCTGTTCGGCGACGGGACCGCCATGGTTCAGCCCACCACCATGGAGCTCGCCGGCCGCATCGGCCTGCGCACCCAGGCCAAAGAGGAGTTTTACGATGTCATCGTGGTCGGTGCAGGGCCGGCCGGACTGGCTGCCGGCGTTTACGGCGCCTCCGAAGGCCTGCGCACGCTGGTGGTCGAGCCGGAAGCCGTCGGCGGCCAGGCCGGCTCCAGTTCCAAGATCGAGAACTACCTGGGCTTTCCCCAGGGCCTCAGCGGCGACGAACTCGCCAAGCGCGCCTTCCTGCAGGCCACCCGGCTGGGCGCGGAGTTCCTCACCCAGCGCGTCGCTTCCATCCGCTCCGAGAACGGCTACCACCTGCTGAGGATGGCCGATGGCCGCGAACTCTCCTGCCACGTCTGCCTCATCTCCACCGGGGTCTCGTACTGCAAGCTCAACGTGCCGGGCGCGGACCAGTTCGCCGGCGCCGGCGTCTACTACGGCGCGGCCAAGACCGAGGCCATGTCCTGTGCCGACGAGGAGGTTTACCTGGTGGGCGGAGCAAACTCAGCCGGCCAGGCCGCTATGCACTTCTCGCGCTATGCCGCTAAAGTCCACATGCTGGTGCGCGGCGAGTCGCTGAACAAGAGCATGTCCAAGTACCTGATCGACCAGATCGCGGCCACCTCCAACATCGTGGTCGAGACCCACACCGAACTGGTCGCCATGTCCGGCAACGGCCGCCTGGAGTGCATCAGCCTGAAGACCCCGCGCGGGCAGGAGACGCGCCCGGCGAACTCCCTCTTTATCTTCATCGGCGCGGCCCCCAAGACCGACTGGCTGCCCCCCGACATTGCCCTGGACGAGAAAGGCTTTATCCTCGCCGGGCCGGACCTGAAGGCGCGCGCGCCCGGCGCCTGGAAGCTGGAACGCGAGCCCTACCTGCTGGAAACCAGCGCGCCGGGAATCTTCGTCGCCGGAGACGTCCGCTTCAACTCGGTCAAGCGCTGCGCCTCGGCCGTCGGCGAAGGGTCCATCGCCGTGCAGTTCATGCACCAGTACCTGGCCACTTTGTAGGCTAGTAACACCCCCGTGCAGGGACAAATTGACGCTTTAGGGCCATTAGATTCAGAAGCTTTTCGCATACCGGAGGAATCAAATAAGGCTGTGACCGAGAACGTCCAGGCCGTGGGCACCAAGCCGGAGAGCATGAGCGATGCCTTAGTGGCGCGGCTGCGCGCCGTCCCCATGCTGGCCACCGTCCCCGAGCAGGAGATTCGCTGCCTCGGCGATGCCCGCGAGCTTCATCTTGCGGAAGGCGAGTTCATCGCCCGCCAGGGCGAAGCCGCCCACTCCTGGTGGATCCTGCTCAGCGGCGAACTGCGCATCTCCCAAGCCTTCTCCGATGGCCGCGAGCAGATCCTGAACATTGTCCCGGCAGGCACCGCCATGGGCGAGTTGCCCCTGCTGTCCAATACTCCCTACGCCGCCAACGTGCGCGCCACCGAGCCGTGCGAGCTGCTCCAGTTCGACGAACAGCAGTTCTGGAACATCATGACCGCCTGCCCCGAGGTGCGCAAGGCCATCCTCGGCAACATGGCGCACCGACTGCAGAAGTTCCAGGCCGTCGTGGTGCAGCAAGAGAAGATGGCATCGCTGGGAACCCTGGCCGCGGGCCTGATGCACGAACTCAATAATCCTGGCGCCGCTGCCGTCCGCGCGGCTGCGCAGTTGCGCGCGAACCTGATGCGCATGCACCAGCTCACTGCCAAATTCTCCAAGGCCAGCCTCAGCGACGAACAGAAGCAGTGCATGTTCGAGTTGCAGGAGTACGCGCTTTCCAAGGAAAGACCGGTGCGCATGAACTCGCTGGAGCAGAGCGACGCCGAAGAAGCCCTGGCCGAGTGGATGGAGTCCGCCAACGTGGAAGACGCCTGGAAGCTGGCGCCCACCCTGGTGTCGATCGGTATCGATTCAGGCGAACTCGAATGCGCGCGGTCCGAATTCCCCGGACCGTTTTTTTCGGACGCGCTGAACTGGCTGGAAGCCCTGGTCTCCAGCATGCAACTGGTCTCGACCATCGAGGAGAGCATCGGCCGCGTCTCCGATCTGGTCAAAGCCGTCAAGTCGTACGCCTACGAAGGCAAGGGCCAAAAGCAATCGGTCGACATCAACGAGAGCATCCACGCAACCCTTATCATCCTGACCCACAAGATCCGCGAGAAGCAGATTACCGTCGAAAAAGATTTCGCCGCCAACCTTCCCGCCCTGCAATGCGAGTGCTCCGGCCTAAACCAGATCTGGACCAACATCCTCGACAACGCCATCGACGCAGTCCCCTCCGGAGGCCACATCCGCGTCCGCACCTGGGAAGAAGACTCGCCCGCCGGCGCAGCCAGCTCCAAATCAAAGCCCCGCCACTACCTCTGCATCACTATCGCCGACGACGGCCCCGGCATCCCCCTCGAGAGCCAGGCCCACATCTTTGATCCCTTCTACACCACCAAGCCCGTCGGCGTAGGCACCGGCCTCGGCCTAGGCATCGTGCAGCGCATCACCGAGCAGTACGGCGGCACCGTCACCTTCGCCTCAGAACCCGGCTCGACCGAATTCCGCATCCGCCTCCCCCGCGACCGCGACTAACTACGCCCCCGCAGGTCCTACTGGTAGGGGTTTTGATCAATCACCCTGTAACCATCCGGGGCCTTGAACAACCCGGGGTCCGGCTCGGCCAACGTCAAATTCTCATATTCAAATGTCGTCTTGCCACGCCTGGGATCGTTGCTGGTTGCCATCAGCGTCAGGTCGAGAGCACTCGACCTCCACATCTCCTGAACCGTCTCCAGGGGCTGCTCGTTTCCTTCCGCGCCCGCTGGAATCACCACCGCCATGCGATTTCCCTCCGCTAATTGGCCGTTGATTTCCCTGCTCCCGAGCTCGGTTTCGGTTCGGTTTCTGCTTTGGCTCTGCCAGCGCAATTGATTCAGCTTCATCTGGCGCTGCATTTCCGCCAGCTCTTCCGGTGTCTGCTTCCGCGGGGTTGCATCATAGTGGAATACCTGGACGACCTTCTGCGTACTCTCCCCGGTCTCCCACATCAGATTCGAGTGCGTCGTCGGATCGGAAACCTGCACCCGGACCCGCGGATGAGGCTGGCCATCCTCGCCAACCTGGCAATCCTCCACCTCCTCTGTCCGCACTCTTCCGGTGGAATCTCGAGCCTGAAAACTCGTCGTTTCGCTATGGATGCGGCTGCCGTCGGCGAGCGTCTGCTCGAAGGTCGTCTTGGTCGTGCCCGAAAAGGGCGCGCCCACCTTCCCGTTTACGCCGTAGGTGTTATAGGCGCCACTGCCGACGGTACACGTGGCATTGCCCTGTGCCCGCACTGGCAAGACCGCCAGCAGCAAAATCCCCGCTCCCAACAACAGACCTATGCGTACCTCAGCGCGAGCCATATCCGCCTCCCAAATCCGGCGCCAGCATACACCCGCCACTCGCCGCAGCAGAGTGGATTGTTTCGCGTTTCGATTATCGATCTTCACCCCGCCACCGGAGCCCTCACCCCGCCGCCAGCGTCCTTAACACCCCCACATTCCGCGCCTCATCCCCCGGAGCATCCACCGGCGTCTCCGCGATGAACGCGCAGTGCGCGAAGCGTTCGTCGTGCAGCAGCCTGCGGAACGCCGCCGCACCGATCGTCCCTTCGCCGATATGCTCGTGCCGGTCCAGCTTCGAGCCGAACGCCGCCTTCGCATCGTTGCAGTGCCACACCTTCACCGCGTCGAACCCCACCGTCGCCTCCACCAGCTTCATCGTCTCGATGTACCCATCTTCGCTGACGATGTCGTACCCCGCCACATGCACATGGCAGGTATCCAGGCACACCGCCACCGGAGCGCACGGCTTCAGCGTCTCCACCAACTCCGCCACCTGCTCCAGCTTCCCACCCAGCGAGAACTCCGCCCCCGCCGTATTCTCAATCAAAATCCTGAAGTCCTTCCCCTGCCATTTCACCCCATCAATGGCCCGCTCAATCGACTCCGCCGCCAGCCGCAACCCTTCCTCGCGCGTCAACCCTTTCCAGCTTCCCGGATGCAGCACCAGGTATTCCGCGCCCAGCGCCAGCGCCCGCTCCACCTCGCCGCGAAACGCAGCCACCGAGTTCACCCGCACGCTCTCCGTCTGGCTGCACAGGTTGATCAGGTAGCTCGCGTGAATCGCCACCGGCCCCACGCCAAACTCCGCCCGCAGCTCGCGCATCTTCTTCGCGTCCGCTGGCTTTACATCCGCCGCCTTCCACGCCCGCGGGCTCGACGAGAAGATTTGGAACGTATTCGCTCCCGCCTCCACCGCGCGGTTTACCGCCGTCCACGCCCCGCCCGCCGTCCCCACATGCACCCCAATGCGCCGCGCCGCCATACCTTCGAGCCTACCTCTTCATTTGTCATTCTGCCTTGCGGTTGTCATTCCCGAAGGGAATCAGCTTTTGTCTTTCACTGATCCCTGACCCCTGACCCCTGTTCTTCGATGTATCATCGCCATGCTTTCAAATTCACCGCACCCGGCGCGGCCCAACCTGCATCCCATAGCTTGCCGCCCAACCCGAAGCCAACCGAAAGGACCAGCTCCATGCCCGAACCGCAGAATTACAAGAACCACACGCGCTTTCATCCACCCTTCCACTACTTCGTCCTGCCCATCCTGCTACTCAACATCATCTTCGCCATCTACGCAACCATTCATCACTGGCCCGATCATCGACACCTCTTCTGCTGGTGGATTGTTCTCTCAGTCGTCCTGTTCGTTGCCTTCGGCCTGAGCCGTTCCTACGCCCTCAAGGCCCAGGACCGCATCATCCGCCTGGAGGAAAAGCTCCGCTTCGCCGCGCTGCTTCCCGCCGACTTAAACGCACGCAGCCAGGCCCTCACGGTCCGCCAGATCATCGGCCTGCGCTTCGCCTCTGACGACGAACTGCCAGCGCTGGTCAAACGCACGCTCGACGAAAACCTGACCGAAAAGCAGATCAAGCAGTCCATCAACAACTGGAGACCCGATTACCTCCGCGTCTGAGCCATTCCCCTCACTAAAACGGAAGCCCCGACTAACCACGTTGGGGCTTGCTTCTACTCGAACCTCGAACCCAGAACCTCGAACCTAATAAACATCCCGCTGATACCGCTTCTGCTTCTTCATCGCGGCAAGATACTCCGCAGCCTGCTCCAGCGTCCCCTGTGTCCCTTCTTCGATCGCTTCCAGCAGGGCCTGCTCGACCGCCTTGGCCATTCGCGAAGCGTCGCCGCAGACGTAGAAGTAGGCTCCACGCTGCAGCCATGCATACAGTTCGGCCTCGTGCTCGCGCATGCGGTCCTGCACGTAGATCTTCTCCGCCTGATCGCGCGAAAACGCCGTGTCCAGCCGCGTCAGCGTGCCATCGGCCTGCATCGCAGCCAGTTGCTCCTGGTAGAGAAAGTCCGACGCCCGGTGCTGGTCGCCGAAGAAGAGCCAGTTATCGCCGCTCGCGCCCCTCGCCTGCCGCTCCTCCAGAAACGCCCGGAACGGCGCAATTCCCGTCCCCGGCCCCACCATAATCAACGGCGCCGAATCGTCCTCCGGCAGCTTGAAGTTCTGGTTTCCTGCCAGGAAAATCGGCAGCACCGCTCCCACCTGCGCACGCTCGCCCAGTTGCCCGCTGGCAACTCCCTGCCGGTCGCGGCCATGGGTGTCGTAGCGCACCACGCGCACTGTGGTCTCGGCCGTGTCCTTGTGCACTAGCTGGCTGGACGCAATCGAGTACAGCCGCGGCACCAGCCGTTGCAGCACGTTGAACAACTCCTGCGGACTCTTCACCACGCCGGGAAAGTCGGTGATCAGGTCGATGAACTCCCTGCCCCAGCAATACTCTTCGGCGCGCGCCTTGTTCTCCGCACCGCACAGCAGCTTCAGGTGCTCGTAGCCGCGCCCGCCCGCGCCCGGCGCTCCGGGCAGCTTGGCATATTGCCCAATGGCCCCGCGCGCCAGCTTGCCAATGGTCAGCCGCGAACGCAGTGCCTCCTCAAAGCTGATCTCCATTTTGTAGTGGTCCAGCACGCGCTCTTCGCCGGTGTACCCGAGCGCGGCCAGCACCTCCGCCACGATCTCTGCGCGGTTCTCCGGCAGCACGCCGATGGCATCGCCCGGCGCATACGTCATGCCTTCTTCCAGCGCAAAGGCCAGATGCCGAGTCTCCTTCTCGGACCCTTCGCCACTAAGCAGGTAGTTCGTCACCACCGTGGAATAATACGGGTTGTTCCGCGTGTACTTCTGTTCCGCCGGGCTTTCTTCGGCGCCAATCGCCGACCCTCCAACCTCGCTCATTGGATGATTGTAAACCGGGCGTTCACGCGCCGTTTTACTGTTTCGCGCGATGCTCACGTTGGCTGGCACGAAATAAGCTTGCGACCATCGGGAGCACCATCGCGAAGCCCAATGCACGTCACGAAGTGACCGCCCCGCGCGTAGTGGGCCCGTCCGGCAGGACCGCAGCCGATTTAGAATAGCCCTGTGCTCACCACCCCCTCCACGCTCGCCGACATCCGCGGCAAGATTGAAGCTCAAGCCCGCATCTCGCCCGACGAAGCCCTCTGGCTCTGGCGCGAGGCCAGCGACGCCGACATGCGCTCGCTCGCCAGCCAGGTGCGCGCCCGTTTCCACTCGCCCTCGGCCTGCACCTACATGTTGATGCGCATCATCAACTACACCAACGTCTGCGTCGCCCAGTGCGACTACTGCGCCTTCTACAAGCTCCCCGGGCAGGAGGGCGGATACGTTCTCTCGCAGGAGCAGGTCTTCGCCAAGATCGACGAACTCCTCAGCATGGGCGGCGACCTCGTCGGCTTCAACGGCGGCTTCAACCCTCATCTTCCACTCGACTACTACTGCGACCTCTTCCACGCCATCCGCACCCGCTACGGCGAGCGCATGGAGTTCTACGCCCTCACTATCGCCGAGTTCATGTACCTCGCCGACCACGCCAACCTCGACTACCTCGCCGCCGCGGCCCGCTTCAAAGCCGCCGGCGTCCGCTGGATCACCGGCGGCGGCTCCGAAATCCTCACCGAAGACTTCCGCGCACGCCACAGTAAATTCAAATACACCGTAGCCGAATACTTCGCCGCCCAGCGCGCCCTCGTCGACGCCGGCCTGCGCACCTCAGCCACCATGGTCATCGGCTTCGACGAGACCATCGCGGAGCGCATCGAACACCTCGACCGCACCCGCGCATTCCAGGACCAGCTCATTGCCGACGGTCACGGCGACGCGCTCTCCAGCTTCCTCTGCTGGACCTACAAGCCCTGGTTCACCCAGCTCGGCGGCATCGAAATCTCCACCAGCGAATACCTCCGCCACCTCGCCCTGAGCCGCATTTACCTGGACAACATCCCCCGCATCCGCACCTCCGTCCTCACCCAGAACGAGCGCGCTCTCTCGGGCCTCCTCTACGGCGCCGACGACTTCGATCTCCCCATCGAAGACGAAGTCACCCAGCTAGCCGGAGCCACCATCAGCCTCAACTTCGACAGACTCCTCGCCACCGCCCGCACCCTAGGCTTCACCCCCACCTACCGCCACGTCGCCACCGGCTGGAACCAACCAGCGTAGCCCTCAGGGCTCGGTACGCAACTCCGACCCGGCCCCCTGCGTCGCGCAGTCTTAGTTAGGAATCCAGATCCAACACATAAGAAATAGCGCATTCCCTCGCGGCACTCCGAGAGGCAATTAGAGCGTCGATTGCTGCATTCCCAGCCACAGCGGCGGCAGGCCCCGCCAACGCGAGTAGATGTGGCCATGAGAGTGCGCCGAAGAGCGTCAGCCCTACGGCTCCCACCGGCACTGTCCCAACTGCTGCCCATGCGCTCTTTGCGAGGCTTCCGAGAAACGTCTCTCCAATTCCTTGAAGTTTTTGTCGGTAGGCTCTTGCGGCTGGCACAATCTCTGTCATCACCATCTTCGAGACCGCCGCGTTATAGTCCTCGTCCGGCTTAATCGCGCCCTGCTTCACCTGGAGAACAGACAGATATTCGAGAAATTCCTCGCGAGCCTTTGTAGACTCCGTTCTATAGCGAACCACCTCGGAAAAACTCATCTTCATAAGCACTTCCGAAGGGATCAATTCGTCAAAGACATTGAAACTGAGATCGGTCAGTTGAACTGAGGGTGCCGACTTGTGCAGTGCGGCAATGGCTCGCTGGTACTTGGTACCGAGAAGTTCACCGAACGGCGATGCGTCCGCAAACGGCGTCATTCCGTTCCTACTGCTCGCATGGAGAGCAACGTTCATGTTGAGCGAGCATCTTGCAGCAGAGTGAATTAGCACCCTCGCCTTTTCAATTGCCGTTCTTGTTCTGAATGGCTGGACAGTTCCGTCGATCAACAAAGCCATAGCATTCTCATGTTCCTTGAGGCCTTCAACAAGGTCCAATGCGAGGAGGGTCTTAACCAAGTCTTCCTGCATTCCTGAGTCGCCATAGTTGCCAGGAGTGACCTCAATATCGCGAAAAGTGACCGACGTTCCTAATCCCTTCTGGAAGCGCGACAGAAACTCCGAATCGTTTATATCTGCGGCCACGTCTTCGAGCATCTGGGAGGGCAACGGCCCACTCGGGGCTTTATGAACATAGAGTGGCACACCATTTTCGCGGAGACTTGCCTCGTACGAACGAAGGGGAGATGCACAGGCAATCGTCATAATTTGGCCCTGACCGCCGCCGCCGAAGGAGTACGAGGCCCGATCGACGAAGTGCAGTTCATCGAAGAACAAAATCGCCTTCTTCAGCGTCAGATCAGACGAAATCATGTCGGGGTAATAGAACGCGTTCACAGGTGTTCTCATCCAGGCTCCTCGTACCATTGCATTTTCGACTTTGAGCGTATCACTACACGCTTTGCAAAACACTGCGCCGGGTGCCCCATTCATGACGGCTTCATCGTCATGGGTGGGGTCCGACCTATCGAACGCGATTGCCTTCCAACCCACCACCGCATTACCTTCAAACCCATGAAGGCCGCCGTCTTCCATCCCGCCCTCGCCACCCCCAACAACTTCCTCCGCATCGAAGAAGTCCCCACTCCCACTCTGCTCCCCAACCACGTCCTCCTCCGCGTCCTCGCCTGCGGAGTCTGCCGCACCGACCTGCACATCGTCGAGCGCGATCTCCCACCGCTCGCGCCCACCATCATCCCCGGCCACCAGATCGTCGGCGAAGTCATCGAAATCGCCCCAGACGTCGTCATCTCGACCGGAGCGCGCAGCGCGGAGCGGACAGACCCCCGCATTTCGTCCCTTCCGCCGCAACCGCTAACCATCGGCAGCCGCGTAGGCGTCTCCTGGATGGGCGGCACCGACGGCACCTGCCGCTTCTGCACCTCCGGCGCGGAAAACCTCTGCGACCACCCCACCTTCACCGGCTACACCGTCAACGGAGGCTACGCCGAGTTCGCCCTCGCCCGCGCCGATTTCGTCCACCCGCTCCCTCGCGACGCCGACCCCATCCACGTCGCCCCACTCCTCTGCGCCGGCATCATCGGCTTCCGCTCGCTGCGCGTGGCCGAGGTCCAGCCCGGCGACCGCGTCGGCCTCTTCGGCTTCGGCAGCTCCGCCTCGCTCGCCATCAGCGTCCTCCAACACTGGAACTGCGAGGTCTACGTAGTCACCCGCGGCGAATCGCATCGCAAAGCCGCCGCCGCGCTGGGCGCAACCTGGGTCGGCGACGAAGACGCCCGCCCACCGGTCCCGCTTGATCGCGCCGTCACCTTCGCTCCCGCGGGCAAGGTCGTCGTCCATGCGCTCTCCTGCCTGCGCAAAGGCGGCATCGTCGCCATCAACGCCATCCACCTCGACCAGATGCCCGCCTTCGACTACGACACCCTGCTCTGGGGCGAACGCCAAATCCGCTCCGTCGCCAACATGACCCGCCAGGACGCCGGCGACTTCCTGGAGATCGCAATCGAGCTGGGAATCCGTCCGCAAGTCACCGTCTTTTCGCTCGACGACGCAAACCAGGCCTTGCTGGCCGTCAAGGACGAAACCGCGAATGGCCCCTCGGTCATCGTGCCTTGACGCCTGCCCGCCGAAACAGCGCGGAATTCCCTGCCGATTGCTGGAACAAATCCCGCAAAACGGGGGTCTATCATTGCAGCCGGGAATTTAGCGAAGAATTTTCTGCAAGTTCCTTCGCGGCTGCCGTTCCATCATTGGCAGCTAAATTCTCGCAGTAGGACCCCTCCGGGCCGGAAGGAACTCGCCAGCATGCGCAAAGCAATCGGAATCCCCACCCTCTTTCTTGCCATCATCCTGCTTGCCATCACCCCGGCTGCAAACGCGCAGCAGCCGTCTCCAGTCAAGCCCGCCCTCAAAGCCGCTCCCAGGCCCGCCGCGCACACCGAGGCCCCGGCCTCGTCGCAGCTTCCGGTCACCCGCGTCTCGCTCTACAAGAACGGCGTTGGCTTCTTCGAGCACTCCGGCCGCGTCTCCGGCGACCAGTCCGTCACCATCGACTTCACCACCGCCCAGCTCAACGACGTGCTGCAGTCGCTCACCGCGATCGACCTGAACGGCGGACGCATCGCCGGTGCCGGCTACAACTCCACCACGCCGCTGGAGCAGCAGTTGAAGGCCCTGCCGCTGGCGCTCGGCGAAGACCCCACCGCGGTCGATTTCTACAACGCCATCCGCGGCGCCCGCGTCGAGGTCCAGGGTCCCGGCGCAACCATTTCCGGCCGCCTGCTCAACATCGAAGTGGTCGACACCTCCGCCGCCAACAACCAGCCCGCATCCGAGAAGCGCCTCATCACCGTCATCGGCGAGGCCGGCGAAATCCGCACGCTCGAACTCACCCCAGCCACTGAAGTCCGCCTGCTCGACGCCGACCTGCATACCGACGTCACCCGCTACCTCCAGCTCCTCGCCAGCACCCGCAACCAGGGGCTGCGCCACCTCACCCTGCAGGACAATGCGCCGGCCAACGGGGCCGGTGCCCGCGAGCTCCACGTCAGTTACATCAGCGAAGTCCCCATCTGGAAGTCGACCTACCGCATCCTCTTCACCGAGCCCAAATCCGGCGCAGACCCGACCAAGCAAACGGCAACCCTGCAAGGCTGGTCGGTGGTCGACAACACCACCGGCGCGGACTGGATCAACGTCCAGCTCTCGCTGATCGCGGGTGCGCCGCAGAGCTTCATCCAGCCGCTCTCCGTTCCCTACTACTCCCGCCGCCCGGAGATTGGCCTGCCCCAGGAGGCCCAGCTCACCCCGCAAACTCACGAGAGCGGCGAGTCCGCTCCACCGCTCCCGCCACCTCCCGCAGCGCCAATGCGCGGCACTGCCATGGGCTACGGCGGCGGCGCCGGGATGGGCGGAGCCGTCGGCGGCATCTACGCCGGTACCGGCCAGCAGACCAATATGAATGAAAATTTCATCGAGGGCGTTCCCGTCGACAGTCTCGCGCAATCAGGCAGCAGCGGTCCCATTTCCTACCAGGCTAGGGCCGCCAACTCCGTCGTCCCCAACACCACCACCGCAGCCTTCGACGACTACTTCGCCTACAACCTCAGCGAGCCCATCACCATTCGCAAGAACGAGTCCGCCCTGGTCCCGATCCTGCAAACCAAAATCGATGCCGAGCGCGTCACTCTCTGGTCTGTGCGCCAGCCCACCCCGCTGCGCGCGCTCTGGATCACCAACACTTCAAATCTCACGCTCGACCGGGGCTCCTTCTCCATCGTCGAAGACGGCAACTTCGGCGGCGAGGGCCTGCTCGATCCCATTCACCCCAGCGAAAAACGTCTGCTCTCCTACGCCGTCGACGAGGCTGTCCACGTCACCAACGATTCGACAACCAACCACCTTCTACGCAGCGTCGTCATCGCCAAAGGCATTCTCACCGAGCACTACCGCGACATCGTCACCCGCGACTACGCCATCCGCAACGCCGCCACCGAGCCGCGCACCGTCGTCCTGGAACACTCACGCCTCAACGATTACCAGCTCAACGCCGAGAGCACGGCCAAGCCCGACGAGACCACTCCCACCCTCTACCGCTTCCGCGTCGCCGTCCCCTCCGGCCAGACCGTCCATTTCAAGGTCGCCGAGTCCCACGCCTATCCGCGCACCGTCCAGGTCGGCAATATCAACGACCAGCAGATCAAGGTCCTGTTACAGGAGATGGGCGAGAAGCCGGAGGACAACCCCGACTTCCTCAAGCAGCTCCAGCCCGTGCTGGACGCCCAGCGCAAGGTCGCCGACCTAAACGCCCAGAAGAGGGCCGTCGACACCGACATCAAGGGACTGCACGACGAGGAGGAGCGTCAGCGCGCCAACATCACCGCCCTGAAGGACGCCGACAAGCAGGCCCAACTACGTTTCGTCAACGACCTCAGCCACACCGAGGACCAGATTGCCCAGAAGCAGAAGGACCAGCAGGCCCTCGACACTGAGGCCCGCGCTGCCCAGCAGGCGCTCGCCGACCTCGTCCAGCACATCGACTTCGACCAGAAGCTCAGCGACTGACGCTCTGGTTTCGCTCCAACCGCACCCGCGGCGTCAGTCTGCGCTGTGGCCGATCTGTTTCAGCCATTCCAGGCTGTAGCGCTCAATCGCCACGCGCACCAGTTGGCTGCGGGTCCTCACTCCAGCCTTCGCGAACAACTCCTGGATGCTGGCCTTTATCGACGTCTCCGACACCTGCATCCGCGCCGCAATCTCCTTGTTCGTCAATCCGTCCAGAATGCTGCGCAACACCTGGCGTTGCCGGTCGGTCAGCGATCTCACATTCGCCGGCGGGCCCGCTTCACCCGTCGCAGTCGCGGTCGCAGTCGCGCTGCGCAGGATTCCCGGGTCCCACCAGGTCTCTCCGGCAGACACGCGATGGATCGCCTCGATCAGATAACGCGGGTCGCTGTGTTTCAGCACGATGCCGGCGACGCCCTCATTGACGACGCTCAGAGTCACACTCGCACTCATTCCGGCCGTGACCATGATGACCTTGGTATCGCTGCCCTTGAACCCGAGCCGCGCCAGCAGGTCGGTGCCAATCTCATCTCCCAGATCGTAGTCCAGCAGTACCACCTCGACGGGAACAGCGACCAGAGCCTGGCGGCCTTCTGCGATGGTCGCGCAACGAGCGACTACTTCAAAGTCGGGCTCCGTCTCGAGCAGCCGGACTAGGCTCTCGCGAAACAGCATGTGGTCGTCGATTATCAAGATGCGAATGCGTTCGTCCATGCGTTTCTGTTCCATTTATCGCACCGGCGCCAGTTCAACCACGAAGCACGCGCTGCCCGGCAGCGGCAGGTAGCGCAGATCGCCGCCAAAAGAGCGGGCAAACGCGCGCGCCAGGTATAGACCCAGGCCGGTGTTCCGGGCCCCGGTTTGAAAGGGGCGGAACAACTCGGCCGGCTGGGACACGCCGCCGCCATTGTCCAGGAATTCCACCGTCACCCGCTGGCCTTCGTTCTTGGCCCAGACCGTCAATGACTTGTCCGAATCCCTTTCCGCCAGCGTGCGGATGCTGTTGGTCGTCAGGTTCAGAAATACTTGCATCAGGTTCGCGCCATCCGCCCATACCAGCGGCAAATCCGGATCCAGCTTCCAGATGCACTGGATCCCTTTATCCTGCAACGATGGCGCAATCACGATGCGCAGGTCATTCAGCAGGGCCTGCAGGTCAACCTCCATGGCCTGGTCGGGATACGGACGAAGATCTACCGCCGCAATTCGCTCCAGCGCCACCACCAGATTTCCCAGTGCCTCAAAGTCCTTGTCGTGGCCCAGTTGATCGTTGCGCGAGAGGTTCCGGTGCACCACCGCAATTGCGCCGCACACGTTCCGGACCTCATGGGAGACTGCACCCACCGCGATCCGCGACCCAGCCAGCATCTGGTGCAGACTGGCCTCCTCGCGCGTGCGAAACTCCTCTGAAGAATCCAGAATCATCGCCGCCAGCCGCGATCCCGATCCGGTTTGGTAGGTCGAAAAACATATCTCCGCCAGGAATCCCTCTCCATCCTCACGCTGGCCGCGCGACTGCATCACCGTGCGGAACAGGCTTTGACTTGTCTCCCGGCCGGAAATGTTCGAGAGCGACGGAAAGTAGCGGTGAATGGATCGCCCCAGCAACGCCGGCGGCTTCAACGCCAGCATCCGGTGAGCGGCCTCGTTCGCCATCAGCACCGATCCATCTGAGTCCGCCGTGATGATCGCGGCCGGGCTGCTTTCAATCAGGATGGTCAACTGCTCTTCCGCCTCGCGCCGCGCATCGCTCTGCTTCTCAATCTCATGGAGCTGGCGCAGGATGATCTGCCGGTTGCGGGTCATCTCCGACACAAACACTCCAACCGAGAAGAAGGCCATGAAGTAGAGAACGTCGCGCGGCAGCCCCGTCCGCAAGTGCCATGCGTATTGATCGAATTCCTCCGTCAGGAATGTGCACAGGGCGGCAGCCAGCGCCGTCTGCCAGGGCTTCAGCACCTTGCCCAGCATCAGCATCGGCAGCAGGTAGAGGAACCCCAGAGGCGCCTCTTCCACCACCCTCCAGTCGATCACCGCGATCATCGCGATCAGCGTGCCGGCCCAGATCAGAGTCGCGCGCTTGCTGCCGCCAAAGAGCAAAGAAACCATGTTCCTCACTTCATCCTTTACAACCGTCAGCCTATCGCTTTCCCTCGGGGGTGGCTGGCCGCGGCGCAGGGACTCAGAAAGGCTCGGCAACAGTATCGCTCTTTAGAGCGGCCAAACGTAGCGACCAGCGGCCGCCATGCGCCGGAATTTGGCCCGCAATCTGCACTTTGCCCAAAAGATAGCCAGCCTGAATCCAAAAGATACACAACTCCGCCGAAAGATAGGTACCATTGCAATGCAGGCGGATCCTTACAGAATCTTTATGAATTTGGAGTCGGATTGAGGGCTGGACTACTAAGACGATCCTCCCGAACGATCCATCCTCCCGTGCGAACCGCGAGGTGGACCGGTAGATGATTCGCCGCCTCGTCGATTTCGCGCTGAACAATCGCTGGCTGATGGTCGGCGCCACCGTCATCCTCTTCGCTTGGGGCGCCATCTCGTTCCACCAATTGCCCGTCGAAGCCTATCCCGACGTCGCCAACAACTACGTCCAGGTCATCACCCAATGGCCCGGCCGCGCCGCCGAAGAGGTCGAGCAGCAGGTCACCATCCCGGTCGAGATCCAGATGGCCGGCATCCCGCACATGCAGCATCTGCGTTCCACCTCCCTCGCCGGCCTCTCCAGCGTCATGCTTATCTTCGACGACGACTCGGTCGACGAAGACAATCGGGAGCTTGTCAATCAGCGCCTCGGGCAGGTCAACCTGCCCGCAGGTTTGCAGCCACTGATCGGCACCGACTACAGTCCCGTCGGCCAGATCTACTGGTACACGCTGCGCTCCACCAATCCCAACTACGACAGCATGGAACTCAAGTCGCTCGAAGACTGGAAGCTCGAGAAGGAGTTCAAGTCCGTCCCCGGCGTCGTCGACGTCTCCAGCTTCGGCGGCATGACCCGTGAGTATCAGGTCCGCGTCGACCCCGACAAGCTCGTCGCCTACGGCCTCTCCATCGGCCAGGTGGAGCAGCAGATAGCCAACAACAACGTCAACGCCGGCGGAAACTTCATCGAGCAGGGCGACCAGCAGATCAACGTCCGCGAAGTCGGCCTATACCGCAACACCCGCGATATCGAAGAGACCGTGCTGAAGACCCAGAATGGCGCTGCGCTGCACGTCAAAGATATCGCCACGGTCGTCCAGGGCCCCAAAATTCGCCTCGGCCAGATCGGCAAGTCCTGCCGCTTCGGCGCCACCCCGGTCAGCGAATCCGACCCCACCGCCCGCCCCGATCCCTGTATCGAACAGGACCCCAAGCCGGCCATCATCGCAAAACAGGACGGCAAGCTCATCGACGATGGCGACGTCGTCGAAGGCATCGTCCTGCTGCAGAAAGGCTACAACTCCGATGCCGCCCTCGAAGGCATTCACCAGAAGGTTGCCGAGCTCAACGACCGCGTCCTTCCTCCCGGCGTCAAAATCGTTCCCTTCCTCGATCGCAGCGACCTGCTGCACTACACCACCCACACGGTGCTGAAGAACCTCACCGAAGGCATCTTGCTGGTCGTCGTTATCCTGTTTCTCTTCCTCGGCAACGTCCGCGGCGCGTTCATCGTCGCGCTCACCATGCCGTTTGCCCTCCTCTTCGCCGCCATCTGCCTGGACCTGCGCAACACGCCCGCCAATCTGCTCTCGCTGGGCGCACTCGACTTCGGCATGGTCGTGGATGGCTCCGTGGTCATGGTGGAGAACATCGTCCGCCATCTCGGCCACGCCCGCAAACCGGGCCTTACCCCGGAGCAGCAAGTCCGCGAAGCCGCGCACGAGGTCCAGCGCCCTGTCTTCTATGCGCGCGGCATCATCATCGCAGCGTATCTGCCCATCTTTACCCTGCAGGCCGTCGAAGGCCGCCTGTTCAAGCCCATGGCCTGGATGGTCAGCTTCGCGCTGCTCGGCGGCCTTTTCTTCTCCATCCTGATCGCTCCCGTGCTCTCCCGTTTCGCGTTCGACAAGAAAGGGGCCAGCGAATGGGAAAACCCGGTCATGACCTGGCTCACCAGGCACTACCGCACCGCCGCCAAGTGGACCATCGAGCACCGCGTTATCACCCTCTCCGGCGCTGTGCTGATCTTTCTCTTCGCCATCTTCCTCGGCTTCAGCGGCATCATCGGCTCGGAGTTCCTTCCCCACCTCGACGAAGGCTCCATCTGGGTTCGCGGCACGCTCGCGCCTTCCACCGGCCCCACCCGGAGCCTCCGCGTCATGAACGAAGCGCGCCTCCGCCTCAACTCATTCCCTGAAGTCACCAAGGTGGTCAGCCAGACCGGCCGCCCCGACGACGGTACCGACACCACCGGCTTCTTCAATACCGAATACTTCGTCGACCTGAAACCAAAGGAACAGTGGCGGCCCATCTTCCACCAGGACAAGGACAACCTTATCGCCGCCATGGACGCCGAGTTGGAGAAGATGCCCGGAGTCGGCTGGAACTTCTCCCAGCCCATCTCCGACAACGTCGAAGAAGCCGTCAGCGGCGTCAAGGGCGAACTCGCCGTCAAGATTTACGGCGACGACCTGAAGACCCTCGAAGAGAAGGCCAATCAGATCGTCTCCATCATGGCCCCGATCAAAGGAGTCGCCGACCTTGGCCTTTTCCGCGTCATCGGCCAGCCCAACCTCAATTACACCGTCAACCGCGACGCTGCAGCCCGCTACGGCATCAACATAACCGACGTGCAGGACGCCATCCAGACCGCGGTTGGAGGCAGCGCCGTCACCCAGGTGCTGCAGGGCGACGCGCGTTACGATGTCGTAGTCCGCTATCTTCCCCGGTTCCGCTCGACCCAGGAGGCCATCGACAACATTCGCCTGCTCGCCCCCGGCGGCGAACGTGTCGCGCTCGCGCAACTGACCAATGTCAAGACCGAGGACGGCGCCGAGGAGGTCTACCGCGAGGCCGCCCAGCGCTACGTCGCCATCAAGTACAGCGTGCGCGACCGCGACCTCGGATCGACCGTCGAAGAGGCCATCCGCAAAGTCAACGCCCAGGTCAAGCTGCCTCCCGGCTACAAGATCGACTGGGCCGGCGAATATGAAAGCCAGAAGCGCTCGTCTCACCGCCTGATGGTGGTCCTGCCCATCACCCTGATCGTCATCTTCGTCATCCTGTACATGATGTTCCACTCCGGCAAGTGGGCCCTGCTTATCTTCGCTACGGTTTCGATGGCGCCGGTGGGCGGCCTGCTTGCGCTGCTCCTCTCCCACACCAACTTCAGCGTCTCCACCGGCGTCGGCTTTCTTGCGCTCTTCGGCGTCTCGGTGGAAACCGGCGTCATCATGCTCGAGTACATCAATCAGCTCCGCGCCAGCGGCCACACCATCGAGGAGGCTGCTATCGAAGGCGCCGTCCTCCGCCTTCGGCCCATCATGATGACCATGCTGGTCGCCACGCTGGGTCTGCTGCCCGCCGCCACTTCGCACGGCATCGGCTCCGATTCGCAACGTCCCTTCGCCATCGTCATCGTCGGCGGTCTCATCGGCGCGCTGGTCATCAGCGTCTTCCTGCTGCCGACGCTCTACGTGTGGGTCGCGCGGCCCGACGACGTGCTTCCCATCCCCGAAACCGACATCGAGACCTAGCCCTGCTTCGCAGAGAATCGCTAAACAATTGAGGCTCGTCATCCTGAGCGGAGTTTGGCGCGCATTTGCGTCAAACGGAGTCGAAGGACCTGCCACACAGCTTGATGACCCAGACGTTCAACCCTTCCGGGCGATGCGCTCTGCCTTCGCCGACTCCACCTATATATGTCGATGCGTACTAGAACGTAAACGACAACCCGCCCCGCACCGTCCGCGCAGACTGCGCCAGGAACAGCGTCCGCCCGTCGGCCGATAGAAACGGCTGATACCCCTCAGCCAGCAGGTTGGTCACATCCACGGTCGCTTCCAGCCCTGGCGGCAACCGGTCGCCCCAGCGCAGTGCCTGGCGTACATAGAAGCTCAGATATCCCTGGTCGCCGGATGCATCGTACGCGTCGACCGCCGTTACCAGGTGATGCGGCTGCCAGTGGTACGACGCGCGCAGCCTGGTCCCGGTGCGCAGCACCTGCCCCTTCAACTCCGCGCTCGCCGCCCCCGCCGCCTCCGCATGCAGGCCCGCCGCTACGCCTGGCAGTTGCTCCGCACTCCCGCCGCTCATCGCCAGCGCTTCGCCGTTTGCGTACTCCAGCGTTGCCCACAGGCTTTGGGTCAACGGCTCCGATACGGTAACGCTCATCCCGCTCGCCGTGTAACCGGCGCCGAGAAAGCGGAAGCTGTCTGTAGCCGTATCCACCACGATCCCGCTGCTTCCCGCACCCGCCAGCAGGTCCGCCGCGCTCATCGCTCCGGTCCCGCCAAGCGCCGGGCGCTCGATCGCGTCGTGGTATAACGCTACCTCCACCAGGCCGCGGCCTGCGTTCCGGCTTATCCCAATCGACTGGTGGTTGCCGCCTTCCGTGCAAAGCCGTCCGCCGCTCATCGCCGCCACCGGCAGGTCCGACGCAATCGAATCCAGTCCGTCAAAGCCTTGCAGGTCGCGCGACGTCGCCAGCCTGTAGCGCACCGCCCACACCTCGCCCGGATGCACAGTGACCTTAAGGAAGGGCTGGGTGGTCAGCGCGGTCCCGCCGGTGTGGATCGCATACACCGTGGCTCCGGCTTCCACGTCCACGGCATCGCCCAGTTGAATCTTCCTGGCGCTCGCCATCCGCATTACTTGCTCGCCCGCCGCATTGCCGGCGCCCAGCAACTCAGGATGCGACGCGAAACTCATCACCAGCCGCGACGCTCCCATAAACGGCGCCGCGCTTTGATACCCCGCATCCAATTCCGTCGCCTGCCCACGGCCGTCCCCGGATCCAGCCGCCACGCTGCCCCGCACCACCAGGTCCGATCCCCCCATGGCCGCTCGGTCCAGCGCAACCACGTTGCGCAAGCCACCCTCGCCGAAGCCTCCGTCGCCGCCCATCGCGGAGACCCGCACCTTCACCGGCGCGCTCTTCGGACCTTCCTCCTGCGCCGACACCGATACGATCTCTCCGTCGCCCAGCATCCGCAGAATCGGCCGGTTGGCCGCCGACCGCAGCGTCCAGGTCCAGTCGTCTTCCGGCTCACCCGGCTTGCGTCGTTCGACCGGCAGCCACGCCGTGGGGTCCGACAGCATGGCCAGGGTAAGGTTCACGGTGGCCCGCATCCCCGTCCGGAGTTGGAGATTGCCTCGCGTCGCGGGCATAAACAGAGCAGCCGTCGCCCGCACCTGGTAGCTTCCTGGAACCAGGTTGGCAATCCGGTAACGCCCATACATGTCAGTAAACGCCGTAGCCACTGTCGCCGAGTGGGCGGCCAGCACCTGCACCACCACGCCCATCTGCGCCACGCCATGCGTATCGCGCACCACGCCCGACACCACCGCCGACGGAGGCGCAGCACTTGCCCCCGACGCCAGCGCAAGCATCAGCGCGCCAACCGCGAAATCAACCCGGAATCGCATCCAGCTACATTGCACAGTCAACATCATCCTGTGCGTCGATGGCCTTCTCCTGAATTGACGTGCCGGAAAAAGGAAGGCCCGCCTCAGGGTAGTGCGCCGGCTGCCGATCATCGCCATTCCATCCGCGTAATCGTGTCGCCTCGAAACTGCGCATCCGCCCTCAAATTGTCCCGGCCGAGCGCTGTTTTCTTCCTGCGCTTCGACCCAACTCCATCCTAGCCCCAAATCAGTTCACGGAAAACTTAGCCGTCTCTTCCGTCTGCTGCTTGGTCACACCATCGTTCACCTTGATGCTCACCTGGTAATCGCCCGGCTGCAAGCTCTGCAGCGGCATGCTCTTCTCCAGCGTCAACTGCTCCGCATTCGGGCTCAGCTTCGCGCTGGTCTCGCGCGCGTCCAGCACCGGCTTATTCGTGCCCAGGTTGGTGATCTGGTATTCAATGGTTGCGTCGTTCTGCTTGCTCTTCTCATCAATCCCCAGGTTGTAAACCTGCATCCAGAAGTTCAGGCTCTGCCCGCGGCTGAACTTGGGCAGCACCATCGGCCCTCCCGACCCAACTCGCGGCCGCACAAAGGTGTCGCCAATCACGAAGCTCCCCGTCCCGATCTCCTTCGAAGCCACGCGGTACATCTGGTCCGCCAGGATCAGCGAAGAGTGCCCCAGCGTATCGTCGTCGTACTTCGGCACGTTGATGGCGAAGGTCTGGTGCCCGATATGGTCCGGGTTGTTGACATCCTTAACCACAATGTCAATCTTGAACAAGCCTGGACGCAAAGCCAGCGCCCATTGATGAACGGAAGCTTGCTTCTGCGTTGCCTCCAGCAGTTCGCTCGGAGTGTCGACCTGCAATGGGTCGCCAAAGTTCTGCAGGGTCTTGTGGGTCATGTTCGACACCCGCCCCTGGACCTCCACCTTCCCCAGCGACACCCCATCCTTGGTATTGAACGTGATATCCGAGTTCTTCACCTGGACCGTGATCGGCACGATTACCGTATCGTTGGTCACCTTCACGTAGTCCGTGCGTACGTCGAACAGGAACGGCGGCCCGGTCAATATCTTGGAACTGGACAAAAACTGCTCCAGGTCCTGGAACTTGATCGGCGGCGGCGCCATGATCTTGGCCGCCAGGTCGATCCGGTCGAACTGCTTGTTCTGGTTCTGCTGAGTCATCGGGCCGGCGCCAAGCTCCTCGAAGCCTCCCGCGCCGGAGAACCGGTCCTTCTTGTCGGCCTGCCCATCTTCCTCAGCCTGGGTCAATCCTGCATTCGGAACGTGCTTCAGCGCGTCCTTCTCTGACCGGTCGATGGTGTAGTGGTAGTCGCCGCACTGGCAGGTATCCACGAACTCCAGGTCGATATTGTCCCCGATCCCTTCGATATACCGGTAGTGCCAAATCTCAAACGGGAAGGTCGCCGTCTCGCCGCCGCCCTCTTCCATCGGCCTCTGATAGCTGCCGCCGCTGGGGTGCGAATCGATGTCGTCCGGCTTGCCGTACGCGATGTAAATGTGGCCGCGGTCGGTCATCCATCCCGGCTTGCCCGCCGCAAAGTGCTCATTGGCGTAGGCAATTCGCGCATATACCTCGTCGCGGTATTCATTGTCCGGGGAGTCCGGGTTGGGGTTGCGCCGCTGCCAGAAATTCTCGATAAACGCGTCCCGCTCTTCATCGTTCGACAGATGCTTGAACGCCGCCGCCTCGGTGTCGGTGATGATCCACCGCACATCCTGTTCCAGCCAGGTCTTGTAGACCCCGCGCAACTCGCCCTTCAGGTCCTTTTGCTGTTCGAACTTCTCCTTGTCGCTCATCCTCCGCTTCAGCGGGTTCGGCTTCTCCGTCGTCGGAGGTACCTGGTTGACTCCATCGGGGGCCGTCGTTTCCTGCCCCCGCGCGGAACCCCACCCCGCCAATATCGGAAACAATGCTGCGATCAGAATCAGTCGACCCGGTATTTTCATGGCCTGCGATACCTCTGCTTCAGTAGCTTTCTAACGCCCGCAGCCTGCTCGAGCGCCGTTGCCCGTCGCCGTTCCGCACCGGCCGGCGCGGGGACTGCAACCTATCGCCTATTGTAGTGCGCCACCCCCTCCGTTACAAGCCGATGAACCGCCGCCGGCCCTGATATCATCAACTGCAAGAGCACGGTCACGGACAACCGCCGAAATCGGTCGACGGCAACTCAATCCTGGTCGGAAACTTGAACGGAACCCACGCCCCATTCTCCGCGTATCTCGTTGTGGACTCTGCCCCGCATCCGCGCATCGGCCGCACCCCGGGGCACACGCCATAAACGCCAGCCGCGCTGGAAGAAGTGAAGAAAGATCGAATGAGCACTAAGAAGATCATCATCCTCGTCGTTATCGTCCTGGTCATCGCGGGCGTCACCGCCGGCACCATCCTGTACAGCCAGGCCGGCATCACCAAGGTCGCCACCGGCAAGGTGCTGCGCCAAAACCTGGTCGCCACCGTCAGCGGCACCGGCCAGATCAAGCCCAAGACCTACGTCAACGTCGGCGCCACCTCCTTCGGCCGCATCACCCACCTCTACGTCAAGGAGGGCGACCACGTTAAGCAGGGCGCCATCCTGGCCAAGGTCGAAAGCGTCCAGCCCGAGGCCACCGTCGACGCCCAGCAGGCCACCATCGCCTCCTCCAAAACCGACATCGCCTCCTACGTCGCCGCGGAAAATACCGCCCAGGCCAACATCGACGAGGCCAAAGCCGACCTCGAGCAGAAGAAGTTCGACTTCGACCGCGCCCAGGCCCTCTACAACGATCAGCTCATCGCCAAGCAGGACTTCGACGCCAAGAAGGCCGCCTACGACGTCTCCGTCGCCACCCTCGCCCAGCGCGTCGCCTCCCTTGCCCAGGCCAAGGCCCAGACCGATTCCCAGCGCGCCCACCTCGACCAGGCCATGGCCAGCCAGCGCGCCAACTACGACGCCCTCGACAAGACCATCAGCCGCGCACCCTTCGATGGCCTCGTCACCAACGTCCCCGTGCGCGAAGGCGAGACCGTGGTCGTCGGCATTCAGAATTCCGAAGGGTCCACGCTGATGACCCTCGCCGATATGTCCGTCATCACCGCCGAGGTCAAGGTCGACGAGACCGACATCGTCAACATGCAACTGGGCCAGTCCGCCGACGTCACCGTCGATGCCCTCCCCGGCCGCACCTTCAAGGGTCACGTCACCGAGGTCGGCGACCAGGCCCTGCTCCGCACCACCGGCATCGCCACCTCGCAATCCACCACCGGAACCGAGGAGGCCAAGGACTTCAAAGTCGTGGTCACCCTCGACCAGCTCCCCGGCGAGGACCTCGACGCGCTCCGTCCCGGCCTCTCCACCACCGCCAAGATCACAGTCGCGCAGAAGCCCGGCGTCCTCACCATCCCCATCCAGGCCCTGGTCCAGCGCGACCCCGTAGTCGAGAAGACCCTCTTCGATAACCGCGGCAAAATGCCCGCCTCGGTGGTCTCCGCAGCCACCGACTCTGGCGCGTCCGCTAAACTCGAACCCACCCAGGGCGTCTACATCCTAACCACCACCGGCGGAAAACTCCGCGTGAACTTCGTCGCCGTCACCACTGGGATCACCGGGGCCACCGACATCGAGGTGCTCTCCGGCCTCAAGGAAGGCGACGAGATCGTTACCGGCCGCTACCAGATCCTGCGCGCCCTCAAGAGCGGGACCCCCATCAAACGCGACAACACCACGCCCGAAACTTCCGACACGTCAACCTCCTAGATAAGCCGTCATCCTGAACGTAGTGAAGGACCCCTGTATTTAGCTTTTGCCTGTTCCTAGTATTCTTAAGTCTTTACGCATCACCCCGGAGAACCGGATGGCCCCCGAAACCGCACCAGACACAGTACTCGATCCCACCGCAACCTCGGGCTCCGACGCCGCCGAAGGCCCCCACCCCGGCGAAGTCATCGTCACCCAGGGCCTCTGGAAGACCTATGAGATGGGCGACCAGGAAGTCAACGCCCTCTGCGGCGTCAACCTCCGCGTCCGCCACAACGAGTATGTCGCCATCATGGGTCCCTCCGGCTCCGGCAAATCCACGCTGATGAACCTCATCGGCTGCCTCGACTCGCCCACCCGCGGACGCTACTGGCTCAACGGCCACGACGTCTCCGCACTCAACGACGACGAACTCGCCCGCATCCGCAACAAGGAAATCGGTTTCGTTTTCCAGACCTTCAACCTGCTCGCCCGCGCCACCGCGCTGCACAATGTCGAGCTGCCCCTCATCTACAACGGCACCCCCTCCGACGAGCGCATCGCCCGCGCCAAAGAGGTCCTCGAATCCGTCGGCCTCGGCTCGCGCATGATGCACAAGCCCAACGAGCTCTCCGGTGGCCAGCGCCAGCGCGTCGCCATCGCCCGCGCCCTGGTCAACCACCCCTCCATCATCCTCGCCGACGAGCCCACCGGTAACCTCGACTCCAAAACCGGCGACGAGATCATGGCCCTCTTCGACCAGCTCCACGCCAGCGGCAACACCATCGTCGTCGTCACCCACGAGCCCGACATCGCCGAATTCGCCCACCGCATCGTCACCATCCGCGACGGCGCCATCTACTCCGACCACCCCTCCAGCCGCCACGCCGGCGCCCCCCGCCTCAGCTCCAAACAAACCCACGCCTAACGGGCACCCATGATTGGGGTTTGGGACCACTTATCCACCTCATTCCTTGACACCCCACGTATAATTGAACTTAGGTCGAGACAGAATCCACCAGCCTCAGGCTTGTGTCTCCCTAATAGCTCCAAAGAATCCACAACCCCAGTGTTTTGAATATCTTGAAAAGCCATCACCTTTGTTTTCAAGATCATGCAAGTCGCTGGCCGTAAGTGGTTTGTTTGGAAGATCATGCACAAACGATACCCAGGGGGGGATCCATGCCCGAACCACTCGAAGACCTCAACCGCGACCACGTATGCCACTTCTACCAGGCCCCAACCGGCCAGCGTTGCGGCTCGCCCGCACTCAAAGGTGAATATTATTGCTACCACCACCACCTCAAGCACGCCAACCGCTTCAACCGCCGCGTCCTCATCGACCCCGAGATCACCCGCATGGAAATCCCGGCCGTCGAGGACCGCGCCTCCATCTTCGTCGCCCTCGCCGCCGTCATCCACCGCCTCGCCGAGAATACCGTCGACACCCGCCGCGCCGGCCAGATGATCTACGGCCTCCAGGTCGCCCTCCAGGCCCTCCCGCCCGCGCCTCCGCTTGCGGCCAACCACCACCCCGCCCAGCGATCTCAACCGGCGCCCGCAGCGCCTTCCGCCTGCGCAACCTCAACCACCCCCGCCCCAGATAACGCAGCCCAACTAACAACCAGCAACCAGCAACTCCTGCTCCTCCCAACACCATCCCCATCAGCAAGGAGAGCCTCCTCTATTTCCTGCGTTCGCGCCACTGCGCCAGCTGCAACGCCGAACTCTTCCCCGCCTCCCAACTCACCGAACGCCGAAACCCCGGCGCCCCGCCCGAAGTCATCGAAGAAGCCCGACCCGCCCTGCCCGCCCCACCGCCTGCAACTGACAACCTGCAACCTGCAACTGTGTTACCCAGCCTCCACGCCGTCGCAGAGGATTGGCCGCAAATCAAGGCTGATCGAGATCCGGCGCTTCTGATACACTCACCCTCGTCTCAACGGGGCCCGGAATTGCCAACTCCTTCATCTCGCCAGAGGTGCTCCTTGAACCTTCAGATTCGGTCCTTCCAGATACGGAACTTCCAGACACGGAACCTTCCCCCACTTCTCTCCAGCGTTGCCTTCACCGTCCTGGCCGCCCTGCTCGCAACCCAGCCCGCCGCCGCCCAGAAGGAATTTCCGCCGCCGCAGGGCAAGGGCCGCATTGTCGTCGTCGCCTCCGGCATGTCCGGCCCGGAGCATTACGAAGTGGTTTCGAAGGAGATCGCCGCGCTCGGCTACGACGTGGTCCTGTTCGACGGCAACGCCATGGAGAACACCAACGGAGTAGGCGTTAAGACGGCGATCGACCAGGGCATGCAGGCGGCCCACGGACTGCCCGGCAAAGTCGCCTTCGTCGGCTTCTCGCTCGGCGGCGGCATGGGCCTCTACTACGCCGTCCAGGAGCCGGACAAAGTCGCCGGAGTCATTGCCTGGTATCCCGCCAACGCCTTCATCAAGAACATTCCCGGCTGGGTCGACAAGGTCAAAGTCCCGGTGCTGATGTTCGCTGGCGAAAAAGATAACTTCCGTGATGGCTGCTGCACCGCCGCCAAAGCCCACATCCTCGAAGACGCAGCCAAGGCCGGCAGCAACAAGGTCGAACTGTTCACCTACCCCAAGACTGACCACGACTTCGTCAAGGATGGCGCCCACTACAACCCCAGCGCCTACGCCGACGCCTTCCAGCGCACCGCCGCCCGGCTAAAGGAGCTGCTCGGCGATCCCAACGCCCCGCAATAGCTACAGCCGCTTAAGGTAGGCCTTGGCCGCGTCCAGTTCGGGAAACAGCCGTTCGTCCGCCTGGAACGCCTTCGAGTGCACGCACCTGCGCCCGGCCTTCACCCGCACCGGATGCTTCAGGTGCAGCATCTCGTGGTACAGCAGGTATTCGACCGCGCAGCGCGGCGTGTCGGCCCGGTCGAACACGCGGCTCACCATGATGGTATTGTGCGCCGCGTCGTAGTGCCCCAGCATCCGCCGTGCGTGGTGCGCGCTCCAGGTCAGCAGCGGCCGGCCCAGCAAGCCGTGAAAGAACCGCGCGTTCAAGCTCTCGAACACCTCGTCGAGATCGTAGTGATGCCCCTTCGCTGTGAGGATGGTTTTCCGCCCGCGCGTCTGGCGAATAAGCTCAGCCTGGCGCGCCACCGCCTCCGACGACACGTAGCGGCGATAACGGTCCGCATGCATCCGCTCGATTGGCAGCTTCTTGTAAAGCTTCGCCAGCAGGATGTGGGCAATCGCGTGGTGCACCGACTCCGGCGCGTGCTCCAGCAGGTCGGAGAGCCGCACATGCAGCCGCCCCTCGCGCAGCCGGATCGTCGTGTTCAGCGACGTGAACCGGCGGAAGCGGATGTCCAGCGGAGGAATGGGCGCGCGCGGGCGAAGCTCGCGGTACTCCTGCTGAAAGATTTCGGTCAGGGCTGTGGACACACTCAAACTCAAATTAAACCAGTTCTTCCATCAGCGCGAAAGACCCCCCGGTCATCGGCGCGGTGCGGACGCCAGCCGAGCAATAAATCAGTTGGGCGTGCTTGGCGGATTCGCTGGCGGATTCGCAGACGGAATGGCAGTCGGGTCCGTGCGTCGCTTCAGTGTGGGATTTGCGTTCCCGTTTGAAGGCGGAGCCACATCCGTGCCCGACACCGGCACGGAAACCGAGGGCGTATCCGCAGTTGCCGGGACCGCCGTCTGGTCTGCCGCAGGAGCCGTCGCACCGGCCGCCGCAGGAGCCGCAGCCGCATCGGGAGGGGCCCCATTCGCAAACGATCCCGACGTTGAGCTAGGCACTGCCGGAAGCGGCGCCAGGGGTTCCAGGCGCGCGACCGCCGCGACCGGGACCTCGACCGCTCCTACCCGGTCCGACACCATGTCATGAATTGCCAGGCGCAGATAGTGCTCACCCTTCACCGGCACGCTGACCTCCTGGTGGAAGGCCATGCCGCCGGTTAGTAGCCTTTGATAATCCTCGGGCTTCAGACCCCTGTAGATGCGGTTGCCCACGGTGACCAGCAGTTGTCCGTCACGGTCGTAAACGTAGGTCCACACCTCGATCGCGCAATGCCGGTAGCCGTTCGCTTCCTGCCGGCAACTCACCGCGTGCGGGTCCGGCACCAGGTCGACCCCGTATTCCTTATATGGCCCCTCGACCTTCACCTTGGGATCGGGATTGGTCTTGTTGCTCGTCAACGGCGTGGCTACCGGAGGCGAGTCCGCCGGGCGAATCCGCACCTTGAACAATATCTCCGCGGGGTCCGGACCGCCATGCATCATGGCCGTCGCCATGGTGTTGGGTTGCACCATAGCGGTCGCCGCACCCTGCGCGTGCAGCGCGTTCCGGTCATTTGGATCGACTGCATAGTAACCGTTGCGATAGCTCAACTTCACGCCCGGCTGGTTCACCTTCACCTTGATCGACCGGAATCTCGCGTCCCACTGCACGTCACTGGGAGAGTAGGTCAGGGTGTAGTAGTTCGACCCGTTCCGGATCGCCTTCTGAATCGCCTGGGTCAGCCCGTTGGTGTTGTAGAACGGCGTCCCGCCTGTATCCTCCGCCATCGCCTCCATGGTCTCGTGCTCCTGGGAGGTCTCGTTCAGCCAGGACGAGTAGGCAGTGGCCGCAGCAGCGCCACCCGCCGACTCGTTCGCAGCGTTCAGGGACGGGTCCGTCATCAGCCCGCGCGCATCCACCGGATACACCGCGACCTGCGCGCGCGTGAGCAGATTGTCTGTCTTGCGTATCTCTTCGTCGTTGCGCACCACCGAGTCGTTGGGGTCGGCCTCGTTGACGTTGGGCTCCACGTCCAGCGGAAACCCGCCGGAATACCAGATCACGTTCTTGCGCCCCGGAATGCCAATCAGGTAACGCGCCAGCATGTCGAACGCGTTCAGCGTGTACCTCGCGATCATGTCCTGCTGGAACGACGTCGCCAGCGCCTGGAACCGGTTGACGGCGTCAACATCCTCCTGCGTCATCATCCCCGACACCGCAGTGCCGCTTCCGAAGGAGTCGGATAGCGTCGTATCGGTGATCGGCCCGCCGTTGATCGGGTCGGACAGAATATCGGACACCTGCGGTGAGCCCTTCTTGGCCGTCAGCGCCGCTTTCAACACCGCAATATCCGACGTGAACCCCTGCAGCATGAACAAGTGCGTGGTCAACCCAAAGATGGCAATCCGCGTTCCCGGAGGTGCCTTGTCCAGATAATCGAGCAACTGCCTGCGCGCCTGTGGCTGCGAGGCCAATGGCGTGTTCAGATAGTCGAGCAGCAGCACATTCACCGGGCCGTTCGCCGGAGCTGGCGGCTTGTTGGTAAACAGGCCGGCCGGCAGCTTTGGCGCCGGAACAATCTGGATGTCCGAAGCCGGCACCTCGCTATGCTCCTCGAAGTGCTTCACCACCTGCAGCTTGTTGTTCTCCATCAGAGTGAAGTCCGACCCCTTCAATCCGTGGATGGGATTCCCCTGCGAGTCGTTTACCACGACATCAATCACCACGATATTGCTGTACGTGCGGATCGTCGTGATCTGGCCTGCGTCCTGCTGACTGTTCGAGGACAAGCCACTCGTCCGCGCCGACTGGGTTGCTGGAGGAACAACCGTCTGGCCGCGCATGGGCAATTGAAAGCACGCCGCCGCAAGCACAAGCACGGCAAATGACTGGAGCGGAATACCCCGGTATAGACGATCCAAAATGGCCCCTCCTGCGGGTGCACCTGCTTAAGAATACTCTCCTGTTAGACGCGTGAGATGAATCTTTGGCCGCGCCCGTTATGGCGGCTTCCTACCCGCTCTCACCCCGTCCAGGGCCCGATTATTGCTCCGTTGTTGCCTTGGCTGGAGTGGCGCCAGCCCCATTTGGGACCGCTTGCGGCTGCTCTTCCGCGGGGTGGGCAATGTGTCCAACCTGGAGCTTCACCAGTTCCGGCTGCGCAATCCTAGTCGGGCCAAGCACCGCAATCCTGGGCAGCGGACCGCGCACCATGGCCACTTCATCGCACGCATAAAGACGCGGGCAGGCCTGGCAGTCGCGGTAAATCTTGTCCGGCAGCGTGGTGCGGTCCGCAATCCGGAAACCGAAGCGGAAGAAGAACTCCGGAATCCGCGTAAACAGGCACACCGACACCACACCCTGGGCCTCAGCCTCGTCAATCAGGGCTTGCAGCAGCCGCCCGCCGGCTCCCTGTCCCTTGGCCTCGGGCTTCACCACTATCGACCGCACCTCCGCCAGGTGCGGCCCGTACAGATGCAGCGCGCCGCAACCCAGAAAAACTCCGCTCTCCGACTCCGCAACCGCAAAGTCGCGCACGTTCTCGCAGATCTCGGCATAGCTTCGGCGCAGCAGCGTGCCGTCGCCGGAGAGTGAGTTGACCAGCTCGAAGATGTTCACCGCATCCTGCAGCCGCGCCTGGCGCACTGCCGCACCGCCGGCGCGGAGTTGCGTCGAAGCAGTGGATTCGCTGGCGGCAAGCAGGGACGCTGTGCTCATCTAGGTATTCTCCCCCAAATTATCCTTCGCCGCAGCCAGCGCGGCGGCCACACGCAACCGTGCGGTACCTCCGGCGACATCATGACAATCCAGTGTCGCCTCCGGCGTAATGGCATCGAAAAAGTCCTCCGCGAACGCATCGCTGAAACGACGCAATTCGCCCAGCTTTAGATCGTTCAGCTCGCGATTGGTTTCCAGCCCCAGTCGCACCGCGTTGCCGATAATCTGGTGCGCACTGCGGAACGGCACGCCCTTGCTGGATAGATACGTCGCCGCAGCCATCGCATTCAGATAGCCCGTCGTCGCAGCCGCCTTCATCCGCTCGAAATCAAACTTCAGTGACCGCGTGAACCCAGGCAGCACGCTCAGGATGCCGGCCATGGTGTCGACCGCATCGAAGACCGGCTCCTGGCCCTCCTGCAAATCCTTGTTGTACGCCAGCGGCAGGCCCTTGATCAGCACCGTCAGCGTCGTAGCCGCGCCGGTCAGCCGCCCGCACTTGCCGCGGATCAACTCCGTAAAGTCCGGATTCTTCTTCTGCGGCATCGCGCTCGAACCGGTCGAGTAGCTCTCCGGCAAATCGAGAAATCCAAACTCGGCAGTCGAGTAAAGCGTCAGTTCCTCGGCAAACCGCGAGATGTGAATGCCGGCCGTCGCCAGCGCCTGCGTAAACTCCAGCAGGAAGTCGCGGTCGCTGGTCGCGTCCATGCTGTTCGGCGTCGGCCCATCGAACCCAAGCTCGCGCGCCGCAATCTCGCGATCCAGCGCCAGCGTAGCTCCAGCAACCGCGCCAGAACCCAGCGGGCACAAATTCATTCGCTTGCGCGCATCCGTCAACCGGCTGATGTCCCGCTCGATCATGCTGACGTAAGCCAGCAGCCAGTGCGCCACCAGCACCGGCTCGGCCCGCTGCATGTGCGTATACGAGGGCATTACCGCCTCACCCGCCTCCTCCGCCAGCGCAACCAGCGCCAGCGCCCAATGCCGCAGGCCCTTCACAGTCGCATCAATCGCATCGCGAACATACAGCCGCATGTCGGTCGCAATCTGCTCGTTGCGGCTGCGCCCGGTGTGCAGCTTCAGCGCAAGATCTCCGATCAGCTTGGTAAGCTGCAGCTCGACAAAGTGGTGGATGTCTTCCGCATGTGGCGCGGACGCAACCAGATCGGCGTAGGTCCTGTCCAACAAACCGTCGCCCGCGTATTCGTCCAGGTTCAGGTTCTCCTGAACCGCGAAATGCGTCTTCAGCTTCGGCAGCAGCGGATCGTCGAGTGCCAGCGTGATCCGCGCCCACTTCACATGCTGGCTGCTGAACTCCGGCTGCTTGCGCAGCCAGCGGCGGATCGATCCCGGCGTCGTGCCCAGCTCCGCGCCAAGTTGCCTGGGACTGACAAGGTTCGGATCATCCGGCACTCCGTCACCGGAAATATCGCCCACCGCGTCCAGGCCGTCGATCATCTTCTCCAACTCTGCTTCCGTTAGAATGGCCGCCGCCGCAAGCATCCGCGCGTGCGCCTTCGACGCCTCGACTTCCTGCGGAAGCAGCCGCACGTCGAACGGAAACGACCGCTGCCACTGCTCGAACGCCCGATCGAGCGGCTCGCGGAAGCGCCCAGACCACATCTTCGCGGGTTGTTCCGTGTTGATCATTCTTTCCCCACGAGGTCGACCTTCTCGCTCCCACTGCTCAGTCGCGGCATCTCCGAGCCTTTGCTCAACGTGATCAGCCCGCTCTGCGCGTAGGTCAAGAGCTTCTCGCGGGTGTCGGTGATGTCGAGGTTGCGCATCGTAAGCTGCCCAATGCGGTCGCGCGGGCTGAAGCTGGACTCGCCCTTTTCCATCGTCAGCCGCTCCGGCTTGAACGTGAGATTCGGCGACTCGGTATTCAGAATCGAATAGTCGTTGCCGCGCCGCAGTTCCAGCGTCACCTCGCCGGTGATGGGCTTGGCGACCCAGCGCTGTGCGGCTTCGCGCAGCATAATGGCCTGCGAATCAAACCATCGGCCTTGATACAGCAGCCGGCCCAGCCGGCGCCCGCTCTCGCGATACTGCTCGATGGTGTCCTCGTTGTGAATACCCGTGATCAGGCGCTCGTACGCGATGAACAGCAGCGCCAAGCCGGGCGCTTCATAAATGCCGCGGCTCTTGGCTTCGATGATGCGGTTCTCAATCTGGTCGCTCATGCCCAGCCCGTGGCGCCCGCCGATGCGGTTCGCCTCCAGCATCATCTCCACCGAATCCCCAAACTCTTTGCCATTCAGCGCAACCGGAAAACCCTCGTCGAACCGCACCGTAATCTCTTCGCGCTTGATCTCAACGTCGTCGCGCCAGAACGCAGTGCCCATAATGGGCGCAACAATCTTCATGCTGCTCGAAAGCAGTTCGAGGTCCTTCGCCTCATGCGTCGCGCCCAGGATATTCGAGTCGGTCGAGTACGCCTTCTCAGCTGACATCTTGTACTCAAAGCCAGCCTTCTGCATGAACGCAGACATCTCGGCCCTGCCGCCCAACTCGTCGATGAAAGCCGCATCCAGCCACGGCTTGTAGACCTTCAACTCCGGGTTAACCAGCAGGCCGTAACGATAGAAGCGCTCGATGTCATTGCCCTTGAAGGTCGAGCCGTCGCCCCAGATGTTGACGTCGTCTTCCTTCATCGCCGTCACCAGCATCGTGCCGGTTACAGCCCGGCCGATGGGTGTGGTGTTGAAATAAGTCGCGCCGGCTGTGGTGATGTGGAAAGCTCCCGCCTGCAGCGCGGCGATGCCTTCGCGCACCAGCGGCCCGCGGCAGTCGATCAGCCGCGCCTTCTCCGCGCCGTACTCCAGCGCCTTGCGCGGGATCTCGTCGTAGTCGGCTTCATCCGGCTGACCCAGGTTCGCGGTGTACGCATACGGCCGCGCGCCCCTCTGCTTCATCCAATGCAGCGCGGCGCTGGTGTCCAGCCCGCCGGAGAAGGCAATACCCACCTTCTCGCCGACCGGCAGGGTTTCGAGGATTACCGACATGGCCTTGCAAACCTCAATCTCTTCCTTCTGCAACTACGTGCGTTTGCGCGCCTGGATGCCGCGATCGCGTGCGTTGGAAATTCGTTTCGCCCCGCCCAGCAGCATCAGCAACAGCGCCTTCTGCGCATGCATGCGGTTTTCCGCCTGGTCGAACACAATCGACTGTGGCCCGTCGAGCACCGCATCCGTCACCTCGGCGTTGCGATGCGCGGGCAGGCAGTGCATGAACACCGCGTCCTGCTGCGCCTTCGCCATCAGCGCCTCGTTTACCTGGTAGGGCTTGAAGATCGGCGCGCGCTTGGTGGCCTCGTGCTCAAATCCCATGCTGGTGCACACGTCGGTATACACCGCATCGGCTCCGGTAACTGCCTTCACCGGATCGTGCATCAACGTAATGCTTCCGCCCGTCTGCTCGCTGATCTCGATGGCCTTGTGAATAATGTCGAGCTTGGGCGCGAAGCCCTTGGGCGAAGCCACCGTGCAGTGCACGCCCAGTTGCGCCGCCGTCAGCATCAGCGAGTGGCACACGTTATTGCCATCGCCGACGTACGTAAATCGCAGCCCTTCCGCCGAGCCGAAGCGCTCTTCCAGAGTGAAGAAGTCGGCGATCGCCTGGCACGGGTGCTCGAGGTCGGAGAGCGCGTTGATCACCGGGATGCGCGCGCGCTCGGCCATCTCCGTGATGGTGTCATGCGAGTAAGTGCGCAGCACCATCACGCTCATCCAGCGCTCGATGTTGTGCGCCATGTCGGGGATGGATTCACGCTCGCCGAGCGGCGACTGCGTCTGGTCGACGAAGATGGCGTTGCCGCCCAGCGTATTGATCGCGGCCTCGAACGTCAGCCGCGTGCGCAGCGATGCCTTCTCGAAGAACAGCACCATCTGGCGCCCATCCAGCGCGTGCCGGAAATCTTCGGGATTGCTCTTGACCGCGTGCGAAAGCTCCATGATCGCGGCCACCTCGTCCACCGCCAGGTCGCCGACCGAGCAAAGGTCGCGCCCGCACAAACGCTTGGCCGCCTCTGAGAAGGCGACATCCGATTGAATACCAAGCGATGCGGCCTTCGCGGGACGTCCGGGCTCTGTGCCGGCGTCCGGCTTTGGACTCATCATTACGGTTTTGCTACCCATGGGAATGTTCTCCTGCCGGCGCACGGCCGGCTAATGCTGGACTTGTCGAAGTCAGGCTGGTGAGTATTTCATCCAGCGCCGCGATGGTTTCGTCGACGTGCCTGCGTTCGAGGATGTATGGAGGCAAGAATCGCAGCACCGTCTCGCTGGTTCTATTAATGATAATGTGCTTTGCCATCATCTCGGAAGCCGTCTGCTTCGCCAGATCGGCGGAATCGAGTTCAATTCCGAGCATCAGGCCCATGCCGCGCACGTCGATAATGCAACCGTGGCGCCGGCGCAGCCAATCAAGCTGCTGCTTGAAGTAACCTCCGACATCGCGAATGTGCGCCAGCACATTGCTCCGTTTCATTTCGTCGATCACGGCGATGGCAACCGCGCAGGCCAGCGGCCCGCCGCCGAACGTAGTCCCGTGCATGCCCGGCGAGAAGGCGCGCGCAGCCTCATCCGTGCACAACATTGCCCCCATCGGCAGCCCGTTCGCAATCGGCTTTGCCAGCGTCGTAACGTCCGGCAGAATTCCGTAGTGCTGATACGCAAACCACTCGCCCGTGCGTCCCATGCCCGACTGTATCTCGTCCGCCAGCAGCAGCGCGCCAGTGGAGTCGCACAGCTCGCGTGCCGCCGCGAAGAACTCCTGGCTCACCGGACGAATCCCCCCCTCGCCCTGCACCGCCTCGATGCAAATGCCGCAGACCTCGTCAGAAAACTTGGCGCGCAGGTCGGCGACGCTGTTGAAGCGAACGAAATCGACGCCCGGCATCACCGGCGCAAACGGCTCGCGATACTTCTCCTTGTGCGTCGTCGACACCGCGCCAATCGTACGCCCGTGGAAGCTCTGCTCCACCGCCAGAAAATCTGTTCCAATCTGCTTGCCTTTCGAACGCAACAAACCCGCGTGCGCCCTTGCCAATTTCAGCGCGGCCTCCCAGGCCTCCGTTCCCGAGTTGCAAAAGAAGACCCTGTCCAGTCCGCTGAGCTCCGTCAGCCGTAGCGCAAGTTCGGCGGTGTGCTCGTGGTAGAAGAGGTTCGAAGTGTGCAGCAGCTGCTTGCTCTGCGCCACAATCGCCGCTTCAACCGCGGGATGCGCATAGCCCAGCGCCGACACCCCGATGCCACTCAGCAGATCGAGATAGTCGTTGCCCTGCTCATCGCGCAGATAGACGCCGCGGCCCTCGACAAAGAGCACCGGGTTGCGCTCGTAAGTTTGCAGCAGCAATTTTTTCTCCGCTGCCTGGATCGATGCGAGCTTCATGTGACCATTCATGCTCATGCGACCATGACCTCCGTTCCATCGTTGACCTTGGTCGTGCACAGGTCGGGTAGTAAATGCGCCGCCTCCGCGGGCAAAATGCGTACGCGCTTCACGCCGTGGGTCAGCGCGTCGCGGCATGCGGCCAGCTTCGGCAGCATGCCGCCGGAAACCACCATCTGCTTTTCCAACTCCGGAATCTGCTTCAGCGAGAGCCAACGCATCACTTCGCCGTCCGCACCCTTCACGCCGGGAACGTCCGTGAGGAATACCAGCGCGTCAGCCTTGGTGCAGATCGCGCACGCCGCCGCCATCTCATCGGCATTGATGTTGTAGTACTCGCCGTCAAAGCCGAGCGCGATCGACGAGATTACCGGCACCGCATCCATCTTCCAGATCGCTTCCAGCCACAGCGGATCGGTTGCGGCGATTTCGCCGACAAATCCCAGGTCGGGAACCGTCTTCTTCTTGCGCGCGCGAAAAACATTGCCGTCACCGCCGGCCAGTCCCATCGCCGACTGCCCATGCGTGCGCAGCGCCGCCACCAGCGACTTGTTCACGCGCCCGGCCAGCACCATCAGCGCCGCATCGCGCGTCTCCGCATCGGTCACGCGCAGGCCGGAGACAAACTCGCTGGTCTTGCCCATCTGCGCCAGCGTCGCCGTCAACTGCTTGCCGCCGCCGTGCACCAGTGCCACCTGGTTGCCGTCGCGCACCAGCTCTGTGATCGCCTTGCCGCACGCCTGCAACAACGCCTTGTCCTCAATCGCGGCGCCTCCGAGCTTGACTACATATTTCACTTCAGGCCCTCCGCTTCGTCCCAGCCGCACATCACGTTCATGTTTTGTACCGCCTGTGCTGACGCGCCTTTCAGCAGGTTGTCGAGGCACGACACCAGCACCAGCCGCTTGCCGTCCTTGCCCAGTTCAAAGCCCAGATCGCAGTAGTTGGTGCGCACCACGTGCTGAATCTGCGGCAGGCTCGGCGCCGCATGCACCCGCACCATCGGGCTGATGGCATAGAACGCGCGCAGACAAGTTTCGATCCGCTCTGGCTCCGCACGCTCCGCCAGCCGCAGATAGATCGTCGATAGAATTCCGCGCGGAATCGGCAGCAGGTGCGGCGTGAACTGAAGCTGGTCCGCGGTCAGCCCCAACTGCTCCAGCATCTCGCCCGTGTGGCGATGCCCGAACACGGCATACGCGGATAGGTTGTCGGCCGCATACATAAAATGCGTCTTCGCGGTCGCGGCCTTCCCTGCCCCGCTTACGCCACTCTTCGCGTCACAGATAATCCCATGGTCGAGATCGACCAGCCCCGCACGCAGCAAAGGTGCCAGCGCAAGAATCACCGACGTCGCATAGCAACCCGGGTTGGCGACCAGGCGCGCCCCAGCAATCTTGTCGCGATGCAGCTCCGGACAACCAAACACCGCCTCCCGCTGCAGTGCCTCACCCAGCGCCGCGTCTGCATCGTGCAGCTTGTAGATGGCCCGGTTGGCAGCGTCGTCCAGCCGCCACGCACCGCTCAGATCAATCACCCGCACCCCATGTTCCAGCCACTCCGGCGCCCACTGACGCGAGTTCTCGTGGGGCAGCGCGAGAAACACAATCTCCGTGCCGGCGTCGCGGATCACTTCCCAATTGAACGCAACAATCTCCGGCTGCTTCTTGCCCTCGCCCAGCGCCAGTTGCGGATGCACCTGCTCCAGCGGGACCCGCCCGGTCGGCGCCTCGTCGGCAATGCGCCCGAGAAATAGCGGCTTCGTCTCTGCCAGTCGCGGATGCGCCAACAGCAGACGCGCCAACTCCCCGCCGGCATATCCGCCCACGCCCGCCACCGCCGTGCGCACGCACGCAAGCGGCTGCCTGGCTCGCGACTGCGATGGTTCTTCGAGTTCCGTGCTTAGAGCTTGCATGTCAATCCACAGATTCCTTCAAATCAGCCAATGTATTCCTCGATGCGTCCCTTCAGTCTGCGCGCCTGCTGCTCATCCGGGCAGACAATCAGGACCGTGTCGTCGCCGGCGATGGTGCCCACCACCTCCGGCCAATCTTCGTAATCGATGCCGGCAGCAACCGGCTGCGCGGCGCTGGTAGTGGTAATAATCACCAGCTGGTTCATGGCCTGGCGCACTTCGATGCCGAAGCTGCCCAGCACCTCGCGAATCCCTGGCAAGGCGTCCTCATCGTCTTCCGCCACACTGCCCGGCAGCGCGTAGCCCGCGGGTCCCTTCGAAAGCCGAAGCTCGTGGATGTCCCGCGAGAGCGTCGCCTGGGTGACGTGAAATCCCCGCCGCGCAAGCCTCCGCCGCAACTCATCCTGGCTCGGCACCGAGGCGTGGTTCAGTACTTCGCGAATTGCGGTGTGGCGCTGCCGTTTCATAAAAGGTTCCGTCTGCCGTACTCGCTTATTCCATGCAATCGAAAGCGTGACAATCTGCGATAATCATTCTCGCCGCCCCGTTTGCTCCTGCCCGCCGGACTCTTGTCACCGCAGATCCGGCCACTGCATAAACATACAGTCTCAATGTATAATTATACACCGCCGGCCTGTCAAGTCCCCGCAGCGGCCATTTGCAGTTACAAAATCGATGAAGTATCGGTCATTCCCCGCTGGTGGCACAGTCTTCAGACCGGCTGTCCTAAACAGATTTGTCTTGAGAATCTATGGTGCGCCCGGAGAGATTCGAACTCCCGACCCTTTGGTTCGAAGCCAAATGCTCTATCCAGCTGAGCTACGGGCGCACAATGCGGAACGACCGCCATCCGCGAAACAAGCTTACAGGCTAGGCCACCGACGCCTGAACCGAAACCGGCGTCACATCCTCCACCTCAGCCGTCATCGAGACCGCCTCCACTATGTCCAGCCCCGCGCGCCGCAGCAGTTGGTGGATCACCGGCTCGGTCAACCGGCTGGCGTCGTACTCCACGCGGACGGTCTTCGCCGCCTCGTCGAATTCCATGCGCCGCACGCCGTACACGTCGCGCACCTTCGAGAGCGCAAGCACAGCCTGCTCCGTGGGCGGCACGCCATAGCGGTAGAGAACATCAAGCTGGGTCATATTTCTATTTTACTCTCACCCGACCTGGTCTTTACTCTCCGGTCTTCCTCGGTGCTGGTCGGCGTCAATCGGTGTTAGCCCTTGATACCTTGCTGAGGTAATCCAGGATCTCAGGACTCGTCCAGTCTTGCGCAGAAACGAACTTGCGCCGCAGGATCCCTCTTTGGTCGATCACATACGACTCAGGAATCTTGATGGTGCCGTAAAGTTTCTGAATTTGCGTGGGCGGGTCCCGCACCGTAACAAAGTCCACGTGGTTGTCGACCAGGAATTTGCGGTAGGCGTCCGCATCCTCATCCGCACTGATGGCGACCACGGTTATCTGCGGCATCCGGCGCTGCAACTCCACCAGGCTGGGCACCTCTTCAATGCAGGGAACGCACCAGGTCGCCCAGAAGTTCAGGACCACAACACGCCCGCGCAGATTGGCCAGATCCACCGTCTGCGCGCCGTCCGAGACCCTGAACTCCGGAGCGCGTGACCCGATATGCGACGGGTGATAGCCGCGATCGCACGCGCTGGCAAGCAAGCTACACAGAACCAGAGCCAGCACCGGCCGCGTCCGCCTCTTCATGGCCGCCGCTCGCTTCCCAAGAATCCTGCTGCACTTCTGCTTCGAATAAGGCACGCGGTGCTCCTGCTTCCTATAATACGAATCTGTGCCTATGACGCGGAAAGTGGCCGGCAAGAATGACGATGGTACGGATGCCTCGCAGCCGGAGCTGCGGCTTTCCGTCATCATCCCGGCCCGCAACGAAGCGGCTCTGCTGGGCGCCTGCCTGGGCTCGCTTCTCACCCAATCGGAACGCGGCTTTGCTCTCGGCGCGGAGTGGGAGCTGATCGTCGTCGACGATGACTCCAGCGATGGCACCCGGGAGATCGCCCTGGCTGCGGCAGCCGGTCGCGAGGGCGTCGCCGTTATCTCGGCGCCTCCGCTGGACCTCAGCGATCGCGGCGGCTTTACCGGCAAAACCAACGCCTGTTGGGCCGGGGCGCAGGTGGCGCGCGGTGCGTGGCTGCTCTTCACCGATGCGGACACGGTGCATCAGCCAGGCAACCTCTCGCGCGCCATCCACGAAGCCGAGAAGTACAAAGCCGCGCTGCTCTCCTACTCCCCCCGCCAGATTGTCACCGGCTTCTGGCAACGCGCGGTCATGCCGCTGGTTTTCTCGGAACTGGCCAGCGTCTATCCGCCCAGGCAGGTCAGCTCTTCCGCTTCTCCGCTGGCTGCCGCCAATGGCCAATTCCTCCTGGTCGAACGCGACGCTTACTTCTCCGTCGGCGGCCATCGCGTCATCGGCCGCGAGATTCTCGAAGACGTGGCGCTCGCACAGGCCATCAAGCGCCGCCATGGCATTCGCTTCCGCTACGCTCCCGACGCGCTCTCGACCCGCATGTACCGCACACTGCCGGATATGGTCGAGGGCTGGACCAAGAATCTGGCGCTCCTGTTTCCCAACTCCCTGTTGATGGCCGGCATCCAGACCCTCCAGTTCCTGCTCTTCTTCGGCCTGCCCGCGCTCGCGATCTTGCTGCCGCTCGAGTACTCCTGGCAGCGTTGGGCCATCATGGTGGTTTGGCTGCGCACCACCTGGGGCTTTTACGGCCGCGTCGCTCGCGCCCACTTCCCTGCCGCCGACACCGCCATCTCCATCCTCGGTGTCCCGCTGTTCGTATTTCTATTGATTCGCAGCTACCTCAACCACCGCATCCATAAATCCGTCGCCTGGAAAGGACGCAGCTATAAGACCGGCCGCTAAGATAACCAGCGTCGATCCCGCCGCAGAAGCATCCAATAAAGCAGCGGAACTGTGATCCAATCATTGAACTTCGTCGCTTTTTACTAGCAACTAACAAGTAGCAACTAACAACTGCCCCTATGATCCTTCTAACCCGCAAAGCTGAATTCTCCTCCGCCCACTACTACTGGAACGACGCCTGGTCGCCGGAGGAAAACCAGCGCGTCTTCGGCAAGTGCGCCAACCGCAATGGCCACGGCCATAACTACACGCTCGAAGTCACGGTGGCCGGCGAGGTCGATCCCGTATCCGGCTTCGTCGTCGACCTGAAAGATTTGAAAGCCATCCTCGAGCGCGAGGTCCTCAGCGTCTACGATCATCGCCATCTCAACCTCGAAGTCCCCGAATTCGCCGCGCGCGTCCCTACCACCGAAAATATCGCCTTCTCGATCTGGCAGCGCCTCGATGGAAAAATCCCCCACGCCAAACTCCATCGCGTCCGCGTCTACGAGCTGCCCGACCTCTTTGCCGACTACTATGGTGAGTCCGCATGACGCCCGCCACCAATCCGCAACCGAAGGCCTACCTCTCGCGCCGCTATCGCCTCAGCGCGTCGCACCGCCTGCACACAGATGCCTTCACCGCCGGCCAGAATCGCGCCACCTACGGCAAGTGCAATAACCCTCACGGTCATGGCCACAACTACATCGTCGAGGTCACCGTCGCAGGGCCCGTCGATCGAATCACCGGCATGGTCTGCGACCTCGGCGACCTGGATGCGTTCGCACAAACCAATCTGCTCGACCGCTTCGATACCATGAACCTGAACACGCTCGACCCCTTCCACGATATTGTGCCGACCACAGAAAACTTTACGATAGAAGTACACCGCATCTTCCAGCGGTTCCCCGGTGCGAAACTCACCCGCGTCCGGATCGAAGAGACCAGCAATAACTCGTTCGAGTACACAGAGTAGATCGATTTCAATCGGCAGCCCGGCTTCACGAAAGGCTAATCCATATGAGCACACTCACAGCTTCGGAAACATTCTCGGCGGCGTCGCTCACCACCCAGGAACTCTACCGCGAACTGCTCGTCCGCATCGGCGTAGACCTCACTCGCGACGGCCTGGCCGACACCCCCGAGCGCATGGAGAAATCCATGGCCTTCCTCACCCGCGGCTACACTCAGGACGCAACCGCCGTCATCCAGGAAGCTCTGTTCGACGTGGATTACGACGAGATGGTCATCGTCAAGGACATCGAGTTCTTCTCCCTCTGCGAACATCACCTGCTCCCCTTCTTCGGCAAGGCGCACATCGCCTACCTGCCCAAGGGCAAAGTCGTCGGCCTCTCAAAACTCCCTCGCGTCGTGGACGTGTTCGCCCGCCGCCTGCAGGTGCAGGAGCGCCTCACCACCGAAATCGCCGACGCCATCTCCGACGCCATCCATCCCCAGGGCGTCGCCGTCATCCTCGAAGCCCAGCACCTCTGCATGATGATGCGCGGCGTGGAGAAGCAGCACTCAGCCACCGTCACCTCCGCCATGCGCGGCGTCTTCAAAACCCAACTGCAAACCCGCAACGAATTCCTCGCCCTCGTCCGCCGCAACAGCAACGGAGTCTAACTCCAAATCGATCGAGTTGCCCAGTTCGGTTTTATCGGTCAGATCAGTGTCAATCGGTGTTATGCATTTGCCCTGGCGCGCGACCGCGTAGTCTTGTAGACGATGAATGGACTACTGGTTATAGATAAGCCCGCCGGCCTCACCTCGCACGACGTCGTCGACATTGTCCGCCGCGCCACCGGCGAGCGTTCCATCGGCCACCTCGGCACACTCGACCCCATGGCCACCGGCGTGCTCCCGCTGCTGCTCGGCAAGTACACGCGCCTGGCGCAGTTCTTCGCCACCGCGGAAAAAGGCTACGCAGGCGTCATCCGCTTCGGCTTCGCCACCGACACCTTCGACGCCGAGGGCACGCCCGCCGCCTCGCCTCAGCCGCTCACCAAATCCCTCTCCGAACTCCGCGCTCTCGCCGCTCGCTTCCACGGCGAAATCGAACAGACGCCCCCCGTCTTCTCCGCCAAGAAAATCTCCGGCGTCCCGGCGCACAAGCTGGCCCGTGCCGGCAAGCCAGTCGAGGTCAAGCCCGCGCGCATCTTCATCCAGCGCTTCGAACTCCTCTCGCTCGAAGGTCCATCCCCAACCGAAATGCAATCCCGCTTCGAGATGCAGGTCTCCGCCGGCGGCTACGTCCGCTCGGTCGCACAGGAACTCGGGGCACTCGCAGGCTGCGGCGCCCACCTGGCTGCGCTTCGCCGCATCCAGGCCGGCGTCTTCACCCTCGCACAAGCCATCACCCTCGACGAACTCAAAGCGTTCGCGACTCACTCCGATGAAATCGAACGCCGCCTCCCCCACCCACGCACTCTGCTCCCGGAGATGCCCTCCGTCACCGTCGACGAGCAGGACGCCGGCCGCCTCCGCAACGGCATGCAGGTCAATCTGCCGGACTTCTCCGGCGCACCTCTAATCAAGGTCTTCACCAACCCCACCGATCTCCTCTGCATCGCCAAACGCATCGCCGGCACGCTGATGCAGCCCATCGTGGTCCTCGGCTGATTCCGTTGCACTCGGCTGAACAGGATAATGCAGAGCCAGCATTAAGATAGCCCGTGACCGGTAGCCCAAGGCTTTAGCCTTGGGTCTCACCGGCATACCGGAATTAATTCGGGCTTTAGCCCCTGGGGCTTGCTTTTTCGCGGCGTGCGGCGCGCCCGCTACTTCTTCAGCAGCGGCAATACCAGCGGCACCACATTCCGCGCCACCACCACATTGCCCTTCGCGGTCGCGTGCGTCTCGTCCCGCTGCATCATTCCCGGGACCCCATACACATCCTTCAGCAGAAACGGCAGCATCGGCACGCGATACTTCTTCGCCAGCACCGCGTAGGTATCGTCGAACTGCTTAATATAGTCCGGCCCGTAGTCCGGTGGCAGCGTGATGCCCGCCAGCGCGACCTTAATCCCCGCGCCCTTCAGCGTCCGCACAATCTCGTCCAGGCTGGCCCGGCTGTCTTCAATCCGAAGCCCCCGCAGCCCATCGTTCCCGCCGAACTCCACCACCGCTACCGCCGGATGCAGCGCCAGAATCTCCGGCAGCCGTTCCACTCCGTCTTTGGTCGTATTGCCGCTGATGCCCTCGTTAACCACCCGGTAGTGGTAGCCCAGCTTGTCCAGATCGGCCTGCAGATAATCGGGATAGCTCTCACCCGGCCCGGTTCCCAACCCCGCCGTCAGCGAGTCTCCGAAGCAGACCAGGACCGGCCGCTTGTCGTTGGGGTCTACCGCACGCGCCGGTGCGGTCGCCTCGTCCCGCGCCGCGCTGTCCGCCAAATCCGGTCGCAAATGCTCGCGTTCGGATGTGCCCGGCGCTGCGGGCTTCGCATTTGCCTCTCCGGTCGAATTCGCCGCGCCGTTCCCGTGGCATCCCCACGCCACCAGCAGCAAACCAGCTAGAATCGAGAGCAAGTAAACTTTCCGCACCGTTCCAACGTATCAAATATGGAAGCGCCCGCGTTGTTGCACTTGGACGCAGAGGGAGACTTTGGTTCCGTGAGTGACGACGCAGGCACAGGGCAACCGATGATTGTGGTAGAAGGACTGCAGAAATCCATCCGCAACGGCACGCGCACCGTGGACATCCTCAAGGGCCTCGACTTCCGCGTCTCCAGGGGCGAGTTCGTCGCCATCATGGGCGCCTCCGGCAGCGGCAAATCAACGCTCCTCGGCCTGCTCGCCGGCCTGGACACACCCACCGCCGGCAACGTCCATCTCAACGGCACTTCCATCAGCTACCTGCCCGAAGACAAGCTCGCTCAGGTGCGCGGTCGCACCGTCGGCTTCGTCTTCCAGTCCTATCAACTGATCCCCACCCTCACCGCGCTCGAAAACGTCCTTCTGCCCCACGAACTGAACGCTGAGGGAGACGGCCTCCCGCGCGCCCGCGCACTGCTCACCAGCGTCGGCCTCGGCGATCGCATGCATCACTATCCGGTGCAACTCTCCGGCGGCGAGCAGCAGCGTGTCGCGCTCGCCCGCGCCTTTGTCCTCCGCCCGCCCATCGTCCTCGCGGACGAGCCCACCGGCAACCTCGACACCACCAACGGCGCCCACGTCCTCCAGCTTCTCCTCGACCTCAACCGCAGCGAAGACACCACCCTGGTCCTGGTCACCCACGACGCCATGCTCGCCGACTACGCCGGCCGGCGCATCGTGCTCCGCGACGGCCTCATCGTCTCCGACACCCCCAATCCGGACCGCAAAGCCTCGCCGCCTCCTTTGCCTGCCGCTTTTGCCGTGGGCGTCTAAGCCATGGCCAGTCTCTCCTACACCTCCGCCATCAAAATCGCTGCCCGCGAGATGCGCTCTTCGCGCGGCAAGTTCTTATTTGTGCTGCTTTCCGTTGCAATTGGCGTCGCCGCACTCACCGGGGTCCGCGGTTTCTCCGGCTCCTTCCGCGTCACCTTGCTCGATCGCGCCCGCTCCATCATGGCCGCGGACCTCTCCGCCCGCAGCTTCCAGCAGCTCACCCCCGACGAGCAGCGCAGCATCGATTCCATCCGCGCCAACGGCGTCCAGACCACCACCGTCGTTGAGATGCTCTCCATGGCCTCCTCGCCCTCGTCTCCCGACCCGCTCCTGGTCTCTATCAAGGCCGTCGATCCCGCGCTTTATCCCTTTTACGGCAGCGTCGATCTCGCTCCCGCCCTCACCCTCCCCGCCGCGCTCACGTCTACTACCGTCGCCGTCGGCGATGACCTTCTTCTCCGCCTCAATCTCCACGTCGGCGACCCCCTCAAGCTCGGCAACCAGACCTTCCGCATCGTCGCCACCGTGGTCAACGAGCCCGACCGCCTCTCCGGCAGCTTCACCGTCGGCCCGCGCGTCTTTCTCTCGCGCGCCGCACTCCAGTCCACCGGCCTGCTCGCTCCCGGCAACCGCGCTACTGAGCGTGTCCTCTTCAAGCTCCCGCCCGCCGCCGGCCAGGTCGCTTCGGACGCCAAGGTCGCCGACCTCAAAGCCAAGCTCGTCGCGGCCCTCCCCGACGCCCAGATCACCGACTACCGCGAATCGAGCCCTGCCATCACCAACGGCCTCGACGCGGCCACCAGCCTGCTCTCGCTCATGAGCCTGGTCGCCCTGGTGCTCGGCGCCGTCGGCGTCGCCATGGCCATGCGTGCCCACCTGCAGCAGCGCCTGGACACCATCGCCATCATGAAGTCGCTGGGCGCGCGCAGCTCGCAGATCATCAAGATCTACGTCCTGCAGACCCTCTTCCTCGGCACCGTCGGCGGCCTCATCGGAGTTGCCGGCGGCATCGCCGTTCAGCTTGCCTTCCCCTTCGTCCTCGGCAAGCTCATCAACGTTCCGCCCGATTTCCACTTCCAGATCGGCGCTGTCCTCACCGGCCTTGGCGCCGGCATCCTCATCACACTGCTTTTCACCCTCCCGCCGCTGCTGGACATTCGCAGCGTCCGCCCCAGCCTCATCCTTCGCCGCGCCGTCGAGGACTCCGATTCCGACGACCCCTTTATCCACGCGGCCCTCAAGAAGTTCTCCAACAACATGGCGCAAATCCTCGCCACCATCCTCATCCTGGTCGGGCTTGCCGTCATCGCCATGACGCTCTCCGATTCCCGCATCGTCGGCACCATCTTCTCGATCGGCCTGGTTGTCATCCTGCTGGTCCTGCTCGGCGCATCCAGCGCGCTTCTGGCCGCGCTCAAGTTCTTCCTCAATCGCACCCGGCTGCATCTTCCTTCTTCACTGCGCCATGGTCTCGCGAATCTCTATCGTCCCGGCAACCCCTCCGCCGCGCTGCTCGCCGCCCTCGGCCTCGGCGTCATGCAGATCATGACCGTCTATCTGGTGCAGAAGGACGCCATCCAGGAGATGAACATCTCCGCCGCCCCCAACCTCCCCAACGTCTTCCTCATCGACATCGCCGACTCCGAGATCGCCGGCGTCAAGACCCTCCTCCACTCCCAGTCCTTCGTCACCGCCGAACCCGAACTTCTCCCCATCACCACCGCCCGCATTGACGCGGTCGATGGCGTCTCCGCTGCCGACCTCAAGCTCAAGAACTTCCCCCGCCGCGCCCTGCGCTCCGTCAACCTCACCTGGAACGACGCATTACCGCCCGGCACCAAGATCGCCGACGGTGCATGGTGGCGGCCCACTGAGACCAAACCCCAGGTCGCCATCTCGCAGTTCATGGCCACCCGCCTCGGTGTCCACGTCGGCTCATCCGTCACCTTCATCGCGCAGGACAAGCCCATCGCCGCCACCGTCGCCGCTATCACTCGCGCCAACGGCCAGCACACTTACTCGCGCGCCGACTTCACCCTCAACCGCCAGGCCCTCCAGGGCTTTCCCGTCATCTGGTACGGCGGCATCCACGTCGTGCCCAACCAGGTTGCACAGCTCGAGCGCATCCTCAACCGCTCCTATCCCACCATCACCATCGTCAACGTCGCCCAGGTGGTCGAGAGCGTTCGCGCCGTCGTCATTCAGATCATCTACGTAGTCCAGTTCCTGGCCGCGTTCTCCATCTTCGCCGGCATCATCATCCTCGCCTCCTCCATCGCCGGCACCAAGTACCGCCGCATCCGCGAGGTCGTCGTCCTTAAGACGCTCGGCGCCACCCGCACCCGCATCGCCACCATCTTCTCCATCGAGTTCGCCGTCCTCGGCCTCGTCGCCGGCGCAGTCGGAGTCTTCTTCTCCAACTTCATCGCCTGGGCCATCGAAACCCGCACCCCGATGAACCTCACCTTCAAAACCAATCTACCTCTCAACTTCGCCGCCCTCGCCATCGCCGCCGCCCTCACCGTCATCACCGGCTGGGTCGCCAGCCACCGCATCCTCGGCCAGAAACCCCTCGAAGTCCTCCGCGAAGAATAGCGACGCGCTTGCGCAGCAGGCGCAAGCTTAACTTCCGCGCACCCGTTCATTTATCATCCTCCTGCCGGATGCGTGAACTCTTCCGCGTATCCGGCCAGTTTTTTCGTACGCCATCATCGAGGTAAAGTTCATGTCGCTCCGGGAGAAGTTCGGTTTGCTCGCCATCGCGGCCAGCGTTTGCATCTTCAGTTCAGCAGCCCAGCAGCCAGCCGCCCCGCCAGCCATGCCCGCCGCAGCCGACACCCCAGTCGCCCCGCCCAACACCGATGCCGCGCGCCTCAACGGCATCGCCCGCGACGCCGCGCGCCACTTCGGCTCCGATCCAGACGATCCTGGCCCGCTCGCCAAAGATCTCTCGCCCGCCATCAAGCCCGCAGCCGTCTCCGCGGCCATGCGCAAGGTCGCCGACTGGCAGCTCGCCCAATCCCAGCAGTACTTCACCGCCGTCGATGGCCGTATCTGGACCTGGGGCGCGCTCTACACCGGCTTCATGGCCGCCTCCGAATCCCTCGGCGATCCCAAGTACGTCAATGCCATGCGCGACATGGGCAAGGCCACCAACTGGGCACTCAGCCCCGGCGAATCCGACGCCAACCAGCTCGCCCTCGCGCAGACCTACCTTGAAATCTACCTCCTCGACAAGCAGCCCGACGAACTGGCCCCCACCAAAGCCAGAATGGACGCAGTCCTCGCCGGCCCCCGCCCCGACCTCAACTCAGGCCGCCGCATCTCCTGGTGGTGGTGCGACGCTCTCTTCATGGCCCCGCCCGCCTGGGCGCGCTTGTATGCCGCCACCGGCGACGCCAAGTATATCGGCTACCTCGACGAAGAATGGGCCAAGACCTACACCCAGCTCTACGATCAGCAAGCCCATCTCTACGCCCGCGACGCCACCTTCACCGAGAAGAATGAGCCCAACGGCCAGAAAATCTTTTGGTCCCGCGGCGAAGGTTGGGTCATGGCCGGCCTTGCCCGCACCCTCGAATACCTCCCCAAGGATGACCCAGCCCGCGCAGAATATGAAACCCAACTAAAGGAAATGGCCGCCGCCGTCGCCAGTATCCAGAGCAAGGACGGCCTCTGGTCCGCCGGCCTGCTCGATCCCGCCGCCTACGACAATGAGCCTGAAATCTCCGGCTCGGCCTTCATGACCTTCGGCATGGCCTGGGGCATCAACAACGGCCTGCTCGACCCCAAGGTCTACACCCCGGTCGTCACCCGCGCCTGGGCCGGCATGCTCCACCACATCTACGCCGATGGCCGCCTCGGCGACATCCAGCAGACCGGCGCCGCGCCCTCCACCTTTAAACCCTCCGCCAGCTATAACTACGGCGTCGGCGGCTTCCTCCTCGCCGGCAGCGAACTCTACAAACTATCTGCAGCCCACTCATCCAAGAAGAAATAGCCAACCCAAAAGCCGTCATCTCGACCGAAGCGCCGTACAGCGTCACCGTCCGGCGCGTAGCGGAGAGACCCCCGCATTTGCTTTGCTCTTGCCTTTACTAGCAACTAACAACTGCCCTACGTATCCCGTCCAATCGCAATCACAAAATACTGCGCCGTCGTCTCCCCCACATTCTTCAGCCCATGCAGCATCATCGACGCGGCATACATCACTCCACCTGGCCCCACCCGCTCCGGCTTGCCATTGTTCTCGAACTCCATCAGCCCCTCGCGCACCAGCATGAACTCCGAGTGCTTGTGCTGGTGCGGCAGATGCGGCATATGTCCCGGTAGCAGCGTGGTCTCGTGCATCTCCACCGCCTCGCCGCCCGGCAGCACGCCCCGCGTCACCGCCCGCGTCTCGCCGTTTGCCGTCTTCACCACCGGCAGGTCCTCAAACCGGAACGTCCGCGATACCGACAGCGCCTTGTCGTCCGGAGCCGACCCCGGCGGCGCCGGCACTGCCATCACCTCCGGCAACGTTCCCGGTTCCTGACCACCAGCCTCAGCCGCTACCGCAGCCAAAGCCGCAAAGCTCGAAAGAGCCACCATCAGATCGCGTCGGTTCATAGCATCCATGCGCAAAATCCTACACCGCCCACCCAACCTTTGGCACGTCTCCTTGACGTTCGTCATTCTGACTCGGAGAGTCAGAATCTCTGTATTTGTCTTGCTTAAGGGCACAGCTTCAGCCGGGTGCCCCACCTCAATTCAATGACACGGAGGTGGGCTGGCCTCGTCGACGACCACGCTCGCTCGCTGTGACCGCGTTGCCTTCCAAAGCGCCTCGTCCCTCAGAGGCGTCGCTCTGGCCATCTCCGCCTGAGCTTGAGCACAAGGCATGAGATCGAGCCTTCCATGCTGGATCGTGAAGATGCCTGGAACTCCCCCAGCCTCACCCTGGGCACGAATGAAGTACCTTTCCCCAGCCTTCAGATCAACGCGCAAAGTTTCTCGGGCAGCAGGACGCTTTCCATTGCTTGCACCGAATGTGTGCGGCCCCGAAACGAAACGGAGAGTTATATATCGATTGTTGTTGTAAACAACAATCGGGCCTTCCGCGAACGCAAACAGACCTTGCGTTCCATCGAAGATGTTCCCACTGTAAATATCGTGCTTCGTTCCGGGTATCCCAGTTGTGAGATATGAGCCATGAGAATAGAACGTCACGATCGCATCTTGTCCTTTAGCTCTTCCGAACCCAACACACAAAGGCAGTATTGCGATCATCAAACGCAAACAATGTGTCTTTCCGAACTTAAGCACGTTCCCGCCCAAATGAAAACTGCGAGGCCATCATAACTCACGAAGTGACCTACACGTCCCCACCAATCTCCACCACAAAATACCGCGCCTGCGTAGTCCCCGCGTTGCTCACCGCATGCTGCGTGCCGTACGCAATGTAAAACACCCCACCCGGCCCCACTGTCTCCTCCACCACCTTGCCATCCACCTCGTGCTGAAACTTCAGCGTCCCCTCGCGCACCAAAATCATCTCCGAGTGATGAATCACGTGCAGCGCGGGCGCAGGCGTCCCCGGGTTCTGCATCGATTGGTGCAACTCCACCGGCTCGCCCGTCGCCAGCGTGCCATGCAGCATCTGTCGCCGCTCGCCATTGTTTGCTGTCGCCGTCGCCGGAATCGAGTCCATGGGAATCGCCCGCGCCGCGCCCAGCGTCCCTCCACCCGTCACCGGCCCCGGCTTGTCGTTCGCGGGGACCGTCCGGTTCTGCGGCGGCGTCCCCTGCGGCGCCGGAAACTCCGAAGCATGCACCTGGCTTTGCATCACGCCCGAGCCCAACGCAGCGAAGGCCGGAAGACCAACACAAACATCCCTGCGGCTCACATTTTTCATGCCCGCTATCCTACCTCACCCACCCCACCCTCTGCCCGCCCGTCGTCCTCTGTGCTCTCTACGTTCCCCCTGTATTCCCCGTGATTCGCTTTTCTTGCACCTCGAACCGCGAACCTCGTACCTTGAACCTAAGCCATGCTCATCGACTCGCACGCCCATCTCGACATGTACCCCGCGGACGAACTCCCCGGAGTCCTCTCCCGCGCCCACGCCGCCGGCGTCCACACCATCCTCGCCATCGGCATCGGCGACGGCCCCCACCAGATGCACCGCGCGCTCGAAATCGCTGAGTCCACGAACTCTCCCGATCTCCCGCAAATCTACGCCAGCGCCGGAATCCATCCCCAGGAAGCAGCCTCCGCCACACCCGAAGCCCTCGCCCAACTCACCGCCCTGGCCGCCAACCCACGCTGCATCGCCATCGGCGAAATCGGCCTCGACTACTACCACGTCGAAAATCCCACGCCCGACATTCAGCAAGCCGCCTTCCTCGCCCAGCTCCGCATTGCCGCCGCCGCCCGCAAGCCCATCCTCATCCACTGCCGGACATCAGAGCTCGCCGCCCCGCAGGCCAAAGCCAAGTTCCGCCCCGTAGATCCGAACGCCGCCTGGGCCGACCTCCTCACCCTGCTCGCCGAACACTGGACCCCCGAAATCCGCGGCGCATCCACCCCAGCCGGCATCATGCATTGCTTCTCCGGCACCGTAGACGAAGCCCGTCGCTCGCTCGCCCTCGGCTTCTACCTCTCCTTCGCCGGCAACCTCACCTATCCCGCCGCCAAAGCCATCCGCGAAGCCGCCGCCTTCGCCCCCGCCGACCGCATCCTGGTCGAGACCGACGCGCCCTTCCTCGCCCCCATTCCCTTCCGCGGCCAGCGCAACCAGCCCGCCCTGGTCGCCCACACCGCCGCCGCCCTCGCCGAACTCCGCGGCATCACCCCCGACGCGCTTGCCGCCCAAACCACCATCAACTTCCATTCGCTCTTTACCTTGAACCTCGAACCTCGAACCTAGTACCTTGTCCCTATGGCCTCCGACAACAGTTTCGACGTAGTCAGCAAAGTTGACCTTCAGGAAGTAAAGAACGCGCTCGACCAGGCTTCGAAGGAGATCCACACCCGCTTCGACCTCAAGGATTCCAAGTCCAAAATCGAACTCGAGGGCACCGACACCCTTCAACTCGCCAGCGCCAGCGAGTACACCCTCAAGGCCGTCACCGAGATCCTCCGTCAGAAGCTGGTCAAGCGCGGCGTCTCCCTCAAGAACCTCGAGTACGAGACCATCGAGCCTGCCGCCAACTCCTCCGTCCGCCAGAAGATCAAGCTCAAGCAGGGCATCAACTCCGACGCCGCCCGCAAGATCGTCGCCCTCATCAAGGAGTCCAAGCTCAAAGTCCAGGCCTCCATCCAGGGCGACACCGTACGCGTCGTCTCCAAGGACCGCGACGTTCTCCAGCAGATCATCGCCAAGCTCCGCGCCGGCGACTTCGGCGTCGACCTCCAGTTCACCAACTACCGCAGCTAATCCCCAGCCTTCAGCCTGGAAAAGCACGCCTTCCCTCGGTGACTGGACAGACAGCACTTACGTGACCTCCATCACAGAATCTACCCAAAGTCGGCCCCTCGACCTGCTACTCTAAAGTTGCGTGAGCACCCTCTCCATCGCGACCGCCAAAGAGGTCTTCGACCTTCTGCGCGATGATCTCGCCGCGATCGAGCTTGAGTTTACCCGCCAATCCGCCTCCAACGTCGACGTCATCACCGACATCGCACAGTACCTCATGGCCGGCGGCGGCAAGCGCATCCGCCCGCTACTGCTGCTGCTCTCCGCCAAGTCGCTCGGCTGCGACACCCACTCGCGCATCCGCCTCGGCGCCGTGGTCGAGATGCTCCACACCGCAACCCTGGTCCACGACGACATCATCGACGAGGCCGAACTCCGCCGCGGCCGCCCTTCCTCCAACACCACCTGGGGCAACGCCAAGTGCGTTCTCGCCGGCGACTGGCTCTACATGCAGTCCTTCTCTTTCGCCCTCCAGGAGCGCAACTTCCGCGTGCTTGAGCTCCTCATCTCCCTCACCCAGCAGATGGTGGAGGGCGAGCTCCTGCAGATGCAGAAGCTTGGCCATCTAATCAACGAAGAGGAGTATTTCGACCTCATCTACCGCAAGACCGCGTGCCTCTTCTCGGTGTCCATGCAACTTGGCGCGGCCATCACCCACGCCAGCCCCGAGGTCGAGTCGCAACTCGGCGAGTACGGCCGCAACCTCGGCCTTGCCTTCCAGATCGTCGACGACGTCCTCGACCTCACCGCCGCCGAAGGCATCCTCGGCAAGCCCGTCGCCAGCGACCTGCGCGAAGGCAAAGCCACGCTGGCCGTCATTCACGCCCTCGAGCGCGGCACCGGAGCCGATCGCGAAGCCATTCGCACCGTTCTCGCCGAACGCAGCTTCGCCACCGTCTCCCACCCTCAGATTCTGGAAATCCTCGAGCGCCACGGCTCTCTCGCCTACGCCATGGACACCGCCTGCGCCTACGCCGAGGCCGCTCGCCTCTCCATCGCCGACCTGCCCGAAACCGAGGCCAGGCGCGCCCTGCTCTGGGTCCCCGGCTTCGTCACCACGCGCGACCGTTAGCGCTACCTCATCTCGCAAATGTCACCCATTGTTCGCGAATGTCACCCTCTTGTCTCGCAAATGTCGCCCCTCTTTGAACTTCTAATTTTTGGGGTACCGCAGCCAAAGCAAATGAATTAGACTTTTTGCGCGTGGGCGTGTTTTGGCCAATATTGATTGGACCAGTACCCTGACTAAGCTGTCCCCAAATTGGGGCTGCGCTAGCGCAGCCTCCGCAACATTTCGGCCAGACGCTGCATCCGATTCGTAGACTCACCGAACCTTTTGCGCATCGTAGTTTGTCAGATTACGCCCTCCAGGACATACAGCTTGCACTTATACGGTCACAGCCGCGAACCTCTTTCTCGCTCTTCTTGTCCCATCCGCCGCGTCACGACTCGTGCGCTTTCGCTTATGGCGCTGCTTCTGTTCGCGGCAGGGTGCGCCGGCCCCCACACGGCCACTCCCGGGCATGTGCTCAGCATCTCGGGCTCCGTCCACGGCGGCCAGGCTCCGGTTACGGATGCGACCATCCAGCTTTACACGGTGGGCACGACCGGCGACGGCTCCCCGGCTACACCGCTGTTGACCACGACGGTGACCACCAGCGACGGCTCGCAGAACACCACCAACAGCAACGCCAACGCGGGCAACAGTTTCAACATGCTTTCCGCCGGCTCCTTCACCATCACCGGCGACTACTCCTGCACCGGCAGCACCGATGTTTACCTGGTCAGCACCGGAGGCAATCCGGGCCTTGCCCCCGGCACCAACAACCCCGCGCTGGCGTTGATGGCTGCGCTCGGCCCTTGCAGCAATCTCTCCTCCGCCACCAACGTTTCCGTCAATGAGCTGACCACCGTGGGCTCGGTCGCCGCGCTGGCAAACTACATGACTTCGTACTCCGCCATTGGTTCCGGGACAGCCGATGCCTCAAATCTGCAGGCTGCTTTCACCGCTGTCAGCGAATACACTGACACCTCCCAGGGCATAGTGCCCGGGCCGGGCCTTGCGGCCGGCTCCTACGCATCCAGCTTCGAGATCGCGACCCTGGGCGACGCGCTCTCCGCATGCATCAACTCCCCCGGCGGAGTCGCCGGAGACGGCAGCAGTTGCGGCATGCTCTTCACCGACACCACGCCCGCCGGCGGCGCCGCGCCCACCAACACCATCGCCGCCGCTCTCAACATCGTCAACAATCCCGCGCTCAATACCTGCGCGATCTATAACCTCGCCCCCGGCTCGCCGCCCTTCGAACCTACGCTCAGCAGTTGCCCCTCCAGTTGGACGCTGCCGATCTCTACTCTCGCCGTCACCGTGTCGGGGCCTTCGACGGTCACCATCGGGCAGACGGCGCAGTATGCGGCCACAGTCAGCGCACCCGCGCGCGGAGCCACAAACCAATCCGTTACGTGGATGGTCAATGGCGTAGCCGGAGGCAACTCGGCAACCGGCACTATCTCCTCCACCGGCCTCTACACCCCTCCATCTACTGCTCCTTCCGGTGCAGTCACGATCACCGCAGTCAGCGTGCTCTCGAACACAGCGACCGGCTCCGCCAGTGTCACGGTGGTGCCGATTTCGGTTGCGGTGAGCGGACCTGCCAACGTCATCCTCGGCCAGACGGGCCAATACTCCGCGCTGGTGACGGGCACCACCAGCCAGGCCGTCACATGGATCGTGAACGGCGTAGCTGGCGGCAGCACGGCCCAAGGCACTATCTCGACCACAGGCCTCTATATGGCGCCTGCCTCTACCCCGCCCACCTCGGTCACCATCAGCGCGCAGAGCACCGGACCTCCCGTCACCACCGGGACCATCGGCATCACCGTCTCACCGACGGCGGCCACCTACGCTACTGGCGACACGCGCACCGTAACCCAGCCCACCTACCCCGCGGCGTGCCAGGTGCTGCAGGCACAATTCAACACCTCGCAGCGCTCCTCGCCGCCCGCAGCCGCTTCAGACGACACCACCCGTATCCAGAGCGCGCTCACCGCCTGCGCCAGCACTGGCCAGAGCGTGGAACTCGCGCCCTCGGGCACGAACAACGCCTTCTACTCGTCGCAACTCACTGTCTCTGGCGCAGGTCTGGTCATCGACCAGGGCGTCACGCTCGAGGGCAATGACGCTTACTCCAGCAAATCCAATCTGGTCAGCATCACCGGCAACAATTCCTTCATCATGGGCCCCGGCGTTGTCGACGGCCGCGGAGATCTCACTACTCACATCACCGGAACGCCGCGGCTTGTCCAGGTCACCAACGTGAACAATTTCATCGCCTATAACGTCACCCTCCAGCAGGCGGCCCATCCCAATCTCTACATCCAGGGCGGCAACGGAGCCACGGTCTGGGGCGTCACTATTCTCACGCCCGCCACCCGCGCCAACGCCGATGGCATCGATCTGGACAGCCTGACCAACGCCACGGTGACGAACTCAACCATTGAGGCAGGTGACGATGGTGTAGCGGTGAAGGATAACAATGCAGCGACATCGAACGTAACCGTCACCAATAACCGCCTGTACGGCACGCACGGCCTGTCGATCGGAAGCGTTTTGGGATACACAGTTTCAAATGTGCTGTTCCTCAATAACTATGTGTATGGGACAGACCTGGTGGGGAATGTGTCGGCAGATGCGAATGGGCTGGTAGTCAAACAGAAACCGGCGTGTGCCTCGACCGTGACCCAGGTGACCTACCAGAACACCTGCATGACAGGCGTGAAACACCTGATCACGTTTTACACAAACTACAGCACTAGCTCCTCGTGCACGAGTGCCGGGAGCCCAGTGTTCAACAACATTCTGGTGAATGGAGTATTGGCCACGCAGTCGATTTCGGGCGCGTACTCGTACTTTTACGGATATAGTTCGACAGCCCCCAGCAGCGCCTCCCTGGCCAATATAAGCCTTGACTCCAACTCGCTGGGTTCGGGCTCGACCGCTACTCAGTATGCAACCATCTCGCTGGATAACTCGAGCATTACCCCGACCGGCACCGGCGTAACCACCAACACCTTCTCCACTGCAGGAAGCGTGCCAACCTGCTCCTTCTAACCAACCCCGATCTTCAACCGTCAATCAGCGCAGGCGTTCATTCAGTTCGGTAATTTGTTTGCGGAGCGGAAGGTCTGGGTCCGCATCGCTCCAAAGACTCAGCAGAGGAGTAAGTGCTGCGCTCGCCTTGGCGCGGTCTCCAAGCGCTAGATAGTCAGCGGCCAGGGTGTAGTGTGCCGCCAGCCAGCGCTGTTGCGGCTCCTGGGACAGGGCCAGATCGGGGTTCGCCAGGAACCTTTCATATTGCTCAATAGCGTGGGGAACATCTCCCGCCTGCTGGTAAGCGCGCGCCAGTCCTTCCACACTGTAAGCCGTGCTGTCTTCATGGTCCGCCAGGCCCAGCAACTCGATGGCCTTGCCCGTGTCGCCGTGAGCCAGCGCAACTTCTCCCTGCAGAACTCCCGCGTAGGCAACCTGCTTGGGGTCCCTTCCGTCGACCAGAGGGGCAATAACGGCCGCAATTTCTTCCCCCTTCCGGAGCAAGCCGGCGCGAACATACTCTGACCCAATCCACGTGCCAAGGATCACCTTGGGCGAGATGACTTTAAAGTTCGTCATTGCTGCGTCGAGTTCGCGCTCTTCCTGCCGGGCATCGTCTTCTCCTGCCGCCAGGATGGCAAGTTCCAGATGCTCTCGGGTCACGCTCAGGGGCTCGGTCTTTTTCCCCTCATCCAACATCAGCGCCTGCGCCAGCAGGGAGCGCGCGCTCATGTATTTCCCTTCGTAGAGATCCAGAAAAGCGAGCGAGCGCAATCCGCTCTCGCGCGTGCTCTGGCTATCCAGCAGCGACGTGAACAACGTTCTTGCCTTCTCCTGTTCGCCTGCTGCCACCAGGGCAAAACCATATTCGCGGCTTACGTTACCGGTCGTCAGATATGCAGGATCGAGCTGAAACGCGCGCGTATAGGCGTCGATGGCTTCAGGGAGCCGGCCCAGCGTCTTGTAGGCGGTTGCCATCTCCACCAGCGTGCGAGGGTCTCTCGGATTGACCCGCAGCATCTCCTTATACTGCGAAATGGCCTCGCCCGCGCGGCCGTGCAGGCGCAAAAGCCGCGCATAGTTCGCGAGCATCACCAGGTCATCGGGATAACGCTGCAGGAATACCTGGTACAGCCGGTCAGCCTCGCCCACGTGGTCCTGGGAGTCCGCATAGTTCACTTCGATGTTCAAGCGCTCGCGTTCGGTCGTGTGCGGAGCCAGGCTAAGCGCTTTGCGGAACTCCTCGTCGCCGTCCTGGGTTCGGTTGTAGATGTAGCTGTAATACGCATTGCCCAATGCCGCATGCGCCATTGCGAAGTTGGGGTCTGCCATGATCGCCGCGCGAAACAGTGTTACCGCACTCTGATATCGTCCCGCCTGCCATTGCGCGGTTCCGTCCGCGTATTCCTTCAGCGCGTCCAGCGACGTTGTTGTGACTTCAGGCAGAGACAGGTTGTTCTGGTGAATCTGGTACAGCGATTCACCCAGGTCGCGGCGGACGTCGGCGGCGATCACATCCAGGGCATCCAGAATGTGGCCCTCTCCATAGGCGCGCTCGCTGTAAGAGCGCACCGTGTCCCCCGACTGAGGATCAATCAGTTCGGCGGAAATGGCATACTCGGTCCCGGTGCGCGTAATGCTTGAGGCGATTAGCCCCCGGATGTTCTCCCTCTGACAGATTTCCCGCCCCAGCGCCGGCGTTATGGTCGCGTCGGCGGGCTTGCCCATCCGCAGCAGGGCCGCGCCAACTCGCGACCTCGGGAAGACGTTGGCATGGCGCGATTGTTCCAGGCTTACCGTGAAAGCCGTCTCGAGCGCTTGATCGAACCTTGGGTCTCCGGTCTGGTTTTCGAAGTCGGCAATCAGTACGGAATCGCGGGAACTGAAGGAGAGCACCGGCCGGCTATAGAAAAACCACGCGGCTACACCGCCGGCGATTGCCAGAATCGCCGCGAAAAGCATCAGCACGCCGGTCCAGCGGCGCGGCGGCAGACGCGCAATCGGCAGCGCCTGCGGATGCCCCTGGCTTGCTGCGGCAGCAGGCGGGAGTCCCAAGGCCGCTGTGGGCGGCAGCAAGAATGCGTTTTCAACTGCCCCCGCCTTTGCCCCAGACGCTCCATTGACTGCCTGGACAGGGACCAGAAAGCGGTACCCCCGCCGGGGAACCGTCTCAATATAGGTGGCGATCCCCGACTCCTCACCCAGAGCGATGCGCAGCTTGCGGACCGCGGTATTCAGCCCGTTCTCAAAATCGACGAAAGCTTCATCCTGCCACAGGCTCTTCTGCAACTCGGCCCGCGTGACCAATGCACCCTGTTTCTCCGCCAGCGCCACCAGCACGCGTAACGGCTTCTCCTGGATAGGAACTCTGGAGCCGTCCTTCCGCAGTTCGCCCAGGGACGTATCTACTTCAAAGGGGCCGAATCGCAGCGCACGATAGATGGGCCTGGGTTCCATTTTTCTCTCTGATGTCGCTGAAAAAAAGGGGGAACTGACTTCGTTTCCTTCCAAGGTACACGAAGCCGGCGGACGCGGCAATCGCCGCCTGTACCGGTCAGTACAGCCAGAATTAAGACACAATCCATTGCCAGACGCAGCCTCGCAATGCGAAATTGCGGCGAGCGCCCCTCTTCAGCGCGTTCCGTGCAGCTCTCTTCCGGTTTATTTCACTGCTTGCCGTTTCATCTGCCGTTCGGGGACTCTCCGCCATGAGTACTAATTCCCTCCGCACCCTGCAGCGTGAGGCGTCGAAATCGGTAAGACGCCCCGGAACCCTTGTCGCGCCCGCCCGCTTCGGATGCCTCGCTCGCGCTCTGACCATTTCGATTGCGGCCGTTGCCGCACTCCTCACCGTCGGCTGCGGATCCAACGCGCAGTTTCAGTCCCCCAACACCAACGCTGTCACTGGCATACGCGGAAAAGTTCGCGGCGGACAACAGCCCATCACCGGATCGACAATTCAGCTTTACGCCGTGGGAACCACCGGAGACGGTTCGGCGGCCACTGCTCTGCTCAACCCTCTCAATCCTCCAGTCACCACCGACAGCTCCGGCGACTTCACCATCTCCAACGACTACACCTGCCCCACCCCCACATCGGCCAACGTTTACCTGACAGCCACCGGCGGCAATCCCGGTCTTGCGCCCGGCACGAACAACCCGAATATCTCGATGATTGCGGCGCTGGGCCCATGCAGCGGTCTCAACAACTCGACCTATATCTGGGTCAACGAGGCGACCACCATTGCGTCGGTCTTCCCCTTCGACGACGGCGGCTTCCAGTTCATCTCCTCCTACGCCGATCTCGGATCCGGCACCTCCGACGCCGCAACCCTCAACACCGACTTTGCCACTGTCAACGAGTTCGTGGACACCACCAACGGCACCTCGCCCGGTCCTGGGCCTCTTCCGCCGGGGAGCGGCGTCCCCACCGCCAAGCTCTATACCCTCAGCAACATCATTTCCACCTGCATCAACTCGCCGGGCGGAGTCGCCGGGGACAACTCCCCGTGCGGCGACCTTTTCGCCGACGCCACCCCTCCCCCCGGCCCAGGTGTGGTTCCGCCCACCGACATAGTCGGTGCCCTGATCGACATTGCCAACAATCCCAACAACAACGTGAATGCGCTCTTCATGCTGGCGCCATCCAGCGGCCCATTCCAGCCCACGCTGCCCATTGCGCCCACGGACTGGACCCTTCCGATCGAGCCCACCATCACCATGTCGCTTCCCAGCACGCTGATCGGCAATGGCAATACCCTCACCGGAACCGTCACGCTGAGCCAGGGCGCGCCCTCAGGCGGCCTAACGGTCAACGTCACCAGCTCACAAGTCGGGTTTGTCACCGTCAACTCGGTCGGTGCGACCACCGTTACCATCAACTCCGGCCAAACCTCGGGGACATTCCAGTATCAGGGAGTTGCCGGCGGCACTTCGGTGATTGAAGCCAACGGCACCGGCTACATCAGCGATACTGCGTCCGTCACTTCGACCGCCTCGCTGGTCAGCCTCGGGACCATCCCCACCCTTGCTCCCGGCCAGATGGTAAGCCTGCCGCTCAGCCTCGGCACGGCCGCGCCGGCCGGAGGAGTGACGGTGAACTTTGCCACCGCCGCCGGTGTTCCGGCGCCCGCATCGCTCGCTACGGTCGTACCCGCCAGCGTCTTCATCGCCGCCGGCCTCACCGTGCCGACCGCGAATCCGCAGGTCACGGGTGGAACCATCGGAGCTACGCAGATCACCGCAAGTGCCACCGGGTACGCGCCCGACATCGTCACCGCCAATGTCTCGCTCACGGCTGCGTTCACTCCCAACACCCTTTCCATGCCCGTGTCTCCTCCACTGGGTAGCCTCAATCTCACCATCTCGGCTCCAGCGCCTGCCCCCAATGGAATCATGTTCACGCTGAGTTCGAACAACGCAGCCGCTGCTACCGTCCCCATGAACGTCACCATCCCTGCCGGACAAACCTCCATCGCTGTTCCGGTCACCGGGGTAGCTGCCGGCACCGCAACCATTACCGCCCAGTCTGCGGGCATAACGTCAGCCACCGCAACCGTGAATGTCGGCGGGGCCATTACCGTCAGCGGCGCCATCATCGGCCAGTTCATGCAGGGAACCATCAGCGTCAGCCTGCCCAGCACGCCCACGGCTGCGATCAATGTCACGGTGACCAGCGGCTCTCCGTCGGTGATGTTGTCGAAGAGCAACACGACTGTGGGCACCAACTCGGTTACCTTCACCAGCGTCACCACGTCCTTCGTCGGCACGGTTTACGTACAAGGGCAGCCTCTGGGCGCGGGAATGTCTGCCTCGGCCACCATCACAGCCGCGGCCAATGCAGGCTACGCCAACGGCACAAGTACGGTTTCGGTATATCCCTCGGGCTTCGTGATCAACCCGGGCCAGAGCAGCCTCACAACCACCACGCTATCGCCTGCCACCAACGTCACGCTGTTCCCGGCGCTGCTGAGCCCGAACTCGTTGGCCTACTACACCACGGGCCAACTGAATCCGGGAGTTACGACGGCCTATCCTGCGTCGTTCAGCGTTCCCATGTCCATCCCGGTAGCGGGTGCGGGAGTAGGCACCATCAGCAGCCCGGTAGTCTTCAATGACGGCGACTCGTCCGATTCGGCCAGCTTCCAGCCGACTGGCCCAGGCAACACCACCATCAGCATCGTGAGCCAGCCCGCGGGCTTCAGCACTCCGGCCGGCCAACAGTACCAGTCGATTCCCGTTACCGTCACCCAGCCGACCATCACCGTCAGCAGCACCATCATCGGCCAGTACATGCAGGGAACTCTTAGCGTCAACCTGCAGACCGCACCCAAGACCCCGATCACCGTCACCGTCGCCAGCGGCACGCCCGGCGCGGTGCTGCTCTCGACCAGCGGGACCGTCGCTGCCACGCCTGCCACAGGGACCACACTGACCTTCAACAATGTCACGACCAGCAGCATCGGCCCAATTTACGTGCAGGGGCAGTCGCTGGGAGCAGGGGCGCAGGGCTCGTCCATCATCACCGTTACCGCGCCTGGTTATGCCAACGGCACGGGCACAGTGACGGTCTATCCGTCGGGCTTCATAATTAACCCCAGCCAGCCCTCCATCACGACGACCACCCTGTCCACTCCAACAATTGTGACGCTGTTCCCGGCGATGCTGAACCCCATGGGTCTGGGCTTGTACACCTATGGTCAACTGAATCCGGGCATCGGACCCATCAGCCTTCCCATGAGCAGTTCCTTGCAGGGGGTCGGCACCATCAGCAGCCCGGTCGTGTTCAACGGTGGTGACTCGTCCGACACAGCCAGCTTCCAGCCCGTGGGCGCCGGGGGGCCCACCACGCTAAGCATCTCAGGCCCACCCACGATCAACTCAGGTATAGGCCCGCAACTCACCTTCAGTACGCCTTCGAGTTACCAGTCAATCCCCGCCACGGTGAATCTGCCGACGATCACGGTGAGCCCCCCCATCATCGGCCAGTTGATGCAGGGAACTCTCAGTATCAACCTGCAGACCGCGCCCAAGACTCCGATCACGGTTACGGTAACCACGGGCACGCCGGCTGACGTGCTCCTGTCGACCAGCGCGACCGTCGCCGCCACGCCCGCGACCGGAACCATGCTCACCTTCAACAACGTTACCTCCAGCAGCCTTCCGCCTATCTACGTGCAGGGGCAGTCATTTGGAGCGGGGGCGCAGGGCTCGTCGCTCATCACGGTTACGGCGCCCGGCTACACCAACGGGACAGGCACAGTAGCCGTCTATCCGTCCGGCTTTGTCATCAACACCAGCCAGCCCAGCATCAGCACCACCACCTTCTCCACGCCGACCACGCTGACGCTGTTTCCGGCGCTACTGTACCCGAACACGCTGGCCTACTACACCTATGGCCAGCTTGATCCAGGGATTAGTCAGGTCGGTGTAAACATCACTAGTTCTAACTTGGCGGTTGGGACCATCACGACCAGCCCGGTGGCGTTCAATGCCGGCGACTCATCCGACTCAACCCAGTTCCAGCCCGTCGCCACCGGGACCACCACGCTTGCCCTGGGCTTGGTGGCGCCTCCCGGCTTCAGTATCCCGAGCAACTACCAGTCGATTCCAGCCACAGTGACAGCGCCCAATGCCACCATCGGCAGCGCGACCGTCGGCGCCAACATGCAGGGTTCCCTCAGCGTTGGTCTGGCCACTGCGCCGCCATCCGCCGTTACCGTAACCGTGACCAGTAACGGGCCTTCGATCGCGACCATATCGAAGAGCGCCACCGCCGTTGGCGGGACTTCGCTCACCTTTAACAATGTCACCGGGACCAGCATTCCCCCAATCTACGTGCAAGGACAGACCGTCGGCACCACCACCGTCACCGTGGAGGCTCCCGGCTACAACAATGCCAACGGAAATATCACCGTGATGCCGTCGGGCTTTGTCATCAACCCCAGCCAGGGCAACATCACCACCACCGTAACCTCTTCGCCGACCACGGTAACGCTGTTCCCGGAGATACTAAACTCCGGCGTCCTCACCCCCTACAACTCCGGCCAACTGAACCCCGGGATCGGACCGTTCGACCTCGTGTTCAGCAGCTCTAATACCAACGCCGGCACCATCACTACCAGCCCGGTTGTCTTCAATGCCGGCGCCACCTCGGGCTCAACCACGTTCCAGCCCGCCAGCCAGGGCGGCACCACCACCCTCTCCATCGGCGCACTCACCAACAACGGCCCGCCCTTACCCACGCCCTTCAGCGTGCCCTCGCAAAATCAAAGCATCACGGCCACAGTCACATCGACCAACATCAACGTCAGCAGCACCACCGTCGGCACCAACATGCAAGGCCCGATCAGTGTGAGTCTGGGCACCACGCCGACCGCGCTGGTGAACGTAGTGGTCAGCGTGACCGGAGGAACGCTGGGCGCAGTTCTGCTTTCGAAGAGCGCCTCGGCTGTTGGATCCACCTCAGTCATGTTCTCTAATGTCAGCACCACCTCGGTCGGACAGGTCTTTGTTCAGGGCCAAGTGGTCGGAACAGCCACTATCACGGCGGTTGCGACCCTGGCATCCAACGGCGGCAGTGCCGGCTATAACAACGGCACCGGGACCATCACCGTGGACCCGTCCGGCTTCGTGATTAACCCGAGCCAGGGCAACATCACCACCACCACGCTCTCCCCACCCACCACGGTAACGCTGTTCCCGGAGATACTAAATCCCGGCGTCCTCACCCCCTACGGCTCTGGCCAGCTCAATCCCGGGATTGGGCCGTTCGGCCTGGTGTTCAGCAGTTCCAATACCAACTTCGGCACCATCACCACCAGCCCCGTCGTCTTCAATGCCGGCGACACGTCTGACTCCACCACCTTCCAACCCGCTATGCAGGCCGGCACCACGACCCTATCCATCGGCGCACTCACCAACAACGGGCCTGCCTTGCCCAGCCCCTTCATGACGCCTTCGCAGGACCAGAGCATCTTGGCCACGGTCAGCATGCCCAACATCACCGTAGGCAGCACCACTGTCGGCGAGTATATGCAGGGTCCGATCGGTGTGAGCCTGCAGGCGACTCCCGTAGTGCCGGTGAATGTGACCGTAAGCGTGACCGCAGGTGCAGGAACAGTCCTTCTCTCCACCAGCCCAACCGCAGTGGGTTCCAATTCCGTGACGTTCACCAGCGTTACCACGAGCAGCGTAGGCCAGGTATACGTACAGGGTCAGGGCGCCACGGGGACGGCCACCATCACAGCGGTCGCAACCCTCACCTCCAACAACAGCATGTCTGCGGGCTACAGCAACGGCACCGGAACGATTACGGTGAACCCGTCCGGCTTCGTCATCAACCCGAGCCAGGGCAACATCACGGCAACGCCGCAATCGAATCCCACCACCATAACCCTGATGCCCGCGATCCTGAATCCCGGCATTCTCACCTACTACACCAGCAGCACATTGGATCCGAACGTCTCGTTCAACGTGCCGATTACGAGTTCGAACATGAATGCCGGCACACTTAGCTCCACCAGCGTGGCCTTCGCCGGAGGATCTTCGTCCGCCACGACCATCTTCCAACCCGGCACCATGACCGGGACCACCACCATCGCCATCACCGATCCCCTGAATTTCCCGTTCAGCACGCCGTCGCAGGACCAGAGCATCACCGCGACGCTAAGCACGCCCAACATCAACATCAGCAACACCACAACCGGAGTAAGCCTTGAGACCCCCGTCAGTATCAGTCTCAGCGCGACCCCGCTCACGCCGGTCAACGTCACTGTCGCCAGCAATGGCACGTCCATCGCGACAGTTTCCAATAGCGCCACCACCTTCGGCCAGCCATCCGTGACCTTCACTGGCGTCACCGGAACCACCGTCGGTACGGTTTGGGTCCAGGGGCAGAGCCTCGGCACCACCACCCTCACCGCAACCGCTTCCGGCTACAACAATGGGACGGGAACGGTTACGGTCAACCCCTCGGGCTTCGTGATTAACCCCAGCCAAAGCAATATCTCAACCACGCCCACTTCGCCCGCGACCGCCATAACCCTGGACCCGGCCATCCTGTATCCCGGTATCCTTACCTTCTATGGCACCGCCGAGTTGAATCCGGGCATCGGGCCCTTCAACATCGGTATCACCAGCTCGAATACTGCTGCCGGCACCATTACCACCAGCCCGGTTGTCTTCCACGGCGGTGACCTGAGCGACTCGACCGCCTTCCAGCCGGTCGCCGCGGGCACCACCAATCTGGTGCTGGGCGCACAGCCTGCCGGCTTCAGCACGCCAACCGAACTGCAGCAGATCACCGCCAACGTGGTCGCAGCCCTCGGCGCCAGCATCGGCAGCACCACCACCGGCGTCAACCTCGAAACCCCGGTCAGCGTCGAACTCGGCACTGCCCCCGGGTCGCCGGGAATCCTGGTGACGGTGACCATCGCCAACGGCACCGGCAGCGCCGTCATCTCCAATAGTGCGACCACCGTCGGCGGCGCTACCTGCACATTCGCAAACGTGACTACCACCAACGCCGGCACTTGCTGGGTGCAGGGTCTCACCACGGGTACCGCAACCCTGAACGTAGGTGCGCCCGGATACACCCCGGGAACGGGGACGGTCACCATCGATCCATCGGGATTCATCTTTACCAGCGGCAATATCTCCACCACCACCTTCTCGCCGCCGACGACCATCGACATCCAACCGGCAATTCTCGAGCCCAGCCTGTTCACGGTCGTCAGTTATGGGCAGCTCAGCCCCGCTATCGGCTCGCCCCAGGTTGACGTGGATATCACCGGGAACCCCGGAATAGGCTCGATTACGACCAGCCCGGTGACTTTTGCCAGCAGTTCCACCCTGGCAACCACCAGCTTCATGCCGACTAATCAGGGCACCACGACCATCGGCCTCAATACGCCGGTGGGCTTCTCCACACCATCGCAGCAGCAGTACACCCAGCTCAGCGCTACCGTGGTCGCGCCCAGCTCCAACATCAACAGCGTCACCACCGGCGTGAATCTTGAGGCCCCAACCTACATTGACCTTGGCGTGGTGCCGTCTGGCACGGTGAACCTCAATGTCTCCATCGCCAACAGCCCCAGCAGCCCGGGCGCCCCGGTCGCGGTTATATCCACCAGCCCGACCACGGTTGGAGGCCAGTCGCTGAACCTCAACGCAACCACCTCGTCCGTCGGGCCCATCTATGTGCAAGGGCTCAATCAGGGCACCGCCATCATTACCGTTACGCCCGCCAGCGAATACGCCGGCAGCTCCGGGACCGTCACGGTGGACCCGTCCGGCTTCATCATCAGCTCGGGCAACATCGTCACTACCCCCACCTCATCGCCGACCACCGTTACGGTGGCGCCCGCGGTGCTCACGCCGGGCCTGCTGACGTTCTACGGCTACGGCCAGCTCAGTCCCGTCACCGGTGGATCGATTCCGCTGTATAGCGTCCCGCTCACCATACCAGGCAGCGGCGCCGGGGTCGGTTCCATCACCACCAGTCCGGTGGCCCTCAATGCAGGCGATACCTCCGACAACACCACCTTCATGCCGCTGGGTACAGGTTCGACGACCATCACCCTGGGGCCGGAACCCGCGGGCTTCAGTACGCCGTCGCAGCCGCAGTTCACCCAGGTCAGCGCCACCGTAGTCGCGCCCAATGGGACCAGCATCGGCAACACCACCACCGGCGTCAACATGCAGACCCCGGTGGATGTCGTCCTGGGATCGGCGCCGTCGTCGCCCATCAGCGTCACCGTCACCAGCGGGACCGCAGCGGTCGCAACTGTCGCCCCGAACGCAACCACTGCCGGAATAGTCAACGCGGGAGTCAGCTCCTACACCTTCACCAACGTCACGTCCGCCTTCGTCGGCACCGTTTACATCCAGGGACAGACCGTGGGCACCTCGACGCTGACCGTCACCAATACCGGCACCTTCACCACCGGCACGGGAACGGCGACCGTCAATCCTTCCGGCTTTGTCATCAACTCCGGCAACATCCTCACCACGCTCGCCTCCTCGCCGACCGTGATGGTGGTGCCTGCCGTGCTCAATCCGGGAGTCCTGACGCTCTATGACTACGGCCAGCTCAACCCTGGCATCGGGCCGTACGACCTCGCGGTCACCAGCGGCAACGCCGGGGTCGGGACCATCTCGACCAGCCCGGTGTCGCTCGGCGGCGGGGCGACGTCCGCCACCACTACCTTCCAACCAGTTGCGGCCGGCACCACCACCGTCAGCCTCCCCGCCACTCCTCCGGCGTCCGGCCTGCCCGGCGCCTTTAGCACGCCCTCGCAGTACCAGCAGATCACGGCCACGGTAACCGCTCCCGGCATCACCGTGGGCAACGTCGTTACCGGCGTAAACATGGAGAACCCGCTGGTCGGCATTACGCTCTCCGTCGCGCCCACATCCCCGATCAATGTCACCGTCACTGTCAGCGGCGGAACCATTGCGACCGTATCCTCCAGCGCGACGGCTGCCGGAACCGTAACCGCAGGGACCAGCTCCATCACCATTCCCAATGTGTCGACGGCCAACGTCGGCACCATCTGGATTCAGGGCCAGTCACTTGGATCAACCACCATCACGGTTTCCGCGCCTGGCTACACCAGTGGCATTGGACTCGCCACTGTCGATCCCTCCGGCTTCGTGCTCCAGACAGGCGACTTCGCAACCACCAATACCTCGCCCGCCACTACCATCCCCATCTACGCCGCTGTGCTCGATCCCAATACCCTCGACTACGTCGGCAGCGCCCAGCTCAACCCAGGCCTCAGCGTCAATGTGCCCTTCAACAGTTCCGCCATGAACGTGGGAACCACCGCTCCCAACCCTGTCCCCTTCACCGGCGGCGCTGCGTCGGAGAACGCCGCCTTCACGCCCGCCGGCACAGTTGGCACCTCCACGCTCTCGTTGGGAACTCCAGCGGGCTTCAGTACGCCGTCGCAAACCTCGACCCAGCAGATCATCGCCACAGTGGACTGAAAAACCAAGACTCGAGGACCGAGCCGAAGACTCGAGGCCGAGCCATTCCCACTGTTATGGGACATCGCCATCTGCGCAGAAAAACAGTTGCTATGGAGCACTGCCATTACGCAGAGAAACAGCGGAATCTCAAGCCGCCCTGTGCCCTCTTTGTGCCTTGTTTCTCTTCGCCGTCCACTCCGTAACCCTTTGGAATGTATGGCGGGGACGACGGGGCTCGAACCCGCGACCTCTGCCGTGACAGAATGGCAACTCCATTAGAATCTTAGAGTTGAACGAAGTACGGGGGAACGAAAAGGCACGGGAAGGAGCGTTCGGAATCCTTATTGTGCCCTCGTTTGCGCCCTCGTTTTGGGGAACGGCGGCGGCAAACCTTAAAAACCCTAATCAAGCTCAGGCGGACTGGCACCTGTCCTGAAGTGGATCCAAGGGAAACGATTCCTTGATGATGCAGCGACTAATACTGTATTTGCAGTTCGGAATACCGGTTTACTTTCAATAACTTAGCGGAACTGTAATTCTCTCAATGGTGTGAAAATGGTGTTAACCGCGAATACTGGTTCACACCGATACAGTTCCCATTCCTAGTCTGGGTAGACACCAGCTTTTCTCTGGCCGCGCAAACGTCGCCGCAAGAATCTTCCCTCGGGTCTCCGGGAAGAGAGCATCAATGATTGGCGCCCTTCGCATAATACGTAGGTTATTACGCTTTTGCCTTAGCATGCCAATCTCAGCGATGGATGTTTGTGCGTTCGTTTAGTCCTTTAGACCATCGTGATGCCTCACCTTGACACCAACGACAGCGGCTCTCCTCAGGACTTTTTCAGATTGCCCCGGGCCGGTTTCCACAAGAGGAGCACTTGTCGAGTTTTGCCCAGGGGACTGATCGTGAAGAATCACATTGAGAAGCGACTTATGCACCCGGATGCGGCCGTTGTATTCGATAAAGCCGTGCTCGCGAAAGCGGTTCATAAAGAAGCTGACGCGGGATCGTGTGGTCCCGATCATCTCGGCGAGTGTCTCCTG
>JBELAH010000020.1:0-63003 GCA_049509035.1 Acidobacteriaceae bacterium
TGATCAATCGTCGCCAAAACCTGCCCCGGCTGCTGCTCGCCCTGTCCTTGAAAGACGACGAAAACAAAGACACAGCCCCCATCGATGTGCCGAAGTTGACAGGTCACTCCATATCAGTTCTCAGTTGTCAGCTGAAAGGCAACGGCGCCGACCGGAGCCGCTTGGTGGCCGGTCGCGTGAGTTTGAACCTAACAACCTACAACTGAGAACTGAGAACTTTCTCAGATCGTCACCGTCAGCGTGACCGTCTGCGTTGTCGTCGTGGATGAGTTTGCCGCTGTTCCTATTACCTGGAAGGTGTATGTCGCTGGGCGCGTGCCCAAGTCGGTACAGGTGCCGCATCCCGAGATTTGCATGATCGCCGCAACCACCGTCACGGCCACCAGTGCGCGCAGCCAGCGGCGCCTGCCGGGAGCTCTTCCGGGAACTATCAGCAGCACCAGTCCGGCCAGCGCCGGCAGCGCGAACGGCGCCGCTAGCGGGCCCTTGCCCATGCCGCCATAGAAGTAAGGTGCGGTGGTGCCGCAGGTGTGGGGCGCCGTAGTTTCCACGATCAGCGTGGTCCCTCCGCCGCCGGCAGGGATCGCCGGATTGACGAAGATGCAGGACGCCTCGTTGGGCAGGTTGCTGCAGGTCAGGTTCACACCCTGAGTGAATCCGTTCTGCGGTGTCACTGTCACCCCCAGGACCACGCCCAGCCCAACCCCGGCGCTCACCGGATTTGGCGTCACCGTAATCGTAAAGTTGCCCGCCAGCGACGGAGTGATGACCTGGTTCAGGCTTGCCGATGCGAGCCCGAAGTCGGTGGTGGCTTGGTAGCCAGCGACGATGGGATCAGTCCCGACCGGGAGGCTGGAGGTGGTGAAGGTCGCCGTGCTGCTGAGCCCGGGGCCCGGCACCAGGTTTGCCGTCCCGAGCAGCAGCGACACCGTGGTGGGCGGGAACGTCTCAGCGAATGTGACCGGGCCGGTGGGCGCGGCGTAGTTTCCGGTCAAGGTCGCGGTAAAAGTCACAGGCTGGCCCGCCGGGGCAGGGTTCAGCGACGAGGTCAGAGTGGCCGTGGTGGTGTCCTGCAGCACTGTGATAGTTACCGGCAGTGAAGTCGATCCGGTGTGGGTGGTATCGCCGGTATACGCTCCGGTAACGACGTTGACGCCGACCGAGGTTCCCACGGTGGTGCCGACGGCCGGTGGGCAAGCTGGCCCGGTGTTGGGTACGTTGCAAAGCGGAGGACCTGAGACCCCGTTGTAAACGTCGAAGAGTTCGAAATTACCCGGGACCGCGCCGCCATCGCTCGCGGTGACCTGCCAGGTACCGTTCCAGCCCTGGCCGTAATACATGGTCAGGCTGGACGCATAAGGTGGAGTCGTGGGAACCGCGCCGAGATATGGGCATCCAGGGTTAGGACTGACGCAGAGGAAGATCGTGGTGGTAGTGGTGCCCGCAATGATATGAGTGCCAAGGAACGTAGCCGGCGAGTTGGCGCTGTCGCCGCTATAGCTCGCCGACAGGGCGTGTGAGCCGACGGCATAGACGTTGCCAACCGGGATGGGGAAGCTTGCGCTGGAGGAGGTTGATCCGGCAACCGGGGCCAGATTGCCGGTTCCGACCTGTACGCCGTCGATGAAAAACGTCACCACGCCCGTGGGCACCGCCACTCCTGGACTTGGGGTGAGGGTTGCGATCAACGTGAATCCGGCCCCGAAGGCGCTGGGCTCGGGCGTCGCTGCCAGACTTTCGACCATCAGCGGGGTGGTGTTGCCGAGAATCTTGTGCGTGCCGGCAGCGCCGGAGAGCGGGATCGAACTGTAGACGCTGCTGCCGCTATAGATCGCGCTGATGGGGTGCACGCCGCTCGCGTACGTGTTTCCTGCGGGAATTACGCAGGTGGCCGTGGAGGAAAGTGAAGCCCCTCCGCCGGGCGCCAGCGTGGCCACGGGGCACGACGCGGTACTGCCGTCGATTGAAAACGTCACGGACCCGGCGGGCGCAGTCGAGCCCGAAACCGGGGTGATGGTCGCGGTCAGGGTGAACGTGGCGCCAACATTGCTTGGCTCGGGCGACGCCACCAGCGTCCCCGTCACCGGAAGGGTGGTGATGTCGTTTATCAGCACCGTGATGCCGCCGGTATTCACATCCGGGTTCGCCGGCAGGCTGATCGAGGAGGCCGTTCCTCCACCCAGCGCCAGCGCATTCGAAATGGTCGCGCCGCCATTGGCGGCGATCAGGCTTGGCAGACTGCCGGCGCTCAGATTTACAAGCGAGAGTGAGTTGATTCCCTGCCCCGCAAGGAAGTGTTGCTCGCTGGCGTATAGGCCGGTGTTGGGGTTGACGGTGCCGAAGCTACGACTTCCCTGGTTGTAGATGATGCTGACCAGCGAGCCATCGCTGAGCACCAGGTCGGGCAGCCCGTCGCCGTTCATATCCGCCACTTGGCCGAGATAGTAGTTGCGGCTGAGATCCAGGACCAGAGGTGTCTGGTTGAACGTCCCGTCGCCGTTGCCCCACCAGATGTACACATTGTTGGGCGCAACCGGACCCGCGCCAATCGAATTGAAGTTCGCGTTGTAATACGCCACCACCAGGTCGCCGTTGCCGTCGCCGTCCACGTCGGCCAGCAGCACCGTGCTCGGATACAGCGGCCCGCCTGCCCCAGTCAGAGCGGGCTTCGCGGTGAAGTTCCTCCCGGTCCCGTCCTGTTTGTTCACGTATGGGATAAAGCTCGCGCCTTGCTGGAAGATCAAATCCTGCTGGCTGGTCCGCCCAGTCTTGAAGAAGCCCGCAGCAACCTGGTTGAAGGCCGTATTGCTGCTCGTCTGATTCAGCGCCGCAGTGAATGGGTTACCGCTGCGCTGGCCCAGCAGCGTATCGTCGAAGCCCGCATCGATATTGGCGATGTCCGCGACACTGTCGCCGTTGAAGTCGCCCACCGTGCTTTCGCCATAAAACGTGTTGGCAGCCGGCGCGTTGGCCGACGAACTGCTGACGGCGACCGGATTCTGGAAGGTTCCGTCACCGTTGCCGTACTGCACGTACAGGCCGGGACCGGCGCCCACGCTCGGCGTAGGCAAGGGGAGCCCGGTAAGCGAGTAGGCGATGTCGAGGTTGCCGTCTCCGTTGAAATCGCCGGAGACAATGTTGGACCAGAGATTGGCGGGGAGGCCGCTGGGGCCGCCGGAGGTGTTGGTGGGCTCGGGGCTGGTGGAGTTACCAAACGGAACGAAGAAATTGCTGGGGCTTATGAGGGCCGTGAGCAACTGCCCCTGCACCGCGCCGGTGGCCACGGCCACATCGAGAAGGCCGTTGGGATTATGCGCCGCATTTCTGAACCTGCCGATGGTCGCACCCAGCGCCGGCGCCAGCGCGGTATAACCGTAGGAGGACACGAATCCGCCGGTTCCGACAGGGAAGCCGGGAATAATGGCGACGCCCTCGGGCGAGTCGACGGCGAGGTCGAGATTCCCATTGCCGTAGAAGTCCGCCAGCGCAAAGGACGAACGGCCGGGGCCGATGTTATAGAGCCCCGCCAGCACGCTGTACTGGAGTCCGCCAGCGTTCACCAGGTCGCTGAGCCCGATCGGCGTGGTCGCGAGAATGTTGAGAGTATTTGGGTCGATAGCGGCGAGATGGCCGCCAAAACCCAATAGGGGAGGGGGCGGGTTGCCCATGGGAGTGTTCGGCGTGCCGCCGATGCTGGTCGTGCTGAAGGGGTTGGCAGTCGTGCCGGTGCCGGGAAATATCTCGATCTTGCCCCCGTTGCCTTCGACCACCATGTCCTGAATGCCGTCGCCGTTCATGTCGTGCAGCAGCATGGAGTGAACGTTGAGGTCGAACACATAACGCACAGGCGCCTGGAACGTGCCATTGCCGTTGCCAAAGTAGACGGACGCCGAGTAGCCCGTCTGCCCGTTAACGATGAAGTCGGTATTGCCATCTCCGTTGAAGTCGCCAATGTAGATCGGCCCGGCGCCGTCGGCAGCAGGAAGGTGGATCGCGTTAATCAGGGTGAAGCCGCCCAGCGCGCCGCCGGTGCCGGGCGCACCGTTGCCTTGGAAGATGTAAAGGAGATTGTTGGCACTGTCTTCGATCATAAGTTCCTGGACCGAAGAGCCGACCGTGAACGGAAACGCCACGATCTGCGAGAAGTTGGGCAGATTGCTTCCCTGAACAGAGAACGTCATGCAGCCGTTCTTGCCGCCGGTGGGTGGGTACGCATTGGGAGTTCCAACCGCCCCGGCATAGGAACTGGCCCCGCCGACGGCCTGATTGTAGTCAACACCGGTGCCGTAGTAGACGCAGAGGTCGGTTGTGCCCGCGACGGTGGGGCTCAAGGCGAAGGCGACGTCAAGGTCATTGTCGCCGGTGAAGTCGGCCAGCGCGGCAACAACATTCGAGACGTTGGTAAACGTGATTCTGTTCTGGTTTTGATTGAGGAATCCACCACCGCTGTGGCTCAGCAACGCCCCAGCAGTAACGGAAGTGGTGGTGCCGCTGCCAGTCGGCGCGTTGATGTAGAAGATGTCGGTTCCGCCGGGCGAATTCGTCTGCAAGACCCCGGTCAGAAAGCTGCTCACCCGGCCACTCGTAAGCTGCACCTGGGGCAGATTCAGGAACTGCTGGTTCTGCGCGGCACAAATGCCGGGAAGCATGCACAGAAGGCCAAGGACCGAGCGCCGGAAAGAGCGGGGAAAGACTGACATGGGAATACCGGCCCGGAAGCAAAGAGCTTTTTGAGACTGCTCAGAATCTACCACGCGCGACCTACGGTTTACGAGACAGATCGGCGTAGGCGGTTCGACACCGGCCCCCTGCCCAAACCCAGCAGTGACGCGCTCGCGGCTGCCATTCTCCTTTCGAGACAATCGGCTTGCGCCGGCGAGTTATACGCCCGCAAGGCGCGATTTCAAGTCTTTAGCAGCCTCCGCGCTCCGGCTGTGGCAGAATTGCTAGTGTCTGCCCGTGTTTGTTTCCGGCCATGCGTCTCTCTTTCGACGCGCGGCCCGGACTCCGTCGCGCAGACCGCCGCTCGAGCGATCGCACGGCGCGAACCTCGAGGCCCATGAACCTGCCCAACTCCATCACGATCAGCCGCATCGCCACCGTGCCGCTGCTGATCTGGATCCTGTCGCCGGCCTTCCCCGCCAACCCCGCGACCCACGGCCTGCTGGGCGGGAGACAGGAGTTGCTGGCGTCGGGCGTCTTCATCCTGGCATCCATCACCGACGGCCTGGACGGCTACCTCGCGCGCCGGCGCCGGCAGATCACCACCCTGGGCATGCTGCTGGACCCGCTCGCCGACAAGCTGATGGTCACCGCGGCCTACATCATCCTGGTCGCGTACACCCCGCGTATCGTGCCGCCGTGGATCGCCGTCATTATCATCGGCCGCGAGTTCCTGGTCTCCGGGCTGCGCTCCATCGCCGCGTCGGAGGGCTTCACCATCGAGGCGTCGGACGTCGGCAAGCTGAAGACGGTGATTCAGATCGTCTCCGTCGTCGCCGCCATCCTGGCGCATCGCTGGAACTACTGGATCTGGTTCCCGACAAAAACCGGCGGCGGCTTCATCATCGCGGTACACATGATCGCGCTCTGGGCGATCTGGTGGATGACCATCGTCTCCATCATCTCGGCGACCGATTATTTCGTCGGCTTCTGGAAGAAGATCGACCACGCCAGCGAGCGCGCGCGCACCCGCCGCAGCTCGGTGCTGAGCCGCCGCAAGGCAAAGAAGGCCGCCGCCGCCGAGCACCCCTCCCAGGTTTCCTAGCAGCGCGTTCTGAGTCAGGTGGGACCGCCGGCGTGACCATGCTCCGGGGCAATCGTTTATAGTGGTCTGGCACGTTTTCGCGCTGTTTGAACAGCGCCGATTCGCTTGTTTGCGAGAAACGTAAAGGCACCAGGAGAGCCTGTCATGAACCCCAAATCTACCAGCCATATGCCGATCGAACCCAAGTCCCGTTCTCTGCGCCCCGCCCGCCTCTTGGCCGCGGCGGCCGGTGCCCTGCTGCTGGTCTCCGCCATCGCTCCCCTGGCGATCGCGCAGACCCCCACGCTGCTCGTCCTGCGGGCCGTCCCTGCGCAAAAGGGGAAGAAGGTCGGGGGAGCCGCCGCCCTGCCGCCGCTCACCCAGGCCGATATCGCCGGAATAAAGCTCGACGGTAAGCCCGCCCCCGTAACCGCCTTCGAACCGCTGCTGCGGGGGTCGCACACACTGCAACTGATGGTGGTGCTGGATTCGTCGCAAATGCTCGGCGCCAAGGGCCAGTTCGAGGATATTGAGAACTTCCTGCACGGCCTGCCGTCGAACGTCGTGATTGGCGTGGGCTGGATGCTGCAGGGCAATGTGAAGGTCGTCCAGGGTTTCACCTCGGACCGGGAGTTGGTCTATAAGGCCTTTATTCCCCAGACCCGAGAGCAGGCGGCGAACCCGAAGAACGACAACGGGAACCCTTATTCGTGCCTGAAACAATTGGCCTACCACTGGCCGGATGCCGACCCGGCAAAGCTGCGCGCCGTGTTGGTGTTCACTGACGGCATCACCCGCAGCAACGGCCAATCCCAGGGAGGCGATCAGTTGAATCCGGATGTCGAAGGCGCTTCCCAGGCCTTGCAGAAAAATGGCATCGTCCCGTATCCCTTCTACTGGCTGGACCCGATTGTCCCGGACCCCAACCGCAACGAGGGCGGCTCGCTCGAGGGCCAAAACAACTTCTCGCAACTCACAACCAACACTGGCGGCTCGGCCCTTTATGACGGCATGTTCGCTCCCGGGACGCTTACGCCCCTGCTCAACAAGCTTTACTCGATTCTGGCAAGCTCTGCGGTCGTCACCGTGGCTGCGCCCCAGCCTGCAGGCAAGTTCGTGATCATGGACATCAAGTCCAGCCGCGACGACATCGCAATCTCCGGTCCGGACCACGTGTTCACCGGCAACGCAACCAGCAAGAAATAAGTCGCCGCGTCAGTCAAAACAGGGGCCCGGCTTCAATGCCGGGCCTTTGCCATTAAGCCGACGCAACCTCCAACCTGCAACCTCCATGCGATACTTACTCCTGACATGTACAAGCGAATCCTCCTCAAGCTTTCCGGAGAAGCCCTGGCCGCAGGCGCTGGCTTCGGCATCGACGCAGTCTTCATTCACAAAGTAGCCGCCGAACTGGCCGCCGTCCACGCCCTTGGCTGCGAAATCGGCATCGTCGTCGGAGGCGGAAACTTCTTTCGCGGCGTCGCCCAGCAGGCCATCGACATGGACCGCGTCTCCGCCGACCACATGGGCATGCTCTCCACCGTGATCAATGCCATCGCCCTGCAGGACGCCATCGAGAAGCTCGACATCGTCTGCCGCGTCATGTCCGCCATCTCCATCCACCAGGTCGCCGAGCCCTACATCCGCCGCCGCGCCATGCGCCATCTGGAGAAGGGCCGCATCGTCATCTTCGCCGCCGGCACCGGCAACCCCTTCTTCTCCACCGACACCGCGGCCTCGCTGCGCGCCATGGAGATCAAAGCCGACATCCTGCTGAAGGCCACGTCGGTCGACGGCATTTACACCGCCGACCCCAAGGTCAACGCCGACGTCACCAAGTTCCAGCAGATCTCCTACTCCGACATCCTCCGCCTGAACCTCCGCGTCATGGACGCCGCGGCCGTATCCCTCTGCCGCGACAACAACATGCCCATGATGGTCTTCAGCATGCGCGAGCCCGGCAACATCGTCCGCGTGGTCCAGGGCGAGCCGCTGGGCACGCTGGTGACGCCATAGTTTTTCTCCCACCGCAACTTCGCACCGCGAACGCCCATCTAAACTGGATAGAGTGACCGACGCCCTGCTTACCCTCGATGCACCGGCCCCAGTCCCAGCCTTGTCAGCCGCGCCGGTTCGCAAGCCGCAACTGCCTGCGCTCACCGGCGTGCGCACCCTGCTGGCCGTCAACATCATGCTCTTTCACTTCACGCCGCCGCACATGAAGTACTTCTATCCGGTCATCGACAACTCCTACGTCTTTGTCGGCTTCTTCTTCCTCCTCTCCGGCTTCATCCTTGCGTACAACTATGCCGACCGGCCCGCCAAGCTGGACAAGCGCCAATTCTGGCGCGCCCGCTTCGCCCGCCTCTACCCCATCTACCTGCTCTCGCTCGTACTCTTCCTGGGCATGCTGGGCGCGGAGTGGCACGCCCGCTCGCACGGCGAGTTCTTCGCCGGAGTCGTCCTCACCCCGTTCCTGCTGCAGGGTTGGAGCCCTGCGCTTGCCACCTTCTGGAACACGGTCGCCTGGACGCTCTCCTGCGAGGCGGCCTTCTACTTCGCCTTCCCCTGGATCATCCGCTGGCCCTGGCCCAGGACTCCCGGCCGCCTGGTCGCGCTTCTGCTCGGAGTCTGGGGGCTGGGGCTGGTCCCGCACGCGCTCTACATTCACTTCAATCCCGACCACCTCGCCGGCGCTGCTGACCGCTACTCGTCGGGGGTCTGGATTCGCACCCTCAAGTACACGCCGCTGGCCTACGCCTGCACCTTCCTTGCGGGAATCACTCTGGCCAAGCTGCAGGGGGCCCTGGTGCTCGCCCCGCGTCAGCGCATGCTGGTCGCCGGCGCCAGCCTTGCGGCGATGGCGTTGTTCTTCGCCAAGGCCGTCGCCTACGTGCCCTACATCCTGATGCATGGCGGCTTCCTGGTACCGCTGTTTGCCGCGCTGGTCATCGGCCTCAGCGGCCAGAACATCTTCGCGTCATTCTTTGCGTGGAAGCCCATCGAGCTGCTCGGCCAGGCCAGCTACGCGCTCTTCCTGCTGCACTTCAACTTCATCAACCTGCTGCGCAACCACCATGTACCGGAGCGCCTGCACCTGGCCGCATACGATCCCTGGGTCTCCTACGCCGCCACGCTGCTGCTCGCCATTGCCGCCATGTACTTGGTCGAACGCCCGGCCCGCCGCGCCATCATGCAGCGCCGCGCCGCCCAGTAATCCACCCCTGCTCTCGAACCAGAGGCAAGTGCAAGACATTGCAATGCGTTGGCCAAACTATTTCCCACCAAGGCCGGCGCGCCGCACCCTACTCGTCAGCTCAGAATCATCTGCTTGCTCCTGCGCCACACCCGCTCGTTCTCCGCCTCTATCCGCCCCTGCTGCCGCTCCTTCCAGGCGTTGAACTCCTTTGCTTGCTCACACTTGTGAATGAAGACAAGGCTGGGCGAGAAGACCGCAAGAAACAGGGTGATGAAGGTAAGAATCAGGATAATCAAGGCCGTTCTCTCGCGCGAGCTGTAGCGGCGGGATGCGATCGGTTCAGGTCGCATCCGCGGCCGCAACCTCCTCTATGGCACGTCGCTTGCCAACCGCCAGCCGCTCCCCCACCGGCCGTCCGGCTTAGTTCGGCGTTCCCGTCGGATCGGCAGAATTGGTCGAGGGGGCCGCACGTCGTTTCAGGGTGGGCGGCGCCGTCGGTTCGGCCGCAGGCGGCGCGGTAGACGGCACCTCGACCGGGACTGAGACCGCGGGCGTACTCGTCGGTGCCGGAGCTACTGCTGCAACCTGCTTCAGCGGATCCAGCCGTGCGACCGCCCCAACCGGGACCTCGACTGCGCCCACCCGGTCTGAGACCATGTCGTGAATAGCAGTGCGCAGATAATACTCGCCCTTCGCTGGAACGCTGATCTGCTGATGAAATGCCATCCCGCCGGCCAGCAATTTCTTGTAGTCCGCAGGAGTCAGGAGGTTGTGAAGGCGATTGCTCGCGGTAATGACCTTCTCTCCGTCGCTGTTGTAGACGAAGGTCCAGACCTCGATCGCACAGTGACGGTTGCCATCGGCCCCTTCGTGGCAATTTACCGCTTGCGCATCCGGAACCAGGTCCACCGCATACTGCCGGTACGGACCCACAACGTTCATTTTCGGATTCACTTGATTGCTCGCCGGCACCGCATCGCTCGGAACCTCGTTCACCGGCCGGATGCGCACCTTGAACAGAATCTCCGTGGCCTCCGGGCCGCCGTGCATCATTGCCGTTGCCATGGTATTCGTCTGAGCCAATGCGGTCGCTGCGCCCGCCGCGTTCAGCTTGTTGCGGTCGTTGGGATCGACGGCGTAGTAGCCGTTGCGATAGATCAGTTTCGCCCCCGACTGGTTCACCTTCACCTTGATCGTCCGAAACCTCGCGTCCCACTGGATGTTTGTCGGCGAGTATGTCAGCGTGTAGTAGTTCGAGCCATGCTCGATCGCCCTGGTCGCAGCCTGCGCCAGGCTATTGGTATTCACGAAAGCCTCGCCGCCGGTATCCTCGGCCATGGCCATCATCGTCAGTTGCTCTTGCGCGTGGGTCTGCAACCAGGCCATCACGCTGGCCCCTTGGACGGCATCGTTGGCTTTGTCGGGGGTAACGCCGGACGGGACAGCGAGATTGTAAGCCGCGTTCGCCCTCGCATCCAGGAGGGCCTGGCCGCCCAGACCATCGCTCAGAGCCGGGTCGCCCTGCAATCCGCGTGCATCCACCGGATACACAGCCACCTGCGCCCGCGTCAACAGATTGTCTGTCTGGCGCACCGCATCGTCGTTGCGCACCACCGAATCGTTTGGGTCGGCTTCGTTCAAGTCGGGCTCCACATCCAGGGGGAAGCCTCCCGAGAACCAGATCACATTCTTCCGCCCCGGAATACCGACCAGATAGCGCGCCAGCATGTCGAAGGCATTCAACGTGTACAGCGCCTGCATGTTGCGCCTGTCGGAAGCATCCAGCGACTCCATGCGATGGACGCTGTCGATTATTTCTTGCGGCTGGTTGATCGTCAGAGCATCCAGGGTCGTGTCCTTCCCCTGCGCGATGTGCGATACATCCGGCACTCCCTTCTTCGACGCCAGCGCCGCCTTCAACACCGACATATCCGACGTGAATCCCTGCAGCATGGATAGTTGTGTATTCAAGAAGAAGATCGCAATGCGTGTCCCCGCGGGCGCCTTGTCCAGGAATTCCCTGAGTTGCATCCGCAAAAACGGCTGCGAGGCCAAAGGTGTATTTAGATAATCCAGCAGCAGCACATTCACCGGACCATTCGCCGGCGCCGGCGTCTTGTTGGTGAACAGGCCGGGGGGCAGCTTGGGCGCCAGCGCAATCTTAAGATCGGAAGCCGGCACTGCGCTGTGCTCCTCGAAGTGCTTCAATATTTGCAGTTTGTTGTTCTCCAGCAGCGCGAAGTCCGACGGCCGCAATCCGTGGATCGGATTCCCCTGCGAGTCGCTGACCACCACATCCACCACCACCAGGTTGCTGTACTCCCGGATGGTCGTTACTTCCGGCGAGGCCTGTGGCCGGCCATTGGGCTGGGTCGTGGCGGCTCGCACGGCAAATGCAGTTGTTCCGGAATACGCCTGTGCCCGCACCGGCACAGCAGTGCATGCCCCTGCGAGGAGAGTTGCGATAAGTGACTGAATACAAACTGGCTTACTGAGGCGGACCATTGCGGGCCTCCCGTTCTTGCACGCAAGCATACGCTTCAGTTGGTCCGACGTGTGGGTTTCTTTGCGCAAAAGGAGGCCCCCCTGACCTCAGCGGGCCCTCCTGCGCCTCGAAGCCGCGCCCTAGTGGCCGCGTCCGCCGCCGCGCGCGCCGCCGCCGCCACTGAAGTGGTAGCCGCCCTGCACGCCGGGCATGTGCTCGTTGGTCGGTGCATGGCCGGCAGTACCTACATGGCCCTGCCCGTCGCGCGCCTCATTCCCCTGAAAGTGCTGGAACGGCTTCGCGCCGCGTTCCGGCAAAGGCCCGTGATATCCATTGCGCGGATCATAGCGGTTGTCGACGTGGCCATAGAAGCCGTGCGGTCCGTGGAACCACGGCCCCGCTCCAATGAACAACCCCCCGATGAACCAATCCGGGCCATAGTATCCGTACGGAGCACAGTCATACGGTGGATAGTCGAAGTACCCGTACGGGCAAATCGGCGCCGGACCAATGTTGACTCCGATCCCAATCTGGGCCGGTGCCACCGACCCCGCGCAGAGCAGCGCACCCGCGACGGCGAGAACGGCAAAAAACTTGAAGTAGCGCATAGATTCTCCTTGCTCCTTTCGAATTGGAAGCCTCGAATTGGAAGCCCATGAATTAGAAGCCCAATCCGAGCCATAAGTTGCGTGCGAATCTCGCTCTGCTTTGCGCCCCTCCCAGCCCATTCAGCACCCTGCCAAACGAAAAGCCCCCACGAGGGGGGCTTTCGTTCGCGCCCTATTGAAGCCGGCGAGCTACGGATTGATGATCTGCGAGGCGTGCGACCCGTTCGGCACAATCGCCAGGCAAGTGGGCGTTCCGGCCCCGGGGAACGGCGAGTTCTGCACCCCCGACAAGCCGCCCGTGCTGGGATTCAGCCGCTCGCCGGTAACCGTATTGTCCAGGCTGTTCGAGACGTACAGGAACGTACCCAGCGCGGGATCGACCGCCACGCAGGTCGGACCAGTGCCAACTGCCTGGCCAAACGCACCCACCGCACCTGATGGCGTACCCGTAATCGTGTCGATGGCATAGCCTTCCACCGTATCCGCGTTGAAATTCACCACGTACATGATGTTTCCCTGCGGGTCGATGGTGAGGTTTATGGGAAACAGTCCGGTCTGGAACGGCCCGTTGATCATGGCAGTCAGCGCGCCGTTCGACTGCACGGTGTACCCGATCAGTTGGTTGGCCGCCTGGTCGGTCACATAAACGAATCGCGAAGTCGGCTCCTCGGCGATGGCGCTGGGCACCACGCCGGCAGGGGTTATCAGCGAGCCCGTAATCAAGTTTGTGATCGGCGTCAACGCGCCGGTCGAGGTGTTTTGCGAGAAGCTCAGAATGCTGGGGTTCGCAGGATCCTGGTCCAGCACATACACAAAGTGGTTGAAGTAGCTGACCACCACGCCCACGGGGTTGTTGCCGACCTTGACGTTGGTTGCCGTGCCTAGCGAGTTGTCCGCGTTGACCGGGAAGATGGTGACTCCGCCCGCTACCAGATTGGTCGCACTATAGCCGTTGTTATAGGTCACGTACAGGAACGCGCCCTGCGGGTCGATCGTAACCGCGGTCGGCGACGTGCCGGTGATCTTGTAGGTGTTCTCCGAGGTCAGCGTCCCGTTGCCTTGCACGGCAAACTCCTGCACCGTCGAATCCGCCTGGTTGATCACGTAAACGAACTTGCCACTGGGCGAGGCCACCAGCCGCACCGGGTCGTTGCCCGCGCTTACCGTGCCGATCGAGTCCAGCGCACCCGACTGGAAGTCGATGCCGTACTCGTTGATCACGCCCGGAGAGCTGTGGCTGGTCGTCATGTACACGTACCCGACAACGTAGTCGAGGCTGCACGACGACAGGCCCAGGACCATCGCCAGTGACACGATCGAGGCCTTCGCCGTTCGACTGATTTTTTCGAAATTCATCTGCTTCCTTCGTCCCGGCAGCTTCGCGCCGCCTGCGGAAAATCTTGTCTTGCTCAACTGCACACCTGCCTCAACCGTCTATCTCTAGTAATTCCGCAGCGGAAACGCTGGCACCGTGACCGCACAGGTGGGCAGCGCGCTGCCGCCAAAGGGACTTTGCTGAATCTGGTTCAGGCTGCCATCCGTCTCGTTCAACTGCTCCCCGGTGAGGTTGTTGCTCAGCGCATTTGATGTATACAGGTAAATCGCGTGGATGGGATTGGCGTTGCTCGGGGCTCCGCTGATGGTGACACAGGTCGGTCCCGTCCCCGTCTGCACGGTCCCCGCCACGGTCGACCGCACCGGCACTCCATTGGCCCCGATCGTGAATCCGTCCAGCACGTTCGCGGTGTAGGCCGTTACATAAAGATACTTGTGGTCGAGATCGAACGCCATGCCCATCGGTCCCGCGTCCGTCCCCGTGACGCCGGTCAGGCTCGGAACGCCGTTCGTCCCCACCGAATAAGTGGCCACCTGGCTCAGCGTCTGATCGGTGACATACAGGTGGGTAGACGTCGGGTCCTCCAGCAGGCCGCTGGGATTCAATCCCGACGCGTAGCCGGTCGAAGCAACGTTCCCCGGGTTGATGGTTACCCCGGGAAGCGGCGTCAGTGCCCCGGTGGTCGCATTCTCCGAGAAGCCCAGCAGGTTGGCCGAGCTGGCCGAGTCCTGGTCGATCACGTACACGTAGTTGCCCACCGCACTGGTGATAATCCCCATTGGATTCCGTCCCACGTTCACCGTGGTCGGCGTCCCCAGCGTGTTGTTCGAGTTGATCGGGAAGATCGAGATTCCGCCGGGCCCCGGGTTCGCCGGAGTATATAGCTCCGTGCCGTTCGCGTTGTTCTGGTACGTAAACGTCACGTACAGAAACTTCCCGGCCGCATCGATCGCAGCCGCAGTCGGCAAACTCCCGGAGATGTTGTAGGTGTTCTGCGGATACAACTTGCCGTCGGTCCCGATCGCGAACTCCACCACGTCGGAGTCGAAGTTATTCACCGTGTATAGAAACAGCTCGTTCGGCGCGACCACCAGCCCCACCGTGTCCCGGCCTCCGGCGTCGATGGGCGAATCGGCCAGCGTATACAGATAGCCCGACTGGTAATCCACCTGGTAGGCGTTGATCAGCCCGTGCGGCAGCGTCTTCGCGGTCGTCATGTACACGTAGGACACGGTGTAGTCGTTGCTGCACGCGGTGACGCCGAGCGCCATTGCCAAGGACAACATCGAGGCCTTTACCGCGCGGCCCATCGGTTTAAACTCCATGCGATTCAATAGCTCCGGGGCAAACAAGTTTCCCGCCCTCATCCCAAAGGCAAGCAGGCCAGCATCGCCTCGCTGCCGCCCGTCTGCAAGCTGACGATAAACTCCGCATCACGCCTCAAGTTCCCTGCTCCGCGCCTAATCGACATTGCCGCTTACAGCCAGGCAAGTCGCCAGGCCGGTCGCCGAAAACACCGAGCCACGCGACAGATCGGAGAGCTGGCCGGTGTTCGAGTTGATGAACTTTCCGGTCACGCTTCCGTCGTTCGAGTTGGACGTGTATACATACTGGCTCGATGGATCTTCCACCATGCATACCGGCCCATTGCCGACCGGATACGGATTCTGCGGGTCCGAGATCGGCACCAGCGCGCCCGTGGTCTCGATCACATACGCCGAGATCGTGCTGTTCGCGTAGTTCGAGTTGGTCGAGCTGTGGTTCACCACATACAAAAACTTGTTCTTGGAATCGGTCAGACTGTACACCGGATCCGAGGTCGTCGGCAGATTGTTCACCGCGCCATCGGCCTGCGGGCTCAGGCTGCAGCCCGAACCCGTGGTGTACGGCAGAATCCTTCCGCCGGTGGATGTTGGCGTGGGGGCCGCATCCGTAATGTAGATGTTGGCGCCGCTTATATTGATGGACGTCAGGTTGGTCACACCCGGCTGGCCAACGATAATCCGCGAATTCGTCTCGACCGTCAGTTGCCCGGACCCGCCGATCCCGTATGGATAAATCGTCTGGTCGCCTGAGTCCAAGGTGTACAGGCATTGGCCGCCGACCCGGAACGTGGTCGGCGCCGGGCCAACCTCAAAGTAATTCAACTGCTGCCCCTGGGCATTCTTGATCAACTGGTTCGGCACCAGTTGCAGCCGGCCGGTGCTGCCGTCCACCGCAAAAACCGTAATGTCGCCATTACCCGTGGTCGCATAGTCCGGGGCCTGCGAATCCAACACGTAAAGGTAACCGCCCGTCCCATCTCCGGCCGCCCACACCGGCGTGTTGCCGGCGGTGTTGTAGGTGGCCTGGAAGGTCAGAATGCCGTCCTCGCCCACCGCGAACACCGCGACGTTGCCGTCACCCTTGCCCGTGCCTTTGTTCACCACAAACACGAAGTTCCCGCCCACCCGCACCGCGACCGACACCGGGTTGGAGCCCCCGGAGGGATACGGCGAGTTCACCATCGTGGTCAGGTTGCCCGTATAGTCGTCGATCTTGAAGCCGGCAATCTGGTTGTATTGCGTGCCCAGGACCCACATGAAGCCGACCGTGTAGCCACCGCACGCCGACATGCCCAGCACTACCGCCATGGATACTACTAAGGCCCTGGAGATCCGGCCAATCCTGCGAAACGTCATGTGCTTCCTTAATCCTCGCCGACGGCCCTTAACGCGACGCGCCTTCTGCTGCGAGCAATTCTCTAGGGATACTAAAGCCTACCGCTTATTGTAGAAGCTGCGGCGACTTTGCGCCACTTTCCATAGGAAACAGTTGGGGAGTTGCAGGTTGCAAGCTGAGAGTCACTCGACCACCCCCACCCGCCGATACCTGCCCCGGTCGATCTACTGACAACCTGCAACTTGCAACCTGCAACTGTTCTTCACCACACCCGGCACGTGTTCACCGGCATCATCGGCTGGCCCACATGACAGGCGAAGGCTTTGCCGAACTCAGGAAAATTCTGGACCGCTCCCTTCACCCGCCACTCGCCGGTGCTGTGGGGATTGGTGCGCGCCTGCACCCGCGCCGCCTCCTCGCGCTGATTGCCGCACCAGACCTGACCGTAGGCGATAAAGTAGCGCTGCTCCGGTGTATATCCGTCGCGCTTGCCGTCGGTGTAACCGGGTTCAGCGGCTGCGCCCTCCCTGGCCAGCGTCTCCTCCAGCGCACGGAACGCAATCCGCAAACCGCCATTGTCGGCGGTGTTTTCACCCAGCGTCAGTCTTCCGTTCAGGTTCTGGCCGGGCGCAACCTGAAACCCCGAGTACTCATCGGCGATGCATTTCGTGCGCTCGTTGAACTTCACCAGGTCATCGGCCGTGAACCAGTTGTGAACATTGCCATGCAAGTCGAATTTAGCGCCCTGGTCGTCGAAGCCGTGCGTCATCTCGTGCCCAATTACCACGCCGATAGCGCCGAAGTTGACCGCCGGATCGATCTTGTCGTCATAGAACGGCGGCTGCAGAATCCCGGCCGGGAAGTTGATGTTGACCTGCTCGCCCGCATAATAGGCATTCACCGTCGGCGGCGTCATGTCCCACTCCGACTTGTCGACCGGTTTGCCCAGCTTGGCCAGATTGCGGCGCATTTCGAACTGGCCCGCGCGCTCGGCGTTACCCACCGGGTCGTCGCGCTTGACCACCAATGTGGTGTAGTCGCGCCAGTGGTCCGGGTAGCCGATCTTACGCTCCATCGCCGCGAGTTTGGCCTCGGCCTGGACCTTGGTCTCATCGCTCATCCAGGGCAGCGCCTTGATGTCCTCGGCCAGCGCCGTGTCCAGTGCCGTGACCAGCTTGTTCACATTGGCCTTGGCGGTTGGCGGAAAGTGCTGTTTCACCCAGTCCTGCCCCACCGCCTCGCCCAAGGCGCTGTCGGTGGCGCTGGTGCAGCGCTCCCAGCGCGGCGTCTGCTCCTGCTGGCCGCTCAGCGTGGCCTGGAAGAAGTTGAAGTTCTCCGTGGCAAACGCGTCGGAGAGCAGCGGCGCGGCGGCGTGCAGCACGTGCCAGCGCATGTAGTGCTTTACCGCGTCCAGACTCTCCGTCTGCAGAATGGCGTCGACCGTCTTGACGTATTCGGGCGAGATCACGTTCAGCGTCTCCACCCTGGCCAGACCCTCGCCGTCGAGAAACTGCTTCCAGTCGTAGCCGGGAGAGCTGGCCTCGAGTTGTGCGATGGTCATGACGTGGTAGGTGTTGGCGGGATCGCGCAGCTCCACCCGGCTCTGCGAGCCCCGCGCCAGCGCGGTCTCGATACGCATGACATCGCTGGCCTCCTGCGCGGCAGCCTCGGGCGAGTCATGCATCAGCTCGAACATCTTCGTCACGTGGGCGATGTACTGCTCGCGGATCTTCTTGCTGCGGTCGTCGTCGTTCAGATAGTAGTCGCGGTCCGGCAGGCTAAGTCCGCCCTGGCGGGTCGCGAGGATCTGCTTGCTCGCGTCCTTCTGGTCCTGGGTTACGCCGACGTCAAATAGAAATGCCCCGTAATACTGGCGATTGGCTTCCAGATTGAACCCAGCAAGCTGCTGCTTGCCGGTCAGGGCCGCAATTTGAGCCAGCTCCGGCTCGATGGGCTTTGCGCCAAGCCGGTTAGCAAGCTCCACGTTCATGCACGCGGCGAAGTAGTCCCCGTACTTCGTCTGCAACGCGGTCTTAGGCGACGCTGCCGCATCCTTCAGGTCGAGGTACAGCAGATACCGGTTCCGCTCGGCAAGCTCGTCGAACAGGCCCCAGCGGGCCTTATCGGCGGGGATGGGATTGTCCTTCATCCAGTTGCCGCACGCATACTGATAAAAATCGGTGCACGGGTCGGCGGTCTTGTCGATGGCCGACAGGTCGAAGCTGATGGGCTGTTTGGGCGCCGCCGTAGGGCCGGAAGCATCGCCGGGTGACTGCGCGCGACCAGGGACGCACAACGTCAGAATCAGGGGAAGGGCATACCACCAGCGCATAGGTTCTCCTCAGGAAATCCGTTGGGTTCACGTCAGGCGTGGAACGCCGTGACAACCCCAATTCAGGACGGCATTGAAGCCGTCCAAACTCATGCCGGGGCCGCGGGCGGCGCCGCAAGGCCCACACGCCTAGAAGATATGCAGCTTGATCGACAGATACTTCTTCGGGTCCTGGCGGATGGCGGTGACCAGATCGCTGGAATTGGTCAGGAGATTGTTGAAGTTCGTGCTCGTCGTATCGTCCTTGAACAACTTGCCCACGGTCCCCTTGCCCTCGTCGATGCCGGTTAGCAGATCGTCAAGCTTGGTCAGCGTATCGTCCAGCTTCTTTGCGGTCGCGGGGTCTTTCAGCAACATGCCGGCCGCGCCCTTACCGGCCTGCGCATCGGCCAGGATGGCGTTGAGATTCTTTAGCGACTCGTTGGCGTTGTTGTACGCCGACTCATCTTTCAGAACCTTGCCCAAGTTGCCCTTGCCGTTCTGCAGATCGTTGGTGATGTCGTCCACCTTGGCGACGATGTCGTTCATCTTGTCGTACATCTCGGCATGGTCGTTGAAGAACTTGCCCGCCGTGTTGTCGTTGCTGTTCATCTTCACCGTCAACTGGTGGATCTCATCCATGGTGGCGTTTAGCTTGTTGTAAACGTCCGGGTTAGTCATGAACTGCCCGATGGTGCCCTTGCCCGCCTGCAGATTGTCGACAATCGTGTTCGCCTTGGTCAGCATCACGCTGAACTGGTCCAGCGCCGCCTCGCCCTGGTCCTCGATCTCCTGGATCGTGCGCTCCTCTTTCGCCTTCAGCTCATCGCCATCCTGCAGCATCGGGCCGGTCGCCATGCGGCTGTTGATGTCCACCACCGTATCGCCCAGGATACCCACCGTCGACAGCGCCGCCGTCGAGTCGGTGTGCAGGCTGGGCTGATACTTGCCGTCGATCTTCATCACCACCTGCACCGGCGTCAGCTTGCGCTCGGGCGTCGTCACCACGCTGATGGTCTTCACGTTCCCTATGGTGTAGCCCTCCAGGTCCACCGCCGCGCCCACCTTCAATCCGCCGGCGTTGGCAAAATATGAGGTTACCGTCAGTTTGCGCGAGAACAGTCCCAGCCCCGACGCGCTCGTCATCAGGAACAGCAGTGTCGTCAGAATCACGGCCGACACCAGCACGATCACCCCGATCTTCAGTTGCGACCATCGGACCTCCTGCTGGCTGGGCATAAACCTCCTCGATCCTGTCTGCCGACCACGTGCGAACCGCGTGCTTCAAAAACCACGGAAAAAGCTTGATGAGAGGGTACCATCCCCCGCCCGCATTTCGCACTCAAACCGAAGGTGGTTCTGCTCCCACTTGGTTCTGCTCTAGGATGGATGCAGAATCCGCAGCCCCGGATTCGTAAAGGCCACCCATGGTCATTGGCGTAGGTACGGATTTGACGGAGATCGCGCGCATCGCCCACAGCGTCGACCGCTTCGGCGAGCGCTTCCTCCGCCGCGTCTTCACCCCGCACGAGATCGAATACTGCCAACGCAAAAAGAACGCCGCCGAGAGCTTCGCCGCCCGCTTCGCCGCCAAAGAGGCCGGCGCCAAAGCCCTCGGCACCGGCATCAGCCGCGGCGTCGGCTGGCTCGAACTCGAAGTCACCCGCGCCCCCGGCGAACGCCCCATGCTGGATCTAACCGGCCGCGCCGCAGCCCGCGCCCGCTCGCTCGGCGTCGCCCATATATCGCTCTCCCTCACCCACAGCCGCGATGTAGCCCTCGCCGTCGTGATTATGGAGAACTAGTTGCAGGTTGCAGGCTGTCAGTTACAGGTTTTTCAGTTCCCGACGAGTCCGCAGAAGCGGTCTGTCTTCAAAAGACAGCCTGCAACCTGCAACTGACAAGTCACGTGACCCCCGTACCACCTCCGCCATCACGCACCACCGCTTAATCTCCGATGAACACTCCAGCGGCAAACAATACCAGCCGCGGCGGCGCACCGGCATTATGGAATTGCTCGACATCCAGGCCTTCACCTACGAACAGCGCCACGGCCTGCTCCCCGACCTCACCGCCGCCTTCACCAACTGCGGCGGCTGGATCATCGAGCGCAAGACCCTCTCGCCCTCCAACATCGAGTTCCGCATCGAGATCCAGCTCCGCGCCATCCTCGACCTCTACGCCGCCATCATCGCCACCGGCGTCGAACTCACCCGCTCCGGCCACGAAGCCCTCACCGAACTCTGCACCCGCCGCAAGCACCTCCGCGTCACCACCGACCTCGGCCAGATCGTCACCATCCGCCTCGAACTCAGCTTCCTCGACGACATCACCCTCCACTCCCTGCTCGCCAGCGGCTCCGGCCTGGCCTAGAAACAGTTGTCAGTTGCAGGTTGCAGGTTGATCGCCTTCTTTGACTCACCTTCAACTGGCAGGTGCGCTGGGTTGGCTCATTTGCCTTCAACTGACAACCTGCAACCCGCAACCTGCAACTGGCAACTCCTTGACCCCGCCCCCCAGGAAGACCGAGAATCGTAGACGACAGGTTTTTCCCATCCGCGCGTCCTTCGCGCCCAATTACCGGATCTCCGAGGTTCCCATGCTCGCCTATATTGTCCTTCTGCTTGCCGTCGTCAGCCGCATCCTTCCCCACGCCTTCCACAGCGCCGGCTGGAACTTCACCGCGGTCGGCGGCGGCCTGCTCTTCTTCGGCTCCAGAATGCACGGCGCAAAGCGTGCCCCTCTGATGCTCGCCTCCGCGCTCGCCGTCCTCATCGCGACCGATTACTACCTCACCGTCTACGCCTACGGCTATGCGTTCCACGCCGGCTCCTACCTGGTCACCTGGCTGTGGTACGCCGCCGTCTGCCTGCTCGGCATGGGCCTGCTGCAAAAGCCCAGCGTGCTGCGTGTCGGCGCCGGCGCGCTGGCCTCGTCGACCTCGTTCTTCCTCCTCAGCAACCTCATGGTCTGGATCGGCGGCACCGCGGCCAGCATGTATCCCCACACCCTCGCCGGCCTCGCCGCCTGCTACACCGCGGCCATCCCGTTCTACCGCAACGACCTCGTCTCCACCGCCCTGGTCGCTGGCGCGCTCTTCGGCCTGCCCGTGCTCGCTGCCAAAATCGTGGAATCCATGCACGCAGCCCACAACCAGCCCCTGGCGTAAAGCAGTCGCGCGTTGTTAGTTGCAAGTTGTCAGTTGAAGTCGGCTGGCAGCAGTGTCGTTCAACTAACAACCTGCAACCTGCAACTGACAACCGCCTCTAAGGCACCGTCGTCAGATCGTCATCCTGCGCCGCTTCTTCCAGCGGGAACTTGGTGCCGCGCCCCCCAAACAGCTTGCGCAGAACATAAGCGAAGATCCACAATACCCCTGCGCCCACAAACCCCAGCGCAATCCCCAGGTGCTCATGCACCGCGATCCGCGCCGTGTGCGCGATCTCCGGCCCATAGAAAACTGTAATCAGAGCGCACACCAGGAATTGCACGAACTTGCCGCAGAAGATCGCCGTCGCGAACGGCAGCGGCTTCATCTCGAACACGCCCGCCGCAAACTCGAACAGCTTGATCGGCATCGGCGGCGGCATCATCGCCGGGATCATGATGGCCATGAACTCCTGGTTCTCGAACTTGTCCCTCAGCCCCTCGTAGCGCGCCCGGTTGATCCGCTTCAGCAGGAACAACTCGCCGCCAGCGCGCCCCACATAGTACGGAATCAGGCTGCCAACCGCCGACATCCCCGCCGCCATCAGCACATACAGCAGGAACTTCCTGTGGTCGGTCGCCACGTATCCGATCACCACGCCGTCCATCGTCGTCGGCAGCGGAAACACGCCCGAATCGATGAAGGCAAGCCCGCCCAGTCCCCAGATTCCCAGCGGCTTCAGCGTAGCGATCAGGACCGCGTTGATCTTGTGCAGCACGACAACCGGGTGAATTCTCACAACTTGTGATTCTACGTCGCCGCCTGTGAGTTGTCAGTTGCAGGTCAGTTGTCAGTTGCAGGTTGCAGGTTCAAGGTTGTCAGGAAAGGCAGGACAGTGCGGTGTTTTCAACTGACAACCTGCAACTCCCAACTGCTTCAATGTCCCGTCCGCCCCGCCAGCAGGTCCAGCGCGTGCGGCAGCAGCGGCAGGATTGCCTCCAGCGACGTCACCGCCCCCGCCGGCGACCCCGGCAGATTCACAATCAGCGTCGCGCGTCCCGCTGCACCCACGCGGACCCCGCACACTCCCCGGCTCAGAGCCGCCATCGGCGTCTGCCGCAAACCCTCCGCGCGCATCCGTTCCGCCAGCCCCTCCACCAGCCGCTCGCACACCATCCTGGTCGCCTCCGGAGTCACGTCCCGCGCCGCCAACCCCGTCCCGCCAGTGGTTACAATCAGGCTCGCGCTCGCTGCCTGCTTCCGCAGCGTCGCCGCAATCAGCTCCAACTCATCCGGCAGCGTCTCCCTCACCACCACCGCCGCGCCGGCCGCCTCCAGCAACTCCACCACCGCTGGCCCCGAGCGGTCCTCCCGCGCGCCGTGGAAGCACCCATCGCTGACGGTCAGCACCGCCGCGCGCGTATCCTCACCAAACCGCGCTGCCGCCTTCGTCGCTTTCTTCGCTCCCGCCATCGTGCGTTCTCCGTTCCACGTTGTCCGTTGTCCGTTGATACTGCGGCCTCACCGTCAACACCGGCCCGCTTCCAACGAAAAACGTAGATCGTACAACGGTCAACGTCCACGCCTTATTTCGCCTCGAAGCTCCCGCTCACCACGCCCAGGTCTGCACGCGCGCCCACCACCCAATCGTTTAGCGGACGCTGCTCCCGGCAGTCCAGGCACATCGTCGTCGAGTACTGTGCCCCGCAGTGCGGACAAACCCCGCGCGTCTCAAACGTATCGAACGGCTGCTGGCAATTGCCGCACCTCCAGAAAGGTCCCAACGGCGGAGCGGTCCGGCAGCTCGGGCACGCGTACCCCGGGCGGCGCGGCAGCTTCGCCAGCCGCAGCATCGCCCGCGCGCTCTTCAGCCCACCCCAGCAGTTCCACAGCATAAACGCGCACAGCAGCCCCACCCACAGCGAATGCATCAGCACCGCGACCACGATCAATCCAGCCGCACCCACAAACCCCAGCACCGTTGCCACCCACAGGCTGCGGCCGCGCCCCAGCACAAACCACAGCAGCGAGCGCAGAATCTGCCCGCCATCCAGCGGATAAATGGGCAGCATGTTGAACACCAGCAGCGACACATCAATCCAGAAGACCGCGCGCACGAACAGGTAAAGGTCCGGAATACCGACGTAAGCATCCGGCGGCGTCAACATTCGCATCGCCACATACAGCACCGGCGCCAGCGCCACATTCACCAGCGGTCCCGCCGCAATACTCCACAACATGGCGCCCGGCCGTTGCGGCGGATTCACGTACGCCACGCCGCCCAGCGGCCACAGCAGAATCTGGTTGGCCGTCCCACCCACCGACCGGCACGCCATGGCATGTCCGAACTCATGCGTCAGCACAATCAGGAACAGCGCCAGGTACTCCAGCACGTTCCACATCACCGAGCTGTAACCGCCCCTGCGGGCCTGAATCTCGTAAACCGCAACCAGAAACCACGACCAGTGCAGATACAGGTCCACTCCGGCGAGGCGAAACAAATGAATCGAACCCTGGCGTCCACTTGGCATGGGTGTAGCTTACTGCATCAAGCCGCCTTCTTCCTGCTCAAATCGCACAGCATGTCCGAGTGGATGTTCAACCCGATGTTCGTCATGTTGTACACATGTTCGCTGGCCACCAGCCACACAATCTCGCAGATCGCGCGCTCCGAGCAGAACCGCGCCATCCGCGCAAACGTAGCCGGGTTCACCTTCTTGTCGCGCGTCAACTCGGTCACGTAGTCCAGCATGGCGCGCTCCGTATCGGAGAATAGTGGACTCGTCCGGTACTCCTCCAGCGCATCGAATTTCGCCTGGTTCATGTGCGCCTGCACCGTGAACGCCCGCCCGATATCCATGCAGAACCGGCAGACGTTCAGCCGCGCCACCTGCTCCCGCACCAGAAAGATCGTCTCCTGCGGCAGCTCCAGCTTCTTGTCGAGCTTCGCAATCTTTCTCGTAAACATCCCAAACGCCGCCGGCATCCGCGCGCCAAACACCTTCACCGGCGTCAGCACCTTGCCGAACTGCTTGCGGGTAAAGTAGTACGCCAGCTTCATCATCAAGCCCTTCGGCTTCTCGATCGGCGCCAGAAACGGCGCATCCAGATCGGTATACGAACCCACGATGACATCCGCATAAGCACTCACTGTGACCGCACTATTTGTAGAGGTAGCCATGTCTTCTCTCCTGTAGCCGCGCGGCTCAAACCCTCCGCCGCAGCCGCTCTACCTACAAGACCGCCCAGCCCCGCAATCTGTGACAACGCCGGCATGTGGCCTGGTATTGAATGGGCTGGAACTTAAAACCCGACTTTGCAGGCGGTACAAGGGTTTCTTTTGGGGCGCCTTTGATCGCCCCGGGAGTCGTTGTTATGCCGCAGTAGTCGTAGCGCCGCGCGGCTCGGGCTCAGGGGTGCGACGACGATGACAGAATAGGTTTCACCATTCCCTGGGCTTTGATCTTCCTCAATGCTGCAGTCCACCGCGCCACGCTGCTGCCTGTGGCCCACTCCGCCATTACGGGCTTTTCGAAGGCCTTCAGTTGCATCGAAATGATCGGCTTACCCAGGTCTTGCCCGTGCGGTGAATAGACCTGAAGCAACGACGTCTCATCGAAATCATCTGGATCTAATTGCTCAGGAGTGCAGTATTCGAACGCACTACTGACGCATGCCTTGTCCATGTTTATCAGGACAACCAATAACTCATGGTTCGGTGACCAGAACAGATCTTTGACGCCCTTGATCATTTTCAGATCGGAGGCATCCTTTATCGTGATCCGATTCTTGATGACATCCAGACTGATTGGGCCCGCCACGGGTTCGGCAATGTTTGCATGCAAGGGCAGTTCAAAATCAACTGCAACCCCACAAAGCCGATGCGTGTCGAAACCTCCGCGTGCATGCCACCCTCCGTTCTTCCGCGTGATATACCACTCCTTATCGTCATGCTTGGGAAAGCATCCGTCATCGAGCGTCTGCATCACGGTTACTTTGTCCAATTTGGTCATGTTTGACCATTTCGGAAAGTTCTCCCGAATTTCCTTGTCCTCGTCCGTATCCCCTTCCCCGAGCGGCACTTTGTGCCCATCTTCGGAGACTCTGCTGGCGTTTTCGAGCAGCGCATCCGCGGCCCGCCACTCATAGTCGTTAGTAGCCAAACTGCCTTCAACGTCGCCATAAGCAATCGGTGCCAGCGGCGAATCACCGAGCCTTTCGACACGATACTGATTTGAACCGTCGGGATGTCCGCCGCAGTCTGTGCGCCCCCAATCGTTCAAAGATATGTATTCATCATTCACGAACGATACATCGATGCCGCTTGCGCCATCAGGTACATCATCCCCACAGGCTCCTTCTGTATCCAGATATTGCACATGCTCGGGACACGGAACCACCCCATAAACAGTAGGACGTTGATTCACAGGCGCGGCAAAGAAGGCGCCATCAGGTGAGGGCGCCTTGTGAGGCGCTTCTTTCAACTCATCGGGATCGCAATAAAACCGCGTGCCGACCCGCCAGAAGCCCGTTTTCCGCGGCACAATCAGGTCAGGTAGCTCCATGATCTTCAATGTCCCTGCCTGCGGCGCAATCCACAGGGTGCGGTGAGGAATTTCACGGCCGTTTTCGTCGCTCTCGCGGTGCAGCCCCAATAACAGCCCCGACTGTGCCTTCGCCGTGGTTCCGCATGCCGCCAACAAGAAACAAGCGGCAGCAAAAATCGACCTTATCAAACACCAGGGTAGTCCCATCCGCCTCGTGATCCTCCATCGGCCATACGTCAGTCCAGAGTCGGAATCTGCTGTCAAATATAGGCCATTCGCTAAGGCTCAAGAGAGGCAACGGCTTAGGCTGACGCGCTAACGTCATCGAGCATGAATCTTCGGCTAAACTGACCCGCTCAGTCGAACTGCACCAAAACGGGGATCTCGGTAACTTGGCTCACCCCCCGCCAACTCCGCCATATGCCCCAGCTTGTCCGGGTTCGACACGATATAGATTGCCTCAATCCGCCCTTCGCTGGCCTCGAACGTCAGCACCGAGAACGGCTTCCCGTCCAGCCACCGAGAACAGCAGGCCGCGATACTGGTCGAACGTCGCCAGCCGCACCGTGCCCTCCGCATCGTTTGCCTGCAATCCGGCCATCGCACCGCCATCCTCTCGGTTCGCCAGAATTCCTCCCGGCCCTACGCACGCGCCAATCTGCGCACATCTTTAGATTTAGACCGGCCTGCAACCGATTCTGTGACATCCCGCCGCCAATTCCCCGGGCCGGCGATCCCACCCCCATCCGAGGCAGCACTTCCGCGACACCCCCGCCCCGGCAGCCACACCCCAAAAGATGAGAAAATGGCAAAGGTGCGAAGCTCCCGGCGCTTTTCCGGGGTCTGTATAAGGGTCAGGCTTCATTCGCGCCACGCTGATCGTGTGCGGGTCAACGTCAAAACCAAGATTGCCAATGCCCATCCTAGAGCTGTTCCCCAAACCGGCCCGCGGCAACGACCAGAGCAGCGACCCGCCCGGCGATCGGATCTCGACCGGGATCGTACCCCCACCCAATACGGGTGACGAGAACCAGGGCACTGTACAGGTTGCTACCGCGGTCGATCACGCCCAAATCTCGCTCCGCCACGGGCACCGCAGGGTTGCGCCCATCAAGGTCCGCACCGGCCGTTTCGGCGTGCTTGAGGAGCACGAGCTCATCCATCTGCTCGACACGCTCGACGACGAGCGCTCCCGCGCCCGCTTCCGCGAGTCCGTCTACATCTCCGTCATCATCTGGCTTGCCATCGGGTGGCTCCTCTTCTACGGGCCGCGCGTCCTATTCCACGTCCCGCAGTATCGCGATCCCATCGCCGCGATGAAGGAGCATGACCAGCAGCTCACCCTGAACCTGCCCAAGGCGCCGCCCGTGCCCAGGGTCGCACCCAAGATCGACCCCAAGACCATGGAGGCGCTGAAGCGGCAGGCGGAGATGGAGCGCCTGGCGCGCCAGACTCCGCCCACGCCGCAGCCTCCCACGCCTCAGGCCGCACCGCCCCCGCCGCAGGAGGAGGCGCACAATACCGCGCCGCCGGTCCCGCAGCCCACGATTCCGCTGCCCGCCGCGCCCAAACCCGCGCCGCCGTCGGTTGAGCTCCCCTCCGCGCCCAGGCCCAACTTCGCCCAGAATGGCCAGAGCCCCCACGATGCCCTGCAAAACGCCATGCGCGGTGCCCTCGCAGGCCGTTCCGGCGCCGACCTGCCCTCCTCTCCCGGCTCGACTGCCCCGCTCCAGGCCGGCGTACAGATCCTCTCCGACACCCAGGGCGTCGACTTCTCCGCCTACATGCGCAAACTCCACTACGACATCCAGCGCAACTGGGACCCCCTGATTCCCATTGAGGTTCAGCCGCCCCTGTATAAAAAAGGAATCACCGGAATCATCTTCACCATCCTGCCCGACGGCGAGATCGGCGGTATGAAGCTCGAAACTACCTCCGGCGACATGGCGCTGGACAGGGCCGCCTGGAACGCCATCACCAGCGAAGGCCAGTTCCCGCCCCTGCCCAAACAATTCCACGGCCCCAACCTCGAACTCCGCTGCGGCTTCTTCTACAACACCCCCATCCAGTAGTAGCCCGCCCGCGCTGGCATCACGCTTCTTGAGTCGTCATTCTGAGCAGAAGCCTGTCATCCCGAGTTGAAGCTGTCATCCTGAGCGAAGGTCGCAAAGCGACCGCAGTCGAAGGACCTGCCACGCGTCTGACCCGTCCCAACATTTCGAATCTTTCTGCCGACAAATCCCGCCATTACGAGATGGCCTAGAATTGGTTTGCGAACGGGCTATATGACTTACTCAAACACTCTCAGAACCATCCGCTTGCTCTTAGCCTTCACTCTCGCTCCAACCCAACTGACACCTCGCGAATGCGCCGCCCAACCACAGAAGGAACAAACTACGTTCTGTGAAACGGGTGCACCAGCGGAGGACGAACTCAAGCCCGTTCCACTCCCTACCGAAGTGCTGACCGCCGTCATGAACTCCGAACTAGGTAAGCAAGCGCAAGCCGACGCAAAAGAAAGACATCTCGAACTCGACCCCACAAAGCTCCTGAAAGGCGCGCCAATCCAGCTCTCAAACACCCGAAGCCGATCCTTCATCCTCATTGGCGATGCGCCACCCCTCCCCGGGGTTGACAACACTTGGTTCTGGATTGTGGGACTGTCTGGGGGACGAGCTACAACCCTTCTGCGGATGGGCGCGAATTGCGTCGAGCTACTGCCTACGAAAACGCTCGGGTACAGAGATATATCGGCGCATTGGTCATCTGCGGCAGGGGCAAGCGTTAAGACCCACAAGTTCGACGGAGAATCCTACAAGCTGCGGCGCTCAACATGGAGAGAGAGAAAACCCTCAGACGGTAAGTGATACCTAATCCCACCCCCGAACACCTCGAACGCCGCCGCCAGGTCCGCGGCCTGCTCCTGCTCGCTCTTGCCGCCATCGTCTTCGCCATCCTGCGCGCCGGCATCCATCGCGTCTTCACCCCCGGCTGGTGGCGGCTTTGGTAGACGCACCCCTCATCGTCCTCTGCGGACCCACCGCCAGCGGCAAAACCGCCCTCGCCCTCGCCCTCGCCGAGCGCTTCTCCGGCGAGATCGTCTCCTGCGACTCGGTCGCCGTCTACCGCGGCATGGAGATCGGCACCGCCAAGCCCACGCCCGACGAGCGCGCCCGCGTCCCCCACCACCTCATCGACATCCTCACCCCCGACCAGCCCTGCACCGCCGGCGACTACAGCCGCCTCGCCCGCGAAGCCATTGCCGGAATCACCAGCCGTAATCATCTCCCGATAATCGCCGGAGGCACCGGCCTCTACCTGCGCGCACTGCTCGACGGCCTCTTCCCTGCACCGCAACGCGACGAACCCCTCCGTGCCAAACTCCGCGCCCGCGCCAAAGAGCAGAATCCCACCCACCTCCACCACATCCTCACCCGCCTCGACCCCGCCGCCGCCGCGCTCATCCACGCCAACGACACGCCCAAGATCATCCGCGCCATCGAGGTCACCCTCGCCGCCCGCGCGCCCATCACGCAGCAGTGGCAGCAGGGCCGCGACGCCCTCACTGGCTGCCGCATCCTGCGCCTCGGCCTCAACCCTCCCCGCGCCGACCTCTATGCCCGCATCAACCGCCGCGCGTACGAGATGTTCGACCGCGGCCTGGTCGAAGAGACCACCCAGCTCGTCGAAACCTATGGATTCGACTGCCGCGCCTTCACCTCGCTCGGCTACGCCCAGGCCATCGCCGTTCTCCGCAACCAGATCACCCGCGAAGAGGCCGTCGCGCTCGCCGCCCAGGGCCATCGCAACTACGCCAAGCGCCAGCTCACCTGGTTCCGCAAAGACCCCGCGATCCAATGGCTGCCCGGCTTCGGCAGCGACCCCGACATTATCCGCGAAGCCACTATCCTGGTCGCCGCCCACCTCGACCGCTCGTAACTCGCGACCCCTCAGCTTCAGTAGCTGCCGTTCACATTCCTCTGGTACTATTCCGCCTCTGGGTCCCTGCGTGAACGAAATGCCGTTTCCTCGTCCGCGGCAGCCGCAGCCTCCAACCCAGTCAAGGGTCCTTCCTGCAAGTCCACCGGGCTGCCGCACGGAACCAGCCTTCCGCTCACTCCTTACAACGCTCAGGCCACTTGGAACGACCGGTCCGTATTCACATTCCACACCAGGAGAAAACACCATGAGCATGTTCACCACCAACGACGGCACACACATCTACTACAAGGACTGGGGCTCCGGGCAGCCCGTGGTCTTCAGCCACGGCTGGCCCTTGAACGCCGACGCCTTCGAAGACCAGATGAACTTCCTCGTCAACCAGGGCTTCCGCTGTATCGCCCACGACCGCCGCGGCCATGGCCGTTCCAGCCAGCCGTGGAACGGCAACGACCTCGACACCTACGCCGACGATCTCGCCCAGCTCGTCCACCACCTCAACCTCAAGGACGTCATCCACGTCGGCCACTCCACCGGCGGCGGCGAGGTGGCCCGCTACATCGGTCGCCACGGCACCAAACGCGTCGCCAGGGCCGTTCTCATCGGCGCCATCCCGCCGCTGATGCTCAAGACCCCCTCGAACCCCGGCGGCACGCCCATGGAGGTCTTCGACGGCCTCCGCGCCGGTGTCCAGGCTGACCGCTCCCAGTTCTTCAAGGACCTCAGCGCGCCCTTCTACGGTGCTAACCGCCCCGGCAGCAAAGTCTCGCAAGGCCTGCGCGACAGCTTCTGGATGCAGGGAATGATGTGCGGATTCCCCGCCGCCTACTACTGCATCAAAGCCTTCTCCGAGACCGACTGCACCGAGGACCTGAAGAAGTTCGACGTCCCCACCCTCATCCTCCACGGCGACGATGACCAGATCGTCCCCATCGACGACTCCGCGCGCCTCTCCGTCAAACTCATCAAAGGTGCGCAGCTCAAGGTCATTCCCGGCGCCCCGCACGGCATGTGCTCCACGCTGAAAGACGAGATCAACATGGACCTGCTCGCCTTCTTCAAACAATCCGCATCCAAAGCCGCCTGACCCAGGCCTTAAACAGAAAGGCCCAGCCTCGCGCTGGGCCTTTCCCTGTTGCCTGTTCCCTGTTGCCTTTTCCCTGCCTCTAACCTTGCAGCGTCAGATCGTCCGCCAGCTTGAAGTGCACAATCGACTCCGCCGGAATATCCAGGTCGCGGTTGCCCGTCAACCCGGCCGCCGCCGTGCCCGCACCGCCGCCGGCCAGCCCGCCAATCAGCAGGCCCGTGCCGCCCGACGCCACGCCGCCAATCAGCATACCCAGCCCGCTGCCGCCGCCGATGAATGCCGCCGACCGCTTGCCTTTGCCCTTCTTGGTCTCCGTCAGGTCATGCGTATTCAGCGGATACTGTTGCCCGTTCAGCGTCAGCGACGTCAGCCGCAGCTCCAGCACCGACCGGCCCTTGAAGTGTCCTCTCCGGTGCGACTCATCCACCACTCCGCCCACCGGCGTGCCCTTGGGCAGGATTACCCGGCCGTTCGCATCCACCCACGGCTCTACCACCTCGCCATCGAAGGGCGTTCCCGGCTCCGTGTGCTTCACGCTGATGTTCTCATTGATCCGGATCGCCAGTTCCGAGCCTGCGGGAATATCGATACTCGCCGGCTGCACCGCGGCTGCTCCGCCCTGCGTCGGCTGACCCGGCGCCGTCCCGGCCGGCTGATAGTACACTCCCGCCGCGGGTGGTATCTGCCCCGGCTGCGTCGCGGCCGGCTGCGTCGTCGTCGTAACCGTCTCCGCCGTTTGTCCCGGGGCCGGCGGCTGCACCGTAGTGGTCGTGGTATTTCCCTGCTTGTCCACCGTCACCACCTGCTGTGGCTGTCCGGTCGCTGCCGCCTGCTTCTTCGCAGCCTCGATCGCCTTATCCTGCTTCGAAGCGCATCCCGCCAGCAACGCCACACCCAGCGCCAATGCGCCCAATCCCTTCAACCAACCTGTATGAACCGAATATGGATTCATTGTTTGTATCCTCTTTCCCATGCCCTGAATTTGTCGGGTGAAACCCCATACTTCGTCATTGCCCAATTGCCCACGCGTCGTCATTCTGGCGCAGCCAGAATCTCTGTATTTGTCCTGCTCCTGCGACGCCGCACCCAAGGCAAGAACGACCAAACCTGCAGCGCTTCACCAAGTAAGATGCACGTTCCCCACCGAAAGCCGCCCGCAAACATCCCTGAAACGCAAAGGTTTACGATTAGTTTTAGAGGTCCTGCCATGAGCTCCACCCCGTCTCTGCCCCGCCCCCAGCTCGCCCACCTCACCGCCGCCCTCGACGACCTTCGCGCCCGCGGCACCTACTTCCGCCTGCGCATTCTCTCGGACCAGCAAGCCCCCGTCTGCCACTACGACGGCCGCGAGGTCATCAACCTCGCCAGCAACAACTACCTCGGCCTCTGCAACCACCCCAAGCTCCGCGAGGCCGCCATCGCCGCCACCCAGAAGTACGGCGTCGGCTCCGGCGCCGTCCGCACCATCGCCGGAACCATGCGCATCCACATGGAACTGGAAGGAAAAATCGCCGCCTTCAAAAACGTCGAGGCCTGCGTCGTCTTCCAGTCCGGCTTCGCCGCCAACGCCGGCACCGTCTCCGCCATCCTCGGCAAAGAAGACTTCATCCTCTCCGACGAGCTCAACCACGCCAGCATCATCGACGGCGCGCGCCTCTCCCGCGCCAAAATAAAAGTCTTCCGCCACAAGGACGTCGCCCACGCTGAAGAGCTGCTGAAGGAAATTCAATCCGAGCCCGGCCACAAGCTCCTCATCACCGATGGCGTCTTCTCCATGGATGGCGACATCGGCCCCGTAGCCGCGCTCGCCGCCCTCGCCGAAAAATACGGCGCCATCATGATGGTCGACGACGCCCACGCCTCTGGCGTCCTGGGCCGTAACGGCCGCGGCAGCGTCGATCACCAGAACGCCCACGGCAAGGTCGACATCCAGGTCGGCACATTATCCAAAGCTATCGGCGCTCTCGGCGGCTACGTCTGCGGCAGCCGCGACCTCATCGACTACCTCTACCACCGTGCGCGGCCGTTCCTCTTCTCCACCTCGCACCCGCCCTCCGTCGCCGCCACCTGCATCGCCGCCTTCGACATCCTGGAAACCGAACCGGAACGCATCGCCCGCCTCTGGGACAACACCCGCTACTTCAAAGCCCAACTCGCCGCCGCCGGCTTCGACATCGGAGGCCGCACCACCCCCGCAAGCGAAACCCCCATCACACCCATCATCCTGGGCGACGGCCGCGCCACCATGGACTTCTCAGCCGCCCTCTTCGACGCCGGCGTAATGGCCACCGGCATCGCTTTCCCCACCGTCCCCGAAGGCAAGGCCCGCATCCGCACCATCATGACCAGCGAACACACTCGCCCCCAGATCGACCGCGCGCTCGACCTCATCACCACCACTGCCCGCAAATCCGGCGTGCTCTAGCTCGAGAGGCCTGCTTCACCCAGGCAGCACTCTCCCTCCTGCCGGTTCAATTGTGAATGAACCCATAGACCGCATGGCCCAACAGAAGTAATCCCACAATCGCGAAGACGTACCTTCCTCCTCCGGCCGTGATGCTGGTCGGAGGTTGTCGCCGGCCGCGAAACCATCCCACCCAGAGGGACAGGAGGCCGACCACGAGCGATACCCACGGAGAATCGAAAATAGCTAAGAAATCGTCCAAACTTTCATCCCCCATGCATGCAGTGGAAGCGCCGCGTTGCAGTCATCATAACTCGGCCCCCGCGCGTTTGCCGCTTTCAATCTGCGCAAAAACGCGGCCTCCGCTCACCCCCGGTAAACCACCCGTCCTTCGCACACCGTCGCCCGCACCCGCCCCAGCATCGCCGCCCCATCGAACGGCGTATTCCGCGATTTCGACTTGGACGCGCTCGCCCGAAACTTCCACTCCACACCCGCATCAAACACCACCACATCCGCATAGCTCCCCACCCGCAGATTCCCGCGCTCGCGCAGTTGGATCACCTTCGCCGGCAGCTCGCTCATCAACGCCATCACCTGCGCCAGCGGCATTCCATGCTCGCGATGCAGCACCTGCAGCGCCAGCCCCAGCGCGGTCTCGAGCCCGGTAATCCCATTCGGCGCGCGCTCGAACTCCACTTCCTTTTCGTGACTCGCATGTGGCGCGTGGTCGGTCGCAATCGAATCCACCGTGCCATCCAGCAGCGCCTCCACCACCGCACGCCGGTCTGCCTCCACGCGCAACGGCGGATTCATCTTCGCATTGGTGTCGTAGTCACCGATCGCTTCGTCCGTCAGCGTGAAGTGGTGCGGCGTCGCCTCGCACGTCACATTTAGCCCCTCGTCTTTCGCGCGCCGTATCTCCCGCAAAGCGCGTGCGGTAGACACGTGCTGCACATGCAGATGTGGCCGCACCCGGTCCACCCGCTCAATCTCCCGCAGCAGCCGCAGATCGCGCTCGACGATCCCCGCCTCCGCCTCCACCGGCATTCCGCGCAGCCCCAGCCGGAACGCCACCCGCCCCGCATTCATGCTGCATCCACCGGTCAGCCGCGTATCTTCCGCGTGCTGCGACACCGGCACGCCCAGGCCCGCCGCGGCCGTCAGCGCCGCCCGCATCACGTCGTCCTCCAGCACCGGCCGGCCGTCGTCGGTAAATCCCACCGCCCCCGCGCGCACCAGCTCCTTCAAGTCCGTAAGCTCCGCGCCATTGCTGCCTATCGTCGCCGCCGGCATCGCCAGCAGCTTCACCACCGGCCCGCGCGCCGCGTCCAGCATCCACCGCAGTTCCGCAACCGAATCATTCACCGGAGCCGTGTTCGGCATCGCCACTACGCACGTGAATCCGCCCGCCGCAGCCGCAGCCGTGCCCGTCGCGATGGTCTCTTTATGCGTCTGCCCCGGCTCGCGCAGATGCACGTGTATATCGATCAGTCCCGGCGCCACCACGCATCCCACCGCATCAATCTGCAACTCTTTTGGTAACGAACTCGCAGCCCCATCCAACCCGCCCGGCAACTCCACCGCCGCAACCCGTCCATCGCGCACCAGCACATCGCGCAGCCCATCCACCCCGCTCGCCGGATCGATTACGTGCCCATTCAGGATCAGAAGTTCACTCATTGTCCTGGCCTTTAATCCCAAAACAAAATCGGCGCCTGTCGGTGTAAATCGGTGTTAAGCCTCTTCTCATGCCGTCACCCCGAGCGCCCGCACCAGCACCGCCCTGCGCACCGCCAGCCCCTGCGCCACCTGTTTCTCGATCGCCGACTGCATCCCATCCGCCACTTCGCCCGTAATCTCGAGCCCGCGAATAATCGGCCCCGGGTGCATCACCACGGCCTTCGGCGCGAACCTCGCCAGCCGCTCCCCGTTCAACTGGTACTGCGCAATGTATTCGCCCAGGTTCAGATCGAAGCCGGCCAGCCGCTCCTTCTGGATGCGCAGCATCATCACCACGCTCGCCCTTCGCAGCGCCTTATCAAAATCCCGTTCAATCTCAATCCCCTCACCCATCCCCAGCGCGTCTTCCGGCAGCAGTTCCACTGGCCCGCACAGTACCACGCGCGCGCCCAGCCGCGGCAGCAGCATCGCATTCGACCGCGCCACCCGGCTATGCAGAATGTCTCCCGTAATCACCACCGTCACGCCGTCCAGAGTCTTCGCGTGCACCGTCGTCGCGTCCATCCCCAGCCGCAGCAGTATCGTCCTCAAGTCCAGCAGCGCCTGCGACGGATGCTGATGCATCCCATCGCCTGCGTTCAGCACCGGCAGCCCCGTCACCCGCGCCAGCAGCAGCGGCGCGCCCGACGCCAGGTGCCGCAGCACAATCGCCTCCGCCCCCAGCGCGCGCAGCGTCAGCCCGGTATCCTTCAGGCTCTCGCCTTTTTCAATCGAAGAAGATTTGTCACTCACCAGCGTCGTCATCGCGCCCAGCGACTTCGCCGCCAGCTCAAAGCTCGTCCGCGTCCGCGTGCTCGACTCGTAGAACAGAAGCACGATCGTCCGCCCTTCGAGCACCCGCACCCGCGCCGCCGCATCCATCGCTTCCAGCCGCGCCGTGCCCGCCAGAATCTCCGCCACGTCCGCGACCGACAGATGCTCCACCGTCAGCAGCGATCCCGCCGCATACTCCGCGCTCGCCGCTATCGTCTCGGAGTTTGCTAACCTTGCCACCGAACTCGCAGTTTTTGTTTCTGAGATAGGTCCGGACTGGTAGCCCAAGGCTTCAGCCTTGGGTCTTGAGGACATTCCGGGGCCGCGCGGATTCAGGGCTTTAGCCCCTGGGGCAAGGTTCTCTTTTTGGGCCAACGTCGCGCCTCAGTCCACCAACTCGACCAGCAGCACCTGCTCCTGCCCGTCGACTTCATTCAGCTTCACTTCAATGATTTCGCGCCGCGAGGTCGGCACCATCCGCCCGGTAAACGTCGCCTGGATCGGCAACTCGCGATGTCCGCGATCGATCAGCACCAGCAGTTGCACGCTCTTTGGCCGCCCATGACTGAACAGCGCATCCAGCGCCGCCCGCACCGTCCGCCCGGTATACAGCACATCGTCCATCAGAATAATGTCGCGCCCATTGACGTCAAACCCCAGGTCGCCCGGCTTCACAATCGGCCTCGGCCCCGCGGTAGACAAATCGTCGCGATAGAAGCTGATGTCGAGCACGCCCACATCCACTGGCTGCTTCTCGATGTTCTCGATCATCTTCGCCAGCCGCTCCGCCAGCGGAATGCCCCGCCGCTTGATGCCCACCAGTCCCAGGTTGGCCGCGCCGTCGTTCTTCTCCACAATCTCATGCGCCAGCCGCACCAGCGTCCGCTCAATCTCCGACGCCGACATCAGCCGGCCCTTCTCGCGCAGCCTCGGCTTCGCCTTGTCCGCAGCAGCAGTCACTTCGCTTGTCTCGCTCATAGCAGTGCCCCGTCCGTTCCGTCGTTGCTGATAATAGCAGCCCAGACCCGGCCCACGCGTGCAAAACTCGCCCAGCCAACGCCGTACCGCCGCGTGCTAAAAGATCCGGAAGTTCACCTCGACGTTCAGCTCGACCGCAACCGGGACCCCGTTCTCCATGGCCGGCTGAAAAGTGTACTGCGAAACTGCCGCGACGGCCTCTTCGTCCAAACCCAGCCCAACCGGGTGCAGAATCTGGAAGCGGGTCGGCTTCCCCTGGTCGTCCAGCACAAAATTCACCAGCACGACCCCGTTGTATTTCATCGCTCGCGCCGCCTCGCCGAATTGCGGGTCGACATGCGTCAGCAGCCGCGGCTGGGTCACCCCTCCGCCGATGCGAGCAAGCTTCTCCGGATGGAAAGCCCGCGCCACGGCACTGGCGTCTGCCCCGGGGAGCAGATGCCCGTCCGCGAATTGCCTCCAGTACGACGGAAGCAGCGGCACCAGCTCCGCGAGGTTGTCCGCAAAAATCGCGTCCAAAGCAGCGGTGAAATCCCCATCCGCGGGTGCCTGGATCCGAATTGTCATCTTCTCCGGAAAAGGCTCGCCCAGCCCCTCGCGCACCATCAGGCCCACCCGCTTCGGGACATCCTTCTCGAACTCCAGCCCAACCCGCTGGCCGCTTAGCACCAGCTCTTTGGCCGTCAACTTCACCGACTCCACATCGACGCCCGCCAGCGTGAACGCCACCGGCGCGGAAGTTCCCTGCAGTTGCCCCGCATCGTCAAAGGCCAGCGTGTCCCCGCTCCAATGCCCGCGCAGGTAAAGCGGCTGATTCACCAGCCGCGCCCGCAAATCGGCCTCCGTCTTCTGGGCAATAAGACAGGAAGGCGCGGCGATAACCAGCAGAAACCCAGGCAACCAACGCATGCGAGCAGCATAGTTGATCCCGCTCTGCCTGTCCGATCTTTTTATCCGCGCCTTTATCTCAGCGCGCCGGCCCGAATCGCCCCGCCGGCTACGCGGACGCGGCCGTACGCTCCGCCTGCTGGGCCTGCGCCTTCAGCCGCTCGAGGTTCACGCGGTAGTCCTCTGCGGAGATGCCCTGCGGCGTGTTCGACGCCTGGCCCTCTTTGAACCCAAAGCGCTCCGCCAGCAAGCTCAGGAAGGGCTCGTCGATATGGCTGGCGTGCCACCACGCCGTGGTGTAGAACCAGCTATTCTGGAACCCGGTCATGCCGCGCAGATCGGCGCCGTCTAGATTGACCCAGTTCCACGTGGCCGGCGCAATTGAGGCGCGCAGATCGGCGCCGGTCAGATCGGTGGCATCGAACCCGATATCGCTCAGGTCGATCGGGTCCAGCGATGCGCGTGGCTGGCGCAGGATAACCGCGACCTTGGTGCCCAGGAAGATCCGTTCCTGCACCAGCAGGTTGTAGCTTGCGACTTCCGCCGGGGTCAGGCTGGTGAGGTCGGTCGCATTGTTCACCCAGGCCTTGCTCAGCAGCGGGCCCACCGTGATGCTGACCGTGCGCAGCAGGTCGAGCACCTGGTTCAGGTTCTCCCGCGTCACCGGCTCAATAAACGAGTTGAACAGGTCGCGGAAGTTGTCGAAGCTCCTGGTATGGAGCAGCAGGTTCACCCCCGCCTGGCGCGCCAGCGTCGCGTAAGGGCCAGTCGAAAATGTGCTCAGCAGCGCGGCGGCGGGAGAAAATTGCTCGGTCTTCTGGATCAGCGTGATGGCGTCGGTAAATCGCTTCTCCTCGTCCGCCTGGCTCTGGCGAATCGCCTCTTCGCGCTTCTCCCGGTCGGCCGCGCGCGCCTGGTAGCCGTTGAAGATGAAGGTGAGCGCCAGGATCACGAAGGAGAGAAACGGAGTCAGGTCGATCAGCTGCTTCGAGACCGACTCGGCAGGCTGCTGCAGGTTCGCCACCTGCGCCTTGGAGGCCAGGGTCGCAGCGTCGCGCGCATCAATCTCCGAGGCCTTGTCCAGAAGTTCGGCAGCCTGCATCGCATCCGCGGTTGAGCCGGTCGCCAGCAACTTCTGCGCCGCCGCGCGCAGTTGGTCCGACTCCGATTGCGAAGCCGGCGTCTGGGCATAAGTCTGGGGTCGGTAAGCAAAACTGAGGAGCAGGAGCAACGCAAGCAGGCTGCGGCGCATGGCAAATCTCCTGGAACCGGCGCGTAGGTTGCAGATCGCAATAGTCTACGGGTTCAGGGATTCGAATGGAAAGCAGCAGCCTGCATCGGCGGCTAAGATCGACGGCGCAGATCCAGAACCGCTCCGCGCATGCGCAATCGCTCTAATGTTGCAGGCGTGGCGCAGGATGCCTCGGCCCCAACCCGCAGCCCAGGCAGCCCCGGTCCGCCTGAAAGGCCGTATCCCACGCGTGGGCCTTGTCCTTCGCAGCGGGTTTCTTGGCTTCGGCCTTCGGACGCCCCTCCGCCGGAAATCCGGCCAGGTGCGGCGCGTCCTTGTATACCTCTTCAATTCGCCGATGGCTGATTGCAGTTGATTTGTCCATCGTAGGACCTCCCTGGTTGGCTCGGACCGTACGGTTAGGATACTTTCGATCGTCTCGCGCAGTTCAGCGGCCTATGCCGCCGCGTGCGCGGAAAGCAGATGAATTCGGCTCGGAGTCGAACACGAAAGAAAAGGTTCGCTCACTGGCGGGCGTCGTGTGCGGCCTGGGTGCTGGTTTGCTGGAACGGGAAACCAGCCGCAGATGACTGTCCGGATGGGGCGGCTGGGCGCGGTTGGTGGCGCTCCGCCGCCTTACTGTGACGCAACCCGCCGGGTCGAGATACAAATCGAAACCGGCGGCGCAGGTGGCACACAGCCAGAAAAACTCCGTGCCGGTAGATCGCCGCTCGTGAGCATACAGATCGCCGGCATTCAGAAGTTTGAACTCTTCGTGGCAGGCTGGATTTACGCAGCGATTTACCATTGGAGTGCACCCCGGAACACGACTTTACTATATTTCTCTGGGGCACGGATGTGATAAAGATCACATCGATAGCGAGGCGTCTGCGCGCGCCCTCACTCGCAGCTCCCAGCTGGATCTCGATTGGATATCGATCAAAGGAAAACGCTTACCGGAAGCGGCAACCGCCCGTCAGGCGCAGAATAAACCGGCTCAGCCCAAAAAAGCTCCCGGCTGATTTTGTTCGACTATTCAACAACCCGAAAGGTTGTCCGCAACATCGGGCGTCTTCGCTTGCCTGCTTCCTCCGCTGCAACCCAGCCCGCATCCCCGAATTCGCCAGCCCAGGGGCAATCCAGCCCGCTCACACCGCCGGCCCGCGCCGCATCCGCAGCAGCCCGGCAAATGCACCGCCCACCGCGGACAGCACCAGCAGGCCCACGGACGCAAACGCGAATGTTGCCAGCATGCTCCCCGCGCGAAACTCCGGCGAGTTGATGAACCGCAAGTACTCTGCCGGGACCGGCGTCGTCTGCTGCTGCATGGTCTTCTCGACCACCTGGATCTGCGCTGCCATCTGCGCGTCGAAGTTCCCCATCGAGTGCAACACAAACCGCGCCACCAGCCCCGCGCCCGCCATGGCAACCCCCAATTCCAGCGCCAGGAAAATCCCCACCACCACCCCAATGCGCGCCCCAATGCGCACATCCATCCACGCCGCCGGCTTCCGCTTCTGGTAGAACCCCAGCGTAATCAGCGAAGCGCTCATAATCCACAGCAGGCTCAGCGGCGTCAGCACGTCCACCCGCATCGCCGCCAGCGTCAATACCGATCCCACCCCAGCCACCGCCGCCGCGCACCGGATCGCCGTCTTCCACTCCACCTGCCGCGCCCGCGGAGGAGCCGATACCCCGGTGCTCGCCGCCGTGCCAGCCTCACCGCCCGTCTGCGCCGACTGGTTCTCCAGCGCCAGAAACAACTGGGGCGCGCCGCAGTGCGGGCAGAACGGCGTTTCGCCGCTCCCCGCCGACAGCTCGCCGCCGCATCGGTGACACGTCTCCTGCATACCTACCGAGGCTACCCTACCGCAAATCCTCCGGCAAGCAGCGGCTTCGCGGGGTCCTCCCATTGGTCGGCGCGGAATTCAATTTGCGACCATCGGGAGCACCACGCGAAGCCCAATACGCGTCACGAAGTGACCGCCCCACGCGCAGGTGGGCCCGTCCGGCAGGACCGTACTAAGAAAACTCCGGAGCTAAAGTTATTGGCGCCGGTCGCCGCCGTTGTCGTCTCCGAACGTAATGTTTCCCGGCAGGTCCAGCGCCACCAGCGAGAACTTCGTCCCGCCGCCATCCTGATCGATGGTCACGATATGCTGATGATGCACCGATCCCGCCTTCAACTCCACTTGGTGATTGCCCGCCGTGTCGTGCACGGTCACGTAGCCGCCGTGCTTGTCGTCGCAGGTCAGCCCTTCCGCGGTCGCCGCGGGCGACCCCACCGCCTGGTCATCGTGGCACGCAATCGCGCCGCCAAACCGCCGCAACCCATCGCGATAGAACGCCTCCACCTTGTCCGGCGCATCGTCCGTGCGGAAGCTCGCCACCTTCACCCGCAGCTTGTAGTCCCCGAAGCTCATGTCCACGTCGGCCGAGCGGTCCTTGTCATCATCCTTGTCCGCTGCCACCGCGCCCGGATACGCCGGCAGCGCGATGCTCCCCAGCACCGCCGCATCGTTGGTCGTCACATTCATCCCGCCGAACGGCGTCACAATCCTCACGTCTTTGCTATCGCCGTGCCGGTTCTCTTCCACATGGCATCCCGCCACCAGCATCGCCGCCAACCCCAGCGCCACCCCAACCGCAATCTGTTGCGTTCGCATCCCTCTGCCTCGCTTTCCAGTCTGGAAACAGGCGCATCCCGTCCCTGCCAAACCATACGCCGCCGGCGACCGGTTAGTTCCGTCATTCCAATCCGCCTCCCACCTCGAACCTGCAACCTGCAACCCTACGAATGCTACCCTTAACTCCTACCCACTATGAGCGACAAGAAGCCCACCGAAATCCCCGCCGAATCCCCCGACAACAACCTCCCCAAGGCCTACGACCCCTCCGCCATCGAGCAGCGCTGGGCCGACTACTGGGTCCGCGAACGCCTCTTCGAAGTCCCCACGCCGGCCGCGCCCTCGGGGGAAACGAACACCTTCACCATGCTCCTCCCGCCCCCCAACGTCACCGGCTATCTCCACATGGGCCACATGTTCGAGCACACCGAGTCTGACATCCTCATTCGCTGGCGTCGCATGTGCGGTGACACCGCCGTCTGGGTTCCCGGGACCGACCACGCGGGCATCGCCACCCAGATGCTGGTCGAGCGCCAGCTCAAAGTCGAAGGCACCGACCGCAAAACCATGGGCCGCGAGGCCTTCACCGAACGAGTCTGGGCCTGGAAGCGCCAGTACGGCTCCGCCATCACCGACCAGATGCGCCGCCTCGGCGCCTCCGTCGACTGGTCCCGCGAATACTTCACCATGGACGACCGTCTCAACGTCGCCGTCCGCGAAGCCTTCGTCCGCCTCTACGAGCAGGGCCTCATCTACCGCGGCGCCTACATCGTCAACTGGGACCCCCAAATCCAGACCGCCGTCTCCGATCTCGAAGTCACCCGCGAGGACCGCACCGGCAAGCTCTACCACATCCGCTACCCCTTCGCCGACGGCACCGGCTCCATCGTCGTCGCCACCACCCGCCCCGAAACCATGCTCGGCGACGTCGCCGTAGCCGTCAATCCGACCGACGAGCGCTACCAGGCCTTCATCGGCAAGCTCGTCACCCTCCCCCTCAGCGCCGCCGCCGGCCATGGCGATAGGGAGATCCCCATCCTCGCCGACGACTGGGCGCAGCCCGAGTTCGGTACCGGCGCCGTCAAGGTCACGCCCGCGCACGATCCCAACGACTTCGCCGTCGGCCAGCGCCACAACCTGCCCTCGCCGCTCATCCTCGACGAGACCGCGCACATCTCCCTCGTCGGCTCTCCGTATTTTGGTTTAGATCGCTTCGCCGCCCGCGAGCGCATTGTCGCCGATCTCGAAGCTGCCGGCCTCCTCGTCGCCGTCAAGGATCACCAGTACGCCATCGCTCTCTCCCAGCGCACCGGCGCCGTCATCGAACCGCGCCTCTCGCTGCAATGGTTCCTCGCCGTCAACAAAGTCCCGGGTGAAACCACAAATCCGGGTGCCCCATTCATGGCGCAAAGCGACATGAGTGGGGTCGAACCAACAAGGACCGAACGCCGCTCCATCGCCGACAACGCCACCCGCGCCGTCTCCGAAGGCCACGTCCGCTTCACTCCCGACCAGCACCGCAAAACCTACATGGAGTGGATGTCCAAGCTCTACGACTGGTGCATCTCCCGCCAGCTCTGGTGGGGCCATCGCATCCCCGCCTGGCACTGCGCCGCCTGCTCCGCCATCACCGTCGCCCGCGAAACTCCCACCGCCTGCGCCACCTGCGGCTCTGCCAACATCACCCAATCCACCGACGTCCTCGACACCTGGTTCTCCTCCGGCATGCTCCCCTTCACCGTCTTCGGCTGGCCCGGCACATCCTCAACGAACAACGGACAACGAACAACGGACAACGCCCTCACCCCCGACCTCGCCGCCTTCTATCCCACCTCCCAGCTCGTCACCGGCTTCGACATCCTCTTTTTCTGGGTCGCCCGCATGATCATGCTCGGCGTCCACTTCACCCTCGACGTCCCCATGCCCGACGGCAATACTGGCGCATTAAAGGCGCGCACCCTCGCCGACGCCGTCCCTTTCCGCAACGTCTACATCCACGCCCTCGTCCGCGACGCCAACCGCGAGAAGATGTCCAAGACCAAGGGCAACGTCGTCGATCCCATCGACATCATCACCCGCTACGGCACCGACGCCGTCCGCTTCACCCTCGCCAGCATGGCCTCGCCCGGCACCGACATCGCCTTCTCCGAAGCCCGCACCGAGGGCTACCGCGCCTTCGCCAACAAAATCTGGAACGCCGCCCGCTTCCTCTTCATGAACCTCGACCGCGCCCGCGCCGCCAACATCGAAGTCGAGCTACCCAAATCAGGCGTCATCTCGACCGAAGGCGAAGCCGCAGTGGAGAGACCCCCGCATTTTGTCACTGCCACCTCGGAATCCCCAACCACCCTCCCCACCACCGACGCCCTCGAATCCCGCTGGATCCTCGCCCGCCTCTCCGAAACCGCCGCCGCGGCCAACGCATCCCTCGCCGAATACCGCTTCGACGAAGCCGCCAACACCATCTACCAATTCTTCTGGGGCGACCTCTGCGACTGGTACCTCGAAGTCGTCAAGCTCCGCCTCAACTTCGAAGTCGCCGCCGAAGTCATCCCCACCAGCGACACCGACGAAGAGTCCCTCGCCGAAACCACCGCCGCGCTCACCACCCTGGTCGCCGTCTTCGAGGCTTCACTCCGCCTGCTCTCGCCCTTCATGCCCTTCCTCACCGAAGAGATCTGGCACGCCCTCTACGCCGGCGGCCCCCCCGCCAAATCCATCGCCCTCACCCGTTACCCGCAAGCCGCGGACTTCCCCTGCGACGCAGCCGCCCTCGCCGAGATGCAAACGCTGCAGGAGCTCATCACCACCATCCGCGCTCTGCGCAAGGAACTCGGCGTCCCCGAAAAAGAGTCTGCGCCCATCCGCATCCACGCCGCCGCGCGCGTGCTGGACCCGCTCGAATTCAGCCAGGACATCCTCGCTCGCCTCGCCCGCGTCGAGTCCATCCAGGTCTCCGCCGAACCACTCACTGGCAACAACGCACGCAGCACCGCGAACTTCGACATCGCCGTTGTCTACGAAAAGAAGATCGACATCCCCGCCGAACGCGAGCGCCTCACCAAGGAACTCGCCAAGTACGAAAAAGTCCTCGCCGCCAACGACGCCCGCCTCGCCGACGAAAAGTTCATCGGCAAAGCCCCGCCGCACATCGTAGAAGGCCTGCGCAAACAAACCGCCGAAACCCGCACCCTCTACGACAAAGCCCGCGCCGCCCTCGACTCTTTGGGCTAACTAATTGGCCGTCATCCTGAGCGCAGCGAAGGACCCCTGTATTCGTCTTTCTTGGTTGTCATTCTGAGCGCGGCGAAGAATCCCCGCATTATTGCTCGCGGCGCCCCGGATTCAAAGGCAATTCCGTACAATTCCAGTACGAGGGACTCGCCATGCCCAAACAAAGAGGCACTCCCGACCGCCGCGGCATGGGTGCCCAAAGCGACTTCATCGCGGAACAGTTCGTCCCGAGCGAAGTATACAAAGCTCAGCAGATGGATATGGTCCGCAAGCTTCTCGCCTCCGGCGCAAGCCCCGAACAGATTGCCAAAATGTTCTCCGTCCCCTTTGACCTGCTGTCCGACGAGAAGAAATAGCCTCGCCCTCACTCCCCAATCCGCACCGGAACCGGCGCCGCCGCAGCCGGAGCCGCAGCCGGAACCACCGCCGGAGCCGTCCCATTCTCATCCAGCTCCAGCCGCAGATAATCCCACACCACGCCACTCTGCAAGTCTCCCGCCGGCACGGTAAACGTCATCGTGTTCTCGCCCATCTTCAGCAGCGCCGCGTCGAACTTAAGCGTCCTCTGCTGCCACAATCCCTTGTCGGTGTTGTAGCGAATCGCATTGGTCTGGATCAGCCGCTTGTTATCCGGATCGCTGCCGTCGCCCAACGCCCCCACGCTCTGCCCATTCACCGCCACCGCCAGCCCATTGCGCAGACCATCCACACCCGCCAGCCCCACGCGCAGCGCCGCCATGCCATGTTCCGTCTTCGCCATCGTGAACTTCACCGTCCACACCGTCTCCTTGCCGCGCCCATACACCCTCCACGGCCCGGTCTGGTCGCTCTGCGGATACTGCGTCAGCGACTCCGCCTTCACCCATCCGAACCGCTGGTTCGCCGGGTCCTTCGCCTCTGGATTCACAAACGAAAGATTCGTCGCCGTCGGCACCTCTTCAAAGAACCAGTCCTTCTTCGGATCGCTCTTGCCCACCGTGTACGTCAGCCCGTTCGGAAACAACAGCGCATAGCGCAGGTTCCATCCCCACAGCCAGAAGTTCTTCCCATCGCCCTTCAGAAACTCATCCGCGGCGCGGTCGGGAGTTCCAATCTCCCACACCTGCCTGCCAAATCGCACCGGCTTCCACACCAGCTTGCCCAGGTCCACGGTCTTACCCGCTTCCACGGTAATATCCGCCTGCGCAAAGTCCCCCAGCACGCCATCCGCCGTAGCCCGCAGCGTGTACTTCCCTGGAATCACTTTCGTGATCGCAAACTTCCCATCGTCCGTCCCGTCATTGAAAAACTGGTAGAACCGCGCATCGTGGATCCAGCTCCCCGCATCCGGGTTCAGCCCAAAGTATGCGCCCGTCCCGCCGCCGAGGTTAGGCAGCGGCCCGCCACCGGGCCCCCCACCTTGCCGTCCCCCAAACCCACCACCCGGCGCTGCTGCCAAGCCCGGCCCAGCGCCCGCCGCGCCACCCGGCCCACCACCCGGCCCCGCACCAAACGCCACTCGCGGAATCGTCGCCGGATCAACATCCGCATGCGTCAGCCCCACCACCAGATGCGGCAGCTTCCTCGAAGTCCCCTTCGGCGCCAGCGGATCGTCCAGCACGATCTGCCCTCTTACCGTCCCACGCTCCGCCAGCGGCGTGTAGGGAACGCCCTTCACCCAGTCATACGGCCACTTCGTGTTCTCTTTCTTCCACTGCGCATTCGCATCCGCCCACAAAGCATTCGCGTTCGCCGTCCAACTCGCCGGCACGGTCGGATTGCCCTCCGTAGCTTTCAGCGTATCCAGTTCCGCCTGCGTCGTCGGCACGGGATTGTCCAGCTTGTTCACGTACACAAAGATCGGCCCAATCACTTTGCTCCACTCTTCGCCGGCGGCAATCGTCGCCCGCGTTCCGTCGTAGTGTCCGCTGTGCCAGTAGTCCAGAATGATCGGCGGCGGATTCCCGTTGTCGCCAAAGTGCGCATCCAGGTCGATCCGCGTCGGCCCCCCGCTCAGATACTCGATCGTCGGATTGATGAACCACACACCCACATGGTTCTTGGTGCTCGACCAGCCATATGCCTTGGTCACGTACTGCATACCGGAGTAGCTGTACTTGTGCTCGACCGAATTCTTGTACACACCCTTGTCCATAATCCGCTGTTCTTTCGCATGCACCACCACGCCCGTGCCCCAGTCGGTCGGCGCCGCCTCCAGCATGTTGCGGTCTTTGTCCACCGTAATCCAGTCGAACGACCGGTCCAGCGAGTCGATAAAGCGGTCCTCCGCGCCCGTTCCTGCCGTTGGATACGACGCCGGATGGCTGAAGATCGAGGACGTATAAATCCCGCTCTCCCCGCGCCCCAGCGAGTAGCGCAGCTCAACATCGCACGTCGTTCCGCCGCCCGGAGCGCCGCGCGTAAACACAAACGTCCCGCCGCCAACCCCCTTGATCGAAACCTCCGCCCGCGCGCCTCCATTGGTCGCCGGATCGATCGTGATCGCATTCGTCACCTGCGGCGCACCCTGCGGCGTGTGCTCCCATACCCCGCGGCTCCCGGTGTCGAAACCCTTGTACACCAGCGACCCCAGAAACCCGCTGTTCTTGCCCACCGTCGCCTTCACAATCCCGTTGTCCAGCGTCCACGAATTGCCGTTATCGGTAACCGTCACAGGAGCGTTTGTGGCCGGCGCACTCTGCGCGCGCAGCAGCGACGGCAGCGCCGCAATCGCAACCAGCGCAACCGCAGTCAGCCACCAGGGACAATTCGAGCGAACCATCTTCATCGGGGGGTCTCCGTTAGAGATACGTCCCCGCCCCGCGCAAAGACTCACCGCACACCAAAACCGGATGCCCCACATCTCGACTTTGAGATGTGGGTGTGCTCGCCACATTTTCATTCGACATCGCCCTTTCTCTTCGATACCCTCTCAACACTCGCATCTGTTCCCAGATTCCTTAGGAGCAACCCCAATGGCGACCAGGCGCAAAGCCCCCGCAAAAACCCCCTCCAAATCAGCAAAGAAGTCCGCCAAACCCACAAAGCCCACCGCCAAACATCCCGCTCCCACCGCGCCACCGCACGCCAGCACCCCCTCGCCCCAACTCCCCACCGGCATCCCCGCCGGCACGCCCATCTTCGCCGAGCCGCGCCCCACCGCCGACCCCACCAAGTACACCGTCCCCCACGCCTCCGACACCGCAGCCTACAACGAGATGGCTGCGCTCATCAAAGCCAGCAAATTCCTCCCGCTCCCGTTCCCCGCCGTCACCGGAGTCACCGAGCCCGTCCTCACCCTCGCCGCCGCACTCGGTCCCACCGGCGCCGCCACCGAAGCTGCCATCCAGGCCGCCGGCCAACTCGTCTTCCACTGCGCCGGAGACACCGGGGCCACCGCCGGCCCTAAAACCGAAAACGAAGTGGTCGACAAGCTGCTCGCCGACTTTACTGGCGAAGCTCCCGCCGCCACGCCCCAGTTCTTCTACAACCTCGGCGACATCGTCTACTCCTTCGGCGAGCACAAGTACTACTACGACCAGTTCTACGACGCCTACCGCGACTACCCGCGCCCCATCTTCGCCATCCCCGGCAACCACGACGGCATCGTCCTCCCGCCGCCGGCCGGCTCCGGGCTGAATTCAGATTCGCTCGCCGCCTTCCTCGCCAACTTCTGCGCCCCCGGCTTCGCCCACTCCCCCGACGCCGTCGGCCTCTCCCGCACCACCATGATCCAGCCCGGCGTCTACTTCACCCTCCAGGCCCCGCTCGTCCGCATCCTCGGCATCTACTCCAACATGCTGGAGAACCCCGGCGTCATCTCCACCACCCCCGATCCCACCACCGGCAAGCCCACCTTCCCCCAACTCTCCGACGTCCAGCTCACCTACCTCACCGCCGCCCTCACCCGCATCAAGCAGGAAAAATTCGCCGGCGCCGTCCTCATCGCCGTCCACCATCCGCCCTACTGCTTCGGCCTGCACTCCGCCTCGCTCACCATGCTCAAGGAGATCGATGCCGTCTGCACCGCGACCGGCGTATGGCCGCACGCCGTCCTCTCCGGCCACTCCCACAACTACCAGCGCTACACCCGCGCGCTGCCCGTCGGAAACACCACCCGCCAGATCCCTTTCATGGTCATCGGCAATGGCGGCCACGGCCTCACTCCCATCAACAAGGGCCAGACCATCCGCACTCCGCAGTCCATGCCTGCCTTCGCCCAGCCCGAAGCCAAAGACACCGTCACCTTCGAGAGCTACGACGACACCAACTACGGCTACACCCGCATCCTCGTCACCCCCACCCAGCTCCGCATCGAGTACCACCCCGCCTCCGACGGCGCCACCACCAAAACCCCCGACGACGCCGTCACCGTCGCCCTCGCCACCGGAACCCTCACCACCTACACCCCGCCGTCCTGAGCCGTTGGAAGAGTTATCGATCAAAATTTGGTTCGTCATCCTGAGCGGAGCCTCTCGCAGCTTCATCGCGAGAGGCGGAGTCGAAGGACCTGCCAGTCCGCTTGCCAAACCGAGACCTTCGAACCCTTTCGGCAACGATATTTGCATTCCTCGGCTAAATCATCGATCGCGCCTTTGCCCTTAATCGGTTCCATCGGCGTCGTCGGTGTTAAGCCTCTCTCCCCCGCCCACAGCGTAGAATCCCTCCATGGACTGGAAATCCCGTCGCATCAGCACCATCCTCGAAGCCGCCTTGCTCGAGGACAAGGCCGCCAACGACGTCACCACGGCGCTCACCATCGATCCCGCCCTGCGCGCCACCGCCACCATCATCGCCAAGCAGCCCTGCGTCGTCGCCGGCATTGGCTGCATCTCCGCCTTCCTCGCGCTCTTCGCCAAAATGTCCGACCGTCCCGTCGGCCGTTTCGAGGTCGTCTCCCACCCTGAAATCTTCGACGGCGTCCACGTGAAGAAGGGCCAGGCCATCGCCGTCATCCGCGCCAACGCCGCCAGCATCCTCTCTACCGAGCGCGTCATCCTCAACCTCATGCAGCGCATGTCCGGCATCGCCACCCTCACCAGCGAGTTCGTCGCTGCCGTCCGCGCCGCCAAATCCAAAACCAAAATCCTCGACACTCGCAAGACCATTCCCGGCCTGCGCGCGCTGGATAAATACGCCGTCTGCTGCGGCGGCGGCATCAACCACCGCCTCGACCTGCAAGACGGAATCCTCATCAAGAACAATCACATCTCGCTCGGCGGCGGCATCCCCGCGGTGCTCGAGCGCGCCCTCGCCGGACGCAAGCCCGGCCAGATCGTCCAGGTCGAAGTCCGCAACGGGCTCGAACTCGCCCAGGCCATCGTCGGCAACGCCGACTCCATCCTGCTCGACAATATGACCGTCAAGGAGGTCGCCAAAGCCGTCAAGGCCATCCGCACCGCCCTGCCCAAGGCCACCGTCGAAGCCTCCGGCAACATGAACCTCAAGACCGTCGCCGACTACGCCAAAACCGGCGTCGACTTCATCTCCGTCGGCGCCCTCACCCACTCCGCCACCGCCGTCGACCTAAGCATGCGCATCACCGCCGACCTGCTGTAACGCTGGTCGTCAGTTCCCAGTCGCCGGCGGTATCGCCCTGGGGTATTGTCTAAGGCAAGGACAATTCCATGCTGCGTAAGTGTTTTGTTTTGGGATTCATTTTCCTGGCATTCTTCAGCTCTAGATCCTATGCCAGCGGCGACTTCGGTTGCGGCGCGCCCAGAGGGACCATCTTCTTTCGCGGCTATGACAGTTGCAACAGTGTCCCATTCCTTAGTCCGTCAAACGACAGCCGGCTGAACCTTGAGCTGTTGCTGATCGACGCCGGCAAGCTGACCGGAACCCTGACCCCAGCGCCAACGGAGACGCCAACCCAGTATTACCAGCCCGCGCGGGACGTCGTCTTGCTGCGGGTCCCTTTCGATTTCGAGGATTGGCAAGTCAATGAACCGGCGTCGAGCGCAGCTGCTGGTACCGGCAGCGCGAATAGCGGGGCGAATTCCAATAGTTATGCTCAAGGCGAAGGAAGCCGCTGCAACAACGCGAACGACGGCATGGAGGCATTCAACAAAGCCGTGAATGCGGCCCCCGCACTGCCCAAAGAGGATGCCTCGATCTTGATTTCCGCCCGCAGTGCTTTAGTGCCCAACTGCAACGCCACCGCGAATTCCGATTGGAAGGCGCCCCCAGGCATTCGCTCTGCGCTGGGGCGTGAGTTTTCAACCTATATCGCGGGCGCAAATGCGTTCTATGACGGCGATTTCCCAGCCGCGCTCAACAGTTTCAATAGCCTCAACCACAGCGCAAACCCATGGCTAAGAGAGACGTCCCACTACATGGCCGGACGCACATTGCTCAACAGCGCGCAGCGCCAGGCCTTCGGGGAGTGGGGAGACTTGAAGCTGGACAAAGTCGACAAGGGCAACGTGAAAGATGCGGAAGACGCCTTCAACTCCTACCTTCGCGATTTTCCCCGTGGAATCTATGCCGCGTCTGCGCGGGGGTTGCTGCGGCGAGTCTATTGGCTGGGTGGCGACCAGACCCAGCTGGCTGAAGCGTTCGATCGCGCACTTGCAGATTCGGATAAGGGCGCAAACAACGTCACCGTATCAGATCTCGTCCAGGAAGCCGATGCAAAACTGCTTGCCTCAGTGAAGCTCGACCAGATTGAGTCACCCCAGTTCCTGGCGATTGTCGATCTGATGAGCATGAGATCGGACAGCCCAACCACCGTCGCTCCGCTGGCGCTGAAGGACCTTGAGGCCCAAAAGGACCGCTTCGCCGGCCATCCAGCCCTATACGACTATCTGCTTGCTGCCTTTCATCTTTATGTCGACAACAAACCTGACCAGGCCCTGGCGCTGCTGCCCAACCTGTCCGGTCCGCGGCTCAGCTATTTTGCCTTCAGTCAGCAGACTTTGCGGGTCCTCGCGCTGGATGCCGGCAAGCAGTTTGATACTGAGCGCAAGCTGTTGCTGCAGATGTTGCCGATAGCCAAGTTGCCTCTCGAGTCTGAACAGTTGCAACTGGCGCTTGCCCAGGTTGAGGAACACACCGGCCACCTCGATCGCGTATTCGCGCCCGCATCGCCGATTCAAGCCAGGCCAATCCGCACCATCCTGGTAGAGTACGCTGCCAGTGCCGAGATGCTGCGCCAGCGCATCAAGGACCCAAAGGAGAACCGGGATGTAACTGACGCCGCCATGTACACACTGCTTTACAAGGAACTCACGGACGGCAAATATCAGGCTTTTCAGGCCGACTTGGCGCTCATGCCACATAATCCGTCCGGGCTGTTGGCCCCGTTTGTCGCCGCCGGTGACAGCGCGGGCGCAGAGTACCGATGCCCCTCTCTGCGGCAAGTCGCCGCCACCTTACAGCACGATGCGAGCGACGCCCAAAGCCTGAACTGCCTGGGCGAACTAGTCAGGCTGCATGGTGTCCACTACGGCCAGGACGCCGTGCCCCCACAGACTGACCTGGGAGGCAGCGATATCTTGTTTCCCGGAACAGACTATTCCAGGCTGGATAGCTATCTGAAGGTGATTGCCAACCATCAGGCGGCGGCCGATGCCAGAGCTTACGCGCTTTACCGCGCCGTAAACTGCTTTGCGCGTTCCGGCAATAACGGTTGCGGCAATCAGAATATTCCGCAAAGTACCCGCAAGCAGTGGTTCGAAATACTGCACAAGGAATATCCCAACAGCACCTGGGCAAAATCCTCGAAGTACTACTGGTAAACAGAATGATGCGTTCTGTTCTCATCTGTCTCTGCTTGCTCTCTTGCGCGCGCGAGACCGTTGCCGGCACCGTGGATGCTTCCAAATACGATGCATTCTGGTTGTGGAGTGGGGTTCGACCCCAGCCGGTGCTGGATCATGCGCGCTGTGTCTATGTCTTGCAGGGGCAGATCGAAGCAAAACGCGGCGATGACTCGCAGGTGCGTTTTATCGCCCAGGGAGTTACTGTGCCCCAACGTCAGCCGGTCCAGGTTTGGCTCGCCTATCGCGTTCACACCCTGCACTGGACACCGCGCGAATACGCAATCCTCCTCGCGCAGTTACACCGCTGGCAACAGGCTGGGAATAAGGTCGTCGGTGTTCAAATCGACTTCGACGCACATACGCTCCATTTGCAGGAATACGTGGAGTTCCTCCGGCAACTGCGTCAACATTTGCCTTCTGATTATCGTCTCGGCATAACCGGCCTGCTGGACTGGAGCAGCCGCGCCGATCCCAGCCAGGTCAATCAATTGCGCGGGGTCGTGGACGAGGTGGTGGTGCAGACCTATCAAGGGCGGCACACGATAGAGAACTATTCCGCCTACTTACCGCGCGTCAGCCAGTTGAATATGCCCTTCAGAATTGGACTGATCCAGGGCGGCAATTGGGATGCGCCAGGCTACATTTCGGAAAGCCCATGGTTTCGCGGCTATGTGGTGTTTTTGCAAAACCCGCGTGGTCCAAAATAGGTGGTGGCTCAGTTTGATTCGTTTCGTTAAGGGCACGGCTTCAGCCGTGCCGCAAATCGCCGCTAGATCGGCGGGGCTTTAGCCCCTGAGGTCAGTCTCATTTCAAATTGAGCCAGTACCCCAAAATAGAAACGCCTGGATTGTGCCTCTCAATCGATCGTAGGATTTCAGAAGATTTCGGGAATTTGCATAAGAAGTGGGGGCGCCATGTCGAACCAGCCAAGTCAGTCGAACCAGCCGAGCGCATCGCCCGGCTTCAACCTCGCCGAAGTCGAATCCGCCATCGCCTCTACGCAATTCGCTGGCCACCTGCACCACCTCGCCACCACCCCCTCCACCAACGCTGTCGCCCTCAAGGCCGCGCAATCCGGCGCGCGCTCGGGCGTCTGGATCGCAGACGAGCAGATCGCCGGCCGCGGACGCGGTGGCCACGCGTGGCACTCCCCGGCAGGCGCCGGTCTCTACATGACCGCCCTCGTCTCGCCGCCCATCCCCATGCAGTCGGCGCTCCAGCTCTCGTTCCGTGTCGCCATCGCCGTCCAATCCGCCATCGCCTCTACCTTCGGCTTCCGCATCCGCGAGCAGATCGACATTCGCTGGCCCAACGACCTCATGCTCGCCCGCGCCAACGGGCCAGCCCGCAAGTGCGGTGGCATCCTCATCGACACCGCGTCCAACCCCGCCGCGCCGCCGCTCCCCGCCATGCTCCGCTACGCCATCATCGGCATCGGCATCAACCTCAACCACACCACCTTCCCCCCTGACCTCGACCCCATCGCCACCTCCCTCCGCCGCGAACTGCCTGATCCATCGCAGCCCCACCGCCGCGAGCCCTTAGCCGCCGCCATCCTCCTCGCCCTCGATGCCGAAATCCGCAAACTTGCAACTGACAACCTGCAACCTGCAACCTGCAACTTGTCCCAATACTCCACCTGGCTCCAGGGCAAGCGCGTCCGCATCGAGCCCCGCGACGACGACCACGGAGGCTATACTGGCACGACGGCCGGGCTCGACCCCAATGGCTTTCTCCTGGTCGCCGGTGACGACGGCCAGCTTCATACCGTCCTCTCCGGTGGTCTCCGCGAACCCTGATACCATCGTGGCGAACCCTAATACCGTCGTCATGAACCCTGATACCATCGTGGCGAACCCTGATACCGTCGTCATGACCCTGAGCCCCGTCGTCATTCTGACTCGCAGAGTCAGAATCTCCGTCGTTGCTTTTCACCTCGAACCTCGAACCCATGCTCCTGCTTTTCAACTAACAACTAACAACCAGCAACTAACAACTTCCCCATGCTCCTAGCCATCGACGTCGGCAATACCAACACAGTCCTCGGCCTCTATCGCCTCTCCATCTCCGGCGATCCCGCCCCCGCCACCCTGCTCGCAGACTGGCGCGTCACCACTCACCGCTCCCTCACCGTCGACGAGGTCGGCATCATCTTCCGCGACCTCTTCGCCCTGCGCTCGCTCGAAATGGCCCAGGTCTCCGGCGTCATCGTCTCCTCCGTCGTCCCCCCGCTCGACTCCACCTACCGCCGCGCCGTCGAGCTCTACTTCCGCGTCAAGCCCATCTTCGTCGAGCCCGGCACCCGCACCGGCCTGCCCATCCTCACCGACAATCCCGCGGAGGTTGGCGCCGACCGTATCGTCAACTGCATCGCCGCCATCGAACTCTTCAGGGGCCCTGCCCCTCAACCTGCAACTGGCAACCTGCAACCTGCAACTCCCATCATCGTCATCGACTTCGGCACCGCCACCACCTTCGACGTCATCAGCCCCAAAGGCGAGTTCCTCGGCGGAGCCATCGCCCCCGGTCTCGGCATCTCGGCGGAAGCCCTCTTCTCCCGCGCCGCCCGCCTGCCCCGCGTCGACATCCGCAAGCCCGCCAAAGTCATCGGCACCGGCACCGTCGACAACCTCCAGATCGGCCTCTACTACGGCTACATCGGCCTGGTCGACGGCATCCTCGAACGCATGATCGCCGAGCTCGGCCCCGACACCCGCACCATCGCCACCGGTGGCCTCGCCCGCCTCATCGCCGGCGGCTCAAAGTACATCGGCCACTCCTCACCCTCGCCGGCCTCCGCCTCATCTACGAGCGCAACCTCGAACACCACCACCCCCGCCACCCCAAACTCCACCACGAGTAGCGCGCAAAATAATCGCTGCGAGCCCCGCCTCACTCTATACTGGCGTCGCGTTTCGCAGGAGAGTTCGTGCGCGTTCGAATCGGTTGGTCCAGTTTGCCCGCCATCTTGTGCCTCTTGTTTCTGCTGGGCTGCCTCGGTGCAATCGTCATGCGCAGCCACCAAGCTTCCGTCATGGAAAAACTTGCGCCGCCGGGCGCTGAGTCTGAAGCAAGAGCGTACGTCGATCTGCTGCGAACCAATCAATTCGATCAAATCGAAAGAGGCCTCGACCCCGGCATTCTCGACGACAGCACCCACGGTCAACTCGTGTTCATGGCGTCGCTGTTCCCAGCTCAGCAACCTACGTCCGTCAAAGTCGTCGGCCTCGAGAGCCGCCACGACGGAAACCTCACCGATCGACGGACCACGCTCGAGTATGAGTTTCCCGGGAGGTGGTTGCTCGCCAGTCTCGTCACGCGCAGCCAGAACGGGACGCAAACCATCATCGGGTTCAATGTCAATGAGCTCTCCGACTCGCTGGAGCACAGCAACCGATTCACGTTCGCTGGAAAAGGCCTCGAACAGTACCTCATCCTGCTCATGTTCCTCATCGATTTCGGACTGACGTTCTATGTCCTGATACTTTGCGTCAAAACCGGGTTGAACAGGAAAAATTGGTTCTGGCCCATCATTTGCCTCTTCGGCGTTGCCAGATTCGCCGTGAACTGGACGACTGGCGAGGTCAACTTCACGGCGATTTGGATCGGCTTCCCGCCAGCAGGCGCGAATTCAACCTTCTTCAGTCCATGGACGGTCTATGCCGCAGTGCCTCTGGGAGCCATTCTGTTTCTGCTCTTCAATCGCCCCCAACACCACCTTGGACAGGCCGCGCCTTCATCCATTCCCACAGACGATCCGCTCCAGGAAGCTCCGCCAGAACAGGCGGACAGTCCCTCCGCGGGAGCCTAGAGCTTCTCCTCCAACTGCACCGCCTCAATCTTCTTCTCCAGATCGTCTTCCGCTGCCTCCTGCGCCGCCTGTGCCGTCGCCAGCTCTTTCTGCGCGGCCGCAATCGCGTCCTCCGTCACATTCAGGTCATGCACAAACCGTTCCCGCGACGCCTTGTCCGCCGACGCCAGCGCCGTCACATTCGACCGCTGCCGGCCTTCATCGGACTGTAGCGCAGCCAGCCGTTTGTTGATCTTGTCCACCGCGTCCTCGGCGTCGGCCTCCGCGCGGCGCGCCGCAATCACCGGCTGCAGCGCGACCACCAACCCCGGATTGTGTCCCGTCTCATTCACAATCACCGCCAGCTGGTCCTCGTCCGAATCCGTCAATTCAAACCGCGCCTCGCCGGGAACTGTCTCGCCCACCTTCAGCCTCACCGTCTCACCTGCCGGAGCAGCCACGCGAAACCTATACGCATCGGGAGTCGTCTCTGCCGGCTTCAAACCCGCGTCCAGAACATACCCCGCACGCACCGGGTGTTCAATCACCACCGTCCGCGCGTCCGGCGCCGCATTGCGAACCACATAGGTCACTTGCACCGCCTGCGTGCTCCGCAGAATCAGCACACCCTTCGCCACCGTGATCGACGTGACCTTGTTTGGAATCGTGTCACCCTCCGTCGTCACCCGCACCGCCTGGTCCACCGCATACGACAGCAGCCGCTTCTCCTTGGGATGAATCGGGTCCAGCAGCCCCTCGCCGCCAAAGTTGCCATCCTCCACAATCGAGAATGACCCGCGGTCCAGCGTTAGATTCGAAGTGTTCGTAATCCACAGCGCGCGCAGCGGCACCGGCTGCTGCCCCGCCTGTTGCAGACCCGACCACAGCGTCACCCGCTCCGCATCGATCTTGGTCTGCAGGATCGGCACCAGCGCCGACTCGTTCTTGCGAATCGTGATCGGCTCGGTCAGGTTGTACGCAAAGTAATCGTCGAACGCCGCGCCCGTCGAAGCCGCGACCGTCGAACTGCTCGCCGCCTGCTCATACTGCACGCCCGGCATCAGGTATTGAAAGTCCGTCGGCTTGCGCGCCTTCGCAATTGACAGCGCGCTGTAGGTCTCATTGCCAATCGTCCCGCCCAGCGTGGCCTCCGAAGTATTCAGCATCGGCGGAGCCGCCGTCACCGTCACCGTCTCACTCGTCGACCCCACGTTCAATCTCAGGTTTAGCGCGGCCGTCTGCGCTCCGTTCACTGTCACCCCGTCTTCAATCAGCCTTTGAAATCCCGGCGAGTTCACCTCCACCCGGTACTGCCCCGCCGGCAGCGGACCGATCGCGAACTCGCCCCGCGCATTGGTTGTTCGCGTCACCACCGAGTTGGTCGCCACGTTGGTTGCGCTCACCGTCGCATTCGCAATCACCGCGCCCGTCGGATCGGTAAGCGTCCCCCGAATGCCGCCTCCCGCCGCGCTCAGCGCGCCTCCCATCAACTCGCCACTCTCATGCGTCTGCGGCGTAAACTGCGCCTCCTCCGCAATCGCAATCTCCGGCCGCCGGCTGTAGATCGGTTGCGACAGCGGCTGGATAAAGCTCTGTGGCGCACCCGCAATCAGCGACAGTTGCACGTTCATCCAATCCTCGCCGGTGGTGTTGTCCACCACCGACCAGCCCTGCAGCGTCGCCGGCTGCGGCCCGCCCGTCTTGCTGTCGCTGAACAGAATCCGGTACGTGGACTTCCACACCGGCACCTCCGAAATATAAGACACGCGCAGCTCGCGGCTCCCGCCACCGCCGCCCGCCGGCGCGTTGTCCTCCAGCGTCAAGTGCCGCAAACCCTCGTTGCGCGAGCTCGCCAGCAGTTCCAGATACCGCGTCACATCCTTGTGCAGATCGGTATCCAGCAGTTGCACAGAGGTCGTCGGCGTCAGGCTCAGCGTCCTCACCTCGCCTCCGTCGCTGATCACCGTAATCAGCCGGACCTCCTGCGCGCCGCTGTCCAGCACTTCAATCTTCAACAGCCGCCCCGCCGCCGTCTCCGCGCCCGCGTGCACCTCCACCCGCGCTCCGCGAATCGCGTTGTAGAAATCCACCGCCGTCGGATCTTCCCCCAGCGCCAGCGGCAGCGCCTTCAGTTGCTGCTCCAGCGGTGTCGTCGAGTTGTATCCCGCCCCCACAATCCGCCCGCCACCCAGGTCGATCGCCGTCAGCGACTGCAACACATCATTCAACTGTGCCGTCGTAAAGTCGATCGTCACCGACTGCGACCCCGTAACCCGCCCGGAGTGCTCAAAGAACCCCACCCCGTTCTTGTAGAGCGACACCCGCGTTACCGGAAGCTGGGTCGCAGCAGGCGTATCGGCCTCAGGCTTGGGCGCGGCCTTGACGGCGGTATTCTGCCCCGCGGCCGTCAACCCGAAAACGACGAGAAAGAGAGAGAGCAAAAAAGAAGAATGGCGCATTGGATGGGTACCTTCCACGGACGCATCCATTCTGCACCGCACAAACTAAAAACGCGCAAAATAATCATCCGCGCCGCGAGCGCCTCGTTCGAAGCCACAGCATCTGTCGTGGCAGCCTCATGGCCTCAGTCGCCGCACCGCTGCCGAGGCAGGCGTTCGCTGCACTGCAGGCGCAAAGTTCCGCGGCTCGCGAGAAGATAATCTGGGTCGATTTATAGTATTTTGAAGTTATGGTCGCCTGCCTAGGCCGGAGACTTCATAACGCCAGCATCTGCCTGCTGAGCATAGCTGCGTCGCTCTCCGTCTCCGCATCTGTCGTCCCCATCAAGACGCCCATGCGGCCCGCCCAAATACCAGCCGCCGCGCAGCTTGCGCAGCATCCAGCCATCCTGCTGGCAACCCCGGGCTCCCGGTTCCGTGCATCCGCCCGGACCTGTCTCCGCCCAGAAGTGGCCGATCCCCCCAACTCCATCGGGCGCCGCTCGGCCCGGCGAACCTTCATATTCGTAGAAGACACCACTCCGCCTTTCACCGGCGCGCTGAAAACTGCGCGGCTTCAGGTTCCGCTGCGCCCGCAGACACCCACACCAGCCGCATCTCCCGCGCTCCGCAACAGCTTCTTCTCACCCTCCAATCGGCAACGCGCCCCCTGAACTCTCCTCACAATTGATCCACGTTGAATGGCCATCGCAAATGACCACAGATCATTCATGCCTCAACGTTGCATAAACCAAAAAGGAGATTCACGGTGAACCACTTCAGGATTATGAAGCTTCCCGTCGCAGTTTGCCTTGCTGCGATCGTCGTCCTTGGGGGATGCCACAAGAAAGCTGTCGCACCCCCGCCGCCACCACCTCCTCCACCCGCGCCCGCGCCGACCGCCAGCATCAGCGCCACGCCGTCGGTCATCAACCAGGGACAATACGCGATGCTGCAATGGACAACCACCAACGCTGCCTCTGCGTCCATCAGCGGCATCGGCACGGTTGCCGTCAACGGTTCGCAATCCGTCTACCCATCCGCGTCGACCACCTACACGCTCACGGCCAGAGGCGCGGGCGGCAGTGCCGAGGCGACCGCTCGCGTTACGGTCAATCCTCCGCCGCCGCCGCCCCCACCCGCGCCCGCGCCCGCGCCCCCGTCGCTGACCGAGGAGCAGCTCTTCGAGCAGAATGTGCACGACATCTTCTTCGACTACGACAAGGCCGACATTCGTCCCCAGGACGCGACCGTAGCCCAACAGGACGGCGCATACCTGGCCAGCCATCCCGACATGAAGATCGTCATTGGAGGGCACTGCGATGAACGCGGGTCGGCGGAGTACAACATCGCGCTCGGCCAGCGCCGCGCCGAATCGCTCCAGAAAGCGCTCACCGCCGCTGGTGTTCCCTCCAGCAGCATCCGCATCGTCAGCTACGGAAAGGAGAAGCCCTTCTGCACCGAATCCAATGAGCAGTGCTGGCAGCAGAACCGGCGCGACCATCTAGTCCTCGACCGCTAACAACTCCGCTGCACCGCAAAAGGCGCCGCCCCAACCAGGGCAGCGCCTTTTCCTGCGCCTCTTCGGATCTGGCAGTCCAGTCGCAGCGCACCCATCATCGCCTCACTCCCACTCCACCCCACAAACTCAGCAGATAATAGTTCCAGCGTCCTTGCCTTGCCTTGCTTGTGCTTTTCAACTAACAACTAACAACTGACAACTAACAACTGTCCTCATGAACTACTTCAACTACTTCACCGAGATCGAGACCCGCTTCCTTCAGCGCCGCGGCTCCATCCTCATGCTCTCCACGCTCGACTGGGCGCTCATCGAGACCTGGCGCGAGGCCGGCGTCCCCCTCGAAGTCGTCCTCCGCGGCATCGACGCCGCCTTCGACAAGCACGACGCGCAGCGCGCCCGCCTCGGCAACCGCCGCCAGCGCCAGGTCAACGGCCTCGCCTGGTGCGCCCAGGCCGTGCTCGAAGCCATCCAGCAATCCCGCGAAGCCAGCGTCGGAATCGGCGCCGCCGCATCCGAACCTGCCCGCCATGATGTAGACTCCGGCTTCGAAGCCGCCCGCGTCGCCCGCTACCTCACCCGCAACGCTGCCGCGCTCACCGCCGCCGCCGCCGCGCTCCCGCCTCCCGCCAACACCGTCGCCGCCGAAGCCGCCACCCGCCTCCGCACCCTCGCCGCCTCGTTGTTGTCTCCAACAGACAACCTGCAACCTGCAACCTGCAACCTGGAAGACCTCGATCGCACCCTCACCATCCTCGAAGAAAAACTCTTGGCCGCGCTCCTCACCGCAACCCCCGAGCCCGAACTCACCGCCTTCCGCGCCCAGGCCGACCGCGAACTCGCCCCCTACCGCGGCAAAATGCAAGCCGTCCAGATCAAGCAGGTCCAGCAGCAGTTTCTCCAGAAACGCCTGCTCCAGGCCCGCGCCCTCCCGCGCCTCAGCCTCTTCTACATGCCCCACCAGGACCAGGACGAGGCCTGAAGATGCCCGCACCCCTCGAACCTCGAGCCTTGAACCTCGAACCGGGCGCCGGCGCCACTCCGCCCTGCCCTCACTTCGGCCCGTGCGGCGGATGCCAGCTCCAGCACCTCGCCTACCCCGCGCAACTCGCGCTCAAAGCCAATCGCCTGCGCGCGCTGCTCGCCGCCACCGGCCTTCCGCTTCCCCAGCTCCAGCTTCACGCCTCGCCGCCGCTCGCCTACCGCAACCGCATCCGCCTCACCCTCGACCTCGTCGACGGCCAACTCCGCGCCGGCTACATCGGCAACTCCAGGGACGACGACCAGGGCGACGACCAGCCCAACACCCGCCAGCACGGTGCAACCTTCCTGCCCATCACCCAGTGCCCCATCGCAGCGCCCGCCCTTTGGCGCACCGCGGAAACCTTCGTCGCGCTGCTTAACCAGGACCCCGCCCTCTGGCTGCGCAGCCCCTGGTTCACCCTCGATCAGCTCGAGCTCTTCACCACTCCCGACGAGTCCCGCATTCAACTCAGCCTCCACCTCCGCACCTCCGGCAAATCCCTCCCCGGCAGCCTCGGCCCACTCTTCACGCTGCTCTCGGAAGCCCTCCGCGCCCACATCCCCGCGCTCACCGGCGCCGGCGTCTATATGCTGCCCCCATATTCCCCCCTCCGCAGCCGCCGTGCCGAACAGCCACGCCCCGGCCCCACCTGGGGATCCCCCGGCCTCAACTACACCATCCCAATCCTGGATGACAGCCCCGCCCACGATGAGGCCGTCACCATCGCACCCCACGATGAAGCCGTCATTCTGAGCGCAGCTCAGAATCTCAGTATTTCGCCTTTGCCGTTGCCTGCCCCTCAACGAACAACTAACAACCAACAACTAACAACTGTCTTCTGGGTTCCCCGCACCGCCTTCTTCCAGGTCAACCGCTTTCTCCTCCCCGAACTCCTCTCGCTCGTCTCTCCTGATCCAGTCGCGTCAAACACCGGGGAATTAGCCTGGGACCTCTACGCCGGCGTCGGCCTCTTCACCCGCGCCCTCGCCCCGCACTTCGCCCGCATCACCGCCGTCGAGATCGCCGAGCCCGCCTTCACTGCGCTCGCCCAAACCAAACTCCCCAATCTCCACGCCGTCAAAGCCACCACCCTCGACTTCCTCCGCGCCGCCGTCCTCCAGCGCGACCGTCCCGGCCTCGTCGTCCTCGACCCGCCCCGCACCGGCGCCGGCCGCGAGGTCTGCGAGCTGCTCGCGCGCATCGCCGCGCCCACCCTCATCTACGTCTCCTGCTCCCCCGAATCCCTCCCTGCCGACCTCGCAACCCTCGCCGCCTCCGGCTACGCGGTCGCCCAACTCCACCTCTTCGACCTCTTCCCCCAAACCACCCACATCGAAACCGTCGCCATCCTCACCCACTAAACGCCGGAGCCCGCAAACCGCTCATAGCTGATACCTGATAGCTGAAAACTGAGAACTGGAAAACTGCCGAACAACTCCGTCCCGTTAAGATTCTCTCTTGCTTTTTCAAGTTCTTTTTCTCTTTAGGGGTGTCCAGAGGGGATATTTCTCTTTTAGACGGGGAAGAGATTGGGGAAGAGTTTTTGTCCGTTGTAGGGTGTATTT
>JBELAH010000021.1:0-55439 GCA_049509035.1 Acidobacteriaceae bacterium
GAGATCATCGCCCCGCCATACCGCGGCGGCGGCTGGAAGCCCTTCATCGGGCCTTCCTTCACCTTCTCGTAGCGCTGGCCTCCGCGCCGTTGTCCCGGCCGCGCAGCCGGCCGCATTCCGGTGGGCGACTCGCCCGGTCCCGGTGCGACACCCAACCCACCCGGACGCGCCCCAAACCCTGGCCGCGCTCCCGGCGTAAACCCTGGCCGTCCCGGCGCACTTCCTGGCGCGCCCGTTCCCGTCGGAAAGCTCCGCGTCGGATGCATCGGCCGCCGCGCCCCCGGCGCCATCGTCGAAGGCCGCGAACCCGGCGCTCCCGGGGCCTGCGGACGCGGACGCTCGAAGATCGGCCTGCCCCGCTGAATTCCACCCGCCGCACCTGCCGGAGCCAGATAAATCGGTCTCGGCCCTGTCTGCGGCATCACAACTTTCCGTACTGCGGGAGTTGGAGCGCTTTCCGTGGCTTCCTCGGCCGCCAACGCCTCGCCCACCTCTTCCACCACACCCACAATCTCTGCTTCAACCGCTGGCGGAACCTCGGGCGGCGCCATCGGGGCCGCTGTAACTTCCGCTGTCGGAGACGCGGACGCCACTGGGGCCACTGGATGCGCCGCATGCTTCACCGCTGCTGGAGCAACTGCCGGAACCGGGGCCGCCGCTGGATGTGCTACCGCTGGGTGTGCCGCCGCCGCGGTCGCATGCGGCGTAGCCGGAGGAGCAACCACCACCGGCGGACGCGCGATCACGGGTCCCACGGGCGGCTTGCTTGCAATCGCCGGCGCTGCCGCCACAATTGGGGCGCTCACTCTCGGCTGGGGCACCACCCGCCGCGGTGGCGCCGCTTCCGCAGCCGGCTTTGTTGCAACCGGAGCGCTCGCCGGTGCGGCGGGCCTGGCTGGAGCCGCGGTTGCGCTTGCCACTGGCGGCCGCGCAGCCACGGCTGCGGGACGCTGTGGCGGCGCGCTGCGGGCCCGCTCCTGCGCCTGCTTCCGCTCCAGGATCAGTCGCATCGCATCGCCCGGCTTCGAGATGTGCGAGAGATCGAATGCCGGCTTCGCTTCCACGCTCGGCTTCGCCGCCGCCGTGCCGCCGGCCTTCCGGCTGTTCAGATAGGTGCGCACCTTCTCGGCCTCATCGGCCTCAATTGAGCTTGAGTGCGTCTTGGGCTCGGTCACGCCAACGGCCGTCAAAGCGTCCAGAATGGACCTGCTCTTGACTTCCAGCTCCCGTGCCAGATCGTTGATTCGAACTTTGCTCATCCGTCCCTTTGTAAGTTCCTCTGCGGCCTTAACTGTTCATATCAGCCTCATTGAAGGTTGAATCTGGTCCAACTCCATTATTATCCCTGAATTCGCAATCTCCTAAACCGCAGAGTGCGCTCCAGGCGCTTCGTTTGCGTGCGCGGCGACGCTTACTCGCCGCGTTCCTTCTCATTCTCGTCCACGCCTTCCTCCGACACTTCCTGGCTCTCGTTCACCAGCGTATCCACAGCGTCGTTCTCCAGCTCGATCTTCTCTTCCCGTGCGTCCGCGTCGCTCACCGCATCGCTCTCGGAGTCAGTCTCCTCCGCCTCGGCAATCGCTTCGGTCGACACGTCCCGCGCCTCAGCGACCTTGCCAACCTCGCCCGCCTCCGCCGCCAGAATCTCCTCCGGCGTCTTCTCCTCGGACTCAACCTCCGCCGGCTCAGGCCGCTCTTCGCCCTCTTCGTACTGGCCGAAGTAGTGCCGCACCGCCACCGAAATCTTCTCCAGCGTCTTTTCACCGATGCCCGGAATCTCTTCCAGTTGCTCGGGAGTCATATCCGCCAGCGCCTCCACCGTCGTTACGCCAGCCGCAATCAGCTTCTCCAGAATCCCATCGCCCAGCGCGGTAATCTGCTCGATCGGCGTGGTCGCACCGCCGCCCATCGCGGCCATCTGCTGCTCCACCTCCTGGCGCTTCTCTTCCTCGCTCTTGATGTCGATCTTCCAGCCCAGCAGCTTCGCCGCCAGCCGGACATTCTGTCCTTTTTTCCCGATTGCCAGCGACAACTGCGTGTCGTCTACGATCACCTCAATCTGCTTGTCGGCCAGGTCCACAATCGATACCTTGCTTACCTTCGCCGGCTGCAGCGCCTTCTCCGCAAACGTCGTAATCTCCTCCGAGAATTCAATGATGTCGATCTTCTCGCCCCGCAACTCGCGAATAATCGACTGCACCCGCATTCCCTTCATGCCGACGCACGCGCCTACCGGGTCCACGTCCTTGTCGCGGCTCATCACCGCAATCTTGGTCCGCTCGCCCGCCTCGCGCGCAATCGCGCGGATGGTCACCGTCCCGTCGTAAATTTCCGGCACCTCGCTCTGGAACAGGTTCTGCACCAGCCCCGGAGCCGCGCGGCTCACAATCACCTGCGGTCCTTTCGCCGCGCGATCCACCCGCAGCAGCACCACCCGCACCCGCTCGCCCACCGCAAACTGCTCCAGCCGCGATTGCTCCCGCTTCGGCATCCGCGCCTCCGCCTTGCCCAGGTCGAAGATCACGTCCATCGGCTCCAGCCGCTTCACCGTCGCATTCAGCACCTCTCCTGCGCGGTGGTTGTACTCCAGGAACACGGTGTCCCGCTCCGCCTCACGGACCTTCTGGAAGATCACCTGCTTCGCCATCTGCGCCGCAATCCGTCCCAGCGGGCTGGTGTCCTTATAGAAGCGCAGTTCGCCGCCCACTTCAACCTCCGGTGCCAGTTCGCGCGCCTGCTCCAGCGTCAACTGGTTGATCTCGTCCTCCACCTGCTCCGGCCCCTCCACCACCGTCTTGAACACATACGCCCGGATCTCGCCCGTCTCCTTGTCCATCTCGGCGCGCATGTTCTCCTGCGTCTTGTAGTACTTCCTCGTCGCCAGCGCGATCGCGTCCTCGACCGCGCCCACCACCACCTCGGGCTCGATGCCCTTGTCCTTGCTCAACGTCTCAATCGACTGATACAGAACACTCGCCATCTTCACTCACCTTCAACTGCTTTTTCGTTTGTCATTCCGCAGCGTAGCGGAGGAATCTGCTTCTCGCTTTTCAACTGGCAACTAGCAACTCACAACTGCCCTTCAAATCTCCGCCACTAAATTCGCCTTCTCCACATCCTTCAGCGCAATCTCCATTAGCTCGTTCCCTGACCCCTGTTCCCTGCTCCCTTGCTTCTTCTTCTTCTTCCCCTTCTGCTTCACTGCCGCGACATCGATCCGCAGCACGCCGTCTTCAAATCCCATCAGCCGTCCCGTCCACACCCGGTTGTTGTTCACCGGCGAAAACGTCTTCACCTTCACCAGGCTGCCCGCAAACCTCGCAAACTCCTCCGCCTTCTTCAGAGACCGCTCCAGTCCCGGCGACGAGACCTCCAACGTGTACTCGGCTCCCGGGACCACATCCTCAACGTCCAGCAGCGTGCCAAAGTCCGTCGCAAACGCCGCACAATCTTCATGCGTCACGCCCGAAAGCAGCTCCACAGGAACGCTCTTCGGCAAGTCATCAACCTCGCCCGCCGCAACCCGTTCCGCCAGCCGCTTCCGCTCCTCGGCGTCCTTCTCCACAAATACCCGCAGCGCCCGGCTCTTCCCGCCGCCGCCAAACTCCACATCCACAATCTCCAGATGGTGCGATGCCGCAACCCGCTCCGCCAGCCTCCGAATCTCATCCATCTGCACTGCCATAAACTCTTCCTGACCTGCACGCTTCGTCATCTCGACCGGAGCGCGTAGCGCGGAGTGGAGAGACCCCCGCATTTACCCTTGCTGTTGCCTGTTCTTGCCTGTCGTTTCAGCGCCGGGAAGGGAATCCGCCGGTCCATCGCTCGCCGCAAATCTCAAACTTTCTTTAGAGCAACAAAAAGTGGGCTCTCGCCCACTCATCTCTTCCGCCATTTCCCGGGTTCCCCGGCCAACTTGCCGGCTGGGGTCGGAATCGCCGGTGCGCACACGGCTACTTGCCTAACGACGGAACAAACTCGCTAGCCCTAAGATACGCCCATTCCCCCCATAATTCAAATCCGACATTCAGCCGGGTGGGGTCGCTTACCGTCCCGCTTTACATCACTCCCGTATCAATCCGTGAAATGTAGTACGCTACATAGCAAGATGCGTCCGCTCCACTTCATCCCGATCCTCCTCCTCGCCGCCTCTTCCCTCTGCGCGCAAACTCCCCCCACCTCGACCCTCCCCACCTTCGACGTCGCCTCCATCCGCCCCACCAAGCCTGGCGTTCCGCAGCACACCAACGTCCCTCTCGACTCCGGCAACGTCTACGGCACCATCAGCCCCGACGACGCCCGCACCGCTGCCGGCGGTTATCTCATCGCGACCCATCAGCCGCTCTGGCGCTACATCGACTTCGCCTACAAGCTCTCCGGCACGCAGGAGATGGCCCTCCGCTTCAGCATCTTCTCCGGTGTACCCAAATCCGGCGCGCCCTTCTGGGTCACCGGCTCCTTCGATGCCTCGCCCGAGTTCTTCGACATCTCCGCGCGCGCCCCGGCCGATACTTCCATCGACCAGATGCGCCTCATGATGCAGGCCCTGCTCGCCGACCGCTTCCACCTCGCCGTCCACTATCAGACCGCCGACGCCCCCGTCTTTGCCCTCACCCTCGTCCATCCCGGCGTCACCGGCCCCAACCTCCAGCCCCACCCCGCCTCCGACACCTGCGCCGCCGCGCAGACCACCTCGTCGCCCGTCGGAAACCTCCCACCCGCCTGCGGCGTCATCGCGCACGTTCCATCCTCCGCACCCGGCCAGCACTACGGCGGCCGCGCCGTTTCCCTATCTCTCTTCGCCACCTCGGTCCCCACCATGACCGGACTCGCCGCGACCCCGCGCCCCGTCGTCGATCAAACCGGCCTCACCGGCCTCTACGATTTCACCCTCACCTGGATCCACGACCCCTCCGGGGATGAAGCCACCTCCGACAACATCGCCGCCTTCCACGAAGCCCTCAAGAACCAGCTCGGCCTCGAACTCAAATCCTCCCACGCTCCCATCAGCTTCCTCATCGTCGACCACGTAGACCACCCCACCGAAAACTAGGTCAGATCGAATAACTAGGTCAGATCGAAAACCAGGTCCGGACAAGAACTGAGAATCGTCACCGGGTCGGACAATAATTGAGAATCGTCATCCTGAGCGGAGCCTCTCGCAGTTTCATCGCGAGAGGCGCAGTCGAAGGACCTGCCATCCAGCTTGTCATACCGAGAATCTTTGACCATTTCGGGCGATGATTTCGCGCTGCTGCCCTCATCAGAGCGGCCCACCCGCCTCGTCATTCTGACTCGAAGAGTCAGAATCTCCGTCGTTGCCTTGTGACACTCAAAAAACTGTCCCAAACCCTCACAATCGCCGCGACCCATCGTTTCTCCTTGTTCCAGCGCCGGAGGAACGATCCATGGCCCACCCAATCGCCCGCACCCTCACCACAATCCTCGCCCTCACTCTTCTCTCCCAAACTCTCGCCCTTGCCCAGGATCAGCGTATGCCTGCGGCCGACCCGCTTCAAAGATGGAACCGTGCGTCGTGGCAAGCGCCATCCGGAAGCGAGATCTTGGTCATCACCATGGCTCGGCCCACGCATCGTATCGCCTGCCGCGTCCAGTCCTTCACCGTCGATCAACTCGTCTGCAAACGTCCCTCCGGCAAGACCCGCCTATACCAACCTCAGGACATCGCCGCCCTCATAACTCCTGCCCAACGTGACCTCTGGCCCGGACTCCTTCTTGGGTTCACCGGCGCCGGAGCCGCCGCAACATGGGGGACCGTCGTGCTCGCGGCGACCTGTATCCCATGTGCCGTAGCCACGGGTGTCGCAGCCGGCTTCCTTTACCTCGCCGGCGGGGTCGCACTTATAGGCGCACTGGCAGGGCCGAGCGAGCAACCCGAAGCACTCCTTTATCTCGCACCCGGCCAAACCCTCCACGTCAATCTCCGCTACTGAGCAGCGACGGGTAAGGGACGGCTTTTCCACATTCACCACCCACATCACCCTCTGCGCCGCTGCATCAACTGACCTCTCGCCCCTCGCACCAGCCCCGAACCTCGAACCCCGAACCTCGAACCTCGAACCTGGAATACAATCATCAAAACCCCCGCCATCGCCCACTTGTGCGAACAACGAACCACGAACACCACATCGAGAGAAAATGATCACCACCCCGATTCCGGAAGCCCTTACCTTTGACGATGTCCTGCTCGTCCCTGCGTACAGCGAAGTCGTTCCCACGCAGGTCAGCACTCAGACCCGTCTCACCCGTAACATCACTCTCGCCACGCCCCTGGTCTCGGCCGCCATGGACACCGTCACCGAGTCGCGCCTGGCCATCGCCATGGCCCAGCAGGGAGGCATCGGCGTCATTCACCGCAACCTCACCATTCCCCAGCAGGCCGGCGAGATCGACAAGGTCAAGCGCTCCGAGTCCGGCATGATCGTCGACCCCGTCACTATCTCGCCTGAGCAGCCCATCTCCGATGCGCTCGAACTCATGCGCCGCTTCAAGATCTCCGGCGTTCCCGTCACCCGCAAAGGCCGCCTCGTCGGCATCCTCACCAACCGCGATCTCCGCTTCGTCTCCCGCACCGACATTCCCATCGACGACGTGATGACCAAGAAGAACCTCATCACCGTCCCCGTCGGCACCACGCTGGAGCAGGCCGAAGACATCCTCCACCAGCACCGCGTCGAGAAGCTCCTCGTCGTCAACGACGACTACGAACTCAAGGGCCTCATCACCGTAAAAGACATCCAGAAGAAACTGAAGTACCCCAACGCCAGCAAGGACGAGAAAGGCCGCCTGCGCGTCGCCGGAGCTATCGGCGCAACCGGCGACTTCCTCGAACGCGCCGCCGAACTCATCGCCATGCGCGTCGACGCGCTCGCCATCGACTCCGCGCACGGCCACTCCTCGCGCGTCCTCCACGCCGTCGCCGAAGTCAAAAAGCGCTTCCCCGATGTCGACCTGATGGCCGGCAACATCGCCACCTACGACGGCGCCATGGCCCTCATCGACGCCGGCGCCGACACCGTCAAAGTCGGCATCGGACCGGGAAGCATCTGCACTACCCGCATGGTGACAGGCGCAGGCATGCCGCAGATCACCGCCATCTCCGAAGCCGCGCGCGCCGCCTCCAAACACGGCATCCCCATCGTCGCCGACGGCGGCATCAAGTACTCCGGCGATCTCACCAAGGCCATCGCCTCCGGCGCCAGCGTCGTCATGATCGGCTCCCTCTTCGCCGGCGTAGACGAGTCGCCCGGCGAGACCATCCTCTACCAGGGCCGCAGCTTCAAGGCCTATCGCGGCATGGGCTCGCTCTCCGCCATGGCGCAAGGCTCCGGCGAGCGCTACTTCCAGTCCACCGACGACATGACCGAAGCCGCCAGCACAGAACGCACCTCCGTCACCGCCCGCGAGTCCAACGGCTCCAATCGTCTCGCCAAGTACGTCCCCGAAGGCATCGAAGGCCGCGTCCCACACCGCGGCCCGCTGGAAGCCATGGTCTACCAGCTCGTTGGCGGCCTGCGCTCCGGCATGGGCTACCTCGGCTGCGCCAACATCGAAGAACTTCAGACCAACGCCCGCTTCATTCGTATCTCCAACGCCGGCCTGCGCGAGTCCCACGTCCACGACGTCATCATCACGCGCGAAGCTCCCAACTACCACGCCGAATGATGCGTCCGGTCTTCTTCTATAAGCCGTCGTTCCCTTCGCCACGCTCCAATCGAGACTGGCGCTGGTGGTTCAAGGTATGGACTCCGGTCGTTATCGCCATCGCCGTCATCTGCTGCGAGTCCACGGCCGCCATGTCCTCGGAGCACACCAGCAGCTTCCTGCGTCCGTTCTTTGAACGCTTGTTCGGACCGTTCCAGGGCCGCAATTGGGAGATATTCCACCACGCCCTGCGCAAGACCGGACACTTCGTCGGCTACGGCGCCGTGGCTTTCACCTTCCTTCGCGCCTGGCTGCATACGCTCGGCCGTCGCGGGCCGATGGCGTTGCTCGCGTGGCGTGTCGAGTCCTCCATCCTCGCCATCTTCTCCACCGCCATCGTCGCCAGTTGCGATGAGTTCCACCAGACCTTTGTTCCCGGCCGCACGGGAACGCCCGTCGACGTGCTGCTGGACACCGCGGGAGCCGCCGCACTCTGCCTGCTCGTCTGGCTCATCTGCTGGAGCCGGCGAACCCCGGAGACGCTGGAGTTATAAAGACGATAGAGCGCGGAAGTTCACCGCTGCCTGGTCCTCGTATCCATCGCCATCGCATCGAAGCGGTGCCGCAGCGAGAACCCAAACTGCTCGTAGAGCTTCACCGCCGGAACATTCGCTTCGGTCACCGTCAGCGTGATGGCTTCGAACTCTTCGCTCAGCAATGTTTCCGCGCTCTGCCGCAGCAACGCCCGGCCCAGGCCGCGGCCGCGGTACGTCTTCGCAACGCACAGTTGCGTGATGTGCGCCACCTGCGGGCCCACCCGCGAACACAGCACCATGCCCACCAGCGCACCGGTCTTCCGCTCCCGCAGCATCCACGAGAAAGCTGCCTCAAAGGTCCCGCATCCGGGAAACCGAACGATGTTATGAAGAAACCGCAGCGAGCCGTGCAGCGAGCGGTACTGATCGTTGATCAGTGCGTCGGTGTGGCCCACGTAGCTCGCATAGATCAACTCTCCCGCGGCCTGGTAGTCTTGCGGCGTCCACGGCGTCAATACCAGTTCCGGCGGAATGCCGTGCGCACCGGCCTGCTCCGCGCCAGTAGTCCCACCGGAAATGTCCGCCGGTCTCCGGATATCGCACTCCAGAAACAGGCGCGGGTAAATGGTGAACTCCGGCCCGGTAAACACATCGGCAAACTCGCCCGCATCGAACAGCAGCAGCTGCGACTCCACCCGGTCGACCGCCGGCGAGTGGCGCAGCATCTCCAGCACATGCACCAGCAGCACGCGCGTGGCGTCGGCGTCGCTCATGGATCTGTGGCCTGCGGCAAAGGCGTCGCCGATCACTGCTTTATGGCCTTCGTAAACGCAGAACGTATAGCCGCACACCCGCCCCTGGTCGAGCGCCACAAAGCCATGCAGGATGCGCGATTCCAGATACTGCAGCAGCAGTTCAGTGGAACTTCGGTAGTCCCAGCGCAGCCGCTCCCGCCACAACTCAGCCTCGCGCTCCAGCAGCGGCCGCAGTTGGCGCGCGGAGAAGTGCCGCAGATCGAGAACTTCGATTTGAGAGGCAACCGGCAAGCTGGACATACAACCCGACCTACACTTCGACTTCGATCCAAAATACCTGTCGAATCTACAGGCGTCGAGCTTTATCGCACCGGAATGTGCGGAAAAGTGTTCCGCGACCTACTGCTTTTGATAGACCTTGTAGACTGCCAGGCCTTGCGACTCGTAGAGAAAGAGCGGTTCGTAAACCCGCCCGCTCAGCCAGTTTTCCAGTTGCGCGGACTGGTTCGTCGGGATCACCAGCAAGTGCTCGCCTGCGGGAACGCCGTCCTTGCCGTAATCGATTGGCTCTTCGTTGCGATAGAAGGCGAGGCCGTAAACCAGGTCTCGTCGAACGTCCTCCACCGCAACCGTCTTCACGCCCGGTGCCTGCTGCTGCATCTCGCGCGCCAGCGGCCTGGCCGAGTAGTTCAGGTCCAGGTCTCTGCCGTGGAAGCCGAGCAGGAACACCATGGCCGCCAGCACCGGAAACAGCGTGGCGTTGCGCACATGCGCGATGCCTCCGATCCGGATCGTCTTGACCACCGCGAACAGCACCAGCAGCGCCGCCGCGCTGGCGCAGATAAGCCAGCCCGCCGATGGCACCAGTGTGTCGTACAGCATGTGCTGCGGCGCCAGCGTAATCACGAACGCAACCAGCGCGCAGGCGGCCGCGTGCGACCACAGCAGCCATTTGGGAAGCCCAACCCGGCGAATGCGATTCAGGTAATCGCCGGTCAGAATGGTGAGCGGCGGGATCGAAGGCAGAATGTATCCCGGCAACTTCGATTTGGAGAAGGTGAAGAAGACGATGGGAAACAATGCCCACAGCACCAGATACTCCGGGAAGGCGTCGCCCGCGCGCGAGTGTCCCAGATACCGCTTCGGATTCACGCGCACCTTCCACTCAGCGACCGAATCGCTCATCGCCGCTACCAGCGCCCGGATGGCGATCACCGTCCACGGCATCAGGCCCACCAGCAGCACCGCCAGGTAATACCAGAATGGTTGATGGTGCTCGTAGAGATTGGTCGCGAATCGTTCGAGATTGTGCTGGACAATAAACTGTTGAATAAAGGTCGGATTCTCCCGCTGCACCGCGATGTACCACGGCAACACCATCACCAGGTACAGCAGCACGCCGGGAAGCCAGATGGTGCGCCGCAGCGCCGACCACTCCCGCCGCAGCCCCAGAAACAGCAGGATGATGCCGAGCCCCAGGAACGGAGCCACCGGCCCTTTGGCCAGCGTGGCCGCCGCGCCGAAGAAGTACAGGTCGAACAGCCAGAACTTCTTGCCCGTCTCGTACCACGCGTACCATCCCAGCATGCCGATGCAGAACGGCGCCGCCAGTTGCATGTCGGTCGAGGCCCCGCGCGCGAATCCGATGATGGCGACGCAGGACGCCGTAATCAGCGCGGCATCCAGTTGGCCGCCCGGCCGGAATCGGCGCATATGCAGAAAGACCATCAGAATCAGCAGGCCCGCGCCGGTCGCCGATGGCAGTCGCGCCGCCCAGTCCGACACCCCGAACTCCTTGAAGAAGCCCATCGCCCGCCAGTAATAGAGCGCCGGCTTCTCCAGCCACGGGTGTCCGTACAGGATCGGCGTCACGGTCCCGCCATCCAGGCAGCGCAACGAATTCTCGATGGCCTTCGGCGTGAGACTGCTGGGGAAAATCCTGGCCTTGTACGCGTGGCACACTTCGGAGTGCGCGTTCAGCATCTCGCGCGCGATCTGCGCATAGCGCGGTTCGTCGGCGCCCACCAGTCCCACCTGGTCGCCGCCGAAGACTGGGATCAGTCCGTAGAACAGCAGGAAGCCCATCATTACCAGCAGCACCACGAACTCCCAGGGCGATTCGCCGCGGAGGCTCTGGATCTGGGCGCGCAGCCAGGCGACTGCCGCAAGCTGCCTCGGTGCGCCGGACACGGCGGGTTGTGGAAGATCAGTCAATAGATCCATCGTGCAAGGACTGGATGAGCCAGACTGGGGAGGCCAGACAAGGCTACCAGAGTCTTGTTGCTTGCGGCGGCGCCGCGGCGGGTCGGCCAGGCCGGTCTGCCGCGGTCGTCTCCGCTAGGGGTTCAAGGCAGTTGCTCCGCGGGCTGCGACGGGCCCGGCTCGGCGGCGCTCGCTGCGGCCTCTTCGCGCTTCCGGTTGCGCTTGCGGGTGCGCGCCAGCAGCTCGTCCATGCGGCCTGTCATTCGCTCCGAGCGGTCGATGGCGAAGGTCAGTTCGGGCACGTGGCGCACCCCCATGCGGTCCCGAATCGTCGACCGGATAAAGCCGCGCGCAGCCATCAGTGCGGCCAGCGTAGACTCCTCATCCGCCTCGCCGCCGTGGACCGCAACAAAGACGCGGGCGCTCTTGCCGCCCGGGGCCAGCACCACGTCGGTGACATAACTGGGGGCGATACGCGGGTCGGAGAGCTCGCCTTCCAGCATTGCGCCGATCTCTTCAGAAAATGTGCTGGCAACGCGCTTGCGATGATACGTTCGGGCTCGGTGTTCAGGCATGGTTCAGCTTTCTTGCAACACTCAAGGATAACAAAATTCCCGGATTTGACGCGGGTTTCAGCCGTTCCCGCTCATTCTCCAAGCACTTCCACCCACGAGTCCACAATCTCCGCGCCCAGAGTATTGGCGAGCCGGTGCAGCGCCTGGTCCAGCTCGCGCATCTGGCCGGTCAGGTAGGCGGACGAACCCGAAATTGCAGCGAACCCCAAAGTGGCGCGGTTCCAAATTTTTGCGTCATCCAGCTCGGCGACCGAGACGTTGAAGCCGTGGCGCAGCTTGTCCTTGATCGAGCGCACCACCTGCCGGCGGTCCTTCAGCGACTGCGCGTGCGGAATGGAAATCTCGACCGTGAGTTTGGCAATCGGCATGGCCGGCAGCGTCGTCAGGGGATGGCTTGTGGAGGTGGCGGCGGATACGACGGGTAGGCCGCAGGAAAGTAGGCCGCAGGAGTGGGAGACGGCGGCGTCGATCGCTCCAGCAGGTCGCCCAGCATGGGATACCGCCCGCCCAGGAAGTAGATGGCGTAGGCGTCGAGGAACGTAAAGACCGGTCCGATCGCCAGCATCAACGTGTAGATCAGGGCAAAGAAGTACCAGGCGATGCCGACCACCATGCCAAGGACGGTAAGTACGATACTCGGCACGCCCGCCAGGTGAAGCAGAAAGCCCAACAACAAGATTACGGCGCCTGCGATCAGGGTAGTCAGAAGGAAGACAAGCTCCCACACCATGATCGAGCCCATGTATCCGGCAATGCCAAGACCGGCCTTCAGCAGCACGAACAGGGCGAACTCGCCCGGCTCCCCGCGGATCAGTTCGGTCATGCGGCGGAAGGCTTCTTTGATTCCGGTGTTTTCCAGCGCCAAAGACGGAACGATCAGGTTGCCCAGCAACGAGAAGACGAGGAAGACCAGGCCGAAAAAAAGCATCAAAACGGCGTAGCTGGCATACACGTTGAGGAGAGCGCGAATCAGTTCAGGCGATGGCGGCTGGCCCGGCTGTGGCGTCAAGGGAATCGCGCGAAAGAACGGAATCAGCCGGCGCACAAAGGCGTACATGGGCACGGCAGTGACCAGCGTGATGGCCGCACCCAGAGCCAGCTTCAGGTGGCTCCATGGCCGGGCCTGCAGGCCGTACTTGCGCCATGCCGGAGCAACAAATTCGCCGCGGTTGACGAGGATGTCGAACCACGCGAACTGCAGCCGCGAACACAGATAAAACAGCCAGATGAAGAGGGCAGAGAATACGAGAACGCCAATGGCGGTGGCAGCCGCCGCGGTAGTTCCGCCGGCCTTGTACGCAAGCGGCACAAACGCGAGATACACCAGAGGAAACGGAAGGAACATCGACCCCATGATGCATATATAGGAGGTCGCCGAAAGCTTCCAGGTGCGGCCCATTCGGAAGGGCGAGAAAAGCACCAGCTTGGTGCGTTCGATCGCAGGGGTGATGCACTCGGTGGCGCTAAGCGGTCTCATGACAGGTCAGAAGGAGAGTAGCACGGTGCAAAGATAGTTAAACAGTTTTCTGGTGGACAATGGAGTCGGGATGATCTCGCAGAAGAACTGCACGCCGAATACGCCGATGGGGGCAAACCTGGTTGCGGAGATCGGGGTCGCGGGCGGTGGCGCGACCTTTCGCGCCTGGGCCCCACGGGCCACGGCGGTCTATGTGAACGGTGTCTTCGGCGGAGTCGCCCGTTCCGGGCAGGACCCAGCCCTGCTGCTGGCGAAGGACGCCAACGGCTATTGGTCGGGATTTCTGGCCGAGGCAGGTGAAGGCGATACCTACCGCTTCTACGTCGTCGGCGAAGGTTCCAGCGGCTACAAGCGCGACCCCTACGCGCGCGAACTCGCCAACGATCCTGCGTTGCCGTTCCCGGTATGCCCGGCAGTCATCCGCGCGGCGAGCAGATATCCGTGGCACGACGCCGGATTTCGCACGCCGGACTTCTCCGACATGGTGGTATATCAACTGCACATTGGGACCTACTCCCCTGCCAACCCCAGCCAGCGAGTTGATGGCGGTCCCCAGGTCGCGGCTACGGGATGGGCAGGAACGTTTCTCGATGTGGTGATGAAGATCGAGTATCTGGTTGCGCTGGGAGTCAACGTGGTGCAGCCGCTGCCGGTGTACGAGATGGAAGACTCGCCGTCGCAGGGATATCCGGGGCTTGGCTATCAGGGGTCGGATCTCTATTCGCCCGCGATCGACTACGCGGTGTACCACGAAAAGAATCCGGTGCCTTACCTGAAGACCATCAACCGTCTGCTGGCTGCGAAGGGATTTGCGCCGATTACGCGCACCGACCTCAGGCCCGCCTATGCGCAGTTGAAGGTGATGGTCGACCTGTTGCATGTATACGGCATCGCCGTGATGTTCGACGTGGTGCACAACCACGCGGGCGGATGGGGCCAGACCTACACGGTGCCGAAGACGGTCGATCCGAGCGGCGTGCTGCACGGCGATGATTACAGCCTCTACTTCTGGGACCGCGCCAAGACGACCGGGCCGGATGGGAACTACGACAACAACCAGAGTTTGTATTTCACCAATCAGGGATTTGTGGGCGGCCTCGCGTATGCCATGTGGAATGCGGACGTCAGGGGATTTCTGCATAACAGCTCGCTCTACCACGTGCAGGAATTGCATGCCGACGGCTTCCGCTACGACGAGATCAGCATGCTTCTGGCGCTCAACCAGGCCAGCGGATGGCAGTTCTGCCGCGAGGGAACGACCGCTGTGCGCCGGGCGAATCCGCGAGTGCTGCAGAACGCGGAGTACTGGCCAGCGGAGTATGGCGCGCCCGCTCCGCTCATTGTGGCGCCGGTGGCGCAGGGCGGGCTGGGGTGCGATGCAGTGCAGCACGACGGGCTGCGCGAAGCAATCCGGACGGCGATAGGGCAGGCAGCCGCCGGCGCAGGAGCGTATGTGGGGATCAGCGGCATCGCGATGGCGATGTGGCCCGCCGGCTTTGCCCATGCGTGGCAGACAATTCCGTGCGTGGAGAACCACGACATTGTGAAGCTGGGCGAGCAGCCGCGGATTCCGGCGCTCGCCGATGGGTCGGACCATCGCTCCTGGTACGCGCGCAGCCGGACCCGCGTGGCGATGGCGCTGCTGCTGACCGCGCCGGGCATTCCGCAGCTCTTTATGGGGCAGGAGTTTCTGGAGGACAAGCAGTGGTGTCCCGACCCGCGGACGACGGCGCATTTGATCTGGTGGGGCGGGCTCGTCGAGGACGCGAAAGGCAAGGCCGTGGACCCGGCCATGGCCGACCATCTGCGCTTTACCCAGGATGCAGTGCGCCTCCGCAACCTGCACCCGGGCCTGCGCGGCGAAGGACTGAACGTGTTCTACACCTCCGACCCGGACCGTGTGATCGCGTTCCAGCGCTGGGTCGCCGGCCAGGGGAACGATGTGGTGGTAGTAGCAACGCTGAGCGAATCGACATGGTGGGACTACTGCATAGGGTTCCCGTCGGCCGGCTGCTGGGTCGAGGTGTTCAACAGCGATGCCTATGACAGTTGCAACGCAAATGGCGTCAGCGTGAATCCGCAGGTCGCGGGCAACGCCGGCGGCGTCAACGCCGACGGTCCGCCATTGCACAATCTCCCCGCGTCCGCATCAATCGTAATCCCTGCAAATGGCGTGGTCGTGTTCGTGAAGCGATCGTCATAGGTTGTCAATCGCAGCTTGATGGTCGATAGTTGTTCAGCGGTTAAGAGGGAGAAAGCAATGGCACGATTGATAGCCCTGTACAAGACGCCGAAGGATGCACCTGCCTTCGACAAGTACTACTTTGAAACCCATATTCCGATTTCGAAGAAGCTGCCGGGCCTGAAGAAGCTCGAAGTGAACCAGGGAGCGGTTGGGTCGCCCGCGGGTGCCTCGGGGATTCATCGCATTGCGATCCTGCACTTCGACGACATGGCCGCGATTCAGGCGGCGTTTGCCAGCCCGGAGGGGCAGGCTACGGTGGCCGATGTGGGAGTATTTGCGCCGGAACCGGGTGCGGTGCAGATTCTGATGTTCGAGACGCGCCAGGTATAGGTGGGTGAACAGCGAGGGCCGCATCTCCAACCGGATGCGGCCCTCAGTTCGTTCGCGCGCGGCAATCTGTGGCGCCTAGGACGGACTGCAGCGGCGCTGGTGCAATTTGCTGGCGCGGGAAAAATAGAAGTACCCAGCATGGTTCATTCCTCGACGTGCGTGTTTCATCGCGCGGTGGGGGATGTCAGACTAGGTTCCACGGGACCGGCTCGACGTACTTGTGTTCGAGCGTTTGACCCCATCCGTCGCGCGGGCAGCGCGATCCATGGGGCGCCCGAAACTCTTAGGGAGCAGAAACCATGTCCGAGCAGTCAGACGATCTCCGCATTCGCTATCAGGACGACGTGCCCAAGGGCGCGTGCATCAAGGTGATCGGCGTGGGCGGCGGAGGCAACAACGCTGTCAACCGCATGATTGCCGCCGGCGTGGAGGGCGTCGAATTCATCTCCGCCAACACCGATGTGCAGGCGCTCCAGTTGTCCAACGCGCCGGTCAAGCTGCAGCTTGGCGTCAAACTCACCAGCGGCCTGGGTGCGGGCGCGAATCCCGACATTGGGCGGCGCGCGGCACTGGAAGATTCAGACAAGATCATCGAGGCGCTCGAAGGCGCGGACATGGTCTTTGTCACCGCCGGCTTGGGCGGTGGCACCGGCACCGGCGCGGCCCCGGTCATTGCCAGCCTGGCCAGCGAGATGGGCGCGCTTACCGTCGCGGTGGTCACGCGGCCGTTCGCGTTCGAAGGCAAGCGCCGCATGATGCAGGCCGAGCGCGGCATGCAGGAGCTGCTGGAATCGGTCGACACGCTGATCGTGATTCCCAACGAGAAGCTGCTGGCCGTGGCCAAGGACGCTGGCTTCTTTGAGAGCTTCCGCATTGCCGACGATGTGTTGCGCCAGGGCGTGCAGGGCATCTCGGACATTATTACCATCCCCGGCGTCATCAACCGCGACTTCGCCGATGTCAAGACCACCATGGCCGGCATGGGCTACGCGGTGATGGGTACCGCGACCGGCCGGGGTGACAATCGCGCGATGGATGCTGCGATGGCCGCGATGGCGAGCCCGCTGCTGGAGGCCGGCGCGATCGACGGAGCGCGCGGCATCCTCATCAACATCACCGGTTCCAGCAACCTGAAGTTGACTGAAGTAAACGAGGCCTCCACCATCATTCAGAACGCAGCGCACGAGGACTGCAACATCATCTTCGGCGCGGTGCAGGACGAGCGCATGGGCGACGAAGTGAAGATTACCGTGATCGCCACCGGCTTCAAGCAGGAGATGCCGGAGCGGCGTGCCCGCATGTTGGCCGAATCGACCATGCCGGGTGCCGATTACCAGGTGCCGATCCGCGGCCGCAGCCTGAGCGGGCGCGGCAGTGCCATGCCCAGCTTCGCCAGCGAGGAGCGCGAGGCGCGCCAGGTAGAAGCAGCGCAGCCGGCTCCCATGGCGAAGGCCGAGGCTGTGGCGTCTGCACCCTCCGCTGAGGCTGAGCAACGGCACGACGGCTCACTGCATGCGGGCCGGATCTGGGTGCGTCCGCAGGAGATCGACGACGCTGTCAGTTGGGACGACCAGGATGAGATGGAGGCCGGCGCCGAACCCGACTTCGACGCTGAAGCCGGACACGCTGCCGACGCCGAGGATATGGCCGCGCCCCACGACGCGGACCGCGACTCCGACCCCGAGCTGGTTCCGGTGGCCGCATCCATCTTCGACGACGATTTCTTCAACGGCGGCCATGCACGGAATCGGGCTGAGGGCGAGAGCGAGATCTTCGCGGCGTCGGCCGCCGTTCAGCCTGCGACTGCCGCGCCGGTCGAGGAGAGTACGCGCCTGTTTGCCGGCGCCAACGGCTCGCAGGCAGAGCATCCGGAGTCGGATGAACTGGATATTCCGGCGTTCCTGCGTCGCAGCCGTTGATTCCATTGCGGCAAAGGGCTCAAGCCGAGGGTTTGTGAAGTGCATCACAACTGGTTCGAACGCGCGTCCCGTAGAATAGAGGAATCGGGCCCGCAAGTGCGGTCCCGGCCGGTGGGGCGTAGCTCTGAACTTGGAGGGCGCAGGCCGGCTTTGGGTCGACACCTGGGACTTCGAAGCTGCTCCGAAGCCAGGTGGTATAGCACCTCCGGGCTATAGCCGGGTGGTCGGGATTGGCGTTGAATGCTCACAGGCTTGTCCGGAGTTGGTCGCGGCGGGCAATCATGCAAACTTTTTCATGCTGGCAGTGTCGAAAGATGTAGGTAGACAAGGCAAGACGGACCACAGCACCAAGCGAACGACGGCAAGAGCACCTCACAGACCCCTCGGAGAAGCACAGTACATGGCCCGGAAAGTTAGCTGGAACACTGCAACCCTTATCTGCCTCATCGCCGCCCTGGTAGCCGTCCCGGCTGCGCGCATAGCGGCTGCCCAGACCACTTCCGGCGGCAGCGCCGCCACGGCGAAGAAGCACACCACCAGCGCCAGCGCGGCCCATAAAACCAGCGTTTCCAGGTCCACAGCCTCCAGGACAGTTGCAGCCAAGACCGCAGCCAAGACCGCAGCCAAGACCGCCGCGAAGACCACCGTGGCCAGATCGCACTCCACCCTGCGCTCGAGCAGGACTTCAATTGCGGTCTCTCATGCCGCAACCACCGCCACGCGGACCACGTCCGCGGTCTACCACAGGACCCGCAACGGCGCGCGCACGGTGCTGGCGGTTGGCCGCACCCGCGTACGGCATGTCTACGAGCGATTCACCGGCAACTCCTTTGCCGACAATCTCAGCCAGGGCGACGTAACCGGCGGCGAAGACCCGGTAGTTCGCGCCGCCGCCGTCGATGCGCTGGGCAATATGAACGGCACGGCGCTGGCGATCGACCCGTCGAACGGCCGCATCCTGGCCATGGTGAACCAGAAAGTGGCGCTTTCCAGCGGTGCCGAGCCCTGCTCGACCATCAAGCTGGCAGTCAGCCTCGCAGCCCTCGACGAGGGCCTGATTACCCGGGACACGCCCGTCAATCTGGGCGGCCACTACACCATGACCCTCACCACGGCGCTGGCCAAGTCCATCAACCCATACTTCGAGACGCTGGGCCGCATGCTCGGCTTCGAGCGGGTCAAGCACTACGCCAACGAGTTCGGCCTTGGCGAGCTGGCGGGATACAACATCGACGGCGAGCAGCTTGGCGTCTATCCCGACACCGAGTTGCCGGCCGCAGAGGGCGGAGTCGGACGCATGTGCTCGTTTGGCGAGGGCATCTCCATGACGCCGCTGCAGCTTGGCGCGCTGGTCTCCGCCATTGCGAACGGCGGCACCCTCTACTATCTCCAGCATCCGCAGTTCCCTGAGGAGGTCGCGGACTTTGTCCCCAAGGTGAAGCGAGTGCTGGACATCGCGCCTCTGATTCCGGAGATGCAGGACGGCATGGAAGGCGCGGTCGACTACGGCACCGCGCGCTCGCTGCACACTGAGTTCCACGAGTTTCCCGTGCTGGGCAAGACCGGCACCTGCTCCAACAACGGCACCCGCTACGGCTGGTTCGCCGCCTACGCCGACACCCCCAGGGGACGGATTGTGACCGTGATCTTCATCGAGGGCGGCCGGCCCAGCTTTGGGCCCAAAGCCGCCGAGCTGACCGGCGAGTTCTACCGCGGCCTGTGGGACCGGAACTACTTCGAGACCAAGTCGCCGCAAATGGCCTGGACCGGCCAAACCGTCCGCACCACTCCTTCAGAAACCGTCGACCGCTAGGCTTGGTCGGCAGGCTGGCCGTGTCTCGCGCAAACGCTGAAATCTCCCTATTTCGATTTTTCTTCGCCTTGTCCCATTTTGGTGCTAGAATCCTCACTGACCTTCCACTGAGGAGAAATACAGCGTGGCCGATGATCGCAACAAGGCAATAGAAGCAGCCCTTTCGTCTCTTGAAAAACAATTTGGCAAGGGCTCGGTGATGCGGCTCGGGTCAAAAGAGGCCGTTGTGCCGATCGCGGTCATCTCGACCGGGTCGATCTCGTTCGATGTGGCCACCGGGGTTGGCGGCGTGCCCCGCGGCCGGGTGATTGAGGTCTTCGGACCCGAGTCCTCGGGCAAGACCACCATTACGCTGCAGATCATCGCCGAGGCGCAGAAGGCCGGCGGCCTGGCCGCGTTCGTGGACGCCGAGCACGCGCTCGATCCCGGCTATGCCAAGAAGCTCGGCGTGGATATCGACAACCTGCTGATCTCGCAGCCGGACTATGGCGAGCAGGCGCTGGAGATTGTGGAGGCTCTGGTGCGCTCGGGCGCGATCGATGTTTTGGTCGTCGATTCTGTCGCTGCACTGGTTCCCAAGGCGGAGCTCGACGGCGAAATGGGCGAGGCCCAGATGGGCCTGCAGGCCCGCCTGATGAGCCAGGCCCTGCGCAAGCTCACCGGTGCGGTGTCCAAGTCGCGCACCTCCCTCATCTTCATCAACCAGATCCGCGAAAAGATCGGCGTCATGTTCGGCAACCCCGAGACCACCACCGGTGGCAAGGCGCTCAAGTTCTACTCATCCATGCGCATCGACATTCGCCGCATCGGCGCGGTAAAAGAGGGCGATGTCGTGGTCGGCTCGCGCACCAAGGTCAAAATCGTAAAGAACAAGGTGGCCGCGCCCTTCCGCGACGCCGAGTTCGACATTCTCTATGGCGAAGGGATCTCCCGCGAAGGCGATGCGCTGGACCTCGCCGTAACCCACGGCATCGTGGACAAGAGCGGCGCCTGGTACAGCTTTCAGGGCGAGCGCATTGGCCAGGGCCGCGAAAATGTGCGCGGCTTCCTCAAGGAGAACAAGGACATCTTCGCGCGCGTCGACGCCGAACTGCGCAAGAAGATGGGCATCGCTGCGTTAGCCGCGCCTATAGAGGCGCCGCCGATTCCAGTGAACGGAGCAGCCGCTGCGCATGAGGCGGTTAAAGGTAAACGGTAGGTGCAATTTTGGCTGACGAGCCGAAAGGCCGGCAGATTCAGATCGATGAGACCGCGGGCAGTGCTGATTCCAGCCTGCCCGCTTTCATTGCCCGTCCTGAGGGTGCGCCCGTGTATCACGGCTTTCCCGTCCTCGAAGATGTCGAGATCGACGGATTCAGGCTGGGAATGATTTCAGGCTTCGGCGGGGAATGGTCGATCGATGACGGAATGGACGGCGACGCATTTGTGGTGGCACCGGATGATAGTCGATGTGGCCTAGTGTGGGATGTGGGAGGCAGTCCTCCATTCGAGGAAGTCTGTGCTCCTGATGCGAGTAGGTGGGGAGTTTGGGGCGTCAGCTTTGACTGGCCGATGACGAGCCGGGAGAACGCGCGCAAGAACCTTGAGACGATCCTTCCCCAACTCAAAGACAAGTGGAAAGCGTGGAGAAGCCAGCCTCGTCCCTAGCAGAACAAAGGGTACCCGGCAGATGCGGGTACCCTTTGTAATTCAAAGTGCAGGCGAGTTTTTACGGCACGTCGATGGGATCGACCAGGTTGCTGGTGCTGGGGGCTGGGCCTCCGCCGGGGCGCATGCCGCGGGTACGGCCGCCGGGACCGCCCGGTGCATTGGCTGGCGCGGGACCACCTGAACCAGGTTGCCCGCCAGGTCCGCCGGATCCGCGAGCGTGGAGCTTCGTCCATTGGTCGGGCGTCAGCACGCCGCGAATGCCGAGCAGCATCTTGGCGTCTGCCTTCTCCAGGTTGGCGCGCGCGTCCGCAACCTTGTCAATCTGGGCCATGGTCTTCACCGAGTCGAGCGGGTTCGCGCTCAGCAGCGGCTCCAGCATGACTTCCTGCTTCTGGACGTCTGCCCTCAAGTCGATGAGCTGGATACGGCTCTGCTGGAAGATATCGTCCATCTTCTTGGTCTGGTCGGCCGTCAGTGTGAGCCGCTGGACCACCGCGGGGTTCTTCCACCACATGCCGCCGGGCGCGATACGGGAGGCTGGGCCCATGCCGCCGCCCTCGCCGCCACGCATGCCACCGCCGTTATGCATATTGCCGCGGAAGCCGCCGCCCATATTGCCGCGGAAGTTCGCCTGCATGCCCGGACCCATAGGACGCTGCATCATACCGGGACGCATTCCCTGACGCATGCCGGGATTTGCCGGCGGTTGGCGCACCACCGGTGCGGCCGGGGGGGCGGGAGCGGTTGCCGCCGGAGCCGGCGGAGTCTGCTGGGACAAGGCGAAGGAGCTGGAGAGAACCAAGGCAGCAAGAGCGAGCATTGAGTTGCGAGTGAGTTGGATCATCATGGTTAGTCTTTCCTTTGGTCTGAAGTCTGGCTGGAGGTACCAATGTCAGCGGAAGTGGAAGAAACGACGTCGGTGGGATCGGCGAGCGTCTGCATGGCGGCCGGAACGGAGGCGGATTCCTCGCGGTCGACGTCTTCCAGCAGCGCCTCGTCGGACTCGGCCGTGACGGAACTGGTGCTGGCTGCGACCGCCGATGCGGGCTGGACGGCGCGCTGACGGACCACCTGCATGGGCAGCAGCGCGACCAGGAAGACCGCAGCGGCGGCAAGGACCCAGTACCCGGGTTCGACCACGGGCAGGAACCTGCGGCGGCGAGCCGGAAGGGTGACTTCCGGCATGCGGCGAAGCTCGTTGTCGGCATAAGCTGTGCTGGCCTCGCGAAACAGCAGCAGGCACTCGCGCAGGCTGGCAAGCTCGGTAGCGCATTGTTCACAGGACTGCACGTGGGCTTCGGCCAGGGAGTTGTGGAGTGCGGGTCCCCGCGCAGAAACTGAGAGAAGTTCGCCGAACTGTTCCTCGGTCAGATGCGTATTGCCGGGATTGGCGCGTGCGGCGTGGTCGGATTGAACTGCAAGTTCAGGAGTCATAGCCCCTCCTGCGATTGGGGATTGTGGCGGGTACGGATGACGTTGAGAGCGCGGTAGAGATGACTCTTGACGGTGCCCAGGGGAAGTCCAGTGACCGCGGCGATCTCGGGGATATCCATCTCTTCCAGGAAGCGCAGCAGGAAGATGGTGCGCTGGCGCGCGGAGAGGTCGGCGACCGATTCCCAGATGCGCTTTACCTGCTCCTGGGCGATCAGATGCTCTTCGGCGGAGCCTTCGCGGTTGGGCACGCTGGCAGCGACGTCCGCGACATCGACCGCATTTGCGGCGATGTGCTTCCAGAAGCGGAAGCGGCCGGTGCGGGTGTGATCGCGGGCCAGGTTCAGCGCGATGCGGATCAGCCAGGTGGAGATGGAGCAGTCTTCGCGGAAGCTGCCCCGTGCCGTCCAGGCCCGCAGGAAGGTCTCCTGCGTCAGCGTCTCGGCGGCATCCCGGTCGCGCAACTGCGCCAGCAGAAACCGGAACACGCGCGGCTGGTACAGCGCAACCACGCTTTCCAGATCGTCCAGGGCGGTGGTGCGCGCCCCCGCGCCGAGGGTGAGACTTGTCGACGGGAAGGTCTGAGCGTTTTCAGGCACCATAATCAATCCTGACGGCCCAATGCGCGGGAAGCTCGCTCCCGGCCAATATCTTGAGCAGCTACTAGGACAGACGAGCGGGCCCCCCTGGAAGTCTACGGTTGCAAGGGAATATTTTACCCCCGGGATCGGCCGAAATCCTGCCCGGCCCGTCAGATGCGTCCGTAGGCTGAGGTATCCTGCTTCTAGCCATGCAGACCGTCAAGGCGATTTATCCGGGGACGTTCGATCCGCTGACCAACGGGCATATGGACCTGATTGCGCGCGGGTCCAAGATCGTGACCGAACTCGTGGTTGCGATTCTGAGGAATTCTGACAAGGGGGCCCCGCTGTTTTCGGTTGCGGAGCGGCAGGAGATGATCTCCGAGGCAATCCAGGCGTTCCCCAACGTCTCGGTGATGACGTTCGACGGCCTGCTGGTCGACTTTGCCCGCGCGCAGGGAGCCAAGGCGGTACTGCGCGGGATTCGCGCGATTACCGACTACGAGTACGAGTTCCCCATGGCGATGATGAACCGAAAGCTCGATCCCAACTTGGAAACGCTGTTCATGATGCCCACCGAGCAGTACACCTACGTCAGCTCGCGCCTCATCAAAGGCGTGTTCAACCTCGGCGGCGACGTCAGCGAACTCGTCCCGCCGCTGGTAATGGCCAGGATGAAAGCCAAGGGGACGAAGATTTAGGTTGCGGCGGGAGACAGCGGTCTGGCCGGCACGGAAGCGTGTGGGGGTTGGGACGTACTGGGATGCATCGCGGCGAGGCGGCGGAATGGGTATCCTGAGGGCGATTACTATTCTGGTGGTGGTTGGGGCGGCGGTTACTTCTGGGCTCGCCCAGAATCGAGGGGCGACAGCAGGTAGCCCAGATCCGCCGGCAGGGCTGTTGGATTCGGGGGAAGCGCAGCACGCTTTGCCGCCCGGGTTGAAGTTTGACGTGGTTTCGGCCAGATTGGACACATCGGGCGTGGACCATGCGTCGATGCAGTCGCCGCAAAATGGCGACGGAATCACCATCGAAAACCTGACCCTGGAATGGGTGATTGACTACGCCTACGATTTTCAGCGGACGGAGCTCGTCTCCGGGTTGCCGGAGTGGGCGAAGACGGAAAAGTATGACATCACGGCCAAGGTGGACGGCGCTGACGTGGCAGCGTTCGGCAAGTTGAACCAGGACCAGCGTCGGGTGATGCTGCAGGCCGTGCTGGAGGATCAATTCAAGCTGAAAGTGCATCGTGCACCGATGGAGATTCCGGTTTTCGCGCTGGTGGTAGGGAAGAATGGGCCGAAGATGAAGCAGGCGAAGCCCGGCGATACCTACGCGGGCGGACTGAAGTTTCCGAATGGCGCGGCCGCGGGCGGAGATATTCTGCTGCCGAATGGGCCGGGTCATTTCGTAGGACAGGGCGTGTCGATGCAGGCTCTAGCGCTGATGCTGACGAGAATACAGCTCGGGCGCCAGGTGGTGGACAGGACCGGGCTGACGGGGAAGTACGATTTTACCCTGCGGTTTGCGCCGACCGACGCGATGCGTCCCGTGATCAATGGCACGATGCAAGGAGTTCCGGCAGATCAATCGGACGACCCTGAAATCTTCACCGCGCTGCAGGAGCAGTTGGGATTGAGGCTGGTGCCGGCAAAAGCTCCTGTGGAGGGGCTGGTGATCGATCATGTCGAGAGGCCCTCGCAGAATTGACAGGGAGAGAAGGCGGATAGGATGACGCTTCAAGAGCGGTTCGGCCAAATAGACATCTACCTTTTCGACCAGCTTCTGCGCGGGAATATTGCGCCGGGTATGCGGATCGTCGACGCAGGCTGCGGCGGTGGGCGAAACCTGCTGTATCTGCTGCGCGAAGGATACGACGTGTTCGGAGTGGATGTGAGCGCCGAGGCGGTGGCGAGCATTCGAAAGACCGCCGAGGAGGTAGTGCCCGCGCTGCCGAGCGCGAACTTTCAGGTCGCGTCGATTGAGGCCATGCCGTATCCAGATGCCTTTGCCGATGTTGTCGTGTGCCATTCAGTGTTGCATTTTGCGCCGGATGAGGCGCATCTGGACGCGATGGTGCGCGAACTTTGGCGGGTACTCCGTCCCGGGGGGATGCTCTTCTGCCGGCTGGCCTCGACCATCGGCGCAGGCGAGGGCATGGCGTTCCAGCCGGTAGGCGGGCGACGGTATCGCATGTCCCATGGCGCAGAGTGGTTCCTGGTAGACGAAGCAATCCTGATGGACCTGACGCGAAAGCTTGGCGGAGAACTGATAGACCCACTGAAAACAACGGTGGTGCAGGGCCAACGCTGCATGACGACCTGGGTGGTACGGAAGGCTCTCGTCTGAGCCAGCGAAGTCTCGACGAAACGTGCTTTCTTTGGCTGGGGAAATCTGAAAGACTGTACGTGGGAGCCTAATGCCATGAGCGTGACTGCGATGAAGATTTTGTCCGACCGGATCAACCGGATTGAAGTTTCGGCCACCATGGCCATTACCGCCGAGGCGCTGAAGATGCAGGCGGCAGGAATCGACCTCGCCAACTTCGGCGCGGGCGAGCCTCACTTTTCCACGCCGCAACATATTAAGGATGCGGCCATCGACGCAATCACGAAGAACTTCTCGCGCTACACCAACGTGGCCGGCATCCCCGAAGTCCGCAAGGCTGTAGTGGAGCGCCACGCCGCCGACTTCGGCACCAACTACGCGATCGACGAGTGCGTCTTCTCCGCCGGCGGCAAGCTGGCCATCTTCAACGCCGTCGAAGTGCTGGTCGAGCACGGCGACGAGGTGATTGTCCCGGTGCCGTACTGGGTCTCCTACAAGGACATCATCGAGTTCGCCGGCGGCAAACCCGTCTTCGTCGAAAGCTCCGAAGCCGAAAACTTCCGCGTCACCGCCAAGATGATCGAAGCCGCCATCACGGAGCGCACCAAGGCCATCATCCTGAACACGCCGTCCAACCCCTCGGGCGCGGTGATCCCGGCCGAAGACCTGTACGCAATCGTGCGCCTCGCCCACAAACTCGGCATCTACGTGCTCCTGGACGAGTGCTACGTTTACCTGGACTTTTCCGGCGCAGTGGTTTCGGGCGCATCCTGCACCGAGTGCAAGGAGCACGTGCTGGTGCTGGGATCGCTCTCCAAGACCTACGCCATGACCGGCTGGCGTGCGGGATTTGCGCTGGGTCCGAAGCCGATTATCTCCGCCATGAGCAAGCTCCAGTCGCAGAGCACCTCGAACACCACCACCCTGGTGCAGAAGGCGTCCGTCGTGGCGCTCACTGGCTCGCAGGCCTGCGTAGGCGAGATGCGCGCGGACTACATCAAGCTCCGCGACCGCATACTCGCCGGGTTCAAAACCATCCCCGGCCTCACCTGCACCGTGCCGCAGGGCGCGTTCTACGTGTATCCCAACGTCAGCGCATTCATCGGCAAGGGTGGGCTCAAGTCGGCTGCGGATGTGGCGTCAAAGCTGCTCACCGAGGCGCACGTGGTGGTGGTCCCGGGCGAGGCGTTCGGCACGACCGAGCACGTCCGGCTGTCGTATGCCGTGTCGGCGGACGTGATCGACAAGGGCGTGGAGCGGATGCGCGAGTACTTTGGTGGCGCCTCCGTTTGAATCGCGTGGTGCCTCCGTTTGAATCGCGTGGCGCCTCCGTTTGAATCGCGTGGTGCCTCCGTTTGAATCGCGTGGTGCCTCCGTTTGAATCGCGTGGCGCCTCCGTTTGAGTGGCCCGGCTCGTTTCGTTAGGGCACGGGTTCACCCGTGCCGTAACGGCCGCAAAATCGATGGGGCTTTAGCCCCTGCGGTCAGTTTCTTGGGAAGTTGGGCTAGCCGCTGAATTTCCACTAACATAGTAAGCCTATGGGTTTTGCGGACGGTAAGGCGGAGCCGCGTTTTGCTCCGGTGATTCTCGCGGGCGGCAGCGGAACGCGCTTCTGGCCCAGGAGCAGGCGGGCGCGAGCCAAGCAGGTGCTGGCGCTCGATGGCGAGAGGACCATGATCCAGCAGACGCTGGACCGGCTGCTGACTCTGGCCGCGGCGGAAGATGTCTGGGTCATCACCAACGAGCTGCTGGATGAGGTAATCGCGGAACAACTGCCGCAGATACCGCGCGCCAACATCCTCAGCGAGCCGGTGGCGCGGAACACGGCGCCTGCGTGCGCCCTGGCGGCATTTCTGCTGGAGCGCACTGCGCCGGAAACGGTGATCGGAATCTTCCCGTCGGACCACATTGTGAAGGACGCGGCGCGCTTCGCCGAGGTGATTCGGGCAGGCGTCGCCATCGCCGCCAGCGGCGAGCGCATCGTGGTGCTTGGCGTCCCGCCCACGCGCGCGGAGACCGGATACGGCTACATTGAGCTGTGCGAGACGGTAGGGCCAGAGTGTGTGCCCTGCCGGGGTGTGCCCGCCCGGCGGGTGAAGCGGTTCACTGAGAAGCCGGGGCGTGCGTGTGCGGAAGAGTTCCTCGCGTCGGGGAACTACGCATGGAACAGTGGGATATTTCTCTGGACCGCCAAGACGCTGGCCAACGCGATTCGCGAGCATTGTCCCGAGATGGGGCCGGCCCTGGAGCGCATCGCCGCGGCGCACCAGGCATCGGAATCAGAATTGGATTCGGCCCTGGAGTTTGAAAGGATCTTTGCGGAAGTCTACCCGCTGTGCCAGAACATCAGCGTCGACTACGCGGTGCTGGAGCCGCGCTCGGCGAAGGGTGAGTTGCGCTCGGAGATTTATTGCCTGCCTGCGGACTTTGGCTGGAACGATATCGGCTCGTGGGCGGCGCTGCATGAGCATCGCGCAGGCGGCACGCCGGAGCAGGCTGCGTCGGTCAACGTATGCGACGGCGTCAGCGGCACGCCGGTCGTGATCGATGCAATAGGGAACTACGTTTACGCTCCGGGCAAGACGATCGCGCTGGTCGGCGTCAACGACCTGGTGGTGGTGGAGACCGAAGACGCGCTGCTGATTACGACGCGCGAACGGTCGCAGGATGTGGGGAAAGTGGTTGCGGAGCTGAAAGCGAGTGGCCGCAAAGATTTGATTTGAAAACCCCGAACGCTGCGAGCAGAACATCGCCGGGCGGTGGGAGGCAAGAGATCGGAAAGACTATGGTGGAGATGAAATCGGTGGTGAAGTTCGGGACGGATGGATGGCGCGGCATTATTGCCGACGACTTCACCTATGCCAATGTGCGCGTGGCAGCGCGCGCGATCGCGCACTACGTGCTCAAGCAAGAAGACCCCAAGCTCGGTGTCTGCATCGCGTACGACACCCGTTTCGCGTCGCGCTCGTTTGCGCGCGTGGTGGCCGATGTGCTGGCCGGGGCGGGCATTCCGGTCGCCTTGGCAGCGGACATCACGCCCACGCCCGCGCTTTCCTATGCGGTGCGCGAGCGCAAGGCCGCCGGCGGCGTAATGATCACATCGAGTCACAATCCAGCCGAGTGGAACGGAGTGAAGTACAAGGCGAGCTACGGCGGATCGGGCACGCCCGCGATTATGACCTCGATCGAGAGCTACCTGGACCTGCCGCTTCCTGACGCGGCGAAGAAGGCCCGCATCGAAGAGGTCAACTTCAACCCGGAGTACATCACGGCGCTGGCGCGGTTTGTCGATCTCGATGCGATCAGGGCGTCGGGCTACAAGTTTCTCATCGACTCCATGTATGGCTGTGGGCGCGGCGTGATTGCCTCGATCTTCACTCGCCGCGAGATTCCGTTTGTCGAGATGCGGACGGAGCTGAATCCGTTGTTTCCCGGCATCAATCCGGAGCCGATTCTGCCCAACATCAAGGCCACTCAGGTTGCGGTGGTTGCGGAGAAGTGCGACGCCGGCCTGATCACGGATGGCGACGCCGACCGCATTGGCGCGGTGGACGAGCACGGCAATGTGGTGGATGCGCACAAGATTCTCGCGGTGCTCACCAAGTGGCTCATCGTGCGCAAAGGCTGGCCCGGCGATGTGACCCGCGCGTTCAACACCACGAAAATGATTGACCGCATTGCGGCAAAGTACGGTCGCAAGCTGCACGAGCACGGCATTGGCTTCAAGTACGTCGTGGACCTGATGCTGGCGGGCGAAATCCTGATTGGCGGCGAGGAGTCGGGCGGCGTCGGCATCAGCCGCCACCTGCCGGAGCGCGACGGTCTGCTGAACGCGCTGCTGCTGGCCAATGTGATGGCCGACGAAAAGAAGACGCTGGGCCAACTGGTGGCGGCGCTGCAGGCGGAGTTTGGCGAGCACCAGTATGGGCGCATCGATATGCACATCGATGAGGAGTTGAAGCAGTCGGCAATTGCGCGCGCGCGGTCGCTGGCTGCGGGCGACACCATGGCCGGAATGAAAGTCCTTCGCGTGGAGACGATGGACGGGATCAAATTCTTCCTCGAGAATCCCGCCTGCGCGGGCAAGCCGAATGCGGCGGAGACCTGGCTTCTGCTGCGGGCGTCGGGCACGGAGCCGCTGCTCAGGGTGTATTGCGAGAGCTGCGCCGAGCAATCCGTAACCCGGGTGCTTGAAGGCGCGCGCGCGTTTGTACTGGCGGGGCGAGCAGCATGAGCTACACGTTGCGCGACGCAATAGGCTTGACCATCCTCGGAATTTTCGCCCGGGCGAGCAATGACAACCTCGAGAAGATTGGCGACCTCTGGCGCAGGTTCCACGCAATGGGTGGCCCTGCGGCTATCCCTGTACGGCTCGACGACGCCGTGTACTGCGTCTACTGCGAGTATGAAACCGATTTCAAAGGTGCATTCACGGTGTTGCTTGGATGCGCCGTGGACGCCGGCGCGGAGGTTCCAGACGGAATGAGGAAGCTCACGATCGAGGCCGGGAAGTTCGCGGTCTACGAACCCGTGGGCGAACTGCCGAAGGCCATCTTTGAGACCTGGGCGGAGATTTGGAAAACGCCGCTCGATCGACGCTATCAAGCCGATTTCGATCGCTATGGCAGCGACGGCAAAATGACTATCCACGTGGGGGTGCGGTGACGGGCGAAGCAGTGTGTGTGGCCGCCAAAGGCCTGCTGTTCGACATGGATGGCGTGCTGATCAGCTCCATCGGTGGGGTTGAGCGTTGCTGGAAGCGGTGGTGCAAACAGTACGGCGTGCCCAATGCCGAAAGCTATCAGGTGCCACACGGCACGCGCGCTGTGGACGTGATGCGCACGCTGAAGCCGGACTTCACCCCGGCCCAGGTGGCCGAGGGATTGCGCGTCATCGAAGATATGGAAATCGAGGACACGGGCGATCTTACGGTGCTGCCCGGAGCAAAGTCTCTGCTTTCGCGGCTGCCGCCGGAGCGCTGGGCGATTGTGACTTCGGCGACGCGGCGGCTTCTGCTGGGCCGGTTGGCGGTTGCAGGCTTGCCGGTGCCCGAGCGCCTGATCTCGGGCGATATGGTGCAGCGCGGCAAGCCGGACCCGGAGCCCTACCGGCGCGGCGCGGAGCTGCTCGGGTTCGCGCCCAGTGAGTGCGTGGTGGTCGAGGACTCGCCTTCAGGCATTGGCGCCGGCGTGGCTGCGGGCTGCCGCGTGCTCGCCATTCTGGGGACGCACGAACTGAGCGAATTGCATGCGGCAACCTGGATTGTGAGAACGCTCGAAGACATCGCCGTCAAAGTATCGGCGGAAGGCTTGGAGTTGCGCTTTTCGCCACTGCGTCCCGCATAACGCAATGAACAAAGGACCGCCGGAGCCAATCGGTTCTGGCTCCGGCGATCCTGGAAGTACTGCAAGCGGTCTCTTGCTGCTATCTATTAGTTAAGCAGATCCACGTAGCTAGTTGAGCAGATCCACGTAGCGGGCCAGGAGGACTGTATTTCCCGACACGGGATCCTTCACCAGCAGCCCGACCACGCGCACGTTGGTACTCGCTGTCACGCTGCTGAACGCGGTCAGTCCGTCGCGGTAAGTCGTAACTCCCGACACGTACACCGTAACCGTTTGCGGGATCAGCAATCCGGCAAAGCCGTTCACCTGCATCTGGAACGTGCCCGCGCCTGCGTTCAGCGAGCCTGCGACCACGGTCCCGTTGTAGCCCCAGTGCCGCAGCACCACTCGCTTGGTGGTGACCGCCAGCGGATTGGTTGCGCCGCTCGCCGGTCCGCCGATGGCAACTGCCTGACCGGGAAGCATAGTGCTGGAGTTGAAGAGGAACTGGGTCAGGATGTTATGCATCCGGTAGATGAAGAAGTTCTCCTGGCCGCTGAGATCGACTTGCGCGATCTGCCCCAGCGTCAGCCCTGTGGTGGTCGGCAGCAGGCCGCGCACATACAGGTCGAAGCTGGAGGCGGGCGAGCCTGAAGCCTGGGTCACGTAGGTTACTTGACCGTCGGCATAGAAGCCGTTCTGCGACAGAATGGCCACTTCATCCGCGTCGATGGTGTAGTCGATCTTGTCGAGTTCGCCGGAGATGCACACGATGCTGCTGGTGGTCAGCGAGCTGATGCTCTCGCTGTTATCCCACTCGGTGTTGCCGGTGGTGTTGATGGTGAACTGCCGTCCGTGCGGTCCCTGTACGACGAAGGACCCAGCGGCGGCGTTGACGCTGACGACGGCTGCATCGAACTCATCGATGTACGCGCCGGAGTCCGCGGGGCCGACCGCGCTGACGTTAAAGGTCGGGGTCACCACGCCGGTGATTTGGCCGCTGCTGTTGACCTGGATTGACTTGGCCAGATCGAAATCCAGATGCAGCCCGGCCGGCGTCGCCTGGGAGATCGTGATCGGCGAGGGCAGCGTATAGGTCAGGGTCGAAGTGGTCAGGCTCGCTGCTTCCGACACAATCGTTGGCGCCGAGCCGGAGACCTGGTTCAAGTAGCCCAGGGTCGCGGGACCCAGCGTGATGGTCAATCCGGTGTAGCTTCCGGCGGGAACATCGCCCATGTCGAGCAGTGTCTGCAGACCGTTGAAGCGGGCGAAGTCGACGACCGGCTCTCCGCTGACGAGCGAGACGGTGTTTCCGTTCGTTTCGGTTGCATCGACGCTTACAATTTGGACCGCGAACGAGGTCACCGCGGCCATGGGAGCGTCGGTGCCGACCACGAACGCGGAGCCGGTCACGTTGCTGGTTGCGGTATTGCTGTCGACGGTGCCTCCGCAGCCTGCGGCAAACAATGAGGCGGCAGCGAGAGAGAGGAGTGCGATGGGAAGTTTGCCATGCAATTTGGACAATTTGGAAGACGACAAAGATGACATAGGGCACTTCGCTTTCTGCGTGCTCCGCCGCTTATTTAGAACGAGTGCAGAGTTGGCAGCATCGCCACTCTTCCAGGAGAGGAAACGAGTCAATCCTGGCGCGCCCGTGTGCGGAGTCATCGCCGGAGATAGCTTGATTGGGCGGCAAGAGCAGCTTCAACTTGCTCTTGTCCATCCGTTGGCAAAGACCCAGGGTGCGATGCTTAGTTGTGCAAAACGATGAAATATTTTTGGGGGGCTTGCAACTTTCCTGCTATCTGCTCCGTAAACGGCGCCCACAGCAGAAGGTGACCAAGGTCACCTGCGGTGCGCCACCCGCAAGCCGAAGCCCCTAATGCTGGCGCTGGCTCAGTCTGATTCGTTTCGTTAAGGGCACGGCTTCAGCCGTGCCGTAACGGCCGCAAAATCGGCGGGGCTTTAGCCCCTGAGGTCAGTTTCATTTCAAGCCGGCCCCACCACCCCTAAAGCGCAGCCGATTGCTCCAGCAGTATCTGTTCCACCAGCCGGAGGTCCGCCTCGGTGTCCACTCCGATGGTGTCGTAATCCGTGGGCTCGACGTACACCTGCAGGCCGTTTTCCAGGAAGCGGAGCTGCTCCAGGCGTTCCGAGCGCTCCAGCCCGCTCGCAGGCAGGGTCGGGAAGAGGTTGAGCGCAGCCTTGCGATAGGCGTACAGGCCGATGTGCTTCCAGTAGGCCGGCAATGTGCCGTCCCGGTCCGGATCTCGATGGTAGGGAATGGTCGCGCGGGAGAAGTAGAGGGCGCGGCCATCCGCCGCGGTCACCACTTTTACGGCGTTCGGATTGGCAATGTTCTCGGCCGTGCAGCGGACCTTCAAGGTGGACACGTCAACATGGGCATGCGCGAACGGACGCAACAGGGCAGCGATGTGTTCGGGACGGAGCAGCGGCTCGTCGCCCTGGATATTGACGTAAATATCGGCGTCGTGGCGCTGGGCGACGGCGTGCAGGCGGTCGGTGCCGCTGGGGAGTTCCGGTGCAGTCAGTTCAACCCCGACGTTCAGTTTGTTGCAGAAGCCGGCGACCTCTTCGCTGTCGGTTGCCACGATAACCCGGTTCAGCTGTGGGCAGGCGCGTGCGGCCTCGACCACCCACGCCAGCAAAGGCTTGCCCGCGATCAGGCGCAGGATCTTGCGGGGCAGGCGGGTGGAGGCGAGGCGGGCAGGAATGACGCCGAGGATGCGGGTGGAGGTTGTCATCGAACTGGAGACTGAAAGTGGCGAAGGTCAACTTCACTCACTCTGCCGTTTCACGTATCATAGCTAAGTTGTGCTCTGCGGGCCTTTCGCCTGGGCCATGGAGCGCACTTCCTGCCTTGCAGCAGCCTATTCTTACACCCTGGCGGTGTAGCTCAGATGGTTAGAGCGACGGACTCATAACCCGTAGGTCGGCAGTTCGATTCTGCCCGCCGCCACCAATCAAATCAATTACATACGCTAGTACCTCTGACGATCGTCGATGGCTCTCAGCCCGGGTCTCTGCAACGCTTACCTTAACTGTCCAACAGTTGGGGCTAAGAGGGAGTAGCCTTGTCTCGCAGCGGACCATGCCGTGGAAAGATCAGACCGGTCCGCAGCAGGACAAAAGAAGGGTTTAGGGCGATAGATGCTCACGATGGTCAAGCGGCTTTCAACGATAACAACTCTCTGTGCACTGACTCTCGCCTCGGCGATGGCGCAGCAATCTGTTCCACCTTTCCGCGATCCTGCTCTGCCCATGGAGAAGCGGATCGACAACCTGCTTTTGCAGATGACCCTGGACGAAAAGATCGATTGCCTGGGGACGCGCACCGGCGTGCCCCGCCTGGGCGTTCCGAGCTTCGGCAGCTCCGAGGGGATTCATGGTGTAGTGCAGCGCGGAGGTGGCAATGCGCAACGGCCGGCGATCACCACGACCCAGTTTCCCCAGCCGCCCGGCATGGGGGAGTCGTGGGACCCGGAGTTGGTGCGCCAGGCGGGCGGGGTGGAAGGGTACGAGGCGCGCTTCATCACCCAGACCGAGAAGTATCACCGCCAGATGCTGATGCTGTGGGGACCGCAGGCGGATCTTGCTCGCGATCCGCGCTGGGGGCGCAGCGAAGAGGTCTATGGCGAAGATCCGTTCTTCAACGGGACCATGGTGGTCGCCTTCGCGAAGGGACTGCAGGGAGACGATCCGAAGTATTGGCAGGCGGCGGCACTGCTGAAGCACTTTCTGGCCAACAGCAACGAGATGTTTCGCACCAGCTCGTCCTCGAACTTCGACCAGCGGCTGTTCTGGGAGTACTACTCGGTTCCGTTTCGCATGGGATTTCTGGAGGGCGGGGCCAAGGGCGTGATGGCTTCGTACAACGCCTGGAACGGCACACCCATGGCGGTAAATCCAGTGCTGAAGAGCATCGTCCGGGACCAGTGGGGCGTGGATGTGATCTCCAGCGATGGTGGCGCGGTGAAGCAGTTGGTGGTTTCGCATAAGCGGTTTGCCACTCAGAAGGACGCGGTGGTGGCGAGTTTGAAGGCCGGGATCAACCAGTTTCTTGAAGGCTACGCCAATGAGGTGAAGGCCGCCGTCAAGGATGGGTCGGTGACGGAGAGCGAGATCGACGAGCTGCTGCGGCCGAAGTTCCGCGTGACGCTGCGGCTGGGGCTGCTCGATCCGCCGGAGATGGTGCCTTATTCGACCATCAAGGACTCGCCCGAGCCGTGGAATACCCAGCGCGACCGGGCGGTCTCGGAGAAGATGGCGCTGGAGTCGGTGGTGCTGCTGAAGAATGCAGGTGAGTTTCTGCCGCTGAACAAGGATGCGCTCAAGTCGATCGCGGTGATTGGGCCGCTCGCTGACTCGGTGCACTCGGACTGGTACGGCGGCACGCCTCCCTACGCGATTACGCCATTGGCGGGGATCAGGAATGAAGTGGGCTCCGGCATCAAGGTGAACTATGCGGCGGATGAGCTGGGGAATGCCGCGGTCAAGGCGGCCCAGGCCTCCGACGTGGCGATTGTGGTGGTGGGCAATGATCCTACGTGCGGCCCGGACATGGCGAACGACTGGCACAACTCTCCGGATGGCGGAGGCACGCTGCCCTGCACGGTGCCCAGCGACGGGCGCGAAGGCCGCGACCGCGAGGGGATTTCTCTGGCGCAGGAGCAACTGATCAAGCAGGTGTACGCGGTCAATCCGAAGACGGTGGTGGTCCTGGTGTCGAGCTTCCCGTTTGCCATCAACTGGACCCAGGCCAACGTCCCCGCGATCCTGCACATGGCTCACTCCTCGCAGGACGAAGGAACCGCGCTGGCGAAGGTGCTTTTTGGCGACTACGACCCCGGCGGCCATCTGGTAACAACCTGGCCGAAGTCGGTGGACCAACTGCCTCCCATGATGGACTACAACATTCGCCGCGGTCGCACGTACATGTACTTCAAGGGCGAGCCGCTCTACCCGTTTGGCTATGGCTTGAGCTATACCACCTTCAGTTACGCCAACCTCAGGCCGAGTTCTGCGCGGGTGGCGAAGGAAGGCGCGATCACCGTCAGCGTGGACGTCACCAACACGGGCAACCGGACCGGAGATGAAGTGGTGCAGCTCTACGTGAAGCACCTTATGTCCAGGGTTCAGCGGCCGGTCGAGGAACTCAAGGGATTCAAACGCGTCACGTTGAAGCCCGGCGAAACCAGGACGGTAGAGATTCCACTCAAGGCTTCGACGCTCGCCTTCTGGGACGTGAAACGGGGCAAGTTCACGGTTGAAGCGGAGCCGGTAAAGCTGATGATTGGAAGCTCATCGAAGATGATCATGCTGACCACTCGCGTCAACGTCGAGTAGGCTGCCAGGTCGCGCCGGATCGTGGTTTGGTGACTAGGACGCCTCCATCAGTTTCCCGCGGAAGAGTCGTCCCCAACCGTCCAGATCCTGAAGCATCGAGGTGGCTACGGCGGCAGCCTGCGCGCCCAGGTCCTGGGAGACCAGCGGCCGGCTGGTATCCAGCCGCGAAACGCGCATTCTGGCATTCCCCAACTCGCGGATCATGTGGTGCGACTGTTCCGCCAGCAGGGGCAGTTCCGCATAGCCCCGGATGGCAACCAAAGCCGCAGAGACGCCCGCAAGCGCCGTCGCGGTTACGCCCAGTAACACCGCGGAGCCGAGATGCTCGAAAACCTCGGCGTAGATCTTTACCCCTACACAGAAAAGTACCAAGGCAAACGCCCAACCGCTCTGCCGCTCGAACATCCGCGAGGCATTCATGGTCTTCTTCTCTCGTCGCCGGTGATAGGCCAACTGCTCGTCCAGCAGGTTCAGCAGGATCCTTCGCCCGGACTCGGCGCGCGCGATCCTGCCTTGGGGCAAAGGGCCCGCCCGTTGGGTCGCCGCAAACAGCCACGCTACCCAGGACAACTGCTCGCTGTCGGCGAGCTGCTGCACCTTTTCGACGGAGAGCGCCCAGCCCAGCGTCGCCAGCGTCTCCTCCTTGCGAAACAACTCCGCCAGCAGCCGGTATTCAATTGATTTGCGGTGCCACTCGAAGTGGATCGCAAGCAGAATCAGGGCCGTGATCAGGAACAGCACCAGCAACTCAAAAATCCCGACGGAAACCGACCAGTACTTCTTGTTGGAGAACCAGACGTGAAGCCCCAGCGAGCATGCGCCACACACCAGCACCAGCATCGTGAGCAGGATCGTCAACAGGTAGCCCGACCGGTATCGTTCCGCGTAGCCGTTTGCCCGTTCGTCCGCACTGGCATACTTCGAGAACCAATAGCCCGCAACCGGGTCTTTGGGGGGTGTGGGCGCGGGCGGCGCCGGTTCTGCCTGCGTATCCTCGACCTCGCCTCCCGCCCAGCCGATGACGGTGGCGTACGTCCTCCAGATCGCATTGGGCGCCAGCGGACGCTCTTTGTAGTACGCGTCCAGCGACGAAATCTCCTTCTCTTCAAACCACGTTGCCAGGTGGTCCAGCCAGCTTGCCTTGTGCCGGGGAACGTGGGCCGGGGGAGAGATCAGCCGCCCAAGGAACGCCCGCAGCCTCGCCTCGGCGGTCGGCGCTCCGGACGCAGGCGGCTCCGGGTCCTGAATGTCCTGAATGTCAGCCAGCCACTCCGGCTCGGCTGCCTCCCCCGCGTGGATCCACCACACCGGAATCCCCGTGATTGCGGCATAGCGCACTATTTCAGCGGTGCCGCCGCGGCCGTTGCTCGGTTTGCCGTCCCATACCGCCAGCAGAAGATCGCAGTGCCGCACCACGAATCGCCCCACCGCTTCATACGCCCGTGCTGCGGAGTGGTCATCCTCCTGCCCGAAACTCCGCGCTCCATCCAGTTCCAGCCGGGCCGACGCCCGCGCCAGCAACTCGCGAAACTCGCCCAGGTCCTGTTCCGCCGAGACCGGTTCCGCATCCGTGGACTTGCCCAGATTGCCGGTGAAATCCTCTTCGTACGTTGCTTTGGAAAATGGCATGGGAACGTAAATCCCGAACCCCTGATCCAGCGCTGCGCGTGCCGCCAGCCGGTCGGCGCCCAGCGCAAGCGGTGTCACCAGATACACCTTGGGCTGCAGACCCGCTTCAGCTTCCGCTGCGTAGGAGGCGGCGACCACATCCAGCCCGGCCAGCCGTTCCATCTCCACCTGCACCAACCCCAGCACATCCCTCAACTGCTTGCGGATGCGCTCAAGTTGATCGGCGCGAAGGTGCCTCGCCCCCGTGATCCCGAGACGAAGCACCAGCGACGGCCGCGCAGATTGGTTGTCTTCCATCTCAGGCATTCTAAGTCTCCCCTCGGGTTAGCGCGGGTCGCAAGAGTAAGTGTCGCCGAGGCCGCAGGCTTTTCGGTTGAGTTCTACGCAGATGGTGCCTGTTGCGGCAAGCCCAACCTCCAGGAAGACCATCATCGCAAGGACATTTGGGCCGATTCGGGGTGATAGCGCTCGCCACTGTGCCAACCCCACCGTTTGCCTCGAATAGTATCACCCGGCTGCGGCCATCCGGCCCCACTGCTAATTTGCCGCGCAGGGTTGCGTTCTCACTCCAGTAATCGCCACGCCGTACTGGTCCGCGCCGGAGATGTGCGTGCCGTCCGCCGACAGCGTCACGCTGTCCTTGGGCAATTCCGACGCCGTCATAAGATAGGTCCCGGGCACTCCGGGCTTTGGCTGCCACGTCCCGAAAAACATCCCGGCCGACAGGGTTTGTGAATAGAGGCCGTTTGCGGTGACCGAAACCGTCATCGTGCCGAAATACCAGTTCCAGGTCCCCACCAGGCCGCTGCTCCCCGACGTGCGCGTGCCCACGATGGGAAATCCATACTGATTCGATCCGCCCAGCGATTGTTGGTCGGGATTAACCACGACCGTGTCGACCACTGGCTGCGGCCACGTGAACATATACGCGCGCTTGGCCGCATTCACCACTTGCCAGGTCGCCGTGAACGGTCCACCCGTCATGGTATGGTTCGCGCGAATCACGACCGGCGCATTGTTGAACCACGCGTAGCAGCCCACGATCGGATCGGGTCCGGCGCTGGGATTCGGAGCCGGCGGATTCGGGCCTGGGGCCGGCGGACCAGCCAGGGTGTTGTTGATGGGCTGCGGCGGGGAAGGTTGAGGCGGGCTTGGATTTGGCCGGGGTCGCAGCAGGAACACCGTTAGCGCAACAATGGCGACGACTGCCACCACCGCAGCCCCCGCGATTGCAACCGGCTTCCCCCACTTCGCCGCGCCGCCCTCTGTCGTCTTATGCTCAGCGCCATCGTGCGCACTGCGCTTTGCGTCCTCCCCCTGCTGGCGCACAACCTCTCGCATCCTTTGCGCTTCTCGCTCGCGCGCCTGCCAGGCGGCCTGGCGCTGGGCGTCGCCCTCCGCGGCCTTCTGCAGCACCGAAGGGTCGGGCTCGGTTACGTGAAGATGCTCCAGCAGGTGATTCAGGCCGCGCGCGTAGTCGGCGCGGAAGTCGATGCGCTGGGTGCGTTGCAGCCGCAAGGGCACAACGCAGTCCTTGTACAGCACCGGGATAATGATCTTGCCCTGGCCCAAAGCGTAGGAGACCTCGTCGCGCACGTTCTCCGATTTCGCCGACTCCGGCGAAAGGATGATCAGCATCTGCATCGCCTCGCCCAGAGCTTGTTCGATGGCGTTGTCCCAGGGACGCCCGGGCAGGATGTCGAGCTGGTCGAGCCACACGTGCGCGCCCGCGGCCTTCAGGTCCTGGGCCAGGCGCAGCGCGAACTCCGAGTCTTCGCGGCTGTAACTGATAAAGGCAGCAGGGGTACTCGCCGGCACGTGCAACCTCCAGAGGGGGTTCTTCGCCTAAGAGACAGATGTTACCCGAACCTGGGCAAGGGAAGGAAACTCTAAACCCACAGCAGCGGTTGGCGAATCGGGTAGTTGCGGATGATCTCCGCATCGGTCGGGTCCGGGTCAAGCCGCTTCCACAGCGCGAGGTATTCCGGGCGCGAGCAAGCCAGGCCGCAGAACAGCAGGCTCGGCGCGCGCACCGGCAAGGCGTCAAAGTGCTCCACATCCTTTGCGTAGGGCCAGCGCCCCTTGTCCTCCAGATACGGGAAGAGAAACGCCATGCCCTGGCAAATGCCGCGGCCATCGTCCGTCGCGAAGCGGAACATATCCTCGCCAGGCACGCTCAGCGACTTGCAGAGCGTCGCCATTACATCCAGGTTGAAGATGGAGTAGCTGTAGGGCTTGGTGCGCGCCAGCTCTCTTGGGAAACTGCCGTCCGCGGCCATCTGGTTAAGCAGCACCGTCTCGTATCGCACCCGCATTGCCGCGTGCGTGTCCTGGTCCTCCACCAGCCGCGCAAACTCCGCCACCTGCAACGCCCAGCACACCGCGTGGTTATTTGTGGTTGATCCCTCCGCGATGCCCTTGGCGCTGGTCTGCAGCCAGTGCAAATACTCGCGGAACCACGCATCGAGCGCCCGACGCTCGTCCGCAGCCAACAGAACATCCTTGATGAGGCTCGCAGCGCGGGCGACTTCGACCAGATGGAGCGTATCGATAATGCCGTAGGAGCGCCCCGTGGTGCTGTTGCGAACCCCCTGCGCGAACTCGAGATTCGGATTCATGCGGGTGGACGGGTCGACAAACCAGGCGCGCAGATGTGCCGCCGCGTGCTCGCCATAGCTGCGCTTGCCGGTGAGCCGCCACGCCGCGGTCAGAGCGGGCATGCGCACGCTCAGCGCGATCATCGCCTTGCGATGGCCCTGAAAGTTGGCTGGGTTGCTCTTGCCGTCGATATTGATGTACGGCCCGTTGGGATTGGCGGGATTGGGCCAGAAGTAGTCGGCCTCCGAGAAGAAGTCATGCACTCCACCCGGATTCCGGTCCGATGGAAAGGCGGTAATCGTCTGCGGCGCCAGGCGCAGATACTGCTCTGCCGCGTCGAGAATGCGCCTCCTGTCCACCGCCGCGACCAGGTCATAGCCGGGGTTTGGCTTTGCGGCAGCCAGCAGGCGTCGCGCAGCCGCCTGTGCAACGGCCGCCGTAAGGCCGCAGCAGAACAGGCGTCGATCGATGCGATATCGCTCAAAATTCATAAGCCAGGCCAGAGCAAAAAGGGACGGCGTTGATGGCGCCGTCCCTCTTTGGTTCCGATGAGTTTTAGAAAATCAGACGTCCGCCGACCTGCAGCACACGCATGGCCGACGCGCCGGTGATGGTCCCGAAGGAACCGCTGTTGAATGTGCCCGACGGTCCGCTGAGGCTGACCATGTTGAACACGTTAGTGGCTTCGCCGCGGAACTGGAACTTCCAGCTTTCGTGGAGGGTGAAGTCGCGGAAGATCGACGCGTCCACATCGCGGTAACCGGGAGCATCGAGCGTGTTGACCCGCACCACGCCATCGAGCCCGGAGGGTCCGGCGCCCGCGGGACATCCGGTGGCCCCGTTCTTGCAGTAGGCAGCGGTGTTGAACCACTTCTGCGTCGATGCCGTAAGCACGGAACGTTGATACGGAATCAGCCCGGCCGTCTGACCGGGAAGGATGTTCGGCCGATCGTTGGTATCGCCATCGAAGTTATCGTCTGTACCGCTGGTGATGGTGAACGGCTTGCCGCTATGCAGCGAGACAATGGCAGCGACGGACCAGCCATTCAGCACCGCGCGGACAATCGGGTTGAAGTTGCCGAAGTAATCCGGCTTCCACACGCCGTGGATCGAAACCTGCTGGCGCATGTCGTTGTCGGTGCGCTGCCGTTCCAGGCCCAGGTCATAGTAATCCTCGGGCTCGGTGCCGGCGCTGTTGCCAATGTTGCCGGTGGTCTGCAGAGAGGCGGAGGCAAGCGCCTTGCTCCAGATGTAGAAGCCGCTGACGCTCAGGTGATGGCTCAGCCGCTGCTCGATGGAGGCCTGCAGTCCGTTGTAGTTCGTGGTCTGCCCGTCCGTCACGACGTAGCCATTGCTCATGTACTTGGAGCCGACGGCAGGGCTGGCGCAGGTGGTGGTGCTTCCGGTGGCGAATGGTATCGCGTCATACGGCCGCCGGCAGTTGACGTCGCCGGTGGTGTTCGAGGCAATATTCGTAGTGTTGTAGATCGGCGCATTCTGATCGATGTACAGCGGGATCTTGCGGCTGAACGCGCCAACGTAGTTGATGGATACAGCAAGATTGTTGGTGAATTGCTGCTGCACGCCGAAGTTGGCCTGGATGTTGTAGGGCCAGCGCATGCCCTGCTGCACAAAGACCAGCGAGGCCGGGGAGACGTAGCGCGGGTTCGTCTTGCTGTAGTAGTACGGGAAAGGCGAGACGCAGCCGGCAAAGTCCGTGCAGTCCGAGGGGTAAATGTTCGACATGCTGGTCACGTGCGTGAATGCGCTGGTTTCGCGGACCGCGAATGGCTGGAAGTTCTGCGACAGCATCCACTCGTTGCCGGAGATGGTGTCAAAGAACAACCCCGCGCCTCCGTGGAAGATAGTACGGCCGTTGCCGAAAGCGTCGAATGCATACCCTATCCGTGGCGAGAAGTGGTTGTAGTTGGTGGCTGCTCCGCCGGCCGGAACGCCGGGATCGCCCGGGAATTCCTGGCCGAGCATCGCCGTCGGCGAGACGGTTGACTGCACGCCCGGCTCGAATACGGCGATACGCCGCTGCGTGTCGGTGGGCGCCGTCTGCACGTCGTAGCGCACCCCGAGGTTGACGGTGAGCTTCGGGACCATGCGCCAGTCGTCCTGCACGAAGAAGCCGTAGTTCCAGTAGTTCTCATTCGCGTCGTCGGGGGAATCCTGGCTCATGGCATTGGGATGCCCGATCAGGAAGTCGCCCATGGCTACGCCGGTGCGGGTGTAAGTGGCCTGCCCGGATGCGGTGCTGGGTACGGTGGCACTGGTAAAGGCAAACACGCCGTAGTTGTTCAGCAGGGTTTCCAGGCGGTCCTTCTCCAGGTAAATCTCCGCCCCGGCATTGATGGTGTGCTTGCCGCGCGTGGTGCTGAAGACATCGCGCGCGCCGTAGAGGTTATCGCCAGCCAGGGGTCCGCTGATGGCGTTGCCCAGGGTAAAGAAGCTGGCGACGCTGATCTGCGCCAATGACGGCGTTCCCTGCACGCTGATGTCGGACCCGTAGGCGGACAGCGATTCGCCCGGGTTGCTGATGCGTCCTGCAAGCATGCGCGTGTAGCTCAGCCAGACCTGGTTCACAGATCGGGACGAAAGCGACCAGACATCGCTGGCGTTGGCGTTCTGCTGGCGGTAGGTGTAGTCGTTCAGCGCCCATCCCGGCAGGCCGCTTCCCGAGGGAAGAGTCACCTGCGTGCCGATCGACTGGTAGTAATCCAGCGTGGTGCGGTGCCTGGGGAAGAGTTGGAAATCGCCCTTGATCAAATACTCGTCGGACTGGTTCGGCAGGCCCTCGTTGCCGACAAAGCGGTTGTCCGGCGTGGGACGGTTGGCCGACGGCAACGGCACCACCTTCGCCAGCACCGCGGCGGCAACCGGGTCCAGTTCGCCGGTGAAATTCGCATCCAGGTCCGCGCGATTGCCTGCGATCGGCTGGTGAGTGATGGGGTCGCACACAAAGAACTTGCCGCCATAGTTGGTGTTGGCCTTGTCGGCGGCATTCAGCGTGGTGGCGCAAGCCCCGAGGCCGGTGACCGGTGTGGTGGTAGGCAGATTCTCAGAGAAGTTGCCCACGCGCTGCAGCGCGTCGGGGACCACGGTATTGAAGTTCACCGGAGCGACCTCGCGGTAGCCCGCGTAGGTCCCGAAGAAAAAAATCTTGTCCCGCAGAACGGGCCCGCCGACAGTCGCGCCAAAGCGGTCCCGATGCAGGGGCGACTTGCTCGTCTGCAAATAACTTGTCGCGTCGAAGTTGGTCTCCTGGTTGAAGAAGAAGACGGACCCGTGGACTGTATTTGTACCCGACTTGGTCAGCACCGAAACCACGCCGGCGCCGGTTCGTCCGTACTCCGCGCTGAAGTTGTTGGTCTGTACATTGAACTGGTCGAGCGCATCCGGGTTGGGAATCACATTGCCGGTGTCGCGCACGCCGGTCATATTCATTCCGCCGTCGAGATAATACGAAACCTGGCCGACCATGTTGTCGGAGGACCCGTTGATTAGCACGTGATACATCGGCAGGCCGATCGAATTCTCCTCGGACTCGTTCTGCACGCCCGGCGTCATATTCACCAGCGTCATGGCGTCGCGGTTGACCAGCGGGAGATTGTCGATGGCGCGGTTGTCGATGGTGGTGCCCAGGACGGAGTTGCCCGCGTTGACCAGCGGCACGTCCGCGGTAACCGTAACCTGGGTGGTCTCGGCGCCGGGTTTGAGCGTGAAGTTGAGGGCAGCTTCCTGTGCGGCGGTCAGCACAATGCCGCTTTGCACCAACTGCTCGAATCCGGGCGAGTCCACTTTCACCGTGTATGGTCCCAGCGGCAGGAACTCCACGCGATACTGGCCCTCTCCATTGGTGGTCGTCTGGCGCGCGAAGTTCGTCAGCGTCTGCGTGAACACCAGCGTGGCGTTCGGAATGGCCGCGCCGGTGGAATCGGCTACGGTGCCGAACATGGTCGCGGTGCTCAGCTGCGCGCTGGACGCGAGCGGGCCGCTGAGCAGGAAAAGCCCCAGCGCCAACACGGCTACCCATGCACGATGGAAGTTCACTTTGTGGATTCTATTCTCGGAAGTTTGGACTGGATGATTCAGCGTCATGGCGATTCTCCTGAAATGCAGGCAATACGTTCGTACTTGGGCGCGGGGTAGCGCCGGTTAAGACAGATTGAGGAATGCAGATGGCAGGCCTTCGGAGGCGACTCCTAGGGTGCATCCGCCACTGCGTGTCACTGATATTTCTGCACGGCCGTTCGAAAGCTGAAGCTCGCGTGAGCCTCGAGTGGTACCGAGATTGTCCTTGAGCCGCCCCTCACCCGCGAGCGAGAAGCGGACGACGTTGCGGGAGTCCAGACACGGAATTCCGCTCGCGTCATAGAGCACGGCCCCGACGCAGATGACGTCTCCCTTGCGTCCTTTTTCATGCAGGCGAAGCTCCGCCGGCTGGCCCCACGGTTCGGTCTGGTAGGTCAACTCGATCTCATCGGTCACCGTGACCGTCCCTTTGGTGGCGACCACATGCAGCCGGTTGGCTCCACTGGCGAACGCGACCTTCCAGCGCAGTCCCGCGGCCGGGAAGTTCTGGCTGTCGCGCCGCATTTCGCCGAGCGATTTGCCGTTCAGAAAAAGCTCCGCGCGTTCGCAATTCGAATACACATGCACGTCGCGCGTCTCACCCGCTTTGCCCCAGCGCACCGGCCAGGTGTGCCCATAGATGTGTGCCATCGGCTTGTCCGCCCAGTAAGACTGGAAGACGAAGTACGATTCCTTCTTCGTGAGATCGCGCTCGACTACGCCCTTCTGGTTGACCCGCGGAAGTGCGTTGTCGTCACGCAGCGGCGACGGGAAGTCCTTAAAGAGCCACTGCGCCGACCCGGTAAGCCAGTCGAGCTTCTCCTGCGTCTTCAGGTGCCAGTCGAAAAGATTGCACGCGTAGGTCTCCGACCAGTCGCCGTCCCTGGAGACGCGTTCGGCGCCGCCGGTCTTCAGGTAGGCGAGCCCGACCTCAGCCGTCCCCTGGCCGGTGGCAACCTTGCTCAACACCGCCTCGGGCTCTTCGGAGTGGCGCCCAGCCTGGCTGTCCGCGCCCCACTCGATGTGGATGAACCGCTTCACGCGATCGCGCTGGGTCAGCAGGCTCTGCTCATACTCGCGATAGTTTCCGCTGTACCATCCCGCCCAGATGGAGGGCGAGTAGACATCCGGTATATCGCGCGCGAAGTCGCACCGCCTGAAGGACGTCAGCCGCGAACCATCCAGCGCGTGGGCCAGGTCGCGCAGCTCGGTCATGAATCCACGGATGGCCTTCTGGTCGACGCCGGGATACTCATCCGGCCAGTCGTCCTCGTTGCCCAGCCCCCACAGAATGATGGACGGATGGTTGTAGTGCTGGTCGATCATGTGGGTCAGCATGTGCTTTGCGTTCTGCTGGAAGGCTTCGCTGCCCACTCCCGCGCGGCACCACGGGACTTCTTCCCACACCATCAGGCCAAGCTCGTCGCACAGGTCCAGCACCAGCCGGTCCTGCTGGTAGTGCGCCAGCCGGATGAAGTTTGCGCCCATCTCGCGGATCAGCCGCATCTCTTCGCGCACCTGGTCGTCGCTCATCGCCGCGGCCACGCCGGCGAAGTCCGCATGGCGCTGTGTGCCCCGCAGCAGCACCCGTTTGCCGTTCAGCTTGAAGGGGCCATGCTCCACAAACTCGGTCTCGCGGATGCCAAACCGCTCGTCCAGACTGGTCTGGCCCGCGGGTGTGGTCAGCGTCACCCGGCAGCGATACAGGCGCGGCGACTCCGGCGACCAGAGTTCCGGCGCCAGCACGCGGTGTGCGGTCAGTTCGGCCAGGCCGTTCCACACCGGCATCGTCTGCGTTGCACTGTGGATCGACCGGCCGCTCGGGTCGAACACCTCCACCGAAACCGTGCACACCAGATTGCGGCTGTTGGGATTGAACAGTCTGGCCTTCACTGAGAGCTGCGCGCTCCCGTCGGTCGCAACCGTGGGCAGAACGTGGACGGCGTCCAGCGCAACCGCCGGCAGGTAGACGAGGTTCACATGGCGGTAGAGCCCGCCGTACAGGCAGAAATCGCTCAGGTCGGAGGGGACGCGGTCGAGGTCGGGCGAGTTGTCGCAGAGCACCGCAATCGGCACCCCGCCCTTCGCCTCGGCGGCCGGCAGGTGCTGGACCGCGTCGGTAATGTCGAAGACAAACTCATCGTAGCCGCCCTTATGCGTCCCAATCAGCGTGGACCCGACCCAGAGTGTGGTGGTCTGGCCTGCGCCCTGGAAGTGGAGCAGGATCCGCCCATCGGCGAAGGGATTCTTCACCGCCAGCCGCGTGCGATACCACCCCGGGCCGCGATAGTAGGGCTCATCCGGATCGCACGCATCGGTTGCATTGAAGCAGTGGGGGAGGGCTACAGCCTGCCACAGATCGTTTTCCTCCGCGCGCCAAACCTCCCAGATGCCGCCCATCGGCTCCCGGCGGAATTCCCAGCCGGCATCCAGCCGCTTCGAGAGCACAGCCACTCCGTCCGCAGATGTGGACTCGATCGCGGCGGCGCGCATCGGCGCGGAGAACAGAGCGCCCGCGGTCGTCATGGTTGCCGCGATCAGGAACTGCCGTCGTGATGATTCAAGCAAGGAAACCTCGGTCGACCGGGTAGCGGTTGCGCTCGCCCGCGCGAAGGCTTGGGTTCGATGGCTGGTTGGCCCTTCGAATCGCACGTTTGTCACCTACCAGTTCACGTGGCGTTAATGCTTTCGCGGAAGCAGACCAACCCTCTGCCGTGCGGGGCAGGAATGGCAAGTGACTCACGGTTTGGTTCCTTTGCCTCCAGGCAACCCGAATGGAATGTGATGGTTGAGCGGCGTCTGGAACCTGTGACAAACGTCCCTTGCGAGGTTGTTCCCGGGGCGAGTAGGATTCGGTCACGCCATGAGCAGGACAATCGCACCTCGCGACGCAGCGCACCCGCTGTCCAGGATGGACCGTGAGGCGATTCTTGCTGAATTGCAGGAAGTATTAGCCAGCCCACACTTCTGCAACAGCAAACGCTATCCCGCGCTGCTCGAATACATTGTCGAAAAAACGCTGGCCGGCGAGGCGGACCTATTAAAGGAACGCACCCTGGGCGTGGAGGTCTTCGACCGGCCCCCAGCCTACGACACCAACGCCGACACGGTAGTGCGCTACACCGCGGGCGAGGTGCGCAAGCGCCTGTCGCTCTACTACAGCGAACTCGGCCACCGGCCCAGGGTCCGAATCTCGCTTCCGGCGGGCTCGTACGTTCCCGAGTTTCTCCACGAGCCCGATCCGGCCGACCACCCCGCGGAAGCTCACGGCCACCTCGCAACCCACACTCCCAGCTCAGGCCTCTTCGCGGAAATCGACGGTGAAGGCCAGGAGCCGGGCCAGGCATTTCTATCGGCGGTGGCGGATGGCGTTTCGCTCTCGGTCTCCCGCGCGGAGGAACGGCACGGCCTGGAAATCGCGCAGCAGCAGGCAAAGTCCAGGCGCAGGGCGCGTCTGGGGTTGGCGGCGGCGCTCGTAATCGCTCTGCTTGCGGGCGTGGGCTGGAGATACCGCGCCGCTCAACCCAGGACCCCGCTGGATAGTTTCTGGACGCCGGTGTTGCACGACCAGTCTGCGATGACGGTCTGCATTGGAGGATCGGTCTTCTCGCAGAACCACATCTCCGGCGTGGCCACGGCCACCAAGGACGTCGACTACCCGTTTGTCTCCATGCAGAGCGTCTCCGCGGTCGCGCAGGTCAGCGCTCTGCTGGAGCGCAACGGCGGAGTAACCACCCAGTTGCAAGGCGCAGCAACCACTCCGCTGACCGAACTGCGCGAGCATCCGGTGATTCTGGTGGGCGCCTACAACAATCAGTGGACGCTGCGCCTGGTGCAGCCGCTGCGCTTCCATTTTGCCCCCGAGGAGGATGCCGAAGCGATCGTGGATTCTGAGCGTCCTGGAGTGCGCTGGGAACGCGACCCGTCGCTGCCCTACTCCAGCGCCGACGACTATGCGCTGGTGGCCCGGTTCCACGACACCACGACCGGCAGTTGGGTGGTGGTGCTGGCCGGCGTGGGGCGAAATGGATCGGAAGCCGCCGCTGAATTCGCTACCAGTCCCCACTACATGCAAATGCTCCGCGACCAGGCCGGATCCGACTTCGCCAACCGCAATGTCGAGGCTGTCCTCAAGGTCAGCGTGGTCGACGGCAAGACCGGCGCGCCCTCGCTTCTGGCCGTCCATGTCTGGTAGCCTCCTCCGCGACCAAACTCCGGGTAGCGGCTCAGTTCGATTCGCCTCGTTAAGGGCACGGCTGGTAGCCCAGGACTTTAGTCCCGGGTCTCCGTGCCGCAAATCACCTCAAAATCGATGGGGCTTCAGCCCCTGAGGTCAGTTCTGTTTTCAAACTGACCCACTACCCAAGCCCGCTTCCCGGGGATTTCTCCTCCGGTATATCATTACGCTATCGGGTTGCCGGGGAAGCGCGTCTAATCCTGACCGGCAACTTTCGGACCTGTCCGGTGGAGATGCTCCGTATTATGCCCAAGATTTCGAAGATCCTTTTACTCGCGGTGTCGGTGGTGCTGGTGCTCACGGTTTTCCTGGGCGTGAACTTGAGCGGCGTCAGCGCCGCGACCGGCCAGAACGACGCCTATCGCCAGATCAATGTCTACACCGAGGTCCTGCAGAAGATCCAGGAAGACTATGTCACCGACCCCAACATCGCCGATGTGACCAACGGAGCGCTGCGCGGGCTGCTGGAGTCGCTGGACGCCGATTCCAGCTACCTGACGCCCGCGGACTCCAAGACGTATAAAGAGGGCGCCGACAGCCTGCTGGAGCACACCAAGCTGGCGCAGGTTGGGATCAATGTCTCCAAGCGCTACGGTTACGCCACCGTGGTGTCGGTGGTCCCGGGAAGTCCAGCGGATACTGCGGGGCTGACCGATGGCGACATCCTGGAAGCGATTGAAGGCCAGGATACGCGGAACATTTCGCTCGCCATGATCCAGCGCATGCTGGAGGGCGCCCCGGGCAGCACGCTGACGGTTGGCGTGGTCCGTCCCAACAAGGCGGAGCCGGACCGGATTGCGATGCGGCGCGGCCTGACGGTGGTGCCTCCGGTGGTCGAGACGCCCTACGAGAACGGCTCGATCCTGTATCTGAAGCCCGAGATTCTGGACCACGACCACGTCCAGGAGGTCGAGGCGAAGCTGAAAGGGATGCAGAAGGCCGGCAACAAGAAGGTGCTGCTGGACCTGCGCGATGTGGCCGCGGGCGACATGACTGAGGCGACCCGGCTGGCCAACATGTTTCTGAAGAGCGGGACCATCGCGACCCTGGAAGGACAGAAGTTTCCCAAGCTGGTGCTTTCGGCGGACCCCTCGAGGACCATCCAGCCGACGGCCCCGGTGGTGGTGATTGTGAATCGCGGGACCGCAGGGCCGGCAGAGCTGGTGGCGGCGGCGCTGCTGGACGACAAGCGCGCCGACGTGGTGGGCGAGAAGACGTTTGGCGAAGGGGCGGAGCAGAAAACCTTCGAGTTGCCGGATGGCGCAATGCTAATCCTGACGGTGGCCAAGTACGAATCGCCCTCGGGCAAGAAGTTGCAGGACGAAGGCGTAACCCCGAACGTGCTGGTGGCTTCGGCGCTGGACGATGGCGCCGACCTGGATGGCGAGGCTGCAGCGACACCCGCAGCTCCGACGGTAACTGGGACTCCCGCGGCAACTCCGACGCCGGAGAAGAAGCCCAGCATCCAGATCGATGAGCAGCTAAACAAGGCGCTGGACATCCTCAAGTCCAAAGCCGCCTAAACATGCCGCAGAAACGCCGTTTCACTACAGGATGCTGAAAACTCCGTCCTAGGAGTCTTAAGATAGGCCGGGACTTTAGTCCCGGCATAACAGGCAGGAAACCAATGCGGGCTTTAGCCCCTGGGGCCCGCTTTTCTGCGCCGCATCGACTTTTTCCGCATCCTCTTTTGGCGCATTTGCGTGAAGGCGTGGCCGCGGTTTCGCCATGCTACCGTTAAACTGCCGTGCCCAGTTTATCCAGCGATCAGCGAGAGTCCCCGGAGCGGGTGAAGTTGCCGTGGTGGCGCAGAATCTTTGGCCACATGGGTGGGATGCATGTGCTGCACGGGCCGGCGTATCCCACGCGCCACATCGCGGTGCGCGCGACGTTCCTCATCCTGCTTGGCTTGTCCAGCCTCTTCGGCGTGATGTGTGGATTGATGCTGGTCTACTCCATCGATCTGCCGCAGATGGACGACCTGGTCCGCTACCGCCCCAACACTACCACTGAGCTGCTGGACATCAAAGGCCGCGAGATCGGCTCCTTCGCGCTGGAGCGGCGGGTGGTGTTGCCGTACACGGAGTTTCCCCCAGTGCTCCGGCAAGCCCTGATCTCGATTGAGGACAAGACCTTCGAACGCAACTGGGGCGTGAACCTGTTGCGCGCGGTGGGCGCGGCGTGGCGGGACCTGCACTCGCGCACCATGGCGCAGGGCTCGTCCACGCTGACCATGCAGTTGGCGCGCAACCTGTTCCTTTCCAACGAGAAAACCTACGGTCGCAAAATCCAGGAAATCCTCCTCGCCGTGCAGATTGAGCGCGTGTTCACCAAGGACCAGATCTTCCAGATGTACGCAAACCAGATCTACCTGGGCCACGGGACCTACGGGTTCGAAGCGGCGTCGGAGTACTACTTCAGCAAGCATGCTCGCGACCTGACGCTGCCCGAAGCGGCGCTGCTGGCGGCGCTGCCCAAGGGCGCGGAGTACTACTCGCCGGTCAACCATCCCGACCGCGCGCTGCGCCGGCGCAATCTGGTTCTCAGCGAAATGCGCGCCGATGGCAAGATCACTCGCGAGCAGGAAGAAGCGGCCGCGGCCACTCCGCTAGGGCTGAACATTGAGCCGCCGCCCAACTCGCTGGCGCCGTACTTCGTGGAAGAAGTCCGCAAGCAGCTCGAGAAGGAGTACGGGCTGGAGGAGGTGCACGGCGCGGGCCTGCGCGTCTACACCACGCTCGATCTCGACTTGCAAATCGTCGCCAACAAGGCGGTGCTGGATGGCACCGCTGCCTACGAGCGCCGCCACGGGTGGAAGGGCAACCTCGAAAACATCGTGCGCGAGGGCCGTGACCTCGCCACCTATCAACATCCCGACTGGAGCCAGGCGATCGCGAAGGACGGCTACTATCACGCACTGGTGACGGAGGTTTCGCCGGCGCGCGTGATGGTGAAGATCGGCCCGCAGCGCGCGGTGATGGCGCCGCCCGACTGGGCGTGGACGCAGCAGACCGCTGCGGAGCGGTTCCTTGCCGTCGGCGACATTGTGTACGTGAAGCTCGGCGGCGGCACCGCGGACGGCATCATGCACGCGTCGCTGGAACAGGACTCGGGCGCGCAGGCTTCCATGATGGCGGTGGACAACGCCAGCGGCGAGGTGCTGGCGATGGTGGGCGGCCGCGACTTCGCACTCTCGCAGTTCAACCGGGCCACCCAGTCGGAACGCGAGACCGGCTCATCGTTCAAGCCGTACGTCTACACCACGGCGGTGGAAGCAGGCGCGAAGCCGACCGACATCATCGTGGACGGGCCGGTGAGTTTCCCCACGCCGAACGGCCCCTACACGCCGCACAACTACGAGGGCGACTACAAGGGCGCGATGACACTGCTCAACGCGTTCGCCGAATCACGCAACATTCCCGCGCTCAAGCTGGCGGACAAGGTGGGAATCCGCACCGTCATCGCGATGGCGCACCGCTTCGGCGTCACCAGCAACATTCCCGCGTTTCTGCCGGTGGCCATCGGCGCGGCGGACATCTCGCTCTACGAACAGGTGCAATCGTTCAGCGTGTTTCCCAACGACGGCATCCGCATCCAGCCGCACTACATCCGCAAGGTCACGCAGGCGGACGGGCTGCCGCTGGATGAGCCGCCCGCGCAGGTCAGCGAAGTCATCTCGGTGGAGACGGCGCGCACCATGATGCAGTTTCTGCAGGCGGTGACGCGCATGGGAACGGGCGCGGCGGCCGCGCAGCTAAAGCATCCGCTGGGCGGCAAGACGGGCACCACTAACGACTTTACCGACGCGTGGTTCATCGGCTTCTCGCCGACCGTGACCTGCGGGACGTGGATCGGGTTCGACAACCGCCAGACGCTGGGCGAGAAAGAGACCGGCGCGCGCGCAGCGCTGCCCATGTGGATGGACTTTATGCGCGCGGCGATTGCCAACAAGCCCGACGAGAAGTTCCCCGAGGGCAACGCTCCCGAGAAACAACTGGATGTGCCGTTGACGCCGCCGGAAGAGTCGCCCGCGGTGCAGGCGATTCCCAAGCCGCCCGACGCAGCCGAGCCCGACGCGACCGAGCCGGAAGCGCCGACGGCGGCGCCGGCCGCTCCAGCCGCCGCGCCGCCTCCGCCGTAGCCGAGTGGTAAGTGGCTTGTGGATAGTAGAGTGGTTAGATTTCAGTTTGGTGACGGGTCAGTTAGTTTGCGCTCTTATTTCCCGACTGCCGGCGACTGGCTCATACGCAACGCGGATAGCCTCAGCTCATTCGCGTCCAGTTCACCGTTATGATCCGTGTCCAGAGCGTCGAACTCCTTACTCATATAATCCATCCACTCTTGCTTGGAGATCTTCCCGTTCTTATCGAGGTCCATTAGGAGCAACAATTGCTTCACCTGGGCCTGCCCCAGCAGCACCTTGTCCGGATCCTTCGGAGGGGCATCCCTTTGTGGAGCTGCAGCGCCAAGCGAAGCCATCACTCCCGCAAACACGGCCAGCATCAATACGACGTTCATTCGCTTCAACATGGTTCAGCCTCCTGCAGCCCCCTTCAGGAACTCCTTGAACTGCACACCCGGAATTATAAGAGTCAGAGGCCTCCCGATGCATAAAGAGGAAAGCCGCGCGAATTCAGCAAGTCCTGCCTGACGCTCGAAGGAGAGATGATGCGTTCAAGCCGGTTCAACCCGCGACCCGCTGGCCCGGTGAGCTTGCCGGATTATAGGCAGCCTGGTTTGTACGTGCTGCCCCTGGCTCCCTTCCATTGACGCCGCCTTCCCGCTTCGAGTAGCCTCGTTTCACCCCCGGGTCAATTTGAAGCGAATTTGGTTTTGTGCAGATTGGCCTGGACAATTTCCCTGGACAGTTTCAAGGAGGCTCGATATGGCCGGCATCTGCGCGAAATGCGGCGCTGCTCTCACTTCTACCTCTGAATCCTGTGCTTCCTGCGGCGCTCCGGTCGTCGCTGCGCCGACCCAGGCCGCTGCGCCCAGCGTGGAGCAGGCAGCGGTGTATGCGGCGCCCCCGCCGGCGCGTAGTTCGAGCGGGGCAGTGAAGGCGATTCTAATTGTCGTGGCCATTGCGGCCGGAGTCGGAATCCTCAGCGCTAACGGGCTGGGGTTCAAGGCGTGGCGGGTTTCGGCGAACAACAACAAGAGCAATGACGCGCTGTTTTCCATTCCCGGCCTCGGCTCCATCTCGACCGGGAGCGATGCCCCGGCGCAGTTGGGCGTGCCCGTGTATCCCGGAGCGGTGCAGCAGAAGGGCGCCCTGAGTGTGGGCACGTCCGCTGCGGCGGTGGCGGAGGCCCATTTCACCACCAGCGATTCCGTCAGCCAGGTGGCGGCTTTCTACGAGTCCAATATGCCGGGCGCGATCCTGGCTCAGACAGGTGGCGCAACCGTGCTGAACGCCGGCCCCAGCGCAACCGCCAGGGTGACGGTGACCATCACCGCAGGCACTGGAAGCAACGCCGGCCAGACCACGATCGTGATCGTGAACACGACCAAGAATTGAATCTGGGGCTACGCCGGAAGTCGGTTCGAGGTTCGCGGCTCGAGGTTCGAGGGGTGAGAGGCCCCGAAGGTGGGGAAGGTTGCGGGGTCTGGGGTGGGTTGGGATTCCGGAGCGGGCAGATCGCGGCGTTCGAATTTCAAGCTGCCGTCGCCGCCGAGGTAGTCATCGATGTCTTGATCGCTGAGGGATGCGGGCCGGGGGTGGCGGCCGGTCTCGCGACGCATGACCATAAGCTCGGCGAGATAGTCCTTTTCCTCTTCGGTGTCGAAATCGGCGAGCCTCTTTTGGGGGCGCTCGGGGATGGGTTCGGCGGCGGGCTTGCGTGAGGGAGCGGTGCGGGCGGGCAGTTCGTTGTCCGCCGCAGGTGATTCGGGGGCGGTGTATTCCGCGACCGGCGCGATCGAACCGTGGGTCTCGTCCAGAATAGGGTCTTCGACCAGGTCGGGCGGAGCCGCCGGAGCGGGGACAGGCGGCCGCGGCGAGGTCGCGGGGCGTGGTTCCGGCGGCAGGAAGCGGGCGATCGCCTGGAGGCCACGGATCATGTGCCCGGCACGGGTGGGATCGAGATCGTTGGAGGCGATTCGGCTCAGGATCTGCGAGGAGACCAGCAGGGCGGAGGCGCGGTCCTCGACGATGGGGAGGTTGAAAGGCTCCCAGGCGTCCACGTGGCGGAACTTGCCGGCGGCAGGCTTGGGACGGCGGTTGACGTGGTGGTAGTAACAGAAGGGCTCGTGCCGCAGCGCGGGCGAGCCGCAGCGGTGGCCGTCCGCGAAGATGTGGCGGCAAAGATAGCGGCGGTGCGGTGCGACAGTGTCATCGGTGGCGGGCCTTGGATCGGGCATAGCATCGTCGGATGTGGCGTGCGTTGCGGCGTCGGACGTGATGTCGGCGTTGTCGGGTGCGGTGGCAGGCGTGACGTCGGTGAACGCTGCGGTTTCCATGGGTTCTCCTTGAGTACTTAGAGTTCCTTCGTAAAGGACGGTTCTTTCGTAAAGGACGGTTCCTTCGTAAAGGACGGTTCCTTCGTAAAGGACGGTTCTTTCGTAAAGGACGGTTCTTTCGTTAAGATTCTCTCTTGCTTTTTCAAGTTCTTTTTCTCTTTAGGGGTGTCCAGAGGGGATATTTCTCTTTTAGACGGGGAAGAGATTGGGGAAGAGTTTTTGTCCGTTGTAGGGTGTATT
>JBELAH010000022.1:0-51877 GCA_049509035.1 Acidobacteriaceae bacterium
CAGGCCCAGCTCGACCCATGGCTTCACGACTACAACTTCCACCGCCAGCATGCTAGCCTCAACCACAACACCCCAGCCTCACGCGCTGGCCTGAATCGGAACAACCTCTTGAGCCTCCACACTTAGGTCAGCACGATAAAATGTCTTGGAGAATCCCCACTTGCCCGGGTTTGGGGGCCTTCTTGTTGTTAGGAAGCCATCGCTTGAGGCGCGGGAATAGCCGACGAAGTAGGCCTTCGGATTAATTCCGCGCAAATGGAGAGTGACGTCTCCTACCCGCACCTCGGAGACCTTGGTCCAGAATGTCCAATTCGATCCGTTCCTCTTCTTAGTGGGTGCCCAAACACAGTTGGTGAAGGCCCACGTTCCGCCGCCGTGGTCTCTGTCTCGCGACATTTCAATGTAGGCCATACGTTTTGCGAGATTCTATCGGAAAGAACGCGGCCTGAACACCATTAGGTGGAGGGGAGCTGCTCGCGGATGCGGGTGCGGGAGCGGGTGGTGATGACGAAGGCGGCGGCGAGGATGAGGACGCCGCCGAGGCGGGCGCTGGGGCCGAGGGTCTCGTGGAGGATGAGGACGCCGAGCAGCGAACCGATGAGGGGTTCCATGTTGAGCAGGACTCCGGCCTGGGAGGCGGGGACCTGGGTCATGCCCCAGTTCCAGAGGAGGGTGGTGGAGGCGGTGCAGAGGAAGCCGCTGGCGGCGAGGGCGAGCCAGGCTCGGAGCGAGATGTGGTGGATGGGCGGAAGGCCGTAGAGAAAGGGGACGCAGGCGCAGAGCATCAGGGTACCGGCGGCGATGCCGTAGGCGCTGACGACTATGGCAGAGTGGCGCTCCATGAGGTGCTTGTTGAGCAGAACCCAGCCGAGGGCGATGACGAGGGACAGGACGACGAGGAGGTCTCCGCTTAGGGTGGGTGAGTTGGCGGCGGTGGCGTGGCGGGCGCCGAGGGCGATGAGGGCGGCGCCGATGGTGGAGACGGCGAGCGAGAACCAGCCGGTCGCGTCCATGCGCTCGCGGGCGAACAGGGTGGCGCCGACGGCGAGGATGACGGGCATGGTCCCGACCATAAGCGAGGCGTGCGAGACGGTGGTGCGGTTGAGGCCGGAGAACTGGATGAGAAATTGGAGTGGGATTCCGAGAAAGGCGCAGAAGAGGAGAGTGCGCCACTCGGCGCGGTTGAAGGTGGGGCGGTGGGTGAGGAGCAGCGGGATGAGAGCGACGGCGGCGAAGAGGAAGCGGTAGAGCACCATGGCGCCGACGCCCATCTCAACGAGCGCGATCTTGCCGAAGAAGAAGCCGCAGCCCCAGAGGGAACTGGCGAGGGCGCAGGAGGCGAAACCGAGGGTGCGGTTTTGGGGTGACACGGGGGCTAGGTAAAGGGTACCAGTGCGGAACCCACTCATCGCGATGAAGCTGCGAAGGATGGGCCACCCGGCGTTAGTGATGTGTTGGAGGGCTCAACCTTCGGCTGTCTAGATATATATACGTATAGATGTATAATTGGATAAGAGTGAAAGAACAATTAAAGCCGGTGTTCTGGATGGGGTCGTCTCTGAAGGAGACGCAATCATTTCCGGAGCCGGTGCGCCGGGAGATTGGTCACGCGCTTTACGCGGCGCAACAAGGTGAGACAGATCCATCCGCAAAACCGCTGAAGGGATTTGGCGGCGCCGCGGTGATGGAGATTGTTGCACCCTTTGATGGCAATACCTGGCGGGCGATTTATACCGTGCGTTTTCTTGACGTGGTGTATGTGCTGCATGCCTTTCAGAAGAAGTCAAAGTCAGGAATCGCCACACCAACAGCGGAGATTGCGCTGATCCGTCAGCGACTCGCTGCTGCTCAACGAGACTACGAAGGGAGGAAGATCTGATATGACCACAAGGAAGAGGGTGCCGATTGAGGCTGTGCAAGGCAGCGGGAATGTTTTTGCGGATCTGGGGCTTCCGAATCCGGAGCAGGAGCTGATGAAGGCGAGATTGACGCTGCAGATTGCGCGCATTATCAAGGACCGGGGCCTTACGCAATCCGAGGCCGCGAAGATACTCGGCGTACAACAGCCGCACGTGTCCGCGTTGGCGCGCAATCGCGCCGGCAACTTCTCAGTTGGCCGGCTGATGGAGTTTCTGACCGCGCTGGGCCAGGATGTTGAGATTGTGGTGAAGCCGACGCGCAGGCAGCAGGGGGCAGTGTCTGTTGTCTTTGCGTAGTTCTCGGGTCGGCCGTCATCGATTCAGAGCGCCGGGCCAATGTCTGATTTCCATGAAATCGAGACATATGGCGATCAGCATTGCGCCAATAAGAAATGCGATGGTGCCCGGTTCTAGCTCGCGCAACTTCTGAGCGAAGGCTATCGCAAGGAGCGACCCGTTCAGGGTTAGCCAGATGCATGCCGGTCGACGGTGCCAAAGCGCAAGGACGCATGCGGGCAGGATCGTGAGGGCGTTGAATATCCCCGCGAAGACAGTCAGCGATGTGTCGTTTCCTCCGCGAAAGAAGAACGGCAGCATGATGAGTGGGATGAATCCCCAGATGATGCCGAGCGCCAGCAGAAGCCTGAGCCAAAGTTGTTGGTCAAGAGATTTCAGTTCCATGATCGTGCAATCCTTTTACCAGATGCGGCAGGAGTTAGCGGGGACCATGGGGGTGGGTTTCTTGCAACTGAAGGCGGCGGCGAAGCCGGGCTGGTTTTGGATGGTGCCGTTGGCGCGGATGGGGTCGGGCGAGTGGGGGTCCTGGAGGGCCTGCTCGCGGACGGCTTCGGGGCGCTCGTTGGAGCAGTAGTTCTGGGCGAAGGCGATGTAGAAGCGCTGCGGGCCGGTGAAGCCGTCGACCTTGGCGTTGACGTCGAGGTGGTCGTCTTTGGCGCGTTGCATATAGGCCATGAAGGCGAGCAGAAGGCCGCCGTTGTCGGCGGTGTTTTCGCCCAGGGTGAGCTTGCCGTTGACTTTGACGTCATCGACGGCGGTGAAGGAGCTGTATTCGTTGACGAGGCAATCGGTGCGGGTGGTGAAGTTCTTGAGGTCGGCGGGGGTCCACCAGTCGTCGAGGTTGCCGTTGGCGTCGAATTTGCGGCCTTCGTCGTCGAAGCCGTGGGTGAGTTCGTGGCCGATGATGGCGCCGATGTGGCCATAGTTGACGGCGTCGTCCTGGGTGTGGTCGTAGAAGGGCGGCTGCAGGATTCCGGCAGGGAAGTTGATGTTGTTCATGCTGTCGTCGTAGTAGGCGTTGACGGTGGGCGGGGACATCTCCCACTCGCTTTTGTCGACGGGCTTGCCGATTTTGTTGAGCTCGCGATCATTCTCGAAGGCGTTGGCGCGGAGTTCGTTGCCGAGGGCGTCGTCGGGCTTGACGGTGAGTTTGGTGTAGTCGCGCCACTTGTCGGGATAGCCGATTTTGTTGGCGATGGCGGCGAGTTTCTCGCGGGCGCGGGCCTTGGTGGGGGCCGACATCCAGTCGATCTGGTCGAGGTCGCTGGCCATGGCGGCTTCGATGTCGTGGACCATTTCGAGCATCTTGGCCTTGCTGTCGCCGGCGAAGTACTGGTCGACGTAGACCTTGCCGAGGGCTTCGCCGAGCGCGCTGTCGACGGCGCTGGAGCAGCGCTTCCAGCGGGCGCGCTGCTCAGGCTGACCATTGAGGATGCGGCCGTAGAAGTCGAAGTTTTCAGCGTCGAAATCGTGGGGCAGGTTGCGGGCCGCGTTGGTTAGGAGCTGATAGCGGAGGTAGGCCTTGATGGTGGCGATGTCCGCGGTCTGGAGCTGCTTGATCAGCGCGGGCCAGTAGTCAGGGGTGGAGTTGTTGATCTCGGCGACGCGGGGCGAGTGGATGGCGTCTTCGTAGGCGGTGAAGTTGAAGCCGGGCAGGGCGGCTTCCAGCGTGGCGGTGGGTTGCAGGTGATAGGTCTTCTCGGGCTCGCGCATATCGACGACGCCGAGCGAGGCCTGGGCCAGGGCGGTCTCCATCACGAGGATGTTCTTGGCATCCTTCTGGGCCTGCTCGGGGGTACTGCCGGCGAGGGTGAGCATCTTGGCGACGTGGGCGACGTACTGGTCGCGGATTTTGATGTCCTTGTCGCCGGTGCGGAGGTAGTAGTCCTTCTCAGGCAGGCCGAGGCCGCCCTGCTGGATGAAGGCGATCTGCTTGGTGGCGTCCTTGAAGTCCTGCTGCTCGCCGTATCCGAAGAAGGCGTTGATGTCGTTGCGCTGGAGCTCTCCGATCAAGGCGGCAAGGCCGGCGCGACCGGCTGGGGTGAGGGCGTCGATGCGGTCTAGATAGGGCTGGATGGGCTTGAGGCCATCGGCGTTGATGAGGGAGGTGTCCATGCAGGCGTGGAAGTAGTCGCCGATCTTCTGCTCATCGGGGGAGCGGGAGGCGCCGCCGGCCTCAGCCTTCTCGAGGATGGAGCTGAGTTCCTGGGTGTTGACGTTGAAGAGGACGTAGAACGGGTCGACGTCGGGCTGGTCCGCCGGGATGGGGTGGTTGGCGGTGAATTTGCCGCAGGCGAACTTGTACATATCCGTGCAGGGGTCCGCGGAGCGATCGATGGAGGTGAGATCGAGCCCGGGGAGGGGCTTCTCGGGCGGTGCGGCGGGCGCCTGCTGGGCGAGCGCGGCTGCGGGCAGGAGCGCGAGCGCGGCGGTTGCGATGATGGCGAGGACGCGGCGGGTGTGCTGGGGGGCGGTGGTTCGGGGTGATTCGCTCATGCCTGGGTCTCCATGCGGGGAAGCGTCCGGCTCCGGAAGGAACTACGCGGGTTGCGGGGGACGCTTCACTCAGTTAGTTGCGACAAAGTCTCTTTTATCACTACGGACAGCCAGATGGTTTGGTTCCGTGCGTGGGGAAGTGCGGCGAGGCAGCGATTGGCGGTGCTGATGCGTCTGTGAAAGAGTAGGTTCACAATACCAATGGAAGAGATGTTACAGCCATGAGGTTACGCAGTACAGCCCGAGCGGTCGATGGGGTGGTTGGGACCGATACGGGGAGGGGGTGGCGGCGCGCGGCGGCGGTGCTGGCAGCGTGGGTGGTGTTGTGGGCGGGCACGGCCATGGCGCGCGATCCGGAGGCGCTGCTTCGGATCCCACTGGAACCGCTGGGCTACCAGCCGGCGCTACCCGATTTTCTGCTGGCGGGCGACTCGGTGCTGACCGTCGACTTCGTGGATAAAGACCATCTGCTGGTGACGTTCGGAGTGCGGCGGTTGATGAAGCGGGAGGCGGATTCGCTGCCCAACGACGATGACCGGACGATCGCGGCGGCGCTGGTGGAACTGCCGTCGGGCAAGGTGCTGGCGCGCACGGAGTGGCGGGTGCACGACCGTCTGCAATATCTGTGGAACCTGGGGCACGGGCGGTTTCTGCTGCGGGTGCGCGACCGGCTGACGCTGATTGCGCCGCTGGCGGCGGCGGACAGAAACGACGCGTTCAAGGAGAGTACGCTGCTGCGAGTTGACCGGCACGTGGTGGCGATCCTGGTTTCGGCCAACAACGATCTGCTGACGGTGTATACGATGAAGCGCGCAGCCGGCGGGGGAGACGCGGTGGAGGTGTCTTTGGACGGGCCGGTGGCGGACGCGGCGCCGGTGCAGATTAATTTCTACCGGCTGGTGAGCAAGAGCGAGTCCGGGGACGGCCTGGTGTTGAGTTCGGCGGGCGCGATCCGCACCCGCGAGGCGTCATCGCTGCCGATGACGACGGGCGGGTTTCTGGATGTGCTGGATGGCGGCCGGGGGACCTGGCTATTCAACTTCGACGAGCATACGGGCAAGGTGAACGAGTTGCTGGCGTTCGTGACATCGTGCTTTCCCCATGCGACGTTTGTGGACCACAGCGAGTTTGTGGTGTTCGGATGCCGCGGCAGCGACGACAAGCAAGACCTTGCCGGATTCAACCTGAAGGGCGACCTGATGTGGCAGCAGAACTTCACGGACACGCATGTGAGCCCGACGTTCTCGTTCGCGCCAGCGGCGGGGCGGTTCGCGCTGGGGCGGACGGTGGTGAGCAGCGCGATCGATTTCGATTCCCCTCTGCCGGCGAGCATGGTGACCGCGCAGGAGGTGCAGGTGTTGCAGAGCTACAACGGCCGGGAGGTGTTCAAGATCGACTTGACGCCGGTGGAGCGGGCTGGACAGAACTTCGCGTTGTCTCCCGATGGCACGCGGCTGGCGGTGGTGCGCGAGACCCAGGTGCACCACGCGGCGACCAAGGACTACGAGGCATACACACAGAAAGAGACCGGCGTGGAGGTGTATGCGCTGCCGCCGCTAAGCAAGGAAGACGAGGCGGCGGTGCAGAGGGCGGAGGCACAGGCCCCGGCGGATACGGGAGCGAGAATCGATGCGTCGATTGAGCGGGTGTCCGCGTCGGACACGGCGGCGGCAGGTGGGGCGAGCAGCCCGGCGGGAGACTCGCCCGCAGCGGCGGCGGCAGCGGCAGATGCGAGCCAGCAAGGCGCGGTTGGAGCAGGCAATGGCGACAGTGCGGCTGAGGGTGGGGCTGGAACGGCGACTACGGTAGAGGGCGATGTTGAGCCGACCACTCCGCGGAAGCCGCCGACGCTGTATGGGCCGGGGGAGAAGCCGGAGAAGCCGCAGTAGAGGCAGGGGACAGGGCGTAGGGAACAGGGAACGGCAGCGATGCCGAGGTATTTCTATCTGCTCGAATTCCTATGCGGCTTTGGTGGGGGTGACGAGGGCCTTGACGCGGGCGTTAAGGCGCGCCTTGTAGCGGCTGGCGGTGTTCTTGTGCAGGACACCCTTCTGGACGCTCTTGTCGAGGATGGAGACGGTCTCGCTGTAGTTGGCGGCGATGGTCTTCTTGTCGCCGGCGGCGATGGCCTCGCGGAGGCCGCGAAGGCTGCTACGGAGCTTGGTCTTGTTGGCGCGGTTGCCGGCGGTCTTCGATACGGTCTGACGTGCGCGCTTCAGCGAAGAAACATGATTTGCCATAGAATTCGGAACTCTTTTCTGGGCCCGCAATTGCGGGGAATTGGGAGCAGGTGGAGGGGTACACACCGCATCCCTGCAACTATCTAGTGTATGGGAGCAGGATGGCGGGGTCAACCTGAAGCTGCGGGGGTAGTGGTGCGGTTTGAAAACAGATGGCTTCAGGGTCTGTAGCTTTTCAATCGATTGGCTGCTTATGGCACGGAGACCCAAGGCTAAAGCCTTGGGCTGCCAGCCGTGGCCTTAACGAGATCAAGTCAAGATGATCCACTGCCAACTAATGATCCACTGCCAACTAATTGTCGGTGGGGTGTTCTTCGATGTGGTCGATGACGAGGACGGGAGAGGGACGTTTTTCCTTGACCAGTTTGACGCCGAGCTGGCGGGCCATGGCGTCGGGCAGGGAGAGGCCGCCGTTGGGGTCGCTCTGGGCGTTTGGATCTGAGCCAGGCGGTGCCGGTGGGCGGCTGGAGAGTTGGCCGGAGGTGGAGAAGCTGAGGGTGAAGTCGTAGGCGTCCTTGAGGCCGGTGGAGTCGAGGACGGGGGTGAAGACGTAGCCGGGGGCGAGCGAGGGAAGCTGGTCGGCGAACTGGGCCATGGTCATGTCCTGGCAGTAAAGGAGACGGCCGAGGATGGGATCGGCTATGCGTGGGTCCTTGCCGTCGGGGCCGGGGCCTTCGTGGCATCCGGTGCGAGCGAGAGGATCGGCGGCCTTCTTGAGTTTGGGGTTGGTGGCGACCAGGGTGAGGGCGTCGATGGGGCGGTCTTCAAAGTGATACTTCATGCCGAAGCGCTCGGCCAGCAGGGTTTGCACCATGTGGGGGAGGAGGTCGAAGTCGAGCTGGGGCTTGCCGTCGGGGCCGATGGCCTGGGCTTCAGGCGCGGCCTTGGCGAGGATGTCCCAGTGGTCCTGAGTGAGCCATTTGGGTGCGTTGGCGATGAGTTCGTCGTCGTTGTCGTTGAGGTTCCAGGCGAAGTCGATGAGGAACCTAAGCGTCATGCCGGTCGCGTTGACCTGGTTGCCGCTGATGCGGCCCTGGAATGGCGAGTCGGGCTTGCTGGGGGTGAGGACAGCGACGTCGAACTCTGCGGGCGGCGGAGGCGGGAGGGCCTTGTCCAGGCCGGGGGCGTTGGGAGTGGGGGTCTCGTCGACCTTGTCGACGACGATGACAGGGAGCGGGGCGGTTTTGGCTTCGAGTTTGAGGCCGAGCTGGTTCGAGAGGGCGTCGAAGATGGTGATGCCGTCGGAGCCGGCGCGCTGGAGGTTGCCGCGCCCGGTCCACTTGATGTCAAAGGTCCAGGAGCCCTGGATTCCGGTGGAGTTGACGACTTGACGGTCCAGATAATCGCCGGCCATGTCGTGCAGGTCTGCGGCGATCTGGTCGAGGGTGAGGTTGGTGCAGGTGACGTAGTTCATGCGGACAGCGCCTTGCGGGGTGGCCGGGGCGTTGGGGGTTTGCCCGCAGTTGGAGGGACCGGAGTCGTCGCCTGGCTTCAATCTGGGGCCACCTTTGCCGACGCTGAGCACATAGGCGGGGAGGGGGTGGGTGTCCTTGTGGGTGACGAGGTGGAAGCGGTCGGCGAGCAGGGCCTGGAGCATGAGTTTGACGTCGTCGGGCGAGGTGGTGCGGGGGGCGCGGGCATCGATGTCGAAGCGGTCGAGGTCGAGCCAGGGCGGGCCGGAGAGGATGCTGTCGCGGTCGACGCCGTAGGCGAGCGAGAGGATGTCCACCATGGTGGCATTGTGGAGGAGGTAACGGTCGGCGTGGAGTACGCCGCCGGTGTAGTCGGTGTTGGTGGAGTGGGGGCTGGGGTGGACGTCGGCGAGTTCGAAGGTGGGGGCGGACGCGGCGGGTGGGTCGGCTGGCGGCTGGGCAAGAGCGGCGCTGGAGAGAAGGGCGAGTGAGGCAACGCTGGCGAGAATTCGCTTAGCCGTTGGAATCGTCATTCGAACCGCCTTGGAGACAAGATTAATGTGGGACGTACGGGCCGGGATATCGCTTAAGACTATCTACGGGTTTTTTGGTCGTCCAGTTCCAAGGGAAAGCGGGTCAAGGCGCCTAATTCTCCGTTGGAGTTCGATCGATGTGGTCGAGGACGAGGGTGGGTATGGGGACTTTGGTCTTCTCCAGCTTGACGCCGAGGGTCTTATTGATGGCGTCGAAGAGGCTGATGCCGCCGGGGGGCAAAGAGGCTGCGGCGGGATCGTCGCCGGCGGCCTGGGGCGAGGGCGTGCGGAGCTGGCCGGCGGTCGAGAAGCTGAGGGTGAAGTCGTAGGCGCCGGAGATTCCGGTGGCGTCGATGACCGGACTCTTGATGTAGCCGGAAGCCATGGTTTGAAGCTGCGCCGCGAACTGGGCCATGGTTATGTTGAGGCAGGTGACCAGCCGGCCGAGTTGCGGATTGTCAATGCGGGGGTCCTTGCCGTCGGGGCCGGGGCCGGTCTTGCAGCCGGTGCGGTTGGCGGGATCGGCCGGTTTGAGGTGGGGGCCGGCGGCGACCAGGGTGTATCCGTCCACGGGACGGTCCTCCGTATGGCTCTTCAGGCCGAAGCGGTCGGCGAGCAGGGTCTTCAACATCTGCTGCAGGTCATCCTGATCGATCTGCGGAGCGCTGCCGGGGCCGATTGGGGTGGTGTCGACATTGACCTTGCCGAGGATGTCCCAATGGTCCTTATTGAGGAAGTCGGGAGCGTTTGCGATTCTGTCGTCGTTGATGTCCCACGACCAGGTGATGAGAAAGTCGAGCGGGGCGTTGTTGATGATGATCTGGCTGCCATTGATCCGAAGTGTTATGCCTTTCTCATCCGGCGACGCGGGCTTGATGACGGCTACGTCGAACGTGGCGGGCGGAGGCGGCGGGAGGGCCTTGTCCAGGCCGGGAGCATTGGGGGTGGGGGTTTCGCGGACGCTGTCGACGAAGACGACGGGAAGCGGCGCGGTGCCGGCTTCGAGCTTGAGGCCAAGCTGGTTGGAGACCGCGTCGAAGATGGTGGTGCCGGGGGCGTCTGCCTTGGGCGGCTGATAGGTCCAGTGGATGTCGAAGTCCCATGTACCCTTCAGGCCGGTCTGGTCGACCACGGGTTGTTTGAGGTAGGGCGAAGCCAAGTCGTGCAGGAAGTTGGCGAAGGACTCCATGGTGATGGCATGGCAGGTAAACCTGATCTCCACCAGCGGTGTGTTGGGCGGGGGCGGGTGGTACTGGCAGCCGTCTATGATCTGGTCGTCGGATGCGGAGGCGTCGGATGGGTCGGGCTTGCTGGATGCGTCGGACGGCTTGATCTTGGCGGCCTTGCCGACGGTGAGGACGAAGGCGGGAAGCGGCTTGGTGCCGGGGTGGACGGCGAGTTTGAAGCGGTCGATGAGCATGGAGCGGAGCATCAGGCGGATGTCGTCGGGCGAGGTGGTTCGCGGGGCCTGGGCAACGACGTCGAAGCGGTCGAGGTCGAGCCAGGGTGGGCCGCCGAGGACGTTGCGGCTCTCCACGTTGTAGGAACGCGCGATGAGATTGGTCATGGTCGCCTGACTGGTGGTGTAACGGTCGCCATGCAGCGTGCCGCCACGGATGGAAGGCGAGTTGACATGCGGGCTGGAGTGAACGTCCGCGAGTTGGAAGGCGGGCAAGGGCGCGGCGGGGGTGGTGGCGGCCGCGGGTGTCGCGGCAGCGGCGCTCGGAGACTGGGCGAATATGGGGCTGGAGAAAAGGGCGACGCAGGCTGCGTAGGTGAGCGCTCGGTGAATCGTCATTCGAACCGCCTTGAAAGAGCAGGATGAAGCGGTGATGCGAGATACGGGGAATGCTGTATCGGATTTTACGTCTGGTTGGACGGATGGAGGTCTGCTCATCGCGGGTGGATGGATAGGGCGGGATCGACCTGGTGCATCTTTTTGGGACGGGGACCGCGCGCGATGACGAATGGAATGCAGAGGATCATGGCGATGGGAGCGATGGCCAGCAGGGGCGAGCCGGGCCATTTGTGGGTGAGTTCGTAGGCGGGATTGTTTTGGACGGCGAGCAGGTAGAGGGCGACGCGCCAGCCGGCGATGATTTCGAAGGCGAGGGCGCCGAGCAGGATGCACCAGGCGATTGCGCGGAGAGCGGGCGGGGGTGTCCAGAGGTTTCGGTTATGTTCGGCTTCCATGCGGCGGGCGATGGGATGAAAGGGACGCATCCTGGGCCTCCTTCGGTTACGGGAAGTGTAGCAGCGGGATCGGAGTTGGAAGCGGCTAGTGTCGTTCTGGATGCATCTTTTGGGGGATGTGAAACATCGAAGAATTGGCTTGACTGTGCGCGGATGGCGTTCTAGTCTGTGCGCAACTTCGGCAAATTATTGGCAACCCACGCCAATCCGATTGCGGGCCCACAGACGATGTGCGGTGCTGCGCGGATTTCGTATTTGTGCCGAAGATTCACAAACGACTCCCCTATATCCCTGGTGCAGCATCCAACCCTTGCAAGTCCTGACGGAGGTCAGACGACCGCTTGATAAAAAAATCTCTCGAGATCACGCCTGGAATTGAGCCCCTGTACGGGACCCGCGACGAGAACCTTCGGCTGATGGAAGACGGTCTTCAGGTGACGATCGATTTGCGGTCGGATGCCATCGAGATTACCGGCGGGATAGACGATGTGGAACAGGTGGAACGTATCTTCGCGGACTACGAGAGCCTGCGCAGGAGTGGGGTGACGCTGCAGAATGGCGAACTGAAGGGGATGTTGCGGCTGGTGATCGCGGACCCTGGGGTGTCGCTGCGCTCACTGGTGGACTCGGGCAAGCAGCGGTCGGCGGGGGTGAAGCGGATGGTGCAGCCGCGCAGCCCGAACCAGCGGAAGTACGTGGAGGCGATTGAGCAGGGCGACATGGTCTTCGGGCTGGGGCCGGCGGGCACGGGCAAGACCTACCTGGCAGTGGCGATGGCGGTGTCGGCGCTGATGGCCAAGCGGGTGAGCCGGATTATTTTGGTGCGGCCGGCGGTGGAAGCGGGCGAGCGGCTGGGATTCTTGCCGGGGAGTCTGCAGGAGAAAGTCGATCCGTATCTGCGGCCTCTGTATGACGCGCTGTACGATCTGCTGGACCAGGAGAAAGTGGACAAGCTGCTGGAGCGGAACGTGATCGAAGTGGCGCCGCTGGCGTTTATGCGCGGGCGCACGCTGAACGATGCGTTCATCATTATGGACGAGGCGCAGAACACGACCACCGAGCAGATGAAGATGTTTGTGACGCGCATGGGGAACGGGTCGAAGGCGGTGATTACCGGCGACATGACGCAGATCGACCTGCCCAACCCGAAGCGGTCTGGATTGTTTGAAGCGCTGCGCGTGCTGGAAGGCGTTGAGGGGATTGCCTTCTGCCACTTCGAAGAGGTGGACGTGGTGCGGCACTGCCTGGTGCAGCGGATTGTGCGGGCGTACGACAGCTACGGCCGGGCGCAGCAGATGCCGCTGGAACTTGGCGACGCGGGGATTCCGTCGGCGGGGATCGATGCGGTTGAGGTTGCGGAGGCTGCGCCGGTTTCGAAGCCGCAGTAGGGCAGGGAACAGGAAGTAGGGAACAGGGAGTAGGGAAGGCTGAAATGACGTGGTATTTTTATTTGCTTGAATTTCTAGGCGGGATGTTTCTGGCCAACGGAGTTCCACATTTTGTGCAGGGGCTGAGTGGCAATCCGATGCCGTCGCCGTTTGCGAAGCCGCCGGGGATTGGCGATTCGTCGCCACTGGTGAATGCGTTGTGGGGATTTGGGAACCTGGTGGCGGGAGCGCTGCTACTGCACTTCTTCTGGCCGCGGGGCGATGCGGCGGCGTGGGGGTGGGTTGCGGTAGGTGCGGGTGCGCTGTTGCTGGCTGTGCAACTCTCTATGCACTTCGGCAAGGTGCGCGCGGGGAAGGGGCAAGGTTAGGATGCCGGATTTTGCGGCGAGCGAGTGCCCGGGGCTAAAGCCCGGATTGACTGAGGCGATTTAATCGTGGGGTTAAAACCCCACGCTAATCCGGAAGGGCTTTTTCAGCATCCTCCCTAGTAGCATCGAAGAACGCAATTGCTAGTAGCATCGAAGAACGCATGATTACGCTGGAACTTCCGCGAGGGATGGACGGCAAGGGAAGCCCGTGGCGGCAGGTGGGGCTGTCGGCGGCAGGGCTGGGGCGATTTTTGCGGACGGCGCAGCGGGCGGTGGGGCTGGAGGGCGAGGTTTATGTGCTGCTGGCGGATGACGCGACGCTGCGGCGACTGAACCGGACGTTTCGAGGAAAGGACAAGGCGACGGATGTGCTGTCGTTTCCGGCGGGACCGACCACGGTTTTCTTCGGCGAGCCGAAAGGCCCGGGGCTGGCGGGAGACCTGGCGATTTCGCTGGAGGCGGCGGCGCGGCAGGCAGAACGGTTCGGCCACTCGCTGGGGGAAGAGGTGCGGGTGCTGCTGCTGCATGGCGTGCTGCACCTGGCGGGCTTCGACCATGAGACGGATGCGGGCGAGATGGCTGCGCTGGAGGCGGAGTTGCGGGAGAAGCTGGGGCTGGCGGCGGGGTTGATTGCGCGGGCGGGTGGTGGTGGGGGAAAGAGCAAGCAAAAGCAGATTGTTGGGAGAAAGGTGCGGGCGGTTGAGGTTAGATCGAGGGCATCGGGGTCCTTCGACTCCGGTGCTCACGGTAAAGCTGTGAGCGCCTCCGCTCAGGATGACGGCAAAAAACCTGATGACGGCAGAAAACGTGTGGCGCGGCAGCGGGTGCGGGCATGAGCGTGGCTGACGGTTTGACGCTGGCGGTTTTGCTGGTGGTGCTGGCGCTGGCGGCATACGTGGACCGCGTGTACAGCGAGATGGGCAAGTTTCTGGCGCGCGAGTATCAGGACAACATCGATGCATGGACGCGCATGGTTGAGCCGCGGCTGCGGCTGGGACGGGAGTCGATTGCGCTGTCGGCGTCGGTGCTGCGGCAGCTTACGCTGGCGGCGATTGCGCTGATCGCGGGGCTGCGGCTTTACGTGCATGTGAAGGCGATGCCGGAGTTGCTGGCGCGGGCGCCGAGCCTGGAGGAGATTGCGTTTACGGCTTTCCTGCTGGTGCTCCTGATCCTGTTCTTCGACCGGCTGCTGCCGCAGTTGCTGTTTACGCGGACGAAGGGCGAGTGGATTGCACATATACGGCTGTTGCTGGAGGCGCTGTTCTACCTGATTCTGCCGGTGACGTTGACGCTGGGTCTGCTGCTGTCGATTGTGGCGCTGGCGGAGCCGGAGGACGCGGAAGAGGAGGAGCATCCGTCTGAGGCTATGGACGCGCTGCTGGAGGCGGGCGAAGAAGAGGGGATTCTGGAGGAGAGCGACCGCGAACTGGTGCGGTCGGCGGTGGAGTTTGGCGACAAGGTGGTGCGGGAGGTGATGACGCCGCGGCCGGAGATCTTTGCGGTGCCGGAGACGCTGACGCTGGAGCAGTTCCTGGCGCGGCTGAAGGAGAACCAGTTCTCGCGCGTGCCGGTGTTTGCGGGGACGCTGGACCACGTGACCGGGATCGCGTTTGCGCGGGACCTGCTGCAGGTGCTGGATACGGACGCAAAGCACAAGACGGTGGCGGAGTTGCAGCGGTCCGCGGAGTTTGTGCCCGAGACCAAGAAGGTGGCCGAACTGCTGCGCGAGATGCAGCGGGAGAAGCAGCACATGCGCATCGTGATCGACGAGTATGGCGGCGTGGCCGGGCTGGTGACGATTGAAGACCTGATTGAGGCGATTGTGGGCAGCATCGCGGACGAGCACGACGAGGCCGAAGAGCGGAACGAGCCGGTGCGCGAGGCAGATGGGGTGTACGTGGTGCCGGGGAGCTTTGAAGTGTCGCGGCTGCGCGAGTTGTTTGCGGAGCAGTTGGAGCGCGCGCCGGAGGAAGGCGAAGCTGGGGAAGGCGAGGCGGCGGCCGAAGCGAACAGCGCGCCGCGGTTTGCGCTGCACCTGCCGCAGCACTACGAGGCGACCACGCTGGGCGGGCTGGTGTCGGAGATTGCGGGACACATACCGCTGCCGGGTGAGGTGGTGGCGGAGGATGGACTGCGGCTGGAGGTGCTGGCGTCGACCGACCGCAAGGTGGAGCGGCTGCGGGTGGAGTTGGTGGCTGCGGCGGAGTGAGGGAGCTAGTTGTGTCAGGACATCGGAACTATGTGGGGCGTCCCGGTGGATGACTACGCGATGCGAAGGGCTTTGATTCGTGAGCTGTGAGCTGGGAGCTATCCAGCTATGCGCCAGAGGCGAAAGGCACGTTTTGCGTTAGTGGGTGACGACGGTGCATTTGCCTTTGCACTTGATGGCAAATGGGGCGATATCCACGGGCTGGTTGAGGCGGATGTTGGTGTAGTACATGGTTCGCGTGTCGCCCGAAGCCTGGTAGGAGACTTGCTTCAGCGAGACGTCGCGCGCCGGGTCGATCCAGACGGTGATGTGGCTGAAGCTGTTGCGAATGCCAGGGTCTTTGGAGACGAGATCGAGCTTTTCCGTTTTTACGGTTTGCTTGCCGTCGCTGATCGGCTCCGAACCCTGGTCGTCGATGGTCCAGGACTTGGCCAGATCGGTGCCGCTGCCGCCAAAGCCGAGGGTCAAGAATGTCTCAGCCAGCGCCTGGTTCTTGCCGGTTGCGGAGGACTCGTCGATCTGGTTGGTGCCGGGGTTGAACATGCGCCCCTTTCCATCCTTGAATTCCAACACCTGCGCAGGTTGCGCGCCGGGCGCCGCGTCGGGAGGAAGAAGCGTCATGCCCATCTGGGTGGAGCCGGCTTTGCGGAGGAAGTAGATCTGGCCGGTTTGGGTTTCGGTGTCGTGCACAACCTTGGTGAAGAGTTCCTGCTTGAGGTCGGCCTGGGCGGAGGTGAATCTGGCGCTGGCGGCGTCCATCTGTTCGCGGATGGCGGGAGGCAGACCGGAGGGCTTGGTTTGCGCGCGCGCGATAGCGGGGGCGGTGAGGAGCGCTGCGGTGAGGATCGCGGTGAGATAGACGGTGCGAGGCTGAGGAAGGTGCATGAGGCTCCGGCGGCTTCGGCGGGAAGGCGTGCGAAGCTGCTGAATTTGACGCGGGAACGGCGTGCGGGGCCGCATCAACGGATTACCCAGGCGTTGTAGGCGACGACTTTCTTGCCGCTGGCGTCGTAGACGGGATCAGCGTGCTCATAGGTGACGGCGCCGGAGATGGGCTCGACGACGCGGAGGACGGCGTCGCGGCGTTCGTCCTCGCTCTGGCTGGGCTGGGGGCCGCCGGGCATGTCGGCGCGGATCTGGTAGATGAACTGGGCGTCGCCGTTGACCTGGCCGGCCTCCTTGACCAGCACTTCGGTGGATTGGAGGGCGACGGTTTCGACGGGGCGGTCCTTGAAGTCGATGAAGCGGGGCGAGACGAAGAGGAAGAGCAGGATGAGCGTCACCATGATGTCGTAGTGAAAGCTGCCGCGCTCGTAGGTCCACCAGACGTAGCTTTTGAGAAGTTTGCCCATAGAGTTATCTACCAGATTAGTCCTTCCGCGGCTTTCCGACGGTGTGGTGCTGGGGCGCGATGACGGTGTCGCCGTTCATGTAAGGGACGAGGACTTCGGGGATGCGGACAGTGCCGTTGGGCTGCTGGTAGTTTTCCAGGATAGCGAGGTAGGTGCGCCCGACGGCGAGGCCGCTGCCGTTGAGGGTGTGGACGAACTCGGATTTTTTCTGGCCGGCTGGGCGGAAGCGGATGTTGGCGCGGCGGGCCTGAAAGGCTTCGAAGTTGGAGCAGGAGGAGATTTCGCGGTAGAGCTGCTGGCCGGGGAGCCAGACTTCGAGGTCGTAAGTTTTGGCGGAGGCGAAGCCCATGTCGCCGGTGCAGAGGAGGGTGCGGCGGTAGGGCAGGCCGAGAGCTTCGAGGACGCGCTCGGCGTCGCGGGTTAGCTTTTCGTGCTCGGCGTTGGAGTCTTCGGGCTTGGTGAATTTAACCAGCTCGACCTTCTGGAACTGGTGCTGGCGGATCATGCCGCGAACGTCCTTGCCGTAGCTGCCGGCCTCGGAGCGGAAGCACGGAGTGTAGGCGCAGAAGCTGGTGGTGAGCTGGGATTCGTCGAGGACCTCGTCGCGGAAGAGGTTGGTGACGGGGACCTCGGCGGTGGGAACCATCCAGTGGTCGGAGTCCTGATACTGACCGGGGGTGTAGGGCTTGTCGTCGCAGTGGAAGGAGTCTTCGGCGAATTTGGGGAGTTGGCCGGTGCCGAAGAGGGACTTGGAGTTGACCATGTAGGGCGGGAGGACTTCGGTGTAGCCGTGCTGGGAGGTGTGGAGGTCGAGCATGAAGTTGGCGATGGCGCGTTCGAGGCGGGCTCCCTGGCCGTAGTGGACGACGAAGCGGGAGCCGGAGATTTTGGCGGCGCGTTCGAAGTCGAGGATGCCGAGGCGCTCGCCGATCTCCCAGTGGGGGAGGGCGGGAAAGTCGAAGGTGGGGGGAGTGCCCCAGATTTTTTCTACGGTGTTGTCGTGCTCGGATTTGCCGATGGGGACGGAATCCTGCGGCAGGTTGGGAAGCGCACTGAATTCCTTCATCATTTCGTCATGATGGAAGGTTGACTCGATGACTTTTGCGTTTATTTGAACGCGCTGCTCGCGCATCTTTTCGGTGAGTTCGGAGACATCTTCGCCCGCTCGCTTTCTGCGCGCAATTTCTTCGGTTGCTCGGTTGTACTCTGCCTTAGCTGACTCGCTTGCGGTAATGGCGGCCCTCTTCTTGTGATCGAGATCGATCACGCGATAAAGAATTGCGGGGTCCATGTTGCGGTCGCGGAGTTTCTGTTCGACGAGGGGCAGATTTGCCCTGACAAAAGCTAGGTCTAGCATTTGGAGTTCATTTTACCGGAGGATCATCTGGAGGGTCGTCGATCCAGCCCTCGAACAGTTCCGGTCGTTCCTGGGGAAGCCCTTGGTTGCGTTCTTAGGGGCTGAGGAAGTCGTCCGGAATGTCCGCAGCGTCGAGTGCCGCGAATATTTGATCCCAAGTTAGGGTCGACTGTTTCATCATCATCGCCTCCGGCCTGTCCGAGTTTATCAACCCGGACGCGACGCGTGCTGTAGTGTGCGAGTTTGCTGGTGAGGCTACTTGAGGGTGTCGAGGGCGAGGAGTTCTTCGCGGTCGATTTCAGGAGGGAGTGGGGTGTAGCCGAGGGAGGCGCACTGCTTTTGGCCGGTGGTGAGCATCCAGTGAAGGAATGCGGTGATGGCGGCGCGCTTGGCGGGATCGGGGATGGATTTTGGAACGAGGAGCCAGGTGAAGGTGGTGATGGGGTAGGCGTCCTTGGCCGCGGTATTCAAGACGGAATAACGCAGGTCGTCTTCGCCGGTATGGGTGTGGGTGGCGACGGCGGCGGCGATCGAGGCGAGGTCGGCGTGGATAAAGCGGCCGGCGGAATTGCGGACGGCGGCGTAGGTCATGTGGTGCTGGATGGCGTAGGTGAATTCGACGTAGGCGATGGAGTTGGGGGTCTTCTCGACTTGCTGGGCGACACCTTCATTGCCGTTGGCGCCGACGCCGATGGGCCAATCGATGCTGGCGCCGACACGGGTTTTCCAGTCAGGGCTAGCTTCGGCGAGGAAACTGGTGAAGACGAAGGTGGTGCCGCTGCCGTCGGAGCGGTGGACGACCGAGATGGGAGCGTCGGGCAGGTAGGCGCTCTTGTTCCATTGGCGGATACGGGGGTCGTCCCAACGGGAGATGTTGCCGGAGAAGATGTCGACGAGGAGCTGCGGGGTGAGGTTGAGATCGCCAGCTTCGCCGGGCACGTTGTAGACGACGACGACTCCACCAACTACGGTGGGGATGTGGAGGACGTTCATTTCGGGTGGGGCGGCATCGCGCTGGGCGGGGATGTCGGAGGCGGCCATGTCGATTTTGGCTGCGGCGAGTTCGGCGACGCCGGCCACGGAGCCGATGGCGTCGTAGGTGATGGGCACGCCGCCGGCGTCCTGCTGGAAGGACCGGAACCACAGTTGGTAGAGAGGCGCAGGGAAGGTGGCGCCGGCGGCGTGGAGGGTGACGGCGGTGGCGGGATTTGTCCGGGGTTGGAGCGCATTGCCGGGGATGCCGGTGGCGATGGCTGCGAGCAGGCGGGAGCTGAGCTGGTCGGCGAGATCGTCGACGATGCTGGCGGTGCGGAAGCGACTGGGGGTGACGAGATAGGACCAGAGGGGGTGGTCGGCGGCGTCGGAGAGCTCGGCGGAGAGGTAGCCCTGGTAGTTGCGCAGGGCAACGCTGTTGGAGCGGGGATTCAGGGAGACGGTCCCGGTGGGCCAGATGACGGCGTCGCTATGGAGGATGGCGTCGGCGGATTTTGGGTCGTCGACGATGCGGATGCTGGGGGATTTTTTCAGGCGGGCGATCAATCGCGCGCGCAAGGCATCGGCGGTGCCGTCGCTGATAGGGGCGACGTAGACGGTGTGGATGCTGCGGAGGGTTTGGGGCTGGGCCGACTGGGCGAACGCGGGATTGGGCGGGAGCAGGAAGCAGGCAAGCAGGAGCAGAAGCCAGCGCAGGAGGCCGGCTGGGCTGGCGACTTCTCGGCAATGTGGCAGCGGCTGCGCGTTCACGAGACTCTGAATGGACTCCTGTCCAGACAGCATACCGCCTTGTGCATTTGCGAATTGTGAATACCGCGGGACATTACACTGGATGGGATGCGAACGGCGGTGTGGTTGTGAGCAAGCCCGATATGCGCGTGAATGTGGCTGGGGTGGAACTGCGGTCGCCGGTGATTGCGGCCAGCGGGACCTTTGGCTATGGGGTGGAGTTCGAGGAGATTGTCTCATTCGACCGGATTGGCGCATTCGTGACCAAGGGGTTGTCGCGGGAGCCGATGGCGGGCAATGCCAGCCCACGGATTATCGAGACGCCGGCGGGGATGATGAACGCGATTGGCTTGCAGAATATCGGGGTGCGGGCGTTCGTCCAGGAGAAACTGCCGAAGCTGCGGAGCATGAAGGGCGCGGTGGTGATTGCCAATGTGTTTGGGTACACGATTGAGGATTGCGTTGAGGTGATCGACGTACTGAACGACGCGGAAGGCATCGCGATGTATGAACTGAACGCGAGTTGCCCGAATACCAGCCATGGGGGGATGGTGTTTGGGACGGACCCGGATGCGCTGTACCGGATTTCGCTGCGGTGCCGGGAGACGGCGGATAAAGCGGGACGGCCGCTGATGGTGAAGCTGTCGCCGAATGTGACCGATATCAAGCTGATGGCGAAGGTGTCGGCCGACGCGGGGGTGGGGGCGATTTCGCTGGTGAATACGTTTGTGGCGTTGGCGATCGATGTAGAGACGCGGAAAGCGCGGATTGCGAACGTTACCGGGGGATTGAGCGGGCCGGCGATCCGGCCGATTGCGGTGCGGATGGTGTGTGAGGCGGCGCAGGCGGTAGGGATTCCGGTGGTCGGGATGGGCGGGATTGTACGGGCGGAGGATGCGGTGGAGTTTATGCTGGCCGGGGCGACCGCGGTGGAGGTGGGTACGGCCAGCTTTGCCGATCCGCGGGCGGTGGAGAATATTGCGAATGGGCTGCGGCGGTGGTGCGGGAGCCATGATATAGCGAAGGTGAGTGAGCTGACGGGGGCATTACAGAAATAAGAGCTTGCGTTTCAGATCAATTTGTTCTATGTTGCAGAATAAATGAATCAAGGCTATACCCTCGGGGAGTTTGAGCAGGTCGTGCTGTTGTCGATCCTGCGGCTAGAGGGGAATGCATACGGCTTCACGATTGGGGCGGAGATCGCGGCGCGGACCGGACGCAAGCCGTCGGCGGGCGCGCTGTATGCGACGCTGGATCGGCTGGAGGACAAGGGTTTTGTGGCTTCGCGGCTGGGCGATCCTACGCCGGTGCGAGGCGGAAGGGCGAAGCGTTTCTTTGATGTGACCGGCAGCGGGGTTAAGGCTGTTGCGCGCGCGCAGCGGGCGTATCAGAGTTTGCTGGACGGGCTGACGCTTCCGGGGGTGGTCCATGCGTAATGGGTTGGCCGAGTGGGTCATTTCGCGGGCTGCGGGGCCGGAGCGGGCGGCGACCATCGTCGGAGATTTGCTCGAAGCGCAACTCGATCCGGTTTCGTTCTGGCTGGCGGTTTTCCGGACGACGGTGTCGATCGCAAGGCATCAGCCGCCGCAGCGTCTTCTCATGAGTCTCTTTTGGTATGGCTATCAGCTCGGCTTTTACGCGTTTCTGGCGTGGTGGTTCACCGCGCTTGAGCACAGGCGTAGTTTAGGGCTGTTTCCCGTGGTACTTGTCCTTGTGGCCGCAGCCTGGCTTGCGGGCTGGCTATTGTGGGCCCGAAAGAGGAATTCATCTGTCGTGATCTCTACGGCATGGTGCATGTGGCTTTTGACACATGACGGGATGCCGACCTGGCTTGTCCTTACGCTGTTTTTGCCGGCGATTCCTTATGGTTGGTGGATGCAGTGGCGGCGCAGGCAGAAGAGTGCACCGCCGGAGAATGATCGGCCTGCGATTGGATAACTGCCCAGCTTTCCTCAGGCGCCGGCGGCTTAGAATTGGATTGTGAGCATAGAGACGATTTCGGCGGCTGGGGTTGAGGGTGTGGGCGGATTGAAGGCGGTTCGGCGGGCGCTGCTGTCGGTTACGGACAAGACGGGGCTGGTGGAGTTTGCGCGGGCGCTGGCGGGGCATGGGGTGGAGCTGGTGTCGACCGGCGGGACGGCGCGGGCGCTGCGCGAGGCGGGCCTGACGGTGCGCGACATTAGCGACCTGACCGGCTTTCCGGAGATGCTGGATGGGCGAGTGAAGACGCTGCATCCCAAGGTGCACGGCGGGATTCTGCATGTGCGCGGGAATGCGGAGCATCTGGCGTCGGTGGAAGAGCACGCGATTGAGCCGATCGACATGGTGGTGGTGAACCTGTACGCGTTTGAGAAGACGGCGAGCAAGCCGGGGGTGGCGTTCAGCGATGTGATTGAAAACATCGACATTGGGGGCCCGTCGATGGTGCGGTCGGCGGCGAAGAATTTTGAGGACGTGGCGATTGTGACGTCGGTGGCGGACTACGGGCCGATTTCGGAGGAACTGGCGGCGCATGGCGGCGGGCTGGGGCGGGAGACGCGCTGGCGGCTGGCGCGGGCGGCCTTTGCGGTGACGGCGGCGTACGATGCAGGGATTGCGACGACGCTGGAGAGCATTGTGGCGCCGGTGCCGGAGGGCGTGCCGGCGATTTTTGACGACGACGCAATGCCGCCGGTGCTGCGGGTGATTGAGGAGCGGAAGGCGGTGCTGCGGTATGGGGAGAATCCGCACCAGAAGGCGGCCTTGTATGTGGATGGGAGCGGGCGCGGGGTAGCGGCGGCGAAGCAGTTGCAGGGCAAGGAGCTGAGCTACAACAACATCGTCGATCTGGATGCGTGCTGGGAGTTAGTGAGCGAGTTCGATGCGTTGAAAGACGCGGCGGTGGCGATCATCAAGCATACGAACCCGTGCGGCGCGGCTACGGGGGCGAGCGTGGTAGAGGCTTACCGGCGGGCGCTGGAGGCCGATCCGGTTTCGGCGTTTGGCGGGGTGATTGGGATCAACCGCGAGGTGGATGGGGAGGCGGCGGAGGAGATTGCGAAGCTGTTTGTGGAGGCGATTGTAGCGCCGTCGTTTACGGCTGAGGCGGTGGCGCGGTTCGCGGCGAAGAAGAACCTGCGTCTGTTGGAGATTGCGCCGGGCCGGGCTGGATCAAGCAAGGGCGGCGCGGGCAAGCCGGTGCGAACGCTGAAGCAGGTTTCGGGCGGGTTTCTGATGCAGGATGCGGACCGTTACCGCGTTGTGGAGGCGGACCTGCATGTGGTTACGGAGCGGGCGCCGTCGGCGGAGGAGATGCGGGCGCTGAAGTTTGCGTGGAGCGTGTGCAAGCACGTGAAGTCGAATGCGATTGTGTATGCGCGGTTTGACCAAGGCCACGGGCAGACCGTGGGGATTGGGGCAGGGCAGATGAGCCGGGTGGATGCGGCGCGGTTCGGAGCGATGAAGGCGGTGTTGCCGCTGGCCGGGACGGTGGCTGCGTCAGACGCATTTTTCCCGTTCCCGGATGGGCTGGAGGCGGTGGCTGCGGCGGGCGCGACGGCGGTGATTCAGCCGGGCGGGTCAGTGCGGGACGGCGAGGTGATTGAAGCGGCGAACCGGTTGGGGGTGGCGATGGTGTTTACGGGGATACGGCATTTTCGCCATGGCTGAGGGTGGAGCGAGGCGGCTCAAGTTAACGCGATAACGGCTATAATGGTGGGATTGGGTGGTTCACTGCGCGTGGGCAGCATCCAATGGAAGCGCTGCATCGTCTAAGTAGTGTTTGTGTCCTCGATCCCGCCGGATAGGAACCTTTGCCCCATGACCTTGCTCTTCCGCACATCGCCGATTCGTCCCTTCCGGCTTATTCCATTGGCCGTGCTATTGCTGGCAACGCCGGTCTTGACGGCAACTGCGCAACAGAATGTTCCTCAGCCAGCGGCTCCGCAGGCGGTTCCCGCGCCTCCATCGAGTCCGGTGCAGATGGACACGCCGATGCAGAGGAAGCGGAATTCGAAGTCCCAGCTTATTGACGCCGGGCAACCCGCGACCAGCCAAAGCCAGGCGGACTCTGCCCGCTCCGCGGCCTACTACCACTATGGGCTGGCCCATCTGTATGAGGAGATGGCGGTGAACGCGGGCCGTCCAGACTACGCGAACCAGGCGGTGGAAGAGTACAAGTATGCGCTGGATGCCGATCCGAACTCGACGTTCCTGCAGGATGGGCTGGCGGACCTTTACTTCAAGATCGGGCGGATCAAGGATGCGGTGACGGCGGCGCAGGACCAGATCAAGCGAAATCCGAACGATGTGGCGGCGCATACGCTGTTGGGACAGGTGTATCTGCGCTCGCTGAGCGACACGCAGGGCGGCCAGTCGGGCGAGGTGCTGAAACTCGCGATCACAGAGTATGAGACGATTGCGCGGCTGAAGCCGGACGATCTGGAGACCAAGCTGCTGCTGGGCCAGTTGTACGCGCTGGACCACGACAGCGCCAAGGCAGAGGCCGAGTTCAAGGACGCGCAGAAGCTCGACGCCGACTCAGAGGATGTGGTTCTGAATATGGCGCGGCTATATGGCGAGAACGACAACCTGCAGCGCGCTGTGGACACGCTGGAGGCAGTGCCGCCGGGAGATCGGACGGCGCGCATCGAGTACTACTTGGGCGCCAGCTACGATCAGATGAAGAAGCCCAAGGAGGCTGCCGCGGCTTATCGGCGGTCGCTGGAACTGGATCCGGACAACCCGGATGCAGAGCACGCGCTGGCCAGGGCGCTGCTGGCGGATGACCAGTTGGACGCAGCGCTTACGGAGTTCCAGGCACTGGCTGCGGCGGACCCCACTGACGCGGATTCGCAGCTTCGCATCGCCGAGATTCAACGCCGCCAGGGCCACTACGAAGATGCGCTGGCGACGCTGGAGAAGGCCAAGCCGCAGGTGCAGGACCCGACAGAGCTGAGCGCGGACGAAGCTCTGATCTACGATGCGCTGGGCAAGTTCGACCAGGCGGCCGGAATTCTGACGGGACTGCTGGACGCGTCGGCGCATGCGGACGGCAAATACTCCGACGGCGAAAAGCATAACCGCTGGTACTTCCTTAGCCGGCTGGGCATTATCTACGGGGAAGAGAACAAGACGGCCGAAGCGGTAACGGTATACAAGCAGATGGTTGACCTGGGCGGCGATTGCAACGGGAGCGTGGGCAGCGACGACCAGGCGGCCCATCCGTGCTACGCGCAGGAGGGATACGACGGCGAGGTCGAGGCCTATCGCGAAGCGCACCAGTATAAGGAAGCAACCAGCACTGCTGCCGATGCCGCGAAGGCGCTGCCGAAGAACCATGACATTCAGATGGTGTACGCGCAGTGGCTTTGCGACATGGGGCAAGTGGACGAAGGCCTTGCGCTGGCCAAGGCGCAGTTGACCGGGACCCAGGACGACCTGGATGTGCGGGAAAGACTGGGCGAGCTATACATTCGGCTGAAGCGGTTCAAGGAGGCGGGCGAGCAACTGGACAAGGCCGAGGCGCTGACGACCAAGCCGGACGAGAAGCTGCAACTGTTGTATGTGCGGGGAGAGTATTTTGAGCGCCAGAAGATGTACGACCAAGCCGAGGTGCAGTTCCGCAAGGCGCTGGCGATCGATCCGCACAATCCAGGAGTGCTGAACTACCTGGGATACATGCTGGCGGACCAGGGCGAGAAGCTGCCCGAGGCGCTGAAGATGGTTAAGGAAGCGGTGGACCTGGAGCCGCAGAGCTACGCGTACCTGGACTCGCTGGGCTGGGCGTATTTCAAGACCGGGCAGTATCCCGAGGCGGAAGAGAACCTGCGCAAGGCGATTGCGCGGTCGAGCACCGATCCGACGGTGCTGGACCATCTGGGCGAGGTGTACGAGAAGACCGGTAACCTGAAGATGGCGGTAGCGCAGTGGGAGCGCTCGATGACGGAGTATGCGCACTCGCTGCCCGCGGACGCCGACCCGGACGACGTGCAGAAGGTGCAGCACAAGCTGGAGAACGCGCGGGTGAAGCTGGCGAAGCTGACTGCGGCGGAAAAAGACGCGCACTAGGGCGTCCCGGGGGGCTATAGCCCATGTCATTTCTGGGCCGGTGATGCCGGGACTAAAGTCCCGGCCTATCTTAAGACGGCGCCTGAGCTTGGTCGCGGCAGTTACACTTTAGTTGTGAGCTTAAGCGGACGAGCGAATTCCGATCTGCGGCTGTGTGCCGTCTCCGCGGCTGCGGGCGATGTGCTGGGGGCGCGGGTGTATGCGGCGCCCGAGCGTCCGTCGCGGACGGCTTTTCAGCGTGACCGCGAGCGGATTGTGCAGGCGCGTGCCTTCCGGCGGCTGGCAGGCAAGACGCAGGTGTTCACCAGCCGCGCGTCGGACCACTTTCGCAGCCGACTGACCCACACCATTGAAGTGATGCAGATTGCGCGCAGCGTAGCCGAGGCGCTGGGGCTGAACCAGGACCTGGCCGAGACGCTGGCGCTGGTGCATGACATCGGGCATCCGCCGTTCGGACACGCCGGCGAGCGGGCGCTGGATGAGTGCCTGAAGCGGCATGGGCTGCGCTTCGACCACAACCTGCACGCACTGCGCATCGTCGAGCACTTTGAGCAGCGCTACGCGGCGCATCGCGGGCTGAACCTGACGCTGGGGGTGCGCGAGGGAATCATCAAGCACTCGCGCGACTACAGCGTCGACGAGTACCCGGAACTTGCCGGTTACCTGCTGGATCAGAGGCCTCCGCTGGAGGCGCAGATCATCGACCTGGCGGACGAGATTGCGTACCTGACGGCCGACCTGGATGACGGGGTGGAGTCGGGGCTGCTGGAGATCGACCATATCCGAAGCAACGTGGACATTCTGGCGCACTGCTACGCGCAGGTGGAACGTGAGCATGCCAGCGTGGAAGCCAAGTTCCTGTTCAACGAGGCGCTGCAACTGATGCAGAACGTGCTGACCGACGACCTGATTGCGACGACCAAGAAGAACGCGTGCGCGATCGGCGCGACCTCGCTGGAACAGGTGCGCGAACATGCGACGCGGCTGGCGACGTTCTCCGCGCTGGCCGAGGCGCACCGCATGCAGGAGAAGCGGTATCTTTACGACACGCTGTATACCTGCGACGAGCTGTTGCGCGAACATGAGAAGGCGGAGCAGGTGGTGAGGGAGCTGTTTGATTTTTGGATCGCCGAGCCCCAGGAGCTGCCTTCCGGCTACGTGGAAGAGATTGAGGCCGAGGGTCTGGCGCGCGTGGTTGCCGATTACATCGCGGGCATGACCGACAGCTTCATTCTGATGCAATACGCGCAAGTAAAGCGCATGGTGCGGCGCAAGTAGGGGTACGTGGGGTTGCTCCCGTGCATCCAACGAGAAGGCACATGGAGCAACCCTATGAACGACCTATCTGTACGCTTGCTGGCAAAGCTGGCCATGCTCTTGGCGCTGCCGATTATGGCCGGAGCGCAAACAGCGCAACAGGCTGGAACTCTGACCATTGCGGGGCAGTCCGACCAGGCCGCATTGGTCCGCATTAATGGCAAGGCTTACGTGGATATCGAGTCGCTGGCGCGGATCACGCACGGGTCGATCAGGTTTCAAGGAAGCCAGACGGTGCTGACCCTGCCGGGACCGGCGGGCACGGCGGCGGCGGTCGCGCCGGCCCCGCCGAGCCGGCCTACGGACTTCTCCGCGGCCTATCTGAGCGCGGAGATCGAGGCGCTGAGCCAGATTCGCGAGTGGCGCGCGGCGCTGGTGAATGCGATCCAGAACAACTATCCGGTGACGAATAGCTGGGTTGATCCGTTGCACAGGTCGGCCGACGCCAAGCTACAACTCGCGGAAGCCGCAGCCATCACCGGTCCGGACCAGAAGGCGGTGGAGTTGTTGAAGAATGAGTTCACCGATATGCAACAGATGAGCGATCAATTCCTGGCGATGCATGCCAAGGCGGCGAACATTGCCCCGGACTCGCTGGACAAAAACCCACTGGACCAGAAGATTCTGGACTGCGCGCACGTGCTGGCTTCGATGGCGGCGACGAAGCAGTTTCAGGATGAGGTGTCGTGCCGGTGAGATTGCGGGCTGCGCGTGCGCACGAGAGGCGCGGCGGAAGGAAAGAATTGGCGTCCCCAAAAGGATTCGAACCTATGTTGCCGCCGGGAACAGGCGGAGTCCTGGGCCGCTAGACGATAGGGACGCGGGAATCCGCAGGCGGACGGCGGTCGCCATTCTGCCCCGATTCAGATCAATTTTATAACAGAGGATCACTCGTTGAGGTTGTTGGCCAGAGGGGTAGTGGGTCGGTTTGCGAAAACTGACCTCAGGGGCTAAAGCCCGGTGTGATTATGCGGCTTTACGGCACGGGTAAACCCGTGCCCTTAACGAGGCGAAGCAAAATGACCGACTAGCGGGTTGGCTAGAGGGTGCGTTTGCAGTATGGTCGGAAGGGACTGCGGCTGACTGAGGAAGTGGGTGTCAGGGAAGTGTGTGGCCATGCGGATTGTTGAAATTCGAGAGGTGACGTTGCCCATCGCATCCGCGATTGCGAATGCGTATATCGACTTCTCGAAGATGACCTGCTCGCTGGTGGCGGTGGTGACGGATGTGGTTCGCGAGGGCAGGACCGTGGTGGGGTATGGCTTCAACTCCAATGGGCGCTACGGGCAGGGCGGACTGATCCGCGAACGCCTCGCGCCGCGGCTGCGCGAGGCGGATGCGGCGACGCTGCTGAACGATGCCGGCGACAATCTCGATCCTGACCGCATCTGGCGCACGCTGATGAAGAACGAGAAGCCGGGCGGGCATGGCGAGCGCTCGGTGGCGGTGGGGACGATTGACATGGCGGTGTGGGACGCGGTGGCGAAGATCGCGGGCAAGCCGCTGTTTCTGCTGCTAGCCGAGAAGTACGGGCGCGAGGCTGGTCCGAGCGTGTTCGTGTATGCGGCGGGCGGGTACTACTATCCGGGCAAAGACCTGACGGCGTTGCGGGGGGAGATGCGCAGCTATCTCGACCGCGGCTACACGGTGGTGAAGATGAAGATCGGCGGGGCCGAGCTGGCCGAGGACCGCAAGCGGATTGAAGCGGTGCTGGCAGAGATCGGCAGCGGCGCGCAACTCGCGGTAGACGCGAACGGGCGCTTCGACCTGGAGACGGCGATTGCGTATGCGAAGATGCTGCGCGAGTATCCGCTGTTCTGGTACGAGGAGGCGGGCGATCCGCTGGACTTTGCGCTGCAGGCGGCGCTGGCAGAGTTCTACCCGGGACCAATGGCCACGGGCGAGAACCTGTTCAGCCACCAGGATGCGCGCAACCTGCTGCGCTACGGCGGCATGAGGGCGGACCGCGACTGGTTGCAGTTCGACTGCGCGCTTTCGTATGGGCTGTGCGAGTACCTGCGCACGCTGGAGGTGATTCGCGCGGCAGGGTGGTCGCCGCGACGGTGCATCCCACATGGAGGGCACCAGATGTCGTTGAACATCGCGGCGGGCCTCGGGCTGGGCGGCAACGAGAGCTATCCGGACCTGTTCCAGCCCTTCGGCGGATTTCCCGATGGCGTGCGCGTGGAGAGCGGCTATGTCGCCATGCCGGAGCTGCCGGGCATCGGGTTTGAAGGCAAGGCGGATTTGATCAAAGTGATGCGGCAGCTCGCGGAGTAGCGCGGCAGTGCGAATTGAGCCAAACGTGGAAGACTTGAAAGAACTCGCGCGCAGCATCTTTGAGCAGGCGCTGGCCGATTGCAGCATTGAACGGGCCTTCGACCGCGTCATGCGCATTGACGGCGGGAGCGGGCGGCTAGTGCTGGGCGGCGAGAGTGTGGTGGCGCTGAATCGGCTGAAGCGAGTGCGAATAGTTGCGGTGGGCAAGGCGGGCGCGGCGATGTTGGGCGCACTGCTGGCGCGGTTGCGGCTGGCGGCGGCGTGCGACCTGCAAGGCGTGCTGATTGCGGGCGAACGGCCGCTCGATCTGCCGGCGTCGATCCAGTTCTTCAAAGGCGGACATCCGCTTCCTAATGAGGCGTCGTTTGCGGGCGCGGCGGCTGCGCTGGCGATGCTGCGCGGGCTGGGAGACGCGTCGCCGGAGGACACGCTCTGCATTTTTCTGATCAGCGGCGGCGCGTCCGCCATGATGGAGCTTCCGCTGGATCCGGCGATTTCGCTGGAAGACACGATTCGGTTCCACCAGGCGCTGGTGCACAGCGGCGCATCGATCGTCGAGATCAACTGCGTGCGCAAACACTTCTCCGCGGTGAAGGGAGGGCGGCTGGCGCTGGCGGCGGGGAGCGCGCAGAAGATTTCGTTGCTGGTGTCGGATGTGCCGCCCGCGCATCTTGACGCGCTGGCTTCCGGGCCGACGATCGCGGATACTACAACTATCGACGAATGCCGCGAGATACTGGCGCGCTATGAATTGATGGTGCGGTTTCCGGAGGCGGTGCGGCGGTTCTTCGAATTGCCGGAGCTGCCGGAATCGCCGAAGCCGAGCGAACTGAGCTCGCGCAGCTGGAAGCTGCTGGACAGCGAGGAGCTGGCGGAGTTGGCGCGGAGTCACGCGGTGCGGTTAGGTTTTCATGCGGTCACCGACAATAGCTGCGACGACTGGAGCTATGACGCGGCGGCTGATTATCTTCTGGACCGGCTGCGGGAGCTTCGCCACGAACATGCGCGGGTGTGCCTGATCTCGGCCGGAGAGGTAACGGTGCGAGTGCCGGGCTTTGTCGCGGAGAGCGGTGAACATGCTTCTGCGGCGGCCGGGCGAGCGCGGCATGTGGGAGGGCGGAATCAGCACTTCGCGCTTTATGTGGCGACGAAGCTGGGCGCTGCTGACGGGCCGATAGCGGTGTTGTCCGCAGGCTCAGACGGCATTGACGGCAACAGCAATGCGGCGGGGGCCATTGTAGATGAGCACACTCTGGATGGAGGTATGCCGGTCGCGGCGGAGCGAGGTTTGCGTTCAGCCCAGCCGGTATCGCGCCGCCGGAGTGCGCAGCGCGCGCTGGAAGAGTTCGACTCCTTTACGTGGCTGAGCGGTGTCGGCGCCACGGTGGTGACCGGCCCCACGGGTCATAACCTGCGCGACCTGCGGATACTGCTTTCAGGTTAGGGTGCGCCGGGCCGATGCGAAGCGAAGTGATTGATAAATGGCACTTTGTGGGTCTGCTAGAGTCGGGCCGGCGGGTTGGGTTGGTGGATTCAGACGGCATATAGCGTCCGCCGAACGCGGCCTTTTGCAGGGAGATCACGTCTGACCGATAGAAGGCCTTGTTTTGGAAGGATCGGTTCACTGGGGCGACACGTTGGCGAGGCAGAGCTTCATAGGGAAAGCAGAACGTATCGCTCGAGGCGCACCTTCTCGATCTGGCAGCGTCCCGCCGCGCGGGCAGGATACCCGGTTGTCCCAATCCGTTAAGGAGCGCTGGAATGCTGGATAAGGTGGGTGATGGGGTTGCGCCAAGGGTTTGCCGAGTGGCGATTGTCGGGGGCGGACCCGGTGGTTTGATGACGGCGTATCAGCTGCAACAGCGATGCCAAGTGCCGTTTGAAGCCACCATTTACGAGGCAAGTGCGCGGCTGGGCGGCAAGATTCTGACCAGACAATTCGAGTCGGCGCCGGTGACGTACGAAGCGGGGGCGGCTGAACTCTACGACTATTCGCACATTGGGGAAGATCCGCTGCGCGAACTGATCGACAAGCTGGGGTTGACGGTAAAGCCAATGAGCGGCAGCTCGGTGGTGATCGGGGACCAAGTGCTGCGCGATCTGGACGACGTTGGCCGCGTATATGGGGAGTCGGCCCGGCAGGCGCTGCTGGAGTTCGACGATCGAGCCAGGCAACGGATGCGTCCGCAAGATTACTACGAGGCCGACTGGAGAGAAGCGGACGGCGATGCGGGCAGGACCTTCCACGACGAACTGGCGCAAGTGCCGGACGAGGCGGCGCGGAAGTATCTGCTGACCCTGGTGCATAGCGATCTGGCCACAGAGCCGCACCGCACCAGCGCGTCGTATGGCCTGCAAAACTATCTGATGAACGACTCCAGCTACATGCGGCTGTACACGATAGAAGGCGGGATTGAGCGATTGCCGCAGGAGTTGGCGGCGCAGATTGAGGCGCGGATCCTGCTGCGCGAGCCTGTGGTACGGGTGGAACGCGCAGAGGACGCGAGAGTGCGCGTTTCTTCCAATCGAAGCGGAACGATCGCATCCGATGAGTACGACTTTGTGGTGGTGGCGCTGCCAAACGCCTGCATCCCACTGATCGAGTGGGGAGGCGAGGCGCTGGGCGAAGCCATCCATCGCCACTGCGTGCATTACGATTACCCGGCCCACTATCTGCGGGTGAGCATGCTGTTTCGCGAGATGTTCTGGGAGCCGGTGTTTCAGGACTCCTACCTGATGCTGGATGCGTTTGGCGGATGCTGTCTGTACGACGAGTCGTCGCGCAACGGCTGCCGGTCGGCCGGAGTGCTGGGTTGGCTATTGGCTGGCGACGCGGCGATGGTGGCCAGCAATCACACGGACGAGCAGTTGATTCGCAGGGCGCTGGATTCGCTGCCCTCGTTCTTGCGGCGCGGGCGGGAGTTGTTCGTCGAGGGGAAGGTCCACCGCTGGATCGGCTCGGTGAACGGGCTTCCGGGCGGTTCGCCGGCGCTGGACATGGAATCGCGTCACATCCCGGAGCGTGCGCGGCCAAACATTTTCGCGGTTGGCGATTACCTGTTCGACTCGACCATCAACGGCGTGCTGGACTCGGCGGACTACGTGGCGGAATGCCTGACGGAGAAGATCGAGGCCCGCTCGCGTTCTCCGATTTCAGACACCCTGTATAGTGCGGTGCTATGAGCGAAGCAGTCCAGGTCCTCCCTGCCGGCGCGAGTGAGCGGCGCATCCGTTTCGTCGAAGAGATTGCGGGCGAAGATGTGGTGTTGATGAGGTTTCATGACCCGGCGCCGCGGTATGCCATCTTGAGTGGGACAGCAAGTCTCGAAATTGGCGGGGGGGTGCGCGGCGACGTTCTGGATGTGGTCCTTCTGCCGCTGGACATGCAGTTAGGGGCGGAAGCTGGAGCTGCGGACTGGCTGGAGAAGCCAGGCGAAGCAGACGTGCAGCCGCCGATCCTGGTGAAATATCGCGGCGTGGAGCTGGCGTGGCGGCCCGGCCGCGCGGTACTGCAATGCGACCTGGGACAAGCTGAGCTGCTGCTGGCCGCAGTCGTCGAGTTCACGCATTATGAATCCGAACTGCGGCGGATCGAGCGCGAGATTGCGGATGCGTGGGGAGAACTGGAGCAGGACAAAGGGCTGGCCTTCGAGGTAAAGCCTGCCGATCTGAAGCGTAGCGAAGCCGTTGGCGGACGGATGAACCAGGCGCTGGCGCGACGCATACGGCTTGCGCGGATTGAGCCGCATCTGTACGAGACGCCTGCGACGTTGCCGGCGGCGAGCCGGAAGCTGGGCGAGGAGTTGCGCGAGAAGGCGCGGATCGAGATGAGACTGGAGGCCGTCGACGGGCAACTTGAGGTCTTCGAGGACGTTTACGAGATGAGCGGCCAGCGCATGGGCGAGTACCGGGCCGCGCGCGAGGAGCAGGTGCTGGAATGGGTGATTATCCTGCTGCTGGCCGCTGAACTGGTGCTGATGCTGGTTCAGGCGGTGGGGAAATTTGCGGGTTGAGAGTTCATTTGAGTGCATCCGGCACGGGCTACACACCAGTGCGAAAGGCTCTGATTCATGAGCTGTGAGCTGGGAGCTGTCCAGCTATCAGCCAAGGCGAAAGGCTTTGATTCACGAGCTGTAAGCGAAGGGCTATTCAGCTATGAGCCAGGGGCTATGGGTGCGGCAAGTTAGGTGCTGGTTAGAAGCTGAAGTTGGCCTGGAGCATGATGGTCCGCACCGCATTTCCGCCGCCGAACGGGCCGCCGCCGAGGCCATGCGTCGTACCAAACTCCGGGTTGGTTAGGGTGCTGACCGGAGTTCCGTAAGGGACCTGGTTGAATAGATTCTGCGCCTGCGCGCCGATGGTGAGGGTGTACTTGCGATCTGAGGCGGAACCGAAGCCACCACCGGGACCGCCAGGGCCTCCGAAGCCGCCGCCACGACCACCACCACCGCCGCCGCCACCGGGACGACCACCCATGCCGCCGAAGGCGCCGGGGCCACCAGGGCCACCGGGTCCACCCGGCTGCGCGGCCGCGAGAGCGGCAGCCGTCTTGGGGCCGATGCTGAAGGAGCGCGCCAGCCTGAGGTTGAACGATACGTTCGCCGGGCCGGTGCAGAAGTTGACGGGGATCTGGCTGTCAGTCGAGGCGCCTGCAGAATAATTCGAGTTGGCGAAGCTCGCCGCCTGGGTGCATTGCGCGAAGCTGCCCAGGGCGGGCATGGACCCGGCGGCAGGATTCCATTCCACGCGGTCGTTGTACCCGAGGGTCACTTTGTCTTGGGTCCCGATGGTGACGTTGTAGGGTGAACCCGACTGAGCAAAGATCATGGGGCTGGCGGTGAATTTGTAGGGCAGCGGGATGCTGCCGCCGAGGACCATGCGGTTGCGGGTTGCGAAGGCGGCGCGGCCGTAATCCACCGAGGAGTTGAAGGGGTCGGTGATGTTGCTGATGTTGGAGTTTGCCCAGTTGGCCGAATAGAACCCGAAGATGGTGATGCCTTTGGGGGTGCGGACGTTGATGTTGGTGTTGATCTGGTTCTGGCGGAAGACGCCCTCCGACTGGTTGACGTTGTCGACGGCGCCGGTCCCGGCGGGAATACTGCGGGAGAGGAACTGGTGCTCGCCGCGCGCATTCATATATGTAACCGAAACGCTGGCATATTTTCCGATCTGCTGCTCGACCGATGCCGCCGACTGGATGATGTAGGCGCTGCGCAGATTGGGATCGTTGAGCTGAGGCGAGATTGCCGGACCGGTGGATCCGACAACCGATGTGCAGCCGCTGCTGTAGGGCAACGTGCCCGATGAGGTCGGCTGGCAATTAGCGGGACTGGTGTAGGTGTAGTTCTGCGCATTCTGGCCATCGTTCGCAATCTGGGATTGAATGCTGCCCAGGGAGAAGCGATTGTAGAAGACGCCAAAGCCAGCGCGAAGAACGGTGGTGGTCTTTCCGTTGGCTCGCGGAACGCCGTAGGCAAGGGATATGCGCGGGGCAAGGTCGTGCGCGCTGTGAATGACATTCTGCGCTTCGTAGCGAATACCGTAGCTGATGGTCAGGTTGGACAGCGCCTTCCAGTCGTCCTCGGCATAGAGGCCCAGGTCAGTCTCGCGCGCGCCGATGGTGTAGTTGGTGATGGATTTCAGGCCAAACTGGCTGACGATGCCGCACTGGTAGGACGGATAGAGCGGCGAACCGGCCGTCATGTTTGCAGTCGAGCAGGGGGTGGCGTTGACGGGGAGGGTGGCCAGGCAGTTGCTCGGTTTGCTGGTTACGCTGGGATCTGTGCACGGATCGAGCAGGTAGTTGTAGGTGAAGGAGCCGTGGATTCCACTGTTTGAATAGTTCGACTCGCCGGATGTGCGCAGACGCCCGCCGAGGCGGACAAAGTTTTTGACCAATTGAATGGAGGTGTAGTTCTGCGCCTCAACGTGGTCGCCGGAGCTGGTGCTGGTGCTGCCGCCGCCGACGTTGAAGTAGCCCGATACGGAGATGGCCGGGGCGGTGTTGAGCGGGGTCGAGTTGGACGAAGTGTGCTCATACTCGAAGCGGGTCTCGTTGATGACCTTGCCGTTGATCAACTGAGTATCACTGATCTGGATATCCTGGTCGTTGCTGGTGCTGTTGGAACCGGTGGTGAGCAACGCGCTGGCGACCGTGGGATTGACGTTGTTGCTCGACGACTCATAGTCATAGCGCGCGGTCAGTGTATTCTTCGCGCCCAGCATCATGTCCACTCGCGGGCTGATGTCCAGCCGTGTTGCCGGCGTAGCCTCCGCGCGCGCTGCGACGGGGAATGCATAGCTGTTGCAATTGTCGGTCAGGTCACCGGGCGCGCACAGTGCAGCCGAAGTGGGCGAAGTGCTGTAGATGGCCGGAGGATTGACGATGGTGTTGTTGTCCATCATGCGGCGCGAGCCGGACAGGGTAAACGACATGCCCTGCTTGATGGGGCCAGTGAGGTTGCCCAGGAAGAAGAGGGTGTGATAGTCGGGCTGGCCGGCCGACAGGAACGGCGTGGAGGTATTGAAGACCTTATCGCCGAACATGGTCATGAAACTGCCGTGGTAGGAGTCGGTGCCGGGCTTGGTGATGATTTCGATGCGGCCATATCCGAGCTGGTCATACTGGGCCGAGAAGGGGTTCTGGTTTATGCGGATCGCCAGGATGGAGGACTTCGGGGGCAGTTGACCGCCGGTGAAGCCATCGATGTAGATCTGGCCGCCGTTAGGGCCGGCCGAGGGGCCGGCAAGCGCCTGCAGCTCGGACTGGAGTTCGTCGGGGTCGTCGGATAGAGCGTCCAGCGCAGCGCCGGTGATGACGGTGGAGCTGGCATTGCTGTCAGGATCGACGCTGAGCGAGACGGTGTTGGTGCTGACAGTGACTTGCTGCAAATCCTCCTGCAGCGTCATGGTCACATCCAGGGCCAGGTTTGCGCCCGCCGAGACGCTGATCGCCTGCTTGGCATACGCGGCGAAGCCCGGAGCGGTGACGGTGAGCGTATAGGCGCCGGCGGCCACGTTGCGGAAGGTGTAGGTCCCGTCGCTCTTGGAGACGGTGGACTGCGCGGTGCCGGAAGCCGGCGTTAATGTGACAGTCGCGCCCGGAATCAAAGCGTCATCGGGGTCCACGACGGTGCCATGCAGCGTCGCGCCCGAGGCTGCCGGCGCCGACTGGGCCAGGGTGAGGAAGGGAACCGAAGCAAGGACAAAAAGCAGAACAACCGCCGACCACGTTCGAATAGACATCTTCACTCCTACCGATGAAAACACTGCATTTGTGAAACTCGTGTTGCCCGAACAACCATATTCAGGAGAAATCAATGCGCGGCGCTCTGCGGTCATATTGGGTAACACTTTGTAACAAAGTGGCCTCGCTACCGTGACCATTTGTTACATTTTTACTGCGTTGCCGGCGGGCGAGAGGGCATAGGCTCAAAAAAGAGCGAGAACCCGAGTGGAAGAAATCCTGCTGATTGACGATGATGTCGAGCTTTGCTCGATGCTGGCCGACTACCTGGGGCGGTATGGATTCCATGTGTCCGCCGTACACCGGGGCGATACCGGACTGAAGGAAGCGCTGAAGAAGCAGTACGCGCTGATCCTGCTGGACGTAATGCTGCCGAGCCTTGATGGCTTTGAAGTGTTGAAGCGGATTCGGGCGGTCTCGTCGACCAACGTGCTTCTGCTGACTGCTCGCGGCGACGACGTCGACCGCATTGTGGGGTTGGAGATCGGAGCGGACGACTATCTGCCCAAGCCGTTTAATCCACGCGAGCTGCTGGCCAGAATACGGGCGATCCTGCGGCGCAGTTCCGGCAGCGAAGCCACAAGCGAACCGACGTTGCTGAGGGCGGATGGGCTGGAGCTGAATACCGCGGCCAGGACGGTGACTCAGAATGGGCAAAGGATCGAGCTGACTGACGTTGAGTTTGCCTTGCTGGAATCGCTGCTGCACTCTCCGGGAAAAGTCGTCACTCGCGAAGAACTGGCGGAGAAGGTGCTGGGCCGCAAGTTCCACCCGTTCGATCGCAGCCTGGACATGCATATAAGCCGGCTGCGCAGAAAACTGAGCGGCAGCGGCACAGAGGACGACCTGGTGAAGACGGTTCGCGGGACGGGGTATCAACTGGCTGTGCATAGCGGTCATTCGACGGCGAAGGATTAAGCGATGCGCGGCCTCTTTTTCAAAGTATTCGTCATTCTGTGGATTGCGCAGAGCCTGATCTTCGTGATTTCCACCGCGCTGATTGTCCGGCATCATTTTGACAGCCCCGATGTTTTCTTCGACGCGCTGTACAGCAGTTTGCACAACGAGGCCAAAGAGAGTGTGTCCACGTTTGAATCGGGAGGTTGCGACGCTTTGCTGGCGTACGCCGGCGCACACGATCATGCGATTGCACTGAGCGATGCGGCGGGAAACAGCCTGTGTGCCGCAGCGGGTGCGCAAAGTTCGATCGCGGGCGTCGATGCCAAGGGCATTGCAGGAAGGCAGGTCGGGAATCAATATGTTTGGAGTGTGCCGGTTGCCTCCAGCAGCGGGAAGCGATACGTTTTCCTGCTGAGCAGGCCGCACACTGTGGTCAAGGTGAGCTGGGGTCGAAACCTGCTGTTCTTCGCATTTCCCCAGTTGCCGGTGGCAATCGTGGTGGGCGGGATCACAACATTTGTGCTGGTGCTGCTGGTTACGCGTCCGGTAGTGAGGTTGAGAAAAGCGGCCCATGAGTTGGCGCAAGGCAACCTGGGCACGCGCGTGGCTGAGCCGGGCTCACAGGTGCGGGTCTTTGAGGGAGATGAGATTCAGGCGCTGATCCATGACTTCAACCATATGGCGGAGCGGTTGGAATCCCTGGTGAGTGCGCAGAAGCTGCTGCTGAGGGACGTATCCCACGAACTGCGCTCGCCGCTGGCCCGGCTGAGCGTGGCGCTGGAGCTGGCGCGCGAAGATGCAGATCCAGACATGGCAGCACATCTGGAACGCATCGAACGGGAGACGAAGAACCTGAATCAATTGATTGGCCAGTTGCTGACCCTGTCGTCGATGGAGGCGATCGAGAAGATAGCCAACTTCGCGCCTCTATCTCTGAATAAGCTGGTGGAGGAGATGATTCCCGATGCGATGTACGAGGCCCAGCGACGGCAAAGCTCGGTGGTGTTTTGTGCCAGCGATCAATGTGCGATTCAGGGCAATCGGCAACTGCTGCACAGGGCAATCGAGAATGTGATACGCAACGCGATTCAATATACGGAAGAGGGTTCGGAGGTAGAGATTACGCTCGCAGTTGCGCAGGAGCAGGGCGCGCGGATGGCGGTACTCGATGTGAACGATCGCGGACCGGGCATTCCGGAGGATGAGGTCGACTCAATTTTCCTGCCTTTTTACCGGGTCGATCATGCGCGCAGCCCGCACACGGGAGGCTCCGGCGTGGGACTCGCCATCGCAGAACGGGCAGTGAAACTGCATGGAGGAGATTTACGGGCATTCAACCGGGCGGGCAGCGGGGCAACCATCCGGATGCGGCTCCCAATCGCCGAGGGCAGATAAGCAGTTAGCTTGCGTCGATGGGACCGCTGAATTGCGTGGCGCAGATCGCCTTCTTTATACCGTTCTTATGTCTGATACAAAAACGCTTACAATTGTTACAAATTGGACTTGCACCTTGCGCGTCGATATGGCATAGTGGTGACAGTCACCCCCCAAAAGTTTCGTTCTCCCCGTTGTAATCAGTGTTCGAAGAAGTCCTGGCCAGGTTTGCCAGCACGTGACGACACTAGATACATCCACTGCGCGGCAATTTGCCGGCATAGGAATTCCGTTTCCCATTTCGCATAGCACGCGCACTGAACGCAGCTATTTCTGTGCAAAACCAGTCAGCCCCACACGCGGCAATTTTGGCCGCGCAGGAGGAACTTATGCGCAATTTCATGCTTCGCGCCCTGTTTCTTTGCTTGATTCCGTCCGCATACCTTTGGGGCCAGGGATCAGTGGCCGGCAGCATCACGGGCGTGGTAACGGATCCGCAGGGCGGGGTGATTGAGGGAGCGGTAGTGACGGTTTCAAGCGCCGCCATGTTGAATCCGAAATCCGAGAAGACGGTAGCCGGCGGCGTCTATCTGGTTGAGCAGTTGCCTCCGGGAGAGTACCACGTAACCTGCACGTTGCCGGGCTTCAAGGTTTTCCAGGAAGACGGAATTGTGCTGACCGCGGGCTTCAAGGCGACCGTGAATATAACTCTGGTGCTGGGCGATGCCAGCCAGAGCATCACCGTCTCCAGCGGGGACACTCCGGTGGTCGACGTGGAGAGCGGCACCACGCCCGTCACTTTCGATTCGACGCTGCTGGCGAATACGCCCAGTGGAAACGACCCGTGGTCCACGTTGGCGCAGACTCCAGGAGTTACGGTAAGTACCTTTGACGTGGGCGGCAACAACAGTTATCAACAGTCCTCCATGTCGGTCCACGGCAGCAAGACGACGGAGACGGTGTATGCCTTCAACGGCCTCGACCTGAACGGCACCAGCCAGACTTCGACCGGCTATTACGTCGACCAGTACTCCTACAGCGAACTGCAGATGGTCACCGGAGCTTCGCCTCCCGAGATACCGATTGGCGGTTCGTATATGAACATGATCACGCGCCAGGGATCGAACGCGATCCACGGCTTCGTCTTGTTCAACTATGAGGACGACAAGACCCAGGCGACGATCAAAGCGCCTTACTACACTCCGATTGCCAGCGTGGCGGCGGTTGGCGGCGTTGCCGGCCCGGCACTAACGGATGGTTCTCCCTTTATTCGTGCGTATGACTCTGCCATCGACGTTGGTGGGCCAATCATCCGGGACAAGTGGTGGATTTTCGGCGCCTATCGCGAGTATCAACTGAAGCAGCAGCTGCGGGCCAGTCCGCTGCCAAATCCCACCACCGGCCTGGCGCCGTCGTTCCCCGGCCAATATGGTTTCGGCACCGACATCAATCACCAGAGCAACACTACGCTGCGCAACGACTATCAGATCAACTCCAAGAATGTGGTGAACGCAATCTGGCACTGGCAATACATCAACCGCTTTGTTCGCCGCTCAACGTCTTTCTCCTATGTAGACCAGAACGCCGCCTATGTCCAGATTGAGCCTGCTTACATTGTGCAGGCGCAGGAGATCTACTCGCCGACATCGCATCTGACCATCGACTCCCGCATCGGCTACTTGAACCTGGTCTTTCCCGAGCGGTATGAGCCTGGGGTATCGCCCGAAACCATTGCGGCGGAGGACATCGGGACCTCGACCCTGAAGTACGCGGGTCTGGAAAACTATGTGAATAAGGAGAAGTCGGGCCGCGTGGCGTCCACGGCCTCTTACTTCCACGGCGGCTGGATGGGTTCGCACAACTTCAAGGCTGGCGTTGACGTTTCGCTGCAAAGGAACTATTCGCTCTATAACTACAACCAGGACATCTTCGAGGAATACGACACCCTTACTCCCGGCGCACTGCCGAATACTACGCCCCTCGAGGTGCTGGTCCAGAACGGTCCGGTTGACTATAACGACTGGTCTCGGGGCTGGTCGATCTTCCTGCAGGACGCATGGACGATCAACCGCCATTTGACCTTCAATATCGGCGGCCGCTTCGACGCGGACCACGGCTGGACACCGCCGCAGTGCAATAAAGCGGTCGGCCCCCCGAGTATCTATGCGCCGCTGTTTCCCAACCGCTGCACCTCGCAGTTCCAGGCTGCCTATGCCGCACTGGCGGCCAAGAGTGAGACGCTGGGCCCGCTGACTGCTTACAACGATGTTGATACCTACGACCAATTGGTGCCGCGCATCAGTGTGGCCTACGATCCGACCGGCAGAGGCAATCAGGTGATCCGCGGCGGTTTCAACATGTTTACCAATAACATCGGCACCAGCCTGGCCGACTCGATCAATCCGAACAGCACGGCGCAGGCGACCTACTACTGGAACGGCTCTACCATCGCCAACTCCGCGATTGCCGGTCAAATCAACTCGGCTACGCCGGACTACACCCAATTTGCTAACTCCTGTTTCAATACGGCCCTGCAAATCACGGAGCCTTCCGGCACCGATGGGTGTCTTCCGGGCGGCACCGTGCCCTTTGGCACCAAGGCAAAGAACGTCGGGGGTTGGATCAGCACTACGGGTGGATTTACCAGCTACGCGGACCCAAGCCTTAAGCGTCCCTACTCTTACATGCTGAATGCGGAGTATGAGCGGACGGTATTCAGGAATATTTCGGCCAGTGTGGCTTACTACTTCCGCAACAACAGGAATATTCAAACCACAGCCAATATCAATGCTCCTACGTCCGACTACACGCCGGTGACCACTTACAACGGGAACCCAATTCTGAATCCGCTTACCGGAACGCCAATTACGTTGTATAGCCTGACCGGAGGCACGCATACCTGTTTTCTGAATGGAGCACAAACCGCCACCGACGTTGGCTGCACTTACACGGAGACTACCAACAATCCGCAAGCCAATACGAACCACTACAACGGCCTTGAATTTGACATTACTCGCCGGCTGGTGGGCCGTTGGTCGGCTTTGGTCGGAGTTACCTTTCAGAGCGACAAGGGCACCGCGACCTCGGGCGACTTCAACGACCCGAATCAGAACATCAATCGTTTCGGCTCCATCGACCAGGACGTGCCATACGTGGTGAGGGCGGACTTTACGTACATGTTGCCGTGGAAGCTGCAAACCTCGGTGAACTTCCAGCACGAGACGGGAATGCCGATTCAATACACCAATACATTCAATGTCGGCCTGGCCCAGGGCAGCGAGAGTGTGAAGATCGAGCCGAACGGCTATGCGCGCTATCCGTCAGTGAACGACACCAACCTCCGCATTGGCCGGGTGACGCCGCTCGGGGAACGCTTCAAGCTGGAGACCGATTGCGATCTCTTCAACGTGTTCAACGTGGCTCCGACGACGGCTGAGACGGTGGCCTTCGGATCCACTTTCCAAAAGCCAACTACGTTCCTCGGACCCTTTATCGCCCGGTTCCAGGGGAAGGTGACCTTCTAGAAGAAATCCGGCGGTCTGGGCTGAAGCTGGCCCAGACCATCTGTTCGTCCTCCGTGACGAGCCGTCAGAGTTTATGGTTTGCGACCCGCCACCAACCAACGGAGATGAGATATGAAAATCACAGATTCACGTTTTGGCCTGGTACTGGGGCTGGGACTCATTACCAGCTTGCAGGCAACTGCGCAGGACCCGCCTGCGCCGCGCGGCAGCATAACGATCGACCGGATCGCCGACGTGAAATATCCCACCGACCAGGCGTGGTCGCCCGACAACAAGACGGTCGCATACCTCTGGGATGCCGCGGGCAAACAAGATCTCTTCATCGCCCAGGCTGGAGGCGCACCGGTGGCGCTGACGGATTTCCCCGTCGACCCGGACATTCTGACATCCAATATCAGCCAGTTCGAATGGGTGTCTTCGGACGAGATCATCTTCGGCAAAGATGGAAACCTGTGGACGGTCTCCACCGAGTCGCGCAAGCCGGCACGGCTGGCGGGATATCAGGGGGTTACCAGCTTCTCGCTGTCGGCAGACCGCACCGAGATTGCGTTTGTCCGCGCCGGCGAGATCTGGGTGGGCAATCTTGCGGGCAATACGCAGCGCCAGTTGACCCGCATCGCCGATGGGTCGGTCCTCTCCGGGCCGGTGTTCTCACGCGACAACAACTACGTTGCGTTCAATGCCGTGTTTACTACGGATACGCCTGAGCCGCTCCCGTTCAATGGCAATCGGCTGATTGCGATGCGCCTGCGCAGCTGGAACCAGAGGCTGGGCGTTGTCTCAGTGTTCAGCGGTGACCCGGTGCTGATTCCGACGTCGGGCACAGGCAATGGAGGCGCCAACGCGGGGGGTCTTCAGTGGGCGACGGGATCCATCGGACCGGTTGTGGTGCATCAGGAGTTTTCTCCCGACCACAAACACAGGGAGCTGGTAGAGACCACTCCAACTGGAGCGAGTCACACGATCTGGCAGGAGACGGACCCGCTGTTTTACTCACCTGCCGACGGACCGCGCACAGTAACTTCGCCGGATGGCAAGATGATCGCGTTCATCAGCGACCGCACCGGATGGGCGCATGTGTACGTGACGTCCGTGGATGCTGCCTCAGAGAAAGACGCCAGGCAGATTGGCAAGGGCGAGTTTGGCGACTGTTATATCAACTGGTCGCCGGACAGCAAAAGCGTGGTCTACGCACACAGCGAGGTTGGCAATCAGGAGGAGAGGTTCCTCTCCATCGCCGATGTGGCAACCGGGAAAGTTACGCCGGTGGTTACGGAGCACGGTGTGAACCGTGATGCGGTGTTTTCGCCGGATGGCAAGAAGCTGGCCTACCTGCGCACGGCTGGGGACCATCCACAAGACGTTTTCATGGTCGATGTCGCCGAGCAAAAGCCGATGCGGCTGACGGATTCGCTGCCTCCGGGATTGAATCCTGCCGACCTGACCACGCCGGTGCTGGTGCATTATCCGAGCCGCAAGGACGGCAAGCCCGTGCCGGCGGCCCTGATTGTGAACAAGAACCTGGACAAGAGCGTCAAGCATCCGGCGATTATCTGGATTCACGGTTCGGGCGCCGACCAGAACTACCTGGCGTGGCATCCCGGCTCGTACAGGATGTACTACGGAATCTGCGAGTACTTCGCGCAGCAGGGCTATGTGATTCTGACGCCCGACTATCGTGGGAGCTCCGGCCAGAGTCGCGAGTGGACGACCGGTTCGTATCAGGATGTGGGCGGGGGCGAGACGCAGGACATCAACGGCGGCGCCGACTATCTGAAGACGCTGCCCTATGTCGATCCCGATCGCATCGGCGTGTGGGGCCTGAGCTACGGCGGGTTTATGACGCTGCAGTCGATCATTACCGCACCAAAGCTGTTTGCGGCGGCAATCGAGGTTGCGGGCGTCGGCGACTGGAACACGTACTCGGTTGGCACGAGCCCGCGCCTGGGAGCAACCGCGGTGTCGGACCCGGCATTCTTCGACCGCTCGGCCCCGGTGAAGCATCTGGACAAGATCGAGCGGCCACTGATGATTCTGCAAGGCACGAATGACACCAATGTTCCCCTGTGGGAGACGCTGAAGGTGGTCGACACGCTGGAGAAGATGGGCACTCCGTTCGACATGGCGTTCTACCCCGGGGAGATTCACTTCTTCCGCCGCGCGTTCGTGCTGCGCGATGCGTGGCGGCGCAGCGAGGCGTTCTTTTACGCGCACCTGGTTGCTCCAACCAATCCGCCGAAGTCCAGCGACCCGATTGAGTCCGAGAAGGTAAGTCCCAAGCCAAGCCCTGCTGCCGGGGGGGCACAGTAGGCGAGCGAACGAACGCCCCGCTTCATCCGCCAACCGATGTTCACGCAGTTTCGCAACGGATGCACTCGAGGAAACCATGTCTCTTGACCGGCGTCAATTTCTCCATTCCTGCGGCAAGCTGGGTTTTGCCTCCACGCTTCTGCCGGGAACTCTGTTTTCCATCGCGGCAAAGGCCGAAAGCAAGCGCATCACCGCCGAGATGATCGATCAAGCGGCGCTGATTGCGGGCATCCCCATTGAGCCGGACCAGAAGGCCGCAATGCTGGCGGCGCTGAACACGGACCTGAAGGGCTTTGAGGAGTTTCGCGCGCTGAAGATGCCGAATTCGGTGCCACCGGCGTTCGTCTTCGATCCGATGCCTGCGGGCCAGGAGCCGACTCCGCCGCCGGCGGGCGCGGACCTGCGCAAGCCGCTGCACATCGGTCTGGCGCCGGCGATCGCAAACAAAGAGGTCCCCAAGGACCTGAATGAGCTTGCCTTCTGCACCGTGCGCGAACTGGGCGAGTTGGTGCGGCGCAGAAAGGTCTCGTCGCTCGACCTGACGGAGATGTACCTGGCGCGGCTGAAGAAGTACGACCCGGTGCTTCACTTTGTGATCACGCTGACGGAGGACCGTGCGCGGGCCCAGGCCAAGGAGGCCGACAAGGACCTGGCGGCCGGGAAGTACCGCAGCATTCTGCAAGGCCTGCCCTGGGGCGGCAAGGACCTGCTCGCGGCCAAAGGCTATCCCACCACCTGGGGCGCGGGCGGCTTCGAGGACCAGGTGTTCGACTACGACGCGACGGTGGTGAAACGGCTGGACGAAGCGGGTGCGGTGCTGGTGGCCAAGCTGACGCTGGGCGCGCTGGCGGGCGGCGACAAGTGGTTCGGTGGGCGTACCCGGAACCCATGGAATACGGTGCAGGGATCGAGCGGATCGTCGGCCGGCCCCGGCTCGGCCACAGCGTCGGGTTGCGTGGCGTTTTCCATTGGCTCGGAGACGGGCGGATCGATCTCCAGTCCTTCGACCAAGTGCGGCGTCACCGGCCTGCGTCCAACCTTCGGATTTGTGCCGCGTACCGGCGCGATGACGTTGAGTTGGACGATGGACAAGCTGGGGCCGATGTGCCGCTCGGCGGAGGATTGCGCGCTGGTGATGCAGGCGATCTGGGGGCCGGACGGCCAGGATGAAGCCTGCCAGAAGGCCTGGTACCAGTGGAACGCGGAATTCGACTGGAAGAAGCTCCGCATCGGCTATCTGAAGGATGATTTCGAAAAGCCCTGGGAACCGCCGGTGGTAACTCTGGCCGAGGACGCGACCGACGAAGAGAAAAAGGCATACGAGCGCAGGAAGGCGCAAGAGCCGAAGCAGCGCGTGAGCCGTGAGTACGATCGGCAGTACGATCTGGCCGCACTCGAGGTGCTGAAGAACAAGATGGGAGTCGAGTTGATCCCGGTCGAGATTCCGAAGTTTCCCTACGATGCAATGCGAACGATCTATACGACGGAGGGCGCCGCAGCATTCGAGGAGATGACGCTGAGCGGGCGCGACAAGATTCTCTACGAGCGCAGCCAAAGCAGCTATGCCAACAGTTTCCGCACGGCACACTTCTATCCCGCGGTCGAGTACATCCAGGCGAACCGTGCGCGCACGCTGGCGATCCAGGCGCTGGCGAAGGTGTATGAGCAGGTGGACATCATCGTGACCCCGACGTCCGGATCGAGCAACCAAGTGACAGTGACCAACCTGACCGGGCAGCCGGCAGTCATCGTTCCCAATGGATTGCGCGGCGCGGATGCCCCGCCTGCAGGTGCGGGTTTTGGTGGCGGCGGTGCGGCTGCTGCTGCGTTTGAGGCTCCCGCGGGCCCTCCGGATCCCGGCAACCAGAGTGGCGGCCCGAATACGCCGGTCAGCATCACCTTTCTGGGCACGCTGTACAAAGACGCCGAGGTGCTGGCGTTTGCCCACGCGTACCAGGAGGCGGCGGGCTTTCTGAAGCTGCATCCGCCTGCTTATCCATAGGCCACTTGCTCCGAGTTACAGGAGGCGATGATCTCAACGCTCTTACCAACACCAGTGTGGAGACGACCGATGAAGACGACGATGAGGCTGAAGGTCACAGCTTTGCTGCTGATCCTGCCCGGCCCCGCTGCGCTGCTGCGCGCGACCACGCCGAAGGGGAGCATCACCATCGACCGGATATCCGAGATCAAGTACCCCACCGACCAGGCCTGGTCGCCTGACGGCAAGACCATCGCATTTCTCTGGGACTGGGCGGGCAAGCAGGATATCTACACCGTCCAGGCCGGCTCGGCACCGGTGGCACTGACGAATTTTCCGGTCAGCCCGGACACGCTTCGCTCGGATATAACTCGCTTCGAGTGGGTGAGCGCCGACCAGGTCCTGTTCGTCAAGGATGGCACAGTTTGGACCGTGAACACCACGAGCCGCACTCCCCGGCGGCTGCCCGGCTTCGAAGGGGTCGCCGTGTTCACCATGCTGCACGACATGAGGGAGATTCTCTACGTGCAGAAGGGACAGATATGGATCAACACGCTGGATGGCAAGAATGGGCGCCAACTGACCCATCTTGCTGCGGACCAGCGCGCCGGCTCCATCAGCGTTTCGCAGGACGACCTGCACGTCGCTTACAGCGTGAGTACGCCGACGGAGGAAACTGCAGCCGTGCTTCCGTTCAACGGGGACCGCGTGAGGGTATTCAGCGGCCGCGGGGGAGGCGGCGATGGCTACAGCGCTCTTATGTCCATCTACGGGGGTGAGGAAGTCATCCTTCAGGGCGGAGGCGGAGGCGGTTTCGGTGGGGGTGGAGGCCGCGGCGGCGGATTGCAGTGGGTGGTCACCCCCGACGGCCCGGCGGTGCTGCAGCAGGAGATGTCCGCCGACCGCAAGACGCGCACCATCAAAATCACTTCGCTTAGCGGCGTCTCGCATACCATCTGGAAGGACTACGATCCGGCTTGGTGGTCGCCTTCCAACGTCCCCAGGACGGTGGCCTCACCCGACGGCAAGTGGGTCGCCTTCATCTGCGATCGCACCGGCTGGCCCCTGGTCTATGCGATCCCGACCGATGCCACCTCGGAGAAGGACGCGAAGCAGTTGAGCTTTGGCGAAAAGGTCGACGGCTACATCTCATGGTCTGCGGACAGCACGCGCGTCGCCTATGCCGGCAGCAATGACGGCGATGAGATGTCGCGCTACATCTATGTCGCAGATCCAGCCAGCGGCAAGATCGATACGGTGGTCAAAGATCCCGGCGTCAGTATCGACCCAGTCTTTTCGCCCGACGGATCGATGATCGCGTTTTCGCGTTCCGGCGTGGAGCACCCGCTGGAGGTGTTTGCGGCGCCTGCCCACGCCGACGCCAAGATCACACGGCTTACCAGCTCCATGCCGTCTGAGATTCTGGTGTCCGACCTGACGCCGCCGAAGCCGCTCTACTATCCCAGCCGCGGGGACAAGAAGCCCGTGCCCGCGACCCTATGGGTGAACAAGAACCTGGATCTCACCAAGAAGCATCCTGCCATCATCTGGGTGCATGGCTCGGGGGATGGGCAGAACTACCTGGGGTGGCAGCCGGGTTCGTGGCGAATGTACTACGCCATGGACCAATACTTCGCGCAACAGGGATATGTGATTCTCACGGTCGACTATCGCGGCAACTCAGGATACAGCCGCGACTGGGCGACTGGTTCCTATGGAGATCCAGGCGGGACCGAAACCGGCGATGTGAACGCCGGCGCCGACTACCTGAAGACACTTCCTTATGTGGACGGCAGCCGCATCGGCGTGTGGGGCCTGAGCTATGGCGGCTACATGGTGCTGCAGTCGCTGGTCGTCGATCCCACGCTGTTCAACTGCGGCATCGATGTGGCCGGGGTTGGCGACTGGTACACCTACAACGTGGGATTCTCCTATCGCCTAGCCGGCAATCCCTCCTCCGACCCCGAGGTTTGGGACCGCTCCGCGCCCGTTCGTCATCTCGATAAGCTCTCGCGTCCTTTGCTGATTCTGCAGGGCACGGCGGACACCAACGTACCTTTCTGGGAGACGCTGAAGGTGGTCGACACGCTGGAGAAGCTCGGCAAGCCGTTCGATCTGATGATCTACCCGGGGGAACCGCACTGGTTTCGCCGAAGCTACGTCCTGCGGGATGCGTGGGGCCGCGCCGAAGCGTTCCTCGACATGCACTTGAAGCCCACGGAGACGCCTGCGGTCGGCACCGACAAGTGATGCGCCCGCTGGAATGGCCGGGGCGGTCAGAATCGAACTGACGCCCCTCTGCGCCCAAAGCAGGTCACGCAGTTTCAGGGGATCTGATGAAATCAAGGCCTGTTAGCTTCAACTGACGATCATGCCCAGACGGATCGGCGAACTCTGGCCTACTTCGCGTTACCGATAGCCCCTCAACGGGAGACTCGGCGATTCCTCATCAGCTGACAGCGGGGGCTGCAAAACAGTTGGCGGTTAGCGCTGCGACATGCCTGCTGTCTGTGATCCTCGTCACATCACAAGGCGAGCGAGGGTGGCGATAATCGGTCAACCAAGATGAGGGTGCGAGGGCCGTCAATCCTTCAATTGACAGAGGCCCCATGCGAATCGCAAGTCATCGGATCTTCTTACTCAACATCGACAGTTTGCACCCCCTTCGCATTTTCCGTGTCATAGGCGTCGTTCGGGGCAGACCGCGCACACGCGCGGAGTCGCCGACTTCGACAGATCCAGTGTCCATAAGGCCCCATAGCTCAGATTTGCGTCCGATAGTGCGCTGTCCGTTCGTTTGTGCCGGCTGATTTGTTTGTGCAGTTATCCATTGGTTGAGGCAGTTGGAGAAGCAGATGTCCAATCTGACCCGGTTCGGGCTATTGTCGCTAAATCTCGAAACCGGAGACCTGCAGGGAAGCAGGCGCGGCGTGCGGCTTCCCGAACAACAATTCATGATCCTCCAGCTGCTGCTCGCGCACGATGGAGGAGTGGTCTCGCGCGAAGAGATTCGCAGCCGCCTATGGCCCGGTGACACCATTGTCGAGTTCGATCGCAGCATTAATGCAGCGATTCTCAAACTCCGCTCGGCTTTGCGCCATACCTCCAGCAACGGCGTGTACATCGAAACCGTAGCCCGCCGCGGTTACCGGCTGATGGTTTCGGTCAAGCACGAGATAGATGAGTCGAAAACGGGCCTCGCCAAACCGGCGCGGAGTGCTCCACTGGTCGGCCAGAACATTTCCCACTACCGCGTTCTGAGCGTTCTCGGAGGCGGGAGGACGGGGGTTGTGTACAAGGGCGAAGATTTGAAGCTCAACCGGCCCGTAGCGCTGAAGTTTCTGACGAAGGACCTGGCGCAGACACCATCGGTTCTAAAGCAGCTTGAGCACGAGGCACGCACCGCCTCTTCACTGAACCACCCCAACATCTGCACCGTCTATCAGATCGGTGAGTACGAAAGACAACCATTCATCGTAATGGAGTTTCTCGAGGGCGAGGTGCTGCGGGAGTTCATCGCGGGGGCAGCAGGGTTGAGGGGCAGAGAACGCGACGCGCTGGTCCCGAAACTGCTTGGTATCGCCATTCAGATCGCTGATGGACTGGCGGCCGCACATGCCAGAGGCGTCATTCACCGCGACATCAAACCGGCAAATGTCATCGTGACGAATAGCGGAACCGCCAAGCTGCTCGATTTCGGATTGGCTCGCCAGTGCGTGAATGGCCAGCCGGACGGCAAGATCAGCCGCTCTGCTGAAAAAGCTCGCAGGGAGCCAACATTCAATTCGGGCATCCCGGACTACATGTCGCCGGAACAGATAAAGGGCGAACCGCAGGACCAGCGCTCCGACCTGTTTTCTTTCGGCATCCTGCTGGCGGAGCTGTTTGGCAGCGGACATCCGTTTCGAAGGGATGGCCTGGCTGAGACGCGAGAGGCGATCCTGCACGACTCGCCGAATCTCAGCTCGGATCTGCCGCCAGCCCTTCTGCTGCTTATCCGGCGACTGCTCGCCCGGTCTCTGGATCTCCGCTACTCCTCGATTGTCGAAGTGAAAGCGGATCTTGAGCGTGTGGCAGGCGCACTGGCTGCCGCCCAGGAAATCCCGGATGTCAGCAGGATGCCCCTAATCGGGCGCGATCATGAGCTGACTGAGCTGAGACGCATGCTGTATGAGGCGCTTGCCGGCCATGGCTCGATGGTCTTGATCGGCGGAGAGGCGGGAGTCGGCAAGTCTCATCTGGCCAGAGCAGTTCTTGAAGAAGCCAAGAGCCGGGGTGCGCTGGGAATTGTCGGACACTGCTACGAAATGGAAGGCGCTCCTCCCTATGTTCCATTCATCGAGATGCTGGAATACATCACGCGCATGGCGCCGCGAGAGGGGCTTCGCCATTCGCTCGGGGACCATGCTCCCGAGGTAGCTCGCCTGATGCCCGAGCTCCGGAACATGTATCCCGATATTCCTGCGGCCATCACGTTGCCTCCCGAACAGCGGCGCAGGTACTTGTTCAACGCCTTTCGCTCCTTCGTGGAAAGAGCGGCCTCGGTTACGCCGTTGGTCGTGCTCTTTGAGGACCTTCAGTGGGCCGATGAAACCACGCTTCTGCTTTTGCAGCATCACGCGCAAACATTGTCGACGACGCCGATGCTGGCGATAGGTACCTATCGGGACATGGAGTTGGAAGTCACTCGCCCCTTTGCGCAAACCATTGAGTCGCTGGTGCGCGAAAAACTGGCCGTGCGTCTGCCCTTGCGTCGACTACCCCAGGCCGGCGTTCGCAGCATGCTGGCGGCGATAAGCGGGCACGAGCCGCCGGCCTCGCTGGTTCGGGCGTTCTTCGGACACACGGAGGGGAATCCCTTCTTTGTCGAGGAGCTTTTTCGTCATCTCTCGGAGGAAGGCAAACTATTCGACAAAGATGGCGGCTGGCTTACCAACCTTCCCGCGGACCAACTGCAGGTACCCCATGGGGTCCGTCTGGTATTGGGCCGCAGGTTGAACCGGCTTGGTGAAGATGCCCAGCGCGTATTGACGACTGCTGCAATCATCGGTCGAAGCTTCAGCATGGACCTATTGGAGGCGCTCGAAAACAGGCAGCCAGACGCAGCCCTTGACGCAGTCGAGGAAGCGGAACGAGCCCACCTGCTTGCGCCTGAGCCGGGCAGCCGCGATGCGCGCTACCATTTTGTGCACGAGCTTATATGCCAGACTCTTTCGGAATCGCTGTCGTTGCCCAGAAGACAGCGCCTGCATTTGCGCATTGCCGAGGGTATTCAGAAGGTCCATGCGAGGCATCTTGAAGCGCAGGCATCGCAGCTGGCGCATCACCTCTATCAGGCGGGCGCCGCGGCAGATCCTGAAACAACCACAAAGTACCTGCTGATTGCAGCCCGCCAGGCTCGCGCCGGAGCC
>JBELAH010000023.1:0-44987 GCA_049509035.1 Acidobacteriaceae bacterium
AGAACGCACTTCCGCCAAAACCTGTATCCGTTTTACGTCCCGCTCGCTCATCGAAATCAGTCCCATCCTGTTAGTGTCATTTCTAATGGGCAGAACCATGACATTTCTAAAGAGCGGGTACACGCTGACTATACATAAGATGCGTTATCGGACGTTCCTTCTGAGCCGCCGGTTCCGCTGCGGCCCAACTAAGAACCCTCTATGAGGTCTCTCTCACCCGCCGCCTCTCTGCACAACCCTCCCTGCTATGGTTGGTACCCTGACGCCCCATTAGCAATTGTCCGGAATGCAAAACCAGAGCGCACTCGTAGCTCACATCTAGTCTCGGTCAACTCCGGCACTCACGCATCCGCGTGATAGATTTGTACAGGCCGCATTACCGCGGAGAGATGGCCGAGTGGCTTAAGGCGCACGCTTGGAAAGCGTGTATACCGCAAGGTATCCAGAGTTCGAATCTCTGTCTCTCCGCCACTTCCCCCAGCGCGCCCACCCGGCAACCAAGCTCTCCCCTCACCGGCCGCCGGAAGTCGATCGCTTCCCTGCCGACCTCGAAAAGGTTTACTTGTTAGTCAACTCAGCCGCGATGGCTTCGCCTGCCTCCCGGGTGCTGGCGTTTCCACCCAGATCCGGGGTCCGGGGACCCTTGCCGGCCAGCACCGAGCAGAAGGCCTTTTCGACCGCGAGGGCCGCTTCCGGCTCTCCCAGGTGATCCAGCATCATGGCTCCCGACCAGATCTGGGCGACGGGGTTGGCAATTCCCTTCCCGGCGATGTTCGGGGCCGACCCATGGACCGGCTCGAACATAGAGGGGTATTCGCGCTCAGGATTCAGGTTGGCGGAGGGTGCCAGGCCGATCGACCCCACCACGGCCGCGCCCAGGTCGGAGAGTATGTCCCCAAAGAGGTTGGAGCCGACCACCACGTCGAACCACTCCGGGTGAGCCACAAAGTGCGCGGCCAGAATGTCGATGTGGTACTGGTCAGTCCGGCAATCCGAGAACTCACGGGCGATCTTGGCGAAGCGCTCGTCCCAGAACGGCATGGTGAAGACGATGCCGTTGGACTTGGTGGCCGACGTAACGTGGCGACGGCGCTTCTGCGCCAGTTCGAAGGCGAAACGGATGACCCGATCGCAGCCCTTGCCGGTGAAGATGGTCTCCTGAATCGCAACCTCAGCGTCGGTGCCCCGGTACATGCGTCCGCCCACCTCGGAGTATTCGCCCTCGTTGTTTTCGCGGACAATGCAGAAGTCGATGTCGCCGGCCCGATGCTTCTTCAAGGGCGTCTCTACGCCTTCCAGCAGGCGGCACGGCCGCAGATTCACATACTGCTGGAAGTTCCGGCGGATGGGAATGAGCAGGCCCCAGAGCGAGATATGGTCGGGAACGCCGGGGTAGCCCACGGCGCCAAGGAAGATTGAGTCGAAGGCGCGAAGTTGGTCGAGGCCGTCTTCGGGCATCATGCGGCCGGTCTTGGCGTAGGTCTCGCAGCTCCAGTCGAAGTGCGTCCAGGCAAACTCAATGTCGAACTTCCGGGCCGCGGCTTCCAGTACGCGCAGGCCCTCGGGAACCACTTCGCGGCCGATGCCGTCACCCTCAATCACTGCGATTTTGTAACGCTTCACGTTACGCTCCTCAGTCACTCTCGTTTGGATCATTCCGACGGCAAGGCGAGGTTCTGGCGCAGCGTCCCCGCGTCCAGTTCCCTCTCCCATCGCGCCACCACAAGCGTCGCTACGCCGTTGCCCACCATGTTCACCACGGCGCGAAACATGCTCAGGAAGCGGTCGATCCCAAGAATAATCGCCATGCCCGCCACGGGGATCGATGGCACGACCATCAATGTGCCGACCAGTGCAACGAAGGCCGCGCCCTGCACACCGCTCGCGCCTTTTGAGGTCAGGATGGCGACGGCAAAGAGCGTCAACTGCTGCCGCAGCGAGAGGTGGGTATTGGTTGCCTGGGCCACAAACAGAGCAGCCAATGTCATATACAGGCTGGTGCCGTCGGTGTTGAAGGTGTACCCCGTGGGCACCACCAGTCCGACCAGGCCTTCGGAGCAGCCGAGCTTTTCCAGCTTCTCCATCAAAGTGGGCAGTGCGGTCTCAGACGAACTGGTCGCCAGCACCAGCAGTATCTCTTCCTTGATGTACGAAAGAAAGCGCGTGATGCGGAAGCCGCAGACCCGTGCAACGCCGCCGAGCACCACCAGGATGAACAGAATGGCGGTCACGTAGAACACAAGGATCAACTTGGCCAGCGGTCCCAGCGAGGAGATTCCATACCTGCCGATGGTGAACGCCATGGCGCCGAACGCGCCGATGGGAGCAAAACGCATCACGATGTTGACGACGCTGAACACCGTGGCAGTCATTGCCTGAATGAATTGCGTGACCGGCTGGCAGCGCGGACCGCCAATCGAAAGCGCTAAGCCGAAGAGAATGGCGACAAACAGGACCTCGAGGATGTCTCCCTTGGCGAAGGCATCCACCACGGTGGTGGGGATAATGTGCAGCAGAAAATCGCTGGTGGTCTGGTAGCTCGACTGGTTGGCGTAGGTCGACACGCTCTTCGCGTCCAGGCTCGCAGCGTTGATGTTGAGCCCCGCGCCCGGATGTACCGTGTTTCCCACCAGCAGCCCGATCAGCAGCGCCAGGGTCGAGATGACTTCAAAGTAAAGCAGCGCCTTGCCGCCGACGCGCCCAACCTTCTTCAGGTTCTTCATCCCGGCGATGCCCGACACCACGGTGCAGAAGATCACCAGCGTAATGATCATGGAGATGAGCTTGATGAATGCGTCGCCCAGCGGCTTCAGTGCGACGCCGATGTTCGGCCGCACAAAACCCACCACCACCGCAAGCACGATCGCGACCAGCACCTGCGCCCACAGGCTCTTATAGAGCGGCTGCTTTGTCGATTCGCTCTGCCTGGTTGCCACGTTCTCTGTCATCGACTTGGAATCCTGCCGGTTGGCTTAGCGGAGTGCCAGGCACTCGCGCGCTGCGGAGCGATTGGAATGAGTTCAAGGTTGCCGGACATTCCCACCATCATAGCGCCAGGCATCTGATAACCCGCACATGTCGATGATTGGAATGGCGGTCACAGCCGGCTCTCAATCGTCACTGTAGAATGTTGCGCATGGAAACAATCCAGTACACCCTGCCGCAGAGCCGTATCCCTAAAGTCTGGTACAACATCGTTGCCGACCTTCCCACGCCCATGGCGCCCGTGCTGCATCCGGGCACGTTGAAACCGATTGGCCCGGACGATCTCGCTCCTCTCTTTCCCATGAGCCTGATCCTCCAGGAGGTCAGCACCGAGCGCGAGATCGAGATTCCCGATCCAGTGCGGCAGGTGTATGCGCAGTGGCGGCCATCCCCGCTGTATCGTGCAAGGCGCCTCGAAAAGGCGCTGGATACGACAGCCAAGATTTACTACAAGTACGAGGGCGTCAGCCCGGCCGGCTCGCACAAGCCGAACACCGCCGTCGCGCAAGCGTACTACAACAAGATCGACGGCACCAAGCGCCTCTCGACCGAGACCGGCGCGGGCCAGTGGGGCTCGGCGCTGGCGATGGCGTGCGCGTTCTTCGGGCTGGAGTGCAAGGTCTATATGGTGCGCGTCAGCTACGATCAGAAGCCGTACCGCCGCGCGTTGATGGAGGCCTTCGGCGCATCCGTCACCGCCAGCCCCAGCATCGAGACGGAGACCGGCCGCGCCATTCTCTCGGAGCATCCCGACTCCAACGGCTCGCTGGGCATTGCCATCTCCGAGGCAGTGGAGATTGCCGCAAAGGACCCGCAGACCAAGTACGCGCTGGGCAGCGTGTTGAACCACGTGCTGCTGCACCAGACCGTCATCGGCCAGGAGGCGATCGAGCAGATGGCGATGGCGGGCGATGAGCCCGATATCATCGTCGGCTGTACCGGCGGCGGATCGAACTTCGCGGGCCTGGTAATGCCGTATCTCGGCCGCAAGCTGAAGGGACGTGGCCACGCACGCGTGGTAGCGGTCGAACCCGCCGCATGTCCCAGCCTGACCAAGGGCCGCTTCACCTACGATTTTGGCGACACCGGACATCTAACGCCACTGGTGAAGATGCACACGCTGGGCAGCACCTTCATTCCTCCGGGAATTCATGCGGGCGGCCTGCGCTACCACGGCATGGCTCCGCTGGTCTCGCACTGCATGGACCTGGGATTGATCGAGGCCAGCGCGGTGCAGCAACTGGACGCCTTTGCCGCGGGGATTCAGTTTGCCCGCGCTGAAGGCATCATTCCCGCGCCCGAAGCCAACCACGCCGTCGCTGGAGCAATCTTCGAAGCGTTGCGGGCAAAGGAAGAAGGAACTTCGCCCACGATTCTATTCAACCTATGCGGCCATGGCCACTTCGACATGCAGTCGTACATCAACTACCAGGCAGGCATGCTGCAGAACTACGACTACCCGGCCGAGGAGATCGCGATGGCTCTGGCGGGCCTGCCCATGGTGGGCTGAGCGGTTTCGCGGCAACAGACCATGGCAAGAGGAGACGCTCCGCATGAAGCTGATTGTCGCTTGGGTCTTTGGGTTCGCCCTGATGGGCAACGCGGCGCTGTTCGTTCCGCAGGCGCTGGCAATCTGGCGGAAGAAGAATGCCGAGGGCATCTCGCTAATCACTTTCGCGGGCTTCAACCTGCTGCAGGTAATCGCGATCGTCCAAGGGGTCTATCAGCACGATCTCGCGCTGATTGTGGGCATGATTGCGAGCCTCATTACCTGCGGCGCTGTCACGTTGCTGACCATCGTGTACCGCGTGGGGCGAAAGCGCACACGCACTGCGGCCTCTTGAGGAAAGCAGACGATCGAAGCGGGCCTATTTCGACTGCGCGTTCAGTTTCTCCAGAACGCCTTTCAGTGCATCCAGCTTCTGCCCTGCATCGCCCAGCTTGCCCTCGGCAGTAAGGCGCTGGTAATCGTCAAAGTCCTTCGCAGCCTCTGCGATCAGCGCCTTCTGGTTCTCTGCCAAAGGCGGTGCTCCCTTGGTTGTTGCCGGCGCAGCCTGCGTCGTGCCGGCTTGCGGCGCCTCCGACGAAGTGACCGCCGGGGCCGCGCCACCGTAGAGCGACGTCAGCGCCGCCTGGAAGGTTGGCCCATATGCCAGCTTGTCCTGTAGCGCAAGCACCACCAGGCGCAACTCCGGCATGGCGCTGGTCTGCGATTGCAGGAAGATCGGCTCGGCGTACAGCAGCGCCTTGCCAGATGGGATGACGAGCAGGCTTCCGCGCACCACATGCGAGCCTTGCTGGTTCCATAGCGTCAACTGCGAGGAAAGCTCCGCGTTCTGGTCGATGCGCGACTCGATCTGTTGCGGACCATCCACCACCCTTCCCTTGGGGAAGTCGTAGACCACAGACTCGCCGTAATTCGCGCCGTCACAACGCCCCGCGATCCATCCAATCAGGTTGGGGCGATTGGCGGGCGTAAACGGAAGAATCTCTACAAACTCCGCGCCCGTCTCTCCCGGCAGCTTCATCAGAACGAAGTTCGGCTGCATGGCCTGCGGGGTCTGATCGCCGTTGGCGCTGGAGCCGGTCTGGGTGGCGACCGTCCACAGGTCCTCGCGGTTGAAGAAGACCTGCGGATTCGTCATGTGATACAGATCGTAGACTTCGGCCTGCAGCTTGAACAGCAACTCAGGATAGCGCACGTGCTTGCGCAGATCAGCGGGCATGGTTGCCGCATCCTTGAACAGGCTGGGAAAGATACCGCGATACGCCGCGATAATAGGGTCTTCCTGGTCGAATACGTAGAACGTCGTGGTTCCGTTGTAAGCGTCGATCACCACCTTAACGCTGTTGCGCATGTAGTTGACCGAGTTATCGCCCAGCCCGTAATGGTTGGCATAGGGATAGCTGTCCGATGTTGTGAACGCATCCATCATCCAGAAAAGCCGGCCATCGTCGCCCACCACGATGTATGGGTCCTGATCGAAGGTGAGGAACGGAGCCAGCGCCGTGACGCGCTCGCGCACATTTCGCATCATCAACAGGCGGCTCTGCGCGTTCACATCATCGCTGAACGGCAGTTTGCCCAGATCGTCGCGGTCGTAGGCGATCAGGATGCGCCGCAGAAACCCGCCCACCACAATACCGCCGGTGCCCTGGTACGAGGTCAGGCTGTTCGTCTGCCCCTGCGGATAGTCGAACTCCTGCTGCTTGGTCTTCACGTATACGTCGGTGTTGGTCATCTCGCCGAAGTAAACTTCGGGGCGGGTCACGTTTAGGCCCGGCACGGAGCTTTGGACTGGCATATTGCTCAGGATCAGCGTCGGCAGTCCTTCCGGCGTGAATCCATTCACCGGATTCATGGTGATGCCGTACCCATGCGTGTAAATCAGCTTCTCGTTGATCCAGTTCCGGCTGCTCTCCGGCAGCTTGTCCACATTCAACTCGCGCGTCGCCAGCATTACCTCGCGCGTGGTTCCGTCGATGCTGTAGCGATCGATATCGATGTCGGGGAAGTCGTAGTAGGTGCGGATTTCCTGGACCTGGCGCAAGGTGTCCTGCAGCGCGTGCCAGTCCCACAGGCGGATGTTCTGCAGCGTGGCCTGATTGTTCGCCGGGTCGGTTGCATCGACGGTGGTCTCGGCCGGAAACTCGTGCTGCGAAAACTTGTCCAGCCCGAATGCCTGCCGCGTCATCCCGATGTTATAGGCAATGTACGGTTTCTCTTTATCCAGTTCGTTCGGCTTGACCACGAAGTTGGTGACATACCACCCCACCAGGCCAAGCAAGACGTAGCCGGCCCCAGCCGGAATGACCGCCGCAACCAGCCACTTCACGCGCGGAGTCCGCACCGCATTCACAGCCAGGATCGCCGCTCCGAAAACCAGCGCCGCGCACACAATCAGCAGACCGGTCAGCATCACATGCGCGTCGGTGTAGTTGATGCCATCGAAGATCGTGTGGTGCTCCAGCAGCATATCGAACCGGCTGAGATACACGTCGCCCGCATAGAGCAGCAGCAGGATTGCGCCCGTAACCGACAGCCCGCGCCACGGCGATGCGCCATAGGTCATGCGGCTCTTGTCTAACGCACGAAACGCGCCCGTAATCATCAAGAAGAAAACGGCGGCTATGCAGCAGATGACCGAAAGCGTCAGCAGCCAGCCAAGGATCAGGTGCCAGGCCGGCAGCGTGAACAGGAAAAAGTTGAGCGGCCTGCCGAAGATCGGATCGACGATCGTTCCCGCAGAGCGCGGGGCGTTCCACCACAGCGCCAGCGTCGGCCAATCCGACGTCATGGCCGCGCCGGTAATTGCGGCGACGATGAGCGAACCAACCACGGTCGCGACCCGCAGCACCGGCTCGACCGACAGCTTGACCGGCTGTCCGCCGAAAAGGATGGTGCGCTCGCTGGGCAGGTCGGCTTGGTGAGCACGCTTGAGAGCGGAAAATGCCGCGAACAGAATCAGAAAGGTTACCGCCGCAAACAACGCGAAGATGCCCCACTGCAGGCGCCACGTGGTCCAGAACACGTCTCCATAGCCAAGCGACTGAAACCACAGCAGGTTGACCCAATACGAAACCGTGCTCCCGAACCCGAACAGGATTGCGGCAACTACAGCCAGAAGAATTAGCAGCTTGCGCCCTCGCCGCGGCCTTCGCGGTTCGGGCAGATAATCGATGGATGCCGGCACGTCTCTACCCCGCATAAATCCTCATTGCAGAACCAGGGGAATTGTACAGGCTCAAGGGAGGCGCCGCCGGTGCGCGCCGGCATGTGACGCTCATCACACTAGTCCGCTTCGAAAGCACACCGCAGCCTGCATTTGCTGGTAAACTCAACTCATTATGCGCGGTATGGCACCCACAAAGATTATTGTAGCGACGGTCGTGATTCTCGCCACAGTCGGCTGGCTCTCCTACTCCGGCGTCGACAAGACCAAGGAATACTACGTCACCGTCAGCGAATTGAACACCATGGGCAACAAGGCGTACACGCGCCACCTGCGCGTCGCCGGCAACGTCCTGCCGGGCAGCATTCAGCGCGTGGGCACCAACGCGCAGTTCGTTCTGCTGGAGCAGGGCCACACCTTGAAGGTCGACTACCAGGGAGCGGAGCCGCCGCCCGACACCTTCAAGGACGACGCCCAGGCGCTGGCGGTTGGAACCTATGGCCGCGACGGCGTCTTCCACGCCACCCAGTTGCAGGCCAAGTGCGCCTCCAAGTACGCACCGGCAAAGCCTGGCGAAGCGCCCGCAGGAAACACCGCCATGCTCGCCCCGACAAAGTAATATCCCCAGAGCTTCTCATACGATAGGCCGCTAACCTCATGCACAACCTCATCTTTCGTTGCCGTGTGAGCGCTGGTCCGCAATCCCCGGTCATTTGAAGCATGCGCTCTATACTCACAGAGATGACCGAACCCGCCCCGCCAACCGAACCCATCCACGCACCGGCGGCACGGCTCGATTCCGTGTCCAAGCTGTATGGGAACTTTGCCGCGCTGCGCAAGGTGTCGGTCGAGTTCGCAGTGGGCTCGTCCACGGTGATCCTGGGAGATAACGGCGCGGGCAAATCGACGCTGTTGCGGCTGCTCGCCGGCCTGATCGCACCCAGCCGGGGCACGGTGCATGTCTTCCAGCAGGAGCCGCGCCAGCAGCGCCGCCGCGTCGCTTACATGAGCCACGACTCCATGCTCTACGACGAGCTGTCCGCCCTGGAAAACCTGCGCTACTATGCCGCGCTGCAACGCGAAGGGCGCCACTTCTGCAGCAGTTGCACCACCTCGCCGGAGATGGCGCTGCGCGCAGTGGGTCTGGACCCCGCACTGCCGCGCCCCGTCGGCCAGTACTCGCAGGGCATGCGCCAGCGCGCTTCCCTTGCCCGCGTGCTCCAGACCGACCCCGAGCTGCTTCTGCTCGACGAACCTTTCTCGAATCTCGACGTCGAATCCGCTCACCACATGGTGGAGTTGCTGCTGGACTTCCGCACCTGGCCCGTGGAGTCACCGCTGGACGCATCAACTCAGCCGGACTCCATGCAAGAGGCAGCGCCAGTGGTTCGCGCCCGCACCATAATCCTCACCACCCACCAGCCCAAGCTGGCCGAGCCGCTGGCCGAAACTACGCTGACCATGAAGGCCGGCACGATTATCTCTCTCACCACCCGCCCGCAAGCTGCAACCGCGGCGCGCGGAGCAGAACAATGAAGCCCACTCGCCCGGCCAAGACCAACGCGGCGCGCCTGCTCGACTCGCTGGGCATTGCGTACGAGGTCCAGACCTACGAGGTGGATCCTGACGACCTCAGCGCGATCTCGGTTGCGCGCAAGCTCGGCATGCCCGCCGAGCAGGTCTTCAAGACGCTGCTGACCCGCGCGGCCAGCGGCGCTGCTGCTCACTTTTTCGCCGTGATCCCCGGCGACGCGGAACTCGACTTGAAGAAGCTGGCGCAGGCGGCAGAGGTCAAGAAGGTGGAGTTGGCCTCGCTCAAGGATGTCGAGCCGCTCACCGGCTACCTGCGCGGCGGAGTCACCGTGATGGCCGCACGCGCTCCCTTCCCTGCCTTCGCGGACGAGACCATCGAGTTGCATGACGCGATCTCGGTCTCCGCCGGCCAGCGCGGGACCCAACTGGTGCTGGCGCCCGCGGACTACCTGCGCGCAACCGGCGCGACGCTTGCCGACCTGACCAAAGCCACCCCCGCCGCCACTGGCGCAGAGGTGCATGCGTGAATTACTTAGGCCACGTTCTGACTCACCTGCGCAAGGACCTGCAACTGGAATGGCGTTCGCGTGATTCGATCAACGGGATGCTGTTCTTCTCACTGCTGGTGGTGGTCGTCTTCTCGCTGGCATTCGATCCCACCGCGGCCATGTCCCGCCAGATTGCCGGCGGTATTCTGTGGGTCGCGCTTCTGTTCGCGTCCATCACCGCGCTGAACCAGGCCTGGACGCGCGAGCAGCGCAATCGTGTGCTGGACGCGCAGCGCATGTCGCCGTCGCCGCCATCGGCGCTGTTTCTCGGCAAGGCGCTGGCCAACTTCCTGTTTGTGGCGCTGGTGGAGGTGGTACTGGCGCCGCTCTTTATCGTCTTCTACAACCTGCATGCGCTCGGGCAGGGCTGGCTGCTTGCGTTGGTGATGCCGCTGGGCACCTGGGCGCTGGTGTGCAACGGCACGTTTTTTGCCGCGCTCGGCCTGCGCACCCGCAATCGCGAACTGCTGCTTCCACTTATCCTTTTCCCCATCTCCATCCCGGCGCTGCTGGGCATGATGCAGGCCACCACCGGCATCCTCACAGGCGAGACTGACCCCGGCCTATGGATAAACCTGCTGATCGCCTACAACATCATTTTCACCATAGTGTGCCTGCTGCTGTTTGAGACCATACTCAGCGCGGAATAGACTGGCGCCTCTGCGAAGCCGAAAGTTGGTGACAGTCATCACACCCACCCGCCCTCAAACTGCCGTTGTCGCGGTAAACTAAGCACATGCAGCGTTCCCGCATCCTCCGCCCGGTTGGCATCGTCTGGTTCCTCCTGACGCTGGGGGTCATTGCCTATGCCACCCGGCTGGCGCTTTTCATTGCCCCCACGGAAGCGACCATGGGCAACGTGCAGCGCATCTTCTACTACCACGTCCCCACGTCGATGCTGAGCCTGGTGTTCCCCTACGTGAACTTCGCCGCGTCGCTGGGCTATCTCTACTGGCGCCGGCGCGATCCGCTGAAGGCGCTCACTGCGGACGCATGGGCCATCTCCTCCGCCGAGGTCACCGTGGTCTACGCCAGCATCTGCCTGTGGACGGGAATGCTCTGGGGCCGCGCGGCCTGGGGCATCTGGTGGACCTGGGATGCCCGCCTCACCAGCATGCTGCTGTTGTGGCTGCTCTATGTCAGCTACCTGATGCTGCGCAAGCTCTCCTCCACCGGCCAGACACACACGCTCGCCGCGGTGCTTTCCATCTTTGCCGCCATCGACGTGCCCATCGTCTATATGTCGATTCAGTGGTTTCGCACCCAGCATCCCGCGCCGGTCTTCGGCGGTGGCCCGGATTCCGGCATTGATCCGTCGATGCGGCCGGCATTCGGATTCAACGTATTGGGCTGGGCGATGTGGGGGATCTTCATCCTCATCTTCCGCTACGTCCTGGAGCGCCGCCGCCAGGCACGCGACGAGGACGCCGCACTACTGGCAATTGAAGCCTCTCTGGAGATGGCAAAATGAACCTCAGTTGGATGTTCGGAAGCAGCCTGGAAGCACACCACCTGCTCTGGGTCTATCTCTCGGTGTGGCTGATCCAGGGCGGGTATTGCGCGTGGATCGCGTGGCAATGGCTGCACACGCCGAAGAGTGCCGGCACGGATGATCTGCTGGCTTCCGCTAGCGGCGAAGATTCCTGACTTGGTGGGGGCAAAAAAATCAACGAAGCCGAAGGATCGTTCAATCCGGCTTCGTTGTCCGAGGAGTATGTCAGTGATGCGTGAATTCCGGCCTGAGTCGGAATCTCGCGTCTCCGGTATAGAACCAGGGTCCGCCAAAAAGTTTCGGGCATCGCCCGATTTCCCGGCCGGCGCCGCCTAAGCTTGCGGGCGCATGTCCGCCGCCGCTAGACTCGCAGAAGTGCAAATCATCCAGTCAGTTTGGTCTGCCGCAGTCACTTGCGCAGGTTTTCCTCTTAGGACGCTCAGGCGTTGTAGCAACCTTCGCCTCACCATCGCCGCCACTTCCCTGCTATTGCTGGCGGGCTTTGGCTGCCACCGCGGCCGCTTTCCCGACGTCCCCGCCGGCTACCGCGAGTTCGCCTACGTCAGCAACGGCTCGTCGAACACCGTTTCCGTCCTCGACCTCGTCTACCTGCGCCAGCAGGCCACTTTGCAGGTTGGCAACCAGCCCACCGGGCTCGCCACCAATCCGAAACGGAACGAGGTCTACGTGGTCAACACAGGTATCCCGTCGGGCGCCGGCTCAGTCTCGGTGATCGACACCGATACCAACCGCGTGGTCGCGACCATCCCCGTCCACAAGCTTCCCTACTTCATCGATGTGGACGCCGCCGGCCAGCGCGCCTACGTGGCCAACAGTGGATCGAACACCGTCAGCGTGATCGACCTGGACAGCCGCCGCGAGATCGGAGTAGTCGGCACCGGCGAGCAGCCCGGCCTGGCACGCATCTCGCCGGACATGCGCTCGCTGGTGGTGACCAACCGCGGCAGCGGCAGCGTCTCCGTCTACGCGGTCGAACCGCCCCCAGCGGAAGCGAAGCCGATCCTTCCCGGCCTGCCGCTGAAGCCGAAGCCTGCGGAGAAGCAGACTCTGCCAACCCTGCGCGCCGTTTTCTCCGGCTGTCCGGGAGCCACCGATGCAGTGATCCTGCCGGACAATCTGAACAAGGCGTTCGTCGCCTGCTCGGGCGGGCACCAGGTGATGGCGATTTCGCTCGCCGCCGCGCCGGACTCATGGCAGGCGAAGCAGAACCCCTCCCTGCTGACCGATCACATGCTCGCCCTGATGGACGTGGGCCAGACTCCAATCCAACTCGCGCTCAAGCCGGATGGCGGCGAGATCTTCTGCATCAACTTCGCTTCCGGCTCCTTCTCCGAGATCGATACCCAGACCAACGAGGTCGGCGGCACCTACCCCATTGGCAACAAACCGTCCTTCGGCATCGTCAGTGGGGACAACAGCACACTGTATATTTCCAACTTTGGCTCCGACTCGGTCAACCTGTGGAGCATCGACGACTCAATGAAAGCCGGCAGCGTCCCCACCGGCCACGCTCCAGACGCGCTTGCCTTCTCCGCCGACGAGCACCTGCTGCTGGCCGCCGATGCCCGCTCCAGCGACGTCTCCGTCATTCGCACCGTCGACCGCAGCGGCGTGCCCGCACTGTTCACGATCCTGCCCGCAGGCGGCGCGCCCAACAATATCGTGGTGAAAGCGATGCCAGGCACGCCCTGACGCGCGCGTTCAGTTGGCCCGCTTATACACGGTCGGGCCAAGTAGGCCCGGCGCCTGCAGTGTGTCCGAACTCTTGACGTAGGTCAGGCTCAGGTCCATGCCCGGCATGGCGGCCATCTGCAGCGTCCCATCCTTGGCAATGGTTGCGTCCATGGTTTGCTGGTTAGCCCCGGTGATCTGGAACTGGTCCCCATTGCGCGCGATGGTCATCGTATCGGCGCTGTTGCTCGAATTCACCCACTTGCCGACAAACTCCGAGCCGGCCTTCGAGCAGCCAATCATCAGCACGGTCAGAATCAGGGTTGCCTGTACCGTCTTGCGAACCATACTCGTCATTTTCTCCTCCGATGTTGAACTATCTCCGAACCAGCACGCATGCCGCACCTCGACCGCCTGGGGGAACTGCAACCAAATTGTGTGGGATGGCCCGGGTGATTTATTGCTATTAACTCTTTTCGACAGCGACTGTCAATTTCCCGGGCCGATCCAAAGAAGTCGATCAGGAGAAGTCGATCAGGCCGGGAAACTATGTATGGCGCCGACTAAACTGGCTGAACGCGCTGATTTGCAATCCCGGTGTATTAGTTGTATTACTACACTAGTGACACCGTTCCCCATTGCGCTTCAACCCGCCATCCCGATCTCCGACCAGATCGTGTATGCGGCCAAGCGGGCAATCATCTCGGGCCACATGCGACCAGGCGAGCCGTTTCCCTCGGTCCGCACGCTGTCGAAAGACCTGCGAATCAACCCCAACACCGCCCATCGCGCTGTCACCGAACTCATCGACGCAGGCTTGTTGGCGATGCATCCCGGCATCGGTACGGTGGTTTTGACGCCGCCCGACTCAAATCCTCGCGAGCGGACCAGGCTTCTGGGCCGCCAGATTGAAGAACTTGTGGTCGACGCCTGCAGACTCGGGGTGGATCAGGAAGAACTCTTCCGCTCAATCGCGAAGCAGTACGAGCTACTCACCCCAAGCCGGCGAGGTCAGGCCCGCCGATGATTCCGTCCATTGCCACTCACTGCCTAACCCGTATGTACGGCGCCCAGACTGCGCTCAAGGGCGTAACGCTTTCCGTTGAACCGGGTTCCGTCTATGCGTTGGTTGGCCCTAATGGCGCCGGCAAGACCACGCTGATCCAGTTGATGATGAACCTTCAATCGGCCACCTCGGGCACGGCGGAGGTCCTCGGGTTGCCCTCGGAGCAGATTCGCGGGGCCGTATTGAATCGCATTGGCTACGTCGCAGAGACGCAGGAGATGCCGGATTCAATGACAGTAAGCGCCTTCCTCAGCTACCTGCGACCGTTTTACCCCACGTGGGACTATGCGCTGGAGCAGCAACTACTGTCCGATTTCGCCCTGCCGCTCGACCGTGAACTCCAGCATCTTTCGCGGGGTATGCGGATGAAAGCCGCGTTCGCCAGCACGCTCAGCTACCGGCCTGAGTTGCTGGTTCTCGACGAGCCTTTTTCCGGGCTCGACCCCCTGGTCCGGGACGAGTTGATCCAGGGTTTGCTGGACCGCATTGGAGAAACCACAATCTTTCTCTCCTCGCATGACCTTGCGGAAATCGAAACATTTGCCAGCCACATCGGGTATCTGGAGCAGGGCAGCCTGATCTTTTCCGAAGAGATGACCTCCCTCAGCAACCGCTTCCGCCAGGTCGAGTTCCACACCGACGCGTCCGCAACCAGAGCAGCAGACCTGCCGGACTCGTGGCTGGAGGTCGAGCACTCGGGTTCGCGCGTGCGTTTCAAGGATTCCGCGTTTAGCACCCAGGAGAAGACGATTGCGCACATCCGGACGATCTTTCCCGGCGCCAGCGAATTGGCCTTCGAGCCGTTGTCGCTGCGTTCCATCTTTCTCGCCAATGCCCGCACCAACCGCGGCATCCGCGCCAAGTCCGACCGGGGGACAACGAAATGAATCAGGCCCTCAACATCTTCCGCAAGGACACGGCCCAAATGTGGGCGCAACTGCTGATGCCGATGTCCACGCTGACACTCTTTACAGTGCTTGAGTCGAAAAGCTGGAGTTCGAACCCCTTGATGTTTTTTTCCACGGACACCCTAACCAACGTATTGGTTTTGACATTTTGCATGATATGGGTCGTCCTGATTATCTCCCTGATCCAGGCAGAACGCCTGGTCGGTTTGAACCAGTTCTGGACAACGCGGCCTTACGAGTGGCCTAAGCTGATTGCTGCGAAGTGCTGTTTTCTGCTGACCTTTCTTTACTTTCCGCTGGTCGTTTCGCAGGTAATCCTGCTTCACCAGGCACACCTATCCATTGCGCAGAGCGTCCCTGCGTTATTGCACAACTTGCTGGTTTTCACGGTAGTCTTTGTGCTTCCCGTCGTCTGCGCGGCGGCCCTGACTCGATCCATTGGGCGAGCCATGCTGGTGCTGCTGGTCTTCGTCGCCATGTTGGTTGCCGTAGCCTCTTTTCCAACTCTATTCAAGGGGCTGGCTCCGCGAAGTCTCCTTCCGCTGCAACTCTTCCTGATTGCGGCCGTCCTTTCGGCGGCGCTCATCAACCAGTACCGGAATCGCACGACCGGGCGTTCCCTCAACATCCTCATCCTGGCTCCTGTCCTGACGCTGCTGCTGCAAGTGACGGTGCCCGGAACATCGCTTGCGGCTTACGGATACCCGCTGCCCACGGGTAGTTCTTCCGTCTCCGTCCAATTCGACAGCAACCCGCTGCGTGCGTTTGGAACTCCCCTGCCCAGCGATCCCGACGCGCGGCTGTATCTCCATCTACCCTTGTTGCTCTCGGGGATCGAGCCTGGCACGAGCTTTGCTCTGGACGGCCACAGGTTGACCCTCATTGGAGCGAATGGCTATCAATGGCAGTCGCCCTGGCTCTCCCAGGCGGGGGCGCTTTCGTCCAGCCAATCTTCCGGCCAGATCACCGCATTTTCGGAGTTCTCTATTCCGAGAAGTGTTTACGACCGTCTCGCCGGCAGTCCAGTATCGCTGCGCATCGAATTCGCCCTCACGCAACTTCAAGATCAGCCTCCAGTGGGGTCCACGCTCTCCACGGTCGGAACTCGGATTCGGGGGCTTGGGTTCTGCTTACTGGATGAGAGCTACTCGGTCGTCAACTGCCGCTCGGCCTTCCATGCCCCGTCCCACTTCGCGATTGAGACCTTCAGGAAGCTCGGCCCGTGCACCCTCCCGGATGCAGTGCTCGATCCCGCGTTCGGCCTGGTTGGGGATGCCGGCTCTGTCTCCATGCTGCCGCACATCAGCTCAGTCGATGTAACGCCGCTCCAATTGGGCGCTCCTACGAGGGCGGGAAATCTCTGCCCTGGAATGCCGATCAAGTTCGTGGAAAAGCGTTTCCAGCGCCGGCTCGAAATCGAAATGCCGGCCGTCACGATCGCGCTTAAGGACTACGTGGGCTCGACGAAGATCAAGTAGGCCCCGCTCACAACTGCCGCGCCAGCACCAGCGTAATGTCGTCGGGCTGTTCTTCGGCGCCGATCCACGCGTCCAGCGCCAGCATTACCTGCGCGGAGATGATGCCCAGCGCCTGGTCGCGATAGCGCGCGACCACCTCCATCAGGCGCGCCTCGCCAAACTCGCCGAAGTCGTTCTCCGGCTCGGTAATGCCGTCCGAATAGGCTACCAGGATGTCGCCCGCATTCATCTGAATGCGGTCTTCCTCGTAGCGCATGCCGTCGATCAGGCCCACCACGGTGCCGCCGCGGTCGAGCCGCCGGATCTTGCCGTCGCGGCTCAGAACCAGAGGCGGCAGATGCCCGGCGTTCGAGTAGGTGAGCTGCGCGGTGTCCGCGTCGTAGTGCGCCAGACAAAGCGTGGCGTACTTCTCCGGCTGGGTGCTGCGGTACAGATGCCGGTTCAACATCGACAGGATGCGCCCCGGCGATTCGAACAGCTTGCCGCTGTCTCCGGCCGTGCCTTCCTTACTTGCGCTTAGGCCCGCAACCGAGCTCTCGCTATACACCAGGTCCTCACTCGCCAGCCGGTAGGCGCGCACGGCGGAGTGCAGCGTCGCCATCAGCAGCGCCGCCGAGATGCCCTTGCCGCTGATGTCCCCCAGCGCGATGCCGACGCCCGACTCACCGCCCGGCGAGCCATCCGGGCGATTCGGATGATGGAAGATGAGGAAGTCGTAGTAATCGCCGGAGACCGAGCGCGCAGGTCGGCAGATACCATGCAACTCCAGCTTGGGCAGGTTGCGCACATGGTGGGGGAAGAGATTGGCCTGCACCTCCTGGGCAATGGAGAGCTCGCTCTGCAGGCGCTCCTTCTCCTGCTGCTCGGCGAGCAGCCGTTCGAGCGATCCGGTCATGCGATTGAACGAACGATTCAGTTCGCTAAGCTGGTCCTTCTGCCGCCGGTGTGCCGAAGGAATGCGATGGGTTAAATCGCCGCGGTCTACTCGCTGTGTGGCCGCGTAAAGCTCTTGCACCGAACTTGTGAAGTCGCTGCTGAGGCGCAGTGCCATCCACAGGGCAAGCGCCTCAATCAACGCGAAGACCATGCACAGCGCAATCAGGCCATAGCGGATTGCATTAGTAACAACCCCGCCCAGTGAACTGCCGAAGAGCTGCCGGTAGAGCAGCGAGGGACGCGAGTGCACCTCGATGACCGCGGGCAACGCAGCCGCCTTGCCGGTCTCCCAGTCGACGGTGTCCAGTGTGGAGGTGAAGCGCACCCCAAAGTCGTAGACATAGACTGAGATCGGCTCGGTCCCGCCGTGAACGGAGGCGACCCCGGTGCTCTTGTGCCCCGAAGTAATCTCGCGCGGGCTCGAGGGTGCCGGCTCAGGCGGCACGTCCGCGGGCACGGTCAGCAGGTCCCCGGTCACCACCCCAGTCAGAAGGTTTACCCGGCCCAGCCCTTTTGCGATCACGTCCACCAGAGCGCCGTCGACAGGCAGGCTGGTGATTACCGTTACCATGCCGCTGCCTTCGACCGGACGCTGGTCGATGGCAACCAGGTAAAGATCCTCGCCGTCGAGAACCAGGTAGCGGATCTGCTCTCCATGCAGATCGGCAGCCCACACGGGAAAGCCGAGCGGGGTTCGCGCCATTGCATTCTGCGCAACAATCGACGCAGGCACACCCGCCAGCGTCGGCAACGAAGCGCCATTCAGATAAATCGCCGTGTGCGGGTGCAGTCGCGCACGCAACGGATCCGGCGGAGCTTCAGAAGACAGCGTCGCCTCCGAGGCGGCACTGGCGTCGGTGGCGGCAGCAGACGTATCTGCGGGCGCCGCTGGTGTTGCCCGCGGAGTCGCGTTCCCCGCCGGTCGCACGTTGGGTCGCCGCGGCGGTGGTGGCACCTGCCCGATAAGGCCCTGCTCACGCGCCCGCATCATGCGCGCCATCATGCCCGCGCGGGCAGCGTTATTCACGCCTAACTCGTCCAACTCCTGGCGCATGCGCGAATCGGCAAGATGGATGGAAAACTGTCCCGCCGCAACCCACACCGAAATGGTCACAAACGTCACTACCAGCACCACCGGCGCCAGGCCGATCAGCAGGTAGGTCAGAATAAGTTTGTTGCGCACACTCCACAGCAGGTGTTGATTAATCAGGCGCCAGGCCATCGGCACCGCCAACCCGGTCAGCGCTATCCCCACCAGCACCTGCATCCAGCCCAGCAGCGTGTGACCGGGAACCGGCGTCAGCCGCAGCAGCCACAGCAGCCCGAACCACAGCGCGAGCCAGAACACCGCGCCGGCTATTCCGGTAGGGGGCCTACGCCTCCACCACCTGGGGTGGCCCTCCTGCTGCCCAACGGACTCAGGCACCTGCTGCATCGTTCTCCTTACCCTGCTGCTCGCGTTGCTTGCGTTCTTCCTCGCGTGCCACCGACAGAGCATAGCGCGTCGCCGAAAAGTGCGCACCGGCCAGCAGCAGAAGGCCCGAGAGAAACGCCCAGATCATCAGCCCTACCGAGACATAGAAGGGGCCATACACCGCCTGGAAGTCCAGCTTCGGAAGCGCCAGCACATAGAGGTACTTCGCCGCCTCCCACAACAGGCCCATCACGATAGCGGTGGGCATCACCGCGCGCGCGGGTACCTTGCGGTTGGGCAGGATCCAATAAATCAGAAAGAAGATGAGAATGCTCACGGCCAGAGCGCAAACATGCATGGTCGCGCCATCGAATAGCTTGTAGAGTAGATTGTCGGCGGGGACCAGGATTTTGGCCAGGAACTTGTTGCTGATGGGGCGTAGAAACATCCATGCGAGCAGCGACTTCTGGCCTGTGGTGAGCGCGACTGAAATCATCGCCAGCACGCCTGCCGAGAATGCAAGACCCAGGGAGACGATCTGGTTCCACAGATACGATCTGTTCTTGCTTACTCCCCACACCCCGTTCAATGCAACTTCGAGCGGCATGAACACCCCGGTTGAACTGATAAGCAGCATCACCACGGAGTAGACCTGCACCCCTTTGTGCGCATATGCCAGCTTCAACATGTGATCCATGATGTAGTTCGGATCGATGGTCAGGTCCGAAGGCAGGAAAGTCGACATGATCTCGCCCACCACGCGCGCCATCGCCACCGAATGGAAAACCTGCCGCGAGATCGTCATCATCATCACAATGAACGGAAAGAGCGACAGAATTACATTTGCGGCCACGCTGAACGCGTAGGTATGCACTTCGGTCCTGGTCATGTACTTCGCCAGCGCGGCGACCTGCGCCCCGAAGCCTGCGGCGCGAACCACCGGGCGCACCTCGGAGATGGGAACGGTTGCCGTAGCTTTAGGGGTATCTTCTTGCGCGTTGCCTGCGGACATCGTGGCGAACTTTGCTCCCGGGCTGGCGCGGAAGGAGTAGAGGCCAGTCTGCTCACGTCCCGCGCTTTCCTCAGCCGCGAAACGTGACTCGTTGTTAGGCTAGCAGACGTACGAGAGCAACTCGAAGCCTCAATCCGCGCGCATTTGCTTCAGCCGCTGGCCCGTCGCGCCAGAATCCGCTCCCGCGCCCACTCCGCCGCCTCCGCCAGCACCGCATCCTCACTGGCCCGCCACTCGTCTAACTGTGCGACGAAGCGCTCTTCTCCAATGTTTCCCATCGCAATCGCCAGGTTGCGCTGGAGCCGCTTGCGTCCGGTGCGTTCCAGCGGCGAGCCCTTGAAGCGCCGCTTGAACTCCTTCACATCCATCGCCGCAAGCCAGTCCAGCGCCGGATTTATCAGCTCTCGCCGCGCCTGCATTCCGTCAGCGTCTCCGATGGGGGCCTTGCGGTTCCACGGACACACATCCTGGCAGATGTCGCACCCAAACACCTGCCGCCCCATCCCCTCGCGCAGGCTCTCGTCAATCGCGCCTTTCTTCTCGATAGTCAGATACGCAATGCAGCGCGACGCATCCATCTCGCGCGGACCCGCAATCTCCTTCGTCCCCAGCAGCGCACCGGTGGGGCACGCGTCGATGCAGCGGGTGCAGGTACCGCAGCGGTCCAGCCCTTCAATCGTCACGCCCATCTCCCCCCCCGGCAGCGAGGTAACAATCACTCCCAGCAGCAGCCACGATCCCAGCTGCTGATTCAGCACGCAGGTGTTTTTGCCGATCCAGCCCACGCCGGCCTGTACCGCGAGGCTGCGCTCCACCAGCGGCCCCGTATCGACGTAGCAGCGGGTTTCGCATCCCGCCCGCGCAAGCAACTCCGCCTCGATCTTCCGCAACCGGTTTAGCAACTCATCGTGATAATCGGTTGCCACGCTGCTCCCGTCTTCCAGCACCCGCCCGCTCCAGGCATAACGCGCAATCCAACCCGTCCCGAGCGGCGCGGCGTCAACCGACCTCGACGCATCCGCGTTGTAATTCAGCGCGCACACCACCACCGAACGCGCCCACGGCATCGCCACCTGCAGCGCGCTGCGCACCAGCCTGCCGGACTCATCGCGCCGTTTCAGATACTCCATCTCACCCGCGCGCCCTGCCTCCACCCATCCCGCATAGCGCGCCGACTCCTCCACAGCGACTGCATCGTCCAGCGCGCGTACCTCGGCGACGCCGGCAGCGTCGAAACCCGCCTCGCGCGCGCATTCGTCCAGCCAGCGCCTCAACTCCGAAGTCCACATCGCGGATTGCATTATGCTCGTCAGTCTCGCAGCCATCGCCTCTTCAAGGGTATCGCCTACAATCGAACCAGATGCCCTTTCCATATCTGGAAAACCCAACTCCCGCCGACGCAGGCCCAGCCAGCCGCATCCACGCGGTCCTCTTCGACTACGGCCAGGTGCTCTCCGGCCCGCTCGATCCGGTAGCCTGGGCGCGAATCCGCGCCATCACCGGCCTCGACGAAGCCCGCCTGCACGACGCCTACTGGAAGTTCCGCCACGACTACGACCGCGACGCGCTCACCGGCCCCACCTACTGGCACGCGGTTGCCGCCCACGCCGGCATCACGCTCAATGCCACGCAGCTGGCCGCGCTGCTCGCCGCCGACATCGACCTCTGGGCCAGCCTCAACCCGCCCATGGTCGAGTGGGCCAGCCGGCTCCAGCGCGCGGGCATCCACACTGCCATCCTTTCCAACATCGGCGATTGCATGGCCCAGGGCATCGTTGCCAGGTTCCCTTGGCTCGCCGGCTTCGACCAGTGCATCTGGTCCTACGCGCTGCATATGGCCAAGCCTGAGCCCGCCATCTTCCTCAAGACCGCCGAGGCCATTGGCGCCGCGCCCGCCAACATTCTCTTCCTCGACGACCGCGCAGAGAATGTCGCTGCCGCAGTCGCACTTGGATTCCAGACCATCCTGTACAAGTACGCCGATCACGCTGCGTTCGAACGCGAGATGCGCCGACGCGGCTTCACTTCCCTGCTCGACGCCGGAGCCAGTCCCAGCATTGCGGAGACTGCTCTAGTGCAGGAATAACGCGAGCGGAATTGCCTCGCCCATCGCCTTGTATCCGGCGGGCGACGGGTGCAGGTGGTCGCCGGAGTCGAATGCGCGCAGAAGCCGGCTCGGGTGTGCCGGATCGCGCATCAACGCGTCGAAGTCGACCACCCCATCAAAATCCTTTGCACCACGAATCCACCGGTTGATCGCCTGGCGGTCTGCTTCGTTGGCCGGTCCGGGATGGTAATAGTCCGAACCTTCATACGGAAGAATGGTCGCCCCAATCACGCGAATGCCGTGCCCATGCGCGCGCAGCGCCATCTGCTGATAGGCAGAGACAATGTTGTGTACCAGTGCTTCGTGCTCGCCGCTGGTCACCTCATGGTCCCGCGTCAGCATTCCCAGGTCGTTCACCCCTTCCAGCACGATCACAAACCGCACTCCCGGCTGCGCCAGCACGTCGCGATCGAATCGCGCCAGCGCGTTCGGTCCGAGGCCGTCCAACAGCAGCCGGTTGCCGCCGATGCCCTCATTCAGAACGCTCATCGTCGCCAGTCTGGAGTCAGAATTGAGGTGCCGTGCCAGCAGGTCAGGCCAACGGTCGTTGCCGTCGGTCGTCGAACCGTGGCCGTCGGTGATCGAATCGCCCAGCGTCACAATCGCCGCTGCCTGCGCAGGCGCCAACACGTCCACGCCGGAAACTTGATACCAGTGTTCCACCTTTTTCGCGCCTGCCATCTCCGCCGCAGAGACTTTGTCCCCACCCACCACATACGAAGTGGCTCGGGAGCCGGGATGGCCTGTCTGCTGCGCCGGAGGCTGGTCATAATGCAGCGACACCGCAAGGTCGGAGAATGCCGTCACCGGAAATGCAATGGAATCGGAGATATACTCTGCGCCCGCCGGCACCGTCACATCCGGCGTGCCCCCAAAAGTGAGCGCCCTGTCGGTCGACGCATCGATGCTTCCCCGCCCCACCCCCGGCCGCGCCACGTGAACTGCCGTCAGGTGCAGCGGTTCGCTGCCAAACGCGTTGGAAATATGCACGCGAATCTGATCTCCGCCAATGGAGAGATGAACAACTTCGCGCAGCGTGGCATCGCGCAGATCTTCGGGGGCCAACGCGTTCTGCGGCTCAGGCAACTGCTGCGAACAGGCCCACGATCCCACCCAGTGGGCCGTCTGCGCAGCCGCAGCCGCACCGGCGAGCCAGCACAGCAGAAAAGCCACGCATAACTTCGCCGTATGCTTTCGCGTCACGCGCATCAGGCCCTCGACACCGCATTCGCGCCCACCGGAACCGGCACCTGCTCCACAATCTCGATCCCAAACCCCTGCAGCGCAGGAACGTGCGTGCGCGTGTTGGTCAGCAGGCGAATGCGGCTGATGCCGAGGTCCGACAGAATTTGCCCGCCCAGCCCAACCTGACGCAGAATGCGCTGCGCCCGCTGGCTGCGGTCGTCATACGTTTCGGTCAGCTTCGGACTCCGGTTGGCGTCATGGTGCAACACCAACCTGGGCGGCGCTAACCCAGCCTTGCCTGCAACCCCGGACCGGTCGATGCTGAACCCGCGCGCGCCATTGTGCAGGTAGATCAACGCGCCCTCGCCCGCCTCGGCGATCATGCGCAGCGAGTTGTCCACCAGCGCGTGGCAGTTGCACAGCGTCGCCCCAAATACATCGCCTGCCAGGCAGTGTGTGTGCACGCGCACCAGCACCGGCTCGTCTTCGGCCCGCCCCGGCGCCTCGTCGCCAATCTGGTTGTCGATCCGGTTGCCGTACACCAGTGCCACATGCGACTCCGCGCCGTCCACCTCGCTCTCGTACGCGATCATGCGGAAGTCGCCGTACCGGGTCGGCAGCGTAGCCTCGGCCACGCGGTGAATATAGCGCTCGTGCTGCAGCCGGTAGCGGATCAGCGACGCCACCGTCAGCATCTTCAATCCATGCTCCTCGCAGAACTTGATCAGGTCCGGCACCCGCGCCATGGTCCCGTCCTCGTTCATGATCTCGCAGATCACGCCCGCGGAAACCAGTCCCGCCATCCGCGCCAGGTCAACCGATGCCTCAGTCTGCCCTGCGCGCACCAGCACCCCGCCCTTGCGCGCGCGTAGCGGAAACACATGCCCCGGCCGCGCCAGGTCGTTCGCCTTCGATCGCGGATCAATTGCCACCCGGATGGTATGCGCCCGGTCCGCCGCCGAGATCCCCGTCGTCACACCCTCGCGCGCCTCAATCGTCTCAGTAAACGCCGTGCCGAACCGCGACGTGTTCTCCGCCGTCATCGGCCCCAGCCGCAGGTAGTCCGCGCGCTCTTCGGTCAGCGTCAGGCAGATCAGCCCGCGCCCGTAGCGCGCCATAAAGTTGATCGCCTCCGGCGTCACAAACTCCGCCGCCAGCGTCAGGTCGCCCTCGTTCTCGCGGTCCTCGTCGTCCACGACGACCACCATCCGCCCCGCGCGGATCTCCGCGACCGCCTCCTCCACCTCAGCGAAGACCGTCTTTTGCGGTCCCTCAGCCATCCGTTACTCCTCCGCCGTGCTGGGCCCCGCCAGTTTGGTGAACCCGGCCGCAATCAGCTCATACAAGCCAACCGCAATCGCCGCCACGATCACTCCCGCGATCAGCATGAAACCCAGCGAGTGAAGCCGCGCGATCCGGTCGAAATAGTGGCTCTGCTGGGCCAGGAACGCATCACGCCCGCCACCTAGTTGACGCATCTGCTGATAGTGCCGATAAATCCCGAACATCACGCCAAGAAAGAAGGTCGCCAGCACCCTCCCTGTTCCTGAACTCTTCATGGAATCTCCTGCTCTCCATCATATGAGCCTGCGCGCCTGTTCCGGATCGAAAAGCGCCCCGAACCATGCACCTCAATCCTGCCCCCAAACGAAAGCGCCGCCCATACCAGGCGGCGCTCGCATTCAGACTCAAGCAAACCTTACAGCGTCGACTCGATCTCGAACCCCCAGGCCTCCAGCAGCGCCTCGGGGATGTACTTTGAATTCTTGTTGCGACGAGCCCACTCGCGGAGCCGGGTGGAACGAATGTACTGGTCCGGAGTCAATTTGAATTCCTTCACCACTTGCTCAAACGATGTAACGGTTGGGACCACCGGGCCGATCGGTTCCGGCTTGCCCCAATTCGGATTTCCACGACGCTTTGCCATCAGTTGTGTGTCCTTTGTCCTTTGTTTCCAGCTCTTTGGATCGAGCCGGAGCACTTGCGTGGCGCATCCGACATAACTCTTCATCTAAGACACGCGAGATTCATTCTAGGGCATTTACGGGCAAAAAGCAAGCCTTTTGAGGTTACAATCTGCCGGTGCCCAGACCTCACTCCTCCGGCTCGGCCTCGCGCGACGGCGCCGCCACCACCCCGTACCGCCCATCCTCTCGCAGCACGATCGTCGGGGCATATGTCCCGAGATATTGGCGCGTCCACCACACCCCCTGCTCGCGCTTCTGCGCCGCCGTGCTGAACCAGTATTGCCAGATCACCGCGCGCACATACTTCGGCGGCGCGTTCGGAAACGGGTTCCCCGCAAACAATCCCAGCACGTCCCGGTCGCCATCATGCAGCAGCAACTCCTCTGTCCGCGGTACCAGCGGATTCTGCAGCCAGGATCCCAGCGACGCAAACCACAGGTTCCAGTCGAACCGCGGCTGGTAAGGCGCATAAATGCCGGGCCGCTCACGCACATCCTGCGGCTTGTAGCGGAAGGGATACGCAACCCAGTTCTCTCCGTCGTTCGAACCCTGAAACTCAATCTCATACCGGTGCGGCGTCATCACGGCAAACAGCCCGTACTGGTTCGCAATGCGGAACGGCTCCAGCGCTGCAACCGGCGACGTCGGCAACGGCATCTCGTGCCAGATCATCGCCACCAACTCCACCGTAGTCGCGTAAAACACCCACGTCAGCGCAATCGCGCGCACCGCAATTCCCGCCGACACCAGCCAACGCGCCCCGCACACCGGCGCTGTCTCATCCTCCGCCGCCCTCGAATCCGCTGAATTGGTTTCGCTTAAGGGCACGGGTTCACCCGTGCCGAACAAAGCCTGTGAAAGGAGAGGGGCTTTAGCCCCTGAGGTCACGGCGGTCGCCTTGCCTTCTGCCGCCTCCGCGCCCGCTGCTGCCACAGTGTCTCCCGCGAACAGCCCACTACGCCAACGCCCCGGCACAAGTCGCCGCAGGAACTTATCGTCCAGCAGCAGAAACGCCAGCACCAGCACCAAATAGTTCAGGAACGTGTAATTTGCGGTTGCAATCACGCCGATCTGCCACGCCGTCACGATAAAGAAGCACGCAATCCGCCAGCGCCGCGGCAGAAACGCCATCCACACCAGCACCAGCTCCATCCCCAGCGTCGCTCCTGCCGTTGCCTTGTGGAACCAGTTCGGCAGATGCTGCACATACCAGCCAATCCACGTCGGCAGCGGCCCGTTCTGGTAGTACTCGTACATCGCGGTCAGGTTGCGCCACGTCGGGTCGCCGCTCAGCAACTTCACCACGCCCGACTCAAAGTAAATCCGGAACCACTCCCACAGCAGCAGCAGTACCGCAGCCCGCGCAGGAGGCCGCCTGGCTCCCCTCCCCGGCAACAGTCCTCCCGGCGCCAGAAACAGCGAGAGGAACCCTGCCTCCAGCAGCATCCCGTCCGACTGGTAGCCGGAGAAGTCCTGCGCCGCGCTGACGAACGACAGGTAGCACACGAAGCAGACCAGCAGCATCGCCCGCGGCCACAAATTCGCCACCAACAGCACCGCCGCAATCAGCCCCACCCACATCAGCCCCATTAGCATACGGTTGCTGCTCGAAAGCCATAGCAGCGTCGGCGCATACCAGAACCGCGTCGCACCCAGGCTGCGCGCATCGTCCAGAAACTCGCCCGCCGGCAGAATCCCCCGCGGCCCGATCAGCCCCTTCACCTGGAACAGCAGCGCGTAGAACGCCGAAAAATAGATCAACCCCATCGCGCGCAGAAACACCCACCGCGCAATCAGCCTGTCCCTCGCGCCATGCTCCGCATCGAACAGATAGAGGAATAAACGCCTGGCTTTGTCCATCCCGTTCCCCCGGTTGAATGAAGCCGTCGCCGCTGAAAGCTGGCCGCTGAGAGCTGACCGCTGTTTCATCACCAGCCGCTCGCGTCCGCGACATGCATGCGAAACCGGTCTAACCTTGCAGGAGGATAGCGGAACCGCAACCCGTCCGCAATCGGAGGCTATGCCGCAAACCACCAATCGTCGCCGCCGCAAAGCCTGTGTCATCGGCGCAGGCCCCAACGGCCTTGCCGCCGCCATCGTGCTCGCGCAGGCCGGCCTCGACGTCGAGCTCTTCGAAGCCGAGTCCACCGTCGGCGGAGCCGCACGCACCATGGAACTCTCCCTGCCCGGCTTCCAGCACGACTTCGGCTCCGCGGTGTACCCCATGGCCGCCGGCTCTCCGTTCTTCAATTCACTACCCCTGGAGCACTTCGACATTGAGTGGATTCAATCCTCCGCCGCGCTCGCCCACCCCTTCGACGACGGCACCGCCGTTACGCTGGAGCGGGAACTGGTCAACACTGAAGCCGCGCTCGGCGCAGACGGCCACGCCTGGCGCAACCTGATGGAGCCATTCTCATCCCATTGGCCGGAGTTCGCCGCCGGCATTCTCGGCCCCGTCATCGCCTGGCCCAGGCATCCCTTTTTGCTTGCCCGCTTCGGCCTCAACGCGGCCCTCTCCGCCACCACCGTCGCTCATCTCCACTTCCGCACCGAACCCGCCCGCGCCCTCTTCGCTGGGCTCGCCGCACACTCCTTTCTGCGTCTCGACCGCGCCCTCAGCGCCTCCTTCGGCCTGGTTCTCGGGGCCGCAGCGCACGCGGTCGGCTGGCCCATCCTGCGGGGCGGCGCGCAGTCCCTTAGCAATGCCCTCGCCGCCTATCTCATCCACCTCGGCGGCCGCATCACCACCTCGACGCCCATCCACAGTCTCGCCGACCTCCCCGACTGCGACCTCACCCTCTGCGACATCTCGCCCCGCCAACTCCTCGCCCTCGCCGGCGAAAACCAGCTCACCCCCACCTATCGCCGCCAGCTAGCCGCCTACAAATTCGGCCCCGCCGCCTTCAAGGTCGACTACGCCCTCTCCCGCCCCATCCCCTGGAACGCCCCCGCCTGCCTCCGCGCCGCCACCGTCCATATCGGAGGCACGCTAGCCGAAATCGCAGCTTCTGAACAAGCCATGGCCACAGGCCGCCACGCAGAAACGCCCTTCGTCCTGCTCGCCCAGCCCACCCTCTTCGATCCCTCCCGCGCGCCCGCAGGCAGGCATATTGCCTGGGCCTACTGCCACGTCCCCAACGGCTCAACCGATTCCGACGCTACGCTCGCCCGCATCGAAGCCCAGATCGAGCGCTTCGCCACCGGCTTCCGCGACTGCGTCCTCGCCCGCCACGTCTCCACGCCCGCCACGCTCGAAACCATGGACGCCAACCTCATCGGCGGTGACATCGTCGGCGGCGCTATGAACCTGCGCCAGATCCTCTTCCGCCCCACCCGCCGCCAATACCGCACCTCCGCGCCGGACATCTACCTCTGTTCCGCCTCCACCCCTCCCGGCGGCGGCGTCCACGGCATGTGCGGAGCCAACGCCGCCCGCCTCGCCCTCCGCCACCTCGGACGAGACCGCTAATTCTCCGAGGGTCTCTCTACATGGTCGATAACTAAAACGTCGGCCGATTCTCTCGCAGCCTCCAGCTTCAGCCCTAACTGTTCCTGGATCGCGGTGTATAGCGTCGGTGGATCGCTCCCGTCATTTTTCGCAGTCCAGGGCGGATGCCCATCAAATTGAGAGAAATCAGGCGTCCAATTCAATTTGAAATCGTACTTCCCGGCAATTCCGGTATGGTCCACAATCGGTCGATCCAGACGAACGTACCGCTGCATCAAACTCGCAAACTCGCTCAGAGTCGCATTTCTCACCATCATCTCTCCTGCAGCAATTCCAACCGCCGCAGTGTTCGTGCTTAGCTGTTCCTCCGTCGGCGTCGGCATCAGCTTCGGCCCGCCCTTCGCCGTGATGATCCGATAGACCGGAAGCTCCCTTTGCGCGTGATGGAGCGTCAGTTTGAATCGGTCTGCAAGAAGCTTCTGAACGATTGACCGCATCTGAGCCGTGCTCGGCCTGCCCGGAAGGCTCGGCTGCACCACCACGTCGAACTTATCCGAGCTAATCCACTGCGGACCGTCGACGACCTGAAGAGAATGAACCCCATAGGCGAACATCATCAAATCCACAAGCGAAGTATCTGCCGTAACCAGCCGAGTGCCCTGCACCTGCACACTCCGCTCTTCGTCAGGCTGGCTTGGCTTGATAGTGGCGACCTCAAAGGTTGGGTCGGCATCTGCCGCCATCGGCGGCACACTCTGTGCCAAACAAATCTGCGCCACAAGCAAGAGAATTGCTACCCTGAGCAATTTCACTCCAACCCCCTGAAATCATTATGCAAGCTAAGCGTGGTTTCTGCCCCACTGCAAAAGAGAGGCCGCCGCAATCCCCGCGACGGCCCCTGCACTTGCTTTTGTATCTCAACTAACAACTAACAACCAGCAACTAACAACTGCCCTTACATCCCGCTCTGGTTTCCGTCCGCCGGATGCAGCACGCGGAAGCTGCTGTTCCCCTTCGACCACACCAGCAGCAGGATGTCCTTCCCCGCCGGCGTAGCGTGCACCGCGTTCGCAAACTGCTCAGCCGAAGTAACCGGCTTGCGGTTCACTTCCAGCACCACATCGCCCGGCTGCAGGCCCGCATCCTCCGCGGGCGATCCTGGACGGACATTCGCAATCGCCGCACCGTGCACGTCCGCAGGCACGTTCAACTGCTGCCGCGCATCGGCGTTCAGGTCGTCGACTGCGAGGCCCAGTTTGCCCGTGTTCGCCTGGCCGCCATTTCCTTGCTCATTGTCGGCAACCTGCGTGCCCGGCTGGTGATACTCTCCCACCGTCGCACTCAAGCTCATCGGCTGGCCATTGCGAATAACGCCAAGCTGGATCTTCTGCCCCGGCTGACGCTGGCTCACCGCAATCTGCAGCGAGCTCGAATCCACCACCTTTTGCCCGTCCAGTTGGTCGATCACATCGCCGCTCTTCAGCCCAGCCCGTGCAGCCGGCGAGTCAGGAGTCACCTGCGACACCAGGGCGCCAGTCGCCTCCTTCAGATTGAAGAACTGCGCATTCTCGGGAGTCACATTCTCGATGTTAATCCCCAGGAACCCGTGCTCCACCTTGCCATGCGCAATCAGCTCATTCGCGGTGGTCTTGGCAATCTGCGACGGAATCGCAAACCCCGCGCCCGCAAACGATCCGCTGTCCGAGATGATGAACGTGTTGATGCCCACCAGCTCGCCGTGCGCATTCACCAGCGCGCCGCCCGAGTTGCCTGGGTTGATCGCCGCATCCGTCTGGATGAATCCGCCCGGCTTCCTCGCGTCGTCGCTATACGGATTCTGCCGGTTCACCGCGCTCACAATGCCGCGCGTCACCGAGTCCTGGAAGTAGCCAAACGGGCTGCCGAACGCAAGCACCGTCTGCCCCGGCTTCAGCGTGGACGAGTCGCCCCACTGCAAGTACGGCAGGTCGTGGGCGTCGATCTTGATCACCGCCAGGTCGGTCAGCTTGTCTACGCCGATCACCTTCGCATCCATCACCCGGCGATCGTTCATCGTCACCTTCACGTTCACCGCGCCGTCCACCACGTGATTGTTGGTCACAATGTAGCCGTCGGGCGAAATGATGATGCCGCTGCCGACCCCATGCTCCAATGGCCGCTGCTGCTGCTGGAACCGCCGTCCCTGACCCTGACCCTGCCCCTGACCTTGTCCCGGCTGACCGAATCCAAACTGGCTAAACGGTCCGTTCGGCCCAAAGAACTGCGCAAAGCCCGGAGGCAGTTGCTGCTGCTGTCCTTCCTGCGACGTCTCCTCCTCCGACCCCTTCGAGGTCACCTGCACATTCACCACTGCCGGCTCAACGTGCGCTGCCACCGCCTCCATCGCGCGGTCCAGCGCCGTCAGCGCCGCAACGCTGCTGTCGTCAATGGGCGTCGCATTCACCGCCGCCCGCATCGAGCTCTCGTGGAACACAAGGCTCACAGCAAGCGCAGCAGTCAACACCGCGCCCGCACCTAGACTCAAAGGTTTCCGTGCCATTCTCTTCACCTCATTTACTAATTGATTAGTTGCTTCCGACATCGAAATACCTCCATGCTGCTTTGAACTACAAACTCAAAGTTGAAAGACGATCCATCCGCCTCGCACCGGCACCGCCGCATACCGCGGCCCCTGCTCCTCGGGTGCCGCTGTCTGTCCGGCCGCCGTCACTCCAGGACCCGAAGGCTGTTGTCCCGCGATCGCCTCCTGCCCCGCTGCTTCAGACGTCCGTGCCGTCGTGAACACCATCCGCGTTCCCTGGCCGTCCTGCCACTCAGTCACCACAACCCACTGGACCACTCCCTGGCCCTGCGCTTCCACAAACCTGGGTGGCCTATCCTTTCCAGTCTCATCGGAAAGGGTGGGTTGCCGTTTCGACTCGAGCGAAGCCGACGCCATAGTCCGCATCATCCTCGCCAAATCATCCGCGCCACGCTCTACCGGTCGCTGCACCTTATCAGCACCCTCGAAGTCCGCACTCTGCCGCCCGCTTGAATCCGGCGCCAAGGCCAGAGTCTCATGTATAACACCCACTATCGGTCGTATCTCACGTTTTTCATTTGCCTTATACGCAACACCAATCGCCATGTGTCCGGTATTTAAACGATCGCCCCGCGCCACCAATCCCACCTGCGCCGTCCCCATCTCGCGAAACACCACTCTCCGATACTCGTACCCGCTCGCCACAGTCCTGTTCCCTGATCCCTGCTCCCTGTTCCCTGTCTTCGCAAAGCCCACCACCTGCGGGCATCGCTCAAACCCGGTTGCCGCAACCAGCAATCCCAGCATCGCCCCACCCAGCACCAGCCGCGAGTGCAGCGGCTTCATCCCAGCCTCTCGCCGCAAAATCCTCCCCACGCGCCGCCCCAACTCAGACTCTCGCCCCAGCGCGCCCAACGCCAGCGCCAGCGCGCGCCGCCCCAGCCGGTACTCGGCCAAAGTCGCCAGGCACGCCGCATACGCCTTGGCCGCGCCCGCCCGGCCGGCAAACGCCTGCAGCACCCGTTCGTCCACCGCCAGCTCCCGCTCAAAGCACAGCCGCCGCTCCACCCAGGCCAACGCCGGGTTCAGCGGGAAAACCACCAGCGCAATCTTCTGCAGCAGGTTCATCCAGTCGTCCGCGCGCCCCAGGTGCCCCGCCTCGTGCAGCACAACCTGCTCCAGCTCCGCCGCCGTCAGCTTCTCCAACATCCAAGCCGGAATCAGAATCTTCGGCGAGAAGAACCCGATCACTGTCGGCCGGTCCACCTCATCCGATGTGCAAATCTGCGCCCGCCGCGACCCAACCTCTGAATTGTCATTCTGCGCATAGCGAATAATCCCCGCATTTGTTTCTTGCTGGGGTGCCCCATTCATCGCAGCCTCATCGCGATGAGTGGAACGTAGCGCCCCCCAATTCACCGGCGTTGCTCGCTTCCACAGCGCCCGCACCCGGAGAGCTGCCGCCGCCAAAGTCCCCGCCCGCACCAGCGACGCAACCGCCCAAACCGCCGCAATCGCCAAGCTCCACCGCGCATCCACCGTAAACCACGGACCGTGCGCATCCGCTCGCGCCGCGCTCACCGCATGGGGCCACAGCGAAACCAACGGCAACGCCGTCACCACCACAAACACCGCAAACCAGATCGCAAACCGCACCGCCGCCGGCGTTTTGGGAAGCAGACGCAACCCCAGCCCCGCCGCCGCCACCAGCAGAATTCCCTGCCACACCGCAGCCACCAGCGAGCCGGTCGCCGCCTGCGACAGCCCAGACAACCCCGCAATCCATCCGTGCATGACCACCGCGAGCCCGATCATCGCGCCACCTTCCGCCCCACCACAACTCTGGGTGGCCCATCCTTCACAGCTACATCGTGAAGGGTGGGTTCAGGATCCTCCGAGGCCTTCGCAATCGCCTCTTTCAAACGCTGCAACTCTTCCGCGTCAATCTCTTCGTCCCCCAACAGCGATAGCAGCAGCCGCTCCCGCGAGTTGCCGAAGAACCGCTGCATCATGTGCCGGATCTCCGACCGGCTCGCCTCTTGCTCCTTGACGCACGGGCTATACAGAAAGGCGCGGCCCTCCTGCCGGTGCCGCACATATCCCTTCTGCTCCAGTATCCGGACCGTCGTCAGCACCGACGTGTACGCCAGCGCCTCGCTCTCGGGCATCGCCGCCACCAGGTCGCTCACCGCCGACTCGCCGCGCACCCACAGCATCTTCATCAGCCTTAGCTCGGCTTCCGTCAGCGTGGTGGACTTCCTCGGCGGCATCGGCAGCGGACCCCCTGCGCACGCATCGGGCGCAATACTCTTCAGACGAACAACTAAAGGATTAGTTACCGGGCCGCTGTGGAAATCTTCCGCGCGCCCTTCCGGACCAGCTCCCGGCCTGCGCAAAACACTCCCGGGAAGTCCAGACTTAACCCATTTAGAAAACATACTTTAGGCATTTGGTAGGGGGTGGCTCCAAGTGCCCTCTCCGTAAGCCCTCTATAATCCGCCTGTGACCGCCGACACTCAATCCGTCCGCCAGCCTCCCGGCCAGACTCTCCTGTTCGACGCCGACGACACGCTGTGGGAGAACAACATCTACTTCGAGCGCGCCATCGCCTCGTTCATCTCCTACCTCGACCACCGCGTGCACTCGCCGGAGGAGGTCCGCGAGCATCTCAACCACGTCGAGCGCGCCACCATCAAGGCGCACGGCTATGGCCTGAAGAGCTTTCGCAAGTCCTTGATCGCCTGCTTCGAGCAACTCAGCGACAAGCCGGTCACGCCCGAGAAGCACACCCGCATCGTCAGCTTCGCGCAGTCCATTGCCGACCACGAGATCGAACTCATCGCCGGCGTGCCCGCCACCATCGCCGAGCTGGCGGCGCGTCACCGATGCATCCTGGTTACCAAAGGCGATCAGGCCGAGCAGCGCGACAAGCTGCACCGCTCCGGTCTGGCTCCGCACTTCGCCGCCGTCGAGGTACTGCCGGAAAAGACCGACGCTGCTTACCGCGCGCTCGCCCGCCATCACCAGTGCGACCACGACCGCACCTGGATGATCGGCAACAGCCCCAGGTCAGACATCAACCCCGCGCTTGCCGCCGGGCTGCATGCGGTCTTCATCCCCCACGACTCCACCTGGGTGTTGGAGCACGAGCGAGTCAACCAGCCGCCACCCGGCCGGCATCTCCTCGAACTCAACACCTTCGCGGAACTCACCCGCTACTTCTAGCCCTAATTCGAGCCGCCGATGTAGTAGCCGTCGCGTGATTGAATAAAGAGGTCCTTGGCATTGGGAGTCGACTTCGAAAACGACAGGTCGATCCGGTGGTAGCCCTCGGACGAAGTGTCCTTGTCCGGCGAGTAGCCCAGCCGGTACTGCGCGCGCAACTCCTCGCCGATCTCCTTGTAGATGTTCGCCAGCGTCTCCTTCTTGCTCACCTCGAAGAGGCGTCCGCCGGTCTCATCGGCCATGCGCTGGAGGATCTTCTTGCCATCGGGCCGCGAAATCTGCTGCGGCCTTTGACCTCCGCCGCCGCGGCCACCGCCGCCGCCGGGATAACCGCCCCCGCCACCGGGATAGCCACCGCCGCCACCCGGATACCCGCCGCCGCGGCGCCCGGGATAGCCTTGACCCTGATTATCGTTCTGGTAGCCGCCACCCTCCGTACCCTTGTAATAGATGGCATAAACGATGGTGTCGGCCCGCTGCGCCGCCTCAATCGAGGACGCCAGCGACTCTTTGCTCCCGCTGTCAACGCCGTCGGAGAGGATGACGACGGCCTTGCGTCCCTTCTGTTTGCTCATCAACTCATCGGAGGAGAGAAACAGCGCGTCGTAGAGCGTAGTCCCGCCGCCACGCCGTGCCCGGTCTGTGCTGCTGTCGCTGGAATCGGAACCAGAGCCGGAGCCGGAGTTTCTCCCTCCTGAATCCCCGCCTTCGGCCGGCGTGCTCAGTTCCTTCAAACCCGCCTGCAGCTTCGGCTTCGAGCTGGTCACATCCTGCAGCAGGTCGGTCTGCCGCGCAAACTGGACGACAAATGCCTTATCCCGGTCCGCGGGGCCATTCAGCATGTCGTCCAGGAAGGCGAAGCTGGCCGTACGCTCGTCGTCGATGACGTTGCGCTGGCTCAGGCTGGTGTCGACCAGCAGACCCAATGTCAGCGGTAGATCTGTGTCCACGTTGAAGTAGCGGATTGTCTGCGGGTGGTCGTCGACTTTTATTTCGAAGTTGTCCTTGGTCAGGTTTCGAACCAGCGCGCCGCGCTTGTCCAACACGATCACGGGGATGTTGACCAGCCGCGCATCCACACTCAATGTCGTTGTCGTCGAAGCCGGAGCAGGCTCGGCTCCGGGAGCGGCAGGCTTCGTCTGGGCAGCCGCAGCGGGCGTCTGCGCCCGCAGGGGTGCGCTCCCCGCTGCCATGAATACCAATGCTATCGACAAAACAGTGTTGGAAACTCGCGCGACACTCATAACTAGACGATAGACGGAATCGGCACGGAACAGTTGCGGGCAGCCCGCAGAATTTTGCGGCCGCGAGGCGAAGTCCGGGTATGCTGGCAGGGTCATGAATCGCATCTCCTTTCTGTCCGCAGTTTTGTCTCTTGCTTTGGCCGCCGGCAACGCCCAGACACCCTCTTCGACACGCCCGTCAAACGCCGGCGATCCGCCTCCCACCGGCTTCGCGAAGATCCTGACGCTGTGGCCGAACGGTGCGCCATTGGCAAAGGGTTCCACATCCGCCGATGTGCCCAAGCTCTATTACTATCCGGCCGCGGGCGCAGGGGTCCGCTCGGCCGTGATCGTCCTCCCCGGCGGCGGATACACCCACGTCGTCATGGACAAGGAGGGCGCAGTCGAGGCCAGGTGGCTGGCCGCGCGCGGGGTCGCGGCATTCGTGCTCCAATACCGATTGTCTCCCGAGTACCGGTATCCGGCTCCTATGCTGGATGGCGCTCGCGCGGTGCGTTATGTGCGCAGCCATGCGGCGGAGTTCGGGATCGACGCGAACAAGATCGGGGTGTGGGGCTTCTCTGCAGGCGGGCACTTGGCCGGCTACCTGGCAACCGAGCCGGTCGAACGGGACCGCGCAAGCGCAGATCCGGTGGAACGCGTGAACGCGCATCCGGATTTTGCCGTCTTTTCCTATGCGCGCCTCACCATGGATGATTCGGTGCCGCGGCCGGGAAATATGGAGGCCCTGGTAGGCGACAACCCATCGCCGGAGACGCTGGATAGAATCTCGTTCGTAAGGCACGTCACCAAGGACACCTCGCCCAGCTTTATCTACTCGACCACCGGGGACCAGACGGTGAACTCGCTGAATGCGACGGCCTACTACGATGCGCTGAAGCGTGCCGGGGTTCCGGTGGAGTTGCATGTCTTCGAGCTTGGCCCGCACGGAACGGGCATGGGTCAGGGGTTGAAGGGTCTCGCCGAACTGGAAGTCTGGCCGCTCCTGCTGGAGCACTGGATGCAGTTGCACGGTTGGATGGCCATAAACGAGCCGGAGAAGTAGCGCTGCGCTCTATGGAGCAGCGGAAGCTCGCACAGGACACCCGTGATCACGATCACGTGCTCCCGGCCGCAAGCGTGGTACCTTATTACCAATAAGACAGGTGGTGAGGGACAACCCTTTACTACTTAGATACTTATACCCGTTGCAAATGGCCCGGAAGTTGTAGCCCTGACCCTATGCGGAGTAGTTCCATTCGGCTTCGCGGATGCTAGCCTTGCTTGACGCTCGAACCTGAGCTATCCCAGCTACTTGAGCACCAGAGGTGACGCAAGTTCAAGTCACCGTGGGGTAATTGGAAGGCAGGCAGTTTTGATTGAACGTTGGCTTAAGGGTTCTCGACGCTCGCAACTGATCCGTGTGGCCGCAGGCTTGGTTGCGCTGTCCCTGCTGTTCGTCCGGCTCAGCGAAGGCCGCCACGGGCCCGCGTCGCCTATAGTCAATCTCCTTATCTGGGGAACCACCTTTCTGGCCACGGCTCTGCTGGTCTGGCGCGAGAGAAACTACTCAATCGCGAATCGCCGGGCCGATGAAGAAGATGCGCGCTTTATCGCTGCGGCTGAGACCAGCCCCGACGCCTTCTTCATCTTCGACGCGGTAAGAACCAAGCCCGGCGACATCGTGGACTTCCGTTTCGTCTATGTGAACGGGCACGCCGAAGAGCTGTTGAAGACGCCGCGGGCCAAGCTGCTCAACCAGGACTTGTGCGTGCTCTTTCCTGCCAATCGCACCAGCGGTATGTTCGACCGCTATCGCAAGGTGGTGCTGGACGGCGAGCCGCTGTCCGAGGAGTACTCCATCCCCCAGGAGAATGGCAAGGAGCTTTGGCTGCGCCAGCGAGTGACCAAGCTCGGCGACGGCGTGGCGATCCGCACCAGCGATGCCTCCGAGATCAAAGCCAGCGAAGAGCGCTACCGGAGTCTGTCGAGCTTCAGCAACTCGGTCTTCGAGAATGCTCCGTTCAGCATTATCGAGACGGACCTGAAGGGAATAATCCAGGCAATGAATACGGCCGCCGAGCGGCTGACCGGCTACAAGCGCGCAGACCTTGTCGGCAAGGTCTCGATTACCGCGCTGCACGATCCCAGCGAACTGACCCGGCACTCCGAGGAGACGCAGCCCGGCGATGCCCCCGATCTGAACGGTCTGAACCTGATTACAGCCAAGGCAGCACACGGTGACGTCGACGAGCGTGAGTGGACCTACGTTCGCAATGACGGCTCAACGCTGCCAGTCCATGTTGCCGTGACCGCGGTGAAGGATGGCGCGGGCAGTGTCAGCGGATTCATCGCAATCGCATCGGATATCACCGAACGCAAGCAATTGATGACGTATCTGAACCACATGGCGTCCCACGACCAGTTGACCGGCCTGCCGGGGCGCACCCTGCTGCGCGAGCGCATCGCCGAGGCGATTGAGAAGGCGATGCTGCACGGGCGCAAGGTAGCGGTATTTGTCATCGACCTTGACCACTTCAAGCGGATGAACGACTCCCTCGGGCACCGGGCCGGCGACGAGATTATCGTGGGCATGGCCGAGCGCATGCGGCAGTCGCTGCGGCGGTCGGACACCCTGGGCCGCCTGGGTGGAGACGAGTTCATCGTGGTGATGCCGCACATCGCTACCCTCGTCGACGTGGAGCGCTGTGCGAAACGGCTGGTCGATCGCGTTTCCAGCACCGCTCAGGTTGGCGACATGGAAGTCAACCTCACCGCTAGCGTAGGCGTGTGCGTCTTCCCCGACTTCGCCGAAGATGTTGACAGCCTGCTGGAGCGCGCGGACGCGGCAACCTACGCCGCCAAGGAAAATGGCCGTAACCAGTTCCAGGTGTTCTCCGAGGCCATGCTGAAAGAGTCGCAGGAACGCTTGTCCATGGATACGGCGCTGCGTCACGCTCTGGTTCGCGAAGAGCTCTTCCTGCACTATCAGCCCCTGGTCTCTCTCACTACCGGGCGTGTGATCGGCATGGAAGCGCTGTTGCGCTGGCACCACCCCAAACTGGGCGTGATTGCGCCGTCGACCTTCATTCCGCTGGCGGAAGACACCGGCCTGATCGTGGCCATCGGCGAGTGGGCGCTGAAGCAGTCCTGCATCCAGGCCAAGGCCATCTGCGATGAGTTGGGCATGGACCTCTCGGTGTCCGTGAATCTATCGCCCCGGCAGTTCGAGCAGCATAATCTGCTTGAGGTGATCGATAGCGCGCTGGCGGACAGTGGCCTCCCGGCAAGGAATCTGCAACTGGAGTTGACGGAGAACACGCTGATGATCAACTCCGCGTCGAACCTGGAGAAGCTTCAATTGATTCGCCAGCTCGGCGCGCGGGTAGCCATCGACGACTTCGGCACGGGATTCTGCAGTTTCTCGTATCTGCTGCAATACCCCGTCGACCGGCTGAAGATCGACCAGAGCTTCGTGATGAAGGCAGTAACGGAGCCGAACGCCGCAACCGTGGTGCGGACCATCGTGGCCATGTCGCATCACCTCGGCATCAAGGTAATCGCCGAGGGAGTGGAGACGCCGGACCATCTGAAGTTCCTGGCGGAGCGACAGTGCGATGAGGCCCAGGGCTACTACTTCTCACGTCCGGTCGCAGCCGCGGGATTCGCCGCCGCAGTGAACTCGATCCATCGCCTGTTCGACGAGCGCAAGCTGCTCGAAGAGATCCGCGCGGCGTCATCCGAAGGCCGGGCGGAGCAGTTCGAGACCGACCGAAAGCTCGAAGAGCAAGGCTCCCCATTCCCGCTGTATCAGGTCAAACAGGTCGTAATGTAGAGGCTGGCTGACGGCATCCCTGCCGCCAGCCCCACCGCGCCGTCTCCGCGAAAACAGCATGCATCCCCGCATGAGGGTTGCACTCGCTCCCGCGCGACGAAGACCGCGTCAGACGTGCTGGATGGCCTGCGCCAGGTGGCTGAGGCTGGCTTTGGCGTCGCCATACAACATGGTGGTGCAGGGCTTGAAGAAGAGCGGGTTCTCGAGTCCGGAGAAGCCTCGGCCTTGGCCGCGCTTGAGCACGATCACGCTGCGGGCCCGGTCGACCTCGAGGATGGGCATGCCGGCGATCAGCGACTTCGGATTGTCGCGGGCGTCCGGATTGACCACGTCGTTTGCGCCAATCACAACCGCCACGTCAGTCGAGGGAAATTCAGGATTGATCTGCTCCATCTCGTACAGCGACGAATAGGAAACATTGGCTTCAGCCAGGAGCACGTTCATGTGACCGGGCATGCGGCCGGCCACCGGATGGATCGCGTATTTCACCGTGACGCCGCGGCCTTCCAGCACATCGGCCAGTTCGCGCACCGCGTGCTGGGCCTGCGCGGTGGCCAACCCGTAGCCGGGCACGAAGATCACGCGATTGGCGAAGGCCAGTTGCATCGCGGCATCTTCGATGTTGATCTCGCGCATCACTCCGCCGGTCTCGGCCGTGGCTTCCTGGATGACGGCGCCAAACCCGCCGAACAAAACATTGGTGATCGAGCGGTTCATCGCCTTGCACATCAGCACGGAGAGGATGAAGCCGGAGAACCCGTCCAGCGTGCCCGCGATAATCAGCACGTTGTTGCCAAGGACGAAGCCGGTGGCGGCAGCGGCCAGGCCGGCGTAGGAGTTCAGCAGCGACATCACCACCGGCATGTCGGCCGAACCGATGGGGATCACCAACATCACCCCAAAGACGAACGCCAGGCCGAGCATCGTATAAAACGCGGCGATAGTCTCAGGATACGCCCAGAAGAAGACGAAGCTTCCCGTCATGGCCACAGCAATCAGGAGATTAATGGCGTTCTGGCCGCGGAACTGGATCGGTTTCCCGCCGATAACGCCTTGCAGCTTGCCTGCGGCAATCAGAGAGCCGGTGGTGGTCAGCGCACCCAACATCACTTCAAAGCCCAGCGCGCCGCGCGTCACCACGCCCATCTGCGCCCCGTGGACCAGGAATTCGCCAACCCCGACCAGCGCGGCAGCCAGCGCGCCAAAGGCATGGGAGAGCGCGGTCCGCTGTGGCATCGCCGTCATGGGAACCGAGACGGCCATCCAGGCGCCGATAATGGAGCCGATGCTGAGGCCGGCGATGATCCAGCCCCAGGTGACGATGTGCTGGCCGATGAGGGTGCCGATGATCGCCGCCATCATGCCGGCTTCGGCGAGGAACATGCCGCGGCGGGCCGTCTCCGGGTGAGACATGCCCTTCAACGCGAAGACGAACAGGATCGAGGCGAGGAGGTACGTAGCCTCCATGAAGTAGGATTCGAGGGTCATTTGGTCCCCGAAGAGCTGGTCGCTTTGGAGTCAAGGCGCTTGCCGAACATCTTGAGCATGCGATCGGTAATGCCAAAGCCGCCGACCACGTTGATAGTGGCGGCAGTGACGGCGACGAACCCGAGGATGTGCGCATATCGCGGCGCGCGGCCGCCCGCAAGAACCAGCGAGCCGATCAGCGAGATGCCGGAGATGGCATTGGTGGCCGACATCAGCGGCGTATGCAGCAGAGGCGGCACGCGACTGATGACTTGGTAACCCAGAAATGCGGCAAGTGCGAAGACATAGACCGAAGCGATGAGAACGGCTGGATTCATAGGGCTCTCGGATTCATAGGTTGGTTTGGGCCGCGGCCAGCGCTTCCAGTGCGCTGGACACGCGGGGATTCACGACCTGCCCCTGGTAGGCCACGCAGGAGCCGCGGATGATCTCGTCTTCCATGTCGAGATGGAGCGAGCCGTCCTTGATCAGCAGCGCCAGAAAGTTGGCAATGTTGCGCGAATAGAGTTGGCTCGCGTGGCCGGGAACGGTGACGGCCAGATTCAGCGGAGCGAAGAGAGTGACACCGCGATAGATCTGAGTTTCTCCAGGGCGCGTGAGTTCGCAGTTTCCGCCGTTGGGCGCCGCAAGATCTACCAGGATGGTGCCTGGACGCATGTTGTCCACCGCGTCGCGCCGGATAAGCAGCGGGGCGCGGCGGCCTGGGACTTGTGCGGTCGTGATGATGACATCGGCTGTGCGCGCGGTTTTGGCAATCAGATCGCGACCGCGCTCAAGCGCTTCGTCGCTGAGTTCCCGGGCGTAGCCGCCCTTGTCCTCTGTGGCAATGCCGCCGAGATCGACATCGAGGAATTTCGCGCCAAGCGATCGCACCTGCTCGCCCGCGGCGGCGCGAACATCGTAGGCCTCCACCACGGCGCCCAGGCGGCGGGCGGTCGCGATAGCCTGCAGGCCGGCGACCCCGGCCCCGATGACGAAGACCCTGGCGGGAGCGATGGTTCCGGCTGCCGTCATCAGCATGGGAAAGAGTCGCGGAAGGGTGTCAGCCGCCAGGATGACGGCCTTGTAGCCGGCAACCGTGGCCATCGAGGACAAAGCATCCATGGCTTGCGCGCGGGTGATGCGTGGGACCAGTTCGACGGCGAGCAGGGTGGCGCCTGACTCGACGGCTGGGAGCAACGCCGCAGGGTCGTCGAGCGGCCGGAAAAAGCCGATAGCTACGGCGCCGCGTTTGATCTTCCGCTGGTCCTCCGCAGGTGGAGCGTTGACCACGGGTAGGATATCGGCGGAAGCGAGCAGGCTGGCGCGGTCGGTTGCCAGCGTGGCGCCTGCCTGGAGGTAGGCTTCGTCGGTATGTCCCGACGCCACTCCGGCGCCTGATTCCACGGCGACCTCGAGTCCCTTTGCGATCAGGGCCTTGACGGCGTCAGGAAGCAGGGCAACACGCGTCTCTCCCGGCGCGGCTTCTTTCAACACTGCAAGGCGCAAGACACATCCTCCAGCCCGTTCAGGCTTGCTCTATTCATCCGCCCATCGCGGGCTGGTGCCAATCTACAGCGGCCATGCCGGCTCCAGTTCCCTGCCGGCTGCCGGGTTGAAGATCCCAGGTGCGAAATGCTACGCCCTCCGAACAGCATTGTCGCCTGCAGCTCCGTCGATAAGGCCCGCGTTCTCAAGTTGCTGACAGTAGGATAGACGCGTGGCCGCAGACGATACTGTGATGGGCATCACGATGCGCTTGCCCCCCTACCACTTCTTAACTAACCCCACGAGTTTTTGCCCAGTTATACTCAGAGAATCCGCCGCCCGGCCGCGAGTTCCAGTCGCCAGCGCCAGTTACGTCGGACCGACGAAAGCGAGCCCATGAGTCTTCCCGCAGCTCTTGCAGCCGGCCAGGAACTTGACCACTACCGCATTGACGAAGCCGTGGCCGAGAGTGGGATGGCATCCATCTACCGCGCAACCGACTTGCGGAACGGCCGCAAGGTGGCGCTGAAGGTCCCCCATTTTGCCATGGAGTCCGATCCGGCCCTCTTCGACCGCTTCCAGCGCGAGGAGGCAATCGGCCTCGCGCTCGACCACCCCAATGTGATGCGCATCTACCCCGACGACGATCGGTCGCGGGTGTATATGGTGATGGAGTGGGTGGATGGCCGCCTGCTGCGCCAGGTGATGTTCGAGCAGGGCAAGATGCCGACGGCGCGGGCGCTCAAAATCACGCTGGGGATCCTGAGTGCACTGGACTATATCCACAAGAATGGCGTGGTCCACCGCGACCTGAAGCCCGAGAACATCATGCTCGACCCCGACGACGGCATCAAGCTGATTGACTTTGGCATTGCCTCGCAGGCCGGCGCAAAGCGGCTGACCTACGCAGGCTTCACCCAGGCCCTGGGCAGCCCCGACTATATCTCCCCGGAGCAGGTCCGGGGCAAGCGTGGAGACGCACGCTCGGACCTGTACGCGGTAGGCGTAATGCTATACGAGATGCTCTCCGGTAAGACTCCTTTCTCCGGCCCGTCGCCCCTGGCGGTGATGAACGACCGCCTGATCAATCACCCGCTGCCGCCGCGCGAGGCCGAACCCAGCATCAGCCCGCAGTTGCAGGAGGTTCTCTACCGGGCGCTTGAACGCGAACCCAAGAACCGCTACCCGTCGGCCCACTCCTTTGCCCACGATTTGGAGCATCTGGATCAGGTTGGCGTTGCGGAGAGGTCCGAACTGGCCGACTGGAAGCAGCGCAAGTCCGCGACTTCGAGAAAAGTCGTGTACTACGTGGCGTTGGCCCTGATTCCGTTTGCCCTCTTCCTGGCCATGGTGCTGCTGGCCAGGCATCGGTGACTAAAAGCTGCCTTTCCCGCACCTTCGCCGAAATCTTCATGGGTTCTTTATGTCCCCCCAGCTAGGTTGGGTATGTATCCCAAAAATAGAACCCATTGCAGATAGGAGATTGGCGTCACTATGGCTAAATACAAACTCGAATACATCTGGCTTGACGGTAAAAAACCCGTTCCCGAGTTGCGTGGCAAGACTCAAATCAAGTCGTTTGAGAAGCCGCCCACCCTCGCAGATTTGCCACTTTGGGGATTCGACGGCAGCTCCACCATGCAGGCCGAAGGCAAGAGCTCTGACTGTATTTTGAAGCCGGTGGCCCTTTACCCAGACGCCAGCCGCAAGGACGCGTACATCGTTCTCAGTGAAGTCATGCATCCCGACGGCACGCCCCACCCCACCAACGCGCGCGCAACCATCGAGAACGACCCTGACTTCTGGGCTGGGTTTGAGCAGGAGTATTTCCTCTTCAAGGACGGGCGGCCGCTCGGCTTCCCCAAGGATGGCCATCCCAAGACTCCTCAGGGGCCTTACTACTGCGGCGTCGGCTACAAGTACATGGGCAGCCTGGCCCGCACCATCGTCGAAGAACACCTCGAACTCTGTCTTGCCGCCGGGATCAATCATGAGGGCATCAACGCCGAGGTCGCCAAGGGCCAGTGGGAGTTCCAGATCTTCGCCAAAGGCTCTGCCAAAGCGGCCGACGACGTCTGGACTGCGCGCTATCTGATGATGCGTCTTTGCGAGAAATACGAAGTGGACCTGGAACTGCACTGCAAACCGATTCGGGGCGACTGGAATGGATCCGGCATGCACTGCAACTTCTCCACCAAGCACCTGCGCGACGTGGGAGGCAAGGAGTATCTTGAAGCCCTGATGAAGGCGTTCGAGAACAATATTGCCGCGCACATCGAAGTGTATGGCCCGGACAATCATCTGCGTCTGACCGGTCTGCACGAAACCCAGGCCATCGACAAGTTCAGCTATGGACTTTCGGATCGCGGCGCTTCCGTCCGCCTACCCGTCAACTTCATCAAGAATGGTTACAGAGGCTATCTCGAAGATCGCCGTCCCAACTCCGAAGGCGATCCGTACCAGATCGTCTCACGCATTCTGAAGACGATCAAAACCGTCAAGGTGCCCGCGCTGGTGTAGCGCGAAGGGCCTGGCAGCATCTCACAGCAATCAGGGGTGTGGAGCGTGGAAGCAGCTAACTTTCAGTTCCTCACCCCGGTTCATTTTCAGGCCATGTGAGAGATGTTGTAGAAGCGCCGCGCAGAACGCAAGGTCCGCCTCATTGGGACTCCAGCGTTGCTTCGAGTTGAAGCACATTGGAAACCACCTGTTGACCGGGATTGATGCCGGAGAGGATTCGTTGCCGGTTGCCGGCCAGCATCTCGCCGGAGGTCACCTCAA